>NZ_JAAKEN010000010.1 GCF_011039175.1 Slackia sp. ZJ119
CAGCTTGGCGATGGCAGCGGATCCCCGGCGAGATGGGGAGAAGGCCTGGTTTGGTCGGAATTCCATAACAGCACTCCCTACCCCTTTGCGATGGACTGAGTCTTACACACTTTTTTGCCTATATGCCCCGAATGATTTCCTTTACACACTTTTCTGCCTATATGCCTTTTTTGACCAGATACCCTAGTAAAGAAAAAGGCCGGAAGCTGTTACCCTTCCGGCCTGGTGTTTCATGGTGCGCGATACTGGGATTGAACCAGTGACCCCCACCGTGTCAAGGTGATGCTCTCCCGCTGAGCTAACCGCGCATAAGGTTCCGAACAAAGGCCTGGTCACCCAGGCCTTTTCGCATTCGATGGAGCGGACAACGGGGTTCGAACCCGCGACCCCCACCTTGGCAAGGTGGTGCTCTACCAGCTGAGCCATGTCCGCGTCACGAGCATTTATAATACGCTATCGTGAAGCACTGCGCAAGAACTTTTTTGCAATTGTGAAGGAACAGTGGAGAGACCTTGGCGGCGCACCAGTCGACAGCGCCGGCGCCGCAGCCCTCGCCACAAGCCCCGCCTAAAGCGCAAGGACGCCGACCGGTCCCTACGCCGACAGAAGCGGTCAGGGCTTTCCTAGTTGTGCACCTCGAGCATCTTGCGGCGCAGCTCTTCTTCCATGCGGCGCATCTCCACTTCCGCCTCGGCGCGGCGCTTGCGTCCGTCGGCTTGGATCTGCATGACCTCGTCGAACGTCTTGATGAGCGAGTCGTTGGTCTTCTTGAGCGTTTCGATGTCGACGATCCCCCGCTCGCTTTCGCGGGCGACCTCGACCGTGGAGGTGTGCAGCATCTCGGCGTTCTTGCGCAAAAGCTCGTTCGTCATGTTCGTCACGGCCGTCTGCGCACGCAGCGCCTCGCTCGAATTCGCGATGCCGAGCGCCAGCACCATCTGCGACTTCCACAAGGGAATGGTGTTCACGATGGTGGTCTGGATCTTCTCGACCATCGTGATGGCGTTGTTCTGCACAAGCCTGATCTGCGGCGCCGTCTGCATGGCGATCGTGCGCGTCAGGTCCAGGTCGGAAAGCTTCTTCTCGAAACGGTCGCACTGGGCCTCCAGGTCGCGGACGGCCTGGGCGTCCTCGGCGCGTCCGCTCGCCTGGGCCTTTGCGAGCAGGTCCTTGAGCTCGCCTTCGCGGACGGCGGCAAGCTTCTTCTTGCCGGCCAGGATGTACATCGTCAGCTCTTTGAAGTAGGTGAGGTTCAGCTCGTACATCTTGTCGAGGGTGGCCGAATCCTTCATGAGCGCCATCTGGTGCCCCTGCAGCGCCCCGATGATGCGGTCGATGTTGCCCTCGGCGTTGTCGTAGCGCACGCGCATCATTTCAAGCTTGTTCGCGCTCTTTTTGAAGAAGCCGAACAGCCCCTTTTCTTCCTCGGCGTCGAAGTTCTTCAGCTCGGCGACCACCTGCGTGATGAGGTTGCCCACTTCCCCGAGGTCTTGGGTCTTCACGTTGTCGAGCGACGCCTGCGCAAAGTCGGCCATCTTCTTCTGGGCGCCGGCGCCGTACTGCATGATGACGGCGGAGTTCTTGACGTCGATGGACTCGGAGAACGTGTTGACCATCGCACGCTCTTCGTCGGTGAGCATCGAGTCGTCGACGAGCGGAGAGCCCTGCCCCATGACCGCCTCGATGGGCCGAGGCTCGGAAGCCGCAGGCACGGCGGGCGCGGTTTCGGCGTCGGGCGTCAGCGTGAGGGTGGGCACGGGCATGGCAGCAAGATCGATGGTTTCTTCGGACATGGGTGGCTCCTATCGGGTCGTTAAGGATGCAAGGTCAGCGTCGGGGCGTCCGACGACTTTTCAAACGGGTTTTCGGTCAGGCCTTCTTGGGCAAGCACCGTGTGCAGCACGGAAATGTCGGTGGAAACGTCCCAGGCCGTGTCGCGGAAAACGGAGTCGAGCAGCTTTTCGAACGCGACGCTGAGCGTGTCGAGCGTGTCTTCGATCTGGCGCTTCGATTCGCGGATGTTGTCGGTTTGCACAGGCTGGGCGTCCAAGTCCTCGTAGGCGTCGAGCAGTTTGACCGTCGTGGGCAGGTAATAGTCCATCAGGCGCGTCAGGTCGCCGATGACCTCGGGATGTTCTTGCGCCCGCTCGAAGATGGACTGCACCACCAGCTCGATCTGGTCGATCTTGGCCGTGATCTCGGCGCCGGGAATGGCCGCGTTCGATTCGCGGATGGCCGACAGGTACGCGTTGCCGCGGTCGAGCACCTCTTGCGCCTTCGCCGTCACGCCGGCTTCCGCCCGCCGCTTTTCCTCGGCGGCTCGAAGCGCGGCCTTCGTCTTCGCTTCGATGGCTTGGGTGCGGCGCTGCTCGGCCAGAAGCGCCCGGGCGTGCTGGTACTGCTGGTAGGCCTCGTCGGTCACCATGAGGCATTCCTCGCTCGCATCGAGCCGCCCTTCGCGAAACCAGCCGCGGCGCATCATCCGGTCGAGCGCGGCCCGGGCCTTCGGCACCGACAGGCGCGAGCGTTGCGCCAGTTCGGACACGTTCACGACGCTGCGCGGGCCGATGATGCCGCAAAAGCGTTTGAACGTGTTCGCCAGATTGATCCGCGCGATGCCAAGCCCGAGAAGGACGACCGACGGAACGACGAGAACGCCGCAGGCAACCGCGCCTGCCTGCAGCCCCGCAAGTGCAGAGACCGCGCCGCCCAGGCCAAGTCCCAGCGCCGTGGCCCCAAAGCCCGCCGCCAAGACGCCGCCGCCGATCGCCATGGCGTATCCGGCGGCTTTCTGCCCCGTCACGCTCGCGTAGCGGGACCGCAGCTGGGCGTTGGCCTGTCTTGCCGCAAGGGTCTGCTGCCGGCGGGCAAGGCGCTCGGCCTGGGCCTGGAAAGGCGGAACGTATGCCTGATTGCCGCCGGCGGCGTCCCGCGTTTGCGACGAGGCCTCCTTCGCCTTTTCGTGCGCCTGCGCAAGACCGCGCGAGATGTTCTCGGACGCCAGGTCGATGGCACGCCCGACCGTTTCTTTGAGCGCACTGTAATCCTGCTTGTTGATGGCGTCGTTCACGGCGTCGCTGATCTGGTCGCCGAGGTTTTTTGGTGCGTCCAACGTCGCTTCCTTCTCATGGCCCATGCCTCGCGGCACTTCTGCTGACTTTTGCTTTCATCTTAGCGCATGCGACCGTGCTCGACGAGCAAAAGCATGTTCCGTCCAAACATGAACACGCCGAAAAACGGCACGGAAACGCTTCGGTTGCGGCGCAGGCAAAAGAAGATGCGAGCTCAGGCGGCGTCGGCGCCTCGCGGGGACCGCCGAGGCGCACGATCAACGGCGTGGCGGGCGGTCAAAGCCCGAAGTCCGTGAGGCGACCGACCGCCGCGCAGGCCTCAGCCCTTCTGCGCCCTTCTCACGAGATACGCTTTGTGAACCCGCTGGTTGCGGCTGAAGTCGTCCGGTATGGTCTCGGCCGTCACGTCTTGTATGTCCACGCCGTATTTTGCAAGCGTCTCAAGGTCGGGCTTGAACGTGCGCAGGTTGCACGAGAACAGCGCCACGCCGCCCGGCGCAAGCAAGCGGCTGACGCCGATGAGCAGCTCTGCGTGGTCGCGCTGCACGTCCCAGGTGCGCTTGCCCATGGCCTTGGAGTTGGAGAAGGTGGGCGGGTCGACGAAGACGAGGTCGAACCGGCGCGGGCTGTGGCGGCACTCGGTGATCCAGGCCATGGCGTCGGCGCGTTCGAAGGCGTGCTTCGGGCCGGAGAAGCCGTTGAGCTCCATGTTGCGCCGCGCCCAGTCCAGATAGGTCTGCGACAGGTCGACCGTCGTCGTTTCCGCAGCTCCCCCGGCCGCCGCATACACCGTCCCCGACCCGGTGTAGGCGAACAGGTTGAGGAAGCGTGCGCCTTGCGCGTTGTCCTGCAGCCACAGGCGCGTGACGCGGTGGTCCAAAAACAGGCCCGTGTCCAAGTACCCCGACAGATCGACTTCGAAAAGGTGCCCCGCCTCTTCGACGAGCGTGACGTAGTTGTAGCGCTTGTCGCTCGCATACTGGCTGCCGCCCTTGTCGCGCCGCCGCGTTTTGGCGAAGACGTGGTCGGGGCGCACCCCCATGGCGACGGGCGCGAGCGCGAGCACGTCGTCGAAGCGCCGCGCGGCCTTGTCGGCGTCGACCGAGGCGGGAGGCGCGTATTCGGCGATGTGCAGATACGTGTTGCCGCTGGCGTGGTCGGCCCCGGCGTACACGTCGATGGCGACCGCGTATTCGGGCAGGTCGGCGTCGTAGACGCGGTAGCAGCTCACGCCGACGCGCCTCGCCCACTTGCGGCGCTGCTTGAAGTTTTTGTGCAGCCGCGCAACGAACTGCGCCGCCGTCGCGTCGTAGACCGACACCTCGTGCTCGGCGCCGCCGGCCGGGTCGGGCACCACGACCGTCGTCCGCTCTCCTGCCGGCTCGTCGAAGACGCGAGCCGTTTGCTCGACGCGCCCACGCCCCAGCGCGGCCTTGCAGGCGGGCGGCTGCGGAAACGACCGTCCGACCTGGTCGTAGCCGACAACGGCCAGAGAAGACCCTTCCGGGGCCGCCGAGGCGCCGCGCACGAGCGCCGATGCGGCGGCCTGGGCGGTCGCCTGCGCATCCCCCGGCGCCGACAGCGCTTCCACGCTGGCGACCAGGCACGGCCCGCCAGCCGTTTTGCTCGCCCGCACAACTGCCTCGTCGACGCTTTCCGCGTCTCCCAGCTCGATGGACGCCACGTCGCGAAGCCCGGCGCGGCGGACGCGCCTTCGCGCCTCGGCGATGGCGACCGACGACGCGCTCAGGCCGATGAAGCGCACCTGCTCGGCGCCGGTCGCGCCGCCGGTCTTCGGCACGCCCTCGCGCACCCGCTGAAGGCCCGCTTCGAACGCCGCATCGGCCTCGTCGATCAGGCTCTCCCACGCATCCAGGTCAAGCTGCGCCCAGCCGCCGAAGCCCCAGCGGTCCCGCGTCAGCCCCGGCGCCAGGCTGCACGCCACGCTTGCCGCTTCGACGACCAGGGCACCTTTGTCGCACGCCGGATCGACGAGCGCCCAGCCTTCCGTCGCCCGCCCGTTCCAGCCGGCAAGCGCCAGCAGCCCCGCCGCCTGCCCGCAGCGGTGCGCCTCGTCGGCGCCGTCTTCGGCCGCCACGTACGACCGGCGGTACAGCGTCGAGCCCGACAGGTCGAGCGACACCGTGGCGCGGTCGTCCTTCAGCCGCACTTCAACGACGGCGTCGGCCTCGCGAGGGTCGATGTCGGGCCGCCAGCCTGCCCGCTCGCGCAGCGCGTCGCAGACGGCGTCCTTCACTTTGAGCGCGGTGAACTTCGTGTTGCGCAGCTCGTCGTTTGCGCCGCTCGCCCGCACCGACAGCGTCGCTTCCGTCGCAACGACCTCTTCCCACGGCAGGCCGAACACCGCCTGATAGAGCGCATCGGCGTTTGCCGCATTCACGTGGCCGACCACCAAAAGCACCCGCGCCGCCAGCCGCGACCACAGACACGCCTTCAAGGCCAGGCGCCGGTCGCAATAGCAGGCCACGCCGCCTTGCAAGGGCCGCGTGCGCCGGATGCCTATCGCCGCCAGCTCGTCGGCGAGCGCATGCTCCAGGCCGGCCAAACACGTTGCGAACAGCTCGCAGGAATAGTCGCTCATGAGGCGTCCAACCTTTCAGGATCGGGCAAAAAGGGCCGCAGCAGCAAAAAGACGGACCCGAAGCCCGTCTTTCGCGTTTTTGCGCGTCCTCGCCAGGGAAACATGGGTTCAGGCCGTCGGCGCTTCTCTAGGGAAACGCCGATTAAGGCCGTCTTGTTCCGCGCGGGCGGGGCTGGCGGAATTAATCAGCGTTTCCCTAGTCTTCGAGGTAGTCTTTCAGCTTGCTCGAACGCGACGGGTGCCGCAGCTTGGCGAGCGTCTTGCTTTCGATCTGGCGGATGCGCTCGCGGGTGACGCCAAACTCGCGCCCGACTTCTTCAAGCGTGCGCGGATGCCCGTCTTCCAGGCCGAAGCGCAGGCTGATGACCTTGCGCTCGCGCTCGGCCAGGCCGTCGAGCACCTTTTGCAGCTGTTCTTGCAGCATCGAAAAGCTTGCGGCGTCCGGCGGCACCACGGCCGCGTCGTCTTCGATGAAGTCGCCCAGCTGGGAATCCTCTTCTTCGCCGATGGGCGTTTCGAGGGACACCGGTTCTTGGCTGATCTTCTGGATCTCGCGGACACGCTCGGGCGGCAGGCCCATTTCCTCGCCGATTTCTTCCGGCGTTGGCTCGCGGCCTTTTTCCTGCAAAAGCTGGCGCTGGATGCGCACGAGCTTGTTGATGGTTTCGACCATGTGCACCGGAATGCGGATGGTGCGGGCTTGGTCGGCAATGGCGCGGGTGATGGCCTGGCGGATCCACCACGTGGCGTACGTGGAGAACTTGAAGCCCTTCGTGTAGTCGAACTTCTCGACCGCGCGGATAAGACCGAGGTTGCCTTCTTGGATCAGGTCCAAAAACAGCATCCCGCGACCGACGTAGCGCTTGGCGATGGAGACCACCAGACGCAGGTTCGCTTCGATGAGCTGCTGCTTCGCGTCCAAGCCCACCTGCTCGATGCGGCCGAGACGGCGCTTTTCGCGGCGGTCGAGCGCAACGCCCTCTTCCTCGGCTCGCTCCAGCTCTTCGGTGGCGGCGACGCCGGCTTCGATCTTCATGGCGAGGTCGATCTCTTCGGCGGCCGTGAGCAGGGAGACCTTGCCGATCTCCTTCAAATACATGCGCACCGGGTCGCCGGTGAGCATGGTGACGTTGGCATCGGGGTTGCGCTTGCGCACGGCGGTGCGCTTCGGCTTGCCGTTGACCTTCGGCAAGACCACGTCGACGGTCGCCTTCAGCTCTTCTTCAGGAATGCCTTCCAGAAGGTCTTCGTCTTCCCCGTCTTCGCTGATGGGAGATTCCAGCTTGTCGTCTTCGCCGGACCCTTCGACCACCACGTCGGGGGCGACGTCCAATTCGTCATCGTCGTCGAACTCCTCTTCGGCATCGACGACGATCGCTTCTTCTGTGGACTCTACCGACTCTGCCGGCCCCTCGGACGGCAAGTCGTTCAGGCTTTGGGAGGTTTGGGCCACGGAATCATCCTTTCCGGCATGGTACCAGCCAAGCTCGTAAACATATCTGACTCTAAAGACTCAGCAGAATATATTACCACGATGCGAGCGTATCTGGCAAGAGCGAACTAGAGCACGTCGAACGGGTCGACGTCGACGGCGACCGAAACGCTCGGATGTGCGCGGCGCTGTCGCATGAACGGCAGCAGGGCCCGCGAGAGGTCCTCGCCCGCCGGGGCCCGCACGACCACGTGCCACCGGTAGGTGTTGCGCAGCTTTGCGAGCACGCACGGCACGGCGGGAAGCACGCTCCAGCCGTCGCCGCCGAAGTCGCGCACGGACGTCTGTACCGCTTTATGGACAGCTTCCGCCTCGACGGCCACCTCCGACTCGTTTTTGCCCCACACCAGCACGTTGGCCATGGCGGCGTAGGGCGGATAGCGCAAAAGCTTGCGGCGGGGCAGCTCGTCTTTCAAGAAGGCGGCGCGGTCGTAGGCTGCGGCGGCACGAATGGGAACCGAGTCGCCCTCGTAGGTCTGCACGAGCACGCGCCCCGGAAGCTCCGCCCGCCCGGCACGTCCCGCCACTTGCTCGACCAGGGAAAACGTGCGCTCTGACGCGCGGTAGTCGGGGATGTGCAGCGTCGTGTCGGCGTTGATGACGCCGACGAGCGTCACGTCGTCGAAGTCGAGGCCCTTCGCGATCATCTGGGTGCCCAGAAGCACGGCGGCGTCGGCGGCGGCGAACGTTTCGAGCAGCTGCTGGTGTGCCCCCTTGCGGCTGGTGGTGTCGGCGTCCATGCGGATGATCGGCACGTTCGGCCCCACCCCTTCCATCTCGTCGAGCAGGCTTCGCAGCTCGGACTCCACGCGCTGGGTGCCGGCGCCGAACTTCTTCAGGTAGGGGCTGCCGCATTCCGGGCAGCGCCCCGGCGCCGGTTCGCGCCGCCCGCAGTGGTGGCACGCCAGCTCGGCGCCTCGCTCGTGGTAGGTGAGCGAGGTGGAGCACGACGGGCATTCGGGCACGAACCCGCATTCGCGGCACAGCAGAAACTTCGCGAAGCCGCGCTGGTTGAGCATGAGCACGGCTTTGCGGCCTGCGGAAAGCTCTTCTTCGAGCGCCCGTTTGAGCGCAAGGGAAAACATCGAGCGCGACCCGCTTCCGAACTCCTTGGCCATGTCGACGACCTGTACGTCGGGCATCGGGCGGCCGTTGGCGCGTCGGGGAAGCAGCGCCCGGTGGAAGCGGGGGTCTTTCGCGCAGGCGTGCAGCGTCTCGATGGACGGCGTCGCCGATCCGAGCACCACGGCGGCCCCGTTGCGCGCGGCCATCCACAGCGCCACGTCGCGGGCGTGGTAGCGCGGAGCGCTGTCCTGTTTGTAGGACCCTTCGTGCTCTTCGTCGATCACGTACAGCCCGACGTTTTCAAGCGGCGTGAACAGGGCGCTGCGGGCGCCGACCACCACGCGGGCCAGGCCGCTTTTTATGAAGTCCCACTGGTCGTAGCGCTCTCCCGGGCTCATGCGCGAATGGATGACCGCCACCTTGTCGCCGAAGCGGCGGCGGAAGCGGCCGACGGTTTGCGGCGTGAGCGAGATTTCCGGCACGAGCACGCAGGCGGTGCGGCCGTGCGCGAGCACGTCTTCGATGGCCCGCAGATACACTTCGGTCTTGCCCGAGCCGGTCACGCCGTCCACGAGCACCGCCTCCCCTTTGCCGCGCCGGCTCGCCTGCACGACAAGCTCGACCGCGCGGGCCTGGTCGTCGGTGAGCTCGGGAGCGCCGGCGCTTGGGCGGGCGGGCGCGGGCGAGGCGGCCACGCCGCCGACCGAGCGCATGCGCCGGCGGTGCTCGACTGCCACCACGCCTTTCTTCTCGAGCGCGGCGATGGCGCCCGACACGGCTCCCACCTGGGCCGTCAGTTCGACGACCTTCGCTTCCCCACCGCTTTTGAGCGCCGAGACGACGGCGTCTTGCTTCGCGGCGTTCTTGCGCGGCTGGAAGTCGTCGAACGCGGGCCCGGGCACGATCCAGCGGTCGTCGGCCTCGTGGGTCTCAGGCGCGACGAGCTGCCACGCGCCGTAAGGAGAGCGCGTCATCTTCGGCACGGCCCCCGGCGGCGTGAACAGGCGCACGCAGGCCGAAAGCGGCGCTATGTAGCGGTCGGCGATCCACCGGGCGCAGGCAGCGCCCTCTTCGTTGAAGTACGGCTTGCTCGCCGCGGCGTCGATCGGACGCAGGCGGGCCAGGTCGACGCCGTCCGGCGCATCGCCTTCGTCCACGTCGCGCACGTCGAGCACGAACCCGACGACCTTGCGCGGCCCGAGCGGCACGACGACGGCGCACCCCACCTCCACGTCGAGCTCTTCGCCCGGCGCACCCGGCGCCGCATCCACCTCGTCGAACAGCGTGACGGGGGCGTACGCAGCGCCGGGATCGGGCACGATGTAGGTGTACGGCGCGTCGAGGGCCTGCGTGGGTATGTCCAGCACGACCGAGGCGAGCCTCATCGCGCCCCTTCGCAGGCGGAGCGCAGCTCGTCCACCTTGTCGGTGCGCTCCCAGGTGAATTCGGGCAGCTCGCGACCGAAATGCCCGTAGGCCGCCGTCTTGCGGTAGATGGGCCGGCGCAGCTTGAGCGCATCGATGATGGCGCCGGGGCGCAGGTCGAAGACGTTTGCAACGGCACGCTCGATGACGTCTTCGGGCACCGTGTTCGTGCCGAAGGTCTCGACCATGACCGACACCGGGTTCGCCATGCCGATGGCGTAGGCGAGCTGCACTTCGCAGCGCTTCGCAAGCCCTGCGGCCACGACGTTTTTGGCGACCCAGCGGGCGGCGTAGGCGGCCGAACGGTCGACTTTCGTGCAGTCTTTGCCGGAAAACGCGCCGCCGCCGTGGCGCCCCATGCCGCCGTAGGTGTCGACGATGATCTTGCGGCCGGTAAGCCCTGCGTCCCCCATGGGGCCGCCGATGACGAAGCGGCCGGTCGGGTTCACGTGGATCTGCGCTCCTTCGAGCAAATCAACGCCTTCCTGGGCAAGCACCGGACGCACGACGTTTTGCTCGATCTCGCTGGCGAGGCGGTCGGCGTCGACGTCTTCGGAATGCTGCGTGGACACGACCACCGTCTCCACGCCGACGGGCTCGCCGTCGGCGTAGCGGACGGTGACCTGCGTCTTTCCGTCGGGGCGCAGATACGGCATCTCGCCCGACTTGCGCACCTGCGCCAAGCGCTCGGCCAGGCGCTGCGCCAGGTAGATCGGCATGGGCATGAGGGTCGACGTCTCGTCGCAGGCGTACCCGAACATCATGCCCTGGTCGCCCGCGCCGATGCGCTCGTAGGGGTCGTCGCCGGCAAGGCCGCGCTGGGCCTCCCACGACTCGTCCACGCCCTGGGCGATGTCGGGCGACTGTTCGTGGATGGAGTTGATGACGCCGCAGGTTTCGCAGTCGAAGCCATATTTTGCCCGGTCATAGCCGATGTCGCGCAGCACGTCGCGCACGATGGCCTGCACGTCGACATAGGCCTGCGTGCGGATCTCGCCCGTGACCATGACCATGCCGGTGGTGGCGACGGTCTCGCACGCGCAGCGCACGCGCTCGGGATCGGCGGGTTGGCCGTTCGGCGCGATGTAGCCTTGGTTCGCCAGCTCGGTCTCTTTTTCGAGGATGGCGTCGAGGATGGCGTCGGAAATCTGGTCGCAGACCTTGTCCGGATGGCCTTCGGTGACGGATTCTGAGGTGAAGACGTAAGAATGTGCAGCGTTCGACACGGGAAACTCCTCCTTCATCGGTGTCGGCTGGACCACCTTGGCCGCGCGGGCGTCGGCCAGGTTGGTGCCGGGATCATAGAGCCAACTCTCTTCCCCGGCTCGTGATGTACGGTAACGGCGTTTCAGTATAGCCGAACCCCCGCTTCGCGCAAGCGTCCCCGCCAAATGCATAAAGGGCCGCCCCGCCGCCCTCCCGAAGGCCAGAGCCGGGCGTGCGCGGCTTTGCCTTCGTGCGCCGCGTCGGCCTCCTGCACGCTCTGTTACATTTCCGTACGCTTCGCGCCCGGG
Source organism: Slackia sp. ZJ119 (assembly GCF_011039175.1). Taxonomy (GTDB): domain Bacteria; phylum Actinomycetota; class Coriobacteriia; order Coriobacteriales; family Eggerthellaceae; genus Xiamenia. Next base: position 11,169 of record NZ_JAAKEN010000010.1, read on the forward strand.
CGCGGGCGCAGGTGTACACTGATACGACCTTTCTGCTGCACGAACCGATCGAAAAGGAGCCTTATGGCCAGCAACACCGAGCTCACTTCCGAGTATTTCTCAATCATCGAGTCTTTGGACGGCGACGTGGCAGGACGGCGCGGGGCGTTTCGCTACATGCAGGACTCCACCGCCATCGTGCACCACCGCGTCGTGGCCTGCACGTTCGTGCCGCGCCTGTTCAACCAGAAGACCTACGACGTCATGAAGCGCACGGCCGAAACCGCCCACGGCATCTTGTGCAAGGTCATCGAGCACTATCTGCAAGACCCCGAATACCGCCGCGCGTTCGACTTCGACCCGCGCCTGGAAGAGCTCATCTTGCTGCCGCGCGGCTATGACGCCGTGCTGCCCTTCGCGCGGCTGGACACGTTTCTTGACGAAGACAGCTTCCGCGTAATGTTCTGCGAATTCAACGGCGACGGCTCGGCCGGCATGAACGAGAACCGCGAAATCGCGCATTCCATCGAGCAATCAAGCACCTTCAAGGAATTTTCTAGCAGGCACAAGGTTTTCGGCTGCGACCTCTTCGATCCTTGGGTTCGCGAGTTTTTGGACATTTACGCCACCTACCAGGGCCGCGTCGACAATCCGCGCGTCGCCGTCTGCGACTACCTGGAAAACGGCGTCGTCGACGAGTTCTACATCTACGCCGAACGCTTCAAGGCGGCCGGCGTCGACTGCGTGATCGCCGACGTGCGCGACCTCGTCTTCGACGGAGAGGCGCTGCGCGACGGCGAAGGCCGCGAGATCAACGCCATCTGGCGGCGCTGCGTCACCAACGACGTCATAGAGCACTGGGACGAGTCGCAGCAGCTCATCGAAGCCCTGCGCGCCGAAAAAGTGGCCCTCATCGGCAGTTTCGCCGGCCACATCGTACACGACAAGCAGATCTTCAAAGTGCTGTTCGACCGCCGCACCACCGCTTTTCTGGACAAGGACGAGATCTCGTTCATCGAGCAGACGGTGCCCATGACGGCGTTTCTGGACGAAGGCTGCGTCAACCTCGACCAGATTCGCGAGAACAAAGACGAATGGGTCGTCAAGCCGACCGACCATTACGGGGCCGACGACGTCTACGCCGGCCGCTCGGTCGACGAAGCGACGTGGCGCGGCCTTGTCGACAGGTTCGCGAACGGACGGGCCGGCGAGCCGTTCCTCGTTCAGCGCTACGTGACGCCGTACAAAACCCTCACGCTGCCGCCCGATGCGAACATAGACGAGCTCGCCGACGCCGACGTGCAGACCGACCCGGCGCCGTACAACAACATCAACGGGCTTTACGTCTACAACGGGCGCTTCCAGGGCGTGTTCAGCCGGCTCGGGCCCCATCCGACCATCTCCAAGGACAAAGAGGGCATCACGGCGGCGACCATCTGGGTCGATTGCGACGAGGCGTAGGCGGCGGCCATGAAAACGCTGCTCTCAGGCCTTGTGCGCATCGTTGCCGTCGCCGCCGTCGCGCTGTGGTGCGTGGCGGCCGGCTACATCGCCGTGTCCGTTTCCGACCTGCCCACCGAAGCGCTCTCACAGGCGTTCAGCCCCGCCGAGTCGTCGCCCTTCCCGAAAGACGACCTGGTCCGCGCGGCCGTCGTCGGCAAGCAGTACACGTTCAACGCCCATGACAAGCAGGCGCTGTACGACCAGATAGCGGCCATGAACGCCCGCGCCGCCGCTGAGGGGGACCAAGGCGCCGTCGCCGACGCCGGCTTTCCCGACGTGGAAGCGATGGAACGCGCCTTCGCCGAAGCCGACGAGCGCTACGTGCTCACGCCCGACGCGATGAGCCACCTCGACGACGTGTGGCCGATCGCCGTCGCCGGCTACGTCGCCTTCGGCGTCTCGTCCGTCCTGGCAATCGCCGGCCTCGTGTTCTGCGGCGCGACCGGCGGGCGGCGGCGGGTCGGCGGCGTGCTCATCGGCGCCGGCGCCGGCGTGCTCGTCGCGTTCGCTGCGCTCGGCATTTGGGCGGCCGTCGACTTCGACGGCCTGTTCGCCGCCTTCCATTCGCTGTTCTTCGCCGCCGGCACATGGACGTTTTCGCGGGATTCGCTGCTCATCACCATGTATCCGCCCGAGTTTTGGGTGGGGATGGGCGCCATCTGGCTTGTCACGACGTGTCTTGCGGCTATACTTTCGATCGGTATTGGAGCGATCTTGCGGCGCAAGGCGCCTGCAAGCTGAGGAGTTTTGAACCCATGACAGAACAGAAGAAGGTGCGCGTCCGCTTCGCCCCCTCGCCGACGGGGCGGCTGCATGTGGGCGGCGCCCGCACGGCCATCGACAACTGGGCGTTCGCCCGCGCCAACGGCGGCGATTTCATCCTGCGCATCGAAGACACCGACCCGGAGCGTTCGACCAAAGAGAACGTCCAGGTCATTCTGAATGCCATGAAGTGGCTCGGGCTCGACTGGGACGAAGGTCCCGAGGTCGGCGGCGAGGCAGGCCCGTACTTCCAGACCCAGCGCATGGACACCTACCAAGACGCGCTCAAGCGGCTGCAAGAGCGCGGGGCGGTGTATCCATGCTTCTGCAGCAAAGAAGCACTCGACGCCAAACGCGCGAAGGCCGAGGCCGAAGAGGGCGGCTATGCCGGCTATGACCGCACCTGCCGCGATCTCGACCCGGACGAGGCGGCCACGCGCATCGAGGCCGGCGAGCCGCACGTGTGGCGCCTGAAGGTGCCGCTCGACCACGGTCCCATCGAGTTCGAAGACGCGGTCTACGGCCCCATGTCCTTCCCCGCCGACGTCATGGACGACATGATCGTCGTGCGCAGCGACGGAAGCCCCACCTACAACTTCGCGGTCGTCTGCGACGACGCGAACATGGGCATCACGCACGTCATCCGCGGCGACGACCACCTGTCCAACACGCCGCGCCAGATCCTCATCTACGAGGCGCTCGGCTACGACATCCCCACGTTCGCGCACCTGTCGATGATCCTGGGCCCCGACAACAAGAAGCTCTCGAAGCGCCACGGGGCCGCCAGCGTCGAAGAGTTCGCCGAGCGCGGCTACCTGCCCGACGCCATGGTGAACTTCCTGGCGCTTTTGGGCTGGTCGCTCGACGGCGAGACGACGCTCATCGGCCGCGACGTGCTCTGCCGCGAGTTCTCGCTCGAGCGCGTGACGAAAAAAGACGCCGTTTTCGACGAGACGAAGCTCGACTGGATGAACGGACAGTACATCAAAGAGATGGGCGCGAAGGCGTGGGTGGAGGCGGCTTGGCCATGGCTTGCACGGGCGTTTGCGGGAGTCGACGCCGCAACGCCGCTCGACGATGCGCAGGCAGCCGAGGCCGAACGCGACCTGGCGGCGCGGCCGGCGTTCTACGAGGCGCTGTATCCGCTCGTCTGCGAGCGTCTGACCAGGCTCGACGAAGCGACCGACAAGCTTTCCTACCTGTTTTGGGGACCCGAAGTGCGCACGCTTGACGAAAAGAGCGTGAACAAGGTGCTGCTGAAGGAAGGCGCCCGCGCCGACGAGGCCGTTGCAGCCTGCCGCAGCGTCTTGGCCGACGAGTCGCTCCCTTGGGAATGCGAGCCTTTGCAGGAAGCGTGCCGCGCCAAGGGCGAAGAGCTGGGGCTGAAGCCGAAGCTTTTGTTCCAGCCGCTGCGCGTGGCGGTGTGCGGCAACATGGTGTCTCCGCCGCTGTTCGAGTCCATCGAGCTTTTGCCGCGAGAAGACGTGCTCGCCCGCATCGACGCGGTCGTCGACGAGGTCTTCCATGCCTGACGAGGACCGCTTGTCCGGTGCCGGCGCCGGTGCCGCCGAAGCGCATGGCGGCGAGGCAGCCGATCCTCGACGCCATGCGCTTCCCGACAACCCGTGGCGCTCCGACGACCCGCTTGACGCCATCGCCGTGCTGCAGGACTACTGCATCCGCATGAAGGGCGCCGCATGCGAGCGGTGCGCTTTGGCCTGCCCGCACGGCGCCATAGCCTACGGCGAGGACGAGCGCCCCCTCATCGACCGCGACCGGTGCACGCGCTGCGGCATCTGCCAGGGCGTTTGCGACGCATTCGCCTCTCCCCGCATCACGATGGCCGACCTGCATTCGCGCATGCGGCGCATCGCCATTCGGGGCGACGAGGTCGTGGTGGCAAGCGAAGCGTGCGTTGCCGACGCGGACGAGGCCGCTGACAACGTCATCGTGCTGCCCTCGCTCGCGATGCTGTCCCCGGAATTCTGGGCGCTGCTTTTGGCCGAAGGGACGCGCGTTTCGGTTGCGGGCGATCTGGAAACCGTTGCCGCCGACCCGAGAAGCGGCAGCACGGGAGACGAGCTGTTCAATTACGCCGTGCAGTGCGCCGAGACGTGGACGGAGCGGTCGGTGGGATACCTCGAAGACGTGCCGCTGCGCGAAAACCTGCTGCGCGACGCCGCAAGCCCTGCGGTGCGCGGCCGGCGCGAGCTCATCGACGATTTGCTGGCCGGCGCCGTCGACATCGCCTCGGGCCAGCGAACGCTGCGCCGATCAAGCGCCGTGCAGGACTTCCGCGAGCGCCGCGAGCGCCTGCGTGCCCGCAACCGCATCACTGCAGCCGAAGGCCCGAAGGTGAACCGCTACATGCCGAACGGCCGGTTGAACCAGGTCATGTGGCCGAAACGGCGGCTGTTGCTCGAGGCGGTCGATTGCCTGCCCGCCATGGCGAAACGCGTGGAGGTGCTGCTTTCCCGCACCGACGCCGACCGTTGCACGAACTGTCTCGCCTGCGTGGAGCCCTGCCCCACGAAAGCCCGGTTCGTCGACCCGGAAACGGGAGCGCTCCTGCTTGATCCGCGCTACTGCATCGGATGCGAGCTGTGCGCCCCGGCCTGCCCGACCGACGCCGTGTTCTTCGAATCGACCGACGCGACGGAGCTTCTCGCTTCCTGACACGGCAAAACCCTCGGGAAACGCTGATCGATTTCATCAACTATGAATCCGCAGGACAAGGCGATGCCGGCCGTTGCTTCCCGAGCGGCCCGTCGCGCCTCGCCTGCCCGACCGGCGCCGCCTATTCCTGCTGATCGCCTTCCGCCAGCACGGCGTGCCCAAGGTTCACTGTCAACACGTCTCCTGCCTGGGCGTTTTGCGGCACACGCACGGCGTAGTGGCTTTCGGTCATGGCGACGCCGGCCTCTTCGACCACCGCCGTCTCCAAGCTGCCGCGCCGTGCAGCCCAGTCCTCTTCGCGCAGCCGTTTGCCAAGCTCGCGCAGCTGCCGCGCCCGGTTTGATTTCACGGCAGGATCGACCTGGTCTGCGCGTTCGGCGGCCGGCGTGCCGGCCCGGCGAGAATACGGAAACACGTGGATCTTCGAAAAGCGGCAGGCGCGGGCTACGTCGCACGTGGCGGCGAAGTCCGCTTCGGTTTCTCCGGGGAAGCCCACGATGACGTCGGTGCCCAGCGACAGCGTCGGGACGGCCGTGCGCAGCCGTCGGACAAGGCCGACGTAGTCTTCGGCGGCATACGGGCGGTCCATCTCGCGCAGCACGCGGGTGCTGCCGGACTGCAGGGGCAGGTGCAGGTGGCGGCAAATGCGGCCTTCGCTGTTTGCGAGCAGCCCTATGAAGTCGTCGTCAACGTCCATCGGCTCGACCGACGAGATGCGCAGGCGGCAGGCAGACGCAGACGGGTCGAGCTCGTCGAAGGCCCCGAGGATCGCTTTGAGCAGGCCGGCGAGGCGAAGCCCCGAGTCGTCATAGGATCCCAGATTGATGCCGGTGAGCACGACCTCGGCCACGCCGGCGCGGGCAAGCGCGACGCATTCGTCCACGACCTCGCGCACCGGACGGCTCGTCGCCTTGCCACGGGCCACGTGCACGATGCAGTAGGTGCAGGCATGGTTGCAGCCGTCCTGGACCTTCACGCCCACGCGCGTCGGGTATCCCGGGCCGATCGGCAAAGCGGTTTCTCGCTGCAAGAGGCCGACGTCCGCTTCGGGTGACGCAAAACCGGCCGCCTCTGCCAAAAACGCTTCGACGCCCCGCTTCGCCACCACGCGCACCCGCCGGTCGAGCGCTTCGTATTCCGCCGCTTTCAGGGCGGCCGCACATCCGGTCACGACCACGAGGGCGTCGCCGCTTTCGCGCAGCGCGTGGCGCACGGCCTTGCGCGTCTTCTTTTCGGCCTCGCCGGTCACCGCGCACGTGTTCACGACGACGAGCGACGCGCCCGCCAGGCCTGCGGCCGTCCACCCGCGGCTTTCAAGCAGCGCCGCGAACGCGTCGGACTCCACGCGGTTGACCTTGCATCCCAGATTCACGATGGAAAAGCGCCTCGCCGCGTCCACGTCAAGCTCCTTCGCGCGCCTGGCGGCGCAGTTCGTGGGCCACGAGCGCCGTCGCCACGATGCCGGCGGTCTCGGTGCGCAAGATGTAGGACCCTAACGTGACCAGACGCGCCTGCGGGCCGGACGTGAGCAGGCGATCGACCTCTTCCGGGTCGATTCCTCCTTCGGGCCCGACGACGACCAGCACCGACTTTGCAGGGTCGGCAAGGCCGTCCGGCGCAAGCGCATGGGCAAGGGCCTCTTCCAGCACGCAGGCCTCGGGCGCCTCTTCCCAGCACACGAGCACGCAGTCGGCCTTCTGCGCCGCCGCTGCCACCGTCGACACGGTGCCGACGGCCTCGACGGACGGCACCGATTCGCGGCCGCTTTGCATGGCGGCGCTTTTCGCAATGGCCTGCCAGCGCTCGCGCCGGGCCGCCGCCTTCTTCCCGTCAAGCTTGACGACGCTGCGGCGGCACGCAAACGGCAGGAAGGCGTCGGCGCCCGCCTCGGTGGCGTGGCGCACGACCGCATCCATCTTCTCGCCCTTCGCAAGCCCCTGCGCAAGCACGATGCGCGGGCGGGGCGGCGCTCCGGCGCCGCGAGACGCGATGCGCACGGACAGCCCGCCCGCCGCATCGACGATCTCGCATTCGAAGTAGTCCTGGTCGGCGTCGACCACGGCAACATGCTCGCCCGGCTGCAGGCGCAACACGGCGGCGTGTTTCACGTCGTCCGGAGAAAGTGCCAGGTCAATAGGCTGCTGGTGTATATTACCGAGCACTTGCTCGGTTAAAAAGAAACGTGGCAAAGACATTGCAATAAACCTAGCAATTACTAGTTAAAGACGTCTTTGATCTTCTGCCACGCGCTGCGGGCCTCGGGCACCTCTTCGCCCATCTCTTCTGCCAGCTCTTCGAGCAGCTCGCGCTGGCGCTTCGACAGCTTTTGCGGCACGACGACGTTCACGTGCACGTACATGTCGCCGCGCTGGTCGCTGCGCAGCCGCGGCATGCCAAAGCCCTTCACCTTGACCACCTGCTCGTTTTGGCAGCCTTCAGGAATGCGCACCGACACCTTCTCGCCTTCCATGATGCCGTCGAGCTCCACCTCGGCGCCGAGCGACGCCTGCGTGATGGTGACGTTCGCCCGAGCGTGCAGCGCATCGCCGTCGCGTTCGAAGAACTCGTGGGGCTGGATGCGGCACGTGACGATGAGGTCGCCCGCCCGCGTCCCGCGCAGGCCCGCCTCGCCGAAGCCGGAAAGCCGCAGCTGCTGCCCGTCGCGAATGCCTGCCGGCACTTCCACGTTCACGCGCTGGCGGTCCGGCACGCGGCCTTGGCCGCCGCATTCCTCGCAGGGGTGGTCGATGACCCGGCCGCTGCCGCCGCAGGCCTTGCACGCCGTGGCCGTCTGCATGTCTCCCAAAAACGTGCGCTGCACGGTCACGGTGCGGCCCGTGCCGTTGCATTCCTGGCACGTGACCTCTTCGCCGCCTTCGCCCAGGCCGCTGCCGCCGCATTCGGAGCACGGCGCCAAGCGGTCGTAGACGATCTCCTTCGTGGCGCCTGCGGCCACCTCTTCAAGCGTAAGGCGCAGCCCCACGCCCATGTCGCGCCCTTCGTGGCGCTGCTGCGGACGTCCGCCTGCGGCGGCACCGCCGAAAAACGTGCTGAAAATGTCGCTCATGCCGCCGAAGCCGCCGCCGAACAAGTCCTCGAAATCCACGTAGCCGCCCCCGCCGTAACCGCCGCCCGCAGCGCCCGGAATGGTGCCGAAGCGGTCGTACTGGGCGCGTTTGTTGGCGTCGCTCAGCACGTCGTAGGCTTCGTTGAGCTCCTTGAACTGGTCTTCTGCGTTCGGATCTTTGTTCACGTCCGGGTGCAGTTCGCGGGCGCGGCGCCGAAACGCCTTCTTGATCTCGTCTTCGGTGGCGTCGCGGCTGACGCCGAGGACTTCATAGAGGTCTTGGGCCATGGATCATCGTCTTTCTCGAAGGGTTCGCTTGTTTCAAAAAATCGCTGCGGCTAGACGTCGTCAAGGGCGGCCTTTGCCATGGCCACGGCATGGATGACGTTGGAATAGTCCATGCGGGTGGGCCCGATGACGGCGATGATGCCGGCGGAATTGCCCCGCCCGTAGGTGTTGGCGACGACCGACACGCCGCTTAGGCCCTGCGCCTCGTTTTCGCTGCCGATGCGCACGCTGGTGGACCCCGCACCGCATGCGGCCGTGTCTTGCAGCACCCGCAGCAGCACCGAATCGTCTTCGAGCACCTGCATGATGGGCAAAAGCGTGTCGGCCTGGCTGAACTCGGGCTGGCGCAGAAGCGACGTGACGCCCAGGCGGTGGGCGTGTGCGCCCTCGCTTTCCTCAAGGCACATGAGCACTTCGTTCAGCACGATGCGCATGAGCGGGTCGCGGTACGCCTCGATCATGCGGGCGTCAAGCCCACGCTCGATGTCGGTGAGCGACTTGCCCGTGAACACCTCGGACAGCAGCAGCTGGATGTGCGCGAGCTCGTCCGGGTCGACGTCGTCGGAGAAGTCCATCGAGCGGTTGAGCACCTGGCCGTCTTCGGTCACGAGCAGCACGAGCGCTCGGCGCGGGGTGAGCGACACGATGGACAGCGACTTGATGGACAGCTTTTCGATGGACGGCGCCAGCACGATGGACAGGCAGTTGGTGAGCCGGGCCAGCGCACTCGACGTCTCTTCCAGCAGATCGTCCAGTTCGGTGGCGCTTCGCCGCAGGTCAGCGATGGTCTTTTTGTAGCGCGAGTCTTCCGGCAGCCCTTCGTCGGCGGCAAGCAGCCGGTCGACGAAGGCGCGATAGCCGAAATCGGTGGGAATGCGGCCGGCGGAGGTGTGCGGCTGCACGATGTAGCCGCCGTCTTCGAGCACCGAAAGCTCGTTGCGGACCGTGGCAGGGCTCACGCCGAGCGAATACCGCTCCGTGAGCGTGCGCGACCCGACCGGCATCGCGCGGGCCACATATTCTTCGATGAGTGCCGCAAGCACCCGTTGCCGGCGGTCTGACAACACGTCGCATTCGCTCCTTCCCTGTTCGCACCAGGCATCTTTATGCGATTTTAGCAACCGATGCGCGAGAGTGCTAACGCGTCCGTCGTTTCATACGGAAGCACCACACCTCCGCGGCGCCGTCGGCGAAAAGCCTGGCACAACGCAAAAAGACCCCGCGCAAGCAGGGTCTTTCGCACGTCGCACAAGATGCGCAAAATGCGCCTCCCTGCCTATTCGGCAGCCTCTTCGCCTTCGCCTTCCGCAGCGGCGGCAGCGGCAGCCTCGGCCTCGGCCTTGGCGGCGGCTTCGGCTTCCTTGGCCTTGCGGGCCATCGCCGCAGCAACCTTGGCGTTGTGCTCGTCGCGGCGCTTGGCCTTCTCGGCGCTGCGGGCGGCCATGGCTTCCTTGCGGGCGGCCTTCGCGGCCTTCTTCTTGTTGCCGGTGCCCTGCGGCTTCTTCGGGGCCTCGGCCTTGGCCTTCTGGTAGGCGGCCACGTCGGCGTCGGTCACCAGCGGGTTCACCAGATGCATGATGCCGCTCTTGCGGTTGGCGGCCTGACGCTTGTGGATGACGCCCTTGGTGGCAGCCTTGTCCATGAGACGGCACGCCTCGCACGCAGCGGCATAGGCCTTCGCGCCGTCGCCCTCGGCAACGGCGTCCTTGACGCGACGGGTGGCGGTTTTCAGCTGGGATTTCACCATGCGGTTGCGCAGGCGGCGCTTTTCGTTGGTGATGTTGCGCTTCTTCTGGCTTTTGATGTTTGCCACGAGAATGACCTTTCTGACTGGAATCGTTCGCTCGCAAAAGGCGGTTCTCGGGGCGCGGAGGGCGAATGGACGCGACACGTCGGCCGCAATGCGCGGCTCGCGTGTGCAGGCAGACGGGATTTTTCTGCCCAAGCGATCATTCGATCTCCGGCGCAGGCATCCTTTGTGCAGCCTCGTCTGCGGATTCCCCTCGCAGGGGCACCTGAATCGCCGAATTGCATTGCGACAGAATAGCAAAACATCGCGCGTTGGGCAAAGAAATGTCAGAAAAATTCGCATTTCGTCGACAAGGGCCCATGCAGCGCCGCGAAACCTTGCCAAATAGGCTAGAATGGCAACGTTTTGCATCTTTTACGCCGAGAACGAGGATACAACGACTGACATGGCTGATCTCGAACATATTCGCAACTTCTCGATCATCGCGCATATCGACCACGGCAAGTCGACGCTGTCCGACCGCGTGCTCGAGCTGACGGGCACCGTTTCCAAGCGCGACATGCAGGCCCAGCTCCTTGACACGATGGACATCGAACGCGAGCGCGGCATCACGATAAAAAGCCAGGCCGTGCGCGTGGAATACGTCGCGGAAGACGGCCAGTCCTACCAGCTCAACCTCATCGACACGCCCGGGCACGTGGACTTCACCTACGAGGTGAGCCGCTCGCTTGCCGCCTGCGAAGGCGCCGTGCTCGTCGTGGACGCCACCCAGGGCGTCGAAGCCCAGACCGTCGCCAACGCCATGATGGCCATGAACGCCGACCTGGAAATCATCCCGCTCATCAACAAGATAGACCTGCCGGCGGCCGATCCCGACCGCGTGCGGGCCGAGATCGAAGACGGCCTGGCCATCCCCGCCGACGACGCCGTGCTCGCCTCGGGCAAGACCGGCGAAGGCGTGCGCGACATGCTCGAAGCCGTCGTCTACAACATTCCCGCCCCCACCGGAAACCCCGGCGCCCCGCTGCGCGCGCTCATCTTCGACAGCTACTTCGACGCCTACCGCGGCGTGGTGGCCCTCGTGCGCATCGTCGACGGCACGCTCAAAAAGGGCCAGCGCGTGCGCATGCTTGCGACCGGCGCCGAGGCGCTCGTCGAGGAAGTGGGCGCACGCCGTCCCGTCGAAGTGCCGCTCGACGTGCTCAACACCGGCGAGGTGGGATACGTCGTCACGGGCCTCAAAGACGTGAGCCAGGTGAAGGTCGGCGACACGGTGACGCTCGCCCAAGGGGGCGTCGACGAGGCGCTGCCCGGATACCGCGAGGTCAAGCCGATGGTCTTCACCGGGCTTTTCCCCATCGACGGCGACCAGTACGAGCCGTTGAAAGAAGCGCTCGAAAAGCTGTCCTTGAACGACCCGGCGCTTGTGTGGGAGCCCGAAAAGTCCCACGCGCTCGGCTTCGGCTTCCGCGTCGGCTTCCTGGGCCTTTTGCACATGGAGGTCATCAAGGAGCGGCTCGAGCGCGAATTCGGGCTCGACCTTTTGGCCACGGCGCCGTCGGTGGAATACCACGTGTTCAAGACGAACGGCGAGACGCTCTCGCTCCACTCGCCGCAAGAAATGCCCGATCCCGGCGAGATCGACCACGTCGAAGAGCCGTACCTGAAGGCGAAGATCCTCATCCCGCCGGACTACGTCGGCGCCGTCATGGACCTCACCGTCGCGCGGCGCGGCACGTTCGTCACGATGAACTACCTGTCGCCCACCACGGTGGAAATGCTGTGGGAGATCCCCTTGTCCGAGCTGATCATGGACTACTTCGACAAGCTGAAGTCCTCGACGAAAGGCTATGCCTCCCTTGACTACGAGTTCGCCGGCTACAAACCGTCGCACCTGGTCAAGCTTGACATCTTGCTGTCCGGCAAGCCCATTGACGCGCTGTCGTTCATCGTGCACCGCGACAAGGCCTACGACCGCGGGCGCATCCTGACCGAAAAGCTCAAAGAGATCATTCCCCGCCAGATGTTCGAGGTGCCCATCCAGGCGGCCATCGGCGGGCGCGTGCTGTCGCGCCAGACGGTCAAGGCGAAGCGCAAAGACGTGCTCGCGAAATGCTACGGCGGCGACATCTCGCGCAAGCGCAAGCTGCTCGAAAAGCAAAAGGCAGGCAAAAAGCGCATGAAGAGCATCGGCAACGTGGAAGTGCCGCAAGAAGCCTTCATGGCGATTCTCAAGGTGGACAACTAGCATGGTGCGCAAAAACGACGACTACGACTGGCTCGACGACCCGTTCGACGAGAAAAAGGCGGCTGCCGAACGCGAACAGGCGGGCAGCGGCAAGACCGGCATGGCGCTCGGCATCGGATGCGTCGTGTTCATCCTGATCGCCGCGGCGGCCCTCATCGGGGGCGGCATGATGCTGCTCGGCTCGATAGGCTGACGGAGGCGCACGTGAGCATACCGTTTCTGGACGGCCCATCGGCGCCGATCCTGCTGGCGCCGATGGCGGGCGTGAGCGACAGGGCGTTTCGGACGCTGTGCTTGGAGCAGGGCGCCGACCTCACCTACACCGAGATGGTGTCGGCGAAGGGGCTTTCGTTCGCGAACGCCAAGACGCGCCACCTCGTCGACGTGGCGCCGGCCGAGTCGCACGTGGCGGTGCAGCTGTTCGGACACGAGCCCGACGTGATGGCGTCGCAGGCGGCGTGGGTTGAAGACGCGCTGGGAAGCCGGCTCGCCTACCTGGACGTCAACATGGGCTGCCCGGCCCGCAAGATCGTGACGAAAGGCGACGGGTCGGCCCTCATGAACGACCCGGACACGGCGGCAGCGGTCGTCCGCGCGATAAAAGGAGCGGTGTCGTGCCCGGTCACGGCCAAGTTTCGACGCGGATACGCAGAAGGCGACGAGACGGCCCCCGCTTTCGCCCGCCGACTCGAAGACGCAGGCGTCGACGCCGTGGCGGTGCACGGGCGCTTTGCCGAGCAGCTCTACCGCGGGCACGCCGACTGGGGCGTCGTGGCACGCGTGAAAGAAGCCGTATCGGTTCCCGTCATCGGCAACGGAGACGTGAGGCACGGCGCCGACGCAACGGCGCTTCTGGCGCAGACCGGCTGCGACGCCGTGATGATCGGGCGGGGCGCAGAGGGAAATCCCTGGGTGTTCGCCGAGGTCAAAAGCGCACTTGCCGGACGCGAGCCGCAAGAGCCCTCCCTGGAAGAGCGGCTTGCCATGGCGCGGCGCCACGCACGGCTGCTCGCCGCCGAAGAAGGCAGGAACATCGTGCGGATGCGCCGCCACGCCATGGCGTACCTCGCCGGCCTTCCCGGAGCGGCGCACGCCCGCGCCAAGCTGTGCGGCTGCGTCACCGTCGAGGACTTCGATGCGGTGTTCGACGCGCTTCTGGAAGAGGCCGCCCGCCACCTGTCCGCACGCTGAAGCCAACGGCGCCTTGATCGGAGGAATCCATGGACCCGACTTTCGCCCCGCACGGCTCGCAAAGCGACGACGCCCGCTTTGTGCTGCCGCACGACCCGTACCGTGCGCTGTACCTGCACGTTCCGTTCTGCACAAGCCGCTGCGCCTATTGCGATTTCGCCACGCAGGCGCTGCCCGCCTCGGACCCGGCCGTCGACACCTACGTCGAGGCGCTGGCGCTTTCGGTTCGCCGTGCCGGACGCGCCGGCGAGCTGGGCGCCGTCGAAACGGTGTATGTCGGCGGCGGCACGCCGTCGCATGCGGGCCTGTCGCGGCTGTCGCTTCTGCTGTACACGCTCTCGACGTCGATGCACCTGACGCCTGAAGTCGAATGCACCATGGAGGCGAACCCTGAAAGCCTGACCGGGCGCATGGTCGCCGACGTGTGGGCCTTGGGCGTGAACCGGCTTTCCATCGGCGTGCAGAGCTTCGACGACGCGGTGCTGCGCACGCTCGGCCGCGCCCACGACGCCGATGCGGCGCTGCGGGCGATCGAAGCGGCCAAAGAGCGCTTCGACAACGTGTCGGTCGACCTCATGGCCGGCGTTCCCGGACAATCGCTCGCCTCGTTCACGTCGTCGGTCGCACGCGCCATAGCCGCCGGCGTGACGCACGTGAGCATCTATCCGCTCGTCATCGAAGAGAACACGCCGTTTGGACACGCGCTCGAGCGCGGCGAGCTGCAAGAGCCCGACGAGGACGAGCAGGCAGAGGCGATGGAAGAAGCCGCACGCCTGCTCGCCCACGCGGGGTTTTCCCGCTACGAGGTGGCAAGCTACGCCCAGCCGGGGTTCGCCTGCCGGCACAACCGCGCCTACTGGAGCGGCGTGCCCTATCTCGGCCTCGGGCGAAGCGCGACGACCATGGCGCAAACGGCCGAGGGCCGCGTGCGCATCACGGACGGCGTCGTCACGGATCGGCTCGACCGGCGCGGCATGCTCATTGAAGACCTCATGCTCGCCATGCGGCGCACCGAAGGCGCAAGCGACGGCGACGTTGCACAGGCGGCGCTTGAAGTCCCCGGCATGGAGGCGTGCCTTGCCGACCTTGCCCGCCTGGGCCTGGTCGAGCACGCTTGCGGCCGCTGGAGACCGAGCGAGCGGGGGTGGCTGTGCGGCAACGAGCTGTACGGCCGCATCCTCGATCTGGACCTGGACGCGTCTTTCTGACGATCAGCGCCGCCGCGACGCGGCCATCGTATCGACGAGCCAGTCCACCAGCACGCCATGAGGGTCCGCCCCGCTTTTCATGGCGCGCTCGGCGTCGCGGGCGGACACGAGCGCACGGCGCAGCTCGTCGGGACGATAGGCGCCTCGCGCGGCATACACCTTCTTGACCTGCCATTCTTGCTTCTTCAGCGCAGCCGCCAGCGCCGACGCGCCCGTGTAGCCGCGGGCCTGCAGCGACGAGGCGCACAAAAGCTCGCGCACGCGCGTCGCGCAAAAGCCCAAAAGAGCGAGCGGAGAGGTCGTCGACATGAGCGTCAGCAGGCCCAGGCAGCGCTGCGGCTGCCGTGCGCCGAACGCGTCGACCAGCTCCCAGGGCGACGCTTCTGCCGTCTGCGCAACCTCCGACGACACTTCCTGCGCCGTGATGGGATCGGTCCCCGCATGGCCGAGCGCAAGCTTTCTGACCTCGGCGTCGAGGTGCACCGTGTCCTCCCCCACCCGATCGACGAGCATCTTCGCCGCATCGGGGGTGATGGTCGCGCCATAGCCTACGGCCATCGAGCGCACCATGGCCGACAGCTTGTCCTTCTTCGGCGTGGCGCAGTTGATGACCGCGTTTTTGCCGGCCTTCGCCACCGCCTTGTACAGCCGCGTGTTGGCGGCGAGCTTTTCTGCCGACAGCAGAAGCACGGTGCTTTCGCACGGATGGGCCAGGTATTCGACAAGCGGCTCGCTGTCGGCCTTCTTGAGCTTTTCGACGCACGTCACGTCCACGAGGCGCAGCGGCGAGGCGAACGGCAGCGTGTTGCAGGCCGTGACGATCGCCTCGCCCGAAGCGCTGGCGCCGTCGAACTCTTCGCTGTTGAACGAGAGGTCTCCCAAAGCCTCGATGCGCCGCCGCAGCTTTTTGCGGACCGCGTCTCGTTTGAGGGCGTCGTCGCCCACCGCCAGGTAGGCGCACAGGAATTCTCCGTTGTTCTGTTTCGCAGTCATGGACGTCATTCTACCGCTGACAGGCCACCTCCAATCCGTCGCGGCGAAATACGCATGAAACGTCCCCCCGTTCGTCGGTCCGCGCGATGGAGGCGCCCACCTCTTCGAGCCGCTCGAGCGTTTCTGCCGCCGGATGGCCGTAGCGGTTGTTCGCCCCGGCGCTCACCAGGACAAGCGATGGCGAAAGGACCTGGGCCGCCTCGTCGTCGAGCGCCTTTTTCGACCCGTGGTGGCCCACCTTGTACACGTCGACGCGCCCCACCAGCCCGGCCTCGATCATCTCGGAGAGCTGCTCGGCCTCGGCGTCGCCCGTCATGAGCGTCGTCCAGTCGCCCGCGCCGTCGCCGTCCACGTCCGCCTTCGCCAGCACGCACAGGCTGTCCGCGTTGCCGCCTTCGTCGGAAAACGCCTGGGGCCACACCACATCCAGATTGAAGGCGCCGACCTGCACCGAATCGCCCTGCGACAGGCCGACGATGCCGTCTTTGCCCGCCACCGCCGAAGCGTCGCGCAACAGCCGCTCGCACGAATCGCACCCGCAGCTGAGCGCGTCTTTCGCCACGAACACGCGCTCGACGCCGACGATGCCGTCCAACGCCGTCAAGCTGCCCATATGGTCGTCGTCCCCGTGGGTCACCAGCACCCCGTCCAGATGCGCGATGCCGGCGCGAGCCAGCGCCGAAACGAGCTTCGCGTCCTGGTTGCCCGTGTCCACGAGCACGGCGCATCCCCGGCTGCGAATGACGAACGCGTCTCCCTGTCCCACGTCGAGCATGCGGATCTCGTCGGCGGCAAGCAGCGGACGCACGGCGACGACGACCGCCAGCGCAACGGCGAGCGACGCCGCGCAAACGACCGCGCCCGCACCCGTCAGACGCGGCCACCAGAGCCACAAAAGAGCGCACAACGCAAACGCGACGGCGATCCCGACGCCTGGCGACAGGCTGGCCGGCACGCTGGCGTACGGCACCGACGCCAAAAGCGACACCACGCCGGAAAACAGCTCGGAAAACAGGCAGGCGGCGCCCAAGACGAGAGAGGCCGTCGCCGGTGCGGCGCAGGCGAGAAGCACAGAGACGAGGCAGGCGCCGCACAAGGGCGCGAACAGGGGCGCCACGACCGCATTGGCCAGCGGCGCGATGATCGACACCTGGGAGAACCAGGCGGCGGACAGAGGCAGCGTGGCAACGTTGGACGCCAGCGTGAGCGCAACGGCTTCGCGCAACGCTCGAGGAACCCAAGGCAGCGCCGTTTCGGCCCATGAGCCGACAAGGCCCGAGAAGAGCACGATGCCGAGCGTGGACGCGGCCGACAGCGCAAAGGACACCGACAGCGCCGTCCACGGGTCGGTCGCCAGAAAGACGATGATGCACCACGACAGCGCCCCCAGCGCATAGGCCTTTCGCCCGACAAAGAACGACGCCAAGCCGGCCAAGGTCATCGCCGCAGCTCGCAGGCAAGAAACCGGCATGCCGGCAAGCACCACGTAAGCGGCGACGAACAGCGCTTGGATTGCAATCGAGACGCGTTTCGACACGCGAACGGCCTTGAGCAGACAGCCCAGCAGCGCACAGACGATGCTCAAATGGGCGCCCGACACGGCCACCACATGCGCCAGGCCGCACGCTTTGAAGTCTTGGTACAGCCCGTCGTCGAGGCTTTCGCGCCAGCCGCAGGCAAGGGCCGCCACCAGCGGGGCCCCGGCGTTCGGCACCGCTTCCAGCCGGTCGATGGCGGCGTTGCGCACGGCCAGGACGAGCCCTTTCAGGCCGGCCGGCTCAAGACGGTCGGCCTTGTCGACCTTCGCCGTCAAAAGGCAGCCGCTGCTCCAGGCATACGCCCTCGACGCCTCCTTCGGCCGTTCGAACACGACCTTCGCGCACATGACGTCGCCATAGCGCACCTCGCCCACGTCTTCGGAAAACCGCACCGACACCTTGACCGCCCGCCCCTCGGCATCGGTCGCACGGGCCGTGGCGCTTGTGCCGAACATGCCTGCAGAGCCGTCCTCAAGCGCCTCGATGACGACTTCTTTGCGCGACCCTTCCCACTCGCCCGCTTGCAACTGCTGGGCGCACAGCACGCACCCGACGAGCGCCGCACCAATGAAAACCCCGGTCAACGCTGCAAACAGGCTTCGACGCCTCGAGCGGACAAGGCCGACGGCGCATGCCAGGGCCGCCACGGCGCCGCACGCGCCGACAGCCAGCCAACGCTTCGCGTCGAAGCCCATGCCGACCGACAGCAAGCCGGCGCAGGCCAGCCACAAGGCGAGCGCACAGACGAGCGAAAGCGGAAGCGACGGGCGCACCGTGCTTTTCGGGCCGGCCGTCCCGCTTGCCTCGAGCTGCGCGGACAGGCCTGCGCTTGCGGGCTGTTTGCCGTCCACGGCGCTACCCGACGCAGATGAAGTCGGCGATGGCGGCATACTTCTTCTCGCCGATGCCCGAGACGCGCTGCAAGTCCTCGCACGTTTCAAAAGGCCCGTTCGCGTCTCGGTCGGCGACGATCTTTTCCGCCGTGGAAGGCCCGACGCCCGAAAGCGTTTGCAGCTCTTCGGCCGTGGCCGTGTTGATGTTGACGAGCGCCGGGGCAGCCTCGGCGTCTCCTGCCGCCGCTCCGGACGCCCCCGCCGCCTCCTGCGCCGCCGCATCCCAGCCCGTGCCGGCGGCGGCGTATTCTTCCTGGGTCGGCACGATGATGCGTTCGCCGTCGACCACCGGCCGCGCCAGGTTCACGGCGTCAGCAGCGCCGTCGGCAGAAAACCCGCCGGCGAGCTCGATGGCGTCGGCCACTCGCGACGAAGCGGGCATCTCGTACACCCCGGGGGACGCGACCGCGCCGCCCACGTGGACGAACACCGTTGCCGGGACGGCTGCGGCCGGCTCGGCGCCCGGTGCGCCGGCAGCCGCCGTTTCGCTTTCCTGGCCAGGGCCTTTTTCGCCTGTCGGCTCCTGCGCCTTCGACGCTTCCTCGGACGGCTCTTGCGGCTGTTGGCCAGCTCCCGCCTCCTGTTCGGACAACGCCTGCTCGATCACGAGCGACTCGCCCGACACCGCGCCGAACAACGACGTGCCGGCGAACACGACGACGGCCACCGCTGCCACGGCGAGCCCTATCGCAACCGGCAGCTTCGCGCCTCCCAGATGCGCCTTCGACCGCAGCGACTCGGCCTGCTCCACAAACGCCATGCAAGACCCCCTTCTCTCGTTTAGAGCGGAGTCTAGCAGGGAAACCTTTCACGCCTTTGACGTAGATCTGACATTTCGCGCCGTCGGACCTCATCGCCATCTTGCACCGATGCACGCGAAACCTTGCAGCGTTCCCATCGTTTCTTGCGCGGATCCCACCGCGTTTTCATCGAAACGCTCAAAAACCTGGACTCTTGGAAGACGCTGGTCGCTTCCTTAGAAATACCCTTCCGCCATGGAATTCGCCACATCGTCGTTTTCGTCGTAGTTTGGGCAGCTCATAGGGGTGACGCCGCCAGACACGTTGTTGGTCATCTCTTCGAGCTGGCTGCCTTCCGGCTCCTGCGTGGGATCGGTTGCAACGTCTTCGGCGCAGGGGTTCTCAAACGCGTTCATCTTGTTCATCGAAGCGCTCCTATCTTTGAAGTGCGGCTCATGTCGTTGAACCAGTCTATCCGCTTCGCCTGGTCGCGCCTGCCGGGCAAAGCGGACGTTAAGCGATTGAGGGCCTCCGGAAACGCTTCGATCACCTGCCGAACCAAAAAGCCGCTTCGAAGCGAGAAACGCCTTCGGCCGCCTGCCGCATGCGCAAGAAACGCCTCGCAGCCGTCTTCCCTGGCGCAAGGCGTTTCTTCTTCTTGTTGCGAGGCGAAGCGCTCCGGCCCGCAGGGCTCGCCCGTTTTCGGCGCTGCAAGCCGGAGCGTTCTGCCAGCGTCTGGCAGCATGCGGCGAAGCGCAGGTTCAAGCCGGCTTCACTTCTGCGCAGGAGCGGGGTCTTTCACGACCACGAGCAGCATCTTGAAGGCGGTGAGCGCCTTGACGGCATGCGGCACGCCGGCCGGCATCACGATGGCGTCTCCTGCGGCAAGCTCGTGCGGCTCGTTGTCGATGGTGATCTGGGCGGTTCCTTCCAGTATCGTCGCCATCGCATCGCCCGGGGCTGCATGAGTGCTCATGCCCTCGCCCGCGTCAAGGGCCAAAAGCGTCACGCCGACGCCCGGCTTCTGAGCAAAGGTGAGGCTTACCACCTTTCCGGCGTCATAGCCCACTTGGTTCGCCAGCACGAAGGCTTCGCTGTGCGGTACATTCTTGATCAATTCAGTCATAGTTTTCTCCTTGCCTCTGTGAAACGAAGCGGCCCTTCCCCCGAATTCTTACTCGACGATGGTCAGCTGCAGCAGCTTGCAGGATCCTTGGGCGGCGATTGCGTGGGGAGTGTTGGCGCCGACCGCGAGCACGTCGCCCGCGTCCAGACGGCATGTCCCGGAAGGCTGCGAGATTTCGAGCGCTCCTTCTATCACATAATACAGCGTGTCGCCGAAGTAGCATTCCTCGCTGACGCTTTCGGACTCGTCGAACGTCATGACCATCAGCTGGCAGGCGTCCGAGCTGCTCAGGGCCATGCTCACGACGCGGCCCGGCTGCACGTCGATCAGCGAGGCCAAGGCCTCGGGCGAGGTCGTGGGCACGTTGCGGATAGTCGCCATGAGGCTTCCTCTCTCGTTCGCCGGCCTTCGCGCACAGCCTGCGCTTCCTCAGCGCGGCGCCTTCTTGCGGCTGTAGGACGGGCAGCGATAGTCGTGGATTTCGGCGGATTCGACCAGCTCGTCGACCCATTGCGCGATCGGCAGGGGCGCTTCGGCGGCGCGGACGTCGGCCAGCTGGGCGTGCGTTTCGGGCGATCGCGGCATGAACAGCGTGCAGCAGTCCGGCGCGTCCTGCGAGGAGATGTCGAACGTGCCGAGGCGCTGGGCGTCGTCGATGATGTCGAGCTTGTCCGACCCGATGAGCGGGCGGAAGATGGGCATCGTCACCGCGTCGTCGGTGCAGACCATGTTGTCGAGCGTCTGCGACGCCACCTGTCCCAGGCTCTCGCCGGTGACCAGCGCCTTGGCGCCTTCGCGCTCGGCCAGCCGCTCGGCCACCTTGAACATGAGCCGGCGGTACATGATCACGCGCAGCGCCGGCGGCACGGCAAGGGCGATCTCGCGCTGGCAGTCGCCGAGCGGCACGACGTAGACCCGCGCGATGCAGCCGGTTTCCTCGAGCACGTGCGCAATGTCGTCGACCAGATACTCGCTCGCGTCGGAGGTTTGCGGGCGGCCGGAAAAATGCACGCCGACGCAGGTCGCGCCGCGCCGCGCGACCTTCCACAGCGCCACCGGCGAGTCGATGCCGCTCGAAAGCAGGCAGACGAGCCGGCCCGAGCTGCCGACCGGAAGCCCCCCGATGCCGCGATGGGAAAACGCGTAGACGTAGGCGGCGTTCTGCACGACTTCGACGCCGACGGTCAGGTCGGGATGTTTCATGCGCACCGTCTTGTCGGGGAACAGCTCGTGCAACGCCCCGCCGATGAGCTGGTTCATCTCCATCGACGTCGTGGGAAAATCGGTGTGGTTGCGCCGCGCCGCCACGCGCCACGTTTCGAATTCGCCGGCCTCTCCCATGGCGATGTGCGCCGCCTCGGTCATAAGGCCCAGGTCGCGCGGGCATTTGTATCCGCAGCTCACGCGTGCCACGCCCGGGACCTTCCCGATGACCTCCGCGCACGCCCGCGCGGTGTCCCAATCGGTGCCTTCCTTCAGAAACACGCACAAACGCCCCGCGATGCGATGGATGGTCACGACCGGAAACTTGTCGTCGCGCAGCAGCGCTTCAAGGTTTTTCAGCAGCCGGCGCTCGAACGACGCGCGGTTGTGGCCCTTCAGCCCGATCTCGTGGTAATGGGCCAGGCAGATGCGCTGGAATTCAGCCATGCCGATCCTTTCTCGTGCACCTGCACAATTCCTGCTGTCGCACGATCTTGCGCAGGCATGCGCACAAAGGGCCGCACGCGCTGCGACCCTTTTGGAATGCGTTTTGCTGGAGGCCTTCTCGGCCCGTTTTAGTGGTTCTTGACGTCGATGCTCTGCGAATCGTAGGACACTTCCCCGCGAGCGATCTCGTTGAACGCGAGCGACAGGGGCTTTTTGTCAGCCGCGCGGGCGATCTCAACCGCCGTTTGCAGCTGGATGGCGCGATCGCGCTGCCCGCGCATCATGTCGTTGATGTCGTGGGCGCGTTTCGATGCGAGCGCACACAGCAGGAAGCGGTCCGTATCGGTTTCGTTCAACAGCACGTCAATCTTCGGTTCGATGATACTCAATGTACAACCTCGCTATTTGTCTGCCTGCTCGTTCACGTATGCGACGAGCGTTGCCAGCGCTTCGTCCAGATCGTCGTTCATGACGATCTTCTCGTACTCGTCTTTCGCGGCCATCTCCATCACGGCTGCCGCCATGCGCTTGTCGATGGTCTCCTTGTCCTCGGTGCCGCGCGCTTCCAAGCGGCGGCGCAGCTCTTCGAGCGAAGGCGGCTCGATGAACACCAGATGGGCGTCAGGCCGCTTCTCTTTGACCTGACGGGCGCCTTGCACGTCGATCTCAAGGACGACCTGCTTGCCCTCGGAAAGCTTTTTCTCCACGTCCGCCCGCGGCGTCCCATAGGCGTGGTCGCTGTAACGCGCCCATTCGAGAAAGCCGTCTTGCGCGGCGGTGGCATCGAAGGCCTCGTTGGTCACGAAATGATAGGAAACATCAGGTATTTCGCAGTCGCGCGGCTGGCGAGTCGTGCAAGAAACAGAAAGCCATGCATCCGGGACCGAATACATGAGCTTTCCAATAAGAGTTCCTTTGCCGGCTCCGGACGGCCCCGAGACCACGAAGAGGTGCCCGCGGCGCATCGCCCTTAGCCCAAGCGCTCGAGCAGTGCGGTCTGCTGGCGCTCGCCCAAGCCGCGGAGACGACGGCTTTCGGCGATCTGCAGTTCGCGCATGATCTTCTCGGCCTTGGCCTTGCCGTAGCCCGGAAGGGTTTCGATGAGCGTCGACACCTTCATGCGACCAACGATGGGATCTTCCTTCATCCCGATGACGTCTTCGATGGTGAGCTTGCCAGCCTTCAGCTCATCGCGAATCTCTGCACGCCTGATGCGGGCAGCCTTAGCCTTTTCCAGGGCAGCCTGACGCTCTTCTGGGCTAAGTTGAGGAATTGCCATAGTCTGTTTCTCCTTCTTTCGATCAGGCGCTTCGATGCTGACCGTGCGCCGTGTACGATGCAGTGATACTAGCATGTATGTACCAAAAGGCCTAGTGGAAAGTCAAATTTCTACAAATATAGGCGTGCGGGCGGCACCGGGCGCTGCCCGCACGCCATTGCCGCTAGTCCGCCAGTTCCGCCGCGATGGACAAGAACGCCTTCTTAGGATCGGGCGCCTGCGTGATGGGGCGGCCGATGACGATGTGCGAAGCGCCGTTGTCGAAGGCCTGGGCCGGAGTCGCCACGCGGCTCTGGTCGCCCCGGTCGGCGCCGCTTGGGCGCACGCCCGGCGTGACGATGAGCGTTTCGGGGCCGAGCGTGCCGCGCAGACGGCTCGCCTCCTGCGGCGAGGCCACCACGCCGGAAATGCCGGAGCGCTGCGCCTGTTCGGCAAGGACCACCACCTGGTCGGCCATGGCGCGGGACACGCCCGTCTCGGCCAGGGCGGCGTCGTTCATCGACGTGAGGACCGTGATGCCGAGGGTCGCCGGCACGGACAGGCCGAACTCGGCGGCGGCCTCCTCGACGCCTTTCTGCGCCGCTCGCATCATGTCCACGCCGCCGACCGTGTGCATCGTGAGCATGTCGGCGCCGCTCACCGTGGCGGAATACGCCGCGCCCTGCACCTGATGCGGGATGTCGTGGAACTTCAGGTCCAAAAACACGTTGTAGCCCATTTCCTTCAACGCGCGGACGATGGCCGGCCCCTCGGCGTAGTACAGCGTCATGCCGACCTTCATCCACTTGGCCTGGCCTTCCAGCGCGTCGGCGAGGGAAAACGCCTCTTCGGCGCTGCAGTCAAGCGCAACGATGACGCGGTCTTTGCGGGGAATGTCTTGGAACGGCTCTACCATGTCAATGCTCCAATCAGTTCGGTGACGTTGTCGACGCGCTGCTCGTCGCAGTACGCCTCGATGCCGCGGACGACCTCGATGGCGGCACGGGGGTTCATGAAGTTCGCGGTGCCCACCGCCACGGCCGTCGCGCCGGCGAGCATGAACTCGACGGCGTCTTCGCCCGTGCAGATGCCGCCCATGCCCAGCAGCGGCACGGACACGGCGTTGTGGCACTCCCACACCATGCGCAGCGCGACCGGCTTCACGGCAGGGCCCGAAAGCCCGCCCACCCCGCGCGCGAGGACCGGGCGGCGCCGGCGGGCGTCGATGGCCATGCCGAGCAGCGTGTTGATGAGCGAGATCGCGTCGGCGCCGGCGGATTCGGCCGCCCGGGCGATCTCGGTTATATCGGTGACGTTGGGGGTCAGCTTCACGATGAGGGGCCGGGCGGTGGCCTCGCGACAGCGCCGCACGACCTCTTCCACCGAAGAGGCCTTGCATCCGATGGTCATGCCGCCGGCGTCGACGTTCGGGCACGAGATGTTCACCTCGTAGGCGTCGACCGGCGCTTCTTCGAGCGCTTCGATGACCTGCACGTATTCGTCGAAGCTGTGGCCCGACACGTTCACGATGGTCGTCGCGCCCACGTCTGCCAGCCACGGCAGGTCGCATTCCTTCAGATGCTCGACGCCGGGGTTTTGCAGCCCGATGGAGTTGAGCATGCCCGAAGGAGTCTCCGCGATGCGCGGCGAGGCGTTGCCCTCCCAACCGTGCAAAGACACGCCCTTGGTCGTGACGGCGCCAAGCTGGGAAACGTCGAAGAAGTCGTGGTACTCGCGCCCTGCCGCAAACGTGCCCGACGCGACCGTCACGGGGTTTTTCATGGCCAGGCCGCCAAGGTTGACTGCAAGGTTTCCCATCTACCACACCACCTTTTCAGCTTCGAAGACAGGGCCGTCCACGCATGAGCGCTTCTTGCCGTCGACCGTGTCGACGACGCAGGACAGACACGCCCCGATGCCGCAGGCCATCCGGCGCTCGAGCGAGACCTCGCAGAAAACGCCGTGGTCGGCCGCCATCGCCGACGCTATCTTCATGAGGGGCTCGGGGCCGCACACGGCCACGTACTCGTAGGGGCGCCCCGCCGCTTCGGCTTCGGCGAGCGCTTCTTCGACCAGGCCCGTGCAAAAGCCCGCGCGGCCGAAGGAGCCGTCGTCGGTGGCGTAGCGCGGCGCGGCGTCGGCGCACGCCTGCGCCTGGGCGACGAGCGCGTCGTAACGGTCGCGGCACACGTGCGCCGCCTGCGTCTGGGCGCCCAGGACCACTTCGAAGGGAATGTTTGCGTCGGCCAGCGACTCGGCCAGCATGAACAGCGGGGCCGCCCCCACCCCGCCGCCGACGAGCAGCGCCCGGGCGCAGCCTTGCGGCACCCGCCAGCCGCGTCCGACCGGCCCGATCAGCTCGGACTCGTAGCCGGCCCCCGTCTCGGGCAGCAGGGTCGCCAGGTGCGCGGTGCCCGCCCCCACCGTCTGGTAGAGCACCTCGACGGTTCCGGCCTCGACGTCGCGCGCGTACACAGAAAACGGCCGGCGCAGGATGTGCGCCTCGAAGGCGGGGATCGTCATGTGCACGAACTGCCCCGGCTCGATGGTCGCGGCGATGCGCGGCGACGACAGCGTCATGATAAAGAGGTTCGGCCCGACCTGGCGGTTCGCCAGCAGCCTCGCCCGTTCGTTCACCAGTGTCACAGCAGTCCTTCCCCTGGCGCGTCGCCAGACCGACTCGTTGGACCCATTCTGAGGCTGCATTGTACCATCGAAACCCTTGCACGCGCGGCCATCCTCGATCTATCAGGAGAAACGCACAGGTCGAAGGCTTTTCCGGCAAGCCGGCGCACCCGTCGGCGAAACGTTGTGGTAGAGTTCTGGAAACGCAGCCGAACAGAGCAGGAGGCGCGACATGAACCCTCATCCCTTGTCCCCGCAAGACGAGCAGTCGATCAAAACGCTGCGCCGCTGGATCGGCGCGTGCAAGCCGGGCCGCATGACGTTTTTCGGCGGCGCCGGCGTCTCGACCGAAAGCGGCATCCCCGATTTTCGCAGCTCGAACGGCCTTTTCAAGCAGCAGTTCGCCTATCCGCCGGAAGTGGTCGTCAGCCGCACCTTCTTTCTTGAGCACCCGCACAAATTCTACGAGTTCTACTGCGAGCGCATGATCTTTCCCGACGCCCGCCCGAACCAGGCCCACCGCAAGCTTGCCGAGCTGGAGCGGCAAGGCGTGTGCCAGGCGGTCGTCACGCAGAACATCGACGGGCTGCACCAAAGCGCCGGAAGTCGCAACGTCGTCGAGCTGCACGGCAGCGTGCATCGGAACCATTGCGTCGAATGCGGGCGCTTCTTCGGCGTCGACGACGTGCTGCGCGGCCATGCCGACGCGGCCGACGGCGTGCCCCGCTGCCCCTGCGGCGGCATCGTGAAGCCCGACGTGGTGCTCTACGAAGAGCCCCTTGACGAGAAGGCCATCGAGGCGGCGATCTGCGCCATCGAGACCTCCGACGTGCTCGTCGTCGGCGGAACGTCGCTCAACGTCTACCCGGCGGCAGGGCTTTTGAGCGCCTTCCGAGGCGAGCATCTCGCCATCGTGAATCTGGCGCCCACGCCGCTTGACCGGCGGGCCGACATATGCATCGCCGCGCCCCTCGGAGAAGCGTTCGATTTCTGAGGCGAAAACCCGGCTCTGGGGGGATTCGGCGGCTGCTAAGACCGGCCGTTTTCGCTTTCCTTGTGCGCGGCGAAGGCCGCCGCGCGGCTGCTGCTATGCTTGGGAGGCACTGGTGATTCGGGGCAAGGCGGCTTTGGCCAGCGCTTCCCTTGGCCCGACGAACTTCGAAAGGAAGACGCGACCATGACGCACGCCTCTGCAGCCAGCACCCGCCCGCGCCCGACCGGCAAAAAGAAGCCGCGCCTGCCGCTTTTGACCATCCTTGCCTTCAGCGGCTGCTTCTGCCTGGTCGGCCTCGGCGTCAGCTACGACATGGCGGGCGTTGCGCCGTTCAATGCGGCCGTCGGCAGCGCGGTCGCAAGCCTGCGCGGCGACCTCGACGGGGTCATGGCGTTTTTCACCGCGATCGGCGACCCGCCAGGGATGCTCTTGATCGCACTCGCCTTCGCCGCCGTTCTGCTGGCGCAGGGCCACGGCCGCGACGCGGCCTTCTTCTGCGTCGCAGTCGTTTCCGGCGTGGTTTTTGCGCACCTGCTCAAGCTGTTTTTCGCCGTGGAGCGCCCGGCGGCAAGCTACCTCGTCGCGCCGCCCGAGCCCTTCTCGTTTCCTTCGGGGCACGCCGTCGCTTCGGCCATCGTCTTTGGGCTTGTCGGGTATTTCGTCTGCCGCCTCGTTGCGGATGCGGGGAAGCCTCGCGCATGGGGCGTTGCCGCATGCGCCGTATGCGCCGCATGCGCCCTGCTCATCGCTTTGTCGCGCGTCTACATGGGCGTGCACTGGCCCACCGACGTGCTGGGCGGGTGGCTGTTCGCCGGCGCCTGGCTGGCGCTGTCCATCGGCGTGCATCGGCGGCTCTTCGCTCGACGGACGGCCTAGGGAAACGCTGGTTAAGGCCGTCTTGCCCTGCGTTTGCAGGGTGGATGGCTGGGGGCCGAAAACCGAACGAGCGCACTGGCGTGCGCAAATGAGGTTTGAGGCCTCCAGGCGCCGCCCTGCAAACGCAGGGCTGGCGGAATTGACCAGCGTTTCCCTAGACCTCTTCGGCCAGCTCGGCTTCCCAGTCGAAGTCTTCGGGCGGCCCGAGGGGGACCTCGCCCAGGTGCGCCGCGTCGCCGGCGGGCGTCTCTGCCGCGCGTCCGTCCCACAGGCACACGTCCAAATCGACGTGCGTCTCGTCTGTGAAGGACACCCCTTCCGCTTCGAGCAGCGAACGCTGCGCCTCAGGGCCGCCGAACGCGTATCCTTCGCAGATGGCGCCGTCTTTGAACACGACCCGATGACAGGGAACGGCAGCCTCTCCGTTTCCCGGCTTTGGGTTCGCGCGCATCGCGTAGCCGACGAAGCGGGCTTTGCGCGGTGCGCCGACAAGCCGCGCCACCTGGCCATACGTTGCCACCTTGCCGCGCGGGATGCGCCGGACCACATCAAAGACCTTGTCGTTGAACGCACCCATGCCGACCACCCGATTCCCTCGCCTCGATTCCCGACGGACGCGATTCTACCACGCGCGAAGCCGACGCAGGGCGAAGCCCTCCTGTCGTCTGACGCTCCGCGTCGTCGCGGGGCGCACGCAAAAGGGACGCCTCCGAAGAAGCGTCCCTCGTCGTGCTGTTGTTGACCAAAAAGGTCATTATTCGACGATCGAGCCGTCCTCGAGCGTGGCGTAGCCGCCCACGTACACGTCGGTGGCACGGCCAACGAGCTCGGCGCCGATGAAGCCCGAGTTGGCGGACTTCGACGCAAAGCCGTCGGTCGTGACGGTCCAGGCCAGGTCGGGATCGATGACGGTGAGGTCGGCGACGCTGCCCTCGGCGATGGTGACCGGATCGAGACGCAGGATCTCGCGCGGCGCCACGGCCATCATCTGCACGAGGCGGTTCCAATCGATCTTGCCGGTAGAAACCAGGTGCGTGTTGATCAGGGCAAGCGACGTCTCAAGCCCGATCATGCCGAACGGCGCCAGCTCGAACTCGCAGTTCTTCTCGAACTCGGTGTGCGGCGCGTGGTCGGTCACGATGGCGTCGATCGACCCGTCGGCGACGCCTTCAATGAGCGCTTTCGCGTCTTCGGCCGTGCGCAGCGGCGGGTTCACCTTGAGGAAGGTGTTGTACTCGTCGGTGATGTCGTCTTCGCACAGGAACAGGTGGTGCGGCGTGACCTCGCAGGTGACCGGCAGGCCCTCGGCCTTGGCGGCGCGCACCATGTCGAGGCCGCGTTTGGTGGTGATGTGCTGGATGTGCAGCGGGCATCCGGTCAGGCGGCACAGCGCGATGTCGCGCTGGATTTCAAGCTCTTCGCCTTCCGCAGGCCAGCCGAGCATGCCGAGGCGCGTGGAGACGACGCCTTCGTTCACCTGGCCGGCGCCGACAAGGTCGTCGTCTTGGCAATGCACCATGACCGCCTTGCCGAACTGGCTCGCGTAGTCCATGACGCGGCGCATCATGCCGGCACCCTGCACGCCGCGGCCGTCGTCGGTGAACGCGACGCAGCCGTGGGCCGCCATGTCGCCCATCTCCGACAGGATCTCTCCTTTGAGGCCCTGCGTGCAGGCGCCCGACGGATACACGCGGCACTTGCCCACTGCGGCGGCGCGGGACTTCACGTATTCGATTCCGACGGCGTTGTCGCACACCGGAGAGGTGTTGGGCATGGAGCACACGCCGGTGAAGCCGCCCTTGGCCGCTGCACGCGTGCCGCTGGCGATGTCCTCTTTCTGCTCATAGCCCGGCTCGCGCAGATGCACGTGCATGTCCACCAGGCCCGGCACGACGATCTTGCCGCCAAGATCGCGCTCGACGCCCTTGGGCATTTCCAAGTCATGGCCGACTTCGACGATCTTCCCGTCGCGGATGAGGATCTCGCACGTTTCGTCAAGACCGACCTGCGGGTCGATCACGTGGGCGTTTTTAAGCAACAATGCCATCTTCGCTCCCTCCGAGCAGCAGGTACAGGGCGGCCATGCGGGTCAGGATGCCGGCATAGACCTGGTCAAGAATGACCGAACGGTTGGGATGGTCGGCCATGTAGGAATCGAGTTCGACGCCGCGGTTGATGGGGCCGGGGTGGCAGATGATGGCGTCGTCTTTCATGAGGTGCTCACGCTCCTGCGTGAGGCCGTAGAGCAGGTTGTACTCGCGCAGCGACGGGAACGGGGCGCCTTCGAGGCGTTCGCGCTGGATGCGCAGCATGTAGACCACGTCCAGGTCGGGCAAGGCCTCGTCGAGATTGCTCGTCACGTGGTCGGCGCCGAGCACGTCGGGGCGGGCCGGCATGAGCGTGGGAGGCGCGATGACGGTCACTTCGCAGCCCATGATCTTGAGCGCGGGAATAAGGCTGCCGCACACGCGCGAGTGTCCGATGTCGCCGACGACGCCGACCTTCAGGCCGTTGAAGTCCCCTTTCGTCTCCCAGATGGAGTAGAGGTCGAGCAGCGCCTGAGTGGGATGCTGGTGCTTGCCGTCGCCGGCGTCGATGACATGCACGCCCGACACGTCGGCGATCTTGCGGGGCACGCCGGCATGCTTGTCGCGCACGATGATCATGTCGATCTTGTAGGAGCACAGCGTTTCCACCGTGTCGGTGAGGCTTTCGCCCTTCACCGCCGAGGTGGAGCTGCCGCCGAAGTTCAGGCTGTTTGCCGAAAGGCGTTTCTCGGCGATTTCGAACGACGAGCGCGTGCGGGTGGACGGCTCGTTGAACATGTTGACGATGGTCATGCCTTTGAGCGTGGGCACTTGCTTGATGCGGCGCTCGTTGACTTCCTTGAACCGCCTGGCGGTTTCGAGGATGAGCATGATGTCGTCTGCAGAATATTCAGTAATGTCAATGAGATGCTTGTGGTTGAAGCCCATCGACTATTCACCTCCCAGCGGCGCCGAGCCTGCGCGGGTGCCCGGAGCCATTTCCAGAATCTCAACTTCGGACACGCCGTCGACTTCTTCCAAGAACAGGCGCACGTTCTCGTCAGAGGAGGAGGGCACGTTCTTGCCAACGTAGTCGGCGCGAATGGGAAGCTCGCGATGGCCACGGTCGACGAGCACGGCAAGCTGCACCGCAGCCGGACGGCCGATGTCCATGAGCGCGTCGAGCGCGGCGCGGATGGTGCGACCGGTGTAGAGCACGTCGTCGACGAGCACGACGTCTTTGCCGTCCAGGTCGAAGAGGATGTCGGTCGAATGGACCTCAGGAGCCAAATGCGTGGCGAAGTCGTCACGGTAGAAAGAGATGTCGAGACGGCCGAGCGGCACGTCGACGCCTTCGATTTCGGCGATCTTCTCGACAAGGCGCTTGGCAAGCAAGTCGCCCCTGGTCACGATACCGACAAGTGCGATGTTGTCGGCGCCGTGGTTGTATTCGAGGATCTGGTGCGCAATGCGCGTCAGTGATCGCTCGATTTCGTCCGCATCCATGCAGACGGTTTTGACCGCGCCTGTTCCGGTCATGCATCCACCCCTTTCGGATCGGGATGGCACAGAGCCGCCGGTGCGCCGCTGCCGAGCTTCAAGACGGCGCACGCCACTCGCGAAAGGCTGTTCAGGGCATGAAAAAAAGCCTCCGCGACTGACAAAGGCTTCGACGTTCGCATCTTTTTCCCATGATGCCGTGTGGCCTTGTCGGTCTCTCTGTACCGCTTTTAAAGGACTGGGCGCACTATACACCGAACGCCGAAGATATGCATGAAACGAGCAGTTTTATGCATTTCGTTCGCATAATGCACACAATTGGGCAACCCCGGAAAGCGTCATGCGCGGCACGGCGAGCCATCCCCTGCGCCGTCGAACAGGCAAGCGCCCAAGCCGCCCTTCCAGGGAAGCGCCGGGAAAAGCCGAGCGCACGCCCCCGGCTCCTTCTTCCCCGGAAGGGTTTTTCTGCTTCTGCTGGAAAATCGGTGTTGACAGAGCGCGGTTCGTTCGTATACTTATGAACAGTTGATCATATGTTGAAAGGTTTGCCATGAGCGACGAGACCATCCCTCGCGACGACGACGTCGCAAACGTCATGCCTGACGACGAGCTGCTCTACGACCTTGCCGACCTGTTCAAGGTGTTCGGCGACACGACGCGCATCAAGATCCTCTTCGCCTTGATGAACGAAGATCTGCGCGTTGCCGACATCGCCGAAAAGATCGACGCATCGCAAAGCGCCGTGTCGCACCAGCTGCGTGCTTTGAAGCAGGCTCGTCTGGTGAAATTCCAGCGAGACGGCAAAAGCGTCATCTATTCGCTGGCCGACGACCACGTGCACACGATGCTCGGCCAAGGCATGACCCACATCTGCGAGTAACGTCCCCCACTGCAAACCGCGCACGAAAGAAAGGACCCGACATGCGCAAGTCGTTCAAACTGCAAGACCTCGAATGCGCCAACTGCGCCGCCAAAATGGAAGCGGCCATTGCCAAGATTCCTGGCGTGAACAGCGCAAACATCTCGTTCATGACATCGAAGCTCGTCATCGACGCCGACGACGCCCGTTTTTCAGACGTTCTCGACGAGGCGCAGCACGCCATCACGGCCATCGAAAAGGACTGCGTCATCCTGCGCTAGGGAAACACTGGCGAGGGCCGAAGACCGAACGTGCGCCGACGTGCGAAAACGGTGCTTGAGGCCCTCAAGAGACAGTCCGCCTGCGCCTAAAAGCTGACAAAAAAGATCATCATTCTTCGAGAGACGAACCCTTCGCCCTGCAGATCGGCGCTCCTTGGGCAGGGTGCGCATCGCAACCGGATTTTGCAAGGATCTTCCCATGAACAAAAAGCAAAAACGATGGAGAAACCGCATTCTCCTCGCCATCGCGCTGTTCGTCGCAGCCTATGCCATTGAGACGTTCGTGCCGCTTGAAGCGCTGCTCGGCAGCCGCGACGCGGCGCTGTGGGCGGAGTTCGGCCTGTTCGCCGTGCCCTACGTCATCGCCGGATACGACGTGGTCGCCAAAGCCGTGCGCAACATCGGCCACGGGCAGGTGTTCGACGAGAACTTCCTCATGACCGTCGCCACGCTTGGCGCCTTTGCGCTCGTGCTGTTTCCCGACAGCGAGCCGCATATGGCCGAAGGCGCTGCCGTCATGCTGTTTTACCAGGTAGGCGAGCTCTTTCAAAGCTATGCCGTCGGAAAGAGCCGCGAGTCGATCGCCGAGCTCATGGACATCGCCCCTGACTACGCCAACGTCATGCGCGACGGGGCGCTTTTGCAGGTCGACCCGTACGAAGTCGCAGTCGGAGACGTCATCGTCGTGAAGGCCGGCGAGCGCGTGCCGCTTGACGGGGTCGTGCTCGACGGTTCGAGCCAGCTGGACACGGCCGCCCTGACCGGCGAATCCGTCCCGCGCGAGATCGCCCCGGGCGACGAGGTGGTGTCCGGCTGCGTGAACCTGTCGGGCAAGCTTGAAGTGCGCGTCGAGAAACCCTTTGGGGAATCGACGGTGTCGCGCATCCTCGAGCTGGTCGAAAACGCCGCCGACAAGAAGGCCAAGACGGAGAACTTCATCACGCGCTTCGCCCGCTACTACACGCCTGCCGTCGTCGGCATCGCCGCGCTGCTTGCCGTGGCGCCGCCGCTGCTCTTTGGCCAGCCTTGGTCCGACTGGGTCATGCGCGGGCTTGTCTTTCTCGTGGTGTCGTGCCCCTGCGCCCTGGTCATTTCGGTTCCGTTGTCGTTTTTCGGCGGCATCGGCGGCGCGTCGCGCACCGGCGTGCTCGTGAAAGGCAGCAACTACCTGGAGGTGCTGGCGAAGACGCAGGCCGTGGCGTTCGACAAGACGGGGACGCTCACCGACGGCTCCTTCGACGTGGTCGCCGTGCACCCCGCATCGGGCATCGAGCCGGAGCGACTGCTTGAAATGGCCGCCTATGCCGAGTCGTTCTCCGACCACCCCATCGCCGTGTCGGTCAAACGGGCCTTTAGCGGCGCCATCGACGAACAACGCATCGAGTCGGTCATCGAGCAGAGCGGCCATGGCGTCAAGGCGGTCGTCGACAAGCACGTCATGCTCGTGGGCAACGACAAGCTCATGGGATCGGAAGGCATCGACTTCAACGACTGCCACCTGACCGGGACCATCCTGCACGTTTCGCTCGACGGTTCCTACGCCGGCCACATCGTCATCGCCGACATCGTGAAGCCAAACGCTGCCGAAGCCATCTCCGCGCTGCACAACGAAGGCGTCAAACGGACCATCATGCTCACCGGAGATCGGCAAGACGTCGCAGCAAGCGTCGTCGAGCAGCTGGGCATCGATGAGTTCTATGCACAGCTTTTGCCCCAGGACAAGGTGGAGCGAGTCGAGCGCCTGCTCGCCCAGGTCCATGGCGCAGACGGCCGTGACGCCAAGCTCGCCTTCGTGGGGGACGGCATCAACGACGCGCCCGTGCTCACCCGCGCCGACATCGGCATCGCCATGGGCGCCATGGGGTCCGACGCCGCCATCGAAGCCGCCGACGTGGTGCTCATGGACGACGACCCAGCCTCCATCGCGAAAGCCATCCGCATTGCGAAAAAGACCATGGGCATCGTCTGGCAGAACATCGTCTTCGCCTTGGGCGTGAAGCTGCTTGTGCTCGTGCTCGCCGCGTTCGGCATCGCGAACATGTGGATGGCCGTCTTCGCAGACGTGGGCGTCGCCGTGATCGCCATTCTGAACGCCATGCGGGCCATGAGGGTCGGCAGGTAAACCTGTCGGCAACGACGCAGCCCGCCCCCAATCTGCCGTTTGCCTCTCAAAGCGCAAGCGGCAGACTTTTTATGCGCTTGCACAACGACGACCGATCTGCGACGCGTCGCTGTGCAAGCCCGCTACGACCGGCAGGCCTCTTCACGCGCTTCATCCATCCATCGGTTGACGGCTTCGATGGCCGTGGCGTTGTCGTAGCCCTTTTGGCGCAGGCGCCGATAGGCCGCGTCGCGTTGGTTTTTCGCCTTGGGTGGACGCTTGCGCAGCAGCTCAACGGCCTGGTCGGCCTCTCGCTGCGGCGCCACCTCGTCGCGATATTCCACGAAGGCGCTCACCGTTTCTGGGTCTATGTGGTTGTCAAGGAGCTCGCGAGCGATGCCTTGGCATCCTTTGCCTTGAGAGATGCGACTGCTGACCAGGATGTTCGCATAGCGGGCGTCATCGACCAGCCCCAGTTCGACGGCGCGTCGTATGGCCGCATCGGCAACCGTCTCGTCAAACGACGCCTGCAAGAGCCGCTTCTTCAGCGATCTCGTCGAATGCTCCCGGTGGTTGACCAGGCGCACGATCTTGCTCATGGCCGCGTCATGCCCTTTTTCTTGCCCGCCGCCGCGCCCGGCGCAAGCCGCATGCCCGCCCCGCCCGCCTGCGCCTTTGCCGCTGCGCGTTCTGCCCAACGCGGCGTCTGCTGCGCCTGTGCCTCCAAGGCCGACCGGCTCCAAGTCCCACGCCGCTTCCGACGCGTCCGCGCCGATGCCTGCCGCTTGCTTCTTTCGGACGGCTTGTTTTGCCTGCACGCCCACCGGCGCACGCTCGCCCCGTTCGATGGCCCGCATCGAAGCACGAAGCTGTTCGAGCACGGCCTGCTTGTCGTCCATGGCTATTTCTTCTTAGGCTTGGAAACGGTCTTCACTTCCGCCATTTCCTCGTCGGTGCGGGTGATGATGGGCATGTCGTACGCCTCGCGCACCTTCGTCTCAAGCTCGTCTCGCAGATCGGGGTTTTCCTTCAACGTTTTTTTCGCCGCTTCGCGCCCTTGGCCCAGTCGCTCTTCACCGTAGGTGTACCACGCGCCGCTCTTCTTCGCGACGCCGCATTCGACGGCCATGTCCACGATGCAGCCCTCTTTCGAGATGCCTTCGCCGTACATGAGGTCGAATTCCGCCTGGCGGAACGGCGGCGCGACCTTGTTCTTCACGACTTTGGCGCGCACGCGGTTGCCGACCATCTCGCCGTCTTTCTTCAACGTTTCAATGCGTCGTATGTCGATGCGCACCGACGAGAAGAACTTGAGGGCGCGGCCGCCGGTCGTGGTTTCCGGATTGCCGAACATGACGCCGATCTTCTCGCGCAGCTGGTTGATGAATATGCAGGTGGTGTTCGACTTCGACAGCGAGCCCGCCAGCTTGCGCAGCGCCTGGGACATGAGCCGCGCCTGCAGGCCGACGGTGGTGTCGCCGATCTCCCCCTCTATTTCGGCTCGGGGAACAAGCGCCGCGACCGAGTCGACGACGACGCAGTCGATGGCACCGCTGCGCACCAGCATGTCGCAGATTTCAAGCGCTTGCTCGCCGGTGTCGGGCTGCGAGATGAGCACTTCGTCGATGTCGACGCCAAGCCGCGCCGCATACACCGGGTCAAGGGCATGCTCTGCGTCGATGAACGCCACGATGCCGCCGAGCGCCTGGGCTTCTGCGAGGATCTGCAAGGCGAGCGTCGTCTTGCCGCTCGACTCGGGCCCGTAGATCTCCACGATGCGGCCGCGCGGCACGCCGCCGATGCCAAGCGCGGCGTCGAGCGGCAGCGCACCTGTCGGGATGGCGTCGACGGCAAGCTCCTTGCCGCTTTCGCCGAACTTCATGATGGCGCCCTTCCCGAACTTGTCCGTGATGGAGTCGGTGGTGAGCTTGAGCATCTTCTCTTTTTCTTCGTTCATGGCTGCCCTCTCCGGCGATCAAGCGTACATAAGTTTGCATCCTATTATAAGTACAAACGTTTGCCTGTCAATGCCTTTTTCGGATGCAGGCCGAGTATACAAAAGAAACCTTGCCGGCCTTTGACCCAGATCAGACATTTCTCGCCATCGAAGCTTTCGCGCCTGGACACGGTTTCTTACGCAAATTCGATCGCATTCTCACCAGAATGCGGCGCACGTCCCATTGCTTCTCGCGCGGCGCTTGCGAACGCTGCCCGCACGGCCCTGACCAGGGATTGCCGCAACGACCCTAAGCTAGCGCTTCAGCTCGTCGAGCAGCTCGCACAAGGCGGCGCGGACGGTCAGCAGGCGCACTTCGTCGCGGTTGCCGGGGAAGGCGAACCGGCGCGTTCGCTCTTCGGTCTTCGATGCGAGCGCCATCCACACCGTGCCGACGGGCTTTCCCGGCTCGGCGCCGGTCGGGCCGGCGATCCCCGTCACGGCGACGGCAAGCCCCGCATCGAGCACCTCGACCGCCCCACGGGCCATGGAAAGCGCGGTCTGCTCGCTCACGACACCGTCGCCTTCGATGGTCGCCTCGGCGACGCCGAGCACCTGCTCTTTCACCTCGGCCATGTAGCTCACGACCCCGCCGCGCACCACGGCCGAGCTTCCCGGCACCGCCGTCAGCGCCGCCGAGATCATGCCGCCGGTCAGGCTTTCAGCCGTCGCGACGCTCACGCCTTTGGCCGCCGCCGCTTCCACGACCGCGCCCGCCAGCGCCGCAAGCTCCATCGGCTCGATGGACGCCCGCTCGGCAGGCGAAAGCTCGGCCCTTTGCGCCTCAGACGCATCCGCCGCCCCTGCGGCCGCTTCTTCTTGCTGGGTCGCTTTCTTCTCGCAGCGGCGCCGTTCGCGGTCCGCGTTGCGCGGCCCCAGCCCGATGAGGCTTCGGGCCTTCACGATGTAGTCCAGCATCGACACGATGGTCAACACGAGCGCAACGATCATCACCGCCCAACTGACCAGCCACAACGTGTCGCCGAACGGCGCGGTGACCGCCCCCACCATGTAGGAGTCCTTCACGGTGAACAGCACGATGGCGATCATCTGAAAGACCGTCTTGAACTTGCCGTACCAGCTGGCCGCGATGACGACGCCTTTGCTTGCGGCCATCATGCGCACGCCCGAAACGATGAACTCGCGCGAAAGAATGACGAGCACGATCCACGACGGCAGCGTCCCCAGCTCGATCAGCGCAAGCAGCGCAGCCGTGACAAGGATCTTGTCAGCCAGAGGATCCATGAACTTCCCGAAGTTCGTGACCTCGCCGCGCGAGCGGGCAAGATACCCGTCGAGCCAATCCGTGCAGGAAATGACCACGAAAATGACGGCGGCGACGAGGCTTTTCTCGTTGTTGGCCACCTGTGGCAGTCCGAGCCACTCCGGCCACGGCGAGAGGATGGCGACGACGAACAGCGGTACCAGGCAAATGCGGACCAAGGTGACGACGTTTGCCGGGGTCATGAGTTTTTCGCTCACAGCGTCTGCGGACGACATGGCGCGTTACTCCCCTTCCATTTCATAGAACAGCGTGTCGACGATGGTCACGGAGAGGAAGTCTCCGACCGTCCCTGCGCCGACATAGGTTGCGCCATCGACTTCAGGCGCCTGGGCTTGGGTGCGTCCGAACAGCTGGCCGTCGTCTTCTGCGCCCTCGACGAGCACGACGGCCTGCTGCCCGATCCGCTCGGCGATCCGCGCCGTGCAGACCGCGTCGGCCACGTCGCGCAACCGGCTCGCGCGGTCGATCTTCTCGTCTTCGTCGATCTGGCCCGGCAGGCGTGCGGCGCGAGTGCCCTCTTCTCGCGAGTAGGGAAACACGCCGACGTAGTCGAAATGACCCTCTGACACGAAGTCGAGAAGGTCCTCGAAGGCCTCTTCGGTCTCGCCGGGAAAGCCGGCGATGAGCGTCGTGCGCAGCGTCACGTCGGGCACTCGGTCGCGAACGTGCGCGACCAGGGCTTCGAACTCAGTGCGCGAGCCGTTGCGGTTCATGGCCTGCAGAATGCCCGCATCGACGTGCTGCAACGGTACGTCGAGGTAGGAGCACACGTTTTCGTGCGCCGCCATGACGTCGAGCAGCTCGTCGGTCACGCCGGCAGGCTCGGTGTACATGACGCGAAACCACGTGTCGGGAAACGTTTCGGCCAGACGCGACAGGAGCGCGGCCAGCGTCGAAGGCTCGGCGAAGTCCTGGCCCCAACGCCCCGTGTCCTGCGCGATGAGCACGATCTCGCGCACGCCCGCGGCGACGTGCCGCGCCACGGAGGCCTCGACGTCCGCCGCCGAAAAGCTGTGGTAACGGCCGCGAATGAACGGAATGGTGCAAAACGAGCAGAACCGGTCGCATCCGTCGGAGATCTTCACGTAGGCGCTCGCGCAGCCGGCGACCTCCCCCGCGTCGAGCGGCGGCATGCCCGGCACGTCGGCCGGCGAGCACGCCAAGCCGAGCGCATGCAGCACGACCGCCACGACGTCGTCCTCTTTGCTGCACGGCAGAAACGCCGCCGCTTCGAGCAGCTCGCCTTCCAGCTCGGCGCCGTAGCGGGCTGGCAAACACCCGCTGACGATGAGCGGTGCGCCGCCTTCGACGTTTTTCAAGC
This sequence comes from Slackia sp. ZJ119, assembly GCF_011039175.1. Classification (GTDB taxonomy): domain Bacteria; phylum Actinomycetota; class Coriobacteriia; order Coriobacteriales; family Eggerthellaceae; genus Xiamenia. The sequence continues at coordinate 49,904 of NZ_JAAKEN010000010.1, forward strand.
CCGCCACGTCAAGGATGGCCTCGATGCTTTCTTCGGCGGCGCTTTGGATGAACGAGCAGGTGTTGACGATGACCGCGCTCGCGTCTTCGGGGTCTTTCACCACGTCGAAGCCGGCTTGCAGCAGGCTTGCCGCCATGTTGGCCGAATCGACCTCGTTCTTCGCGCAGCCAAGCGTAACGAAAGCGACGCTCGGGCGTCCGTTGTTGGTGTGTGCCATGGCGATGCGGCGCCTATCGGTAGTTCACGTATTGCAAAGGCTGGCCGTAGTCTTTGCTCTTCACGAACGCGATGACCTCCTGCAGCGTGTCGCGCGAAGCCGAACTGACGCGCAGCTTGTCGCCTTCGATCTGCACCTTCGCCTTGAATTTCTCGGCCTTGATGTCCTTGTTGATCTTGCCGGCGGTGTCTTTGTCGATGCCTTCGATGATCGTTCCCGTCTGGCGCACGGACTGGCCCGTGGCCGCCTGGGGGTCGCCCCACTTCACAGCGCCCAAGTCGATGCCGCGCTTCACGAGCTTCGAGGACAGCACGTCGATGACCTGCCGCGCCACGAATTCGGCGGGAGCGGCGACAAGAATGGTCTTCTTCGCTTTGTCGAGCGTGATCTCGGCGCCCGAGTCCTTCAAGTCGTAGCGCTGGGCGATTTCTTTTTTCGCCTGCTGAAACGCATTGTCGACCTCTTGCATGTCGATGGAGGACACGATGTCGAAGCTGGATTCTTTGGCCATGGGACACCTTTCTTGAATACGGGCGTAAGGGTAGCATAGTGTACCTACTCTATACAAAAGGACCGCCTTGAGAAGCGGTCCCGGGATAATTGCAGAAAGATTTTAGGGAAGCGGCAAGCCTGCGCCTGGTCGGCGGCACAGGCTTGCCGCCCTCCGCTGCGCCTGCGCTCGTCGCCTGGCGCACAAGGCGACGCACCGTTCGCTTATGCAGCGACCTCGCCGCCCGCCGCGCCTGCGGCTGCGCCGGATCCGTCGGTTGCGGCCGCAGCGCCCGTCCCGGCCGCGCTCGCGTTCGCGGCACCTGCCGCCGCGTCGGTTCCGGCCGCATCGGCTCCGGCGGCGCCGGTCGAAGGCGCGTTGCCGGTATCGGACGCACTCGCGCCCCTCCCGTCGGCAGCCGCGGCGTTGCCGCTTTGGCCGTCTGCGGCAGCGGCGTCGTCCTTGTCGTCGGCGGACTTCGATTCGCGCTTCACGTCCGGATGGTCCTCGTACCACCCGTCAAGCCAACTCTCGAAATCGACGACGCACAACGGCATGCCGCTTTCGTCGGTAGTGTTGAAGGCGGCCGGCTCGCCGTCGACGGTGATCGTCACGGCGTCGCTGGCCCAAGCCCCGAACGACCACACGCCGGACACCTCGACCTCTTGCTCTTCGCCGCCGCTGAACAGGGGCGCTTCGGTCACGCCGTCGTTCGTGATGACGGCGTAGACCTCGGTGTCGTCGGCGATCTTGTAGGCAACGGTCACGCTCTCGGGCGCCGTCAGCGTGGGCTTCACCGGCTCAGCGGCGCTTCCGTCGTCGGTGCCGGTCGTGTCGTCAATGCCGGTGATGGGCACCTTCTGGGCGTCGGCGTCCTCGTTTTTGTTGCCGCCCCCGCCAAGCGCAAGCGACAAAACGATGATGAGCAGCACGAGGATGACGACGCCGGCGGCAATGAACGGGAGGCGGCTCATGATGCCGCCGTCGGCCCGCGGTCCGGCGTAGAAGTTCGTGTACTGGGAATTCAAGGCGTTGTGCCTGCTTTGGCGCGGCTTTTCGCCGGCGTAGATGCGCTCGGATCGGCCGCCTTCGAAGTCGCGGGTGTGGCTGTATTCCTTGCGGTCGTCGTACATGATGCGCCCAAACGAGTTCTCCCGCCCGCCAGAACGGGCGGACGAGCCCTCGAACGACCGGCTGGCGCCGCGTCCGCCCCGCACCGACGAGCTGCGGGCGTTGCCGGCGCGAAACGCATAGTCGGCGTCCAGATACATCTGCGTGATGTCGGTAGGATTGAGCCCTACGAGCCGCGCGTAGGCGTTCACCATGTTTTTCGTGTAGCCGCGCGGAGGAAGGCGCGAAAGGTCGTCTTCCTCGATGGCGCGCAGGATGTCGGGGCGCAGGCGCAGGCGCGTTGCAGCCGTGTTCAGGTCAAGGCCCCTTCGCTCTCGCGCCTCATGCAGAGCGGTCCCGAATGTCACTTGAGCCATAATTCTATCCTTCCGAGGCGGCGTCGCTTGCTTCAAACGCCTTGAGCGCTTCCAGCTCGAGCACGTCGACGAGCACGTCGCGAGGCTTGCTGCCGTTCGCAGGTCCAACGACGCCCTTTTCCTCCAGCATGTCCATTATACGCCCAGCGCGGGAATACCCCACCTTGAGCCGCCTTTGTATGTTCGACGTGGAGCCCAAACCGCTCGACACCACGATGTCCGCCGCCTCCCACACAAGCGGATCGTCCGAGGTAGACGAGCCGCCCGACCCGTCCGGCGCAGACGCCCCCAAAGTAATGAGATTCGTTTGGAGAATTTCAGAATGATATTCCGGCTCGCCCTGCTCGCGCAAATGGGTTACCACAGCGTTGATTTCGTCTTCGGACACGAAGCACCCCTGGATTCGCTGAGGCTTCGCCAGTTCGGGCTTGGAGAGCAGCAAGTCTCCCAGGCCGATGAGGTTTTCCGCGCCCGGCGTGTCGAGGATGACGCGCGAATCGATGCCGCTGGCCACGTTGAAGGCGATGCGGTTGGTGATGTTGGCCTTGATGAGGCCGGTGACGACGTTGGTGGACGGACGCTGGGTGGCGACGATGAGGTGGATGCCCGCCGCTCGCGCAAGCTGGGCGATGCGGCTGATGGAATACTCCACTTCTTTGCCGACGTTCATCATGAGGTCGGCAAGCTCGTCGATGATGATGACGATGTAGGGCAGCTCCTCGGTCAGGTTGGGGTCCGCCTCCGGGGCTTCCTCGCCGCGTGCGGCCGCCGCTTGCGCCTCTTCCTGGATCCGCTGCACCTTCGCGTTGTACTGCCCGATGTTTCTGGAGCCCACCTTGGAAAACACCTTCAAGCGCCGCTCCATTTCGGCCACGCCCCACGACAGGGCGCTCGCCGCCTCCTTCGGCTCGGTCACCACCGGCACGTACAGGTGCGGAATGCCGTTGTACGGCGTGAACTCAACGCGTTTGGGGTCGATCATGATGAAGCGGACCTCGGCCGGCGTCGCCCGCATGAGGATGGACATGATCATGCCGTTGATGGACACCGACTTGCCCGAGCCGGTGGTGCCGCCGATGAGCAGATGCGGCATTTTCGCCAGGTCGGACACGATGCAGTGGCCTTCGACGTCCTTGCCGATGGCCACTTCGAGCGGGCCTGCGCCAGCCTGCTGGATGACGTCGCCCAGATAGACCGTCTGGCGCGTGGCGTTGGGCACCTCGATGCCGACGTAGTTCGTGCCGGGGATGGGCGCGAAGATGCGCACGCCCGGAGCGGCCAGCGCGAGCGCGATGTCGGCCTCAAGCGCCGTGATGCGGCTCACGCGCACGCCGGCGGGCAGATCGACCTTGAAAAGCGTCACCGTGGGCCCGGCCACCCAGCCGACGACCGTGGCCATGATATGGAAGTCTTCGAGGGTCTTCTGCAGCTCGGCGGCCGTGTCTTGCAGCTCCTGCTCGCTGACGGCGTCGGTCGGGCGCTCGGCAGAAGTCGCCAAAAGCTCGACGGAGGGCAGCTCGAAGCCGTCGGCGGGACGCGGCGCGGCAAGCGGCGTCTTTTGCTTCGCCGGACGTCGGGGCGCCTCGTCGGCGGCGGAGCCGAGCTTGCGGGTGAGCGAGCCTTGGCCCGACGAAGCCCGCTTCGAGCGCGAAACGCGCGGCTCGGGGGCGGGCGCGTCCTCGTCGAAGCCGCGCGACAGGCGGCGCGTCTTCGCACGGGGCAGATCCTCGTCCTCGCCGAAGCGGCGCATCGGAGCGCTGTCTTGAGCCTCGTCTGCAGGCGGCACTTTTCTGACGAGCGGGTCGCGCTCGGCGAGCCGCCGCACGAACGCAGGCGGCTGCAGCGGCTCGCGCTCTGCGGCCGCGGCGGCCCGCTCTTCGCGCAGCTGGCGCAAACGGGCAATGAAGCCGCTGATGGAAAAGCCCAGCACGACGAATCCGACGACGAGCACGCCAACGAGCACGATACAGCTGATGATGCGGCCGACGAGCAAAAGCCCCACGTAGGCGACGCCCGCGCCGACATAGCCGCCGCGCATCGCCATTTCGGACGGGTCGAAGAGCACGGCGAGGTTCGTCGGCGACGAGCCGGGCGTGAACAGCGCGAGCAGCGACAGGAAGGCTGCCGCGACGATGGCGATGCCGACCCACGTCCGAGCCGGCAGCGGCGCCTCGCGCAGGCCGAGCAGGCAGCAGCCGATCCCGACGATCACGAGCGGAATGAGGTAGGCGCCCAGGCCGAACCCCAAATGCAGCCCGCTCGCCACCGCCTGGGCAAGCACGGCGTTGGTCTGCAGCGTGGCCGCCGCGAACAGCCCGATGCCGCACACGATGAGGACGACGGCCATGATGTCGCGCTTGGCCTGCGCGTCAAGCCACGACTGGGCAGGGGCCGCAGACGCGTCCTGGTCGAGGCGCACGCGATGCCCTTTGGCCCCAGGCGCCGGTTGCGCCTGGGGCGCCTTCTTCTCTTGTTTCGCCGTTCGCTTCGACGCAGTGGAATGTCTCGCCACGAACCTGCTCCTTTTGTGTTTCAGCTGCATGCAAGCGGGTTTTCTCCAACGAAAAAGATGCATGGGACGAACAGCCCATGCATCTTTCAGTATAGCCTATGCCAGACGTCTTGGTGCGCCCGCCGCGCCACTCTCCGCGAAACGGGCGAACAGGAAAACGCCGATTCAGCGTTTTCCGAGGATGCTTCTACGCCTCGAGCAGGCTCACGACCACCATCGGGCGCGTCTTCGTGCGCTCCCACAAAAGCGAGTGCACCGAGTCGCGTGCGGCCTTTTTGAGCTCTTTCGTGCCGCAGCCCTTGCCGAGCGTGCGCAACAGCGCGTTGCGCACCCGCGTCGTCGCGTCGTCGAGCAGATACCCGTCGTCGCCGCCCGACACGCCGTGCATCTCGATGGCCGGATCGCCCAGAAGCGTGCGCTTCTTCAAGTTCAGGGCCGCCGCGATCGACACGACGCCTTGCGAGGACAAGGCGCTGCGCTCTTCGAGCACCGCCATCGACGTGTCGCCGACCGACAGGCCGTCCACGAACACGATGCCGCTTTGGACGGTCTCGCCGCGCTCGATGCCGACGGCCGACAGCTCCAGGCTCTCGCCGTTCTCGCACACGAAGATGTTCTCGGCCGGCACGCCGGTGGCCTCGGCCAGCCTCGCGTGCGCCCGCAGGTGCGACGCTTCGCCGTGCACCGGCATGAAGGCCTTAGGCTGCACGATGGACAGCACGAGTTTCAGCTCCTCGGCGCCGGCATGGCCCGACACGTGCACGCGTCCGCGGCTTTTGTCCCACACGTCGGCGCCGATCTTGGCCAGCTGGTTCACGACGCGCGTGACGGCCTTCTCGTTGCCGGGAACGGGCGTGGCCGAGATGATGACCGTGTCGCCCTCTTCGATGTCGATGGTCTTGTGCTCGCCGTTGGCGATGCGGGCAAGCGCCGAAAGCGGCTCGCCCTGGCTGCCCGTGCACATGATGACGACCTGGTCGGACGGGATGTCTTTGAGTTCGTAGGCGTCGATGAGGTCGTCGTCGGAAATGTTGAGGTACCCGAGCCGCCGCGCGATGTCGGTGTTCTGGATCATCGAGCGGCCCGTGACGACCACCTTGCGCCCGCTTGCCACCGCCGCGTCGCAGATCTGCTGCATGCGGTGGATGTGGCTCGCAAACGACGCGATGATGACGCGGCCCCGCGCTTGGGCGATGATCTTGGCCAGCTCCTTGCCCACCTCGGCCTCGCTCAGCGTGAAATTGGGGTTCATGGCGTTGGTGGAGTCGCTCATCATGAGGTCGACGCCTTCCGTCGAGAAACGCGCCAGGGCCCCGAAGTCGGTCGTGACGCCGTCGATGGGCGTCTGGTCGAGCTTGAAATCGCCCGTGTGCAGGACGTTTCCCGCCGGGCAACGGAAAAACACGCCGACCGAGCCGGGGATGGAATGGTTCACGGCGAAGAACTCCGCCGTGAAGCAGCCCAGCTTGACGGTGTCGCCCGGCTTGATCTCGACAAGCCGGGCGTTTTTGATCTTGTGCTCGGCGAACTTGCCTTCTATGAGTCCCAGGGTCATCTTTGTGCCGTAGATGGGCACCGGCACGTCAAGGTCTTTGTACAGGTACGGCAAAGACCCGGTATGGTCTTCGTGGCCGTGCGTGATGACGATGCCCTTGAGCTTGCGGGCGTGCTCGAGCACATAGGTGTAGTCCGGCAAGATAAGGTCGACCCCGGGGTGGTTGTCGTCGGGGAACATGAGGCCGGCGTCGTCAAGGATCATGTCGCCTTTGCACTCGAACGCCGTCATGTTCATGCCGATGGCGTCAAGGCCGCCGAGCGGGATGATCTTGAGCGTGGCGCCCTTGTCCTTCTTCGACGAGTCGAACGTCCGCCTGCGGCCGCGCTGCGAGCTTGCCTGGCGCTGCCCGGCGTTGCCCTCCTTGGTCAGGCTCGGGCGCTTGTGCTCGATGGAGACGTGCTTGTACGAGCGGGTCTTCTCGCCCTGGGGAGAGGTGCGCTGGCGCTCCTTGGCGTGCTCGCGCTGGCCCTGAGGGCCGCCCTGTTTCCTATCAGCGCTTTTGTGGCGCTGACCGAGTTGTTCCATAATGCTCCTTGTGTTCTATGCTCAAAGGAGGGCACCGCGTGCGCCCTCCTTTGTGCGTGCGAATGAATACTGTGAGCGCGGGCGCGTCGTTACAGGACGCCGACCTCGCGCATGATGTTCGCCAGTCGCTCGGACTGGGCAGGCGTTGCCGGCACGAGCGGCAGCCGCACGCCGCCGACCGGAAAGCCGACAAGCGAGAGCGCCTCTTTCACGAGGATGGGGTTGGCCGTTTCGAAGAGCCCCGTCATAAGCGGCATGAGCGCTTCGTTCTTCGCCTCGGCCGCGGCCCAGTCGCCCGCGGCGGCAAGCTCGACGATCTCCTTCATGCGGCCCGGCGCGACGTTGCCGATGGTCGAAATGACCCCGGCGCCGCCCAAGCGCATGATGGGAAGGGTGGCCGAGTCGTCGCCGGAATAGACGGCGAAATCATCCGGCGCCCCGTCGAGGATGGCCTTGATCTGGTCGAAGTTGCCCGACGCCTCCTTGACGGCGACGATGTTCTCAAAGTCGTGCGCAAGGCGCAGCGTCGTTTCGGCCTCCATGTTGATCGAGCAGCGGCCCGGAATGTTGTACAGCACGATGGGCAGCTCGGTCGATTCGGCAATGGCGGCGAAATGGCGGTACAGGCCCTCTTGCGGGGGCTTGTTGTAGTACGGCACGACGCACATGAACGCGTCGACGCCGAGTTTTGCCACGTCAGAGGCGAACTGCACCGTGTCGGCCGTGCAATTGTCGCCCACGTTGGCGATGATCGGAACGCGCCCGCCGACCGCCGAGACGACCGCGCGGAACAGCTCTATCTTCTGCGGATAGAACACCGTCGGGCTTTCGCCCGTGGTGCCGTTGACGATGAGGGCGTCGTTGCCGCCTTCGACCAGGCGCACTGCAAGTTCCTGCGCACGATCGAGGTCCAGCTCGAGCGCGTCGTTGAACGGCGTAACCATGGCGGTGATCATGCGACCGAAGCGAAGTTGCGACATACTCAGTTCCTTTCAAGCCAAAAAACATCGACCCATGACACTTCATTATGCCATGGGTCGATTGCTAGGCCATGAAGTTCTCCAAACCTACAACGAGGCCGTCACGCTCTCCGACGCTGCGGATGCCGAGCAGCACGCCGGGCATGTAAGACGTTCGGTCCCACGAATCGTGGCGGACGGTCAGCGTCTGGCCAAGCGAGCCGAAGACCACTTCCTGGCTGGCGACGAAGCCCATCGAGCGCACCGAGTGGACCGGCACGCCGGACACGAGCGCCCCGCGGGCCCCTTCGGCGCCGGCGATCTCGGTCTCTTTGCCGGGGGCGGCGCTGTCGCGGCCGCGGGCCTCGGAGATGAGGGCCGCCGTGCGCACCGCCGTGCCCGACGGCGCGTCGAGCTTGTTGCAGTGGTGCATCTCGATGACCTCAGCCTCCGGGAAATACGGCGCGGCCGCTTTCGCGAACTCCATCATGAGCACGGCGCCGGTCGTGAAGTTCGGCGCATAGAACAGGCACGTGCCCGCAGGTGCCAAAGCGGCAAGCTCGGCAAGCGTCTCGTCGGAAAGCCCGGTCGTGCCCACCACGCAGTCCACTTCGGCCGGCAGCGCGACGCGCAGGTTGCCTTCCACCACGTCAGGGCGCGTGAAGTCCACCAACACGTCGAAATCGGCGGCGTCGATGGCGTCCTGCACGCTGGGATGCACCGGATACGCCCCGTCGCCTGCCGGACGCGGGCAAGACGGGTCGATGCCGCAGACAAGCTCCATGTCGTCGGCCGCCTTCACGGCGTCAACGACGGCGCTTCCCATCCGGCCGGCGCATCCGGCAACGGCTACGGTGATCATGTTCCTACTCCTTCGGCTCGTGGCGGCGGCGCGGCGTGCGTCCGGCGGGACGGCCTTCGCGCGAAGAGCGGCCCGGACGGTTGTCCTTGTGGTCGCCCCGGTCGCTGCGCTCGCGGCGCGGCCTTGCCTCGCCGGCAGGCGCGGCCGGAGCTTCAGGCTTGTCGAGGCGGTCGAGCGAGATCTTGCCCGTGTTCGGATCGACATCGATGACCTTCACCTTCACCACGTCGCCGATCGACAGCACGTCTTCCACCTTGCCGATGCGCCCGTTGGCGACGCGCGAGATGTGCAGCAGCCCGTCTTTGCTCGGCGTGAGCTTCACGAACGCGCCGAAGTCCTTGATGCCGACGACTTCGCCTTCGTATTCTTCGCCGACCTCGGGCTCTTTCACGATGCCGAGGATCATGGCCTTGGCCGCCTCGCCCGCTTCCCCGTCGATGGCGGCGATGTGGATGGTGCCGTCCTCGTGGATGTCGATGGAGGCGCCCGTTTCGTCCTGGATGCCGCGGACCACCTTGCCGCCCGTGCCGATGACCTCGCGGATCTTGTCGACCGGGATGTGGATGGTCTCGATGCGCGGCGCATAGGCCGAAAGCTCGGGGCGCGGGGCGTCGATGGTCTGCAGCATGGCGTCGAGGATGAACGCACGGCCTTCCTTGGCCTGCTTCAGCGCACGGGCCAGAATGTCGACGGACAGGCCCTTGGCCTTGTTGTCCATCTGCAGCGCCGTGATGCCTTCCGCCGTGCCGCACACCTTGAAGTCCATGTCGCCGAGGAAGTCCTCGATGCCTTGGATGTCGGAGAGGATGACGACGTCGTCGCCCTCTTTGATGAGCCCCATGGCGATGCCGGAGACCGGCGCCTTGATGGGCACGCCGGCGTCCATGAGCGCAAGGGTGGATCCGCAGGTGGAAGCCATGGACGACGAGCCGTTGGACTCGAGGATCTCCGAGACGACGCGGATGGCGTAGGGGAACTCGTCTTCGGTCGGCAGCACCGGCAAAAGCGCACGTTCCGCCAGTGCGCCGTGGCCGATCTCACGGCGCTTCGGGGCGCCCATGCGGCCCGTTTCGCCCGTGGAGTACGGCGGGAAGTTGTACTGGTGCATGTAGCGCTTGCCCTCGGCCGGATCGATGGTGTCGAGGCGCTGCCACTCGTTGAGCATGCCGAGCGTGCAGACCGAAAGCGCCTGGGTCTGGCCGCGCTGGAACAGGCCCGATCCGTGCACGCGAGGCAAAAAGCCCGGCACGATGTAGAGCGGGCGGATCTCATCGGGCGCACGGCCGTCGGCACGCTCTCCAGTGGCCAGCACCATGGCGCGCATGGCCTTCTTCTCGAGCGCCTTCGTGGCGGCGGCGATGTCGCTTTTCCAAGCGGCCTGCTCCTCTTCGGTGAACTGGCTGGCCTTGATCTCGTCCTTCAGCGCTTCGACCTTGGCCATGCGGGTCGCCTTGTCGGCGTCGTGCAGGGCGGCGGACATCTGCTCGAGGTACGGGGACACGCGCTCTTCGATCGCCGGGTCGGGCACATGGATGGGCCATTCCTTCGGCTCGATGTCGCAGCGGTCCAAGAAGCGCTGCTGGACGGCGCAGAATTCCGCGATGGCCTCCTGGCCGAACGTCATGGCGGCGAGCATGTCCTCTTCGGAGACGCCCTTGGCGCCGGCTTCGACCATCGAGATGTAGTCGGCGGTGCCGGCGATGGTCAGCTCCAGGTCGCTCGCTTCCATTTCGGCGTAGGTGGGGTTCACGATGAACTCGCCGGTTTCCGGGTCGCGGGCGATGCGCACGCAGGCGGCCGGACCGTCGAAGGGCGCGGCGCCGATCATGAGGGCCGCGCTCGCGCCGCCCACGCAGATGGTGTCGGGCGGATTCTCGCCGTCGACGACGAGCGTGGTGGCCACGATGTGGACCTCGCGCTTGAAGCCGTCCACGAACCCGGGACGGATGGGGCGGTCGATCATGCGGGCGATCAGGGTGCCTTTATCAGACGGCTTCGCCTCGCGCTTCAGATAGCCGCCGGGAATGCGTCCCACCGCGTACATCTTCTCCATGAAGTCGACGGTCAGCGGGAAGAAGTCGTAGTCTCGCTCCTCTTTGGAGATGACGGCAGTGACGAGCACCGTGGTGTCGCCGCAGGTCACAACGACGGATCCGGAGGCCTGCTTCGCAAGTTCCCCCGTCGTCATCGTGTAGTGCTTGCCGAAAAGCTCGAACGACTCGACGATCTTTTCCATAGTGTCAAATTCTTTCTCTTCTCCTGGCGTGCCCTAGTGCAGCCAGCTTCTTCGGCGGGCGTTACGTTCCATTCGCGCCCCGCCCCGAGCAAAGGAGCACTCCTTGCGCCTTCGACCGGCGAAAGCGCCCTTGCGGACGCTTTCCAATGAAAAGCCCGCGCTTGGCGGGCTTAACGGGCGAACTAGATGTTGTCGCGGATGCCGAGCCTCTTGATCAGGACGCGGTACTCTTCGATGTCGCGCTCCTTGATGTACTTCAGCATGCCGCGGCGCTTGCCGATGAGCATCATGAGGCCGCGTCGGGTGTGGTTGTCCTTCTTGTGGACCTTCAGGTGCTCGGTGAGGTTGCGGATGCGGTCCGTCAGGATGGCGACCTGGACCTCGGGAGAGCCGGAATCGTGCTCGCCCTTGCCGTATTCCTTGATGAGCTCGGCGGTGCGCTCCTTGGTGATGCTGAGCTTGTCTGCCATGTCAGTGCCTTTCTTGCGGCGGTCGCGCCGCGCTTGGGGCCTTGCGAAGAAGGCCTTCCGTCATTCTCGCTCGAAGCTGAGCCCCATGGGAAGCCGTAGAAGCCAAGCATCAAGTGACCGCCCGTTTGGGCAGCCTGTCCAGTATAGGGGAAGGCGGCCGCTTGTACGCAACGTTTCCGACACGTTCACCGAATGCACAAGCGCGAACGCCTCCCAGGCCGCTCGCCGGGCTGCGCGGGGCAAGCGGGCGCCCTGCGGCCCTGCGAGCGCCTACGCCTACCCGGCTTCGGCCTCGCGCAGGGCTCGCACCAGCTGGTCGGCGCACGACGTTGACCGCGGGCCGCACGTGTTGCCCTCCAAAAGCGCGGCCACGTCGTCGACCTTCATGCCGCGCACGAGCTTCGACACGGCCTTGAGGTTGCCGTCGCAGCCGCCCTCGAAGGCGACTTCGTTCACAACGCCGTCTTTCACGTCGACGGCGATGCTGCGGGAGCACACGCCCCGCGTCTTGTACACATGCATACGTCTCCTCTCTCGCACGCGACGGAAGTATAGCGCACCGCCTGCGCGGCGCAGGAGGAAAACGCCGGCTTTTCAGACGAGCGCTTCGCCCGAGACGGCCTGAAGCCCGCTGGCGAACAGGAATTCCAGGGATTTGAGGCGGCAGTCGGCATGGACCTTGATCCAGGCCTGGTCGAAGCGCAGCGCACCTGCGGCCGCATCCGCCCCGATGCCGACGCCTGCCACCTCGTCCAGGCGGGCGGACAGCAGGTAGCGGACCCAACGCAGCGTCTCGGTCGCTTGGACGGTCGTCTCGACGCGCCCCCGGCACGACGGGCAGACGACGCCCCCTTCCAAAAACGAGAACGGCACGCACGACGGCGCGGCGTCGAGGTCGACCGGGGCGCCGCAGCGCGAACAGGCCGAAAAGCTCGGCTGGAACCCGACCATCGCCATGGCCTTGACAAGGTGCGCCGCGACGAGCGCCAGCACGGCAGGACCTTCCGCGCGTGCCATCTGTTCGAAGGCGGCACACGTGAGGTCGAAGAGGCGGGGATGCTCCAAGTCGGGCTGGGCGACGCGCGTCAGAAGCTCGGCCGCAGGCGCCGCCGCCACCGAGCGCTCGAACGAGGACCGCAGCGCCGCGTTGCCTTCGACGAGCCGCGCCTCCTTCACGATGGCAAGCCCGCGCCCCTGCGCTAGCAGCACGTCGGCGCAGCTGTACAGCTCAAGGCGCGACGCGAACGAGCTGGTCGGCTTGCGGGCGCCCTTCGCGACGGCCTCGACGAGCGAGCCGTCCTGCCCCAGGCAGCGCAGGATCAGGTCGCTTTCCCCCAGCTTCGTCTTGCGCAGGACGATGACGCGGCGGCTCTCGATCGGATGCGCCATGCCGGCCCCGATCAGGACTCCACGTCAATGCTGACGACGTAGTTGGTCGGATCCCAGGTGATGGTGCCTTTGACGTGGGAAACGGCGTTGGTGTCGGTAGCGGCGGGATCGCTCGCCGTGACCTCGAAGGCCGTCGTCTCGTCATGGTCGAACGTCACCGAATCGATCGACTCGATCAGGTAGGACATGCCGTTGTTCGTGGCATGCAGCGGCTCTTTCGAGTCTTTCAGGTCCTGCAGGAATTCCTCGGTGATGTCCACGAGCGTGGCGCTGCGCGACATCGACACGACGATCTCGACGCTCGAGCCGGGATCGAGCAGCTCGCCCTCGTCCGGCTTCGACGACAGCACGACGTCGTTCTCTTCGGCGTCTTTCGTGTCGTAGGTTATCGCGGCGACGTACCCGGCCTCTTCGATCGCGCGCACGGCCTCTTCGCTCTTCATGCCTGCCACGTCGGGCACCGTGTAGGGCTCGGCCAGCGTCAGCGTCACCTCTTCGGTGCCGCTGACCTGCGTTCCCGGCTTGGGATCGACCGCCAGCACGGTGCCGGGGTGCTCGCTTGAGCGCTCCGCTTCGAAGACGACGGCCGTGATGCCGCTTTCCTGCAGGCGCGTCACGGCCACGTCGCGCTGGTCTTGCACGACGTCGGGCACGATGCGCGGAACGGACACGTTGATGACGACGCTCATGTCGGCGCTCACCCGGCCGCCGCCCGAGGGCACCATCGACAGCACGATGCCTTGCGTCTCGTCGGACGGAACCTCGTTGACCTGGACGGAGAACGACTTCTCGCCGAGCAGGTACTCGGCGTCGGTCTGGGTCTTCCCCACCACGTCGGGCACGATCTTGCCGCCCCACATTTCCAGGGAATACGTGGCGAAGGCGCCGATGCCGAGCGCAAGGACAAGGCAGCCGAAGACGATGGCGGCGATGCTTATGCGGCGCTTCTGGGGCTTGTCGTTGTCGGCGCGGAATTCGCGGGGACGCGACGTTTGAGCGCCTTCGAGCGGCGGCAGCTCCATCGTGTCGCCCGTGCGCCAGGCGCTTTTCGGCGGCTGGTAGCTGGAATCGACCAAGCACTCGTCGATGCCGGACAGGTCGATCTTCGGGCCGCTCGCCGCCGCCTCGCGCGATTTGAGGGGAACGAACGACGTCAGGTCGTCGGGCAGCTGCGACGTTTTCGCCGCGTCGCCGCCTGGCGCGGCCGCCTCGTCGGCATCGGCGGCGTCTTCTTCCGCCGCCGGGGCTTCCGCAGACGCCCCACGCTCTTCCACAGCCGCGCGGTCGGGCGGAGCGTCGATGCCCCTGTCGCCTGCCGCCGCCAACGCGCCGTCGCTCGGGCACGCGTCCGCTTCGCCAGAGACCGCGCGTCCCGCCGCATCCTCGCCGGGCTCGGCCTCGTCAGGACGCATATCGCCCGCGCTCGCCAAGGAACAGCCGCATTCGTCGCAGAACTTGGCTGATGCGCGGTTTTCTCTCTGGCAGTTCGGGCAGATCATGGGCGGCATACTCCTGGAACGCAAAACGTTTGTCGGCTTCGATTCTAGCTGAACGGGCCTGCGGCGGCCCGCCGAATCAGCTACTGGTCATATTACAGTCCTTCGCCGTATCCGAACCGGCGGATTTGATTCTCGTCCCGTCTCCAATTCTTCTTCACTTTGACCATGAGGTCGAGGTAGACCTTCGTGCCGAGCAAAAGCTCAAGGTCGCCGCGGGCCTGCGTGCCGATGCGCTTGATGGCCGCGCCGCCCTTCCCGATGATGATGCCTTTCTGGCTTTCGCGCTCCACGTAGATGGTGGCGCGGATGCGGTGCAGATCCTTCGCGCGGACGTATTCGAGCGAGTCGACGGCCACCCCGATGGCGTGGGGCACCTCTTCGGTGAACGAACGCAGGATCTTTTCGCGGATGAACTCGGCGATGACCACCTCGATGGGCTGATCGGTTTCCATGTCGGTCGGGAACCACGCAGGCCCGGGCGGCAGCAAGTAAGACACTTCCTCGACGAAGGCTTCCACGTTGTAGCCCGTTTTCGAGCTGAGGCCCACCATGGCGTCCCACAGCAGCAGGTCCATCGCCGCTTTCTGTTGGACGGCCAGCTGCTCGCTCGTCACGAGGTCCATCTTCGACAGCACGCAGATCTTCTTCGAGTCGAGGCTTTTCAGCTGCTCGACCACCCACTCGTCGCCCCGGCCGATGGGCTGGGACGCGTCGACCACGAACGCGATGACGTCGACGTCTTCAAGCGCCTTCAAGGCGGAGGCGTTCAGCTCTTCGCCGAGCGCGTCGTGGGGCTTGTGCAGGCCGGGCGTGTCGACGATGATCATCTGGAACTCGTCGCGCGTCAAAATGGCGCGGAAGCGGTGGCGCGTGGTCTGCGCCGTGGACGACGTGATGGCGACCTTTTTGCCCATGACGGTGTTGAGCAGGGTCGATTTGCCCGCGTTCGGCCGCCCGATGAGCGTGACGAAGCCGGATTTGAAGTCGCCGTCCTGCTGCCAGAGGGCGGAGGGGTCTGTCGAGAAGGTAGGGTCGTTGCCCATGGGAAAAACCTCGCTGTCGTTGGGGTCAGAACAAAGATGCCAGCGCCGGGACGAAAATGAGTGCCGCGACGACGACGGACGCGGCGGCGCACACGAGCACGGCCCCGGCGGCGGCGTCCTTCGCATGCTTTGCGAGAATGTGGTAGTCGGGCGACACGAGGTCGACGACCGATTCGACGGCCGTGTTGACGCATTCCGCCGCAAAGACGACGCCGACGCACACGGCGACGACGGCCCACTCGACCGGAGAGATGCCCAGCACCGCCCCCAGCAGCAGCGCCGCGACGCCGGCGGCGGCATGGATCTTCATGTTGCGCTGGCTCGAAAACGCATAGCGCACCCCGGCGCCGGCGTTGCGAAAGGCGCAGGCCAAGTCGTAGGGCGCACGGGCAGACTTCGAAGCCGCGTTGCGCACGAAGCCTTCGCCCGCGCATCCGCCTTCGCCCGCGTCGGGCTCGCTTTGGTTCGCGAGCGCACCCGTGCGCCCGCCGTCGCTGCTCGCCATGCCGCGCTACCGCTTCGACCAGGCTTCGAGGATGTCGGCCTCGCGCTTTTCCATGACGGCGGCTTCGTCGTCTTCGATGTGGTCGTAGCCGCACAGGTGCAACAGGCCATGGACCATGAGCAGGCTGATCTCTTCCTCGAACGTGGTGTTGTACTCCATCGTCTGCTGGGTCGCCACGTCCGGCGCGATGACGACGTCGCCAAGCTGGAAGACCGGGTCCTGCGCGAGCGTCATGGCCGCAAGATCGTCGTCGGCGCCGTCGCACTCGAACGACAGCACGTCGGTGGGGCCGGACTTCTTGCGGTACTTCTCGTTGAGCTCGGCGATGACCTCGTTCGTCACGAACGACACGGAAACCTCGGTCTCGAACGGCTCGTCTTCCTGGGTGAGCACGTATTGGGCCAGCTCGTGCAAGGGAAAGCGTTCAAGGTCTTCTTTGCGGTAATCATAGTTGATCTGTATGTCCACAGCTCTTCCTTTCTTCTGCGCGCGCATAGGCGGCGATGATCTCGCCGACCAGGGAATGGCGCACCACGTCGGTTCCGCTGAAATGGCAAAAGGCGATCTGGGGGATGCCTTGCAGGATCGATTCGACCGGGGCCAGGCCCGAGGCTCCGCGCGGCAGGTCGGTTTGGGTGACGTCGCCGGTCACGACCATCCGCGACCCGAACCCAAGCCGCGTCAAAAACATCTTCATCTGCTCGGGCGTGGCGTTTTGGGCCTCGTCGAGGATGACGAAGCTGTCGTCGAGCGTGCGGCCGCGCATGAAGGCGAGCGGCGCGATCTCGATCGTGCCCTGCTCGATGAGGCGGCGGGCCTTCTCGCCGTCCATCATGGCGAACAGCGCGTCGTAAAGCGGGCGTATGTAGGGGTCGACCTTTTCGGTGAGGGTGCCGGGCAGAAAGCCGAGGTTCTCGCCCGCCTCCACGATGGGCCGCGTGAGAATGATGCGCCCGACCTCTTTGTACGACAGCGCCGAAAGCGCCATCGCCATGGCCAGATAGGTCTTGCCCGTGCCGGCCGGCCCGATGCCAAACGTGACGACATGGGAGCGGATGGCATCGACATAGCGCTTCTGGCCAGCCGTTTTAGGGCGGATGGCTTTGCCCTTGTAGACGTGCAGCACGTCGTCGCGCCACGCGCTCGGCGCGAACTCGGCCGTGCGGCACAGATCGATGGCTTTGCGCACGTAGGCTTCCGTCAGCGGCTCTCCCCGGCCGAGGACGTCGATGAAGTCGGACAACAGCTTGGCAATGTGCCCCGCCTCGTCGGCGTCGCCGCTGATTGTGACAGAATCGCCCCGCACCGAAACGGCGGCGTCGAAGCTTTCTTCGACCAGGCGCAGGTGCGCGTCGGCCGGACCTACGAGATCGGCCGCCGAAACGGCAGCCGGAACGGTAATTGTTATATCTCCAGTATCATTCATGGGCGTGGATACCGCTCGCCTTCTTTCATACGGGGTCGTTGTCGTTGCCGGCGCCGTCTTGCCCGCCTTCGGCGTCAGACCCTGCGTCCTCGCCGCCGTCGCCGTCCGACGCGTCGGCGAGCGTGTAGGCGTAGAGCGCGTAGGTCTGGTCGATGACGGCCTGCACGTCCCAAGACTTCGCGGTGTTCGTCGCCGAGAAGGGGTCGTGGATCTGCAGCGTGCCGTCGTCGTTTTGACCGACGGCCACCACGAAGCTCGATCCGTCGGCGAAGTCGCCGTCGACCACGTTGAAGACCAGCACGGCGCCCGACTGCAGCGCCGACTCGATGGATTCGGCCGTGATGTCCGGATGGGCGCAGGCCAAGCCCAACTCGGCGGCCGCAGCCTGCAAAAAGCCTGCGTCGGTGCCGCTGAACTCGGTCATGTAGCCGAGGCTGTCGGCAAGGACGCCCATGTCGTAGGGCGTGCGGTCAGAGCTGCCGGTCAGGCCCTGGTAGACCATCGACAGCGCCGTGGGACAGCTGCCGGTCAGCGCGAAGGTGGTCGAGCTGTACACCGTGTAGCCCCAGCGCTCGTCCCACGTGTAATAGGCAGGAACCGTGCCCTTCTCGGGCGCCTGGTCCGTCGCCTTGCCGCTTTCTTGGGGGTATTCGTCCGGGAAGGAGCGCACGAACGGCGCCGCCTCGGGCTCGGTGGCGGCCAAGGTGAGCAGCTTGCGCTGCACCACGTCGCCGTCGGTGGCATACTTGTCGGGATTCGAGGCGATCCAAGCGACGTCGGCGCTGCTTTGCGCCTCGTCGACGAGCTTCTTCGTCACGTCGGGCCCAAGAACGGCCTCGAGCGCCGCTTCGTCGATCTTCGAGGTGTCCGGCTTCTCGGGTTCGGCCTGCTGCTCCGCCTCGAAAGAAGCCTCTTCGGCCGGCGGAGCGGCAGTGCACTGCACGATGCCGACGATGAGGATGACGAACACGGCGACGATCGCCGCCGCAATGGCCAGCCCCCGTGCGCCAAGCGTCTCTGCGGCGCCTTTGGCTGCCGACGCGACGCCTGCCGCCGCCTTGCGAGCCCCATCTGCCACGCGCTTGGCCGCGCCTTGCACGTCCAAGCCGCCGCGAGCGTCGTCAGAGCCTTCGCGCCACGCGTCGTCGGGCTCCTGCGCGTCTTCCGCAGCGACGTCGGCTTCCGCGTCGTCGTCAAAAAAGCCGTCGTCCTGCTCGTACTCGTCGAGAAGGTCCTCTTCGACCGCGCGGGGCCGCGCGTTGCGCACGTGGCGGGCGCGACGTTCGGGAGCGTCGGCAGGCTGGTCACCGCCGAACGCTTGCCGCGCCGACGCGACCCGTTCCGCGACAGAAGGGCGCGGCTTGTCGTCGCGCAGGCGAGCCGTGCGCGCTTCAAGCCGCTTGCGGGCGCGTTCCCGTGCTTCGTTGTCCATTGAATAGGTCATGACCGCATTGTAGCATTGTCGTCTTTCGTCGAAGATGACAACCTGTGAACCGTCAGTCCAGCAGTTCCCATTCGACGCTGACGGAGCACTCCACCTCGATCGTCGCGGGATTGAACTCCGGCGCGGCGGACGGGCTTGCCTTCGAGGCCTCGTCGTCTTCGTTGTCCATGTCCAAGCTGCTGCCGAACCATTCCTCTTCGTCGGTGAAGTCGTGCGAGATGCTCAGCACGCGCCCGAGCCGCTCGCCGGCGGCGCTCGCAAGCGCTTCGGCCCGCTTGCGTCCTTCGGTCACCGCCTCGCACAAAAGCTCGGCTTTCGCCGCGTCCTCGTCTTTCAGCTTGAAGCGGATGCAGAAGTCGGCGCCCTTGTCCGCGTCGACGACCGCCTTCCACAGCCGCTCGAGCGTGCGCTTCGACACAGGCGCTTCGACGGCGATGCTCGAGCGGTATTCATAGCCGTCCGCCGCGCCGCCCCGATGGAACCCCCGTTCGCGTTTTGCCTTGGAAGCCTGGCAGGCCGCGATGTCCAAGCGGTCGCTTTGGATCTCGCTCGCTTCCAGCCCGGTTGCCAGAAGCGCGTTTCTCAGCGCCGAGAAGCGGGCGTTGTATGAGGCGATGCATGCCTCGCGGTCGCGGTCTCCCCCTTCGATGCGGATGACCGCCACCATGGTGTCGGGCCCGAATTCCTTGTGCACGACAGCGCCGATCTGAACAAAGCGCGGCATTCGTCTCTCCTTGTGCCTCGTCGATACCTGTACCATATATGGTACTAGATTTCCCGACGGCAGGCCAGGCTCGTCGACGCGCAGCAAACGGCCGGGGACATGACGGCTTGAAAACGTTACAGCTCCGTGATGACTTTCGCCGACACGACGTTGCTCGGCGAAACGAGGATGGCGCCGACGCTTCCGTGCTCGGGCGGCGCCACGTACAAGGTGGCGTCGATCGTCTTGCCCATGGCCAGAAGGTCGAGCTCTTCGGTGCAGATGGCCACGTCGATCCCGTCCACGCCTTTCACGAGGCCTTTTCTCGGAGCAATGGCGATGACCATGTCGACCGCCGCGGCCTCGAACTCCTTGACGGCCTCGCGCAGGTCGGGCCGGTCGGCGATGGTCTCCACGCTGACGACGCCGAAACGCTTGTCGCCGCGCCGCAGGATGGTCCCCTCTTGGTAAAGCAGAGGGTCCTCGATGTCGAGCACGAACGCCGAAGCGCCCTTCTCTTCGTAGCTTTCTTCGACGCTTTCGATCGTGAGCGGCAAAGCCGAGGCCTTGGCGGCGCTTGCCGCAGCCGGCCTTTCATCCTCGATGACGCTTTCTTTCTCAAGCATGTCGGGCCCCGTCTTTAGATGACGCTTTTCATCAAGTTCTTCGGAGCCTTCGTACAAAACGACGTTGTAGCCTGCCATGGATCCGAACGTGTCGTCGATGTTCGTGGCGGCGACGTTCCAGGAATGGCCCGCGACAAGGTACCACAGCAGTCCGCCAAGACTGCCGAGGATGAGAAGCGCAAAAATACAGAGGGCGATTTTTTCTCGTCGTGTAGAAGCCATAGTCTCGTTATTATAGCGCCCGGGCGGCGGAAGGCAAAGCGGGACGGCCGGCGATAGAATATCGGCAGATTGCCCGCGAACGGCCCCTAGTCGCCGTTCGCCTCGTCCGCGGCGTTTTGCTCGATGAGCTTTTCGTAGGCGATGCGCTCGGTTGTGGTCTCTGCGACATGCCGCACGTGCACGACGCCGCATTCCGTGTATCCGCACTTCAGCAGCAGGTTGCGCATGGGCGTGTTGCCGCGATGGGTGTCCACGCGCACGCTTTCGGAACCGTTTTCGCGAGCCAGGTCCTCAATGGAGTCGATCATGAAGCGCCCGACGCCCTTGCCGGTCGCCCGCGCCGAAACGGCCACGCGGTGGATGGTGCAATAGCGCGGCTCATGGGAGAGGCTGTCGGTGAGCCAGCCCGCGCCGTCGAGGTCGTCGTAGATTTTCTCGCCGATGAACAGGGCAGACGCAATGCCGACGATAGAGCCGTCCTCGTCGACGGCGACGAACCCGTGGCCCTGGTCTATGTCGTCTCGCACGATCTCGGGCGTGGGATAGCTGTTCTGCCACTGGTCTATTCCAAGCGCTTTGAGAGAAGCGCGGCCGTCGGCAAAGACGGCATTGATGTCGTCGATGTCGTCAAGACGTGACTGTCGAAACTCCATGGCGCTTCCTTTCGTGACGCATGGCCAACGCAGATCCCGCGGCGGGCGCAGGGCCGCGCGAACGAGTCTTGCATTCTCTCAGAATATCCCCGCCCAGTAAAGAAAAACTTACGACTTGTGGCCGCGGCTCACAAACAGGCGCTCGAGGAACCGGCCCGTATGGCTTTCCGGCGCCTTCGCCACTTCTTCCGGCGTGCCGACGGCAACGACCGTGCCGCCCTTGTCGCCACCTTCCGGGCCGAGGTCGACAAGGTGGTCGGCGCTCGCGATGACGTCGAGGTTGTGTTCGATGACGAGCACGGTGTTGCCGGAGTCGACGAGCCGCTGCAGCACTTCCAGCAGCTGGCGCACGTCCTCGAAATGCAGGCCGGTTGTCGGCTCGTCAAGGATGTAGAACGTCTTGCCGGTCTGGCGGCGCTGCAGCTCGCTTGCAAGCTTCACGCGCTGGGCCTCGCCGCCCGACAGCGTGGTGGCGGACTGGCCCAGATGGATGTAGCCGAGCCCCACGTCGAACAGCGTTTGGAGCTTGCGCTTGATGGCCGGAATGTTCTCGAAGAACTGCAGCGCCTCTTCCACCGTCATGGCCAGCACGTCGGCGATGGTCTTGCCCCGGTAGGTGACGAGCAGCGTCTCGCGGTTGTAGCGCGACCCGCCGCATTCTTCGCACGGCACGTAGATGTCGGGCAGGAAGTGCATTTCGATCTTGATCTGGCCGTCGCCCTTGCACGCCTCGCAGCGGCCGCCCTTCACGTTGAAGCTGAAGCGCCCCGGCCCGTAGCCGCGAGCCTTTGACTCCTGCGTGCTGGCGAACAGTGCGCGGATGTCGTCCCACAGCCCGATGTAGGTGGCCGGGTTCGAGCGCGGCGTGCGGCCGATGGGGCTTTGGTCGATGTTGATGACCTTGTCTATCTTGTCGACGCCGGAAAGCTTGCGGTAGGCGCCCGTGCGCCGGTGGGCGTGGTTCACCCGGTTCGCGAGCGCCGGCGCCAGCGTGTCGGTGACAAGCGAGCTTTTGCCCGAGCCGGACACGCCGGTGACGACGGTGAGCGTGCCGAAGGGGATGGACACGTCGACGTCCTTCAGGTTGTTCTCCGTCGCCCCGGCAAGGACCAGCGAGCCGCGCCCGGGGCGGCGGCGCTCCTTGGGGATGGCGATCTCGCGGCGGCCCGACAGGTAGTCGGCGGTCAGCGACCCTTCCGTTCTCGCAACCTCTTCCGGCGTGCCGATGGCCACGACGTGCCCGCCGTGCTCGCCGGCGCCCGGCCCCATGTCGATGACGAAGTCGGCGGCGCGGATGGTGTCTTCGTCGTGTTCGACGACTACGACGGTGTTGCCGATGTCGCGCAGATGCTCGAGCGTGGCGATGAGCCGCTCGTTGTCGCGCTGGTGCAGCCCGATGGACGGCTCGTCCAAAATGTAGAGCACGCCCATAAGGCCGGCGCCGATCTGCGTGGCGAGCCGAATGCGCTGGGCCTCGCCGCCCGACAGCGTGGCCGTGGCGCGTTCAAGCGTGAGATAGTCAAGCCCCACGTCGACAAGGAACTTGAGGCGAGCCTTGATCTCCTTCACGATGGGCCCGGCAATGGGAACGTGCTGGGGCGCGATGGAAAGGTCCTCGAAAAAGCGCAGCGACTCGTCGGCGCTCATGCGCGTCACGTCGTAGATGGACGCGCCGCCGACGGTGACCGCGAGGATTTCCGGCTTGAGGCGCTTGCCTTGGCAGGTCGAGCACGGGATGATGGAGAAGTAGCTGGAAAGCTTTTCGCGCTGGGAATCGCTTTGCGCCTCCTGGTAGCGGCGCTGGACGGCGGCAAGCGCCCCTTCCCATTCGATGTACCAATACGTTTCCCGTCCGTCGATCGTGACGTAGTCGACCCGCACCTTCTGCTTGCCCAGGCCACAGAGCAGCGCCTTCTGCGCCTTTTTCGGCATGTCTTCCCAAGGCGTGTTCTCGTCGGTGCCCATGTGCAGGGCGACGGCCCGCAGGACCTGCGGATAGTAGTTGCCGGACTTGAACGGCTTGACGGCGCCTTCCGCGAGCGTCAGGCTGGGGTCGGGCACGACGAGCGTCGGGTCGACTTCTTCCTTACTGCCGATGCCGAGACAGTCGGGGCAGGCCCCGTAGGGCGCGTTGAACGAAAAGTCGCGCGGCTCCAGCTCGTCCATGGAATGCCCGTGCACCGGACACGCCAGCGCGAGCGAGAACAGATGCTCGCCTTCGGCCAGGCCGCCCGTCGCGCCGCTCGACACGGTGCCGGGATCGCTGAGAGGCTTTCCGTCGTCGCCGAGCAGCTGGACCAAAACCTTGCCGTCGGCGATCTTCGTCGCCAGCTCGACCGCTTCGGCGATGCGGCTCGTGGCCGACTCTTTCAGCGTCACGCGGTCGACGACCACGTCGATGAAGTGCTTGACCTTCTTGTTCAAGACGATCTGCTCGCCGGCAAGCTTCACGATCTCGCCGTCGATGCGCACGCGGACGAAGCCTTCTTTCTGCAGGTCCTCGAACAGCTTCGTGAACTCGCCCTTCCGCCCGGCCACGACCGGCGCCATGACGATGGCCTTCGAGCCGGGGGAAAGCGCCAGTATTTCGTCGGTGGCTTGGTCGGTGGTCTGCCTTTTGATGACCCGCCCGCATTCCGGGCAGTGCGGAACGCCCACGCGGGCGAACAGCAGGCGCAGATAGTCGTATATTTCCGTGGTGGTGCCGACCGTCGAGCGCGGATTTTTCGACGTGGTCTTCTGGTCGATGGACACGGCCGGCGACAGCCCGTCGATGCTGTCGAGGTCGGGCTTGCTCATCTGGCCCAAGAACATGCGGGCGTAGCTGGAAAGGCTTTCGACGTAGCGCCGCTGCCCTTCGGCGTACATGGTGTCGAAGGCAAGGCTTGACTTGCCCGAGCCCGAAAGCCCCGTGACGACCACCAGCTTGTCGCGCGGTATGGCGACGTCGATGTTCTTGAGGTTGTGCTCGCGGGCGCCTTTGATGACGATTTCGTTCGTTCCCATGGATCGGTATGCCTCTTCTATGCCGGCGCCGCCCGTCGCTCGCAGCCCTTCGAGCGGCCCTCCGTTCTTCCGTTGCGGTTTGTTTTCGGCATTCTACCGCAAAATACATACAAGTTTTCGCTATAAACAAATGTTCGTGTGCGCTTCAAGAGTTCTCCAGATATCGCGCGGGCCTGTGGTACAGTGGGGCCCAAACAGCCGACGAAAGGAACCCATGGACCGTCCAGCCGACTCTCCCGCCGCCGCCAAGCGGCGCGAACGCGAGAAGCGCACCATCTCTTGCATGATCGCCTTGTACTGCGCCGGCAACCACGACCCCGCCGAGCGCACCGAAACGGCCTTTTGCCAAGAACCGGTCTGCCCCACCTGCGCCGAGCTCGACGCCTACGCCGTCAACCGCACCGAGCGGTGCCGGCGCATGGAGGTCAAAACGTCGTGCGACGAATGCGAGAACCACTGCTACAGCCCCGAAATGCGCGAGGCCATCCGCCGAACCATGCGCTATTCCGGGCCGCGCATGATGACCAGACACCCCGTCGCCGCCATCCGGCACCTGCTCAAACGCTGAGAGCCTCCCGACCGCCGAATCGTGCGCCTGCAACAGATGCGGCCCCGGCGCCATGCCGGAGCCGCTTGGCAAGGGCCGCTTGGAAACCTGCGCCGCCAGTGCGCTTTCAGCGTTTTGTGCACATGCACAAAACGCGGCCGGTTTCGCACGCGCCGGCCCACACGCGCAGAAGCGGCGGGGCCGGCCGGCGCTTCCTACAGGTTCACGACCTCGAGCACCATGTCGCCGGCGTCGGTTTCCTGGGTGGCGCCGGTGCCGCCGACCGAGACGACGTCGCCCACCGCCAGCGTCTGCGCGTTGACGATGTTCACGCTGTTCAGATCGACCACAAAGCTGCCGTCTTCAGGCACGAAGCCCCAGCCGCGGCCCTCTTCCTCGGGCTCGGCCAGCTCGCCGTACTGCAGCGTCGCCAGAGTGCCGTCGACCGAGACGACCTGGGCATAGCTCACGCCAGCCGTTGCTGCGTCGGCTTCGACGGCCTCGGTGCCGGCAGGACCCTGGACGTCTGCGTCCTCGGCTTCCGACGCGGCAGGATCGCCGCCCGCCCCGTCTTCGACCGCGTCCGCATCGGCGGCCCCGTCCTCGTCGCCGACCGCAGCGCCCGCCTGTGGCGCCTCCTGTTGCGCCTGGTCGTCCGCAGCGCCTTCCTGGGCCGCCTCGGTCTGGGACGCGTCGGGCGCAGAGGTGGTTTCCGCAGCGCAGCCGGCAACCGTGCCGAGCGCGAGCGCCATGGCGACGGCCGCTGCCGCAAACGTCGTCTTCCGAATCTTCTCCATGCCTGCCTCCTTTTGCTCGCATGCCGTTCTTGAAACCGCCATTCTCCCCCACTTGCGCCGCTCTTTGCAGCCCTGCACCGTATTGCCAACAAATCCCTACAGGGCCTCGTCGTCGCTTGCGGCGCGAGGATGGGCGAGCCGGTGCGCCTCCTTCAAGCGCTCGGGCGCCAAGTGGGTGTAGACCTGCGTCGTCGACAGGCTGACGTGCCCGAGCATCTCCTGGACGCTGCGCAGGTCGGCCCCGCCGGCAAGCACGTCGGTGGCAAAGGAATGGCGCAGGTCATGAGGCGTGTACGACCCGTCAAGGCCCGCGCGGGAAAGCAGGTCCTTGAACGTCTTGCGCACCGCGTCAGTCGTGAGGGGGCGCCCGCGGACGGACAGGAACAGGGCCTTTTCGTCCAGCGCCTTCGCCAGCACGGGACGGCCGTCGCGCAGGTAGGCGTCGACGGCCCGCAGCGCCCGGTCGTGCACGGGAACGATGCGCTCCTTCGAGCCCTTGCCGAACACCTTGACCTGCCTTGACGGCGCGTCGATGGAGCCGACCGTGAGCGACACCGCTTCGGACACGCGCAGGCCGGCCGCATAGACGACCTCGAACAGCGCCTCGTTGCGCAGCGCAAGGGCGCGGGCCTGCGGATCGTCGCCGGCGTCCGCCCGCGTCGCCGCAAGCAGCGACTCGATGTCGCCGGGGCGCAGCGTGTGCGGCAGGCGGCGGCTCATCTTAGGACCGGACAGCAGCGCGGTCGGGTCGCTTTCGATGACGCCTTGGGCCGCAAGCCAGCCGTAGAAGCCGCGCACGGCGCTGATGCGGCGGCTGATCGTGGCGCGTCCGTAAGCCGCCGCGTCAAGCTCGGCCAGATACCCGCGCACGTCGCGATGCGAGGCGCACAAAGGATCGATGCCGGCCCGATCGGCCCAGCGCCCGTATCCGTCGAGGTCGCAGGCGTAGGCGCGGACGGTGTGGGGAGAGCAGTTCCGCTCGACGCGCAACCCGTCGCAATACCGCCCGACAAGCTCTGCATAGCGGCCGAGCTGCGCCGCAGCGTCCTCAGCCATCGGCGCGACCGGCGCTTTCCGGCAGCAGCCCGCACGCGTCCAGGGCGTCGCGATAGGCGGCCAGGGCGTCGCGGCCCCGCTGGGCGTAGGCCGCATAGCGCTGGCGCTTGTTGCGAACGGGCGCGTCGAGCGGCGCCATGATGCCGAAATTCACGTGCATGGGCTGGTAGTCGCGGGTGTCCGGATCGGTCGCATAGGCCAGCAGCGCCCCGAAGGCCGTCTGTTGCGGAAGCGGCGGCGCCTCGACGCCGGCAAGGCGGGCCGCGACGCACAGCGCAACGTGCAAGCCGGAGCGAATCGCCTCGCAGTAGCCCTCCGTGCCGCCGAGCTGGCCCGCCACGTACACCGGCGGGGCCTCGTCGGGCAACAGCGCAGCGCGAAGGCGCAGCCGGTCGTCGAGCAGCCGCGGCGCGTCGATGAACGTGTTGCGGTGCATGACGCCGAAGCGGGCGAACTCGGCGCCCCCCAATCCGGGGATGAGCGAAAAGACCCGCTTCTGCTCTGGAAACGTGAGGTTCGTCTGAAACCCGACCAGGTTGTAGCTCTGCCGCGCCCGGTCCTCCGCCCGCAGCTGCAGCACGGCCCAGGGGCGCCGGCCCGTCCGCGGATCGATGAGCCCGACCGGCTTCAGAGGGCCGAAGCGCGGAGCGTCGAAGCCTTTCCGGGCGATCTCTTCGATGGGTTGGCACGCCGAGAACAGCTCCCGCGTCTCGAAGTCCTTCGGTATCACGCGCTCGGCTTCCACCAGTTCGCGGATGAACGCCTCGTATTCGTCTTTCGTGAACGGCGCGTTGAGGTAGTCGCCCTGCTCGGCGTCCTCTTCGTAGCGGCTCTGCGCGAACAGGACGCCATCGTCGAGCGAATCGGCCAGCACGATGGGCGCGGCGGCGTCGTAGAACGCGAGCGCGTCTTCGCCGGTGATCTTCGCAAGCGACGCCGCCAGAGCGTCGGAAGCGAGGGGGCCGGCCGCCACGACCAGGGCGTCGAAGCCTTGCGCTTCCGCCATCACGTCAAGCGCCTCGCCGCGCACAAGCTCGATGAGCGGATGCGCCTCGAGGGAAGCCGTCACGGCGCCCGAAAAAGCGTCGCGGTCGACCGCCAAGGCGCCGCCGGCAGGCACTTCGCACGCAAGCGCCGCCTCGTACAGGCGCGATCCCAGCACGCGCAGCTCTTCTTTGAGCATGCCGGCGGCGCTTTCGGGCTTCTTCGATTTGAGCGAGTTGGAGCAGACGAGCTCGGCGCAGCGCCCGGTTGCATGGACGGGGGTGCCCTTGCCGGGTCGCATCTCTTTGATCGTGACGCGCACGCCGCGCATCGCCAGCTGCAGCGCGGCCTCGCTGCCGGCCAGGCCGGCGCCGATGATCTTTACGTGGAGAGTCTTGCCCGAAGCCGGGCGGCATGTCGTCGTATTCATAGGCGCAGTCTAGCAGGACCCTTCCTCCTTCCGCGTTTTTCGACGGCAATTTCAGATATCGGGCGCGGCGGGCGGCAAGGCGGGCCTCCCTTCGCCCGGCGCAGGGCCGCCCGCCCGCTCCCTCAGCCGCGCAGCCCGAAGCGCCCGTCGGGCTGGCGCACGCACCAGCCCTCCAGCTCTCCTTGGGCGACGGCCTGCAAAAGCCAGGTCGAGGGGTCGACCGCCCCGCAGCACGACACCGCCAGGTCGCGCAGCTCCTCGAGCGTGCGCGGGCCGGCGGACAGCGCCGCAGCGACGGGGTTGCCGGCCGGGAACAACGGCGCCGTCTCGCCGACCGCCGTGCGCGACGGAGGGGCGCCGAACAGGCCGTCGAGCACGTCTTCGAAGCCCTCGTCGTCCACGATGGGCACGGCGCCCTGGGAGATGAGGCGGTTGGCCCCGGCCGACGTCTTGGCGGTGATGGCGCCGGGGACCGCCAGGACGTCGCGGCCGATGGCGAGCGCCTCGTCGGCCGTGGAGAACGTGCCCGACGGCAGCCCGGCCTCGACGACCAGCACGCAGCGCCCCATCGCCGCGATGAGCCGGTTGCGCTCGCGGAACATGTAGGGCAGAGGCGGGCAGCCCCACGGCCGCTCGGACACGACGGCGCCGCCGCGGTCGACGACGTCCTGAAACAGCGGCAGGTGCTCTTTGGGATAGACCTCGTCGCAGCCGCCGCCGAAAAAGACGATGGTCGGCGCACCCTCTTCGAGCGCGGCGCGGTGAGCCGCCGCGTCGCAGCCGCGAGCGCCGCCCGACACGACGACGAGCCCGCGCCTGGCGGCCAGGCGGGCGAAGCGGGAGGCGCAGCCGATGCCGTAGGACGTCGCCTTGCGGGCGCCGATGACCGCCACGCCTTCGCGCAGCGCAAGGGCGTCGCCGATGCCGAACAGCGCCTCGGGGGGATGGGCGAGCCGCAGAAGCGCCTTGGGGTAGCGCGACGACCCTTGCTGCACCTCGAAGCGAGGGCCCCGTATCTTCATGTCGCAAACGACGCCCGTCATGCCTCGCACCCCCTCACGCGAAACCCGATGGCCTCGTACAGGTGGCTTCGGCAGACGCGCTCGGATTCTTCCATGTCGGCGATGGTGCGGGCAATGGACAGCACGCGCATGAGCGATCGTCCCGACATAAGCGACTTGTCGGCGGCGTTTTCAAGGAACCGCAGGTCGTCGTCGGCAAGGCGGCATGCCTCGACCAGCTCTTTCGGCGCTCGGCGAGGCGCCTTGCACCCGCGCGGCGAGGCCGCACGTCCCGCCAGGCCCGCCTCAGGATCGCGGCTTTCCGCCCCGGCCGTTGCAAAGCCGCCAGACTTTGCCGCCCTCCATGCCGCGAAAGCGCGGGCCCGCATGACCCCTTCCCGCAGCGCCGCCGACGAGCTGCCCTGGCCGGTGGCCAGCACCGCCGAAGACGATTCCCGCGCCACGTCGATGTGCAGGTCGATGCGGTCGAGCACCGGCCCGCCGATGCGGCCCTGGTACTTCCTG
Source organism: Slackia sp. ZJ119 (assembly GCF_011039175.1). Classification (GTDB taxonomy): domain Bacteria; phylum Actinomycetota; class Coriobacteriia; order Coriobacteriales; family Eggerthellaceae; genus Xiamenia. The sequence continues at coordinate 79,076 of NZ_JAAKEN010000010.1, forward strand.
ATCTGCGGAACGGTGCAGCGGCACGGCTCCTGCGGATCGCCGAAGTAGCCGCACGGACAGGGGTTTGCGGCTGCGACCAGCTGGAACCGCGCCGGAAAGTCGACGGTGCCGTCGGCGCGGGTGATGCTCACGCTGCCAAGCTCGAGCGGCTGGCGAATGCCTTGGAGCACCGAAGGCGAGAACTCCGGCAGCTCGTCCAAAAACAGCACGCCGTGGTGCGCAAGCGATATCTCGCCCGGCCGCGGCGGCGAGCCGCCCCCGACCAGCCCCGCAAGCGACGCCGAATGGTGCGGGCTGCGAAACGGGCGCACGCCAGCCAAGATCGGCGCGATGTCGAGCCCGGCGACCGAATGCACCACCGCGGCCTCCAGCGACTCGTCTTCCTCAAGCGGAGGCAGGATGGAGGGCAGGCGCGACGCGAGCATGGTCTTGCCCGAGCCGGGCGGCCCCATCATGAGCACGCCGTGGGAGCCGGCCGCAGCTATCTGAAGCGCCCGTTTCGCCACGTCGTGGCCGGCGATGTCGCAAAAGTCGGCCGCCTTCGCGTCAAGCGGCGCCGCCTCGAGGCACAGCGGCGGAAGCGACTCGAGGCGCAAATCGCCGATGGATCGGATGACGCCGCATTCCACGCCGCTCGCCACGGCCACGTCCATGGAAGCGGGGCACACCAGCCCCAAGCCCTGCCGTTTCGCGCACAGCGCGTACGCAAGCATGCCGGCGACGCAGCGCACGTCGCCTTGCAGCGACAGCTCGCCGACGAAGAGCCGGCCTTCCAGCACGCGCGGATCGACCTGCGAGCTGGCGACGAGGATGCCCGCCGCGATGGGCAGGTCGAACCCCGTGCCCGTCTTCTTGAGCGAGCCGGGCGCCAGGTTCACGACGATCTTGTGCTCGGGCATGCGAAATCCGCAGGCCCGCAGCGCCCCTTTGACGCGCTCGCGCGATTCCTGCACCGAGACGTCCCCCATGCCGACGATGGCGAACCCCGGATACCCCGCGCTGACGCTCACTTCGACGGTCACCGGCATGGCCTCGACGCCGCGCAGCGTGGCCGCATGCACGCAGCACCGGCCTGTCTCCTTCGACGACGCCGGCATTTTGAGCGGCAGCTTCACGCCAGAGGGAGACGGCGCGTCTGCACAGTCGGTGGGAAAATCGATGAGGGTCGTCTCGCTCACAGGACTTCCCCGCTTCCGAACGCGTTCATGTGGTGGCGGATCGCGGCGCCGGCGCCTTCTTTGATCGTGATCCCGAGAATGTCGAAGCGGATCTGGAGATCGCCCGTCTCGTACTCGCCGAGAAACTGCAGCGCGATCCGTTCATAGCGGTCGCGCTTCTCGGGCGTCACCGCCTCGTACGGAAAGCCGCGGTCGACGCCCTTTCTCGTTTTCACCTCGACGAACACGAGCATGTCATCGTCGCGGGCGACGATGTCGACCTCGCCCGCCGAACAGCGCCAGTTGCGGGCCAAAATGTCATAGCCCCGATGCGCCAAATAGGCCGCCCCGGCGTTCTCGCCGCACCGCCCCAACTCTTTCCTCGTCAGCTCTTCCACGCTTTTTTGGGTCTGCGCCATCGCAACCATCTCCTTTCAATGGCACCATGATAGCGAGACGACCTTGCACGGATTTGACCCAGACCTTGCAAAAGACGCCGTCGAACCTCACGGGATTTTTGCCGAATGCTCGCCGGAACCTGACGGAAATCCCCCTGTTTCTTGCCGGAATCTCGCCGCCATCTCACGCGGATCTGCCCGAAATGCCGCCAAAACCTTGCACGCAAGCCTCGCCGCGCGGGCATCCATACACAGAGGCGCAGCTCAGGCGCGGTTTTGGTGAAAAGCCGCAGCGCCCGGCTTGCAGGCAGGACGGGCCGAAGGCCTCCCGCATCCGCCGGCGCGAACGAGGCCCCAGGCAGCGCGAAGGCGGCCCTGCATAATAAAGGTAACTTAATTAGTGAGAATTCGCTTCATTCGCTTAAAACAGCGACGGCTGTTCGACGCGCGTGCAGAACGACGCGCGGTGGATGGGCGTCAAGCCCAGCTCGTCGATGGCGCACAGATGCCCCGCGCTGCCGTAACCCTTGTTCTGGGCAAAGCCGTACCCCGGATATTCCTTGTCGTATTCGACCATGAGCGCGTCGCGGGCCACTTTCGCCACGATCGACGCCGCCGCGATCGCGGCGCAGCGGGCGTCCCCCTTCACGACGTTCACCTCGCGCGGGTCGATGTGCAAGGGGTTGCCGTCGACGAGCACGACGTCCGCTGCGACGCCGCCCGCCTCCACCGCCGCCAGCGCCCGGGAAAAGGCCAAGCGAAGCGATCGCGCCATGCCGATCTCGTCGATGACGGCCGGCTCGACGAACTCCACGTGGCAGGCCAGCGCCTTTTCACGCACCGCCTGCGCCAGACGCGGCCGATCCGCCTCTTTCACCTGCTTGGAGTCGTTCAAACCCTCGATGCGCTCCTGCCCGAGCACCACCGCGCCGACGGCCAGCGGGCCGGCCAAAGGCCCGCGGCCCGCCTCGTCAAGCCCCACGACGACCGCATCGGGCCCACCCGCCAGCTCGCGCTCGAACGCGTACAGACCGTCAAGGCGGGCCTGCTCCGCCGCCTGCCGGTCAAGCCGCCGCCGCGCCTGCGCGACTGCCCGGCGCACGCCCTTGCGCCCGTCGGCTTCAAGCGAGCGCTCAAGCACCGCGAACGCCTCTTCGTCCGCTTCGTTGAGCAGCTGCACAATGCGGGCCACCGTCAGTTCCATTCCGCTTTCCCCTCGCATGCAAAAATCCCCACTGCCACGGGCAAGCGGGGATTGCCGACAATCGCCGTGCGCGTTCCTCAAGGAAACGCAGACCAATTCCGCCAGCCCAGCGTTTGCAGGGCGGCGCCTGCGAGCCTCAAACCTCATTCACACAGCCAGTGCGCTCGTTCGGTTTTCGGCCCCAGCCATCCATCCTGCAAAGCATGCAAAGACGGTCTTGATCGTTGATTCCCTAGCGGAACGACTTCTCCTTGATCTTGGCGGCCTTGCCGATCTTGTTGCGCAGGTAGTACAGCTTCGCGCGGCGCACGGCGCCCTGGCGCACGACTTCGATCTTCTCGATCTTCGGCGAATGCACCGGGAAGGTGCGCTCGACGCCCACGGAGAAGCTGATCTTGCGAACGGTGAACGTTTCGCGGTTCTGAGCGCCCTGGCGGCGGATGACGTCACCCTGGAACACCTGGATACGCTCGCGGTTGCCCTCAGTGATGCGATAGTGCACCTTCACGTTGTCGCCCACGTTGAACTGGGGCACGTCCTGCTTCATCTGCTGTTGTTCGATGGCACGAATGATATCCATGGTTCGTTCCTTCTATGTACCGACCGTCTTATTGAAATAGGGAGGCGTCTTTCCGCAGAAAGACACGATTTGATATGTTAACACTGGCCCTAGGGCCTTGCAAGAAAAAAATTCAAGCAGCGTGCGCCGTTCCACCAGGCCTTCAAAAGTCGCCGGTCGCAGGGACGACGGCGCCGGTCGTCCCTGCCAAGATCGACAAGCCTGGCAGGGAAATACGTAGCAACTTAGTCAGATTTTGCGCAGAACACGACGCCAGCCCGCGTTGCATGACGCCGGCGTCAGATGAGCGTCAGCAGGCCGTAGGCGGCGACGCCCGACACGCCGCACCACAGAAGGGACTTCGTCTTCACCGCCACGACGGCGACCACGACGGCGGCGACCAGCGGCGCCGCAGCCGGCCACAGCCCCGCGTCGAACATGCCCGGCGACACGAGGTCGTTGGCGACGAGCGCGGCAAAGGCGGCCGGCGGGATGAATCCCAAGGCCTCTTCCAAGCCGGCAGGGAGGTTCTTCCCCTTCAGCACGAACAGCGGCACGACGCGGCAGACGAGCATCGTGGCCGCGCAGGCGAGAAAGACGAGGAAAAACGTCCCCCAGTCCATGGGCGCGTCCATGCGCTATCCCCTCCTTCGGGCCCAGGTGAACGCGATGGCGGCGACAACCCCCAGCACCGCGCCGACCAAGATGGCCGGACCGGCAAGCCCTGCGGCCTTGCACGCGTACACGCCGGCGAACGCCACGCCCATCGCGACGAGGTTCGCCGCAGAAAGCTTTTGCGTGACCATGAGGCAGATGAAGATGGACGTCATCGCGAACGCGGCGATGGCGAGCGGGATGCCCAGCGCGCTTCCCACCAGCACGCCGACGACGTTGGAGAGCGCCCACGATGACTGCGACAGCAGGTTCACCATCGTGGCCTTCCCCACGCTCCAGCCGCCCTCGGAAAACTTCTGCACGTTCACGCCGTAGCTCTCGTCGGTCACGGTGGCGGCGAACAGAAACGAGAGCCGCTTCTTCGCGCCCTTGCACGCCGGCGCGAACGCGGCCGAATAAAGCATCTGGCGCGTGTTGACGAGCGACACCGAAGCGATGATGGACGCCACCGGCGAGCCGGCGAGCCACATGTTGGGAATCATGAACTGGCCCGCCCCCGAATAGAACAAGGCCGACAGCAAAAACACCTGCAGCGCGTTCAGGCCGATGGAATCGCACAGAATGCCGCAGGGAATGCCGATGGCGACGTAGCCCAGCATGATGGGAAACGCCGCCTGCAACGCCTGCCGTATGGAATCGCTCTTCGTCATAGGACGGTCATTATAGCCCCTCGCGCACGCTTGGCAAGGGGTCATTTCGTGCGATCAGTCGACGAAGACGCCGCCCTCGACGCCGATCTTCTCGTGGACGATGTCGAAGGTGTCGCGGGCGATCATGTATTCTTCGTCGGTGGGAATGATCATGATCTGCACTTCAGAGTCATCGGTGGAGATGAGGCGCTCGCCGCCGCGCTGCTTGTTCTTTTCCAGATCGATCTTGATGCCGAGGGTCTGCAGGCCCGAAAAGATCATGCGGCGCATCTTGTCGCAGTTCTCGCCGACGCCTGCCGTCAACACGATGGCGTCCACGCCGCCCATGACCGCGATGTACTGGCCGATGTATTTCTTGATGGAGTTGGAGTACATGTCGTAGGCGAGCATCGCGCGCTCGTCGCCGTTCTCGGACGCCTCGCGCACGCTGCGCAGGTCGTTGGAGATGCCGGAGATGCCGAGCAGGCCCGACTTCTTGTTCATGAGGTCGTTCACTTCCGCGCCGGTGAGGTTTTCGTGCTCCATGACGAACGGCACGATGGCCGGGTCGATGGCGCCGCAGCGCGTGCCCATCATGAGCCCGTCGAGCGGCGTGAGCCCCATGGACGTGTCGACCGCCACGCCGTGGTCGATGGCCGACATGGAACAGCCGTTGCCGATGTGGCAGGTGATGAGCTTGAGGTCTTCGAGGGGCTCGTCCAAAAACGAGGCCGCCCGCTCGGAGATGTAGCGGTGCGACGTGCCGTGGGCGCCGTACTTGCGGATGGCGTACTTTTCATACAGCTCGTAGGGCAGCGGATACATGTAGGCCTTCGGCGGCAGCGTCTGGAAGAACGACGTGTCGAACACGGCCACCATGGGCTTGCCGGGCATGTGCTTTTGGCAGGCGTGAATGCCCATGAGGGCGGCGCCGTTGTGCAGCGGCGCGAGTTCCGCCAGCTCGTCGATCTTGGCGATGACGTCGTCGTCGATGAGGACGGAACGGTCGAAGTACTTGCCGCCTTGCACGATGCGGTGCCCGATGGCGTCGATCTCGTCAAGGGAGGATATGGCGGCAGTGGGACCGTGCGTGAGCGACTCCAAGACAAGCGCCATCGCCTCGTCGTGGTCGGCCATCTGCGCGTCGATGACCCGCTCGTTGTCGTCAAGGCCGTGCTTGTGGAACGCCTCTTGCGAGCCGACGCGCTCACAGATTCCCTTGGCAAGGACTTCTTGGCGTTCGACGTTCAGAAGCCGGTACTTCAACGAAGACGATCCTGCATTGATAACCAAGACGTTCAACGGGGCCTCCCTCGAAACGTGGATTTCATGGCACCATTGTAGCAATCGCCCCGGAAAAGCCTTGCTCCAAAGGCAAGCGTTCGGCAAGCGGCGAGGCCGGTAAGGCCAGGGAAACGCTGACTGGAGCCGCCTTGCCCCGCCGGCGTTCAACTGGCGTTTCCCTATGACAGCGTGGTGTCGCGCTCTTCGTCGGTCACGTCGACGACGAGCTCGCCCATGAGCACGTCGACCTTTTGCTGGGCCGTGGCCAGCCGCTTTTGCAGCGACTGCAGAAGCGCGACGCCGCGCTCGTAGCTTGCCAGGCTGTCTTCGAGCTCGAGCGTGTTGCTCTCGAGCAGCGCCACGATGGCGTCAAGCTCGTCCATGGCCTCGCGAAACGTCAGGTCCTCGATGGGCTTTTGCGCGTCGTCGTTCATGCGGTCTCCTTTTCGATGGCTGGATGGCGCGACGCCTCGACGGCGTCGACGGTGCAATGCAGCGTGCCGTCGGACACGCTGACGGAAAGCGGCGAGCCGACTTCGGCGGCGTCGACGCTCTTCACGACGCCGCCCGCCTCGTCGCGGGCGATGGCGTAGCCGCGGGCCAGCACCGCGAGCGGAGAGAGGTCGTGCAGCCGGGCGGCCGAGAGCGCGAGGCCGTGGCCGAACCGTTCCAGCTCGGCGTCGGCGGCGCGAAAAAGCGCGGCGCCACTGCGTTCGGCGTCGGCGGCTCCGCGGGCCACGGTCGCGGGCGCGACCGACGCCAGCCGGCTTTGCGCGAGCGCCAAGGCGCTGCGGTCGCGCTCGAGATTGCGCGGGATGGACGCGGCCATGCGCCGTGCCAGGGAGGCGACGCGGTCGCGGTCCTGCACGGCAAGAAGCGACAGGGCCCGCGCCATGCGGCTCAAGGCGTAATCGAGCGTCTGCGCGTCGGTGGCGAACAGCGCCTGGGGATCTTGGAACACCGGACGCGTCGCCACGTGGGCGACATGGCTGCACAGCTGCGACATGGTCGTTCGGACGGCCCGGCCAAGCGCGGCCGCCTGGGCCGAAAACTGCTCTTCGAGCGCCTCGCGGGCAGGGCTTGCCGCTTCGGCGGCCGCCGTGGGCGTGGAAGCCCGCAGGTCGGCCACCATGTCGGCGATGGTCGTGTCCGGCTCGTGCCCGATGCCGGTGACGACGGGCACGGGGCAGCGCGAGATGGTGATGGCGAGCTTTTCGTCGTTGAACGGCATGAGGTCCTCGAACGACCCGCCGCCGCGGCCGAGCAGGATGACTTCGGCGCCGGCGTCATAGGCCGCCCGCAGCCCCGTCATCATGGCCCGCGCCGCCTGAGGCCCTTCCACCGGCACGCCGGCGACGACGACGCGGCTCAAGGGGAATCGGCGGCGCAGCGTGCGCAGCATGTCGTGGACGACCGAGCCGCGCGGCGAGGTGACGATGCCGATGACCTCGGGCATGACCGGAATGGGGCGCTTGCGCGACGGGTCCATGAGGCCTTCGGCTTCGAGCCGCCGCGCAAGGTTCGCCACCTCCATGCGAAGCCGGCCCTCCCCTGCAAGGCTTAAAGACTGCACGTCGAAGTTCATGCGGCCCTTGGGCGCGTACACGCTGAAACGGCCGGTCATCTCGACTTTTTGCCCGACGCACACGTCGACGCCGCAGGCGCGGTAGCGCCCGGACCACATCATGCACGGCAGCGTGGCGCGTTCGTCTTTCACCGTGAAATAGACGGCCTTGTAGCCGGGCCGGTTCGAGAACTCGGACACCTCGCCGAGGACAGTGACTCGGATGCCTTCAAGGGCGCCTTTCGCCAGATCGACGGCCGCCGACACCGAAAGCGCCTTCGACGCGGGCGATGCCAAGCCGTCCGCGCCCGCGTCGGGCGCGACGGGCTGGAAGGGGTTCGGCCCGGAAAACGCGCTTTCCGGGCGCTGGACGCCGCGAATGTCCATGGCCGCCACGAGCCGCTAGTCCTGACGCTGGCCGAGCAGCCACAAAAGCTGCAGGATGGACGTGAGCGCCGCCGCCACATAGGTCAGCGCACACGCTCGAAGTACCGAAAACGACCCAGCCTGCTCTTGCGCCGGAATGCCGGTCGCCTCCATGTAGGCCATGGCCCGCCTCGAGGCGTTGAATTCGACGGGCAGCGTCACGATCTGGAAGACGACCGCGAAGGCGTAGAGGATGATGGCAAGGTCAATGAAGCCCGCAATGTTCAACAAGATGCCGATGAGCAGGATGAACATCCAGGCGTTCGACGCCAGGTTCACGACCGGGACGATGGCCGTGCGCACGCGCATGGGCGTGTAGTCGGCGGCGTACTGGCAAGCGTGCCCCACTTCGTGGCACGCCGTTGCCGCCGCGGTGATGGAGCGGCCGCCGTAGGATTCTGGAGACAGCGTGACCGAATTCGTGCGCGGGTCGAAGAAGTCCTGGCCAGGGCCGCCAGGCCGCACTTCGACGCCCTGGATCCCGTAATAGGCGAGCATGCCGCGGGCGATCTCGGCGCCCGTGCGGCCGCTCGAGTTCGGGACGTTTTCGTACTTCTTCAACTGGGATCGGACGTACCACGTGGCGCCGCATCCGATGAGCAGCGTCACAACGATGAGCAAAAGATAGCTGGAGCTCAAGCCGAACATGGGAAACCTCCTTGACGGGAAACTACGATCGTTTTGGCATCATTATACCGAGGGCGAAAAGCGCCCGACGAGGGAAGGGACGCCATGCGTCAAACTTCCGTAACCGTTCCGTCAGAATGCTGACCTTTTTGCACAGATTCTCCGCACGCCGCCGCGCCTTTCGCGTTTGAGCCGTGGGCGTGAAAGCCCGCGATGGGGTCGATGCGCAGGCCGCCTTCGTCAAGGGACAGCGCAAGACGTCCTTCCACCAGGTCCACGAGCTCGTCTCCCACCAAACGCTTGCGCCAGCCGCTCAAAAGCTCGATGCCTTCGCGGTAGCCCCGCGCAATGCGCATCATGTCCGAGTGGTTCGCGAGCGTCTGGAACGCGACGCCGTTTTCCTTGGCGCGAAGGCGCACGACGGCGCCCATGAGGTCCATCTGCACGTCCACGTTCGGCTCGCACTTGGACGGCTTGTCCAGCTCGGGCATCGTTTCGAGCGGCGCTTTCAGGCCGGCGGCGATGAGGGCGACCACCTTGCGGGCGTCGCGCACTTCCAGCCGCTCGGACATGCCGCGCACCATGAACAGCTCGTCGATGGTGGTCGGCTCGCGCTTGCACGCCTCGACGATCTGCTCGTCGGTGAGCACCCACTTGCGCGGCACGTCGAGCCGCTGGGCCTGCCCTTCGCGCCATGCGGCCACCTCGCGGGCGGCGGAAAGCTGGCGGCGCGACAGCGAGCCGGCGCGTTTGAGGCGGCGATAGCGGTCATAGGGGTCCACCACGTAGTTTTTCGGGTCGCTCAGCGTCTCGAAGTCCTTGTCGAGCCAGTGCAGGCGCCGCATCTTCTTCAACGACTCGCGCATCTCGCGGTACATGCGCGGCAGGTAGATCACGTCGTCGGCCGCGTAGGCCAGCTGCGAATCGGACAGCGGCCGGCGCGACCAGTCCGTGAACGAATCGGCCTTGCGCAACGTCACGCCGCACACCGAATGCACGAGCGCACCGTAGCCGATCTGCTGGGTGTGCCCGAGCAGCGCCGCCGCCACCTGCGTGTCGAACAGGGGTTTTGGCAGCACGCCCACCTCGCGGAGCAAGATTTCGAGATCTTGGTGGCCGGCATGGAACAGCTTCATGACCTTCGCGTCCACCAGAACCGGCTCAAGCGCCGAGAGGCTTTCCAACTCGAACGGATCGACGATGACGACCCGGTCGTCTGTGGCCATCTGGATGAGGCACAGCTTCGCGTAATAGGTCTTGTCCCGCAAAAACTCGGTGTCGATGGCAAGAACGGAGCTTTTCAGAGCCTCTTCGCAAAAAGCGTCGAAGCTGGCTTGGTCGGCAATGTAGTCCACGTGTTTCTATCCTCTAGTCATTTTCGGTATGCTATACCTTGCATCATGGCAACAGAAAGGGTACCAGTGAAACTGCTTGTGATCAACAATCTGTCTTCGGGACTCAGCGACGGATCGATCTACGATTTCATCCGCGCCTTCGTCCGAGACGGCGACGAAGTGTGCCTGCGCTCGACGAGCGGCACGACCGACATCGCCTCGCTGCTTTCCGACGCAGACGGCTTCGACGCGGTCGTGGCGAGCGGCGGCGACGGAACCATCGCGACCGTGTGCGCAGAGCTGGCCCATACCGGCGTGCCGGTGCTTCCCTTCCCTGCCGGCACGGCGAACCTGCTGGCAACGAACTTGGCGTCTCCGCTCGAGCCGCACGCGCTGGCAAAGCTTGTGCGCGAGGGCCGCGAGATGGACTTCGACATCGGCGTTTTGGACGTGGCCGGCAGGCGCATCGGCTTCAACGTCATGGCAGGGGCCGGCTACGACGCCGCCATCATGCGCAACGCCGAGCCCGCAAAGAAGCTGCTCGGCTCGATGGCCTACTTCTCCGCCGCCATTTCGAACCCCATGCCGCAGACGGCGAAGCTGCGCCTCGTCCTCGACGACGAGCAGACCGTCGAAACCGAAGGGCTCGGCGTGTTGCTCGTCAACTTCTCGAAGATCCAGTTCGACATCACGGTCACGCATGCCAACGAGCCGCGCGACGGGCTGTTCGAGGTCGTCGTCTTGAAGGCCGCCAACGCCTTCGAGCTCATACCGGTCCTGTTTGCCGGCATCCTCGACCGCGCGGGCGACTACCCGGACCGCGGCGAGGCGCTTGAGATCCACCGAGCCGCAAAAGTGCTGGTAGAAGCCGAGCCTGCCCTTGAGATCCAATACGATGGCGAGCCCACGACGATGACGACGCCGTTTGTGGCCGAGATCCTGCCGCAGGCCAACCGCTTCATCGTGTCCGAGGAGGGCTTCGAGCTGTTCGACATCAAGCAGGGCTAGGCGGCGGTTCCGCCCTTTGCTTCCTATTCTTCCACCGCCCCTTCGCCGCCGGCGAACTGGGCGTTGTACAGGTCGGCATAGAAGCCGCCTTGCTCGAGCAGCGCGTCATGCGTGCCCTGCTCGACGATGTCGCCGTCCTGGATGACGAGAATGAGGTCGGCGTTTCGAATGGTGGACAGCCGGTGCGCGATCACGAACGACGTGTGGCCGGCCATGAGGTCGTCCATGGCCCGCTGGATGCGCTCTTCGGTGCGCGTGTCGACGCTGGACGTCGCCTCGTCCAGAATGATCATGCGCCGGTCGGCCAAAATGGCACGGGCGATGGTGATGAGCTGGCGCTGGCCGGCCGAGACGTTCGTGGCGTCTTCGTTGATGAGCGTGTCGTAGCCTTCCGGCAGCGTCTGGATGAAGTGGTGCACGTAGGCCGCTCGGGCGGCGCCTTCCACCTCTTCGTCGGAAGCGTCGAGCTTGCCGTAGCGGATGTTGTCGCGAATGGTGCCCTTGAACAGCCATGTGTCCTGCAGCACCATCGAAAACACGCTGCGCACGTCGTCGCGGGAGAAATCGCGCAGATCGTGGCCGCCGAGCGTGACCGAGCCCGCCTGCACGTCGTAGAAGCGCATGAGCAGCTTCACGATGGTCGTCTTGCCGGCGCCGGTCGGCCCGACGAGCGCGACGGTCTGGCCAGGCTTGACGCTCGCGGAAAAGTCGCGGATGACCGGCTTTTCCGGATCGTAGCCGAAGCGCACGTGCTTGAACTCGATGTAGCTTTCCACGTCGGCGGTGCGCGCGCGGGCGGGCTCGACGTCCGCCTCGGGCTCGTCAAGGAAGGCGAAGATGCGCTCGGCCGCGGCGGCCATCGACTGCAGCACGTTGGCGACTTGGGCCAGCTGCGTAATGGGCTGCGTGAAGTTCTTCACGTACTGGATGAACGCCTGGATGTCGCCGACGGTGATGACGCCTTGCACGGCCAGAAGGCTGCCGGTGACGGCGACGGCCACATACCCCAGGTTCCCGACGAAGCTCATGATGGGCTGCATGAGCCCGCTGATGAACTGGGACTTCCACGCCGATTCGCGCAGCCGCTCGTTCGTTTCGCCGAACCGGCGGGCCGACGCGTCTTCGCGGTTGAACGCCTTCACGATCGAATGTCCCGAAAACGTCTCTTCTACCAGCCCGTTGATGGCGCCGAGCGTGTTTTGCTGGGCCACGAAGTACTTCTGCGAGCGCTTCACGACCGCCATGACGAGCACGATGGACAGCGGCAGGATGACGACGGTCACAAGCGTCATGATCCAGTTGATGGACAGCATCATGAAAAACACGCCCACGAGCGTGACGGCCGAGGTCACCAGCTGCGTGACGCCTTGGTTGAGGCTTGTGCCGAGCGTGTCCACGTCGTTGGTGATGCGCGAGAGCGTGTCGCCGGTGGAAGTACGCTCGAAATACCCCATGGGCAGCCGGTCGATCTTTTGCGCGATGGCGCGACGCAGCTCGTAGCAGGTCTTTTGCGACACCGAGCTCATGAGCCAGCCTTGCACGAACGAGCAGGCGGCAGAGACGACGTAGAGCCCCAGCGTGGCGAGCAGGATGCGCCCGATGGCCGAAAAGTCGATGGAGCCCGTGCCGTCGATCTTGGCGACGATGCCGTTGAACAGCTCGGTCGTGGCGGTCGAGAGCACTTTGGGCCCTACGATGGAAAAGACCGTCGAGGCGATGGCGAAGAGGATGATGACGACGATGGCGGCCTTGAAGCGGCCCATGAACGCGAGCAGCTTGGAAAGCGTGCCCTTGAAGTCCTTCGGCTTCTCGCCGCCCATCATGCTCCCCGGTCCGTGGCCCACAGGCCCGCGGCGGCGCGGCTGGGCGGCCTGCGCGGTTTCGGCGGCGCTAGTCATGGCGACCACCTCCTTCCAGCTCGTCGGCCGACAGCTGCGACAGCGCGATCTCCCGGTACGGCTCGCACGTCGCCATCAGCTCTTCGTGGGTCCCCTGGCCGGCGACCCGCCCGTCGTCGAGCACGACGATCTTGTCGGCGTTCAGCACGGTGGCGATGCGCTGGGCCACGATGAGCACGGTCTTGCCGGCCAGCTGCTCGTGCATCTGCTGGCGCAGCACGGCGTCGGTCTTGTAGTCGAGCGCCGAGAACGAGTCGTCGAACAGAAACGCGCGAGCCTCGGTAGCCAGCGCCCGCGCGATGGAGAGCCGCTGGCGCTGGCCGCCCGAGACGTTCGTGCCGCCCTGGGCGACGGCGCTTTGCAGGCCTTCCGGCTTCGACGCGACGAACTCGGCCGCCTGCGCGATGGAGAGCGCCTGTTCGATGCGGCTGTGCGGCATGGCCTCGTCGCTGTAGGCCACGTTCGATTCGATGGTGCCCGAAAACAAGAACGCCTTTTGGGGCACGTACCCGAGCGCACGCCTCAGCGCCTGCTGGCTCACGTCGCGCACGTCGATGCCGTCTACGCGCACGGCCCCTTCCGTCACGTCGTAGAAGCGCTCCACCAGCTTGACGACGGTCGACTTGCCCGACCCCGTCGAGCCGATGACGGCCGTCGTCTTTCCCGGCTCGGCCGTGAACGTGAGGTGCTCGAGCACGCACTCCTTCGAGTCGCCGTAGCGGAAGCTCACGTCGTCGAAGGCGATCTCCAGGCCGCCGGCGTGCGCCGCGAGCTCGCGGTCTCGCGCAGACGCCGGCGACGGATCGCAGATGGACGGCTCGCAGGACAGCACTTCGTTGATGCGGCCGGCCGCGACGTCGGCGCGGGGCAGCATGATCGAGATCATGCCGATCATGAGAAAGCCCATGATGATGACCATCGCGTAGGTGATGAACGCGATGAGGTCGCCCGTCTGCAAAGCGCCCGTGTCGACGTATTGGGCGCCGAACCAGATGATGGCGATCGACACGCCGTTCATGACGAGCATCATCGACGGCATCATGAACGTCATGACGCGGTTGGTGAACAGCTGGGTGCGCATGAGGCTTTCGTTGGCGTCGTCGAAACGCGCCTGCTCGTAGGCTTGTCGATCGAACGCGCGGATGACCGGCACGCCAGTAAGCATTTCGCGCGAGACGAGGTTCACGCGGTCGATGAGCATTTGCACGATCTTGAACTTAGGCAGCGCCACGCGCATGAGGACGAACACGAGCGCGAGCACGGCTATGACGGCCACCGCGATGATCCAGGTCATGGACACGTTCGTTTGGGCGATCATGACGATGCCGCCGATGGCCAGGATGGGCGCGTAGAGCACCATGCGCAAAAGCATGATGAGAACCATCTGCACCTGCTGCACGTCGTTGGTGCCGCGGGTGATGAGCGAGGCGGCCGAAAACGACTGCACCTCGGCATCGGAGAAGGACACGACGCGCTCGAAGAGCCGCCTGCGAAGGTCGGCGCCGATCTTCGCGCCGGTGCGCGACGCGATGAAGCCGACGGCTATGGCGGCAAGCGTGCCGAGCGCGGCAAGCGCGAGCATGAGGGTGCCGACGCGCAGCAGGTAGCCTATCTGCATGCCCGACAAGTCGTAGCCGAGCGATTCGTATTCCGCCTTCGCCGCAGCGATGCCCTGCTGCTCGATGAGATCGTCCGATGCGCCTCCCATCTGGCCTTTCGCTTGATCGAGCAGGTCGAGGACGGCCTTTTTGTCGAGATTGCCCGCCTCGTAGGCGGCGTACGCCTGGTCAAGGTCGAAACCGGGCTGAGACTTCGCGAAATGGACGGCCACAAGCGGCAGGGCGCACATCTGGTCGAGCTGCGCCTGGCGGCTGCGCCCGTATTCGTTCATCGAGAAGACGCCGTCGTGCTCGTCGTAGCTTTTCCGAAACTCCGCCTCGTCGGCCGCCGGCAGCATCATCGCTACTTTATTATAGGTGTCGGCCGACATCTCTTCGCACGCCACGTGCTCGACGCCGGACTGCTGGATGCCCACGTCGACGATCTGCGACGTGTATTTCGGAAGAGCCAGGTCGCAGGCCGCCTGCACGACGAGCAGCGCCACGATGACGAGCACGGCGGCCAGGCTTCCTTTGAGATAGCGGATGATGCGCATAGGCTGTCCTCCTTTTCATCTGCGCCGGCCGGCAACCCGCCGGCGGCGGATTGCGCCATGATAGTCCTGGACGCCCGCTCGTTTCGAATTCATCTCGTTTTCGTCATGAATTATTCGCCTTGCCGCAACATTCTTGGAACCGGACGCCGGCGCCGTCCCTGGAGCCGCGGCCGGAAAACGCACGCGCCTTGATGGGGTATCATGGGCGACGGGCCGAAGCTTTCGGCCGACACGTTTGCGAGTTTGGAGGATCAGCATGCCGGTTGTGCCCTTGCGCGACGTCCGCGACCCCCGCCTGGCGCCGTTCACGTCGATGACCGACGCCGAGCTGCGCGATCCGCGGCAGCTCGTGGGACTGGCGCGAGCCGTCTGTGCGCACGAAGACCCAAAGCGGCTCTCAGGAGGGCTGCTCGTCGCAGAATCCATCAACGTCGCCACGCGGGCGCTCGATGCGGGGCTTGCGCCGTTTTCCCTGCTCGTCGAGAAGCGATGGGCCGACGGCGCCGCCGAGCTGATCGAGCGCGTGCAAGCCGTTGCGCCGGATGCACCTGTGTTCGTGGCCGACCACGACACGGTACGTACCGTCACCGGCCTTGAGCGCATGCGGGGACTGCTCGCGGCGTTTCACCGCCCGCCCCTGCCGGACGCGTCGGCGCTGCTGGCCGGCGCTCGGCGCGTCGCGGTGCTTGAAGACGTGACGAACCACACCAACGTGGGGGCGATCTTCCGCTCGGCCGCGGCGCTCGGCATCGACGCCGTGTTCGTGACGCCCGGCTGCCACGACCCCTTTTACCGCCGCGCCTCGCGGGTGTCCATGGGCACGGTGTTCCAGGTGCCGTGGACGCGCATCGACGTGCAAGAAGGCTGGCCTGAAGGCGGCATCGGGCTTTTGCGGGCGCACGGCTTTGCCACGGCGGCGCTTGCGCTTTCCGACGACTCCCTTCCCGTGCAGGACCGTCGCCTGCGCAATTGCGATAAACTTGCTCTCATTTTAGGCACCGAAGGCGACGGGCTGGCCGCGCGAACGATCGCCGCATGCGACTGGTGCGTGCGCATCCCGATGGACCACGACGTCGATTCGCTCAACGTGGCCGCCGCGAGCGCCGTGGCTTTCTGGGAAGTGCGGACGCGCCACCGCGACTGACCAGGCGCAATGCCGCAATGGTGCGAGACGGTCCGAGCCTATTTTGGCGCGGAAAACACAAAGCACGCGCCCGGGTCCGCAAACACGCTTGCCGTGCTGCCCGGCTTCGGCAGGGCGGCGACCGGCACCGTCAACGTTTCGTCGTTCACGTCGAGCCGCGCCAGATAGGACTCCCCCGCGAAAACGCCGCACCGCACAGTCGCCTCGCCGATGGCGAGAGCGTCCGACGGCACAGGCGCGACGCCAGACGCCGAAGCGCCAGCGAAAGCGGGCGCTTCGGACGCGTCGGCCGGCGCAAGCGACAGCCCGCAGTGCCGCAGCACCGCGACCGCCGCGCCGTCGCGCACGCCCGGCGCCGGCAGCGCCAAGCCGGCCGCACGGAACGCGCCGCCGCGCACCTCGCCCGACAGCACCGAACAGTCGCCGAAGCTTGCCGCGATCTTTCGCGTGGCCGGCCGCTCGTAGAGGTCCTGCGGCACGCCGGCTTGAACGACCCGCCCCGCGTCAAGCGCCACGACGACGTCGGACATCATGAGCGCCTCGACGGCGTCGTGGGTGACCATCACGCACGTCACGCCCTCTTCGCGATGCAGCCGCAGCACGAGCGAGCGCATGTCCTCGCGCAGGCTTTCGTCGAGCCCTGAAAACGGCTCGTCGAGCAGCAGCGCCGCCGGCTTGCCCGCAAGCGCCCGAGCGAGCGCCACGCGCTGGGCCTGCCCGCCCGAAAGCGTGGCCGGCGAGCGGTCTCCGAAGCCTGCCAGCGCGACGCGTTCGAGCAAGTCAGCCGCCCGCGCCAGGCGCTCCCGTTTGACCACGCCTGCCATGCGCAGCGGGTAGGCCACGTTCTCCGCGACGCTCATATGCGGAAACAGCCGCACGTCCTGAAACACGAAGCCAAGGTTGCGCTTGTGGGACGGCAGCCCGTCAACGACGCGGCCGTCGAAACACACGCTGCCTTCGTCTTGCAGCAGAATGCCTGCCACCACCTTGAGCAGCGTCGACTTCCCCGCCCCCGACTCGCCCAAAAGCGACACGAAGGCGCCGTCGGGCGCCGTGAACGACACGTCGTCGAGAATCTTTCGCGCATCCCGCTTGCGCTCGCCAAGCGAAAGCGACACGCCGCGCACGTCAAGTCGCATGGCCGCCTCCTATCCGTTGAAGTAATCGATCTCGCGCGACACCTGCCGGCGAAGCAGCACCTCGAACAGCAGAAACACCGCGAGCGTCGCAGCCAAAAACACGATGCCGTACGCGCTGGCGATCGTGCGGTCGCCGCTCGACAGGTACGGGAACATCACGAGGGCAAGCGTCTTCACCTTCCCCGCGCCCACCAAAAGCGTGAGGAAATACTGGGAAAACGACAGGATGTAGCTCATCGACGCCGCCGACAGGAGCGCCGGCGCAAGCGTGGGCGCCGTCACCGTCGCCCAGACGCGCACCGGACCTGCGCCGCACAGCCGCGCCTGGTCTTCCAAGCGGCTGCCCGCCGCCTGCATCGCGTCGACCATGATGAGCGCGGCATACGGCAAAGCCACGATCGCGTGGCAGACCACCACGCCGACCACGGTGCCCGACAGCCCCGCGCGAAGGAAGGCCACCTGCACGCCCATCGCGAACACCGTGGCAGGGATGAGGAAGGGCACGAGCACGGCGAAGCGGGCAACGTCGCGGCCACAGAAGCGGTAGCGCGACAAGGCAGCGGCCGCCATGGTCGCCACCACGACGGTGAGCAGGGCGCAGGCAAGCGCGATGCCGACCGACGTCGCCAGCACCTCGCCGAGGCGCTGGGACGGGCCGAACAGCTCTTCGACGCCGCGCGTCGTGAACGTCTCGGGGAACAGAAGCGGCCAGGGCCAGGCCGACGTGAACGCCCACAGCACGATGATCGCGACCGGGCCGACCACGCACAGCGCCTGCAGCGCCACGAGCGCCCATGCCGCCCCGTTTCTCTTGCGCCGACGACAGCGACGGGGTCGCCCGCCGCCCGCCGGCCCTTCCGTGCCGGCGGACGCCGCGCGCGCCGCTTCAACCTCTGGCTCTTGCCCGCTCATCGGCCCTTCCCTTCCCGCTTCAGCACGACGAAGTACGCGATGGCCGCAACGGTCGTCACGAGCGCCATCACGCCGTTCAAGGCCATGGCGACGCTGCGGTTGGCGATGTCGGGGTTCTGGAATTCGATGTAGGCCAGCACGGGCAGCGCCTTGGGCAGCGTCGGCCCGAGCAGAAACGGCACCTCGTAGGCGCCGAACGCGAACGCGAACACCACGAGGAACGCCTTCATGAGCGCCCCTTTGCATAAGGGCAGCGTCACCGTGAAAAACGTGCGCAGCGGGCTGGCGCCAAGCGTCGCGGCCGCTTCGCCGAAACGGTCGGACACGTGGCTCATGAGCGCCACGGTGCAAAACGCGACGAAGGGCACTTCTTTCCACGCGTAGACCGCCAAAACGCCCCAGCCGCTCGCGTCGCCGACGATGGAGGGGAAATCGGAAGGGGCGGCGACAAGCCCCAAGCAGTGCAGGACGCGCGGCACAAGGCCCGATCCGGAGAACAGCGACACCATGAACAGCACCACGAGGATGTGGGCGCACATGAGGGGGATCTGCACGTCGACGAGCGCGACGAGGCGGGTCTGCCGCACCGCGCACAACGCCGCCGACAGCACGATGCCGCCCGCCAGCGCCCAAAGCGACGAGGCGAGCGCCAGATAGAAGCTGAACGATACCGATTGGGCCAGGTCGGGGCGCGTGAGCACCTGCTGCCAGTATTCGAACGTCACGTCGGTGCGCCCAAGGAACGGCATGATGCCGAAGCCTTGCAGCACCCCGCCGACGACGCCGTAGAGAAAGACCGCCACCAGCACGAGCGCCGGCGCCATGAGCAGGTAGGGAGCGACGGCGCGGCCCGCACGCCGCAACGCCAAACGGTCCACCATAGCCGCGCCCCCTTTCTGCATCTTCCGATTCCCGTCGTTGATATTTTTCAACGTCTTGTTCGCAGGCTGCAAGCATCCGCCCGCAAACGGCGCTTCAACCGGCCTTTACGCCTGCGCCACCTGCTCGAGCCACAGCTTCTCGAGGATCGGGATGACCGGGCCGGACGCCTCGGACACGCGATGGGCCAAAAGCTCGTCGAGCGGGATTTGCGTTTCGCCCAGCGGCACGTCGGCGAACGCCTGCTGGTCTTCCTCGGGCAGCTTCGTCATGTCAAGCACCGAAATGCCGCTCAGGTCCTCGTAAATGGACAGCTGCATCTCAGGCGAGACCACCTCGTTGATGGCGACGAGCGCGGCGGCCTTGTGCGGCGCGTTGGCGGCGATGGCCATGAAGTTGGAATTGCCCACCGTGCCCGAGTCGAAGATGAACGAGCGGGTGGATTCGGGCAGCTGGCCGGTCTCGACAAGCTCCTGCGGCGCCCCGTAGCCCATGTTCAGCACCAGTTCGCCGTCGGCGTACATCGTGGCGACCGTCGGCGAGTCGGCCGGGAACGTGGTGCCTTCCTTCCACAGGTAGGGGTTGAGCTCGCGCAGGTAGTCGAGGCCCGGCTGCACGATTTCGAGCACGGATTCTTCGGTGGGCTCGCTCATGGACGACAGCTTCTCGAACTCTTCTTTGCCGATGACGCCCGCAATGAGGCACGAAATGAACGCCGTGCCGACGAAGTCGCCGGGCTCGGGGTAGGTGACCTGGCCTTTGTGCTGCTCGCAGAACGCCTTGAACGCGTCGACCGTGGTCGGCGGATCGCTGATGGCTTTGGAGTCGTACCACATTTGCAGCTGCGCCTTGCCGTAGGGGCACTCGTAGCCTTCCGTCGGCGAGCCGAAGTCGTAGAGGACTTCGGGGCTTTCGGGGTCGATGTAGTCGTTGAAGTTCGGCAGGTAGTCGGTGAAGGGGCCCCACAGGTAGCCGTTTTCCTTGCAAGAATAGAAGTTCTCGCCGTTGATCCAGATGAAGTCGATGGAGCCTTTTTCGACGCCGGCCTGCATTTCGCCGGAAAGCTGAGTCAGGACGTCATTGATGTCCATGCCCACCAGTTCGAGCGTGACGTCGTACTTTTCCTTGAGCGCCGGCGCAAGCACCGTGTTGATCCAGTTGTTGCGGGCCTCGTCGCCGCCCCAGCCGTACCACGTGACCGTCTGGCCCTTGGCGGCTTCAAGCACCGCGTCCCAATCGGCAAAGTCGACGTCGGCTGCCGCCGAGTCGGCGGCAGTCGTGTCGGTCGACGCGGATTCGGCCGGCGCATCCTGCTTGGACTCACCTTCGGCCGGGGCCTCGTCGCCGCCCGCGCAGCCCGCAAGCGTGCCGCCGAACATGAGCACCGCCAAGCTGGCGCCGGACAGGCCGACGAAGCGCCGACGGGTCATGATGCGATTTTGCTCCAGCAAGACCGCTTCCGTTGTATCGTTTTTCATGTTGTCCTCCCATTGGAAACTAATTGGTACGCACTATTATTAGACTATGTCTAATAATAGACTTGACCAATTCTAGCGGAAGGACGTTCGATGTCAAGCCATGAACGGCGGCGGTGCGGCCCGGGCCGCTACACCAAGCAGGGCACCGAAGCCAATGCCGCTTCGTCGAACGTTTTCAGATCGTAGGTCATTTGCAGGTTGAGCCAGAATTCAGGCGACGTCCCCAATGCAGCAGAAAGCAAGCAAGCCATTTCGGTAGAGATGGACCGCCGGCCGTGAACGATGTCGCTGATGGCCGACTGAGGCTTCCCTATCGTCTGCGCAAGACGATACTGGCTGATTCCCAAAGGCTCCAGAAACTCTTCCAGAAGAATCTCTCCCGGAGTTGAAATGAAATCACGAATGGTAGTCACAAAACTCAACTCCTTCCGCTCCCCGTTCGGTCCAGACGAAACAAAGGCGATACTGGTCGTTGACGCGAATGCTGTACTGCCCCGACCGATCTCCCTTGAGCTTCTCGAGCTTGTTTGCCGGAGGAATTCGCAAGTCTCGGAGATCGTGAGCCGCATTCAGCAGCTGAAGCTTGCGAAAAAGAAGCTTGCGAATCTCGGGGGGCACCTTTTTGGAACGAAACGAACCCGGGTCCTCCCAAAAAGCCTCGATGTCTCGGTCCTTGAAGTGCATGAGCGCTCTTTCTCGCTGCCTTGTTTGCAAGTAATACTACCGCAATACAGAAGCATTGTAAAGGCTGCGGCGCTTCTTCGATGACGGGTCTTCCGCGAAAGCACAAGCGAACCCCTCCGTCGGCCCGTCGAAGCCTTTGCCTTCACAGCGAAGGCAAAGCGCTTCGCACGACGCCAAGCCCGGGCCGCTACAGCAGCTGCTGACAGACCCAGGGGCCGTATTCGCCGGTCCACATGGATTCGAGCTGGCTGAACGTCTGCGGCCAGTCGAACGAGCTGGGAAAGAGAAGCTCCAGGTAGTGCGCGTGCGAAGGGCCGCACGGCGCGTCGGCAGCTTCGGCGCGGCGGGTGGCGGCAAACGTGTATTCGCAGGTGGGGCAGTTGGAAACGACCAGGTCGGCGCCGGCTGACGCGGGCTCTTCGTCCAGCACGCGGCGGGCGCGGCGCTCGCAAATCGCCGGATCGACGAGCGACACGGCGCCGGCAGCCCCGCAGCAGACGGCGTTTTTGCCGCAGTGGGCCAGCTCGACGGTGCGGCAGTCGGCGAAGACGCGGCGCAAAGGACCTCCGAAGCGGCCGTCGCGGTCGTGGCAGGAGTCGAACAGCGCAAGCGTCGGATCGTCGCACCCCGCCGCCCGGGCGATCTTTTCCGGCAGCGGCGAGGCGCCGGCGTCGGCCAGCAGCTGCGGCAGCGCGACCAGCTCGAGCGCGTCGGCTCCGGAAACGGCCTCCCATTCGTCGCGGCAGCCGGGGCATACGAACACCACGCGCGTGATGCCGGCGGCCACGGCGGCGTCCACGAGCGCCTGCCGATGCGCGTTCGCCCGGTCGGCAAAACCGCCCGAACGCAAGGGGCTGCCGCAGCAGTCGACGGACAACACGGCGTTCATGCCCTGGTCGCGCAGCCACGCGAACGCCTCACGCGTCAGGTCGGGCGCATAGCTGGCAAGCGAACAGCCCGGGAAGAACAACGTGTCGGCTCCCCAGGCGGGCGCATCGGCCACGCTTGGCAGGTCGTTGTAGTAGATGCCGTGCACGGCGCGGTACACTGAGAAGATGTGCCATTCCTTGTCCACCTGGGTCGACTCGAAGCCGGCCTGCGACGTGACGCCGGCAAGCGCCAGAAGCTCGCGCAAGGCGGCGAACACGGCGCGGGCGTTCACCCGGTCAGGACACGAAAGCGTGCACAGGCCGTCCATGCAGCAGCGCCGGACGGCAAAGACGAGATCGGGGCGTTCGGAAGCAAGAGAAGCGACGCCTTCCGGCGTTTGCGCCTCCGTGAACGCGCGGGCAAGCGATCCGACCGTCAATGCCGGCGCGTCGGGCGGGCACAGCACTTCGCATCGCGGCGTGCACGCGCCGCACTCCCGGCACGCTTCCGCAGCCGCTCGCACCGTGCCAAAGGCGTTTTCCCACGTCATCGCAATCCTTCCTCTCCGGCGCACCCAACGGGCGGCGCTCAGGCAAGCCGCTTCCCCATCGGACGCGGACAGCATTCTTCTCGCATGTCGCAGCCGTCGCAGTCTTCGGCCACGGTCAGATCGACGGCCTCCCAGGAAATCGTCGAGAACCCGAGCGCCTCGTAGAACGGCACGCTGGCGCCCCGCGCCACGAGCCGCAGCTCGCCTTCCCGCGAAAGCGCCTCTTCCACGAGCGCCCGGCCCACGCCAAATCCGCGCCACGTCTCATAGGTCACGACCGGGTTCACGTGCGCTGCGCCGTCGCTTCCCCGCTGGATGCGCAAAAAGCCCACCGGCTCGTCGTCGGCGTTGACCGCCACGCGCACGCCTTCCGCAGACGGAATCTCGTCCATCCCCTCGGCGTAGGCGTACGCGTTTATGTACGGCATGTCGGATGCTTGCGCGTCGCGCAGCGAAAACAGGCTCGCGTCTTCGGCCATGTCGTCGACCCCTCCTAAAACGGCGGCAGATACACTTTGTCGCGCGACTGCGGAATGGCGCGTTTCCCCAGCTCGCGCAGGCCGCGCACCACATCGTCCATAAGCGTTGCGGGAATGCCCATCATCATCATCGCGTCATCCACGTCCGACGAGGCGCGGCAGCCGTAGCAGCCGAACGAAATGTTGATCTTTCCCGTCGTCAATGGCAGCAGCGTCGTCTCGACGCACTGGGCGTTGTAGCCCGACGCATGGAAGTCGTGGCGATGCCCCGTATAATACGACGTTGCCATGGAAAGCCACATCATCTGCTCGGGCGTGCCGATGACGGCGACGACCTCGGCCTTGCAGCGCGGATCGTCGAGCGGGCAGGTGACGGTTGCGCGGACCGACCGGGCAGGCAGGCTCGGGCGCTCGCCTACCATGCGCCGCGCCGCCTCAACAGAGTCCAATTTATGGAACAGTATATACAGCTCGCCGGAAGCGAGCTTCGCCGGGATGGGCGTCAGCCCCAAAATGGACGTGCCGTCGGGGCAGGCATGGCGGTTCGCCGGCATCATCAGCGCCCGCCCCCGCCGCGCGGCCATGAGCGCCTGGCAATAGCGCAGCCGCTCGACCGGCTCGGGCACGTCGGGAAGCGGCTCGCCGGCACGAATGAGCGACACGGCCACCGGATGCCACCGCAGGCCCAGCACGTCGCGCAAGACCGCCGCCCATTCCCGGTAGCGCTCGCGCGTCTCTTCGTCAAGCGGCGGCGCAGGCTCTTCCGGCTCGGCCGCGTGTCCCGCCCCGGGCGCCGCTTCGATGCGGATGGCGTGGACCGGACACTGGCCCGAGCACGTCTCGCAGCCCCAGCAGGCCTCCGCCGCGACCGGCACCGGAGACCCGTCCTTCATCGCGATGACCTCCATCGGGCAGAACGCCTCGCACAAGCCGCAGCCCGTGCACAGCGCTTCGTCGAAGTGCAGCACGTGCGTCACGCCGCTCACGTCGGCGAACTGCGCCGCGTCCATCACTTCTTGCGGCCCGTCGATGAGCCCGCCTGCTTTCGCGATCTCACTCATGGTCCCTCAATTCCTCCTTGCACCAGGGCGCGTACACGCGACGGCCCGCCGCGTCGGTCAAGTGGTACGAGCAAAACGGCAGCGCCCGTCCGTCGGGCACCGTCACCATCATCGAGCACTCGCGCAGCCGTTGCGCGTCCATCGTGTAGGCGTCCATGTAGTTCATGACGATGATCGACAGCCCGTCGGACACGCCCACGCCGCGCCGCGCCAGAATGTCGGGGATGACCGACCCTTGCGGGCTCGACGGGTTGAACGCGTCCCGGTACTCGTCGAAGGAGAGCACGCGGCTTGCCGGGTAGAAGCCCGACCGGTGGAAGCGCTCGTCAGGGCCGCGATGGTCGCGCACGAGAAACTGCCCCGTGTCGCACAGCGGGTTCGAGCACCCGAGCGGCCAGAAGTCCTCCGCGTCCAGAAGGCCGTCGGACTGCTCGGCCATGCCGAAGATGACGTCGCCCGCCGTCATGGCCTGCGGCACGTCCGCCTCGAAGCGCCCCGACGTGAAGGCCGGCTGCAGCGCAAGGCCCGCCACGACGTCGGCGTTTTCCAGCGCGAAGCGAAGCAGGTCTCCCAGCTGGCCGTCGTTCACACCCGCCATGACCGCCACGGAAAGCACCACCTGGATGCCCGCCTCGCGGCAGCGCTGGATGGCCCGCAGCTTCACGTCCAGGATGTCGCGGCCGCAGGTGGCCTCGTACACGCTGCCGGTCAAGCCGTCGAACGACAGGTACACGCCGGTGAGGCCCGCTTCCACGAGCTGCTCCACATACCCTTTGCGGCTGGCGATGACCAGGCCGTTCGTGTTCACCTCGATGCCCCAGAAGCCCCGGGCGCGGCCCATGCGGACGATGTCGGGCAGGTCGGCGCGGCACGTAGGCTCGCCGCCGGTCAGCTGCACGGCGCCGTCGGTTCCCACGGCGTTCGCGATGACCTCGTACATGGCACTGATCTCGTCTTGCGTCGGATCGCCCGTCGGGTCTTCGGCGCTCATGAAGCACACGGGGCAGTGCAGGTTGCACGCCCGCGTGACCTCGATCTCCAGCAGCGTGCCGCGCCGCTCGTGGCGCGAGCACGTCCCGCAGCCGAAGGGGCACGGACGCGTCGCGGCGCAGTTCGGACGCGGCGCCGTCTTGGGGAAGGCCAGCGAGCGCAGGTGCTCGTAATGCGCGGCATCAGGCCAGATGCGCGTCGTGATTGTCCCATGTTCGGGACAGGTGCGCTCCATCCACACCACGTTGTCCCCATCGGCCCCAACGCGGGCCGGCAGCTCTTTCAGACACGTCGGGCACAAGGCGCCCGTTTTGTGCAGCAGCCTCATTTCCATGGCGCACCCCTATTCGTCGATGTACTGGCGCGGGTCGTGGTTGTCGTTGGGCGGCGTGGTCACCTTGAATCCGATGAAGTCAATCCAGTCGAGCACCCGGCGCGGCACGAACAGCCCCTGGTGCGGCGCCGCTTCCTCAATGGCACGCAGGCACGAGATGGCGTGCGCCAGGTCCGTCTTCTCGTCGATGTCGGCCACAGGAGACAGGTACGCCGACGGGATGCCGGCCTCCTTCAGCTTTTCCACGTAGGCGTCGAGCGCCGCCCTTCCGTCGACGTTGTAATACACGCCCTGGTTGTCCATGGGCGTTTCCTTGCACCAGCCCACCAGAGACGTGCCGCATTCCTGGCACGGCGCCTGCACGAACCCCGGCGTGCCGAGCGAGCGGAAGTAGTCAAGCCACTGAAACGCCTGGACGATGTGGTCCTTCGGCAGCGTGGGGATGTCGCCGCCCACCGACACCACCGTGTCGAAACCGAGCGCGAACAGCTGGGCGAACGCGTCGTCGAAGTGGTCGTCGAACGTGGAGCCCGCGTCGGTGAGGTAGTGGATCTCCATGGGCCACGGACCGATGGCGTCGTAAGTTTTGCGCATGAGCTCGACGTTGTCGGCAGGGGTGGTTGACACGTAGAACTCATAGGCGACGGCGTCGACGCTCGGATCGGCGGCGCGGGCGGCGTCGTTTTCGGCCTGCAGCTGATAAAGCGCATGCATGCACAGCTCGCTCACGTCGTAGAGGCTGCGGCGGAAGAATTCGGCGGCCTGTTCAGGCGTCAGAATGCCGCCCCGCTCGCGGGTCAGGCGCGTCTTCACCATGCCGGGAACGGGCGGCTTGCTGAAAAGGAGCAAGGCGCATTTGCGATCGGTCATTGAAACGTTTCCTTTCTTTTCGGGCTTGCGCCCTTCGTCATTGCTTCGAGGAACCGGACGCGTCGTCTTCGACGTTCGTCCAGCTGAGTCGGTCGGCCGTCGGCGCGATCGCGCACGGGAGGGCGTTGTAGCTCCACGAGCCGACAAGCGGCTCTTCGATGGCGCAGACGGTCAGCGCGTTGGCGCTCGACTCGTCGGCGCCGCCGCGCCGCCCGTCGCCGCAGGGCCATTCGGGATGCCACCAGCCGTAGTCCACGCTGACCACGTCGTCGCGCATGTCGGCGACGTCGAGCAGGTACTTCGCCGACCCGCAGCGGGTGGACACTTCGACGGCAGCCCCCGGCGCAAGGCCCAGGCGGGCCGCCAGCTTCGGGCTGACGGTCGCCCGCGGAGCCGGGCAGGCGGCGCGGAAGCGGGGGTTCTCGAAGTACATCGAGGCGTTGTAGGGCTGACGGCGGGCGCCGGTGATGAGCGTGAAGGGGAAGGCGTCAGCTGCAGCCTCGGCGGCCCCGGAAGGCTCGCCTTCCGCGCCGGGCGCGACAAGGCTTTCGCCCATATGGCCGCCAAGCACCGGCTGCGGCGTGCGAAAGCCGCCGAAGCGGGGCAGAAACTCGCTGGCCAGCTCGATCTTTCCCGTCGTGGTGGCGAAACCCGCCGGCCGGCCGTCGTCGCCTGGGCGCTCGTGCTTGTTGTATGCGGGCGGCGGCCAGTACAGCCCCGTTTCGCAGAACTGCTCCCACGTGATTCCCGCCGGCGCAAGCTCGGCGGCGAAGGCCTCTTCGAGCGTCGCCTGCGGCCAGGCGTCTGCCTGGCCCAAGCGCAGGCCCAGCTCGCGGAAGACGTCGTAGTCGCGCTTTCGCTCGTAATACGGCTCGACCGCCGCCGGGCCGCCGTAGGCCGCGTTCGCCACGCCGCCGTGCACCTGCAGCATCGGCCGCTCTATGGCGCCGGCGATGGGCAGCACGTAGTCGGCGATGGCCGCCGTGGGCGTCAGGCGGTATTCCAGCACGACGAGCAGGTCGAGCCCTTCAAGCGCCCGACGCACGCGGGCCGAGCCCCCGTAGGTGACAAGCGGGTTGGTGGCCTGCACGATGAGCGCACGGATCGGATACGGCTCGCCCGTCTCCATGGCGTGCAGCAGCAGGTCGGGATGGGCAGACGTCAGGTAGCGCCGCGGCGCCGTGCGTCCGAGCTTTTCGGTGAGAACGCGCAGCGCGTCGTAGCCTTCCGGGCTTTGCAGCGGCGTGCGGCCCCGGTTGAGCGACAGCTCGCGGCAGCTGGGCGCCGCCTTGTCGCTCATCTCCATGGCAAGCTCGCTCGCAAAGTCGGGAGCCTCGGCCAGCACGCAGGCGCCGGGACGGTCGACGTTGCCCGTGACGGCGCGCAGACAGCAGATGGCGCGGTGGATGTGTCCCACGGCCGCGCCCACCTGGTCGATGCCGCGCCCGCTGACGAACGCGGTCGGGCCGGCCGCAATGAGGCGTGCGGCCTTGCGCACGTCTTCGGCGTCAACGTCGCACGCTTCTGCGGCCGCCTCGGCCGTCCAAGGCGCGACCGCTTCGGCCAGCTCGTCGAAGCCGTGGCACCACGCGTCAACGAACGCGCGGTCTTCCAGGCCCTCTTCGATGATGACGTGCAGAAGCGCCAGTCCCAGCGTCGTGTCGGTGCCGGGGCGCGGCGCCAGCCACACGCTCGCCAGCTCTGCGACTTCGGTGCGGCGCGGATCGATGACGACGAGGTCGCCGCCGCCCTGTGCAAAGGCCTGCAGGTGCTGCCAGAACGCAGAGTTGTCGGACTGCGCCGGGTTCGTGCCCCAAACGACCGTGCAGCTCGTCAGGCCGCTCACGACGTCGAGCTCGACCGTCCAGCCGAACGTGACGAGGTCCATCCAAATGCGCGGGTTCCAGCAGATCTGCCCGATGCCCATGTTGTTGGGAGAGCCGAACAGGTTCATGAACCGGTGCAGCGGCCAATACGACGCGTGCGGGCCGCCGATGGCGCTCGCAAGCACGCCGGGGCCGTGTTCGTCGGAAAGCGAGCGCAGCCGCGCGGCGATGTCGTCAAGGGCTTCGTCCCAGCTCACACGCTCCCACTGGCCGCTTCCCCGCGCACCGACGCGCCGCAGCGGCACGTTCACCCGGTCAGGCGCGTCGAGCGCCTCCACGTTCATCGGCCAGCGCTTGCACGACGCCATGACCTCGGAGCCGTACGGGTAGCGCGACGGATCGGGCCGCACGCCCGTGACGCGGCCGTCTTTCACGCGTGCAAGCAGCGCACAGCCGTAGCCGCAGTACTGGCAGTTGGTCGGCCGCTCTTCTGCTTCGATCATGACGCCTCCTTTTCGTTCGGCGCCAGGTTGATGAAGGGGCGGCCGCCCGCGGCGCCGCAAGGCGTTTGCGCCTCTGGCGCCTCGTCGCCTTCCAGCAGGAAGCGCAGCGCCATGGGACGGGCAAGCGAGCGCCAGTCAAGCGGATAGTCGCACAAAAGCTCCAGGTAATGGACGACCGGAACGTCGTTTTGCGCCATCGTGAGCGACGCCGCGCAGCTCATGCAGGCGGTCGTCAGCGCGTCGGCCTGGGCGCTGGCGGCCGCCTCGGCCCGCCGCCGGCCTGCGGCAAGCGCGGCCTGCTCCTTGCCGGCCGCCCGCGCGGTCGATCCGCAGCAGCCGGCCGACTGAGCCGGATCGTCGTTTGCGACCGAGCCTTCCGGCAACAGCGCTCGCACGCCGCGGGCGAAGTCCCCTATGCCCCGGTCGGGACAGGAGTCGTGCACCCACAGGCGCACGGTGCGCCCTTCGGGAAGCGAAACCCCCTTCGCCGCCAGCACGCGGCGGACGGCCGCCTCGTCGATGCGGCAGCCCATCTCGGCCAGCACGCGCGGCAGCGCGGCGACTTCGGGCGCACCGTCCACGCCGTCGAACGCCCGGCGCAGCGCGGCGGCGCAATTCGGGCACGCGACGACGAACCGCCGCACGCCGGCCTTCGCCACAGCCTTGCGCAGCCGCTCGTCGAACGCGTCGCGACGGCGGCGTCCGTCCTGTTCGTAGTCAAGGATCTTGCCGCAGCACAGAAGCGACGTGCTCGTGGCGGTGCCGGCATCGGCAAGATAGTCGGCCAGCACTGCCACGAGCGCTGGTGCATAGTTCACCAGCGAGCACCCCGGAAAGAACAACGATTCGCACGCGGCGTCGGGCTGGGCGACAGCGGCAGCCCGGGCCGTCATGCCGTCGGAGGAAACGAAGACCTCGTGCCCGGCAAGCACATCCAGGAATCGAAACTCGTCCATAAGCGGCACCTCCTTCTCAAAGGGCCGGCGGCGCTCAAAAGGCTCCGCCGGCCCACAAGTCCAAGGGGTTGGAACGTTCCTTTCGCCCCTCGGTCGTTTATCGAGACTGCTCTACCGTATTAGTAGCGGTTCTCGCCCTGCTTCCATGCCGTCAGGAAAGCAGCGTCCTTCTTCGGCAGGCGCGAGTAGAAGCGCTCCTCGCCCGGAATCGGCGCACGTTCGTCGGAGTAGACGCACAGGTAGCGCAGCAACAGGCCGCCGCACAGCACGAGCACCGGAGCGACGACGGTCGAAGCCGCCGTGCCCGCGAACGCGGTGTAGAGGATGAACGGAAGGACCAGGCCGCCGCCGACCATGCCGCCCCAGAACAGCGGCGCCGTCTTGCCGCGCACCCAGCGGGTGGCCACGGCCTTGGCGGTCACGTTGCCCGCGCCGAAGAAGCTCAGCACCATGACGAGCAGCACGACGATCTCGGCAAGGACGAGCACGATGTCGACCGTGTGGATGGTGCCGTGAATGATCTCGGAGAACACGAAAGCGGCAAGCGAAGGATCAACCGCGCCGCCAAGCGACAGCGCCACGGCGGCACACGCCGTCGACAGGGCCGAAATGGTGAACAGCACCGGCAGGGCGGGCGTCGCCCAGAAGGCATGCGCCTTCAGCGTGGAGAGCATGACGCCGGTGTAGACCATGATGCCGAAGCCCGCAATGCCGGCCACGGCCAGCAAGAACGGACGCAGCCCCGCAAGGCCCAGGCCAAAGCCGCCGGCCCAGTCCCAACCGAGCAGGTACAGGTAGCTCAGCCACCACACGAAGCCGAAGATCATGGCAACCGACAAAAGCACGGCGCCCCACTTGATGATGGCCGTCTTCGTGGTGAACACGCGCCAGAACACCGGCGGCTGCCCCAGCTCGAACACGAGGAAAAAGCAGCCGAGCGCCAACGCCGCCAGCGCGACGAACACCGGCGCGAAGAACAAAGGCCCGCTTCCCGGCATGACGATGAGGTCGAACACCGCCGACAGGAAGAAGATGCCGCCGCCAAGGCCGCCGAGGAACAGGTACAAGACGATGGGTGCTTCCCAGTAATGATGTTTCATCGCGCACCACCTCCCATCTCAGGAATGTAGTAGATCTGCGGATCGGTGCCGAGCTCGGTGAAGAGGCGCTCGGTCCTGTGGGTGCCGATGAGCTTCGACACCTCGCTTTCGGGGTCGTCGATGTCGCCGAACACGCGGGCCCGCTGGTGGCAGGTCTGCACGCAATAGGGCTGGGCGGTCGGGTCCATCTTTCGACGGTCGCGGCAGAACGTGCACTTGCGCACGTACTGGTCGAAGCGCTTCACCATGTGCGACACGTCGCGCATGCCGTAGGGGCACGCGTTCACGCACACCTTGCAGCCCATGCACTTCTTGTAGTCCACCCAAACGGTGCCGTCGTCGTCCTGCTGGCTGGCGCCGGTCGGGCAGCACGGCACGCACTCGGGGTTCGCGCAGTGCATGCACTGCGTCGGCGTCCACGTGCGGTACACGTTCGGGAACGTGCCCTTCGTGCCTTCGGACACCACGGGGTTGTAGATGATGTCGAGCGGAAGGTCGTTCCACGTGCGGCACGCCACCGTGCACGACTGGCATCCGATGCAGCGGCTTTCGTCGACTACCATGACATAGCGGGTCATGCCTGCGCTCCTTCCTCTTGCGCACCTGCTTCAATGGGGGCGTATTCCATCGTGTAACGCGCACCGGTCGCTTCGTCGACCAGGTTGCCCGTGGCCGCATCGTAGAGCCAACCGTAGTACGCCTCGTGGTAGGCGCCCGTTTCAGGATCGATGAGCCAGCCGGATTCCGGATCGTACACGTACGGAAGGTTGCCGAGCATGGCGCAGCCTTCTTCGGTGTTCCAGGTGAGCTGCTCGGGGACCGCGTACGGAGCCGCGTCGCCCGGATAGCAGCGGATGCCGCCCTTGAACTTGACCTCTTCGCGCTCCATCGTGTAGTACTTGCCGTTCTCGTCGTCGACGAGAAGCTCGCTCGTCGGGTCGTAGCGCCAGCCGGTGTAGGCGTCGTGATAGCCCTTCGTGCGCGGGTTGATGAGCCAGCCCGAATCGTCCAGACGGAAGTGCGTGCCTTCCTGGTAGAGGTTGCCGGACTGCCACACGCGGTAGTAGCCCTCGGGCGCCGGTTCCATTTCGGGGTACTCGAACGGCACGTGAGGACGGGCCATCGGCTGGTCGGACGGCATGACGCTCACGCCCGGCTCGCTCGCAGAGCCCGGAATGGACCACTTGGTGTCGGCCTTCTTGTAGTTGTGGTCGAGCTCGGTGCACTTGTACACGCGGCACAGCAGGCCGCGGTTGGCCCACGAGCCGCCCATCGGGTCGCAGTCGCACACATCGACCGAGGTCAGCACGTTGGTGTTCGACTCCAAGCAGCCGAACGGGTTGTTGAGGTCGCTCGAGCCGTCGCGCTCGGGGAACCACCAGCCGCGCGGCACGTACACGACGCGCGGATCCACTTCGGGCGCCACGTTCGCACGCATCTTGATGCGGCCGCGGCGCGTCTCGATCCAGCACCAGTCGCCCTCGGCGATGCCGAGCTTTTCGGCCAGCTCGGGGTTGATGGTGTAGTACGGATCAGGGGACAGGTAGCGGATGGTGGGCATCTGGAAGTGCTCGGAGTGGTGGTAGGGCATGAAGCCGCCGCCCGTGGTGAGCACGATGGGATACTTCTCGGCCACTTCGGGGTCGTCCACTTCGTTTTCCGAGCAGCCCATGTAGGTGGGCATGCCAGGATAGCCCAGCTCGCGCAGGATGGACGAGTTGCACTCCACCTTGCCCGAAGGCGTCCAGAAGCCGCCGTTGGAGATGAACTTGTTCTGGTGCAGCGGCGGATAGTACATGCGGAAGTTGTCGACGAAGTCGTCGTAGCACTCGATGGGCAGGCCGAGCGGCTTCAGGATGTGGTAGTAGGCCTCTTCTTCCGTTTCCCAGGGCCACATCTCCGGATCCTGGCCGCAGGCAAGGCCCAGCTTGCGCCAGAACGTCATGTCGGTATGGCGGTCGTACAGCGGCTGGATGGCGCGTTTGCCGCCCAGGAACGAGTCGGTGGCGCCGTAGTGGGTGACGATGGTCGGACGCTCGAGGGCGCCGGCGGCCGGCAGCACGTAGTCGGAGAACAGCGCCGCGGGCGTCATCCAGTATTCGACGGTGACCAAAAACTCGACGCGCTTGAGAGCCTCGAGCGTCATCTTGGCGTCGCCGTAGGAGTTCACGGGGTTCGTGGCGTTCACGATGAGCGCCCTGATCTGGTAGGGGTCGCCGGTGATGATGGCCTTGAACACGCTCGGGCCGTGGGCTTCGCAGAACCACTCGGCCGGCAGCGTCTTGCCCCAGGTGCGCTTCGCGTTGTTCGAGATGAGCGTGTAGCCGGGCCACGACGTCAGCTTGAACTTGTCAGACCCGATCTGCTTGGCCTTCTGCTCTTCCGGCAGGCACTCGTTGGCTTCCATCTCCTCGTCGGTGAGGAAGTTCAGCGCCGGGCCAGGCATGCCGTCGCCGCCCGGAACGTCCAGGTTGCCGCAGACGGCGCGCATGAGCGCGAGCGTCAGGCTCGTCGTTGTGGAAGCGGTGCCGAGCTGGTCCCACGTGCAGCCCCACTGGATGCAGCCGGGCTTGTTGGCGGCATACATGCGGGCGCCCGCACGGATCTGGTCGGGCGTGAGCCAGGTGAGCGGGGCAGCCCATTCCGGCGTGTACTGGAGCATGTGGTCGCTCAGCTCGTCGAAGTCGTTGCACCACTCGCTCACGAAGTCGTAGTCGACAAGGCCTTCGAAGATGATGGTGTGCAGCATCGCGAGCGCCAGCGCCGAGTCGGAGCCGGGGCGCAGCGGCAGCCACAGGTCGGCCTTCGAGGCGGTTTCAGAATAGCGCGGGTCCACGACGATGATCTTCATGCCGGCCTTCTGCAGGTCGGTGTAGCCGCGCATGGCGCCCAGCGACGACGCGCCGGGGTTCATGCCCCACAGCATGACGACCTTCGCCTGGCCCAGGTCGGTCTCGAACGGCGACCAGCCGGCCACGCAGGTTTCGGCCATGAACGTGGGGATCCAGCACAACAGCGCGTTGTGGAAGCCGTTGGGGCTGCCGAACTGGTTCATGAAGCGGCGACGCGCCCAGTCGTCGGTGCGCGTGGTGCCGCCGGCGGTGGCGACCGCCTCGGCGCCGCTTTCGGCCTTGATCTTGTTCAGGCGCTCGGCGATTTCCTCAATGGCTTGGTCGTAAGGAATCTGCTTCCATTTGCCTTCGCCCTTCTCGCCCACGCGCTTGAGCGCATGGTTGATGCGGGCCGGATGGTGCAGATGCAAAAGGGCGCTGTTGCCGCGGCAGCAGAGACCACCCTGATTGGAATAATTCGGGTCGCCCTCGATCTTCACCACCTCTCCGTCCTTGACGTAGGCGAGAACGCCGCAGTTCGCGTGGCAGAAATAGCACAGCGACTTGCGCATCTCGACGCCAGGGGCGTGGATGTCAATCTCGTTTCCCATCGATGCTCTCCTCTTCTCTCTCACGGTGCGTGACGGCCAGGCTTTGCCTTCTCAGCCCCGTCTTCGATGCCCCTCATCGAAGGTTGCAACAGAAGTTGCGGGTGAACGAAAGAAAAGCTGACACCTATGGCCTCGGGCCAATACTAGATTATATCCATATTAGAGTCAATCTAATAGTGGATTGTTGTCACATGACTTCGCCAACGGCGGCCACTTCTCCCGCAATCGGCGGTTCGCCGTACTGGTGATCGGACACGACAACAAGTTGTACGCGCCGGAAAAGCGAGCGGATGCCGGCAGCGGGCTGAACCGGTGAACTATGTGACTTGGTCTGCTATTGCAGAACCGAAGCTTTGGCGGCGGCGCTTCGGCGGCATGTGCCGGACGGCCCGGTTTCCCGCTTTCTGTGGGCTTTCGTAAAATGATTGACATTGTCTAGTATTATAGGACGTGCACTATTTTCGACGAGAGGACGCCGCATGTGGCATGCTTGCAACCCGAAAACCGACGACGATCTGAAGCAGTGCGCCGAACTGGGCAAGTCGCTGTCGCGCATGTCGCAGCCGACCATCCTGGTCGTGCTCGCGCACGCAGAAGAGCCGATGCACGGCTACATGATCGTGCAGAAAGCGGCCGCCTCCCCCATGTTCGGCGGCAAAAAGCCCGACCCGGCGGGCATCTACCGCACGCTCAAGAAGATGGAGGAAGCCGGGTTCGTCACGTCTGAATGGGACACGCCCACGTCCGGCGCGGCCAAGCGCATGTTCTCGCTCACCGACGAGGGCCGGGCAGGCCTGCGCCGGTGGATCGACGCCCTGGCCTGCTACAACGCCACCATCGAAGAGCTGCGCCAAGACGCCGCGAACGCGCTCGGCATTCCGCTGCCCGCCCAGCCGGTGTGCCTGGGACACGAATAGGCGAAACCATGCAAGAAGCGCCTGAATCCGGACTCGCCCCCATTGCCGGCCGCGCCATAGCCGAGGCGCTGGGACCGCGGCCCGTCATGGTGGTGGGCACCGCCGACGACGAGCGCCGGGCGAACTTCACCCCGGCGGCGTTTTGCGCTCCGCTGTCCTACGACCCCGCGCTCGTGACGCTCGGCCTCAAGCCGACGTCCTGGGGCTATGCCAACCTGGCCGCATCCGGCCGCTGCACGCTTTCCACGGTGGCCGCCGACGCGGCGCCCGCCGTGCTGTTCTGCGGCTCGCATTCCGGCCGCACGACGGACAAGTCGGCCTCCTTCGCAACCGTCTGGGAAGACGGCCTGCCCCGCCCCGCCGACGCACTGGCCGCGTTTTCCTGCCGCCTCGTCTCCGACACGCCCGCCGGCGACCACCGCCTGCTCGTGCTGGAAGTCGTGCAGGCGGCCGCCCGCTGCGACAGCCGCGCAGGCGGCGCCGAACACACTGGCGAAGGTGACGACCCGAGCGCCAGCCCCGCCGACGCCTTGCTCTGTCTTGCACACGACCGCTTCACCCACGCCGAGCCGCTAAGCTGACAAGCGAACGGCGGACGCGCCGGCACACCGGCTGAAGGGCGGGCTGCAACACCTGTTTGCTAGAAAGCCAATCGGGGCCGAATTGTCTTAGGGGCTTGTTTGCAGCACATACTATTAATTAGTAAGGGGTTTTCTTGTTGCCGCCCGAAGCTGTCGGACGGCGCAGCCGCCTAAAGCCGCGCGTGGTCAAACGACCCCGGTTGGATCGAATTCTTGGCCCCTCTTGGTCAAAAAGGGTCGACTGGGCCGAGGCGCTTCCGCCAGCTCGGACGGAAGCTTGGGCGTTGGAGCCCGCCGACCAGGGGTTTTGCGAGGCCGGCGCCATGCGGGCGGGCGCACAGGCCCGGATTCGCCCCGATCCGCCGGAAACACCTCGGTCCAATTTGGGCGTTTTGACCACGACCCCCTGAGAATTCGGTCCAACCAGGGCCGTTTGACCATCGCCTTTGAAAGCCGTCGCCCGAAGCCGTCGGACGGCGCTTTCGCCGCAACGGCTTCGCCTCGACGCGTCGGCCACCTCGAGCCAAGGTCTCGAGGTGGCCTTTGGCTTGACCTCGGCTGCGCCGCCGCGGCGGAACCGCCTGACGCGGGGCGGAACCTCTCGCCGGCAGGACTCCGCTGACTCGTGGGACCGCCAGGTGCTCGGAATTGCCGCGAAGGACCGAGGAAGCGTGCTTTTGCACGCGACGAGGGCCTGGAGCGGCAAGGCCGGGCGCCTGGCGGTTCCACGGGCGACGCGTCGCCGCGCCGAGCCAATGGGTCCGGCCTCCTTTGGCTGGGACCGAAGCTCCGCCCCGCCGGCCCAGCCGCCTGCCGCGGGGCAAATATTCTCGCCGGCAAGGCTCCGCTGACCCGTGAGGCTGCCGGGATCGGCAAGGAAGAGAGCCGTCCGGCCCGGAGACGCGAAAAAGGCGGCGGGAAGCGCTTCTGGCTTCCCGCCGCCTTGCGCGTTCGCCGGCCGCGGCGCGATGTGAACTGAGGTGAAGAAAGGTCGTCGCGCGGCGGCCGCCGTCCCGGCGCCGGCAGTATGTGAAAGGAGGCCGGCGCCCGGGGCCCCGCTCCGGGCGGGTCAGAAAGGTTGTCCCGGGGCGAGGGGGTGCGAAGGGCCGTCCGGGGTCCCGCCCGGCGGCTCGTCTCGTCCGTGGGCCGGCGGCCCACGGGGGCGGCTGCTCGAAAGCGCCAGCAGGCGCCCCCGCGGGCCGCCTCGCGGCGGGGCCTCCCCGCGCAGCCGGGGCCGGGGCCAGGCCCGAACCCCCAACCTAGAAGCCGAGGACAAGGGTAAACCCAGGCCGCAGCTCCGAGGTCGAGGGCGCGGGCCGAAGCCCCGTCCCCAGCCTGCCAGCCGGAACGCGGGCGAAGGCCCACGCCCCGGCTCCCAGGAAGGCGGCTCCCCCGAGGGGCCCGGCGGGCCGGCCCCTCTCAGGGAGGCGTCAGGCGGTCAGCCTAGGCGCGGCCTAGCGGGTGGCGGTCCACACGCCGGAGCCGTTGACCCAGTAGCGGCCGACCCACTCGTTGGAGGCCATGGCGCCGGAGGCGTCCATGTAGTACCACTTGCCGCCGACCTGCTGCCAGCCGGTGAGCATCTTTCCGAAGGTGCCGTCGTGGGAGGTGTTGAGCAGGTACCACTCGCCGTCCACCTTGGCC
>NZ_JAAKEN010000011.1 GCF_011039175.1 Slackia sp. ZJ119
TTGTGAACCCGAAATGAGAAAGGTCGATCTATGTCCAAGATCACTCCACTTTCCACCAAAACCTACGGGGGGGGGGCAAGGTTCTTAGCCTGATCCTTGCAGGCACCCTCGCCCTCGGCATGACCCCGGCCGCCGCCCTGACCCAGGCGGCGATGGACGTGACGCCGGCTTATGCGGCAGAGGGGGACGAGAATGAACCCATCGAGCTTACTAATTCAGCCACTATCGATACTGCAGTGTCAAAGCCTGAAGGCGCGACCGAAGAGCCTGGCTGGAGCGACGTCAAGGTCAAGCTGCCGACCGAGACCGAATTCACCTACGACGGAACGAACCAGATAGGTTCCGAAAAAGGCAACGTTGAAATCACCGTTAAGCGCACGTATTACACCGAGGCGACCGGCACCACGCCGCAGCATAAATGGTACAAGGTTGCTGCGGATAACATTGTTGCAGGCTACACCGAAGGCGGTGAAGACGCAGCCACTGCCGTGAGGAATGGCGATGCGGGGACGTACACCGCAACATATACCGTAAATAATTCTGGTGTTACTGAAGCCGCCCCGAAGGCGGGCGTGGATTTCGTCATCGCGCATCTGGGAGAAACTCCTCAATCGAAGAACACCCAGGATTTTACGATCAACAAGGCCACTGCCACGGTGAACCTTGTGGAGGGCATCGTCGGCGTCGACTCGCCTGGCTCTCTCAAAAATAACGCTAACAGCAAGGTGACGGCGACTCCTGAAATAACTGAGCCGGCTCCGACGATCACCTACTACAACACCAACAATTCCGACGTGAGCCTGACCGGCGGCGTAACGGGGGACGCTGCGAAATACGTTACCGAAGGCCGCGCAAAGGTCACCGTCGCCGTGGCGAACGTCGACGCCGGCAACTACAAGTTCATGGTGGGCGGCAACGAGCTGACTGGCGGCGTTTCCGAGGAAGGGACGACTACGTTCACGACCGACGTCGCCATCAAGAACGCGAGCAAGTACGACGTGACGCTTACCAGCCAAACGGACCCTGGTACCATCAATGCGGTCGACAACGGCAAGGCGCTCGAAGCTCCCTACACGGGAGCCAGCCTGAAGGCGACTATCGAGTCCGCGATCGGCGTCAAAGCCGGTGACAAGGAGGTTGAGGAGACCCTCGTCTATCTGGACGCGGCCGGCCAGGCCATGGTCGACGGCCAGGGCAACCAGGAGTATCCCACCATGCCCGGCAAGTACCAGGTGCAGGTGAAGGTCGGCGACCAGGTTGTCCAGACCGTGCCGCTGACCGTCTACGTCGACCTTACTTCGATGGTTGAGACTAAAGCCGACAATGAAAGCAACGTCATGAACGTCACCATCGACGGCCGCATGACCGACGAGGTGAAGCTGGCCTTCAAGGACAACATCGCGTTCGCCGACGTGAAGTCCCAGATCGAGGGCGGCGCCGTCGCCACCCTCAAGAAGGGTGACACGACGGTCCCGGTCGATTTCGCCGAGACGTTCGAGGTCATCGACGGCACGCTCGCCACGACCGCCGGTGCCGCCGGCACCGCCTACATCAAGCCCCTCTCGAGCAACGGCGTCTACCGCGGCCAGCTGCCGGTCAAGTATACCTACGGCACCCTGCTGCCCAAGGCCTCGCTCAAGAATGCGAGCGAGCCCTACAACGGCCCGGCCGGCGGGGCGAACGGCTACAAGGTCGAGGAACTCGTGTCCGTCGCCAAGGATGTGAACGGCAATACTCTTAGCCCCGACGGTCCCACTGCGGGCTACACCGTCACGGCCACGCGCACGGTCGACGGCGAGCCCGAGGTGAAGACCGGCGACGACTTCATCACCGAGGTCGGCACCTACACGGTCGTCGTGGAAGGCGCCGGCAGCTACGTCGGCGAGTCCGAGGAGATGACGTTCACGATCACGCCGCTCACGCTGAAGTTCGGCGCGAACGGCAACGCGACCGTCACCTACGCCGACCTGGCCACGCCCGCGTCCGGCGGCTTCAGCGCCACGTACACGGGCAGCCAGATCAAGCCGACGCCGACGGTCACGGCGACGGTGAACGGCCAGCAGCTCACCCTCAAGCCCCAGAATCCCGGCAACAAGCAGGCCGCATACGACTACACGGTCGCCTACGGCGACAACACGACGGTCGCCGAGGGCGGCACCGTCGATTTGGCCTTCTCGGGCAACTACGCCTACGACGGCACGTACTCCCAGGCGTTCGCCATCACGCCGGCCTCTCTGGCCGACGTGCACGCGAAGGCCACGGCGGCCTCGCAGCTCAAGAGCGAGTTCGACAACACGGTCGAGGGCCTGACGGTCGAGCTTCCGGGCGGCACGGTGCTCGAGGAGGGCGTCGACTACACCGTCTCGGCTCCCGCCAAGGCGTCCAGCCAGGCGGGCGTGCCGACCGGCTGCACGAAGTACGAGTTCACCGTCACCGGCAAGGGCAACTACTCCGACTCGGCCACCGGTATCCTCAAGAGCAGCTTCCTCGTGACCGACAAGTCCATCGAGGGCCTGTACGACGTGGTCGTCGAAGAGGGCAGCCTGTACAACCCGAACGGCAAAGCGGAGCCGGACGTCACGCTGTATACGAAGGGCACGAAGAGCGACGTCACGGATTCCGCCCCGGTCAACGTCACCTACGAGAACAACGTGAACGCCACGACCGAGGACGCCCCGGCCTACGCCGTCATCACCGGCACGGGCCAGTACGCCGGCTCCGTCAAGGTGCCGTTCCAGATCGCCCCGCTCGAGCTCTCCGACGCGTCCAACGTGAAGGGCTCGGTCAAGCTCGATGGCGCCGAGGGCCTGGTGTACAACGGCAAGGAGCAGACGCCGCAGGTGCTCGTGAAGGGCTCCTCTATCACGCCGGTCAACAAGGACTACGAGGGCGGCCCCATCGCGCTGTCACAGGCCATCGACCAGCTGGACGTCAAGTCCGAGGGCGGCGTCGACGCCGGCACGTCCTACATGGTCATCGCGCCCAAGACCGGCAACTTCACCGGCCAGGTGAAGGTCCCCTACGAGATCACCAAGGCCGACGTCGCCAAGGCGACGATCGAGCCTGCCGCCGTCGTTCCGGGCGCCGATCTGGCCGACGCGGTGAAGGTTGTGTACGAGGGCATGGAGCTGGTGCCCGGCACCGACTACACGGTCGCCGCCGAGGGGGCGCTGCCCGGCAAGGTGACGGCGACCGTCGCCGGCGCGGGCAAGAACTTCACCGGCACGGCCACCGAGGACATCGAGGTCCTCTACGACCTGTCCGGCGTGACGTTCGAGGTCGCGCAGACGACCTACAACGGCAAGGCCCAGGCGCCCGTCGTCACCGCCGCCTACTACATGGACGGCGGCAAGAAGGTCCCGGTCGACGCCTCGGCCTACGACGTGAAGGCCGGCTCCTACGTGAACGCCGGCACCTACCCGATCGCCATCGCCGGCGACGCCGCCGCGGGCTGGACGGGCGAGAAGACGGTCGACTTCGTCATCAAGCCCGCGACGGTCACGGCCAAGCCCCAGGTGTCCTACGCCGGCGGCCTGCCGGTCGTCACGGTGCCCGGCCTGTCCTCGAGCGACTTCGACTGGAAGGCCGACGCCGCCACCAAGACCATCACGGTGACCTACAAGGGCAACTACGCGGGCACCGCGAAGGTGGCCTACACCCCGGCCGTGGCCCCCGGCGACCCCGGCTCCGCCCAGCCCGCCGCCGGCAAGACCGGCTGGGTCGGCTCCGGCAACGACTGGGCCTACTACGAGGACGGCCAGGCCGTCAAGGGCGGCTGGGAGCTCATCGGCGGCGAGTGGTACCACTTCGAGAAGAGCGGCAAGATGACCAACACGAAGTGGTTCCAGGACGCCGACGGCACCTGGTACATGCTCAACCAGTCCCACAAGGGCGAGTACGGCGCCATGCTCACCGGCTGGCAGAAGGACGGAGGCGACTGGTACTACTTCGCCAAGTCCGGCGCCATGCAGTCCGGCTGGGCCAAGGTGGACGGCGAGTGGTACCTGCTGAACGCCAAGCACGACGGCACCTTCGGCAAGATGCTCACCGGCTGGCAGCAGGTCGGCGGCAAGTGGTACTACATGGACGCCTCCGGAGAGATGGCCTCTAACGAGTGGGTCGGCCGCTACTGGGTCAACGGCTCCGGCGTGTGGACGGCCACCCGCTAGTCCGCGCCTAGGCTGACCGCCTGACGCCTCCCCGAGAGGGACCCGGCTCACCGGGCCCCTCGGGGGAGCCGCCTTCCTGGGAGCCGGGGCACGGGCCTTCGCCCGCGTTTCGGCTGGCAGGCTGGGGGCTCGGGCCTGGCCTGCGCCTTGGCTTGCAGGCCGGGACCCGGGCTTTCGCCTGGGCTTCGGCCCCTGCGGCCGGGACTGGGCCTTGGCCCGGGACCCGGCTGCCCGGGGAGGCGCCGCCGCGAGGCGGCCCGCGGGGGCGCCTGCTGGCGCTTTCGAGCAGCCGCCCCCGTGGGCCGCCGGCCCACGGACGAGACGAGCCGCCGGGCGGGACCCCGGACGGCCCTTCGCACCCCCTCGCCCCGGGACAACCTTTCTGACCCGCCCGGAGCGGGGCCCCGGGCGCCGGCCTCCTTTCACATACTGCCGGCGCCGGGACGGCGGCCGCCGCGCGACGACCTTTCTTCACCTCAGTTCACATCGCGCCGCGGCCGGCGAAAGACAGAAGGCGGCGGGAAGCAAAAAGCGCTTCCCGCCGCCTTTTTCGCGTCTCCGGGCGCCTGCCGACGGCTTTGGATGACGGCTTTCATGCTTGCTCGGGCCTTCGCAGCGACTCCGGACGCCTTACGCCCCGGAGCCGGCGGACGGGACGGGCGGCTTAAAGCCTTGCCGGCAACAATGTTCCGACTCTCGGCAGGCGGTTCCGCCACGGCGGCGCAGCCGAGATTGGAGGCTGGACCCCGGAATCGGCAGGGGGAGGGTCCACGCGCAGTTCCACAGCGAACGGAAATGTCCAGTGGACATTTCCGCCGAGCGAGGACTGTTTGAGCATGGGCCCTCCCCCTGCCTATTCCGGGGCCCTCGGGAATCCGACGACGACTCAAGGCGAAGCCGTCGCGGCGAAAGCGCCGTCCCGCAGCTTCGCGACAACGATTTTCGCAAGCAAGCCAAAGGAGGCCGGGCCGGTCGCTCCCCTCCTTCGTTGTCGTTTCCATTTCGTAAACGTTTCTCTTCTCCCCAATCTGCGCGGAATAAACACTTCGGATGGATGGGTCGGGGATTTTTCTAACGCTGATGAACGACCATAGTAATATGTATCGAATCAATTTTGGCTCGAAGGAAAAAGCGCGGGGCGGCTTGGCCGTCTTGCCAGCTTGGAGTGCGTATATGAGAACACGAATCACGGAACTTCTGGGCATTGAGGCGCCCATCATCCAAGGCGCCATGGCACGCATCGCCGACGGCCGGCTGGCTGCGGCGGTCAGCGAGGCAGGCGGTTTGGGGATCATCGCCTGCGGGGGTGCGCCGCTTTCCTGGGTGCGCGAACAGGTCGCCATCGCACGCGATTTGACGCAAAAGCCCATCGGGGCGAACGTCATGCTGATGGATCCGGGCGCGGCCGAAACGGCGAAGCTGCTGGCTGACCTGCGCGTCGACGTCATCACGACCGGCGCGGGCAGTCCGGCGAACTACCTTCCCGCTTGGAAGGAGGCCGGCATCAAGGTGCTGCCGGTGGTCGCGTCGACGGCGCTTGCGGTGCGCATGGAGCGCTTGGGCGTGGACGCGGTCATCGCGGAAGGCACCGAATCGGGCGGACACATCGGCGAGCTGACCACGATGGCGCTCGTGCCGTCGGTGTGCGACGCGCTGAGCATCCCCGTCGTGGCGGCGGGCGGCATCTGCTCGGGGCGCTCGTTTGCGGCGGCGGCGCTGCTCGGCGCGGAAGGCGTGCAGATGGGCACGCGGTTCCTCACGGTGGAAGAGTGCTGCATCGCCGAGGCGTACAAGGAAAAGGTGCTGGCCGCCAAAGACGCCGACACCATTGTGACCGGGCGCGGCAGCGGGCATCCCGTGCGCTGCTTGAAGAACAAGTTCTCGCGCAAGGTGCGCTCGCTCGAGCAGGACATGGACAAAAACGGCGACGCGCTGGAAGAGATGTATCTGGGGTCGCTGCGCCGCGCCGTCGAAGGCGACGTGGACAACGGGACGATGATGGCCGGCCAGGTGGCGGCGCAGGTGCGCGAGCGCAAGACGGCGGCGGACGTCGTCGCCGACATCATGGCGCAGGCCGAGCAGCTGGGGGCGATGGGGCTGCAGGACGTGTTCGACCTGAACGCCCGCCGCGGAAGCGAGCGTGCATGATGGGCGCGACGGTTCTGATGTTTTCGGGCCAGGGGTCGCAAAAGCCCGGCATGGGGCTTGACCTTCTGGACGTGGCGGAAGTGGCGGAAGCGTTCGAGGCGGCAAGCGACGTGCTGGGCTTTGACGTGGCCGCCTTCCTGGAGACGGTCGACCAGGCGACG
Source organism: Slackia sp. ZJ119 (assembly GCF_011039175.1). Taxonomy (GTDB): domain Bacteria; phylum Actinomycetota; class Coriobacteriia; order Coriobacteriales; family Eggerthellaceae; genus Xiamenia. The sequence continues at coordinate 6,479 of NZ_JAAKEN010000011.1, forward strand.
CTCAACGACACGCGGCACGCCCAACCGATGCTGGCGTGCGTGTCGATGGGGCTGGGGCGGGCGCTCGTTGCGCGGGGGCTGCGGCCAAAAGCCGTGCTCGGCTTTTCGCTCGGCCAGGTCAGCGCACTGGCGGTGAGCGGCATGCTGTCGCTGGAAGACGCGATGCGCTTCGTGCAGCGCCGCAGCGCCGCCATGGCCCAGGCGGCCGAGGCGCACCCGGGCGCGATGAGCGCCCTTCTGAAGGCCGACGCGGAAAGCGCGGCGGCGCTGTGCGAGGCATGTGCGGAAGGCGAAGTGTTAGTTCCGGCTAACTTTAACGCGCCGGGGCAGATCGTCATTTCGGGCGCGACGGCGGCGGTCGCGCGGGCGGAGGTCGCGTGGGCCGCCGCAGGCAAGCGCAGCTCGCGCCTGGCCACGTCGGGCGCGTTCCATTCGCCGCTCATGGCCGAGGCCGCCGAAGAGGTGGCCGCCTTTTTGGAGACGGTCGAATTCGCCGAGCCGGCCGTTCCGCTCATCGACAACGTGAGCGCCGCCCCGCTTGCGGCCGCCGACGCGCGGCGGGCCCTTGTCGACCACCTGACGCGCCCGGTGCGCTTCGACGAGAGCGTGCGTGCGCTCGTCGCGGACGGCGCGACGGAGTTTGTCGAGGTCGGAAGCGGAAACGTGCTTGTGAACCTCGTGAAGCGCATCGACAAGGGCATCGCCCGCGCCGCCGTGACGGACCGCGCGAGCTTCGAAGCCTTCTGCGCCCGCCTGGACGCGGCGGCAGCGTCGGATGCGGCAGACGCGCCGGTCCCGGCGGCGGACGCTTCGGCCCCGATCGACAACCTTGCCTAGAACCAGGAGACAACCCATGCAACAACCTGCTTTGACCGGTGCATCGGCGCTCGTCACCGGATCGTCTCGCGGCATCGGCGCCGCCATCGCACGCGCTCTGGCCGCCCAGGGCGCAAACGTCTGCCTGAACTGCTCGTCAGAGGCAGGCTATGAGGCGCTGGCCGCCTCCGCAGCCGGCCTCGAGCGCGAATTCGGCGTGAAAGCGTGCGCCGTCGTCGGCGACGTCGCCAACCCGGAAGACGCAAAACACCTGGTCAACGAAACGATTGACGCCTTCGGCACGCTGGACGTGCTCGTGAACAACGCCGGCATCACGCGCGACGGCCTGGCCGTCCGCATGAGCGACGACGACTTTTCCGCCGTCATCGACGTCAACTTGAAAGGCACGTTCAACTGCTGCCGCGCGGCCGTCAAACCCATGATGAAGCAGCGTCGCGGCCGCATCGTCAACCTGAGCAGCGTCGTCGGTATCGCGGGCAACGCGGGCCAGGCGAACTATGCGGCGTCGAAGGCGGGCGTCATCGGGCTTACGAAGTCGCTTGCGAAAGAGCTGGGGTCGCGCAACATCACGGTCAATGCCATTGCGCCCGGCTTCATCGAAACCGACATGACCGACGCGCTCAGCGACAAGCAGCGCGACGGCCTTGAAAGCGCCATCGCGCTGCGGCGCCTCGGGCAGGCCGAGGAAGTCGCCGCGCTGGCCGCCTTTTTGGCCAGCGACAGCGCGGCCTACATTACCGGACAAGTCATCGCCATCGATGGAGGAATGTCGCTATGATCGAAGTCGTATCTGGTACGGAAACACGACGCCCGGACGGCACGCATCGCGTCGTCGTGACGGGCATGGGCGCGGTGAGCCCCGCCGGCGTGGGCGTGGAGCCGCTGTGGCAGGCCGTCACGGAAGGCCGGTCGTGCTTGGGCCCCATCGAGCGCTTTGACACGGAGGGCTATGAGGTGACCATCGCCGGCGAGGTGCGCGGCTTCGACGCGACCGAGCACGGCCTTTCGAAGAAGGACGCCCGGCGCAGCGAGCGCTTCGTGCAGTACGCCATCGTGGCGGCCGACGAGGCGCTTGCTCAGGCCGGCATCGACTTGGACGCGGAAGACCTTGAGCGCTTCGGCGTCGTGGTCGGCACCGGCATTGGCGGCATTGACGAGCTGCAGCGCGGATTCTCCACGCTGGAAGGAAAGGGCCCCAAGCGCGTGAGCCCGCTGTTCATTCCCACGATGATCGGCAACATCGCCGCAGGCCAGCTTGCCATTCGCTACGGCATGAAGGGCGAATGTCTCAACGTCGTCACCGCGTGCGCCACGGCGGCCCACTGCATCGGCACGGCGGTGCGCGACATTCGCCACGGGTATTTGGACGCGGCGCTGGCGGGAGGCGCCGAGGAATCGGTGAACCCTGTCTGCATCGCCGGCTTCACGAATCTGGGGGCGCTGTCGCGCTCGGACGATCCCGAACGCGCCTCGATGCCCTTCGACGCGAACCGGTCGGGCTTCGTCGCGGGCGAAGGCGCCGGCATTGTGGTGCTGGAGTCGCTCGAGCACGCCCTTGCCCGCGGCGCGAACGTCATCGCCGAGGTGACGGGCTTTGGCTCGACCGGCGACGCCTACCACGTGACCGCGCCCGACCCGGCAGGCGAAGGCGTGGCTCGCGCGATGCGGCAGGCGCTCGCAGAAGGCGGCTTCACGCCGGACGATCTGGGGCATGTGAACGCCCACGGCACCGCCACGCCGGCCAACGACGCCACAGAATCCGCCGCCATCATTTCGCTGTGCGGCGAAGAAGCGGGGCGGCGCGTGCCGGTGACCTCGGTCAAAGGCACGACGGGCCACACGCTGGGAGCCGCCGGCGGCATAGAGGCTATCGTGTGCGCGTTGTCGGTCGCTCGCGACTGCGTGCCGGCGACGGCAGGCTTTTCCACGCCGGATGCGGAATGCCCGGTCAACGTGGTTTCCGAAACGCTTTACGACGTGCCGCAGAAAGTGGCGCTGTCCAACTCGCTCGGCTTCGGCGGGCACAACGCGAGCCTCGCGTTTTCGCCGTACCCGCAAAGGGCGTGAGGCGCTATGGACCTTGCCTTTCCGTGCGACCAAGAAGCCGTCAAGCGCATTTTGCCGCACCGCCCGCCGTTTTTGTGGGTAAGCCGCGTGATCGCGTGCGAGCCGGGCGTGCGAGCCGCAGCCGAGCTGGACGTCGATCCGACGCTTCCCCTGTTCGAAGGCCATTTTCCGGACTACCCCGTGCTGCCGGGCGTCATCATCATGGAGGCGCTCGCGCAGACGGCGGCCATCGCGCTTTTGGTCGACGAGCGCTTTGAAGGCATGCTCGGGCTGTTCGCGGGCATCGACAAGGCGAAGTTCCGCCGCCAGGTGCGCCCGGGCGAGGTGCTTTCGCTTGAGGCGGACATCGTGCGGGCGACCAAGCGGATGTGCGCGGCCGAGGTCCGCGCGTACGTGGACGGCGAGCTTGCCGCCGAAGCGCAGCAGAAGTACGTGATGGCGCCGGCGGCGAAGCCCGGGCCTTAAACCAGAGGGGACGCAGAGGTGGGAACAGAAGAAAAGGCCGACAAGGCCGCGAAAAAGCACAAGCATCGCTACGTGACGTTCGGCTCCGACGGAGAAATGCGGACCGCGGCGGGCGATGGGGGCGACGGACGCGACCTGTCGGTGGGATATAGGCTGCAGTCCGTCTTTGACGAAACGGTCTGCCGGTCCCGCTCGCAGCAGGTGGCGCCGAACGCCGTGGAAGTCGGGGCGCTCGACAGCTTCACCGAAGCGCCGCTGCCGCCGACGCGGCAGTCGCTGCGCCGGCGCGCCGCCCGCGCCGACGCCTCTGCGCCCCGCGCCCTCGTGATGGCCCAGGGGACCGTCGGCAGGAGCTATGCGCAGGCCGTCGCGGCCGTCGGCTTCTACGTCGTCGTGCCGTTCACGGCCGACAACCGCTACGACATGGCCACGCGCGAGGCCGACGAAGCCGTGATGCTGGGCACGCTGGCTTCGCCCCAGCTGTTCGCGAACGCCTACGCCGTGCTGGAATGCGCCCGCGAGGCGAAGGCGCACGTGATCTTTCTGGGCGGCGACAGCCTGCCGCTGGCCGACGTCGACACGTTTTTGGCCCGCGCGAACGCGGCCGGCATGAAGGTCTACCGCCCCGTCGACGCGCAGCGCCCCGGTTTTGCCTGGGTGCTGTGCGAAACCGACAAAGCGCTGGCGGCCGAAGGCGACTGGCAGGCGTGCGCCGAGTGCGGCCTGGTGTACGACCGCGGCACGCTGGCGGCCCATAGCGGCATCTGCCCTGGTTGCGGTGCGTATTTGCGGCTGACGTCGCGCCAGCGCATCCAAGACGTGCTCGACGCGGACAGCTTCGAGGAATGGGACGCGGGCTTGCCGCAAACCGACCCGCTCGGGTTTCCCGGCTATGGGGACAAGCTGGCCGGCCTGCGCGAAAAAACCGGGCTTGACGAGGCCGTGTGCACCGGCGCAGGTGCCATCGCGGGCCTGCGCGTGGCCGCGGGCTTCATGGATTCGACGTTTTTCATGGGATCGATGGGCTCGGTCGTGGGCGAGAAGGTGACGCGTTTGTTCGAACGCGCGACCGAAGAGGGGCTGCCGGTCGTTTTGTTCACGGCGTCGGGCGGCGCACGCATGCAAGAGGGCCTGGTGTCGCTCATGCAGATGGCGAAGGTGTCGTGCGCGGTCGAGCGCCACGGAGAAGCCGGGCTGTTCTACGTGTCGGTGCTGACCGACCCGACGACCGGCGGCGTGACGGCCAGCTTCGCCATGGAAGGCGACGTTGTTTTGGCCGAGCCGCAGGCGCTCATAGGGTTCGCCGGGCAGCGCGTCATTCGCGACACCATTCGCCAAGAGCTGCCTGTCGGGTTCCAAACGGCGGAGTTCGCGCTGGAACACGGGCTGATAGACGCCATCGTGGCGCGGGAGAACCTGCGCGAGGTGCTGGCGCATCTGGTGGCGCTGCACGTGGCGCGGGCGGACGTCGTCGCGCTCGTGGACGAGCGGCACGCGCAGGAAAAGCTCATCACCTACGAAGCGGTGGCCGACACGCTGGCCAATAAAATGCGCACGTACAACACCGTCACCTACGACTTGGCGGCCATCGGCGGTGCGGGCGCGGCGCCGGTCGGGGGAGTCCCGATGCGCCATTGGCGGCAGCCCCTGGGCGAAAAGCGCGGCACGGGCGGCGACGCTTCCGCCGCAGCCACGAGCGTGGCGGCCGCGGCGGGAGACGCCATGGCGGGCGATACGGCATCCTTCGTCGAGCCGACGTCGTACGCGGGCGCTTCCGCCGAAAACGCCGGCGGGACAGAAGCGGCACCCGGGGCGCCCAACAAGGCCTGGGAAAGCGTGCAGCTGGCCCGCAACACGCATCGTCCCACGTCGCAGGCGTATATTGACGGCATTTTCCGCGGCTTCATCGAACTGCACGGCGACCGCGCCTTCGCCGACGACGCGGCCGTCGTCGGCGGCGTCGCGTGGCTGGGCAGCCAGCCGGTCACGGTCATCGCGCAGGAAAAGGGCGCCGATCTGAAAGAGCGCATCCGACGCAACTTCGGCTGCCCCCAGCCCGAGGGCTATCGCAAGGCGCTGCGCCTCATGCGGCAAGCCGAGAAGTTCGGCCGCCCGGTCATATGCTTCGTGGACACCCAGGGCGCCTTTTGCGGCACCGAGGCCGAAGAGCGCGGCCAGGGCAACGCCATCGCCGACAACCTGCTGGCCATGGCCGGCCTGCGCGTGCCGATCATAAGCGTCCTTCTCGGCGAAGGCGGCAGCGGCGGGGCGTTGGCGCTCGCGCTGGCCGATCGCGTTGCCATGTTGGAGCATGCGGTGTATTCTGTACTTTCGCCCGAAGGATTCGCGTCCATCCTGTGGAAGGACCGCGCCCGTGCCGCCGACGCGGCCGCCGTCATGAAAATGAGCGCGGCCGAGGCCTGCGACATGAGCATCGTGGACGCCGTGATCTCGGAAGGCGCAGAACCTGCCCATAAAAACCGCGACCAGGCGGTAAACAACGTGCGAGCCTACGTCGAAAAGACGCTGGACGAGCTGCTTGCGCTGCCCATCGAAGACGTGCTGCAGCAGCGTTACCGTCGGTTCCGCAGCTTTTAGACGAACAGAATGCGAGGGATGTCCGTGCAAACCTATCTGGCCCACTACGTGTCGCCCATCGCTTCCGACGCGCGTGCGACGGGCTTGTTCGAGTTCGAAAGCGACAGCCGCATGGGGTCGAAGGCGAACCTGCACGACGCCCGCATGCGCATGTTGGAGCTGTACGGCAAAGACGCCGTGTCGTGGTCCATCGACAAGGTGGAGCGCAAGCCTGCGAAGTCGCTCGACGCCGACGGCCAGTTGACGATTGACTTTCGGCCGCCCAAGCCCGTGCGAAAACGGGCGCCGAAGAAGGAATACTGGTAAGGGTTTCGAAGCGGTGCCGTCTGACGCGCCGCCGCACAAGGGGCGCCGCTTCTGCTGTTTGAGCCGCCGAGGCGCCGCACCGTGCGCCTTGTTTTGAAGCCTTGTTTGCGAGAAGGGATTCGCATGAAGAAAAAACACGTTGCCTACCTGCAGAAACTGCTGGAAACGCCGTCGGCGACCGGCACGGAGGGCGCCGTCGCCGACGTGGTGCGCACGCGTCTGGCGCCGACGGCCGACGAGATTTCCACCGACGTCATGGGTTCGGTCCACGCCACGCTGCGCGGCACGGCGCCCGGCGCTCCCAGCCTCATGCTGGCGGCCCACATGGACGAGATCGGGCTGATGGTCACCTACATTTCCGACGACGGCTTTCTGTCCGTGTCGTCGGTCGGCGGGGTGGACGCGGCCATTCTTCCCGGCATGCGCGTCGACGTGCATGCCAGCGGCGCAGAGAAGCCCCTGCGCGGCGTCGTCGGCCGCAAGCCCATCCATCTCATCAGCCCCGACGAGCGCACGAAGGTCACGCCGCTTTCCGATCTCGTCATCGACGTGGGCATGAAGGCGAAGAAGGTGAAGCGGCTCGTGCGCGTCGGCGACGTCATCACGTTCGGCGTGGGCTTCGAGCGCATGGCGAACACGATGGCGGTGTCTCGCGCCTTCGACGACAAGTGCGGCGTGTGGGTGCTCACGCGCGTGCTCGAAAAGCTGGCGGCCGGCGGCAGGGCGCCGGGGGATGTGTGCGCGGCGTGCACCGTGCAGGAAGAAATAGGCGTGCGCGGGGCCATGACCTCGGCATACGGCTTGAACCCCGACGTTGCCGTGGCCTTTGACGTGACGCATGCGACCGATTACCCCGGCATCTCGAAGGCGAAGCACGGCGACTTGTCCTGCGGGCGCGGTCCCGTTATCGCCCGCGGCCCGAACATCAACCCGGAAGTGTTCGAGCGTTTGGTGGCCGCGGCCGAGGCCGAGGGCATTCCGTACCAGGTGGAGGCCGAGCCCGCCGTGACCGGCACCGACGCCCGCGCCTTGCAGGTGACCCGCGCCGGCATTCCCACGGGGCTCGTGTCGGTGGCGCTGCGCTACATGCACACGCCTGCCGAGGTCATCGACTTGAAAGACTTGGAAGCGACCGTTGATCTGCTCGTGCGCTTCGCTCGCGACCTTGACGAGGACGCTTGCTTCGTGCCCGGCCTTGCCATGGCGCCCGCGCGTCCCGCCCGCGACACCGACGACGCCGAGGCTGCTTCTGCCGCCGAGAGGCGCTGAGCGCGATGAAGGCGTCCCGCGAGGTCATAGCAAAGAACCGCAAGGCGAAGCACGAATACGACATCCTTGAGACGTTCGAGGCGGGCATCGTGCTCAGCGGCACCGAAGTGCGGTCGCTGCGCGACAACCACTGTCAGATGACGGACTGCTTCGCGTTGGTGCGCGGCGGGGAAGTGTGGCTGCACAACGTGCACATTCCGCGCTATCTCAACGGCACGTACAACAACGTCGATCCCGACCGGACGCGCAAGCTGCTGCTGCACCGCCGCGAGATTTCACGGCTCGACGCGGCGCTGCGCGAAAAAGGCCTGGCCATCGTGCCGCTTCAGATGTATTTTGACGAGCGGGGCCGGGTGAAGGTCGAAGTGGCCATCGCCCGCGGCAAGAAGCTGTTCGACAAGCGTGCCTCGATGGCCGCCCGCGACGCCAAGCGCGACATGGAGCGTGCGTTGAAGGAGCGCAGCCGTTAGGGAAACGCGCCGGCCGGTGCGGGCGTCTTGCGCGTGCGGGCGGCGCGACAGGCGGTCTGTGGGGATAGATGTACCGAAAGTGGGACAGGAGACAACGCTATGAGCTTGGATGACGAACTTGCGGCCACTGAAGAGGGCTTTCAGGCCGAAGCCGAGGCCGCAGAAGCGGAAACCGAGGTCGAAGACGCGCCCGAAGCCGCCGAGGGCGTCGAGGACGCGCTTGGGGACGACGGTGCGCCGGAGTGCTCGGCCGAGCCTGCGGACGACGAGAAGGGCCTCGACGTTTCCGAGGCGGGCGTTTCGGCGGAGGACTCCTGCGGCGGCGAGGATGCGGCCGAGGACGCGGCCGACGAGGCTGACGACGACTTCGAAGTGCTCGAGATCGAGTTCGACGAAGCCGACATCGTTCGCTACGTGCACGACGAGGACGGCAACGACATCGGGTTCGTGCTCATCGAGGACGGCAAGGAAGTGGAGTACCTGTACGTCGACGAGGACGAAGACGATGCGACGGACGCGGGGGCGGACGACGAGTACGATCTGGGCATCACGCGCGAAGGGGTGGCCCAGGCGACCAACGACATGAACGCCATCTATCGGGAAGGCGTGCAGACCGTCGCCGAGCTGAAAGGCGCCTTCGACGACATCAAAAGCGCCCTTGACTTCGGCCCGCTTTTCCCAAAGAAGTAGGGAAGGGGCAGGCGAGGCCGCCTTCAGGGTGCGTTCGGCGTGCGGCGTTTTGCGCGGCGACGGCGTCGCGAGTGCCGCCGCCTCTTGACAAAACGTCTGCTTTCTGCAATACTGTAACGCTTGATCATAGTATTATTTCACAGAAAGGGGCCGACTGGTTTCGACATGGTATGTCTGCACTGAGGAGCAGGTCGTGGTCTCCTCGCCACGTTAAACAGGGGTACTGCCTTGTAATTGGCAAAAACAACTTCAAGGCCGTGAGCTACGCTCCGGCCGCCATGGCTGCTTAATTTCAGCCATCCGTCAACCTCAGGTGTTTCCCCGCCCTGGGCGCGACGTCATCTCAGGGGAACGCTCTCTGGCGAGTTTTCGGTGCAACCAGGGCTAAGACCAACCGAATAGGGCGCGTCCCGTCCGTCGACGAACCGCGGCGCGTCCGAATTTCGATCGCCGACTAAGCTTGTAGAGCCTCAGGAACGATATAGTATGGACCGGAGTTCGATTCTCCGCGGCTCCACCACGCATCTCACCCCTGATTTGGATTGTTTTCCCAGGTCAGGGGTTGTTTTTTGATTGTGGAGAAATTGTGAAACACTGCCTGCATTGCCTATAACTTTTCGTATCTTCCTGCATCTTTTCGTGGCTTTAGGCAGTATGCAGGCAGTGAATGTACATAAAACAGTACAGTTTGAGTACGTCGTTTGACAAACGCTTCGAAACGTGCATCAGAGGTTCGGCACGACGCCGGACCCGCGCAGCACGTCGAGGGGCGAAGAGCGGACGTAGCGCTCGTAGGTGGTGTTGATGTCCTCGTGCCCGAGGATCGGCGCCGTTGCGCTGCGGCGGCTTGACAGGCGCTTGCTCGGCTACTTTCGGCCGACACAACCGTGCGTTGCCCCTGGTTGATTTGCGAAGTTAACTGAACAAAGGGGGTTCATCTGGGATGTTTGCTGCATTCTCGCAGTCATCGCAACACTTTCGCGAGAAAAAGAGAGGATTCGGCCTGTTCAGCTGGGTTTGGAGGGCGCACCGGACCAGGGGTCCGCGCATCTGTTCCAGACCCAGCTGAACACCTATGCGGATCCGATCGGGCGCCGTTCGGGCGCCGTCCTATGCCAGCGGGTCGAGCCCCCTTTCTTCGCGCTGGCTGTTCACGGCCCCAAGCGTCAGCGCGAGTTCGCCGAACGGGACCTCTTCTATCCCCAGGGCCTCTTCGAGAGCCTCGCAGGCTTCAGGGTCGGCGGCCCTCAGCATCTGCAGCGGCGACAGGCCCATGAGGGAGGGGCGGGGCTGGGAATTCACGTGCGACGTCACGAAGGCGCAGTCGCATCTGTCGAGGTTGTCGAAGGAGACGCCTCGGCGCTTGGGCAGCATCTTTCGAAGTTCCACGTGATTGCGCTCGCAGGCACCCTTCTGCTGTGACTGGCGCACGTCGCAGTAGTAGACTTTGCAGCGGGCATCTTCACCGAAGATCGAGGCCTCGATCGCCGAGATGTCGGAAAACTCGGTCCCGTTGTCGGTAAGAATGATGCCGAACAGACGCTTGAACACTCGCTTTCCCAAGGAGCGTTCGAGCATGTCGAGCGCGGCGGCAACCGCGCTCGACGTCTTTTTGGGCAGCAGCAGCGCAAGCTGCACCTTGCACGGACGCAGGTAGAGGGCGGGCGGGCGCTGGGCGTCATGGGTCCGCCCGATCACGGCGCCCGTCTCGCATGCCCCGGCGCGCTCCGCCTCCGCCAGCGCGCAGAACGCCGCATAGGAGCGATCGGCTCCGTGCGAGGTAATCTTGGGCGCAGCATGCCTGGCGCGCGGCTTGTAGCCGACCTTGCGCCTGAAGCCCGTCGGCGACATGGAGAAGCAGCCGCGTTCGGCCCAGCGGCAGGGGGTCGAGGGGGCAAGGTCGAGGTGGGGGTTGGCCATGCAGATCTGCTCGGGGGACTTGCCGTCGAGGACGTCAGAGCGGATGGCGAAGACGATCTTCTCGAAGTCCTCCTCCCGGCGGTTTATGCCGCGCCTGGACTCCGAGCGGACCCTTTCGCTGGCCGCCTGCGCCAGCGAGGCCTTATACTCCATCCGCTGCCTGCGTCCGCAGCTTTTCTTATAGGCCATGCATCCGTTGCAGGTCCAGGGCCGCTTCTTCAGGCGCATGCACGACGCCTCTTCCGGCTCATCGGGGACGGTCTCGCCGCGCCTCTCCCCGTCCTTCCAGGTGCGGTGCTTTCTGACCTCTTCGGTCACGGTCGCCGGCGAGCGCCCGATCGATCTCGCGATCTCGCGGCAGCCCTTGCGCTTGTCCAGCCCGTTTTGAATCGCTTCCCGGTCGGCCTTGTCGATGCGAGCATAAGCCCTGTTTTCGCCATCCATGACGGCTCCTTCCCGCAGGAAGGGTTCGTGCCGCGTCCTCGTGACGCGGCATCGTTCCTGCAAGAGCCATTCTCATGCTCAACTGAACGCGTGCGGCTGAGCATGGAGAAAGCACCTTTTTGGAAGAGGGTGTTCAGCTAACCTCGCAAATTGACTGTGCGTTGCCCCTTCGCAGAAGCCGTGGGCGTTTCGTGCAGCTTTGACGGGGCTGTGGCGCCGGGCAATCCTAGACCGTATTCTGGACTTCTACCCTTATGACGCCTGTTGAGACACGACGATTCTCGCGAGAGTGAGTATGAGCGACAAGATAAAAAACGCGAAGCACGGAAAGCATGCCAAGCCTGAAACCGACGAGAACACGCCGCCTGGAAAGGACTTGAGCGGCCTTGATCACTTGGTGACCGAGAAAGGGAAGAGCGCGTCGGAAAACGCGCAGCCCTCTTCTGCGGACGCGGATTCGGCGTCCGCCCAGCCTGCGCGGCCGCAGCGCCCGCAAACGATGCGGCTGCCGCCGATCACCCATCAAGACCTCGCTCCGCTTGCCGGCTCGCGCTCTCAATCGAACCAGCCCATGAGCTATGGCATGACGCCGTACGGGGCCGTCGCGCCGTCGCAAGGCATGCTTCCGGTCGACACCGCCGCCGCCCTGAAGCGCCAGCGTCGCAAGCGCGGCATCTTGAAGGCGCTCGGCATCACGTTGGGCGTGCTGGTGGCGCTTGTGGTCATCGCGTACGTGGGCGTGGCCGTGTACTTTTCCGACCGGTTCATGCCCAATTCCAACATCGGCGACGTGGACGTGTCGCTCATGAGCGCGAGCGAGGCCCAGCGTGCCGTGGCCAATTCCGTGTCGGACTACGAGCTGACCGTGGAAGGCATGGGCTTCACGCTCAACCTTTCGGCCGTCGACACGGGCCTGCGCATCAACGCGGCCTCCATGGTGGACGAGGCGCTGTCGCACGAAAACCCGTGGCTGTGGCCTATCGAGCTGCAGCGCGAGCACAACGAGACGGCCGCGCTTATCGCCAGCTACAACGATGCGGGGCTGACGCGCATCGTGGAAGAGGCCGTGGCGGCCTTCAACTCCACGGCGGAGGGTCCCACGAACGCCTCGGTGGCCTATGACGAAACGTCGCACGCTTATGTGGTGACGCCGGAAGCGCCTGGTCAGGCGCTTGAAGCTTCGAAGGTCGTCGAAGTAACCGAGACCGCGCTAGCCGCGCTCGAGCCCACGGCGACCCTTGACGAGACCGCGCTCAAGCAGCCCGAGATCACGTCTTCCGACGAGCGTCTGGCGCAGGCCGCCGAAAACGCCAACAAGATGATCGCCGCCGACTTCGACCTCATTTTGGGCGACGACAGCGTCGAATCGGTCAACGGCGATATTATCCATCAGTGGATAACGCTGGACGACGAATACCAGGCGACGCTCGACCGCGAGGCCATGACCACGTGGGCCAATTCGATGGCCGACAGCCTGAACACGGTGGGCACGTCGCGCACCTACGAGCGTGCCGACGGCAAGACGTTCACGGTGGAAGGCGGCGTCTACGGGTGGGAAGTCGACCGTGAAGCGCTGGTGGAAGCCGTGGTCAGCGGCGTGGACAACGGTTCGTCCGAGCCGGTCTACATCCCCACGTTCTCGGAAGGCGACGTATACAACGGCGTTGGCGAGCGTGACTGGGGCAACCGGTATCTGGACGTCGACCTGGCCGACCAGTATGTGCGCCTGTATGACGACAACAACAAGGTCATTTGGGAGTCCGACTGCATCTCCGGCACGCCCGACGGCGTGCACGACACCTCCACCGGCGTCTATTGGGTGAACCGCAAGCAAAGCCCCTCGAAGCTGACTGGCTACGAAAACGGCGAAAAACTCTACGACACCGTCGTGCAGTACTGGATGCCCTTCGACGGCAACGCGATCGGCTTGCACGACGCCGACTGGCAGCCGGACTTCGGCGGCGAGATGTACAAGGAAGGCTACGGCAGCCACGGATGTGTGAACCTGCCGCCCGACAAGGCGGCCGAGCTGTACGGGCTTTTGAACGAAGGCGACGTGGTCGTGAGCCACTGGTAGGAGCAAGGGCGCTGCGGGCGCCCTTCTTCTTGCCTGGGGATTGGGCGCGGGACGTGCGAGCCGTGCCGCGGCTTCGAAGGGGCTGCGCGAGCGCCGCCGCGCAACCGCGCGGGTTGCGCGGACGCGAAAGGGCGCCGGGCCTGCTACACCACGGTCAGGTCGGCGTAGCGCAGGCCGACGAGCTGCTCGAGCGCGTGCGGGCTTGTCTCTATCTGGCAGCCAATGCGCCCGCCGGAAAAGAAGATCGTGTCGTAGAGCGCGGCGGTCTCGTCGATGGCGGTCGCGAACAGCTTGTGCATGCCCAGGGGCGAGCAGCCTCCGTGCACGTATCCGGTGAGCGGCAAAAGCTCGCGGGACCTGATCATCGCGATGGACTTTTCGCCCGCGCACGCGGCCGCCTTCTTCAAGTCAAGCTCGCACGCCACGGGAATCATGAAAACATAGTGTTCGCTCGTTTTTCCCTGCGTGACGAGCGTCTTGAACACGCGGTCGGGGTCGAGCCCCAGTTTGGCGGCGACTTCTACGCCGGACAGCGCCGCGTCGGCGTCGAAAAACCGCGCCTGGTAGGGCAGCTTGGCCGCGTCGAGCAGCCGCATCGCGTTCGTTTTGGAATGGTCGGTCATTGCGCTCCTTTCCGTCGTCGCCGATTTTACTATGATACTTCGGAAGGCGGACGACAGGTTGTGGGCGCGGCGGATATACTGAAAACCATGAACGAGAACGCAAAGACCTCCACCTTCGAAAGGGCTGCGCAGAACGCAGGCGCGTCGGCGTGCTGCCAGCCGTCTGCGCCGCTTGGCGACCCGAGCTTCATCGGCGTGTTCGACTCCGGCTTCGGCGGCATGACCGTCGCGCGGGAGATCGCCAGGGCGCTGCCGGAAGAGTCCATCGTCTATGTGGGAGATTCGGCCCGCTGCCCGTACGGCCCGCGCTCGCTGGAAGAAGTGGACGGGTTCGTGCAGCAGATCGGGGCGTGGCTGGTCGAACGCGGGGTGAAGCTCATCGTCATCGCCTGCAACACGGCCACGGCGGCGGGGCTCGCGCACGCCCAGCAGACTTTCCCCGTGCCGGTCATCGGCGTGGTGGAGCCGGGCGCACGGGCGGCGGCGCATGCCACGAAGAACCGCCGCGTGGGGGTCATCGCCACGAAAGCCACGGTCGAATCAGGCGTGTACACGCGTGCCATCAGGCATTTGGACGCCGGCATCACGGTGTTTTCCATTCCGACGCCGCGGTTGGTCGAAATCGCCGAGCAGGGCATCCGCATGGCGGAAGGGCCGGTGGAGGACCTCACGTCGCGGGCGTCGAAGGTCTACATCCGCCCGGAATTCCAGGCCATCGCCCGCGACTACCTGGAGCCGCTGCGCCGCTGCGACATCGACACGCTCGTGCTGGGCTGCACGCACTTTCCGCTGCTGAAGGCGCTGATCGGCGGCGTGGTCGGGCGCGAGGTGACGCTGGTGTCGTCTGCAAAGGAGGCCGCCCGCGACGTGGCGGAAATCCTTGAGCGGCGCGGGTCGCTCGCGCCGGCGGGCTCGCGTCCGGCGTACGAGTTCTACACGACCGGCACCGATCTGCGCGACTTCCAGAACTTCGGTGCCCGTGCGTTCGGCCGCCCCATCGAGCACGTGGCCGGCGTCAGCTTCCCCGACCTGCGGTAAGGCGGCGGGGTGAAGGCCGGGCTGCGACGTCGGGCTGCGACGGCCGGGCGTCTGGCGCCGCGCAGCCGCTTCTGACGGCCGATGCGGCCTTCTTCGGCACGGGGCGTCCGCCTCTGCTTTGCCTTCCCTTACTTTATACTATATATCGTGCAGGCGCCGCGCAGGCCGCGTCGCCGGCTTGCCGCCTGGCCCGCCGAAGCGCCGGCAGCCCCAGTTCGCCCGACCTCTTGAAAGGATCCCCATGAGAGACATCGTCCTTGCTTCCAACAACGCCCACAAGGCCTCCGAGATCGAGGCCATGCTCGGCCGCGACGACGTCCGCGTGCGCACGCTGGCCGATTGCGGGCTGGCGTCCGACCCGGTCGAAGACGCCGACACGTTCTGGGGAAACGCCCGCATCAAGGCGCGGGCGGCCCAGGCGTTGGCACCGGGCGTGGCCGTGCTCGCGGACGATTCGGGCTTGGAAGTGGACGCGCTTGGCGGGGCGCCGGGCGTGTGGTCGGCCCGCTTCGCCGGCGAGGACGCGACCGATGCCGCCAACAACGCGAAGCTGTTCGCCGAGCTGGCCGACGTGCCGGAGGGCAAGCGCCAGGCGCGGTTCGTGTGCGAGCTGGTGTTTCTTGACGAAGCGGGCGAAGAAACCCACGTGCGCGGTACCATCGAAGGCGTTATCGGCTTTGAGGAGCGCGGAGACGGCGGCTTCGGCTACGACCCGCTGTTCTATCCGGACGCCTACGGACATGAGCGATCGCTCGCCGAGGCCACGGCCGAAGAGAAAAACGCCATTTCGCACCGCGGATGCGCCGTCCGCGCCCTGAAGGAGGCTTTGGCGTAGAGCGAACGGCGGGCCGACAGAGCCGGACCAGCGAACCGAGCGGCGCTGCACGTGCTCGCGCTGCGTCTGCCTGCGTCCGTCGACGGCGGCTGCGCTTCGAAAAGAAGCGTGGTGGGGCTGCAAAAATCTCGGAAAAAATGCCGCATCGTTATACAACTGAAAGTTGTATGCGTGTATACTGTTGACTAATTGAATAAGAGGACGAGTATGTTCGGCTCAGTTTCTGTCCGACGAGGGATGCTCGAACCTGTGGTTGCAAGCTCGGGAGCGTGCTTTGTTTGCGCACCCGAGTTTGCGGTTGCGTGAAGGCGGGTTCGTATGAAACTGGGAAAACTGAACACACCATCGGTCGATGTCGAGCAGAAGGACCGACATCTCGCTCTTTCGCTGGACGGCGATCTGCCGTCTCAATCGGCGCATGCCGACAGCGACGCCTCAGAGGAGGTGTCGACGACAGCGCTGCCGCATTATTCCTTGAGCCACAAGATAGTGTCGGTCATTTTGGCCGTTTTGTTGGCCCTGATGACGTGGGACTCTCGTGCCGTTGCCGAAATGCGCGTCATCGTCCAAAACGAAGACGTTCCTCTGGCATCGCCGGCAAAAGACTCGGCCGAGCAGGATGCCGACGTGCTCGCAGCGGACGGCGGCAGCGGGGGCGACGCGTCCGAAAGCGACGAGGCGGGCGACGCGCCCGAAAGCGGCGACGCGCAAGACGACGCTCAAAAGACGGATGAGGCGAAAGCCGATGCCGACAACGCCACGAAGGGCAATCCCAGCGCGGAAGCAACCGCGGCCCTGAACGGCGACGCCGACGAAAAGGCCGTCATGGAAGAGGCCGACTATCCCGATCCGAACACGTTTCTTCCCGAAGGCCTGGAGAAGGCCGACGCCGTGCTGCCTTCGCCTTCGGCAGACCTCGTCGCCGCGTCCCAGAAGGCCGGCGGCGTGTCCGATTCCCAGCTTGCGGACAAGTTGTCAGGTTTGTTCTCGTATTCTTTGACGGCCACGGGCGCTATGCAAACGTCCGATGGCGCGTATCAGGTCGGTGCGTCGTCGGTCGCCATCCAGCCGAGCTTCGGCGATCTGGACGAGCTGCTTGGCGGCGGTTACCTCGGCGGCATGGAGCACAACGACTTCGTGGCGTACGTGTTCGAGGCGCCGTACCTTTATAAGAACGTTGACGGAGTGCTTGAGCAGACGACGTCCGAAGAAATGTGGAAATCGCGCGGGGGCGACAAGGAGGACCTGCGGGCGGTGTTGAAGGCCGACGAGGTGCCCGACGGGTGGACGGTTTGGACCGAGCATGACGGCAAGTACTTGAAGCGAACCGAAGACGAAATCGCCGCCGGCCTGTCGGGTCGGCTTGTCGTGCGTTATGAAGGCGCACTCGACGAAAACGGCATCGTGGACCCTGACACGCGCGGGCGCATGAGCGCGACGGTGGCGGCTCCGACGTTCGAAGCGTCGCTGACGTCCGGCGTGCCGGCCGACTGCATGGTGGAAGTGCGCGGCGGCTACAAGGTGAGCACCTATACCGCGCCGGCACCCGAGGGCGGCAAGGAGACGGGCGAGCGCGTTGTCGCTGATATGCGCGTCGACGACGCGGCGGCCGTGAAACTTTCCAACGTGGAAGCGGAAACGCGCTTGGCAACAAGCGTTGAGGCGGCGCCGGATGCGCAGGTGGGCGACGAGATTGCGCTCGCTGTGCTGCAAGCGAAGGTGTATGCGGAAAAGGGGAGCGCCGAAGAAGGCTCGTACCGCTTGACCGTGGCGCCGCAGGGCGAAGAAGCAGCCGGGCTGAAGGCGGCCGACGTGCGCGTGTACGACGTGACGAAGCTTGCGGCCGACCAGCGCGAGGCGGTCGACTGGACGAATGCCGAAGCAGCTGCCGCCGCGGCAGGGCAAGGCGCGGTCGAAGTCGCGGTCGAGGCCGCAGACGACGGCAGCGTGGTCGCGACGCTCGACGTTGCAGAAGGGCAGGAGCTTGCGGAGAACGCCGACGGCGCGGGCGAGAGCGCCCGCGTGTTCGTCGTGGTGGCGCCGTTTGATGCGAACGCCCTGGTGAAGGCCGATGTTGAAGGCGACGGGCCCGATACGGGCGACGATGAGCTTGTAGAAGGCGCGACCGAGGAAGCATTCGAGCCGGCGCAGCTGCACGTGACCATCGAGGCGAACGCGAACGCATCGCTCGCGCAAGAGGAAAAGGTCGCGGCGGGGGCAAGCTGGAAGGATGCCTGCGCACCTGAAGCGTGCACGTACCGAAGCGTCGCCTTCGTGCCGGTGACGTTTGCCCCGCGCAAGGTGCCCGAGCCGGCCAAGCCGGAAACGACGGACAAAACGCCTGCCGACGAAGGGTCGAAAGACGACGACGTGGACGCCGACCCAGATGGAGAGGATGCGCAAAAGCCTGAAGAGAAGCCTGCCGCCGACGATGCGCAGGCGAAAGACGACACAACCGCAGACGACCAGCAGCAGGCTGCAGACGAAGCCGCCCCGAAAGACGAGGCGGCCGACGTGTCTGATGAGGAGGAGTTGAACCCGGTCGAGCTGCTCGCGCCCCAAACGCGGCTTTACAGTGTGGCGTTGTATGCGAATGCGGCGGCTGGCGCAGGAGGGTTCTTCCTTGACGAAAATATGTTCAAGCCTGAGTTCCAAGAACCAGATATGGAAAAGATCGACGGCGTGGGCAACTATCTTATGCGTCCGGGCAATCCGGGCAGACTTGTTGTAAGAATGTCCGGTAATGCTGTGACAGCCCATGGCGGCTACTATGGTGGTTCAGAGAGTACGGCGACTACCTATTACTTGAGCATTCCGTTTTTCAAGATCAATGAAGATAACGGCGCTGAATCGGTGTATTACGGCACTCAAACCTCTGACAACGCCTATATGGGTTTGAAGATCGAAAATGCATCCACAGTCACAGCCCATTACGACCTGTATGTGGACAGGGATCCTGACATACCTGATACTGACCCGAGCAAGTGGTTTCTCATCAATACGCCTGCCCAGCGCAACAATGCTGTGGCTGCGGGGTACCTGAGGGATCCTGAACTGCTAACGGGCAGGATTAAAATGGTGTGTGTGGGAAACAGGCAGGGTGCCGGTCCTGCTCACAACATGCCGGATTACAGGCAGACGGGCAACGATTCACTTGATTGCGCTATCATATTCGCCGGCGATGACCTTCCGTCGACCACAGGCGGCAACATCAAGCTTGAGGCCAAAGTGTATAAAGCCATGCTTCAGGGTGTTTTGCCGGTGTATCCCGCAACGAATCCAGATCCCTATGTCGCCAAGGCGGAAAACCGCTACATTCCGGGCGCGACAGACGGAAACTACCTGCGCAACATCACCATTATCTATTCGGACATCGACTTCGACACCGGGATAAAAACGTTGTCGGAATACCACAATGACGGCGTGAGCCGCATAGATGCCAAGGCGAACGTGTTGTGGGACCAGTTCAATTACATGGTCTATCGAGGAACTACCAACAACACGTCTGACGATGCGGACATCGATCGCGTTCAGTATCAAATCCGTGCTATGAACGTTACGACCGACAAAGGCAAAGGCCTCAAAAAATATGACCATCTGAGGTGGATCTACGACCCGGACGATCCGAGCAATCCAACGCTGGGCATTGGGTCGGACGAGAGGCCGCTGTTCCAAAACTATGAAAACAAGACGTTTGTGGGCAAGCCGGGTAAAGGCGGCGTCCTCGTTTACAACACGAAAGGATGGACTGACCAGGACTACAAGGACCTTGACACAAACGACTTCCACAACATCAACGATATTTACGATCAGGTTATCGCCAGGTGCCCCGATGGTTCACTCGAAAAGTTTGAAGCGGAGCAGCGGCGCAGTCCCTTGCCATATTCCTGCCAAAATCAAAATGGCGTCACGTATTTCATCATTCATGGCTTGACGGATGGCTATCCGAACGGTGGAAAATACAACATTGGCGGCCATATGAAGGCCGATGAGACGAGCGAATACATCATTGCTGTGCCTTACACGACCAATATTCCGGTCACGAAGGCCGACGTCGGCATAGTGGCAGGATCTCCGGGAACCGAAGGCCATGACACCTATGTGTCGACCACCACAACCATTCGTTTCGGCAATCTGGGTGAGAAAAGCTATTCCTGGTCAAAGAACCCCAACGGCGGCAAACTGCCGGTTTTGGATACGTTCAAACCGATTAAAGCGAATGTCAAATTTGAGAATCGCGTGATCGACAAAAATCCGCTTCTTGGTGCTAACAACATTGTCCAGACTACGGCATTCGAAAACCTGCTCGGATATCCGCGCACCATCGTGCTCGATGACTTCAAAATGTCGGGCAATCGGCCGATCATTGGAACGGACTACGTCAGCGACAACGACACGGCGGGCCCGGAGCTGTACAATCAGCTGCCGTCATATTTCAGGCCTTATGGCGTCGAGCTTACGGTCGCGGGCGAGCCCAATGCCTCTTCGGTGCAGTTGAGCGACGGATTTGACGACAACCCGGACGATTTCAGCAACGATGCGAGCAATCCGGGACGTTTCGCACTGGGCCAGCTCCCTGCGGGGCTTTCACAGGCTGCTCAAGACGAATGGGACGCGCTTGTTCCGAAAATCCCTGATGGCTCAGTCGTGCAGTTCCAGGTTCGGTACAAGTCCGACAGCAGTCCCGACAAGTATCGGTGGATCACGGTAGGCGAGCCGCAGCAGGTGTCGACGGGCACCGATGCAAGCGGCAGGCCGACGGCTACCTACATGATAGGCAAGACGGACCGCGTTGATGCAACCGGAAACGCGGTTGACAGCATCAGCGAGATCCTTCATGACATGGGCGTTTACAGCGTGGTGAACCGCACACGCTTGCGGTACCCCTTCACGCTCACCGGCAACGTGCGCATTGTGCTGAAGAACAACCTGAAGCCGCAAGACGAATACAGCGACACTGAAATTCCCATTTCGGTAAAAATCCATGGCGCCATGACGGTGGGCAATACCCATTACAACAACAATGCCAGGATTCTGTTCGGCGTGAAAAAATGGTCCGACGAAAATCGGAAGTACGTTTCGTCGAAAAAGGAGACGACGGCGGACGTCTCCCTTTTCATGAATGCGAAAAAGACTGGGCCGCATGTGCGAGCCAGTGCGTTGAACAGCCCCAACATGAACATGCCTGCAGGGCAGACCGTTCCGTCTGAAGTCGCGTTTGGCAAGTCGCGGGATGCATGGCGCAGTGTCAACGGCAGTGAGCAGGACGAGCGTTACGCAGATCATTCCAGCAATTTGGACGCGAATGAATGGAAAGAGCGCAAGGCCTACTTGGACTACACGGGTTCTGGGTGGCGCTACAACGTATGGAACGAGGCCGCCTCTCAGCTTGAACCGGCGTCCATCAAGATCGGCAACATCAGAGTCGAGCCGTCCAATCCGGCGTACGACGGCATTGACAAACCTTTCGATGCGGAAGGCATCTACCTCAGTGCGGGGCTGGTCGACAAATGCGTGCTCGATTACTGCGACGTGGTGTACGTGAACAAGGTGACCGGCTCCCTATCGTCAAGGACCATCGACTTGCGTGACGCATCAAGCCCCTACCTCTCCGTAACACCAAACGGCGGCCTGCTCATCGAAGAAGAAGCTTGGGGCGGCAGCGACTTGAACTACTTGAAGGAAGTCGAAATCAAGGTCGAGCGCTTCATTACGGACAAGAACACCTCTGACAACAACTTGAACCATGTTACCGATGAAACGACGCCTGCCAACCAAGAGGCGTCTTATGTCGAAATCTTGGGTACGCCGAGGTATGTGGGCGAGCTGCACCGCGAGGCAACGTTCGGGTCTGACTATGGCTTGAATGACGAGCTGGAATGCTGGGACACGGCTGAAGCGGTTTTGAACGTCGAGGTTCCTCCGTTTGAACCGCAAGTCGAGGCCTTTGCAATCCAAAGCAGCGGCAACGATCCGAACCGCGTGCGCAAGCCGGGCATGGATTTGGGACCGAGCATTGGGGTGACCCCTGCGGACCCCCCCACGCAGAAAAGCTCGGGCGATCCGAACGATGGGACGCAAAACCGCATCGACACGTATTGGAACGACGTTGATTCAGGCTATCGGTATTACATTCGCAATACAGGCGACTGTGAAATGCCTAAGAGCAGTCTAAACATCGGTTTGACTGACAACGATCCGGAAATGTATCGATCGGGCAACGTGGCCACAAAGACGAACGTGGTCGAGGTTCCTTCGGGACAAACAGCGGAACGTTTCGGATTTGAAACGACGAAGCTGTTCCTCAGCAAAGAGTTCGTGAAAATGGGCATCCATTCGATGACGTTGCAATACCTCAACGATCGAAACCTTTTGATAACGCGGGTGTACCACGATGGCAGCGGCGGTTTCACCGACAAAATGGGTCTCGTTTTGCATTACTTCCTGAAACAACTTTACGACCCGTCGTATCAGCCGGAGAACGGCTCGTTCGAGAAGCTGGTGGTGGACGCGCTCGGCGATCCGACTTCTGACGAGGCGATATTCCTGCAGCGGCTCAATGATTGCATTGAAACGGATGTTGACGGCAATGTCATTATCGACAAGCAGTTCTGGGACGATGGGTACCTGTTGGGCGTTACGTTGGGCATCGATGGCTACGATTCCAAGGCTCAAGCGATGCAGAAGGGCGTTTATGATATGCGCTACATCGAGTTCTACGGTGTGGCGACGGCTCGAAACCTCATCAACGGGACGAAGGCCGACATGGGCTTGTCCGGCCAGTTCAGCACGAATTTGCCAGTAGCTCAATGGAACGTGACGTCTGACCCTGACGATGGCAAGGCTATTCTGAATTCCGTGCTGCATCCGGTCAATCCCGACCCGACTATGCAAGGCTTCTACACCTATCCGAACAGCAACGATGTTGGCGACCGCAAGTACAGTAACCCCAACCATAACCAATACGCTTACTGGAACAACAAGACGTCGGGGTATCGCACCTACCTGACGAACAACACGCGCTTTGCCATGGACGGCGCAAAGTTGGTTATCGGCGACTTGGCGTACAAGTACGAGTCTGCCGTGCCGGGCCACCCGAAAAGCCGATATACGCTCAACAACGCTTTGACGGACGGCGTGCTGCCTTTTGGCACGCGTCTCGGCCTCATGCCGTTGAAGCCTTCTGGCTATTATGGTGACAACGACGACGATTCGATAAAGATAAGCAAGAAGGTGTTCGAGGTCGGCACGGTCAGCGACCTGCAGGTGAAATACACCTTTGCGGGCACCATGCCTACGTATGGATTGGATGGTGCCCATGGGCCCACCGATACGACGTACCCCTCGGCAAGCGAATACCAGGGAAGTATTTCCATTTCAGGCGAATATCTCATTGCCAAGTGGAAGGATCTGCGCCACAAATCGCTGACTGCGGAAGAGCAGGATGTTCTCAATACGTGGAATGGCTATTACGATCGGGCGGGCCGTCAGTATGACTTCCCGACGTACAACTATCTGGACCAAGATAAGGAGGAAAAGGCCGGTTTCATTTCGGTCAATCGGGCGCTGTCTGTGGACAATGCCGGCAACTTGTACATCGATTCGCGTCTGTGGGCTGGCCGCGAATACACGCTGCATGGCAACAAAGTCGGCGGAGGCGGCTATTTGCAAGGGCTGGAGATGACGTTTTCGGCCTTTGACCGGCGTGTGAAGACGAACACGGGCGCATATGTGGAAATTCAAGGCGTCACGAACCTTGCGCAAGGCACGTTCGACGGGACTGATCCGAATCATCCGCGCGACTCCTACATTGATTATTGGGATATGCCGCTGACTTCGAAGTTCTCCACCAATTACGCTATTGCGTCATGGAACACTGAGACGGGCAATACTCACAAGCGGGAGATCAAGCTGTTTCCCACGTTGTATCCGGTCAAGTTGAATGCCGATATCGTGGCGTTCGGTCCTTATAACGACCCCTATGCGAACACTCCTGGTCTGAGCACCTGGGACCAGAGCGACTTGACGCAAAATCCTGCTGGCAAGTATCCGGTAAACAGCGGACAGGACCTGAAGAACTATCGTCGCGGGAATGCGTATAAACACGGGCCCGATAACCTAACCACCGACACGAAGAAGGTATATCGCGGCAAAGAAGGCGTTGGTCTTCGTCTGCCGATGAAGAACAGCAGCAGCTTTGTGTTGGATGGTCGCATCAAGGCCAAATACGTTGCCGACATCGGCATCATGAAGAACGGCAACGCAGAATACACCGGTGCCGAAACTGGGTTTGCCAAAGCGGATTGGGGCTTCACGCCTTCAAAGCTCGTGTTCAGTAAGGCACTGTGCGAGAACGCGGATGACAACGTCGAATACGTCATGATCCACACGAAGGCTCCCGTTGATGGTTCCTCCACCGATCTGACGCAAAAGATTTCCGGAGAGGATCTTTACAGATATTGGGCCTATGATCCTGATCCTGCGTGGACTGGCTATGAATATCTGTGGTGGCTAAAGAGCTACAAGAACAATGACATGTCTGGCAACAATGCGACGTATGGCAATCTCGTTCTCAATGCGCCTGGCTGGAGCGATGGCGATACTGAAAAGATCCGCTACATCACGAAAATAGAAATCGTATTCAAGAACTTCCCGGCCGGGGCCGATGGCAAGTACTTTGTCGAAGTGTATGGCAAGGCCACCTCGCTTGGCACGGCGAACATTGAAACGACGTTCCAGACGTATTACGACGAAGACACGCACAGCGATCACCATTGGGACTGGGCGACAAACCATGCTCCGGCGGGCAACACAGTAAAAGACGAGATCAATCTACAGACCGTGCTTGATCCGGTGGAGCCGGTTGCTACGGTGGTTCCGTTCGGCATGCATCCTGCTGCGAATCCTGGCGGCAACAGCAGCGTCATGGGTGCGCGCTTGCCGGGCGCGACAGACTGTCGACCTGGCAGCGTGAACGGCAACAACAACATCGCACTCGGCGGCTCTGGCGTGAACCAAAACGGCACGACGGGCAAATATGTGCCCGGCGTCAGCGGCGGCTCTGGCTACGACAAAATCGGCAAGCGTTGGGCCTACAGCGGCCGGCGCGGTTCCGGCTTCCGCCTGTACTTGGAAAACAAAAGCACGACGTTTGCGATGTACATGGGCGCTCGGGCAACTCTGACGCTGAGTGACCGCAGCCTTGTCAATGACGCGAGCACACGTACGAATTTTACGACGAACGTCGTGGTTCTCAGCAAGAAGGCCCTTGAAAGCGTGCTTGCCGGCTTCCAGCCAGGCGCTGTAGGTCTGCAATCGCCGCTTGGCCCGAATGATGATGCCATCAATATGACGTTCAAGCATTCTGGCGGCGTTGCCGATTCGCACCTGGATTTGAAGGGAATTGCTATCAATTTCGATACGTCCACGTATCCTAAGCTCACCTCCGCGAGTGCGGTCAAGGAGTGGCTGGACGGCAATGGCACCTATGGCTCCGATAAGATCGCGTGGCACAACGGCAACCTGCTGATCAAGGGCCACTGGACGGCCGACAAAATGAAGCGGGTCGAAGTAGCGATGAAGTATTTCAATCGCAACGTCATCAACGTCGAGCCTTCTGCCAGCAACCCTCTTCCCGACTGGGCGTTCATCGAGTTGTACGGCACGGCTGAAGACTATGCTGGTACGTATAGCAGCTATAACAACGACACTGCTGGATCCATTGCGATGACAGGCGTCTTCGCGACGGATTATCCAACTCCCGCGCTGAATGACACTACCAAGGAGCATACAGCGAAGGCTGCCCTGTATTCTACGTTGGACCAGGTGCGTCCTTGGGTTTCGTCGTATTCGTACACTGGAGCCAATGGTCCTGCAGATTTGGGCGTTACCAAGCGGTATGAGTCGAAGCCGGTGTTGACGCACGTTAAAAACAGTCCCGACGTAGACGACACGAACCCGGTGGCTCTTTCGTTCGAGGAAAGTTCTGGCTTCCGAGCAGTGTTTAAAAACGACTCCGATTACGCCATGCCGAACAATTCTCTTATCACTCTCGAAATGAAGTACAACCAGCCTCGCTGGTGGAGCCACAGCACTGGAACTGACCCTTCGACGCACATTGACAATTCTGACCCGTTCAACCAGTCTTTGAGCTATGGCAAGGCGGGCAACATTGGCTTTAGGACGACCAGCCTGACGTTCAGCAAAGACTTCCTTACTGCTGCGGATATCAAGAGCATCAAGTTCACCTACGTTCCCTATGACAAGACGTCTCCAACAAGTGCCAAAACATATGAAGACACTCAGAACAGCCAGGCTTTAGCGACGCTGCTCGCCGGTCAAACTGCGACGGGGCTCAGACTGCACAAGGATGCATGGAACAATGGCGACCTTCTGAAAGTCGAGATAACGTTGAAGAGCTTTGCCGAGGGCGTTTCCAACGATGCGGCGTTCGTCGATTTCTTCGGCTATCCTATGGATTCCCCGGACGTGAACGAAGATTATTACATGCCGATGGTAAGGGCTGGCGACTATTCTCGGTTGACGGCTAATCCTCTTGGCCACTACATGGACTACGAGGAATGGTTGACCCTCGACGGCAAGTTCACGGTGAATTATCCGAATAGTAAACTGTGGAACACCATTGGACGTGCTGGGACGTCCAATGGCGCCACCGATTCACGTCTGCGGTTCTACTCATACGACTCCGACCAGACGGCCATGCGCATTCGTTTGGGCAAGCCGGAATTCGGCAGCGAGGTGTATGCCGCTTTCAAGCCCAAGACCACGTCCCCCAGCGTCGTCAACGCCACTCCGCTGCGCACCATTGCCGATCATGATCTTGAGCGCAACCTGGCACCTGCCGCTTATGGCGACGACGAAAAACCCTACCAGTTCTTCGACAACGTGAATACCCACGATCCTGTCACTACGACGCGTATGGAACACGGCGCTGCGTTCAGGGCCTATGTGTGGAATGCCGGCAAGGCGGCGCCTGAATCCGAGTTGACCATCAAAACGTCCAACGAGCAGGAATTTACCGATACGACGCTGGCACAGAATAACGGCATCAACAATAGGTTCGCTGGACTGAACGTGCAAAAGATCGGCTTCAGCAAGAAGCTGCTTGAAAAAACCGAGATCAAGAGTGTTGAGATCACGTATCTCAGCAATGCGAATGGCGCTGAGCAAAAGAAAGAGTTGAGCTGGGCCCAATTGATGGCTGCAGCATCAACGGAATCTGTCAATGGCAGCAACTTGACGAATCCTGCCACCGATGGCGGTGTGATCGTATCTGCTACCGATACCAATCTGTGGGGGCAGTCTGCCGGTCAGTACGTGCGCCAGGTCAAGGTGAAGTTTGAAAAGGTGCTTGGCGGCACTGCGAAGGGCGACGATCTGTATGTCGAGCTGTACGGCTATACCGACGTGGCTGGCCGCAGGATCAAAGCTCATTCCCAGTTCAAGACCACGCCGCCGACGGCGGTTGGCACTGCGTGGAACTTTTCAGGCAGTTCTATCAACGCCGAGTCCGATGCCGAAATGAACTGTCTGCTGGAAAACTACAAGAGCAAAGCGAAGACGGAGGCTTTCAGCGCGGCGTCCGGCGTAGGCCTGGCGACGGGCGGCCAGCTCAACGACGAATTCAAACGCGGCGACTACGGCGCGTACGGCTCTGGTTGGCGATTCACGCTTACGTCCGACGTGACCGACAAGACGATGCCGCACGCCATGTTCGAAACCGATGACATTGCCATGCAGCCCTATGCCGGTTCGAATACCTTCATGTCTAACAAGAATGTCAACCTGAACGTGACGAAGGTGCTCGTGTCCAAGGGCGTGTTCGAGCGCGCCGTCACACCGGACGAGGACGATCCAACCCAAATGAAACAAGGCGTGATCGAGCTGCGCATACGCTTCAGCGGAGAAAGCGGCTCTGCGGTTCGCACCGTCTCTATGCCTATTGACAAAGTGTTGGCTGCGTTTGCCGATCCGACCACGGGCGAGGCGCCGGCGGATGCCAACGACCTTATGGCGAACTATGTCGGCCAAGAGTCGGAGGCGTTCCCGGCGTCTGAAGTAATCGGGCCGCTGCCGGGGCAGACCGCTCCTTATGCGGTGCCGGCAAAGGCCTTGACGGTGACCGACCAAGGCCTGGTCATCAACAAGCTTGCTTGGGGCAAGTTGAATTACTTCCGCAGCCTGGCCATTCCCATGACGGGCTTCCAGAACGGCAACTACAACGGTGCGACTGCCTTTGTGGAATACTACGGCTTCGGCGACTACCGCTTTGACCAGGAGATGGTGGGCGATCTGCGCACCAATTACACCGACGAGCTGCTTTCTACGTGGAACGCGCATGGCTATGACGATGCCGAATTGATGATCGGCGTGCCGCAGTATCGTCCGCAAATGGACTTGTACTCGTATGTGAATCGCGACGAGGACCAGCTGAACAAGGATGTAGACGGAGCGTCGCTGGATCTATTCGAGACGCATCTCAATGACAATAACTTGTGGTCGGCAGGCTATGACTACGCGACGCATCCTCGTGCGTACTATCGATATGAAGGCACGGGATATCGGGCGGTCGTCACCAATGCCAGCGCTATCCCTATGAATTCCGTGGCCATAGAAGACGACGAGTCGGTTTTTGCCGGCAACAACGCAAACGGCGACCCTCTGGGTGGCGCGAGCATCAAGCATGGCGGTGCCGTCATTGTGCTGGGCGAATTGAAACCGGGCACCGTAGGCTACAAATGGGACGGCATCAGTCCAGAAGCACTGAACTATCGCGAAAACGCCTACGGCAATGAAACGACCGGCATTTTAGGCAATGCAGGCCTTCACACGAACGTGCTGACCATCGGCAAGAACTTGATTGCGGGGACTGGAAACGATCCGGAGTCGATCGAGTTCGTGTCGTACAAATCGACAAATCCTCTTACAGGACTTACCCCTCATGTCGTCACCATCGATTTGAAGCAGGCCAAGCAGTGGATTGCGGGAACGGTGCAGCCTCCGGCGCATATCACCGTTTCGGCGACGGGAGACTTGGTCATCGGCGAAGGCGCGTGGGGCAAGCCTGTGGCAGGCGGTTACGAGAAGCAAGACCTGTACCGCGTGACGATCAAGTACACGAATTTCGCTGGCAGTGCGGTGAACAGCAATGCCAATGTGCAGACGACCAGGAACTACATTGACATGGTCGGCCACGCCATCGACTCGCCGAACAAGCTGACGTTGGACGGCGGGCCGTACTGCCATTGGGATCCGCTGGCTGCTTCTTATAAATTCTGGTACAACGACTCCGATAACCCTGACCGTGTCTATGAGGTCATCGACCTGCCGGGCAGGGTGGAATCCCGCTATGACGTTTCTTCGTGGAACCGCTTTACTGAACAAGTAGACCCGAACGATCATTGGGGCCAGAACTA
Source organism: Slackia sp. ZJ119 (assembly GCF_011039175.1). Lineage (GTDB taxonomy): Bacteria > Actinomycetota > Coriobacteriia > Coriobacteriales > Eggerthellaceae > Xiamenia. The sequence continues at coordinate 35,554 of NZ_JAAKEN010000011.1, forward strand.
CAACGACTACAACGAGAAGACGTGCTCCTATGACTACGGTCGCGTGTTCGCCCAGGTGGCACCTGTTTCGCCGAAGGTCGAAGGCCGCACGTATATGGACAACAGCCTGAAGCATGCGCTCAAATACACTGGCAGCACGCCTCCGGTTTTGAGTTATAGCACCACTTCGGATGCATATTTCGACGAGCTTGGCGCGGCGTATCAGTTCCAATTCACGAATTACACGGACCTGGATGCTTCGGCGGATTCGTGGACCGGCTCGGACACGTGGCCTTTGAACATCTATGACGGTGGAAAAGACTACGACATGTTCGACTCGGTCATCAAGCTGGAGGCGGTGCCGAAAGATCCGCTCAATGCTGCTTTGGACAACCTGCCGCTGTTCCAAAACCTTCAATTGAAGGTACAGGACTTCTTGACGACGGAGCTGGCCATCTCCAAAGGCTTCCTTGCGGCTACGAGCGATCCTGACGGGGCGAACACGATCGGTTTGAACACCAAGGCGGGCAACCGCATGGGCTCCGTCAAGATTAGATACGTTCCGAAGAATTCCACTGCGACGTTGAACTGCATATTCGAATTCAAGAACGACGGATCGATTCTGGATCTGTGCAAGTACTACGACGCGTCGACGGGCCACATTGTCATTCCGTACAAGGCATGGGACAACGGTTATCTGTTGTCGGTTGAAATACACCCGAAGCTGTTCAAGGGCGGCACGAATGAGTCTGACAAGGCCCTCATCGAATTTTTCGGCAAGGCCACCAACGTCAAGGACGATATGGACGTGGCGGGTTCGTTCGGGACGGAATACCTGGACTACAACAACGTCTATCGCACGGAACTGAACTTCTCGGACACGCGCGCTGCATGGCCGGCCCGTACCGGACGTCTGGACGGCGAGATTGCCCCCGTGAAACCCATATCGGACGTGTATGTGTATTCGGACAAAACGTCTGCCAACGCGAACCTGAACTACAGGGGTTTGTCTGGCGAGAACGGCAGCTGGGTCACGGATACCTCGCCGATTCCGCTCAAAGGGCTTGACGTGTACATCGGCGAGCTGAAATCCGGCTGGCGTTTCTGGATAGAGAATCCCAGCAATCACAAGATGCCGCACAGCAAACTGGTCATCGACAAGTTCAGGGCCGATGAGCTTGACGGCATGTGGCGTGGCTTCGAGACCGAGCAGGTAACGTTCTCGAACAAGTTCATGAATTCGATAAAGAGCGGCTATTCAGCTACCGAAGTCATACCTGGCACGGTAACGCTGAAGTACCTGAAACAGGGAAGCGGCTCTGCAGCGGCCCCGGTTTCGGGTTTGCAAGTGACGAATGTGAGCGCCGTCGGCGCTTCTTCGAACCCGCCCACCGACCGGACCAGCACGTTTACGGCAGGTACCGACTATGGCGTCGACCCGTTGTGGATGGCTCCCGATCCGGCAGCTGCGGACGTGACGTTGCAGCTTGTAGATAATAAAATGGGATACACTTTCGATGCGATGATCGGCAAGCCGGGCCAAACCCTCATAACGAGCGATCCCTCGTCGAGCCTGCATCTGCCACAGCCGACGGCTACCAATTACGACTTCCTTGGTTGGGACACTCAGGAAAATCCGGCCGACCAGGTGGTCGATCCGGTGAGCGCGACGGGCGATTTGAACGCACTGCCCGATGCGGACACCACGCTGTATGCGAAATGGAAGGCAAAGCCCGTGTCGGCTGGTGGCAACGTCAGCGTGAGCAAGGCTTCCGGCATCATGGAGCGCACGCGAATCGACATTAATTACATGCCCGCCCAGGACCGCAAGTTGACCAACATTACGGTGAAGGGTGCAGGCGGCACGGAATATTCGGTCATCAATGACAACGGTCAGTTCTACTTCATCATGCCCGCCGAAAACGTGAGCGTGACTGCCACCTTTGGCTATTTGACTGATTCGTCGTTTACCGGCTCAACGGTGCCCACGCTCAACGGCACCGAGCAGTCCAAAACATATGCTCTCAACGACGTGCTCGGTCGCGGCAATCCAGACGAGCAGGGTATTTCTCCTGAGTTGAAGAAGATGCGTCAGTGGTTCAACGCTCATCCTGGCGTGTTCAAACGTTTGGAAGACAACGTCTCTGGCACTCCCGGCCACTGGAGCACCAATACCTCCGGTGTCTGGAAGAGCGGCTATTTGCGATCCATTGAGATCGATCTGGACTATTTCGCTCCTAAGATCGAGAATCAGGATCCCGCACTTGCGCCGTCGAGCTATGCCTACACAACCGACAACACGTCCTACATTGACGTGTGGGGCATGCCGACGAAGGTGACCGACGGCGCGCAGTCGCCGGTGCCCAACTATGCCAAGCTGAACGGTGCATTCGGGCTGAACCTGCCTATCGACTCGTGGAACAAAGACTCTTCTGGCAATTGGATCGGCGGGGAAGACGACGGTTACATGAAGGTGCATACCGTCGTGCCTGACTTGACCGTGGAATACGAGTATGGCAAGGCCAATGATGGGGTAGGCCACACGGAAAACATCCGGTACAAAAAGGATGCAAACGGCAACTACGTGCTTGATGCATACGGCAACAAACAGCCGATTTACAAGCTGGATGCCTACGGGAATATTCTCTACGACGAGAACGACCAACCGATTTTGGATTACGACCAGGACGGTGCAGCGTATCGCTGGGGCGAAGGCAAGGACATCGGCGAGTGGTCACGTTGGAAGTACACGCTGGAAAACAACACGAAGGCATCAGCCGACGGCATCAATGTGGTCATGGCGCTCCAGGACGTTACCTCTTCGAATCATGGCTTCATCACCACGAAGCTGGAAATCGGGGGCTTGAACACGGGCGACGTGCAGGCTGATGGCGTCAAGCACAAGGCTGGCCGCGTCAACGAGATTCAGCTGTATGGCTATAATGCATATGGCGCACTGTTAGCCCCAGGAAACAAGTTCAACACTCCTCAGATTTCCTTCACGATGCAGGAGCTGTGGAAAGCCAATGAAAAGTATCATGAGGCGACGGGAGCTTATCTGTTCAATGGCGGCACGCTGACGCTTCCGCTCGAAAACGAGACCGATTCGGCCTACGACTCGAAGGGGTATTACAAGAGCTTTGAAAAGCTGTGCGAGGCGGTCAATGAGGCCAACGGCTACAACGTTGGTGATCCGAGATGCAAGAAGGCGAGCGACTTGACTCTTCCGGTCGCCATGGTGACGGTGAACTTGTCGCGTTTCACGTCTACGAACAGCTCTTTGCTTGGCGGTGCTGCGCCGTTTACGGCCTATTTGTACGGCGTGCCGCGCACGCACGGATCGGCGCTTCACAAAATGACGTCGACGATGGACTTCTATGCGCTGGCCGATTTCTACGGACACATCGAAACCGCTAAAGGCCTTGACGTCGAGGTGCACGAGCATGTGGCCGACATCACTGGCAAGGCGATTCCGGACCAAGGCCACCAGCAGGGCCGGGTCGGCTATGGCGACAACAACGTAGGTTATGAGTTCACGTTCACGTCGAGCGACTACAATCGCGCTGACAAGTCGAAGCTGCACCTGACGTTCGACAGCGTGTCGCAGAAGACCGCGACCACCGCGAAAGTGCGGGGCTTCAAGACGAAGACGCTCACCTTCACGAACTTGAGGACTGCTGGCACGAATGGGCGCTCCCGCGACAAGTCGAGCCTCGATAAGGTGGAGCTCAGATTCGTTCCCAGCACGCTTTCGGCGGTGGCAATTGTTGATCCTTCGACGCCGCCATTGTTAACGAGTATGGAGCTGGTCACGTTCGGTGCGTCGGAATTCACTAATGCAGTCACTCAAACGCTTGATTTGACGAACAATCCCAAAACGAAGACGTATCTCGAACAGGGCTATTACCTGTATTCGGTCGACATTCACTACAACAACCTTGACCCGAACTACGAGATACACCATCCGTCTGGCAATAATGATTACAATAATGCAAAACTTACGGTAAAGGCGCTCGGCACGGCGGAGTGGTACAACCATCAGAAAAACGAGCGGCGCTCCTGCGTCTGCACGGATGTCGGCGATGACAGCCCCATCGACATGTATGTGAATCCGCATCATGCCCATATGCTGCATGCTACGCTCGACTACGACCGCTACGATAGTGGCGCGACTGAGTCCAACGTGTCGTTCAACTGCGCCGCGCTCGATGCGCGTCCGGCCACGTTGGGCGTGCGTTCGCATGTGTTCTACGGCAACTACAACCAGCCGTTGAGTGCGCTTGTCACCGACTATACCGAACAGACGAAGACGGATGCGGACAAGTCCCAGCCTGCATTGCCGGCGAATGAAACCGACCGCAACCGCACTGAAGTGGCGGTGCCGTATGCCAAGCCGTTCCTGTACTACGCCAGCATGTTCAATACCGAGCCCAAAGGCTACTGGTCTGACGAGAACGATCCTGCCCACAAGATCTATATGGACGGCTACACCTACAGTTCGCCTGCGAGAAACGTGATGGACGATGTCGACGTCACCGTGTCGCTGCCGACCGAATGGGAAAACGTCAACGGCGGCGTCGGCACTGCTGACTGGCAAGTCACAGGCTATCACGTCAACGAAATGGTGTTGGCACAGCAGTTCCTGTCGCGCTTCCCGGCGGAAAAGGTCGGAAACATCGTGTTGACCGGGTACAAGCCTTATAGTGCGTCGGGGGTGCTTACCTCCATCGAGAAGGTGCTGGAACCTGTGGTGGTTGCCACGACGAACGGTGTCGTGACCACCTACAAGCTGACGGGCTTCAAAACGAAAGACAAGAACAATGCTGATTATCTGATCGGTCTGCAGGCAGACGGCAGCTTCCGCTTGACCGACACTCAGTTTGTGACAGATCTTGGCGTCGAGGTGATCAGGGAGATCAAGCTGGTCTCGTGGAAAGGCATGAGCAAGCACCATGCGTCAGAGGGCATAGGTTCGCAAAACATCAAGCTGATCGGGTATATGGACTCGCGCATGGGCAAAGAGTGCCCGATCACCATCAAAAGCGAAACGCACATGTGCGGCTTCCGGCCCGACCCCGATGGTCTGAACGGCACGGTCGACAATTACATCACCACGGCGCGCGACCGTTCGTGCGTGCTGGTGTCCAAAATGTATTTCGACACGGTTATGCGCGCCGGCTACTACGACAACACGATCAGTCCGACTGTCGGTACGGGCTACGGCAACAGCTCGCGTTTCACTGGCGCCAGCAAGGGGTCCAATGATTCAGGGCACAAGAAGACTGAGCCGGATGCCAACACGCTGGCCCGGGGCGAGAGGAAGGGCGACTTGACTGTCGGCTACAAGTCCATGGTCTCCTTTGTGGCCGATTTCCGCCAAGTGGAAACGACTCCGAATGAGCAGCACAATTTCCCTGAAAACACGCTGTTCTTCGAACAAGCAGGAACATCAGCTTACAAGATCAACCATACAAGCGCCGCCGGGAGTGCTCCTGGCAATGATCCGACGTCCAGCGATGGAGCAAATAGAGAGTGGTATGCTCAGAAATATGGCTATCCATGGGATGGTTCTGATACGAGCGACTACAAAAATGTCAGCTCGTGGTTCAACAACCGCTTCCCCGACCATAAGGTGAACGAGTACTATAAGACGGTCGGTTCGAAAACCTACGACACGGCGGCGCGGGTGAAGCTGATCCAAACGCTGCCGTACACTCAGTTCGATGCGTATTACATAAAGATCCGCGAAGCTGCAATGCCGTATCTGGAAAGCGTCGACGTCACGTACCAAGACGGCAAGACGATTCATATTGCGAAAAGCGAGATTCAAGGTTTGAACTCGGCGAATGCAAGCGCATGGCGGTCGCGTCAAGCAGAGGAGTCCCATAAAGGGTACAGCGGCAACTACCTCCGCCTCAACCTGCTCAATTTGGCATCCCAGCCTGGCGGCAATTCGAACGAGCTTGAGCATAAGTTCGGCGACCAGATTGCCCACGCCTATCGTTCGCCCTTCTCGGATTACACCGCTGATAAAGAGTTGCATCCTGTCGCAAAAATCGAATATACGTTGAAGATCAACCAGACGTTGCCGACCAGCAATGCGTATAATCCGTTGGAGTATGGCCGCTGGGTGGAACGACAGGTAGAGAACGACGACAACCTTATTGACTACCTGTCGTTTGAAGTGACCGGCCGCGCGTACAACCGGGGTGATGCGGTAAGCACGGTCGAGGCGAAAGTGACCGTCGGCGGTGCAGACAACGCTTCGTATCTCGATTCGGGCGTGCACAAGCCGGCCGAGCGCACCGATCGTCCGGACGCCAACAAGCGCGGCAACTTCTCGTACAAGAACTTCCGTCGCACTGGGGCTATATGCACTTCCTGTGGGAACTTCTACACTTGGGAAGAGGGTAAGATGCGCCACCTTATTTCCGAGTCGAAGCTGATCATCGAGAATTCGCGCAACTACATCCGCAAAGGCGATTCGACCAAGACTTTGAAACTGGGTTTGGATGCGGCCAGCACTGCGGATGCCACCTACTCAGAAGACCGCAGTTTTGGGCTGGCCTTCTATCGCAAGCCGTATGGCAAGCAGAATGCGGCTGGCAATGACGTTGTCAAGTGGGACGAAAAGAACGGGCAGGGCAAGCTCATCGCCGATGACGACGTGGTCATTTCCGACACCATGCCCAAGACGCGGCGCTGGTCCGATACCGATTACTACGGATTCCTGGCAACTGGCATGACGTTCACGTACGACTCGGGCGTGTGGAAGCATTTGAATCCGTATAGGAACCCCATCAAATTGGAAGAGCAAGGCCACGAGTTCGACGCGATCAAGGACCGCATCTACATCAAGATCGTTACCGAACGGTCCAACGATCAAGGTGCGGTGAATGGCGGTTCGCAGCGCACGTACACCATCAGTCAAGATAAGACGCAGCGGACGCAAGGGGGCGTTACCGCAGAGCTTGATCAGAACGGCAACGTGATCGCCGGCAACAACGGCACGTCGTTCGGCTTGCGCAACCTGTTCAAGGACGGCGCTTATGCCAAAGACGCCAACATCTGGTTCGTGCGCCAAACCGACAAGACCCCGGCGTTTGTCGGCAGCGCAGACAAGTCGACGCTGCTGAAGCTGCAGTTCGAGCAGGGTGAAAACGTGGTCAGCTTCGAGCTGCATCTTGGCCCCTATGCTGGTGCCGCCATGCGTTCCATCGAAACCACTGATTCGTTGGTGGGGAAGTACACGCCTGATAACGATGATGGTGGCAACAGCCTGGACTTTAAGATTCAGGGCCGCCCCTACATCTACAAGGACCAGACGACGCCGTCAGGGCTGCAGAGCAACAGCCTGCCCAATGATTGGAAGGCGAACGCCACGAATGAGGCGAAAGTCAAAGGCGTGCAGACGATTCATAACTCCAACGGCACCGGCGCAAGTTCTCTAGACACGCAGGCGAGCGACATCGGAAACAGCCATAAGTCGACCGACAAGGCCTACATCGTGGCTCGGCAGATAAAACGTGGCCTTGTCGCCTATATCCATGTGGAAAACCATGACGCCAAACCGTACTCAAACCCGAAGAGCATCACCGACTTCGTGAAAAACACCAACGTGGTGAATTCCTCGACCGACGTGCCGACCATCGCGACGTATGAGGTGCGTCTGCGCAACCGCGTCGACGGCAATTCAGAGGCGGACAAGGTGTCGCACATCAGGAAGATCACGCTGTCTTCAAAGATGGATTCTGACAATGACGGCATGTTCCGTCTGATGACGCTGTCCATTCCGAAGAACTTGGTGAGCGAAGCGGACCAGCAATGCAGTGGCAACAATTGTCTGGACTGCAACGATAATAAACGGTTCGTCATTACTTCCGCCAATCCCACGGCGCCGCATCCGGGCGACTACTACTATTGCAAGGCATGCGTTAAAGATTTCAATGACCATGTGAAAGAGGAGGGAGGGCAGAAGGTCATTGATCCGGCCTACACGCACACCTGCCCGAGCACCTGCACCTGCACTGATCGCGACGGCGAATGGTTCCGTGCAACGAACATTCGCATTCATTATCTGGATGCGAGCAACAATATCCAGACGCTGGACGTTGCGCCGAACAACGCCGCGCTGAGGAACTACCGCAAGCTGATGAACGTGGGCATGGGCAACGGCAGTGGCGGTGCGTCGCAGGATTACGTATACGACATCCAGGCTTACCTGAAAGAATTGAAGGATGCCAGCGGCAATCCCGTCGTGAAGTACAAGGAATACCAGGCAAAAGCTACCGACATTGACAACGATACGAACACGCTGGGCGATAGCAGCTACAACCCCACATACGTGCGTGCCCGCATCTCCAAGGTGGAAATCACCTATGTGGCTCCCAATGCCAACGCGTCCTTCCCGGAAAAGACGCTGCTCGACTCCGGTCAATGGCTGACCCGCCTGGCTGAGCGCGACCATGCGGCGGGCGGCGCCTTGAATTCCGACACATCGAAGACGAACTATGCCTTCAAATACACTGGCGTCTTTGTGGACCACGAGAAGAACAACTACGACACCGACGTCACCCAGGCGAACGGCTCGTACAAGTGGAACAGTGACGCTACGCCGACATTCGGCAAATGGTCCCCGTATTTCAGCGGCAGAACGTCTGAGCATACGGTTGACTATTCTGGTCTGGAGTTCAAGAACCCCTCTTCCGAGAAGAACAGCAACTTCTCTTCGTCCCGGTCTAACGGGGGCGCCTACCAGGTCAGCCACCTCATCAGCAAGATGGAGTGGCTCTACGAGCGCGGGCGTTCTGTCACGTTGAACGGCACGGCGAGCAAGGTGTTCGCCTACGATGCCGACAACACGTCTACGACGAGCGCGCTCAGCTTTGCTCCGGACACAGCCGGCGTGAGAGGGCACAACGTGCCTGACGGCGGCCTGCATGCCGGTGATTATATTGACTATACCTTCCAAATCAAATCGTTGAGCGATAAGGTTCTGGAAGAGAACTACGCACTGTTTGAGGTGCTGCCGGGCCAGCGCATCGTTGCTTGGGAACTGTTGGAGGCGCCGGCGGGCATTACGGTGAGCGCGAAATTCAGCAACAACGTCGACTTTGGGAACTCTCCGACAGGGTCGGTTTCTGTTGCCAGTGCGACGAATAGGTCTCTTGCGGGCGGCGCGACGGGAAATGAGACGCGCTACCGCTATGCGGCCTTCACGGTAAAGGAAGGCATGAAGAACGCCCAGAAGGTTCGCATTCGCGTGGTCACTCAGCTGACCGATGAGAACGACCGCAACGACGGCTGTTACGGTGGCGGGTATTATCAGAAGTCGGGGGCTGGACTGACGCCGGCGCTGCCGACCTACACGTTCTTCAACCCGCCGTTCAACGGCACCTTGAATGACTACCATGGCACGTACACCTCGGCCGACACGTCCAGGCGCTGGGAAAGCAAGTCGCCGGGCTACTACGGCAACGACAAGTACGACCCGCGCAGTCCGATCAACGGCAAGCGGTATTCCGAACCTTATTGGGTCGACGAGCACGATCCGAACCGCGGCCAGCAGGCGAAGCTGTACTTGACGGTGAAGCCGACGCATGGCTATGTGCAGTACGTCGCCATGAACGACTCGGCCAGCGACGGTTCGGTGTTCCAGAGCAAAGACGACGGCGGCATGACGGATGTCGATTACGAGCATGGCACGAGCATCTTGTCGCCCAACGGCAAGAAGTGGTACGGCGGCATCGCGTATTCCAAGGTGCAGTACTACAACCATCAAGATGACCTGAAATACAACAGCTCCAACGCCAATCGAAATAAAAACCATGCAACCCAAGACGTGGATATTTCGGCTTCGTGGGATTTGGCAACGTCTGCCCGCACGGAATCGGCGCCAGGGACCGATCTGCATGATCGCACACATGACGGTGACGGCGATCCGGTCAGCTGGAACGCCGACCAGGACGGCAATCCTCTGACGTTGAAGGTGACGGGGCTTTCCAATCCCACGTTCCACACGACCGACATCCGTGTCACGGTAAACTTCTGCACGGGTTGGAGCGGGAACGCCCCGTCTGGCCAGCAGGCCTTCGAGATGAGCTCTGCTAGCAGTACGGAAAGCAGCGACATTGATTATCCGCGGTACATTCCGGGCGGCGTGCGTGCAAAAGATGCTGCAGGCAAGGGCACGGGTCTTGACGACAAGATTTCCAACGTGCGGAAGACTTATAACGACTCTGCGACGTATTCTGCAGGTTATTTCAAAACGCGTACGCCGAACGATAACAATTTGCATCGTAACGAAGTTCTGAAAGAGTACTACGTAGGGGGACAGTGGCGGACGTTCGACCAGCTGTACGCATACTACACCGCGAATACCTACAGCAACGTGACTTCGGGCACCGATTCAGAGGCCGACGAGAATATTTATCGCGACGTCAAGGCCCTGCGCTGGACCTACTTCAGCGTGCCGTCGAACGACAATGTGAACAGCACCGACCCGTACAAGCTCGACGACGTGACCATCAAGGGCGTCGGGCGCTACTACGACGATCGGTCTATGATGGACAATCCCTTCATGGAGCCCGATGCTTTTTCCACGGCGAGGTTCCATGTCGATGTGGCGTACAACCACATGCATGACGAGCTCGGCGGCACCGAGCTTCCCAAGACGGGCGGCTTCATGGACCAGGTCGCGCCGGTGAAGGCCATCTGGCAGACGCGCCAGGATGCCCAGGACTACTCGAAAGAAATCGCCGTGTTCCGCAAGGTGCCGACGGTCCGCTTCCATACCCAGGCGTTCCAGACCGAAAACCAGGCTGCTGACGCCTACAAGCCCAATGCGGTGCAGAAGACCAGTTACGTGGCCGGTGAGGTCTTCTGGTACAAAGACACCGTGCGCAACGCCACGTACGGTGAGATCAACGACGGCGAATACGGCTATGCGTATCGGCCGCTCACCGATGGAAACGCTGACTTTAGCTATGGGCATTCTATGGACACGCGCTATGGCACGGCCGGCATTGGGGAAGTGTACGATCCGGTGTTCATCGAGCGTATCCCCACGGCCTATCTGAAGCAGGCGACAAGTTATGCCAATGACGGCGATGCCGGCAAGGACATCACGGAAGCCTATCTGGAGAAGGTGCTGCGCTACAAGTGGTATGACGTCAATGGCAACGACGTGACGAACGAGCGCGTGTTCAAAGAGGGCAATACCGAGCACATGAAGGTGAAGGTGACCATCCTCAACACGCCGAACGCGAGCTATCACGACTATGGCGGATCGATGAACTATCGGTCGAACGTTACCTATCAAGACAATTCGACCGGCGATGGCTATTCCTACGGCAAGGCGTTCTCCGATATAGCGCCGACCGCTAGCGGCGTGTCGAATGATACGAAGTTCACGCTGTTCAAGATCGAGTTTGTGGCAAGAGACGCCAATGACATCAAGGCGCGCAGTCGCTTGAGCGCGTCGGCGTTGCAGCTGCGTCCGCTCGACGTGCCGAACATTGGGTCTACCGTCATGGAAACGGGCGACCGTCTGGAAGTGTACTTCCCGGTGCAGGCGTCCACCGAGGACCTGCCCCAGGTGTATGCGACCGAGGACAGCCCAAGCCTTGCGAAGGACCGGTTTGGCCATCCTAACACGAAAGGCAAGTCGCCTGCGTTCTTCCCGCGTATGGGTGAATACTACTATTCCGCGAACCACGAGACCACGAAGGCTGCAGGCAGCCAGAACGACAACGCCATTCCCGACAACGTGGAATTCGGCTCGACGAACTCGTTCTACCTGTATCCGGGCGCTGGGCAGCCGCTGTACGGCCCCATGGCCAACAACCGATTCGGCTTGGTGGGACCGTTGGACTACTGGAATGCCCAGAACAACGTGGCGCGGGTAGACACGTCCGGCGTGCTCATGGACATGGACTATCTCATGCACGATGCCGCCTTCACGTGCGACAAGCCGAAGCATGTCGACATGTCCCACATGCTGAAGAACTCCACCACCTACATTCCCGGCAAAGCCGACCAACAGACCGATGTGACCGACTCCGACTTCACGCCCGCGAAGAAGTTCAAGTACATTCGCGTCGAAAAGGACTGGTACGTCGATCCTTTGCTGGCTACGTATCTGGACAGCGCTCTGAACGGTCCGCAGGCGGGTGGCGACTATGGTCGTTCGGGCAACAATGGAACCTATGTCGACGAAGACGCCAAGACGACGAGCACGCATCAAAAGGTCGTCTATCGTCCGGTGATTCCCAACGCACCGACGCTGGCTTACGACGGCAAGCTCGTTCTTCCCAGCACGTTTGGGTATCCGGCCATGAAGAACCGCGCCACGGCGCAACTGGTGACGCAATACCGCCAGTACGCGGATATTTGGGGCAACTACGAGGGCAGCGACGATGTCAGCCCGGCATGGCACTGGGTTTATACGTATATCGGCAGCCAGCCTAGATATCGTAGCCTTAAACACAATGGAGTTGTAATCTACAAGGAGAAGCGGCAGGGAGGCACTTGGAAACTCAACGGACCCGAGCCCGACAACTGGGGCTACGGTTCGGACGCCCGTGGCCAGTACCGCTATCCCATGGTGTATGACTATTCGTCCATCAACTCGCCCGGCGAATGGCTCGATCGCGACTACTACAACTTCGTATCGAGGGCGCGAGTGGAGAACGGCAACGCGCACGCCGGCCGCACCGCTGCCAGCCCCAACCTGCAGAACACGCCGCTTCTGTGGAGCGAGACGAGCCTCCATATGCAAAAGGCATGGATAGCCGCATCGAGCGAAATGGTCAGCGATTACGACGACGGCGTTGGCGCCGACGATTACAAGGCTGCTCGCAAATACGCAAGCAAAGATCCCAACAAGGATTGGGAAGTGAAGGTCAACGGCTTGAACATGATGTCCGAGACGCTGGTCCCCATTGTCGCTCCTGGTGGATTGCCGGGCTCTGGCGGGGCGCTTGGCGGCGGCGCAGCGGGTGGCGCGCAGCTACAGCAGGCTTATACGCAGCCTGATGAAACGAAAGCCAATGTTGATCTGGAAGAGCATAAGCGTCGCAGCGTGCTTGAAGGCCAATACGTGACGGCATTGGAGTACGGCCAGACCTTCACCAGCCGTATGGTGGCGTACAACTATGGTGACAGGAATTTGGATGGCGTAGAATTTACATATGTGTATCCACGTGGTATTGAACCAGTACTTGATAGCAATGGCAAACTGCAAATCAAAGCTGACCTGCTGAAACAAGTGAACGGGGTGGATAACGGCAAGCTGACGAGGAGTTCTGCCCCCTTCGTGAAGGAGGACTATGCCGCCATTCCGTCCAATCTGATTTCTGTAGAAATTGTGCAGACGCCTTACAGTGTGTACAAGGGCTATCGCGCGGCGACCGAACCGCAAGACCCGGCCGAGTATCGCTTGGGCAGCATGCTTGCGAGCAACGTGAACGAGGGTAAAGACTATTCGGCGAACTTGGACAACGGGGACAAGTCTGCCGTGTACAAACCGGTCGCGGATCCGGGCCGCACCGAACCGGTGCCGACAGGCGGTGTGGTGCCCGTCGAGCAGCGTAACCTGATGAAGGGCGACAAATACGTGCGCAGCGAGCAGCCGTGGGTCATCAAGATCACCGTCAAGCAGCCGCTCGGCAAGTGGTTCGGCCGCGACGCGGACAACCTGACCACCGATACGGCCGGCAAAGACGTGAACATGAACGGCCTTGACGCGTGCTACAGCGGCCATGCCGCCCCGAACGGACAATGGGTTCCCGCTGGCGGCTACAAGATCCGGGTGAACGTGCGCAGCCATGTGTTCGGCAACAACGAGTCCGGCGCATGGTACGATCGCGTGCTGTTGGCTCCCTGGGACAAGAACCCGCGCAAGGACGCCGATTCGAAGTACCACAACTCGACGCCGAGCAACCTAGAGGCTGGCAAGGTCTCATCTGACTATTACCAGGTCTTCGATGTCGACCATATGGAGGGCACTTCGGCGCGCGACAGTTACCACAATGTGCACGCAAAGGAGGATTCCCAGCCTTACGGCATGGACTTCATCTGGTCGCTGCAAGGCATGCCGGGCGCCACGGAAGACAGGTACCCGATGTTCATCGGCACGCCGAACATGCCGGCCGTGAAGGGATATACCGTTCTCAACAATAAAGTGGCGGCTCAATATGTCGAGAATGTCGGAGTCGAGGCGGCGGCTCAACAGCAAGCGAAGCGCGTGACCGACAACAGCGCGGTGGACTGGAAGAAGGCTAACCGCGGCGCCATGCGTCTTTATGCCCAGACTGGCGCGAAGGCCGTGCAGCGTCAGCCGCTCGTTCGCGCGTGGAATACGGTGTCGGAATACTCCAAGGACTTCGCAAGCGATCCGGTGACGGTTGAAAACGACCAGTATTACGTCAACGTCACTACCGACCGTCGCCAGTTGAACGTGCACGTCGAGAACCGCTACTGGCTCGATGAGCAGCCTTACGAGTGGTATACCGACAACATCGTGCCGCGTGAGGACTGCAACGAAATCACCGATCCTCTCACGCATGCCGTTACCTACGAGCCTTATCCAAACACGGAGTACTGGAAACGCTGGACGTCGGAATACAAGAACAATTACGCCGTCGATGGCGGGCAAAAGGGTTCGCTCGTGCTGCCGGTCGTCACGGTGGTGCTGCCCTATGGCGTGGCGCCTTACAAGACCGTGACCGGCGAGCCGTATGGCCAGCAGCCTGCAACGATGGACGATGATGATTGGGATATTGCCTACACGGTAGGAGCCGACGCTGAGCATATGAGCGGATTGGCAACGTCCGACTTGCTGGGCAATCCGGCTGTGGGGAAGCTTACCGACAACATGCCCGACAGCTTCAAAGACAAGTTCGAGGCAACGGTTCGCTACGAGACGGTTTATTCCGACGAGATTACCGACAGCGTAGGAAGCAAGACCTATCTGAAGGAAAAGCGCTTTGTCGTGCGCTTCGTGCCGAAGGCCGACGGCTTCAATTCGGACGAAGACTTGAAGACCGCCATCGCATCTGGCGCCATGGACACGTTCAAGTTCAATATTATTACCTACGACGAGCCCAAGACCCATTCCAAGAACACCGGCAAGGACATTGATGCCTGCTATGAGAACATTCGTACGTATGTGTCTTCGAAGATGATCGGCTATAAGAACCTGATCGACGAAGGCATTATGGTGCAGACGAAAAACTCGTTGCTCGCCAATCCGTTTACGCCAGGGGCAAAAGCCCAGATGGGCACTGACGAGCGCTTCGTGATTCTGAACTACAAGGACGGCATTCAACATTCTGGCGACAAAGACGAAGACGAGATAATCGTCGGCGGTACGCTGATGTACGAACAAATGCTGAATACTGGTATTGCCGCCGGTTTGCTCGAAGGGGAAGTTGACCAGGATTCTGATGATTGGGGCACGGATATCGGAGGGGCCCGCATCCGGAAGGAAACCCCTGGGTTCACTGACGATCGCCGCCTGGACGCCACGCAGGACTATTATCCGACGTATGAGTCGCTTTGCAATTGCGGCCACGTCTACGTGATTCACCGCGAAAGCAAGTGCGGCTTCATTCCTGACTTCTCCATCAACGATGGCAGGAATGTCGAGCTGACTCCTGGCGTGTTCTCGAGCGCCACCACTGAAGACATGCCGAAGAACTATTTGGCCGGCTTTTTTGGGCGCTACCAGGAAGACGAGGGGACGAAGCGTCTGAAAAACCCCGGCATGGGCGTGACGCTGAAAGCCAACGGTTTGCACGGCATCGAATATCTGGCAGACAACAGCTACAACGGCCGCGGCCTTCTGGCGGGTGATTATTGGCTGGAAGACAGCGTGGGAGCTACGTATTCCTATGGCTTGACGGAGGCGACCACGAAGGGCCTTAACGGCAACAGTGTGAACGTGCAGTCCGAAGAGTTCTACGATGCACGCAACGTGGCGAATGGAACGGCGCAGCCGGTCATCCATCATGACGGCGGCGTGTACACGGCTACCAAGCTGCGCATCAAGCGTCCGTCTCTCACAACGTATTATGAAGTGGAAGCAAACCCGATCGACCGTCCGAGTGACGACGAGACGATCGACTATTCCGACCCGACCACGTCGTACTTCAAACCGGGTACGCCGGAGACCGGCAAGGGTGCTTCTGCGGGCGACATCGTGACGCCTGACGGCTCAATGATCAGGACGAAGGAAGAGGAAACCCTCGACGAACTGGTGAAGACCATTTCCAAGCGCTTCGAGCTGTACAACGGCAAATGTCTGGTGGACGACGAAACCAAGCTCGAAAAGAATCCGCTCAACACGATGGAATACCAGGCCATGACGCAGACACGCACGGTCTACAGCGCTGACGGCACCACGAAGGTGGCTGACGCGACGATTACGACTGAACTGCCGTATTTGAACCGTTATATAGCCGTGATCACGGTGTATCGTCCGACATCGGGTGCGGCGGCGGCTGTGCAAAAGATCGATTTCGATAGTGGCGAAAGCATTGGTTTGACGCTGTGCAACACCGCAGGTGTACCGGACGGCAATCTGAACACGGACGGCTGCAACACCATCGCTGAATACCTCACCAAGCATCCCGAAGTCGGTTGGGATTACGAAGAGCGCGACTTCCGTGTCGAAGAGGTGACGGTCGACAACGGCTATGTCATGTACGCATTCGATGACGGGGCTTTCGAGCCGTCGCGCATCGAAGACGCTTGGCAGTACAACGACACTCCGTGGTATTCCGCCACGGTGAAGAACATCGTGGCGCCGGGTGATGAAGATAACGAGGCCAAGAAGGGCGATCTGCCGTATGGCAAGTACGTCTTTGCGCTTGAACTGCCTGAACAGGTGACGTTCTATGACAGCACGTGGGCCAAAGAAAACCTTATGCGCAACATCGATGGGCTGTACAGCTATGGAGTCCCGGTCCAATACAAGAACACGTTCTACGACTATGAAAATGACGACTACTCCTTCTATGTGGAGCACACGTATCGTGATCGCAACGCCGGCCCGAACGACCCCGAATTCGTCACCGAACGCTTGACCCCCAAGCAGATGGTGGAGCGCGGATGGACCATCAAGATTCTCTACGACGATGGTTGGGGAGAGAATGACTACAGCCAAGACGGCTACGGCAAGCCTGATGCGGACGATTCGGACCAGAAGGTGTCGAAGAACAACGAGTTTGATCAGCCTCTCTACAACGCCACGGCGCAGACGGTGCTCAATCACAATATTCCGAGCCAGAGCAATTCGTGGTACGAAAGCGACAAGCGCACGACGGAGAACACGAAGCGCAAGTCGCACGGCAAGGAAATGGTCACCATCGAGCTTTCGATGCCTTCCGACGAAACCGACGATGAATTCTTTGAGTACGATTCGCTGCTTGAGGCCACGTATGGGGGCGTGCACGCCGATGGCTATTTGGGATACGAGGATTCCATCACTTTGAAGGTGAGGACGCGCATCGACAACATCGGCGTCGAAAATTCCGACGATCCGGACAATCTGGGTGCCAACGATCTGGCCGAACAGTACGACCTGATCGATCCGATGGCACAGAAGATGGCTTCTTACCGCCAGATCGCCAAAGACATCAACGCATGGGATGGCAGCCAGTCGAAGCTCTATGTTGCCTTGCACGACACCGACTTCAAATGGAAGTCGGGCGAGGATGACCGTTCCTGGAGCCATACTTTCTCTGGATTCTCTGGGGAAAAGGACGCCCCTGCCGGCTTCATGACCTACAGCCAGCAGCATGGTGGCATGGTGCCGACGCCGAAGGTCGAAGCGAACAAGCCGTATTACAAGCGCGTACGACCCGAGCATCCCCTCAACGTCTCGAATGCCTTGGTGAACGAGTTTGCCAAGGTAAACAATCGAACGATCAACTTCACGAAGGACACGTTCGACGAGTTGTCTTCGCTTGTCGACGTGAACCGCGACAACATAGCTGCCGACGCGCACGTCGGACCTTATGACGATTTGTGCGGCATCGACGAATCCGGCTACTTCCGCACGCGCATGCCGTCCATGAGCGTGCGTGGCGACACCGACATCCTGCGCACCTTGGTGGACAGCGAGGACTACGAGGGCGTGTCGTATTCCGTCGACGCCTACGAAAAGGAAGACAACAACTTCTACCTGACCCAGGCCATCAACACCGGCGGCGCGGTGAATTCGTTCATCGTCGATTGGCAGATCCCGTTCTGGGCAACCGACTTGTCATCGAAATTCGATGCCGTATTGAAGAGAAGCGCTCTGTACAACGTGGGTCGCATCCAGTCCGAATTCCAGACGGTCAGCACGGGCGTGTGGGAAGTGCCAGGGGCGGAATACGGCACTATGACCGTGGAAGCGACAGACGCAGATGGCAATCCGATTTTGGATGCCGACAACAATCCGACCTATGTGACGGTGAACGATCCGTCGCAGCCGCAAAACGAAGAGGCTGAGATCGAAACGCAATTGCGCGTGTTCATGCTCGCCCGCATCGTCACCACCGATCCGGCCGATGACGGCAATGTGTATCGAGAGAACAATGTGGAGGACGAGCCCGATCCCGACCCATCGGTAGGCGGCGTGCTCGACTTTGAGGATTATGCGCTTGCCGGCACCGATGCCGACCGTGACTACTACTTCGGAGAAGACGACGAATATGCGACGCAGGGCGGCGTGACGGCCGTTGACGACAAGAACAACGCCTATGAAGAGCAGTGGGTGGTCATTGGCGATCCGGAGGGCTACCCGGTGTCCGAAAAGAAGAACGAGACCATCAAGCGCTCTGAAATCCTGAGTCTGAACAACGAGTTCGCGCAGGTTCGCCAGATCCGCTGGGTCGTGAAGGCGGTGCCCGACGGATCGACGGTTGCAGACGACACGCTGTCGACGAAAGTTGCGGTGCCGCATGGATTCCGTCTGGCCGTGGACGCGTTGGATGACGACCCGGCGCATCCCGAGACCTTGGGCGTGCAAGAGGCCGACGACGTCGACCCGAAGCGATTGAACCTTGGTTGGAAGTGGATGTGGGACGCTGCTGGAAAGCAGCTGTTCAACGCCGATGGCACGCCGACGGTTGACGAGACGCAGAAGATGGGCGAAGGCATCACCAAGAATGCGCCGAAGCTCTACATCCAAACAAAGGTTGCCGAGGCTCCCGAGGACGATACGGGCGAGAAGGTCCGCGGACTGACCAACGATGTGCCGTATTTCTACAACACCGGCCAGCGCGAGACGACGCACATGAATCATTTCGTGTCTGCCACGCCGCGGTTCGACGACACCAAGTATGTGCATGCGCAGCGCCATCGCGTCGGCCTGTTCCGTTCCATCTGCCACCCGACGGTGACGCTTTCCATGCAGCAGTTCTACTACAAAGGTGATCTGGGCAGCGGCTTCTCATGGAAGGAAGGGCTGAGCTTCGCTATTGACAGGGATTCGTCGTGCGCCATGAAATACCGCGTCATGCTCATCAATATGAGCGACGAAATGCTGCAACTGGTGGGCAAGACCGACTTGAAGGAAGACTTCTGCTACAACCCCGAAATCTCGGTGTTGCTGCCCATCATCGAAGGCTTCTGGGATACCGCCCAAATAGGACAGCAGCTCACGTACGTCGAATATGACGATATTGTCAATGCGACGGATCCGGAGGATAATTCGAAGAAGCGGTACGATTATTTCTACGATTCAAAGCCGTTCTACGATGATCCGTACAAATCGAAAGCGGATCCGACGAGCGGTGTGCATTATAATATCGACCAGATTTGCAGCGAACAGCCCATTTGGACCTATTACGTGGCCGACTTTGATGCACAGCGCAACATCATACCGGAGACCATATCCCAGGTGAACGCCGAGTCCAAGTTGACGGTGTGCGCGCCGTACGTGAAGGAGCTTCCCGCTTCGGGTGCTCCGGAGACTTCGGTCACTGCAAAAAGCAAGTATGCCAGCGCGGACACCAGCGATCCGCTGCGCAAGTATCTGAACTGGAAGTTCACCGGTCCGCAGGCGCTGGGTTCCCCGACGCCGTCTCAGGCGTTCTTGAACCCCGGCGAAGGCATCGTCCTTGAGTTCATGATGCCGGTCAGCAAATCTGCTAACGCTTCCGCAAAGCCGATTGACCGTACGGCGTCCGGCTATGGCTTCAAGTTGGGCGACTACGACATTTGGTGCCCGCCGCAACAAGGCAATTCCAAAGAACAAGTGTCGTCTGTTCACGACGATCGAGACGTGAACTTGGACGGCATTGCCGAGAACCAGACGCATGTCAAATCCGAACTGGGGCCGCTTTCCTTCGTCGTGCCGCCGGTGTTGGACCAGTCCAAGGTTGCCAATACCGACTTGGCCGGTCCTGTCGATTACAATGTGAAGGGCGTCGCTCCGGTGACCGAAGGCGCGCTGTACAATTACCAGGCATCTGTGGTGAACACTGCATCGTCCGGTGCGGCAACGGGATCGGATCGCAAGTTCAAAGGCGTGGTGATCTATGACGTGCTGCCGCATGAGAAGGATGTGTGGACGCACAATTCCCTGAACCGCGAAGACAGGGCGCGTGACAGCCAATGGAGCGGTTGGCTCGAAGACCTCGACTCCATCAAGGTAAGTGTGCTCTCCAATGACTATTTGGATACTGAGCCTGATTATCCGTTGGGTATGGAAGGTGGCGTGCGCCCGACGGTGCATGATTTGGCGTCGTATAAGAATGGTTATGAGCTGAAGCAGGGTCGCGATGTCAAGATCTGGGTCGGTCCGTTCAAACGGGTAGGTACTCAGTACTTGGTTGGAAAAGAAACCGACTTGTTCATGTCGTACAAGTACGGAGCCGTGCTCTTTCCGCCTTTCTCACCCAACACAAGAAACGCCGAGTTCGACAAGCTGCGCAAAGGCGACGCCTCCAAGAGCGCCGATGAGTACAAGGCCGACAACTGGCTGGTTCCCGTTGACGATTTGAAGGCCTACCTTGCCGGCCCGCTCGCCCCTGAGGAAAAAACGAAGATCGTTCGAGCGGTGCGCGCGATCTGGGCCCAGCTGACCGACGAAACGACTGACCCGAGCGGAGATCAGACCAACTTCCTCTATGTGCCGAGCAATGGCTCCGTGCGCTTGACCTACGAGCTGCGCAACCCTCTGAATCTGCCCATTATCGCGGGCTCGCTTACCGGCGATGTCGATGCCGATATGGGCCGATACGAAGAAGCCAAGGAGCCCGTCCTGTACAACAAGTACAAGCGGTGGGCGGCAAACTTGGCGAATTCCACGCAGATCAACACGGCGGTCACGCGTGCCGACGGACAGACTCAGGAGACCGCGTTGAACGAGGATAAGCGCGCCGGCGTGTTCACCAATGCGCCCGAGGGCCGCGGCTACATCGGCAGCTACGTGTGGATCGACGAAAATTGGGACGGCAAGCAAAACGATACGCAGCTTGACGACGACGGCACGCCCGCTTACGAGAAGACGACGACCGGGCGCAAGCTTATGAGCGGCTACAAGTACGTCAAAGATGCCAGCGGCAACTATGTGCTTGACGCCGAAGGCAACCGCAAGACCGAATGGTTCGACCACACTGACGACGGCTGCCTGAAAGACCTCGATTACGAGCCCGATGCCTCCGGCGCCGCCGACGTGGATAACCCTGGCGTCAACGGCGTGAAGGTGGAATTGCTCAACGAATACGGTCTGCCGGTGAACCGCGATTGCCAGGTGGCACAGCTTGTGAACGATACGCTGACGGGCAACGTGGACCGCTGGGTGGTGTGCGAGCCGGCTACTGGTCATGTTCACGTCACGCCGATGGGCGGGTATCTGAACGCAGACGCGGGCGCTCCTTACACCTACACCACTGAAGACGACTATTACGGCAACCCTGGCTACTACATGTTCTCCAACTTGAAGCCGGCCATCTACCGCTTGCGCTTCACGTTCCCTGAGGAGTACTACAGCTATTCGCCAACAGACAACTCCATCGGTCTTACGCCCCAGGAAATTCAAGACGAGCTGGGCAGCTATGGCATCAACTTGTCCAACTACGGCTTGGGTTCGGCCGAAGCCAAGCTGACGGTGGAGCGCCACGACCGAAACGGATCCGATCCGGCGAAGCTTGTGGTGACGACCGATCCCATTGCGGTTGGCAAGGTGACGCTTGACAACACCAAGAAGCTCGACAACGTGCGCTCCTACGACGATCCGCTGTTCTCCTGCTACGACTATAAGATGAGCAATTACTCTCTCGGCATCGCGCGCAGCGTCGTGTTCCACGGCACCACCTATCGCGACGACATCGTCGACGACGGCTCGCCCGAAGGCATCGTTGAGGATCCCGAAGTAATCAACTCGTTGCTCGACTCGGTGTCCGTGGATTCGTCTGCTGTGGAAAATGAGGACATGATGGCGGGGGCGAGCACCAATCTGCTCGTGCCGTCTGGCAATACTATGGTGGAGGTGACCGACGCCAGCGGCCACCCGATCAAGGCGAAAGAAAAGCGACTTGGCGACATCCGCGTGGACGTGTACGAGTGTGAATACAATGCCTCGCTGGGCGCTACCGTGGTGGGCAATCTGGCCATCGATGCCGACGGCAACAAGGCGTCCTACGTCACGGCCGACGACGGCTTCTTCGAGTTCAGGCTGCAGCCGAACAAGGACTACATCATCAAGACCTCTGACACCATCTACACCCGTCTGCTCAAGCCGACGCTTGTCACCTGGACCGGCAATCCGCTCGACTACACGGACGACGAGCTTGCCTACGACGATGACGCAAGCATTCTTGTGCAGGACAACGATTTGCGATACACCTCGGGCACGGCTCGCACGTACAAGTTCAGCGCTTTGCATCCGATCGACCCGAACACGAATTGCATCATTCATGAAGACGATGCGAATCCCTATCTGGGCTCTGAAATCCAGAAGAGGCTCGCCCTCGGCTTTATCGATGGCACGAAGGGCTATGTTGGCGACTACGTGTGGAACGACGCCAATGAAGACGGCGTGCAGGATGATGACGACACGCTCGAGCCAGGCATCGGCGGCAACGGCGAAACGAAGCTGCGCGTGAAGCTGGAGCAGTGGTGGTATCACCCCAAGAATCTGAGCGATCCCGACTCTGATTACGTGTGGGAGCTCTATCCCGGTCCCTACATCGACGCTCGCGGCATCGACCACGGCTACGGCCTGCGCGAGGCCTACACCGGCGCCAGCTCCAAACCGGGCATCTATCTGTTCCGCGACGTGCCCACTTGCGTGACCGATCCGGCCGACACAGGAACCAACTCTGACCAGAAGCAGAAGTACCTGGCCGGCTATCGTTTGCGCATCGATCAAGAAGACCTCAACAAGCTTGATGAGGACTATCTGGTGACGCTGCGCGGCAACACGAATGCTATGGACAAGGATTCCGATCTGATGACGGGCGCGGTGGAAACGGAGGTGCTCGAGCAGCCGAACTGCGTGCTCGAACCGAGCAACAACAATGGGCAAAACGTTGACGGCTCGCGCGACGACCATAAGTACACCATGGCTTACTATTTGAACGAAGACGGATCGCTGCCCGAAGAGGGCTCGGTTGACGACGAGTTCATCGTGGTGTCGCTCATCGGCTCGCAAACGACCGACGTCGCTCCGTTCGAATTCTTGGAAGAAGTCGTGAAAGACAGCACGAAGACCAGCACGAAGACGTGTACCGTGTGCAACCATGGACACTATATCGACGGTGCCGATGCGACGCCGCATGAGGTCACGTTCCGTCTGCGTTTCCCGAACACTACTGCGGACGATTTGGACATCGTGCTGAGCGACGAGATGCCCTACGCTTCCGAATACAAGAGCGCCACCATTCAGGTGGGCGAGGATCCGGCGAACCTCAAGAGCGGCAATGCCGCCATCGATGAGGCTGCGTCCACTCCTACGTTCGTGAAGTTCGACCAAGTCACGCTGCCCGTGGGCGAGGTGCTGTATGCCACGGTGACCATGACGTCGCTTGCCCAGCGCACGCTGGAAAACGAGTTCGTGCTGGTCACGCCTGATTCTCAGCTGGGCGTGCTGGAGTCCAATGTGGTGACGCGCCGCGTGAACCGCGATGCCCACTTCACGCTCGCTGCTATGCCCAAGATGCCGCTGTACGAGGACGACGGTGGAAATGACTCCATCGATCTGCTGCTCGATCTGGTAAACAAGACGTTTGACGCCATGCCCGATCCGGTGAACGATCCCGAGATGCAGGAGCCGGCGCACTACGATCCCAATCCTCCGGCTCAACCTGTCTTCTCGGAGGTGGAGCCGGAAGAGCCGCCGGAGCCCGAGGAGCCGACGTACAGCAAGTCGCTGCCAAAATTCGACTCCGACGGGGTGAATCAACTGAGGGACAAGTTGCAGAGCCCTTCGGAACAGGCTGCGTTTGATGGTGCCTATAAAGCTTTGAAAGGGCTGTTCGCAAAGCCTGAATACAACCCTGCTATGGTGGGGATAGATTGGTATGAAGCGCAGTACGCTGAAAATCTCGCCGCATTCCAAAGGCGTGACGAGAATGGCTTGTCGGTGCTTGAGGTTCCTCTGTTCGACCTTGATGCTTATGGGAAGGCTTCGACTGTTGAAGAGAAGCAGCAGATCGAGCAGAGCTATCAAGATGAGCTGAACAAGTACAAGCTGCTTGCGACCACGGAGCTGCCGAGCATGGAGCTGCCAAAATTCAACGTGCAGGCTTATGAGGCGGCAGCCGACGATCAGACGAAGCAGCAAATTCTTGCCGACTACGATATGGCGATGCGGATATTCGAAGCTTCGGTTGGCGACAATTTCCCCGAAGCGGAACTGCCTAAGTTTGACGTAGATCGTTACGAGAGCTTCGTGTCGACGGCGAACCGTGAAGCATATCTGAATGACTACAACGACGATGTGGAAAACTTCGAAGACGGGTTGACGGCGCTTCCGCTGATCGCGGTGCCGACGTTCAATTTTGTGGAATACAACAATATCCCCCAAGCTGATAAGGATGCATACTATCAGGGCTATCTGAAATCGGTAGAAGCCTATGCTTCCGAGCTCAACAAGGACCTCGTCTTTACGGCGGTGCCTCAGTTTGACACAGCTGCCTATTCGCTGCTTAGAACCGATAAAGAAAAGGCAGACTTCCTCGAAAAGCATTGGGACGAATATCTGCTTCAGGCAAAAGCCTTCTTCGATGAACAGAACGAGTCGTTTACGGTGGTGACGCCGCCGCTGTTCAACGTGAGGGAGTATGAAGCGGCGCTGCAGTCGGACGCCAAGCGCGAATACGTTGACAAATACCTTGCGGACTTGCAGGCGTTCAAGGATCAGGAATTGGCTATCGATTCGACGGCCACCGTGCCCGAATTCAAGATAGAAGAGTATCTGGCGCAGTTGAACGATCCTACACGTGGAAACTTCATTGAGAACTTCCAGGGCAAATGCGACGAGTTCAAAGCGTATCTGCAAATCACGACGTTGAAAGGTGCAACGCCCACTAACGAGGAGGTCGAAGCCGCGCTTGCGAACCTGCCGAACCGCAACCCGAACGATGCCAACTCGTATACCGCTCGATATCTGAAGTGCGACGATGCGGAGGGCAAGTCCACGCTGATGAGCGACTACAACACGGCGTGGACGGACTACTGCAACGCTCTGATAACCGCTGGCTGGGCAATTGATTTCACCGAGAGCAGGGTGCCGAAGTTCGATTTTACCGAATTTGAGCTGCTTCCTGACGGAGCGGCTTTGGCCAAGGACTACGTCGATACGTACGCGACTGCCGTGGCAGCCTATCAGCCCAAGACCGCTGTGGAAGAAGAAACGCCTTCTGGCAACGAGGAAGACGAAACGTCTTCTGGCAACGAGGGCGAAGGGCCGCAGCCTGCCGCAGGCGGAGAGACGCCTTCCGGCGGCGAGAGCGAAGAAACGCAGCCTGAGAGCGAAGAAACGCAGCCTGAGAGCGAAGAAACGCAGCCTGCTGCGGAGGAAACGGTGCCGTCCAACGTTGATGGGACTGAAGAGACGCCGTCTGATGTTGAGAATAGCGAGACGCCGTCCGGCACTGATGAAAGCAAGCCGCTGGAGCTGCCGGTGTTCGCTATTACCGTCTATGACGCCTTGCCGACTGGCGAGCAAAAGGCAGAGGCCTACCATCAGAAGTACTTGGACGACTACGACGCGTTCGTTGCTGCGCAGAACGCAAGCCCAGCTCCTACGGGCGTTCCCGTTCCCAAGTTCGAACTGGATGCCTACCTTGCGGCAGCCAATGACTTTGCGCGCGTTCGCGTTGAGAGCGCTTACGTTGATCTGGTGGCGAAGTACATCAAGGCGGTCAATTCCGACGAGCCGGTGAACCTGCCTGTCTTCGATGTGGCCGGTTTTGAGACGATGTCGGATGCGGACAAGCAGACGTACATCGAGAATTACGGCAAAGCTATCGACGAGGTGGACAAAAAGGTCAACGCGGAATCCTACGCGAAGCGTCTCGAAGTGCCGGTCCTTGACCTTGGGAAATATCAAGAAGCCGTTGGCTCGAATAATATAGACACCTACAACGAATTCGTCAGCGGTTTCGAGAGCCGGGTGGAGGACTTCCAGAATGACCTGAAGAACGCTGGCCTTCTGCTGACCACGCCGGTGCCCACCTTCGACTTCGCCCAATACAAGACGCTGGAGCAAGAAGGCAAGCAGCAAGAGATGCAGGCGTTGCTCGATGCGTACACCGCCGACGTCACGGAGTTCGTTGCCGCTTACAACGATGCGACTCTCAACCAAAAAACCACCCTCGCAGTGCCGGATTTCCCGATTGACGAGTATGCAAGTCATGTCGCCGAAAATGATGCTACGGGTGCGCAAGAGCTGGCCGAGCGGTATGAAAGCGATGTGCGCCTGTTCGAGGCGGCGTCTGCGGACGATCCGTACGTGTGGACCATTCCGGAGTTTGACGCTGCCGAGTATCGCAGTCTGCTCGAAAACAACAATGCGACTGGTGCGGCCGACTATCGCGCACTGTTCGAGGCCAAACGAAAGGCGTTTATCGATGCCATCGGCGTGTACGCCCCTATCGACGAAAAGGTTTACGAGGATTTGGAACCTGCGGAGAAGCAGCACTTCATGGATCTGTATCAGCTGATGTTGGCCGACCATGAGGCGCGCGAGGCGCAGTATGTCATCGATCAGGACGTGTATCTGTACGAACTCGAGATATATGAAGACAAGAAAGAGGTTTACGACAAGGCGTACGAAAAGTGGCTGGAGGAGTATCAGGACTACGTTACCGCCTATGATGCATGGGAGTACACGAAGGTCGAATACGCTGGCAAGTTGTCGAACTACAAGGTTCGCAAGCGGGAGTATGCTCAGTTCGGCAACTACTACGACCAAAGCCAGGACCCGGGCGTGTACGACAATCTGAGGGTCTTGCTGAACGAAATCAAGGCCAAGTACGACGTTGCGGGTCTCGACCATGCCGCGCAGAACGCCAGCGAGGTGCACAATTACATAAAGCAGCTTGCAGAACTGTTGAGCCTGGGCGTGCCGGAGGAGCCGATGAAGGTGTACACGCCCATTGAAATGCAGCGTGACGGGCTCAATGAAAGCTATCAGGCATACGTGGCGCGTTACCTGAATGTGCTGCGCTCTTACAGCCAGCCCTACGGTTTCCACTACTATGAAGGTCAGGATTTGATAAATCCGTTCACTGGCAATGTGCAGCCGGGCGGTCCGAACGATGGCGACATGGTCATCATGAACGAAATTACGTCCTATACGCAGTACTATCCGTTCCTGAAGAACAACGAAGACTTCCTGCAAGAGTGGCACGACGGCATGAACGATGCGTGGGCGGCGGCCGAGGACTTGTATTACAAACAGAATCTCATTTACCTCGATTACGTCAAAGCCCTCGACCAGTGGAAACAAGACAAGTACGATTACGAAAACGAATACCCCTACCAGAACAACAAGCTGTTGTTCGACACCCAGCTCTACGGCCCGAACACCATCTATGACCTGGCCGATGCGGGGCGCATCACCAATTGGGACGTCGGCCTGAAGGAAGTGCCGCGGTCGAAGATCACTGGCCGCATCTGGGACGACAGCCATTATGCGGAGGATGCCGACACGACCAACAACGACCAGGCCTACAACGGCGTGCAAGATGACGGCGAGCCGGGCCTGGCAGGCGAAAGCGTCGACCTGACGCAGTGGTTCTACATTCCGGCCGCGTTCATCGACGAGGCTGCATTGACTGACGAGGATCTCCAAACGGGCGAGACGAAAGAACAGGCGTTGGAGCGCATCACGGGCGAGGCCATCGGCGTGCAGATCAACGGCAAGATCGACGTCGGTTCTTTTGGCGCACTCGACGAATCCGAATTCATGAGCCTCGACGACGAACAAAAGCTCGTGTACCTGGCCATCGCGGCGGGTCTCGTGCCTGACACGACCACGACGGCCGATGTGAAGCATGCCCCCACGGCTTCGCAGCTGAAGGATGACGGCGTGCTGTGTCTGGCCGACGGTGACATCGAGCTTGCGGCCGACGGACGCGGCATCTGGGTGCGCTCGCACACCTTCGGTGCTGACAACCGCACGGCGGACGTGACCGTGGACAACAACGGCGTCGTGACGGTGGGTGCGCCTCGCACGACTGGCGCGACGGTCGTGGCGGGCAAGCAGGGCGTCATCCGCGTCAAGACGGCCGACCGCACGTCGATCGAGGACGCGAACGGCAAGCAGCCTAGCGATCCAGGCTGGACGCCCACCTATGACGAGACGACTCGCGGCACCTACGTGTTCGACGAGCTGCCCGCAGCCTACGTGGTGCCCTCCAAGGCAATAATTGGCGCTTCGCAGGCAAATGACACGCATGCGATGCGGGAAGGCACGCACTACCTGGCGGCTTATCGCGTGGAACTGGCTGACGAGAAGTTCGTGGACACCGACAATGGTTCTGTCGCCGAAGACGAGCAATGGCTGCTCACGCGCTACCATCTGGGCAATCAGAACGACGGCGTGACCGACCGCGCGGGCCAGGATTCCGACGCTGAAAGCTACCTTGGCCAGGGCGGCGGCATCTGCCTCATCGCGCAAGACACTGCGGCGACCGTGGATGAGGCCGCTGAATCCATTGATGGCCTGCATGCCCACAATGGCCAGATCATCCTGGCCGGCGTGACGCATGACGTCGAAGGCAGCGTGCTCGACGACGATGTGACGGTGCACACCCGCAAGGCGAGCAAGGTCGTCGTGTCGCGTGCCGACGTGGTCGACATCGACGAAGACGAGATAACCGCCCTTCCCGAAGAAGAGCAGGTCGTGCTCTACGACTACCGGACGCTGCGCGAAGACCTGGAAACCACCGACCAGAACGGCAATTCCGTTCCCGACGCTGGCGCTTGCGGCGGCGACGCAGGCCAGATCAAGCCGCCCACGCAAGACATCATGGGCGTGGTGTGGATGGACAACGACAACGACGGCATCCACGGCGCGATCGACCCGACAACGGGCGCGGTCGAAGACGGCGCCGACGGCGTGCAGCTGACTCTCGAGCGCTACTACATGGAGATCGATCCGTTCGGCGAAGATATGGACGTGACTGCGGACGACGGTCTGGATTACAGCAACTACGATCTGGCCGGGAACAGCGATGACTACCCCGAGTTGCGCGATCAGCTTGACTCCGCAACGGGCGACTGGCAGCGCGATCCGACATGGGCGCCTGATTGGGACGATTACGACGTGAACCCGGTCACGGGCCTTGATGGCGACAACCTCTACGGCGACGTCACCACGCTGCTTGCCGCCGACGGTAACCCCTTGCCGCTGACCAGCACCAACCACCAGACCACGTCTGCCAACGGCGGCCAGTTCGCCTTCCGCAACCTGAAGACGCAGGGCTACATCATTGACGAGAACGGCGATACGAAGCACGTCATCTTCGCCTACAAGGTGCGTGTGACCGACGAGGCGTGGTGGATGCGCTATCGCGGCACGGCGAAGTACCTGCAAGGGGAGAGCTATGCCGTCGATGCGCTTGAAAAGGACACGAACTGGTCCAACGACTCCGACCTCGTGCATGCGGACGGCTATCTGACGCAGCGCGAAGCAACCGAACCTGGCAGCGGATACAAAGACGAAGAGTTCATCGTGCTGCTCAACGTCATGGCCACCGATACGCCGGACGCGAACCGCGCCGCAGCGGCTGCGTCGAACAACCCGAACCAGAACTTGGCCGACACCTATGGTCCTGACGAGCGCTACTGTGCGCCGGACGATGACGAAAACGACCAGCTCGGCCGCGACGCCATCGAAACGGTCTACACCGAAAAGGCGGCCGAGGTGGCAGGCGATGATGATCTCTATCGCCATGCGCTCGTCTATGACTTGGCTCGCGGCGCCGACCGTTCCGGCAACGACGCCGGCCTGCGCGACCCGGCCAAGCAGAAGATCGCCGGCACCGTCTGGCATGATGCAAACTACGACGGCCTCATCAACGCGGGCGAAGAAGGTCTGGGCAACAAGCGCGTGCTGTTGAAGCAGTGGTACTTGAATGAGAGCGGCAACTGGGTGCAGAACGTTAACTTCGGTCGCGACGCCTACACGTGGGCGAGCCATAACGACGCGACCGACAAGGCGGGCGTATTCGCCATTGCAAACGGCGTGGCTGCGGCTGGTGCAGCGGTGAACAACAACGCCTTCGGCCGTGCATACAAGCTGGTCAATGGCGCTGTGAATTCGGTGACTCCAGCCGCCTCGGTTGAGGGCACGTGGTATGGCGACGATGAGGGCGTCTATCTTGCTACGAGCAATGAAGCTGTGAACAAGGGCGAGTACGTCTTTGAGAATCTGCCGACGCGCTATGTGGGCAAGATGACGCTGGGTACTGACAGTGCCGAGGCAGAACCCGCCCCTGAATACCTCGCCGGCTACACGGTGGAAGTGCTTGGCGGCGCGTACGATCCGGCCGAGGCCGATAAGACCCAGGCGGCTGCCCAAACGGTGCCGGGCCTGCCCGCAACGCTGCTGCAGCAAGATTCGTTAGCGAGTGACGCCGTAAACTCGAAGGCTGTCAGCGCCTACGACGCCAAGATGCAGGTCAACGACCCGAGCTTCGCCATTGCGCAGAACTTCAGCGATTACACGCCGGGCAACTATCCAGTGCGCTGGAACGAACTGACTGTGCAGAACTTCGATCCGACCGCGAACGTGCCCGACGATGAAGTAACTGTCACGAAGTCGACGCTCGACGGCAAGATCGTGCTGGCGGCACGTTCCACTGAAACGCCGGCTGAAGGTACGCTTGCGGCAGCGGGTGATGCTACGACGGGTTATCAAGACACGCAGGCGCAGTACTATGAGCGGCAAGTGCGTGATGCTAATAAGTCCGGTTCTGCTACTTGGTACCCGAACACGCGCTGGAACCCCGAGGGCGCCGACCCGTCTCAAGATCAGGAAGTGCAGTTCGACTTCTCGCGCGGTTTTGACGAGGTGCGCATGAACGCTGGCTTCGGCGAGTACGACGCCACGGATGTGGCCGGCAAGGTGTGGCAGGACAAGAACTTCGACGGCATTCTGAACGCGGGTGAAAACCCGGTGCCCGACAAGACCTTCCGCATCACCCAGTGGTTCTACGTGGCCGATACCACGGAGAACAGCGACGTCGTCACTGCGCTTTTGACCGATGCCGCTTCCGCCGATCCGCACTTCGTGGTGGACAAGGAGACCTGCCACACCCCGGTGACGGGCAGCGCAATCGGCGAGGGAGAAAACGTGCTTGAGCGCAGCACGACCGACAATCGCACGGCCGCAAAACGGGAGCAGGGCTACTGGTTCAGCGTCAAGAACGCTGGCGAGACCGGCGCCCGCTCCACGTTCAAGCGCGATGCTTCCACGACCGACATCAACGGCGCATATCGGTTCGAGAACCTGCCCGGTTACATCTACCTGGAAGACATTGGCGGCGCCATTTACGTCTTGCAGCCCAATGACACCGACGCGACGAACAAGGACGAGGCCAACGGCGCGACCATCGACCGCACGTTCCTGACGGCCTACCGCATCACGCTTGACGAGGTCGGACCCACCTGGGCGCTTGCAAAGGCGCACGTGGGCGTGAACGTCGGCCATAACGTGCTCGGCCCCCTGTCGACCGTGACGCTTGACAGCAAGCCGGGCGAAGACTCCGACTCCGATGCCGTGCGCGACGCAAGCAACGTCATCCAGGTCATCGAAGAGTACTTCGACAACGACTTCGACCTGTATGAGGCGAACCAGGACAACGGCGTGCCGGACCACGACCAGCGCCGGGGCGATGCGGCCAACTGGCGTCGCGACGGCTATGTGCTGGTGTCCGACCATGCCGAGGAAGACGACAACTACCAGTACGAGTCGGTCTACAACGCCGTCGTTTACGACCTGCCGCGCCCGATGGGCGAGCAGCGGGGCGGCGAAGTGGGCCTCGTGAAAGTGCCGCGCGGCTCCATCACGGGTCGTATCTGGGACGACACGGGCACGTACAACGCCGGTGCGTATGACTTCTCGACCGGTTACAACGGCATCCAAGATGCCGGCGAGCGCGGCTTGGCTGGCCAGCACCTCACGCTGACGCAGTGGTATTGGATGCCTGACGACTATGGGCAGAAGTCTACACTTCAGGCGTCCGGCGAAGGCGAGTGGGTGCAGAACACCGCCTTCGGCAGCGACCTGTACACCGGCTCGGGCAGCGGCGTCAACACGACGGCGACCACTGACTCCAACGGCGTATACCAGTTCAACAACCTGCCGACGGTCTACATCGACGAGAACGACAACTACTACCTGGCAGGCTACAAGGTCACCCTTGACGAGATCTACCACGAAGAGGGGGCTGGCGGCAACACGGCCGACGGCACGCGCAACACCTGGACCATCACGCGCTATCACGAAAACGGTGAAAACGGCGCCGCTGCCAACGTTGGCGAGGATGAGACCAATGGCAGCCAGTACGTGACGGGCGACTCCGATGTGGCGGTCATGAAGGCCGTGGGCCCGATGGCCATCCAGAATCGCGTTGATGATTCTCGTGAGGGCGCGGCCTCCGACGGCGCGAATCCGAATCGCAGCACGCGCAACAACGACGGCATGGTCGTTCTGGCGAAGGCCCTGGGTGCTAGCGAGTTCACCGATGACTACGCAAACGTGAACGCTTGCGTGAGGGTGAAGCAGGGCGAGGCCATGCCGCAGGACGATCAGGTCTATGACTTCATGACGGTGGATGCTGACAAGCCTATGGCCGGCGGCGATGTGGGCGAGGTGCAGCAGCCGCGCCAGCAGATCACCGGCCTTGTGTGGGACGACCAGGACAACGACGGCATCTGCGACGCCGGCGAGCAGGGCGTGGGCGACATAGAACTGGTCATCGAGCGCTACCGCATCGCGGCGAAGCAGAATGCGACTACGGGCGAATATGCGGTCGCTGATGGCGCCCAGTGGGAGCGCGACGAGTCTTGGACTAAGAAGACCGACGGCACCGACACATGGACCGCTTACACGAACGACCCGACGAAGGGCCTTGCAGGCAAGGGCAACGGCGGCGACGTAAGCCGCGTGGTCAAGACCGGCACCGACGGCGCCTTCACGTTCAGCGATCTGCCCAGCTGGTGGTATGACAACACCGTTGATCTGACCAATGCGAGCAACCAGCCTACCATCTGGCTGTACGGCTATCGCATCCGCGTCATCGACCCGATGTTCTGGGAGCGCACGATCGGCGTGGCGAAGTACCTGCAAAACGGCGGCGTTACCAACTACAGTGACGATTCCGACCTTATCTACAACGACGGCTATCTGACGGCTGCGGGCCAATACGACGTGCTCGTGAACGTCTACGACACGACGGCCACCGGCGAATCGTCCGCGAGCAACCAGCTGCAAGGCCCGTTGCCGGCCAACATGAACCAGAATACGGCTGACCGCTACGGCAAGGCACCGAAGCAGCTGGCTGACGGTAATCTGGGCGTGACGCCGCTTCCTGCAGACGCCAACGGCACCGTGGCGTCTGCAGCGACCACGTCCGCCGTCAAGCTGACCTACGACCTGGGCCTGGGCGCCGACCGCGCAAGCAACGACGCCGGCATCCGCTTCCCGGCCAAGCAAGACATCGCGGGCCGCGTGTTCAACGATGCTGACTACGACGGTCTCTATGGTGGCACCGACAAGGGTTTCGCCAACAAGAAGGTCATCCTGAAGCAGTGGTACCTCGACGATGCCGACAACTGGGTGCAGAACAAGGACTTCGGCCATGACAAGTACACGTGGGGCGGCGCCAATGCGGATGCGTCCACGTTGCTGGGCGGCACGTGCCTGAGCGGCGGTGCCAGCTATTCGGGTGGCTTCACCATTCCCGGGGCAACCTACGACACCACGTTGGGCGGCGTGGTATTGCTGACCGGCACAGACGGCCTGTACCGCTTCGCCGACCTGCCGACGCGCTACGTCGAGCCGCGTGCGGCCAACGCGTCGGGCGTGACGGGTCCTGCGACCGAACGCTTGGCGGGCTACACCGTTGAGGTGCTCGGCGACGGCAATGACGACACCACGGCGACTGCTGCGCCCGACAAGAACAGCAGCAAGTCCATGAACGGCATGCCCGTTACCCGCGTGCAGGTGGGCGATGGTTCGGATCCGACAAACCTCTACAAGCTGGAAACCTGGAAGGCTGCCAACACCGACAATGTGAACTCGAACGTGGTCAGCGCCCTGCAGAACACCGATACTGCTTATACCACGGGCAACTACCCGGTGCGCTGGAACGAGCTGACGGTGCAGGATGCCACATTGTCGAACGCCAACGACCGCACGTGGGACGTGACCAAGTCCACGTACAAGGGCAAGCTGGTTCTGGCCGACAAGGCCATGGCCGCCGACGCGTCGACGAACTTCGGCGCCACGCAGCCCCAGTACTACAAGCAGGCTACAGGCAAGGCCGTGCTTGACGAAGACGCCGTGGCCGGTCGCGCCGGCGTTGGCGCAAACGTGGACAAGGACGTCGTCTACGACTTCTCGCGCGGCCAAGACGAAGAGCGCATGAACGCGGGCTTTGGCACCTTCGGCGCCACGACGGTGTCCGGCACGGTGTGGCTCGACAAGGACTTCGACGGCATCTTGGAGACCGACGAAGACAAGCTCGACAACAAGACGCTGACGCTCACGCAGTACTATTGGATTCCGGATGCGGACTGCGGCGACGGCGCGTTCACTGCGAAGCCGGGTTACCAGATTATCACTGCCTCTGTGGGCAAGGAACGCAAGGTCACGGATAGGAACGGCAAGGTCATCGGCGCTTGGGTTCCCGTCCCGGCACCGGACTTCTCGGTCCATACGTGCAAGACGGGCGATGGCTCGCTGAACAACGGCCAATACGCCTTCGAGAACCTGCCCGGCTTTGTGTACGTCGACACGAGTCCGACCGACAACAAGCTGCACGTCTTCCAGCCGGGCGAAGGGCCTTCGAGCAACCCGCTCGAAAACGAGTACGACGTGACGACCGATCGGTTGTATCTGACGTCGTACCGCATCCAGCTGACCGAGATCGCGCCCGACTACTCCATCACGAAGGCGCACGTGGGTGTGAACTATGAGACTGAAGAGGTTGTCGTCGACCCGATGACGGGCGAGGTGACCAACGTCACGCATCACTGGGCCACGAACGATCCGGGCACGAACGTGGATGGCACGCGCGGCCCGCAGCTTGACAACAGCGGCAACGCCATTGACGGCACGCAGCGTCCGGCGAACGAGGACAACGACTCCGACGCCATCCGCGACAAGGGCGATTCAAGCCTCATCGAGCTGCGCCAAGAGTTCTTCGACGGCGTGCAGGGCTTCTTCCGCACCGACGGCTTTGTGCTCGTATCCGACCACCAGGATGTCGGTGACGGCCATCGCTACGAGATCGGCTACGGCGACAAGACCGGCGGTGCCAATGCCGCCAACAAGGACGGCATCGTCGCCTACGACATCCCCGACCCGATCAAGAACAACGCCCAGAGGGGCGGCGATGCAGGCCTTGTGCAGGTGTCCAAATCGGTGCTTGAAGGCATCGTGTGGAACGACGGCGCGCACGGCTGCGTGACTGAGCATTCGCAGGAGAGCTACAACGGCCAGCAAGACGCCGGCGAAGGGGGCATTCCGAACGAAGAGGTGTATCTGACTCAGTGGTACTGGGTGCCGGCAAGCGTCAAGAAGACGCAGAACACGAACGGCGGAACGCCGGTGCCGGCGAAAGAGAAGAACCCCGCCTTTGACGCGATCGAAGCCAAGGCAGGCGAGGTCGACTGGGTGTACGCTGATCCGACAGTGACGTCAGGGCTGCCTGCTGGCACGACGGTCCGCACGAACGGCGGCCCGACCGCTACGAAGCCGGCCGGCACGTGGGAGGACTTCGAAGGCGCTTGGGTGCGCAATGTTCGCTTCGGTTCCGACCGCTACACGTCAAACCGCGACCAGGTCACGGGATCGACGCCGGTGCAGCCCATCATCTACGACGGCAACAAGGCCGGCAACGTGCCGCTGGCTTACAAGTCGGACTCCAGCGGCGTCCTCGTCGTGAAGACGAGCGACGGCAGCAATGGCTTCACGAAGGGCAGCTACAAGGTGAAGAACCTGCCGGCGGCCTACGTGTCCGACACTGACGACTACTTCCTGGCGGCCTATCGCGTAGAGCTGGCCGACGTGGAGCACACTGAACACGTCGATGGCTCGGCGAAGACCGACAACACCTGGCTGTTGACGCGCCATTACGTGGAAGACGTGGAACGCGACAAGGATTCCGACGTAGAAGAAGTCACGAAGCGTGGCGTTGCAGGCGGCATCCTGGTGGCCGGCAGCTACGGCGAGGATACTAACAACGACGGCAAGCCCGATATGCACATCCGCGCCAACGACGGCCAGGTCATCTTGGCGAAGCGGTATTCATACGATGCGCAAGGCCATCTGGTCGATGCGGTCGGCAAACACTACAACAAGAACGGCTACGAGATCGATGCGGCTGGCAACGTCGTTGCTAACGGCGAGCGCTACAACGTCGACGCGACGGTCGCCCTGCCGGCGGGCCAGGCCATGGACACCACCAAGTCGGTCGCCTACGACTGGCTGCAGTACGACGCCCCGAGAAAGAACGGCGGCGACGTCGGCGAAGTCATGGCTCCGATCCAGACCATCTCCGGATGCCTCTGGTTCGACAGCGACAACGACGGTTTCCGCCAGCCGGGCGAGCCGGCGGCCGCGGGCATGGACGTGTCGCTTGAGCGTTACTACTACGTGGTCGGCAAGTCCACAGAATGGAAGCGCGATGACAAGTGGGCAAGCGAATACCCCGCCGTGACAAAGTCTTCTTGGGCCGATACGACTCAGTGGGCTGCCTATGACGCCGACCCGACTGTCAACGGCCAAGGCCTGTGGAGCGCCAACACGTTGATGATGGATCGAGCGGTTGAAACCGACGCCGATGGCAAGTACACCTTCTCTAACTTGATGTCGCAAGAGCGCGTCACCATCAACAACCAAGAATATGTCGTCATCTACGGCTACCGTGCCCGCGTGACTGACGCCGACTGGTGGAACCGCTTCTACGGCACCGCCAAACTGAAGCAAACGCCGAGCAATACCAGCTTCAAGTACGACTCCGACCTCGTCTATGAAAACGGCTACCTCATGGCCCCAGGCGAATACGACGTGCTGCTTGAGCCGGCCAGCTGGCAGGCTCAAGACCTGAACCGCAAGGATCTGAGCGGCGTCGTCCGCTGGGTCAAACCGCTCAACGACAACGAAACCTCGAAGTTCAACCTGAAGAGCGCTCCGACCGCGAACAATCCGAACGTGCGCGACATTACGAACAACGCTGCTCTCGAATATGTCGACGCCACCCCAGGCAACGCCGGCAACACCATCTACGACCTGGCCATCGGCACTGACCGCGCCTATAACGACGGCGGCCTGCGCCAGCCTGCCAAGCAGTCCATTTCGGGCATCGTGTGGCAGGATGCCAGCGCGGACATGACGGGCATCGATGTTAAGGATTATGACGGCTTGATCGATTCTTCACAGCCGTTGGGCGGTTTGTCGCCGCTTGCAGGGGAGCAGGGTCTTGCTGGCAAGCGGGTCATTCTGA
This sequence comes from Slackia sp. ZJ119, assembly GCF_011039175.1. Lineage (GTDB taxonomy): Bacteria > Actinomycetota > Coriobacteriia > Coriobacteriales > Eggerthellaceae > Xiamenia. The sequence goes on from NZ_JAAKEN010000011.1 coordinate 73,716, forward strand.
AGCAATGGTATTATGATGGTGCTAAATGGGTACTTAATACCGATTTCGGCAACGACTCCTACACCCGTGCGGCGACAGGAACGTTGACGACCCCTTCGGTGGCGCCGGCGGATGCGAGCGCCGTCTTCACCATCACCGGCTCGACGCTCTACAGCGACTCCTCGACGTCGACTGAACATGGTGTCTACGTGCCGACGAAGAGCGGCGCCGACGCGGGCAAGTACGTTTTCGAAAACCTGCCGACCCGCTATGTTGAGCCGCACGCAGGCAACACGCCTGGCAAAGAATACCTGGCTGGCTACACGCTGGAAGTCATCGGCGGCAAAGAGGACTACGCGATGCGCGGCCTGCCCGCTACGCTGCTGCAGCAGAGCTCGCCGGAAAAGGACGAGGCCAACTCCAAGGTGACGAGCGCCCAGAAGACGCTCTATGCCGGCACCGACGTTCAAGTTGCGAACAAGGAACTGTCGCCGTACAAGAGCACGAACTACCCGATCCGCTGGAACGAGGTCACTTCGCAGACGACCTTCGGGACGAACGGCACGAAAGCCAAGCACGTCATGGACGGCATGATTCTGCTGGCCGGCGTGGCGACGATCGATTCGCAGGATCAGTACCAGATCAAGACCAAGCCGCGTGACAGCAAGCGTGTTGAAACCAATTCCGAAATCGCCTTCGACTGGTCGCTCGGCGCGAACAGCACGCACATGAACGCCGGCTTTGGTCCGTACGGCACGGCTTCAATCACCGGCACAGTATTCGAAGACAACAACACCGACGGTTTCCGCGCCGCCAGCGAGGCCGGCGTGAAGGACAAGGCGCTGCAGCTGTCCCAGTGGTTCTTTGTGCCCGATGTGAACGGTGCCGAGAACCCGCTGGTGGCCCAGCTGAAGGCCGCCGGCTACCAGACCATCTATGAGAACGGCACGTCTGTGCCAGTGTCGCCGACCGAGCCGCTCGACATGAACAAGACCGACATAGACGACCAGACCTCCACCGAAGGCGTGTGGGTGCGCTCGAAGTCCTTCGCGTACTACCGCACCGATGCGGCTGGCGCTGCTGCGGCCTCTGGTACCACCGGCTACGGCGCGGTCACTGATGCTGACGGCACATACACGTTCGAGCAGCTGCCCTCCTACGTCTACGTCGACACCATCAAACCCGACGCAGCGGCGACTTCGACGCTCACCGACGTGCAGCCGTACTTCGGCGGTTTGACGCATGTGCGCCAAAGCGTGGACGAGGCCAAGCAGGTGACGGCAGACACGCCGTACCTGACGGGCTACCGCATCCTGCTTGAAGAAGTGGAGCCGGAAGACGCGCTCACGCAGCCGCATAAGGGCATAGGCAAAGACGCGCCGCAACCGCTCAACCGCGAGAACGACTCCGACGCCGTCCGCGGTACGAACAACTACATCAACCTGGTCGAGGAATACGCCGGCGAAGGTGCAAACAATGGCTCTGGCTACGATGATCGCGCCGACGGCTACGTCATCGTGTCCGCCGAGCTGACCGACAAGTCCGGCAAGACGGCCGGTGGCCAGTACCAGTACGGCGACACGGTCGACCGCAGCACGCTCGGCTCCTACCGGGACATCTACAACACGGCCGACAACACGGTGGTCTTCTACAACCACAAGTGCTACGACGTGCCGCGACCGGCTGCCACGCCGCTGCGCGGCGGCGACGCAGGCCTCGTGAAGATCGTCGACTCCGAAATTGTCGGTCGCGTGTGGGAAGACAAGAACTACGACGGCCTCATGGCCATGAAGGACAACGGCACCGGCAAGCTCGTAGTGGACGAAGCCGGCGAACCCGGCATCGACAACCAGGCCGTCATCATCACCCAATGGTATTGGGATCCTGCAGCCAACGGCGGCACTGGCGCTTGGGTGCAGAACAAGACGTTCGGCGCCGACCGCTACACCGCGAAAGACCCCGACGACCTGACGAAGCCCTATCTGCGTACGTCAGGCAAGCGTCCGCAGCCCAACATCCAGGTGAACGTGAACGCCAATACGGCGAAGTCGGAATACCTGGGCGACTGGTTCACCGACGCGAACAACGATGGCGTTTGGCAGTCGCCTGAGGCCTACACCGACAACAACCACAACAACACGTTCGATGAAACCGGCATCGTGATGGTGAAGACCGCCGAGCGCGACGGCGCACATGGCGTGTACACCTTCAACAACCTGCCGGCCGTGGCCACCGTGCAAAACGGCAACCACGACGAGTACTACCTCGCCGCCTACCGCGTGGCTCTCGTGAAGCTGAACGACACGGACGAGACCGACGCCATGGGCACGGTGCGCGACGAACAGTGGCTGCTTACGCGCTACCAGGCCGACTACGACGTGCGCTCGGGCGGCGTCGACAATTCTGACCGCAGGCATGACTCCGACGTCGCAAGCGCTGCGGCCCATCCGCAGGCCGGCAGCACGCACGTCGAGGTCGAGGGCAAAAACGAGGTGACTGGCATCACGTCGTATGACTACGAGCCTATCGTCATCGCAGCCCAGAACAGCGAAGAAGACCGTGCCGCTAACGGAGCCGAAATTCGCCAGCTCGACGGCCAGATCGTGCTTGCGAAGGAGTTGACCGAAGACGAGGTGACCGGTCTTGACACTAATGCTCCCAGCAGTGGTGGGACCTACGCCTACTACACCAACGTGCCCGACGATATGACCTACAACAACCTTGGTGACATCGTCTACAACTGGATGGCCCTCAACGAGGACGTCGACCTTGACAAGGACACGACCGAGCTCATCACCGTCCACGGCGGCAACGTGGGCGAGGTGCGCCCGCAGTCGGCGACCATCGAAGGAGTGCTGTGGACCGACGACAACAACAACGGCGTGCGAGACGCCACCGAGGCAGGCCGCAATGACATGCAGGTGTCGCTCGAGCGCTACTACGTGAAGCAGGGCGGCACAGCCTCGGACGACTGGACATGGGATGCTGCCTGGGCAGACGCCTATCCGAGCGACTACGACGAGCATGATCCGTACACGAACGACACGAACGAGACGCGTTTGGGCGTGGGCACCGGCTGGTCGCTTGACGCCAACAACCACTATCAGTTGGGTACCAAGCTTGCATACGCTAACACGAAGACTGCAACCATCGCCGGCGTGGCCGGCACCTACCGCTTCGAGAACCTGCGCACGCACGACTACCGCTACTTCAAGAAGGCGGGTGCTCCCGCGAACCTGGCCGACGAAGTGACGCCTGACCAGTACAAGGCGCTCTCTGAAACCGAGCGTGCCCACTACGAGAAGACGCTCGTCGTGTACGGCTACAAGGTCCGCGTGACTGACGAGGCGTTCCGCAGCCGCAACGTGACCACCTCGGTGTATCGCACCACGGTGAACGACTGCACGTATGATGCCGATTCCGACCTGGTGTACCAGACCGGCTACCTCATGGCCGAGGACGAATACGCGGTGCTGCTGAACGTCATGGACGACGAATACTACCTGGACGAACCGGCGCTCAACAACCAGAACCTGACCGCCGTGTCGCAGGAGTCGAACGGTCTGACCGCACCTGGTTCTCACAACGCGAACCAGGACGATCCGGACAACTATCTGGCGTCCGGCGCAGGCCGCAATACGAACGAAACGGTGGAAGACGATCCGGACGAGCTCGAGTACGACCTGGCAAAGGTGGCCGACCGCAAGCACAACGATGGCGGCGTCATGGACATCCACCAGCAGTCCATCTCGGGTTACGTGTGGGCCGACGCCGACTACGACGGCGTCATGAAACAGAACGACCCGCTCGGCGCAGCATTCGAGGTCGATGGCACGTCGTACAACGAGCGCGGTCTGAATGGCAAGACCGTCACGCTCAAGCAGTGGTACTTCGAGCCTGACGATACCACCGGCGGCGGCATGTGGTGCCAGGTCGACACCGCGACCGACACCGTGACCGTCGGCAATCTGAAGGGCTCTGCCGGCAAGAAGAGCGACACGACGAAGACGGTCACGCCCGGCGGTTCTCTGATGAGCTTTGACGGCGCATACCACTTCGAGAACCTGCCGGTCTATCTGGCCATCGGCGGCAAGGAATACCTGGCCGGCTACACGGTGGAGGTCGAAGGCGGCAAAGAAGCCAACGAGGTGAACTACCCGGTCACGAAGATAGAAGTCAACGAGGGCGAAAACTATCCGGATCCGGGCGAGGCTGAATCTGAGGCATATGCCATCGGCGCGACGTTTGTGAACAACGAGGACGATGACGTGACTTATGCCACCCGCCCGCACGACGCGGAGAACTACCCGCTCGCTTGGGCTGCGCTGACCGGCATGGCGAAGACGCCAGTCGCCGACGATCCGGACGAGGCAGACGCGCAAGATGTGGGTGGCAACACCTCCGCGAGCACACTCGACGGCATGATCGTGCTTGCCGGTAATTACAACGCAGGCGACGGCGACGCCTTCATGACGCAAGACGTCTACAAGAGCGAGCATAATCGCTCTGACGTCGGCGACGTCAAATTCGACCTGGCGACGGGTCGCAACGAAGCCAACTTGAACGGCGGCTTCGGCTACTTCGGCACGTCGACCATCGAAGGCGTCGTGTGGAACGACAACGACTACAACGGCGTGCTGGGCACGACGGCCGATACGCGCAAGGCCGGCCAGAAAGTCCAGCTGTCCCAGTGGTTCTACCTGGACGGCGAGGCGACTGATGCTGATGCCGACGGCAACCCCGACAGCTTCAAGCCTGCACCCTTCGAGGGTACCAACTACAATGGCGCCGACCCGACGGTCGTGCGTGAGTTCGCTCCGATCACCATCAACTCGCCCGAGGACATCGAGCTGGTCACCGACGCTTCTGACGAGGTCGTGGGCGCGTGGATCCGCAACCGCAACTTCGGCGAGCGCACCTCTGACGCCAGCGGAGCGGTCACGGGCTACACCGGTTGGAAGGACGTGGAGACGAACGCCAACGGCGAATACGCCTTCGAAGACCTGCTGCCGTTCGTGGCTTTCGATGAGGACAACCGCTCGCTCTATCCGTCCGAGGTAGCCGACGCAACGCAGCTCACTTTTGACGAGTCGAACAATGATCGCATCGCGCTTGCGGCCTACCGCGTGACGCTGCCGACGCTCGACCCGACGACGACGCTGACCATCTTCCAGAACGAAGAGGACGCCGACCATGCGGTCGAGACCGACTCCGACGCCAAGCGCGACCTGCTGCGTTCGGGCTTTGACGATCAGACGGTCAACTACGGCCTGGTCAGCCAGCGCAAGATCACGGCCTACCCGCAGCTTGAGAAAGACGGTGACAATCAAGATGACGCTGGCGTCGCCCATGAAACCGGCTTCATCGTGACCGCTTCGACCGAAGCCGACCATGTGGATCTCCCGTCGTATGGCGACACTCTGGCTGATCTTGACTATGACGTGGCCTACCAGGTTGACAGCCGCACGAACGTCAACGCCGGCCTGTATACGGTCGCCCGCGGCGAGCTCGGCGGCATGGTGTGGGACGACACGAACACCGATCCGCTCGGCGCGGCGTCCGACGGCATTCGCAAGCTGTCTGAGCCGGGTCTGGAAGGCGAAGGCGTGCTGGCCACCCAGTGGTACTGGGTGCCGGTCGGCGATGGGATGGAAGCCGATCCGTTCGAGCAGCTTGTCGAAAACGCCGCGCTCGGCACGGCCGGCATCGTGGAGTACGTGCGTAATGACGGCACGAAGTCGACCACCTATGACTCCAACGAAAGCTACAGCGGCGCGTGGGTGCAAAACGGCGAGTTCGGCGCTGCGACTGACTGGCTGTCCACGAAGCCTTCGCCGGCGGATCCCACGAAGCGTGTTCCGGTGGTGACCGGCTCTGAGTCGAAAGCCGACGCAACGACCAAGCAAAGCGTCGTGGCTGTTCAGACGAAGGGTGGTGCCGACCTGGGTGAATACGACTTCGACAACCTGCCGGTTGCCGTGGTCAAGAACAACGCCGCAACCGGCGAAGACGAATACTTCTTGGCGGCCTACCGCGTCGAATTGGAAAATGCCCGCGGCTTCGCTTACGCGCCGAATCCGTCTGACCCGTGGCATCTGACCGCCACGCACAAGGGCGTGCTGGCGAACGGCACCGATTCAAGCACGCTCGGCCTTGATTCCGACGTCGCCAACACCGACGACGCTCTGGCTGCCGACAAGGGCGTTGCTCGTACGGTTTCGAACGAGACCGGCTCGGGCAGCTACAAGATCGTCGAGCGCTACGAAGACGTCGACACGGCCGAGTTGCGTGCCAACGACGGCCAAGTCATCTTGGCGAAGACCGTGGACGCGGCTGTGCAGGAGAACGCCGACAACGAATACGCCCAGACGACGATTCCGGACGGGCACGCCATGGATACCGAAGACGCGGTCGACTACCAGTGGACCGAGCCGCTGGCCGACCCGGTGGCCGCCGGCGATGCCGGCGAGATCAAGCCCGCCCGCCGCACCATCGCAGGCTATCTGTGGTGCGACAACAACAACCAGGACGGCTTCTTCAACGATCTGTCCATCATCGACAACGGTGCCTCGCGTCCGTTCTACGCTGAAACCTGGCAAGACGGCAACGGCGATGGCAAGCTCGATCTGAATCAGACGTTCGTCGGCCCGGATGCAGACGGCTGGCATGTCGGCCAGACCAATGGCGACAAGTGGAAGGATGACAACGGCAACAACAAGTTTGACTGCGTGTACGAGAAAGACGAATTCGTAGATGAGATCATTCCCGATCCCGACACGGCGTACGTCAACGAGGCCGTTGGGCTGAAGCAGTGGTACTTCGATCCAAACGCGGATACGTTGGTATGGAAGAAGGATGCCTCGAGTGGCGCCTGGACCCAAGAGACCGTCACATTGCTCGACAACACGACGAAGAAGGGCATGTGGAAACAGGTGGCCTCGTTCAACGATCCTGGTCTGAACTACCGCCTTGCGCACACCCAAAACGGCGCGAACGGCACAAAGGCCGGATGGTACGAATTCGAGAACCTGCCCGTGCGCGTCATCGTGGACGGCAGGGAATATCTGGCCGGCTACACGGTTGAAGCCGACCTCAGCCCGACGTTCTCGAGCGCCCAGAAAGAAGTTGCGGTACCTGATCCGAATGATCCGAACCATAAGCCGCTGGCTGACGAACGTTTCACTGCGAACAACCAGGAGGCATACAACTCCAAGGCGAGCCGTGTCGTGTTCAATGTGCGCGACGATTACGACAAGACCTATGAGGGTCGCTACGAAGAGGCGAACTTCCCGCTGTACTGGAATGCTGAAAACACGCAAGACACGAACGCAAACACCGAGAAGCGCACGCTTGACCGCATGCTCGTGCTGGCCGGCGTGAACGATCCGGTGACGGGAAGCACCGCCGTGGTGGATGCGACGTACGACAACGAGACGAAGAATGATACTGAAACGGCTTCCTATGATATGACCTTCGGCCGCGACGAGCTGCGCATGAACGGCGGCTTCATCGAGCCCCCGAGCGCCCCGATCATCGGCTATGTCTGGGAAGACACGAACTACGACGGCATTCGTCAGTTGACCGAACCGCTTATCGACGGCGTGGGCGTCACGGTGGAGGCGTACTATTACGACAACACTGATGATGACCCTGCGAATCATGTATGGGTGCGCAACACCTCTGTTGCTCCGCTGCACTACACCACGGGCGATACGACGCAGAATCTGCCGACGGGCCAGACGATGACGCAGGGCAAGTACGTGACCGACAAGCTGTCCACCTACATGACGTTCAACGGCGTGAAGCGTTACCTGGCCGGCTACCGCATCACCATCGACGAGCTGCCGACCAACGCCGAAGGCGTCCGCGCGACGCTTACGCACGCGCACAACGGCGGTGCCGCGACGCCGACGGCTTCCCAGACGCTGAGCATGGAGTCCGACGTGTACCGCAACAACAATGTGGCGGGTGGTGCCGACCCGACAAAGAACCTGCCGCTCGTGAACCGTTTTGACGAGACAAAGCAACAAGGCAACGTGCGTTCCGACGGCATGGTCATCACGGCCAACTTCAAGGCAACGTCCGCTGCGGACGATCCTGAGAACGACGTGACGTATGAAGGCGTCGAGTACTTCATGGCTTCCAACGTGGCGTACAAGGAAGGCGGCGACGCGGGTGTGGTGTTCATCCCGCAGACGAAGGTGTCCGGCATGGTGTGGAATGATGCTGACTATGACGGCATCCGCCAAGACGGCGAAGGCAAGCTCGCAAACCGCAAGCTCGCCCTTACGCAGTGGACGCCGAACGAGACGAACAACACGAACCACACGAATGACAAGTGGGATCAGGTGACCGGCTTCGGCGCGAAGACGGCGATGACCGATGCAAACGGCGTCTACGTCTTCAACGACCTTCCCACCGCCGTGTCTTCCATCGTGGACGATGCAACGGTTGTCGACAAGCCGATGAAGAAGCTCACAGGCGGCACTGTGTCGAATCCGACCTACGGAGACTACAACGACATCACGTACGCAGTCGACGAATATGCCCTGGCCTCCTATCAGGTGGAACTGACTTCGCTTGACGATGCGGCTGCAGCGACGCATCCGAGCGACGGCACCTGGATGCCGACGCGCTACCATGCCACGAACGCCTCTGACGCAGAGAGAGACTCCGATGTGATGAACTCGGTGCGCAAGGGCACGGCCGGCGGCATGGTCGTGAGCGATCAGGACACCGTGGTCGACGATGCCTTGCCGCTCACGCCTGACCAGTTCGGCACGCGTGCCGGCGACAAGGATGCGGACGACAGCAAGACCGGCGCCCGCCTCATTGTGGCCGCGCCTGCCAAGACGGGCGTCACGCCGATGGCGCTCGATTCCGACTACGTGCGTCCGCTTGTCGGCCAGCTCGTTGAGCGCGACTACGCGCAAGCCGTGACACTGCTTTCGAACTTCGCCGACACCGACCGCGCCTCGTACGACTGGCTCAAGGTTGCTTCCGACGACGTCCGCGGCGGCGACATCGGCGCCGTGCAGGTGACGAAGCGTTCCATCACCGGCGTGGTGTGGAACGACGTTGACAACGACGGTCTGCAAAAGGGCGGCGACTTCTGGTTCGACGTTGACAACGACAGTCGCGTCGACGAGACCGAATGGACCGACGTGGACAATAATGGCGTCTACGACGCGACCGCCGACACGTGGGCTGACGCCGACGGCGACAACAATGTCGACGACCACGAGTGGATCGATGCCGACAATGACGGCGTGTACACCGCGCCCGAGGAAGGCGTGAACGACATCGAGGTCACGCTGACCCGCTACTACTATGACCCGTATCAGAGCAAGTGGGTTGAAGACAAGGTCGCGACCGATCCGGCTAACCCGGCCAACTTGGTTGTCTGGAGCGAGACGTGTGATACGGCGGCCGAATCCATCGGTGGCGTCTTCGATGCCAGCGGCAACCCGACGCGCACTCTGCGGGCGGGCGAAAGGGCGACGGCGGTCAATGCGGTCGAGCGCGACGGCGTTTACCGCTTCGGCGACCTGGAGCCGGCAGGCATCCGCACGCTTGACAACAACGGAACCTCCGTTGCTGAATGGGTCGTGTTCGGCTACAAGCTCACTGTCACCGACGACGCGGTCGTAAACGGCAATTACATGAAGGCCAAGTGGCATGTCGGAGACGAATGCGATATTGATTCCGATCTGACCGATAGTTGTTCGCTTACAACGCCTAATGGCTCGCTTGAGCTCAATGACGAATACCTCGTGCTGGCCGAACAAGTCGACATCAATGGCAACACGCCGAACGGTGCGCCTGCCAACGTTTCGAACATCCGCTTCGCGCCGGCTTCGAACAACGCCGACCAGACCAAGCCTGCCGACAACGGCACGGTCAAGACCAACGCGAACGGCCTCGTTGCCTACGACATCATGATGAGTGCCGACCGCGACGGCTCCGACGCCGGCATCATCGAACCGCCGAAATACGACATCGACGGCTTCGTGTGGAACGATGAGGACTACGACGGCGTCTTTGACCGCGAGTTCAATCCGCATCCGCAGCTGTCCAAAGACTTCGAACGGGGCATCAACGGCAAAGAGGTCCACCTGTTGGCGTGGTACCTCGTACCCGACCAGAACGATGCTACGAAGCTCGTTTGGAAGCGCGACGAGGCTAACGACAAGTTTGTGCAGACGGGCGATCATCCGGACATGACGACCGAGGTCACCCAGGCAGACAATTCCGTGACCACGGTAAAGATCGCCGGCCACTACGTCTTCAAGGATCTGCCGACGGCTCGCCCGGTGAAGGACGCTAGCGGCAAGATCACCTACTACCTGGCTGGTTACACGCTGGAAATCAACGGTGAAAACGCTGAAAAGGGCATGAGCTCGCTGCTGGCCACGACGTTCGAGCGCGAGAAGCCCGTACTTGACGGTTGGAACTCCAAGGCGTGGCCGATGGTCACGAAAGACGATCTGACCAACGGCCATTGGTCGGGCTACACGAAGAACTTCTATCCGGTGCAATGGTCTTGCGAAGACCTGCAGACTGGAACCAAGGCAGTCGAGCCTGCCGCCGCCAACAGCGTGCCGGTGAACGTGCTCGACAACCGTATCGTGTTGGCCGGCATCGCCGACGCCGACACGAATAAGAACTTGAAGGCCGAGAAGGACAACCTGTCGTTCGACTTCGCCATCGGCCAAGACCAGACGGCCATGAACGCCGGCTTCGTGCCGCCGGACAAGTCCAACCTGCTCGGCGTCGTGTGGTACGACGAAGACTATGACGGCGTCCGCGACTTTGAAAACGACAAGGTCGACAAGATCGACGAGGCTGCCGCCCAAGCGGCCGCGAACGCGGCGGCCCCGGTGTCGTTCAGCCTGCACGGAGTCCTGTACTCTCAGGCGACGCCGGCTCTGCTGGCCGAAGGCGATCTGGCCGATCCGAACGATCCTGGCAACCAAGGCAACCCGAACGACCAGAACGGTCCGAACAATCCAGGCAACCAGGGCGGCCAGGGTGAACCGAATAATCCGAACGACCCAGGCGACCAGGGCGATCCGAACGATCCGGCGCAGCCTGCCGCAGGCGACGAAGAAAAGGGCATTAAGGAGATGGCTGTCATTCTGACGCAGTACTACTTCGTGCCTCAGTACTACACCGTCGGCTCGAACGAATACCAGATGCTTGAAGACGTCGACGAGAACAAGTTCTACCGCAACGGCGATGGCGATCTGCGTTTGATAGAGTCGTCGGACGCCCACAACGTCATCGTCGACAGCACCGGCACGGTCTACTACGTGCGCAACGGCTATGCCTACAAGTATGACAGCCTCAACCGCGAGCTGCGTTCCTGCGGCACGTGGGTGGAGAACGCAGACTTCAAGGGTGCTGCTGACGTCGACGACGGCAACGGCAACAAAGTCCGTCCCGAAGTCGGCGGGCATGTAGAAAAAGACGAGGACGGCAACGTCGTCTCCGTGACGGGCGCCTACACGGTGCAGAAGCATCAGGCCTACATTCCCACTGACGAAGAAGGCACCTACGAGTTCGATGACCTGCCGGCCTACGTGCTCGTCGACGACGAGGCGAAAGACGCCAGTGGCGCTCCGATCGACAACAACCCCGAGGATCCGGCAGAAGGATCGGTCTATCAGCCCAATGACTACAAGCCGGGCAATGGCTCCAAGACTGCCTCCCCGTACCTGTCCGGCTATTCCATCATGGTCATCAGCGACGGCAAGTACGTGGAATCTCGCTTCCATGTGAACACGGAAGGCGCGCATCGAGACTCTGACCTGAAGGTGTTTGCGTCTGAGATGACCGGCACTTACAACCCCGACGGCGACAACGACGAGTCCCTCGCAGTCATCGCGCAACAGGAGACGAGCCTCGCCAACGACGACTACACCGTTTCCTACAAGGGCATCAGCTATGACCTGGCGAACCGTCTGCACCTCAAACATGCCGGCGATGCGGGCCTGGTGCTGCAGAACCCGGTGCTCATCTCCGGCCGGGTATGGGACGACGTCGACGCCGACGGCATCGAAGAAGACGGCGAAGAGGGCATCAAGGGTGCGCTCGTCCGCCTGACCCGCTACTGGTTCGACACGACCGGCATCGGCGCGTTCGAGCTGCGTCCGAGCGATTCGGACGATCCGCTGACCGAAGAGAACACCGGCCTTACTGATGCCGAGATTGCCGCCATCGAGGCCATGAAAGAAGACGACCTGACCAAAGAATGGTTCGCCGATCCCGCCCGCACGTCCAACGAGCTGCAGGCCGTGGGCCGCCAGTTCCACGACTACCTCTTCGGTTGCTCGAAGGTGGTCTATGACGATGAAGGCAATCCGGTCATGAACGACGACGGCACGCTCCAAGTCGTAGAGGTTCCTGGCAACGAAGAACTCGCCAAGGCCTACAACGAGGCTGCTGAGAAGCTCGTTGACCAGAACGGCTTTACCGGCCAGAAGAACGTGTGGCGTCGCGACTGGACGTTCAAGCAAGGCGATGTGGCGATCCTCACTGAAGACGAGATCGATCCGGTCAACCCGAGCGTGCCGGCCGACCCGATCGACCCGAACACGCCGGCTCAACCGACGCCTCTGGCGGAAGTCGAGGGCAACGAAGACCCGGCCGACCCGAGCGAAGAGATCGAAGGGGCTGAGAGTTCGGCTGACCCGAGTGACCCGGCCGACCCTGCCGACCCGGCGGAAGTCGAGGACCCGTCCACGCATCTGGCGTTTGACGGTCTGACCATCGAAGACGTGATGAGCCTCGTGGAAGACGACCCGACGCTTGCGGTCGACGGCGCTCTGTACTTCCCCGGCGAGGTGTACGACCTGTCCGTGTCGAGCGGCCATTGGGCGTTCTTGGCTCCCGGCACCGGCTTCCATGACATCAACCGCTTCGGCGCGAAGAACGCGAAGGTGCTCTACGGCTACCGTATCGAGATCGTCAGCTATCCCGATGACGAGAACTATGTGCCTACGCTGCAGCACATGGGCGACGACGACACCATCAACTCCGACCTTGCCGACGACAAGCAGCTCTACGTTCCCAACGCCGATGACCTGGCGCTCGATTCCGATCTTGAGGGCGTCGGCGACCTGATCGTGCTGTCGCGCCTGGCTGACGACAACGAGTCCTCCTCGACTGAAGGTCCTTGGCAGGAGTTTGCCGTCACAGACGAGCAGGCAACGCCGCCGGCAACCGAAGAAGAGACCCAACAGACCCAAGAGGCCGAAACGCCTGGAGAGGCCGGGCTGCATGCGGCGACCAAAGCGTTTGCAGCGGCCGAAGAGGGGCAGAACCCGCTGGCCGATCTTCCGGCCGACGCCGACGAGCAGGATCTGCCGGCCGAGCCGACCGAGCCGGTCGATCCGCTGGCCGGCCTGACGGTCGAGTGGATCTCCCAGGCTTCCAAGTCCGACCTGGAGGGCATGAGCCAAGCGTGGCACGACGCCATCTTCGGAAAGCAAACCGGTACGGCTACGGTGCCGGTCGACCCGAAAGATCTGAGCCAGGGCACGACGACCGAACCGGTCTACGACAATACCGGCAATGCCGAGCTGTTGGCCGCCTACGAGGCCCGCATGGCCGAGCTGGAAGCGCCCGTGGGTGACCAGAACTGGTCCGACCTCAACTGGATGCCGTCGCTGTATCACAACGCGGGCTACGTCCGCAAGGATATGGCGAGCATTGCCGGCGTGGTGTGGGAAGACGAAAACGTTGACGGCGTCCGCAGCGATTCCGAGCGCGACCGCCTCGCCGACGTGCCGCTGTCCATCCAGCGCTACTGGTTCGACGAGACGGCCGGCGTGGAAGGCGAGTGGGTGCTCGACGACGCCTTCGCCAAGGAATACGAGGCGGCGGGCAAGACGACCACGATCGCCTCTGACGCCGACGGCAACTGGATGTTCGACGAGCTGCCGGTGGCTGGCTGGCACGAAGAAGCCCCCGCAGACGCAACCGCCGAGGCTGCTGCTCCTGCGGCGGGCGAGCGCAAGCTCGTGCTGTACGGCTACAAGGTCACGGTCGACGAGCTGCCTGAGAACTACGGCGTCACGCTGCTGAACGAAGGCGACGACGCAAGCGTCGATTCCGACCTGAACGAAATGACGAAGGAGGTCGAGCCCGACAACGGCCAAGACGGCTTCTACGTGCTGGCCGCTGCGGCGCAAGACGCCTCTGACCTGGTTGGCAACGGCTCGGCCTACCTGAACGGCCCGGCCGGCACCGTCTGGCGCATCAACGCCCACGAGGACGCTGTGGCGGCAGACACGGGTCTGGTGCCCTTCGCGCTGGCCCGCATCGACGGCATGGTGTTCGACGATCCTGAAGAAGACGGCACGCAAGACGCCACGTTCGAGCCCATTGCCGAACACGCCGTGGTGCTCGAGCGCTCGATCCTGCCGGCCTCTTATGCGCCCGATGAGCTCGACGGCGAATCGTACGCCGAACAGAAGCTGGCAAGCATTGCTGACGAGGGCGTTTCGATGGACGGCGACTGGACCGAGGTCGACCGCATGGCGACTGACGCCGAGGGCCGCTACGCCTTCGACGAACTGCCGATCGTCGATGAGAACGGCAATCCGTATCTGTACCGTGTGACGAGCGACCTGTTCGACACTTACGTGTTCGTCCCGGTCAACATCGGCACCGATGACAACAACGACAGCGACTTCGCGCCGCTGGACGGATCGGACGTTCATGGGTCGACGATGCCCCTGTGCGTGATGGGCACGCAGGCGCGCACCGAGCTGGGCGAGAACGCCTACGGTCAGCGCTTCGTGCCGGCAGTGCCGTACAACTGGGTCGAAGAAGAAGGCCGCTCGGTCGACTTCGGCATGTTCGACGCCGAGGCATCCGAAGGCCCGGCCATTGACGAGTCTGACGACGAAGGCCCGTGGGTCGACGACAACGGCGAAGAAAACCCGCCGATCTACCTGAACGCCGACGAAGACGAGCTGCCGCCGAGCGACCAGGTGTCTGAGCGCTATCCGCTGACGGTGAAGCCGGGCGACGCGGTCTACACGCCGGGCACGTCCCGCAAGGCGACCGTACCGTACAACGAGTATGGCGCCCGCAGCCCGTTCGAGCTGTTGACGATCATGCTGCCTCAGACCGGCGACATGCTGCGCGTGGCGGTGCCCGTCAGCATTGCGGCGCTGTGCATTGCGTTGGTGGTTGTCCTCGGACGCCGCCGCAAGGAAGACGAGGAGGAGTCCGAGAAGCGCTAAAGGGTTCAAGTCCGAAAGCGCCGAAAAGTCACAAGGCACGGCGGGGCAGAGGTGGAATCTGTCCCGCCGGCCTTCAGCGATGGCATGCATAGTGCTCCCATGGATGCTGATACGTTATTGGAATGTCGCTGACCTGGTAGTATCAGAAAAAAACTTTTGTGATGGCGGCGGAAAAAAACTTGTGCAGAAGACCCGATTTCGATACACTATGACAGGTCCGAGACAGTCTGAAAGGCTGCCGCCGTCTGGAGGTTGGAAAGGAGTGGTCCTCATGAACAAGCAAACAGCAAACTCCTTGCTTTTCGTGGCGGCTGTTCTGAAAGCCTCCGCGTGTCGTTGGCGGCGTTTGGACGACGACAAATGGGCGGGCACCTAACTTCTCGTGCCTGTTCTTCTCCTCTTCGCTTATCTGCGTTCTTGAAAGCCCTGCCGGGTTGTGCATTGTTGTGCGCTCGGTCGGGACGAGGACGTTAGATAGGAAAAGGCGCCCCGATTGTTGTTGTGTGCATCGAGGCGCCCCCTGGCCTCACACGCTGAATCCTGCGCAGTAGTGAGGTAATCCCGCCGGGTACTGCACAGCTCGGCGGGTTTCTCTTGGCAGAGTCCCTCCTCTGTCAAGAGTATTCAGGCAAGGGCATGCCTGCTTCGGCGGGCATGCCCCCAAGGCTACATATATTATACCTCTTTTTCGGTCTGATAGTGCTATGAAATGAACCGCGCGGCCCTTGCCAGGAGTATAAGTTGTGGTAATCTAACTCAGTCGTAGTCGGGACGTGGCGCAGTCTGGTAGCGCGCCTGCTTTGGGAGCAGGATGTCGCAGGTTCGAATCCTGTCGTCCCGACCATTGCGACTGCTTGCCTTGAGCGCCCCGTTTCAACCGCTGATGGATTATTCTCCACAGCGCCCCAAGTACGGCCGGCCTTGGGCTATAATATTGAACTCCAATCGCGGCTGTGGTTCAATGGTAGAACCTGAGCCTTCCAAGCTCATGACGCGGGTTCGATTCCCGTCAGCCGCTCCAGAAACAGCAAGGCCACCGACCCGGTGGCCTTTTCATCGTCGGGGGACTCCGAGGAATCGAACCCGAGAGGGGGCTTTCCGTCAAGCGAAAGCGCCTTTCGGCGCTTTCGCAGGAAAGCCGGCCGAGCGCTTGCGCGAGGTCCCAAAAATCTGCCGCAGGCAGATTTTTCGATTCCCGTCAGCCGCTCCAGAAACAGCAAGGCCACCAACGAGGTGGCCTTTTCATTGCCGGGGAACTTTGGGGAGCACTGATTGATTCCGCCAGCCCTGAATTCGCAGGACGGCGCCCGGAGGCTTCAGGTCTCGCTTGCGCTCGTCAGTGTGCGCACTCGGCCTTCAGCCCCCGGCATCCGTCCTGCGAATCCAGGGCAAGACGGCCTTCATCAGTGTTCCCCCGAGAAATCAAGCCCGATCCTCATCCCTGAAGGCAAGCTGGTCCTTCACGGGCACAAGCGCCAGCTCGCGCACGACGGAGGCGCCGTCGTGCTGTTCGACGACGTTCACGGACACCACGGGCGCCACGGACGCTTCTTCCAGCAGCGGCAAATGCTGCGGGTGGAACTGGATGGACGGCTCGTCCGGGTCGCGGACCCATGGTGCGCCGGCGGCCTGCAGAAGGCGCTCGGCTGTTTTCACGTCGCCGTCGAATACCTTCGCCGTCTTCCAGAAAAAGTCATCCTCATCTAACTTCCACAGAGCGTCGCTCAAGGCGGCGGCGCTGTTTTGCTGGAAGATCTGGGTGCGGTTCTTGTTTTCCAGCGAGCAGTAATGCACGCCGAGGGCCAGGCCCTCGTCAAGGGCGAATTCCACCAGCTCGAGGCAGGCCAGCTCGCTGCCGGCCACGGGCAGGCCGCCTGCGTAGGAGTAGTTGTAAGGGATGGCGAAAGGCGGGTTCGCGATACGAAAGCCGCGCTCGGCGAAGGGCTTCCAAGGCCCCATGGGGTAGCCGAACTCCAGCAGGTTGATGCCGAACGCACCGAGCCCGTCCATCGCCCGCAAAAGCTCCTTCATTTCGGCGACCGTGCCGGGGATGACGGGCATTTCCACCATCACTTGGGGAACAAAGCGCTTTGCAAGCTTCATGCGCCGCAGGGCTTCTTCGGTCGCGCCTGCCTCGTCGGGCTTCACCGACAACCGCAGTTCGGTCAGTCCCGCGTCGCGCAGGCGCACGAGCAGCTTTTCGGTGAGGAAGTCGCCGTCGGTGTACAGGCGCAGGTGGGCCGCAGGCGCCTTTTCGTGGACGTGTGCGAGAAAGGCCACGGCCTCGTGCGCGTGCAGCAAAGGCTCGCCGCCGGTGAGCGCCACGTGGGTCACGGGCGCGGGGCCTGCCAAAAAGCCGTCCAGCTCGCTTTGCCAGTCGGTTTTGAGGCGCCGCCCCTCTTCGTAGCCTGCCTGGTTCGCGTTGAAGCAGAAGTAGCAGCTGCGGTTGCAGGCCAGGGACAGATAGAACGTGCGGCTGCCCTCGTCGGTGGCGCAGGCTGCGCAGGCCGTCGAGAGCGGCCCCGACGAGATGCTCGCATCGCCGTTGCGAAACCGGGCGCCTTTCTGCGCCAGGCGCGTTTTCAAGGCGGCGCGTTCGGCGGCGTCGGCATGGCGCGGGGCGAAGTCGATGCCGGTCTGGTGCAAGGCGTCCACGTAGTCCTGCCCGATGGCGTCGTATTCGGCCAGCCAAGCGGCCAGGGTGGGGCGGGTTTTGGCAATGTCGGCGTAGGTCATGGCGCTCCTGTCGGCGGGGGCGGGACGAAGGCTCGGCTGTCTGAAGCGCGATTATACGCGCTGTCCTAAGATTACTTTGCTAAAATGGCAGAAACCGCGTACGCGAAGGAGTGCCGTTGTTCGGATTCGCCATAGGCTGCTACCTCTTTTTGGGAGGGCTGGCCGGAGGCCTGGGGGCCGTGGCCAGCTGGGCGGCGCTGTGCGTGCCTGCTTCGGAGGTCTGCGAGCGGATCGGGGAAGGCTGCCGGCGCCTTGTCGGCGTCCCGCTGCTTGCGGCCTCGCTCGTCACCTTCGCATCGATGCTGTGCCTTCTGGCCGACGCTGCACGCCCCGAGGCCGTGGGGGCGCTGCTGGCCTCCCCACGGGCGAACATCCTCACCGTGGGCGCATGGCTGCTGGTGGCATTCGGCGCGGTCGGCGGGGCGCTGGCGCTATTTTGGCTCTACGGGCGCCGCGTGCGCCACAACCGTCTGCTGTGCGCGGCCCACGGGGCGGCGCTTGCGCTGGGCGTGGCGGTGACGGTTTACTCGGCGCTCTACCTGGCCGGCATTCGCGCGGTGCCGCTGTGGCACTCGTGGTGGATCGTGCCGCTGTTTGTCGGCTCGTCGTTTGCGGCGGCCTGCACGCTGTTTGCAGCCATGGCCTTCTGCACCCATGTCGACGGGCTTTTCCCTGCCACGGTGCGCCGGGCGAAGGCGCTCGCCTTGCTGTTTCTCGCCATCGAAGCGGCCAGCGCGTGCGGGTTCGCTCTCGCGGCGCTTGCCGCGCCGAAAGCGGGCTCGTCGGCTGCGGCGGTCGCCTCTGCCGTCGAACTGCTTTTCGGGCCGAGCGCGTTTGTCTGGTGGGGAGGCTTTGCGCTGATAGGCATAGCGGGTTCGGCGTTCTTCGAGCTGGCAGGCGCACGCCGCCCGTCCGATCGGCGCATGGCCTGCGATTTTGCCATGACGGCCTGCGCGTGCGCCTTGATGGGCACGTTTTCGCTGCGCATGAGCGTCATAATGGCCGGGGCGCATCCGGCGCTGGGCTTCTAAGAGGCACGCAAGGCAAGGAGAAGGAAGGTCATGGGCCAGAAGGAAAAGAAGATCACGTTCGAGGCCGACGAGAACTCCACGCTGCCTTTGTGGGTGCAGCTGCGCAAGCGCATCGCCTACCTGATCAGCTCGGGCTTCTTCGAGCCGGGCGACCAGCTGCCCAAAATCCGCGAGCTGGCAGCCGATCTCTCCATCAACTTCAACACGGTGAACAAGGCGTATTTGAGCCTGCAGACCGACGGTTTGGTGAAGTCGGTCCGCGGCAAGGGGGCCTTCGTCACCGATCTGGCCACCCTGCAAAACGACGAGCCGACCGACGAGGCCGAAGCGCTCATGGACGAGTGTCTGCGCGCTTGCCGGAATGTGGGACTCAGCTACGACGAGACGGTCTCGCGCATGCACGTGCGGGCCGCGCGCCTGAAGATGAAGGAGGCCGTTTCCACGCGCCGCCCGGATTCCAAGGTGATCGTGCTGTTCCCCGAAGACGAGGGCCGTGCAGCCGGGAAGGGGGCCTAGCATGTGGCGAAACCCCCAGGCCGAGGCGGGTCGCTCCCGTCAAAACGCTTCCGCCCCCATCGCCGAGCGTGGCGTGCCTGCCACGACCGTGTCCGCCCCCGGCGAGCGCACCTCCGATTTCGGCGTCATGCTGTTCAGCGCTTTTGCGGCCGCCGTCGCGTTTGCCCTGGTGTGCGCGGCTGGATGGATGCTGGCCGGATCGTTTGCCTTCCCGGTGGCCGTCTGCTCGGTGCTTGCGGCCGTCTTGGTCGTCATGGCCGTGCACATCTCGCAGCAGTGGGAGCGCGTCGTGGTGCAGCGCTTCGGTCGCTTCAGCCGCGTGGCGGGCCCGGGCCTGTTCTTCACCATCCCCTTCATCGAGCAGACGCCCATCCGCATCGACTGCCGCACGCGTTTCACCGCTTTCGGTGCCGAAGAGACCCTTACGGCCGACCTGGTGCCGCTTGACGTGGACGCCGTCATGCTGTGGATGGTCCACGACGCGAAGGCGGCCTGCAACGAGGTGAGCGACTTTTCCGCCACGGTGGAGCTGGCGGCGCAGGCGGCCCTGCGCGACGCCATCGGCCGGCTCACCGCCGCCGAGGTGGCAATTCGCCGCGAGCAGCTGGACGTCGACATCCGGCAGATCCTGGAAGACGAGGCGTCCCAGTGGGGCATCTCCATCTTGTCGGTGAAGATCCGCAACATCCTGCTGCCCCAGGCCCTGCAAGACGTCATGAGCCTCGAGGCCCAAGCCGAGCAGCGCCGCAAGGCCCGCATCATCCTTATGGAGGCGGAGCAGGACATCTCGACCATGATCGAGGGCGTGGGCGAGGCCTACGGCGGGGGAGACGCGGCCCTGCGACTGCGCCAGATGCACCTCATGTACGAAAGCGTCCGCGAAACCGGCGGCACCGTGGTGGTGCCCAGCTCCTTCAGCGAGGGCTTTGTGGAAAAAGCGTCTGACCAGCGGGCTGCCGAGGCGAAGGCGGCCTGCGCAAAGAAGTGATCGCGGGCGCGGGGCGATCTGCCTGTGCCCTGCGAGTCGCCAGTTCGCAGAAGCGCTGTCCGGCCTCGAAAAACCGGTCCTTTCTGCAAGGGTCCGCACGACCCTAAATTATTCTCAAATTAGATAATAAAATCCTAGGATTGATATTGTTATCCTAGGATTGCGCGTGATATAGTGCAGCCATCGAAACCAGCTGATTTCTCAAGAGGAGGGGAGACATCGGCGAACTGCCGCGATGCGAGCAGCCTGAAGATGCCGCACCTCCGAAGTTGGGCAGCGGAAGCCTCAAGGCCAGGGGCGTTCCGTTGTCATCCAACGAAAGGAGAGAGAAAGTGACTACGTCGGAAAAGAAGCTGACTCGACGTTCGTTTCTGACCACGACGGCTCTTGCGGCCGGCGCCATGGCGACGGCTTCGATGGCCGGCTGTGCGAGCGTGAGCACCGACGAGGCCCCCAAAGCATCGTCCGAAACCGCCGCGCCCACCAGCGAACCCGCACCTGTTGAGGAATCAAGCGCTGTCAACTTTTGTCGAGGAAACTGTGGAGGCACCTGTCCTCAGCGTGCAACGGTACGTGAAGGAAAGCTTGTCAACTGCCTGCCGATAGCTGCGGAGCTTGGCAAAGAATATCGAGTTTCCCAGAGCGGTGTAGGCTGTGTGAAGGGTCGTTCAACACCTCAGCGAGTTTATGCGACGCATCGCGTTCTGCATCCCATGAAGCAGACAGGGCAGCGAGGGTCGGAGCAGTGGGCGCAAATCAGCTGGGACGAGGCCATCGCGCTTGTAGCCGAAAAGTTCCAGGGCGCCATTGACGAGTTTGGCGGAAGCTCCATTGCGTTCTGGAAGGGCTTCGGCAATGGAAACGGGTACCTCAATGGGGCCGGCACGTCCATGATGTGCAATCCTTATATCGTTCCCTCGGCAAGCATTGGCTTTAGTCGCTTCATCCAGAAGATAGGCGCTACCGTTTTTGAGTCATCGTCTGATTTTGCGGCTATGTACAGCACGTTTATCACGCTTGCCATTCCCGTGAACGCCAACGAGGACCTGGTAAACGCCAAGACTATTCTGAGTATTGGCCTAAATCCCGCAGATACCACGCGAGGGGACTGGCCCATCGTGGAAGCACGTCGAAACGGCGCGAAAGTCGTGACGATGGATCCGGTTTTCAGCAAGTCTGCCGCCCATTCCGATATCTGGGTTCCTGTGCGCCCCGGCACCGATGGCGCAATGCTGCTTGCAATGTGCAACTATATTATCGACAACGATCTTGTCGACTACGACTATCTTTGCAACGGCTCAGTGGCCCCGCTTCTCGTTAAAGACGATATGACGTATCTTAAGCTCTCTGATATTGGGCTTGACCCCGTTGCTGTTGCGGAAGGCTCAGATCCCGTTGATTCCGAAGTGGTATGGGACGCTTCGGCGGGCGCAGCCGCCTCGTCTTTCACGGCGACCGATCCTGAGCTGGAAGGCGAGTTTGACGTAAACGGCATTCATGTGAGAACCGTGTATTCCATCGTCAAGGAAGGCATCAAGGAGTTCACAGTGGGCTTCGCCGCGAAAGAGTGCGATGTTCCTGCCGAACAGATCGAGGAAGTTGCGCGTCTGTACGCAACCAACAAGCCTTCCACGCTTGCGCCCGGGTACGGCTTTGAGCACTACAAGAACTCGTGGCACATGTATAAGACGCTGATGCTCTTGGCTTCTCTCACTGGCAATGTGGGCAAGCCTGGCGCGAGCGTCATTCAATTTGGTGCCCAAAGCAGCATGTCGCGTTACGCCGCCACGAACAATGAGGACGCTGTGGTTGAGGGTGCATTGCCGGTTACGGGCATTACGGGAGAGTACCTCCCCCAGCTTGTGGAAACTGGAAAATGGAACGGAAAGCCCCATCCCGTTCGCTGCGTCTATGTTCTCACGGCGAACCCGTTGAGCAATGGACTTGGCCGAAACGAACTTATCGAGGCGTTTGACGGAGTCGATTTCATTGTGACGGCCGATTCTTTCATGACCGATACGGCTCGCTACTCTGACTTGGTGCTTCCCGTGGCATTGTCGTGGGAAACCAACGACTCGTCTGCTTCGATGTTCACGCAAAAGGCGGTTGAACCTCTTGGAGAGTGCAGGCAGGACATCGACATTTTCCGTGACATCGCCACGAAGATGGGATTTGGCGATCTTTATTCGAAGACCAATGAAGAGTACTTGCGCACCTACTTGGATACGCCTGAAAACCTCGAGGCGGGCAGCGGCTACGATGCGGCTTCGGCGTCTGGTCTTGTCGGCGGCGATCCCATGTTTACGGCCGGAGTCGGTACTGAGACGAATCCGACGGGCCGCACGC
Organism: Slackia sp. ZJ119; assembly: GCF_011039175.1. GTDB lineage: Bacteria > Actinomycetota > Coriobacteriia > Coriobacteriales > Eggerthellaceae > Xiamenia. Next base: position 96,566 of record NZ_JAAKEN010000011.1, read on the forward strand.
AGTTCTTCGTCTCGAATGTGCTGACGCGTGACGCGGTGGCATGGGAGCCGCGCGAAGTGGACCGCCATCCGTGGTACGAGCCGGCGCATGAAGCCTACCAAGCAAATCCTTTGCGCAAGACCTACCCGCTATACGGAGTAAGCAGCCACCATCATTATTGGGCCCACTCTCTGTTCAAGGGAATTCCGTGGCTCGACGAATTGCGCGGCGAGCCGATGGTGCTGATGCACGAAGACGTTGCTGCCGAACGTGGCATCGAAACGGGAGATACGGTTCGCGTTTTCAACGATCATGGGCATGTGGTCCTGAAAGCTGCGGTGTCGCAGGGAATTCGCCCCGATACGCTCATGCTGCCCCATGGACCAGAGGGCGATGACTTCATTGACGGACACACTCAGTCGCTTTCCTCGGTTGTGCTGGACGAGATGACGAGCAATAACAACTTCAATGACTTCGTGTGCGAAGTCGAGAAGGTTCAGGGAGGTGCTGCATAATGACAAGATACGGTATGGCCGTTGACACGGTATTTTGCGTAGGCTGCGATCAGTGCTCGCTTGCATGCAAAGTTGAACACAATCTTTCGAATGGCGTATGGTGGTCGCGTGCGCGTACTTCCTCTGATCCTGATGGCTATGCCCTCGGTTGTCCCGAGGGCACGTACCCGAACTTGAAATCAAGCTGGTACACTCTCGGCTGCCAGCATTGCGACAATCCGCCGTGTTTGAAAGCGTGTCCAACAGGAGCGACGCAGAAACGGGAAGACGGGATCGTGACCGTTGACGTGGATGTTTGCATTGGATGCAAGAGTTGCATTACGGCTTGCCCCTACGACGTTCGCACTCTTTTGGAGGAAGATCCCGCATGGCACCTGGATTTTCCTGTCGGGGATCAAGCGGCGTCAAGCCATGTGGTCAACACTGTCGAAAAATGCACCTTCTGCGTGGAGCGCATCGACCGCGGCGAACGTCCGGTGTGCGTAGATGTGTGTCAGGCCGTCGCCCGCTACTTCGGCGACCTTGACGACCCGGAATCCGAGATTTCCAAGGTGTTGGCCGAGCGCGACTACGACCTCCTTTTGGAAGACCAGGGCACGGGCCCGAACGTGTACTTCCTGAAGTAGCCTTTTCGGCAAGAGACCGCGGCCGTCCCCTCCCTCCGCCGCGGTCTCCCTTTTTTGCAGCGACGATCCACGGAAAGCGAGCAAGCCATGACCGCCAACGTCCTTGAGACCGAAGTGCCAGCCGACGAGCGGACCGCCCAGCGGCAGATGGCGTGCGCGGCGTGGTTCGAGCTGATGTCGCTCGGATTCCTGAAGCCCGAGCGCGTCGTGGCCGAGGCGCTCTGCTCGGGGGAATACGCGGAGGCGTGCCGCGAGGCGGGCGCCGCATTGGGCGTTCCCGAAAAGGCGGCCTCGGCCCTCGACGGCCTTCTCGCCCCCTACGCGGGCGCCGATGCCGAAGAGGTCTACCATCAGGTGCTTCGCGAATACACCCGCCTGTTCGTGGGCGAGCGCGAGCCGCTTGTCACGCCCTTTGCCGGCGTGCGTGCCGCCCAGGCCCGCGGTCAGCGGGGACTTTTGTTCGTAGGGCCCGAGTCCATGGCCGTCGAGCGCTTCATGCGCCGCTGCGGCGTGGCGAAGGACGTGGCCGCCGGGCAGAGCAACGACCCGGTGGACCACATCGGCACCATGTGCGAGTTCTGCACGTTCCTCTGCCTGGTAAGCGCCCGGGCCGTCGTTCCCGCCAAGGGCGCCCACGTGGAAGCCGACGACTTCGACCGCTTCATGGCCGACCACTTCGCCCCCTATGCCGCCTGGTGCGCCGCCCAGATCCGCGACCTCAGCGGCGTTCCCTTTTACCGCGCCCTGGCCGAGATGCTCGACGTGGCTGCGACCTTCGGGGCCAAGGAGGCATGACGGGGAGATGCGGCAAGCGCGGCGCCTCCCGCCATGCGACGTTTTCGGGTTCGCTTTGGGTACTTTGCAAAGCGGCCGCATTCTTCTGTCTGCAGCAGGAGAAGGCGGCCGAAACAATGACGGAAAGAAGAACTTGACAACACCAAAAAAGTTCGAGACAATAACAAATTTTGAAATTTTGGCAGGATAGAGGGGAACAGCAGCCTCGAAAAGCCTTGTGGCGCCCCCAGCAGGACTCGAACCTGCAACCTACGGATTAGAAGTCCGTTGCTCTATCCGTTGAGCCATGGGGGCGCGTCGAACCAAGGGCATTATACCCGAAACCCTTCTGGCTGAAAGCCGACTCGCAACATTTTCGGTTTTGTTTGCAAACGCATTGCTCGTCTGACCTTCCCGGTCGCGCCATTGTTGTCGAATGCGTCCCATTTTCTTGTTCACGTGCACAAGACGCCCTGGCCATTCTGCATGGACGTATCGCTTTTATGCAGGATTAGCGATAGTTGATGCAATCCGTCATCGGTCGTTTTTCGGGAAACCTCGGCTGCGGTGGGGAAGGTTTTCTTGCAATGCCGCAACATGCGACGAACGAAATGTGTAGGAAATATGAAGAGAGACGCCGAGATCGTGCGCCGCTGGCCGAGTTTCTCAGGCAAAACCAAATTGTTGCCAAGCGTTGCGAATCTGTTGTTGATTTTAAGGTCCTCCCGTGAAATGCTGAGGTTGCTTTAAGGACGCTCGGTGCGCAACGGGCGTTCCCCGGCGAGTGAATGTGAAATGCATACCCATTCGACAATAAAGTTAGGAGGTCGCCCATGTCCGGCATTCGAGTTTCGAGCGAAATCGGCCCTCTGAAGAAGGTCATGCTGCACCGACCCGGCGCCGAGCTTCTGAACCTCACGCCCAACACGCTCGAGGAGCTTTTGTTCGACGACATCCCGTTTCTGAAGGTCGCCCAGGCCGAGCACGACGCGTTCGCCGAGATCCTGCGCGGCGAGGGCGCCGAGGTGGTCTACCTGGAGGACCTCGCGGCCGAGGTCGTCGCGAGCGA
>NZ_JAAKEN010000012.1 GCF_011039175.1 Slackia sp. ZJ119
CGGAAGGGCGGCATGATGCCAATAGTGTAATATGCAGTTGATTCTGGGCAGTGCTGCGTTTGCTCGGGCGGGCCAAAGCCCGCACCTCCCAAACGCAGTCATGACACCAACAATCGGCACACAACCTTTTTGCTCTGATTCGCCTGGTTGCTGGGCAATCGGAGCTTTGCCAAGAATCTAGCAAGAGACTTCATTGTCGATAACTATACATGTATAATACTCCCTTGTTGCAATGCCTCAAGCTGAACCGAAGGGCCGACCATGCCGCGAACCGGAAATCTCGAATTGCGAAACGATCTCGAGACCGCTCTTTATAGGAGCCTCGTGACTCGGGGCCTTGATGCGACCTCGTATCAGCTCGTGGCAGATGAGGCGGGCATCTCCCGCGCCCTCGTCCAGCATTACTACCCGCGCAAAATGGATTTTGCCGTCGAATACCTGAACGGGCTTTTATCGACGATCGCCGATATGCTCGGCATCGCCGAATACGGAGCCCCTTCGCGGTTGAGCTATTTGGACGCGCATCGCATCGGATGCCTTTACTATGGCTATCTGCTCAGCAAGGATGGCGCTCGCCTTCTCCTTTATGACATGCTCAAAGACCGTAATCTGGCAGATGAGCTGATGCGCGGGCATTACGAATGGGGCTTGGAGAACCTGGATCCTAGTCGTCCGAAATTCGAGTCTCGGTCACAGCGCGTCATCGAAGTGTGGGGCGGCTTCTATGAGTTGATGTATTACTCGATCAAGCAGGATTTTGAAATAGACGTGCCTTCGAAGTCGTTCCAGATACTCGAAGCGTTTCATGACGGCGCGGCCGAGCCGTTCGACCCAGATGGGGAGCTTTGCGGCAAGCCCTTTGACGCGTATCTTCTTGACGAGCTCAAAGCGAGGCTGGCTGACGCTGTGAACAACCGCCCGAAACCAGATGAAAAGCTCGGCATGTGAGCATGGCCGACCGTATAGGAAGAAGTCATGATGCTATCGGACGAAGAAATACTGGCTGAAGACCGGCTTTCTGAAGAAAGGGAAGTCCTCCTGTACAACATCTCGCTCAGGCAGGACGACATGCGCACGCAGTCGACGGACGTGCCTCTCGCGAAGCTTGAAAGCGACGAAGCCTACCAAGAAATGATGCAGCGAGGGCTTCTCGCCTACGAAGTGATCAATCGCGGCAGCTTCCCCGTTGCAAACCTTCGCGTGACGCCGAAAGGGCTGAGGTATTGCGTCCTGTATTCCGAGGAAATTACGGCAAGGCGGCAATTCGACATCGCGGGCGCCGTGCAAAAGGCCGCCGAATCGGGCCCTGAACCCTATGAGGGCCCCCACGTCGTCGGCGACGGCGACAAGAGCAGGCTGGTCTTCCCGTCCATGATCCCAACAGGGTTTTCGGACAGCGGTGTCGGCATAGCGCTCAGCGACGAGCAGCTCGAAAAGATTGCCGAAATCGGCGGCAAGCGGACCGGTTTCGCCCGTCGTCGGCAAGAGCTTGCGCATGGGCTCACGTCGGACGAGCGCACGTTCGCAGCGTCGGGCGACGTCGTTTGGCGCTACGTCGTGGCAGACGGCTCTTGCGTTCGCATCACCGGCGTCGACGCCGCGTCGAAGACATGGGAGGTTCCGGCACAGATCGAGGGCAAGCCCGTCCTCGCTATAGCTCCTGGCGCACTTTCGGGAAATGCCCAGGTCGAGAATATCGTCTGCGCTGACGGCATCGAGACGATAGGCAGTGGCGCTTTCCGGCGCAATGCGAACCTGAAGACGCTCGTGCTTCCCGAGAGCGTCTCCGACTTCGACCCGGGCTGGTTCGACCGATGCGCCAATCTGGAAGAGCTCGTGCTTCCCGGAAAGCTTGAGAACGTGAAAAGAGGCGTTCTCAGCAGCGGAAAGCTCAAAAGGCTGGTCATGGGGAAGGCCGTTCGGGACATCGAGGCGGGGGCCTTCCAGGGGTCCGTGCTCGAAGAGGTCGCCGTCAGCGAGAAAAACCCCTTCATCGTCACAGACGGCTCTGCGATATATTCCGCAGACCTCAAACGGCTTTACGCTCTTGCATGCCCCTTGGAAGAGCTGGTCATCGCGCAAGGCTGCGAGGTCGTCGGCACGAAATGCTGCCATGGGTTCAAGAGCCTGAAGAGCGTTTCGGCGCCGGATTCGGTGACGGAAATCGAATCGTTCGCGTTCTCCGACACCGGCTTGACGGCCTTTGTCGCGCCCCCGTCGCTCAAAAGCATCGGGGACAAGGCGTTTTTGTATTGCGACCAGCTCCATGAGGTCATGCTCAACGACGGCCTTGAGTCTATTGGAGATTCGGCCTGCCAAGGCTCGTCTTTGGACGGCCTGACCATCCCGGCCACGGTAAGGCGCATCGGGTCGTCCGTGACAAAGGGCACCAACGTCGTGCATTCGGGCCCCCGCTGCACGTTCGCCATAGACGAGAGGTCGAAGGACCAGTTCTACGACGGCGAAGGAGGGCTCTACCGAAGAGAGGCCGACGGCATTCATCTCGTGCAGCTCATCGATGCAGAGAAGGAGGTCTACGGGGTTTGCGACGGAACGGTCGCGATAGAGCCAGAGGCCTTTGCCTTTCATGGGGCCATCTCGCACGTGCGCATCCCGGGCACGGTCCGCAGCATTGGGGAATCGGCCTTCAGGGTGTGCAAGAACCTCAGGCATGTGAGCATCCCTGATTCCGTGGAAGTCATCGGCGACGAAGCCTTCTTCGACACGAACTTGGAAGAGCTGCGCATACCCGCGAACCTGCGGGTCCTTGGCGACAGGGCCTTGGTGACGGAAGGCGTGCACTACGGCCGGAAGCTGCCATCCCTCACGCGCGTCGACGTGTCTCCCGAAAACGACGTCTTCTACCTGGCCTGCGGCATGCTCTGCCGAAAGGGCGAACAGGGGGATGCCGTTGTCTTGTACATCGGGCCTGATCCTGAGGTGACGTTTCCCGACGAAGTCGTGCGGGTCGAGGACTATGCGTTCAACAACGCACGCGGCATAGAGGCCTTGTCGTTGAATTCCAATCTCAAAACCATCGGCCCGAACGGGCTTTCGACAAGCTGCTGGATAGAGCACATCCATATCGAGCTTGCGAAGCCGCTGGAAAACAGGCGCGTCTTCGATTTCCGCTTCCCGAACACCCAAAGCGGCATACGCGGCATAGCGGTCGGCCTTGGAGGCGCGAATTGGGTGAACGTGCCCGGCATTGTGGAGCAGCTCGACATATGCCTGGCAAGTGCGCACAGCTTCGTCGCGCGAAGCTCCGATGAAGGCATCAGCGCCTATGAGCAGGCAAGGCTCATTCTCGACCGCTTTGAAGACCCCTTCATGCTCACCAAGGCGAACCGGACGTCGCTTGAGAGGATTCTGCGAAACAACATCGTTGACATCAGCGTGGACGTCGCTTTGCATGACGACCGCGCCACCTTCGACGAGCTCGTGGAGCGGGGCTACGTGAACAAGGAAAACCTTGACGAGATCATCGAGCGCGTCGCCGCCCTGCGGGACGCCGCGACATCGGCCCACCTTCTGGAGACGAAGCGCCTCATGTTTGCAGAGAGCCCCTTCGACTACGACCTGTGACGAGAATGCCTGGTAATGCCATGAATGCCGAATTTGACGTTTCATCCCCGAAACTGCGAGACGAAGAGGACCGTTTCGAGCAGGCCCAGCGCCTGGCGTTGGAGATCATCGACGAGGCCCGCGTCCAGCTTATGATGAAGTTCCGCTTCCTCGACGTCGCCCTTTGGAAGATGGAGCCCCGGCTGACCGAAAAAATCGGCCGATACGCCCTGGCTGCCGACGGCACGCATGTCTACTACGAGCCCTACACGGTGATCGGGCGGTTCGATGCCGGATTCGACGAGGTGGTGCGCGACTACCTGCACTCCATCATGCACTGCCTTTTCCGCCACCCTTACGACACGACCCGCGGGAACATCGAAGCATGGTGGCTCGTCTGCGACGTCATTGCGGAGAGCGCCGCAATGGACCTTTGCGGGAAGCGGTTTGCCAGCCCCCTTGACGAGGAGCGCCGGGCCGCTCTGGACGAGTTGCGCCGCCTCTGCGGCGGAAAGCTCACCCCTGGCAACCTGTACGGCCTTTTCGTGCGTTCGCTCAGGCGGACGAAGGGCCCGGCCGAGCTGAGGGTGAGCGGAGCCAGGCTCAACGAGTTCCATGCGCTGTTCGAGCGCGATTATCACAGGGGCTGGCCTTCCTACAAGCCAGAGCTGAAGACGGTCCTTGCCAACGACGACGAGGTTTCCGTCGAGGACTCAGACGGCAAGCGCGAATCCGACGGCAGAGACAGCGGCTCGGGCGCAGACGCGTCGCAAACGGACGAGCAGCGCCAAGACCGGTACGACCTTTCCGAAGGCCAAAACACCGCCGACGCGCCAGAAGACGACTCCGACGGCGCGGAAGGCGAAGACGCGCAAAGCTCTTCGGAAGACTCCAGGTCAAGCGCAAAGGACGCGAACGGCGAGCCCGGCGACGCCGAAGCGGACCAAACAGACGATCCGCTCGACGAGATGGACGAATCGGTGCGCGACCCGGAAAAGACCGAGGAAGAGCGCAGCTGGGAAGAGCTGGCCAAGCAGGTGGAGACCGACTTGGAAACCTTCTCGGCGTCATGGGGCTGCGAGGCCGGCGGCTTCATGAAGCTCTTGTCTGCAGCGAACAGAAAGAAGGCCGATTATTCCGACTTCCTGCGGCGCTTCTCTTCCCTTTCCGAAGAGATGAAGATCAACGACGACGAGTTCGACTACGTCTTCTATACCTACGGGCTCAAGCTGTACGGAAACATGCCGCTCATCGAACCGCTCGAGTACAAGGAGACGAACCACATCCGCGATTTCGCCATCTGCATCGATACGTCCGAGTCATGCGATGGAGAGCTTGTCAAAAGGTTCGTCGAGCATACCTTCAACATCTTGAAGAAGCAGGAGGACTATTCGCATAAGGTGAACATTCATGTGATCCAATGCGATTCGAAGGTCCAGTCCGATACGAAGATAAGCGATTTGCGCGACGTGGACAGGCTTATGGAGAGCTTCGCCGTGCGCGGAATGGGAGGCACGGACTTCCGTCCCGCTTTCAGCTACGTCGACGAGCTGAAGAGGAAAGGCGAGCTGGCCGACTTGAAGGGCATCATCTACTTCACGGACGGGCTTGGCGACTTCCCCGAAAAGGTGCCCGACTATGATACGGCGTTCGTGTTCCTCGACGACGGCGAAAACCATATCCCCAACGTGCCCCCGTGGGCAATGCGCGTTCTGATAGACGAAGAAGGCATCAACCGCTTCAAAAGCAAGCTTGATTAAGGAGCAGCCATGGACATCGCTACCGCGAAAAAGCAAATCAAGGAAACCGTGAACGCATACCTCAGGCGAGACGACGCAGGAATGTACGTCATCGAGCCGCAGCGGCAGCGCCCGATGTTTCTCGTCGGCGCCCCTGGCATCGGGAAGACCGCCATCATCGAGCAGATAGCTCAGGAGCTGCAGATCGGCGTGGTCTCATACTCCATGACCCACCACACCCGGCAAAGCGCGTTGGGCTTGCCCCAGATCGTCCGTCGCGAGTACAAGGGGTTGGAATACGACGCCTCGGAATACACGATGAGCGAAATCGTGGGCGCCATCTACGACTACATGGAGGCGACGGGGGAAGAGCGCGGCATTCTGTTTTTGGACGAGATCAACTGCGTCTCGGAAACGCTTTATCCGTCAATGCTGCAGTTCCTCCAGTTCAAGACGTTCGGGCGCCACAAGGTGCCCGACAACTGGGTCATCGTCTGCGCCGGCAACCCGCCCGAGTACAACAGGTCGGTCCATGAGTTCGACATCGTGATCCTCGATCGCCTGCGCGAGCTGGACGTCGAGCCGGACTACGCCGTCTGGAGGCAGTACGCCGCCGAAAAGGGCATCCACCCCGTCGTCACGTCCTTCTTGCAAGCCAAGCCCGACTGCTTCTACAAGGTCGAATCGAAGCCGGGAGGCGGCAAGAGCTTCGTCACGGCGCGTGGGTGGGAAGACCTCGCAAAGGTCATATCGCTCTACGAGGAATCGGGGGTTGCGTGCGACGAGGTGCTCTTTTCGCAGTTCCTGCGCGACGAGGACATACTGGACCGCTTCTCCGTGTATTACACCCTGTTCGAGAAGTACCGCTCGGACTACCAGATCGGCAGGGTGCTTGACGGGGAAGCGAGCCTGGAGGTTTCGAACCGTGCCAAAGACGCCCCGTTCGACGAGCGCGTGGCGCTTCTCAACCTCATGCTGGATGCGCTCGCCGTGCAGTGCTCGAAGGCGCTCGACCAGCAGCGGCTCGTCCTTGCGATGCGCGATGCGCTGAGAGCGGCCAAGCCGAAGCTGCTCGAAGGCCAAACGGTGGAGGATGCGGTGCTTGTTCCCTTGCGCGAGCGCGAAGCCGAGCTTGAGCGCAAGGTCGCAGCGGGCACGGCTGCCCAGGAATTCACCCGCGGCGAGAACCTCTTCTTCCGCAAGATCCGCAGCATTGCGGGAACGTGCGCCGTAGAGCACGTCGATGCGGGCGCTGCAGCGTTTGCGGTGGTGAACGAAACGTATCGCAAAGAGGTGGATGCGATAGAGCCCTTGGTCGAGCAAGCGCAGAAAAGGATGGCCAATGCCATCAAGTTCGTAGAGGAGTGCTTCGGCAGCGGCAGGGAGATGATCATGTTCCTTGCCGAGCTGAGCACGAGGACCGTCACAACGCAGTTCATCTCGCACTTTGGGAGCGACGCCTATTACGAGCGGAGCGGCGAGCTCAAGGTGGACGAGGCTCGCGAAAACCTCAGCGCACGCGTCCGCGACTTGACCGCCATCATGGACGAGATCAAAGAGGCCCAGCTCCTTGAGACCCAAGCGCTCGACATGGGAAGCGCCGCCGGCATGGGATTGTCCGATTCGAGCGTCAAGCACAAGAAGCAGGAGGGCGAATAGGCTTGCGTCTCCTTCTTCTGCCAGCGCCGCAATCTGGGGAAACGCCGCCATGCGGACTCAGGGCTGGCGGGGCCCGTGCGGTGAAGTCCGTATATGAAGAAAATATGTGTTAGAGATTTCTAAGGTCAAATTCGAAGGCCTTCGCATCTTTTTCTGGCGAATGCAAGAAAAATACACTCCTAGTTGCAGCAAAACGCCTCTTTTTGGGGCGTTTTGCTCTGCTGGACGCGGATTTTGCCGGCCGCACGCTCGTCAAGGCCGCCTCCCAAGCTGCGCCGAACGGCAAAATGATGCAAAAGGCGCCAAATCGGCGTCCAATCGTCTCAGGCACACAAAATCTTCACATTTAGGAATGCATAAAACCGACTTGAAACTGCATAACGCGGCGCAGGCAGGCGATCGGCCGGCGTTTGCACCCTGGCTGACCCGCCTTTCCATAACCGGCTGGTACATGCCAGCTGAGTGCTGAACGGCGTGCCAGCACGGCATGGAAACATGTGCCAAATCGGGCATAACCGGGCGTAACCGGGCGTAACCGGGTGTAACCGGGCGTAACCGGGCGTAATCGTCAGGCCGGTCATATGAACAGTGGAGGCATGGTCAAGAAACGCCGAGAGCATGCAAAACAGGGCGTTTCTGCACGCTCTCGGCGTTTCTCGAGCTCATGGCCTATCGGCTTTTGGCATTCAGTCGAACAAGAGACGGTTATCCAATCCACTTGTTCAAAACTTTGAACAGTTGGTCAAAATCCAGAGGCTTTGCAATGTGCTCGCTCATTCCGGCATCCTTGCAGGCCTGCACATCCTCGACAAAGGCATTTGCGGTCATGGCAATGATCGGCACCTGCCGGGGATAGTCGCCGGGCAGGCTGCGGATGGCCCGGGTAGCCTCATGACCGTTCATGATCGGCATCTGGACATCCATGAACACAATGTCGTAATAGCCTGCCTCGGCCACGGTCATTCTATCAAGAGCTTCTTTTCCGTCCTTTGCATATTCGATCGTGAGACCTGCCATGCCAAGGATTTCGCGCGCTACTTCTGCGCTCAGCGGATTGTCTTCCACCAACAGTGCCCGTATGCCGCTAAAATCGTCCTTTTGGATCGTATCAAGCGTAGACAGGCCCTGCAGCTGCTTTTTGTTTCCAAGAAGTTCTTTGAAAAGGTAAACCATTTTCGATTTGAACAAAGGCTTGCTGAGGAACGCATTGGCTCCGGCCGCCCTTGCCGAAACTTCGATTTCGGACCAGTCGTAAGCCGAAATGATGATGATCGGCACGTCCTCCCCAACCTGCCTGCGAATTTCCCTGGTAACCTCCACGCCGTCCATTCCCGGCATTTTCCAGTCGAGAATGACCGCGAAAAAATCATCCTCTGCTTCGTGGCGGGTCACAACGCGTGTTACTGCATCCTCGCCGCAGAGCACATATTCGCCCAGCATGCCAAGGTCGGTTAGCATATCGCAGGTAGACTCGCAGGTCGCCAAGTCATCGTCCACTACCAGAATTGGCAGATCTACCAGCTTGTCGTAGGAAGCGGCTTCTCCGCCTTCCTGAAGCTTCAGGAAAATCGTTACGGTAAATCTTGTCCCTTTGTCCAGCTCGCTCTTTACGTCGATCCTTCCGTTCATAAGTTGGACGATGTTCTGGGTAATCGCCATTCCCAGTCCCGTTCCCTGGGCGTCCGCCATGCGGCCGTCTTCCGCCCTGGCAAAAGGTTCATACAAATGTTCCAAAAACTCTTCGCTCATGCCAATGCCATTGTCTTCAATAGCAATTTCGTAGCAGCCCAGATCCTTCCGGTGGATCGGCTTTTCAGAGAGGATCAACTGCACCTTTCCGCCCTCTGGCGTGTACTTGATAGCATTGCTCAACAGGTTCAAAAACACCTGCCGTATCCGCTGACTGTCGCCAACGACCTTCTCATGTTTGATTCCTCTGACTGAAACTGAAAATTCATGGCGCTTCGCTTCAATCTGGGGCTTCACCATCGTAATGAGATCGTCCACTAAATCCGGCAGGCTGAGTTCCTCGTTCTGCAATTCGATTTTGCCGGATTCGATTTTGCTCATGTCCAGCACTTCGTTGAGCAGCCCCAACAGATGCTTGCTGGCAACCATGATCTTGGAAAGGCAGTCGGAAACCCGCTCCTTGTCGTCCAGATGGGTTCCGGCAATGGCGGTCATACCGATAATGCCATTCATCGGCGTTCGAATGTCATGGCTCATATTGGCCAAAAAACTGGACTTTGCCGAGCTGGCGTGCTTGGCCGCCTCCAGGGCGGCCTGAAGGGCCTGCTTCTGTTTCTGCTGCTTTTGCTTCGCCTCCGTAATGTCTGATGCCATAAACAGCCCGTGGATGAGGTTCGTCTCTTCGTCCTGGTGCATGAAGACGGAGACTCGCATGTAGGCGTCCTCAATGGGGCTGTAATATTCCGCCTCCGGATTCGAGATCCCTTTTTCGAACAGCTCCGTCAGTCCGGCGCAGGAGAAACAGCTGGCCATGTCGTCCTCTAACAGGCGGATCTGATTCTTCTCCAGAAACAGCTTGTTGAACGTGTCGTAATCCACCGGAAGGGAAAGCCCCAACGACGCGATCAGATTCTTGTTATGGGCTGTCACGATTTTCTCCCGGATCAACCCCCCGGAAACTTCGAAAGAGAAACTGTACTCCGAGCCCTGCACCAGCGCATCTCGGTACTGTCTCCGCTCCTGCTCCAGCGCCGCGTAAAGATGTTCGTTCACCCCCTCCGCAAGAGGCACGCTGAAGATCATCTTGAATAATTTTCCCAGTTTCAGCAGCGCCGCTTTTTCTTCTTCCGTCCAGTCGTGGGGCGTAAAGCACTGGAAGCCGACGGATCCGTCATAGCTGCGGGTTTTCTTTCGGACAAACCCGTAATGCATAATGCAGTCTGATATTTCATAACCCCGTATCGAGTCCACGTTATACGCACAGATCGGGGAATCGTCATACATATGGAGGCCCTTTTCATAGTCCTCCTCATCCAACTGCATATGCACGCCCCGGTTGTCATACTTCGGGTTGCTGACGCTGGCATATGCAAAGGTGAAAATATTGTTCCACTTGATTTTCTTCAGAATATAGACCACGTCAAAGCCGTACTGTTCCCGCACGCGGTCCAGCAGCTCCTGAACATGCTCGCTTATATCGTCCGTCTCTAACGCAACTGCCGCAAACCGGGCAATCGCATCGTCTACTCTCGTTTTCATGGGGTGCCCCCTCCTCAATCAATGTCAACAGTCCGATTTTTCCCATGTTTTCCATAATGCATGCGTTCGTCAGCCCTCTCCCCATAAAAGGCGATGTCAGAAGTCATGGTAACATGGAGCGCGTTCTCACGATAGGAAATCGGCGGCGCAAGTCGGCTTATATTATTTGAGAGTTGAGGGCGTAGCCCCTGCGCCGTTGTCCCCTGGTTGTCCCCTGGGGGCCGTCAAAGACCTTGAAAAACATAAAGGCCAACGAGCAAAAACACCCGATGACCTGCGGTTTTCCTGGTGGATATGATGGGATTCGCGCGTATCGCTTCGCGATCCGCGGGGCCTCGCCCTAAAGGACTAGCTTCGCGTCGTCGCTTCGCTCCTCGGCCGAATTCGCTAAAAACGCTGCGCGTTTTCTTGACGCGAATTCCCCTCGCGGGTTCGAATCCCTCAAGGCGCCCTTGGAAAGAAAAAGCCACTCGGTTTCGAGTGGCTTGGGTTCCCTGGTGGAGATGATGGGATTCGCGCGTATCGCTTCGCGATCCGCGGGGCCTCGCCCTAAAGGACTAGCTTCGCGTCGTCACAAGTTCCTCGGCCGAATTCGCTAAAAACGCTGCGCGTTTTCTTGACGCGAATTCCCCTCGCGGGTTCGAATCCTTCGAAGTGCCCTCGGCAAGAAAAAAGCCACTCGATTTCGAGTGGCTTGGGTTCCCTGGTGGAGATGATGGGATTCGCGCGTCTCCGCCTGCGGCGGACCCGCGGGGCCTCGTCGCAAGTTCCTCGGCCGAATTCGCTAAAAACGCTGCGCGTTTTCTTGACGCGAATTCCCCTCGCGGGTTCGAATCCCTCGAGGCGCCCTCGGCAAGAAAAAAGCCACTCGATTTCGAGTGGCTTGGGTTCCCTGGTGGAGATGATGGGATTCGAACCCACGACTTCCACGTTGCGAACGTGGCGCTCTCCCAGCTGAGCTACACCCCCGGGTTTGCTGTTGGCCGAAGCCGTTCAGCGACTAACTATTCTGCTGGATTGCAAGGGGTTTGTCAACGCCTAATTTGCGCTCAGACACAAATTTCTGACGGGCTTCGTCGGCAAGGCGTTGCAGGGCGTTTTGCGGCGGCGTTGCGACGGGAATCCGGTCCGCTGGCTTTTGGTGCAACGCCCACCCGCAGCAAGGCGTAGCCGGGCGGCTGCGAGCGCGTCGCCCATTGTCGGCCAGCCATGCGGCGCTCGCCCCCGGAAGGATTCGGGCCGCTTCGCGTTCCCATGCGTCTGACCTAGAGAAATGCGCGTGCTTGCATGTGTTCGGCAGGGCTGGTCCCCCTGCTTTATGGTAGGTTGCGAGAAAAAATCCCCCTTTCTGGGTGATAGGAAAATCTCGCTTGCGCAGCTAATATTCATAAGGTATCGTTTGCAGCGCGTTTCCGATTGGCGACGCGCTTCGGCATGTTTGCCGACGGGAAACATTCGAGACGAGAAGAAGTGAAAGGAGGTAAAGAGTATGAGCGCAGACGAAACCAAAGTGGAAGCCGGGACCGAGGCCACTGCCAACGACTCTTCGACGAAGGAGGCCGCTCCTCAAAAAAAGAAGAAGAAGTGGCCCATCGTCGTGGGCATCGTGGCAGTCGTCCTGATTGCAGCCGGTGCCGGCTTCTGGGTTTGGCATGAGCAACCTTCGTTCTGCAACGCCATCTGCCATACGCCGATGGATCCCTACAACGCGACCTACGACCAGGACGCGGGAGCCGCCGGCATTGACAAGTATGGCAACGAGGTGGCGTCGACCAGCGGCATGCTTGCCGTGACGCACAAGGCCAACGAATCGCAGTCGACCTGCATGAGCTGCCACGTTCCGCAGATCAGCGAACAGATCACCGAAGGCATCAACTGGGTCACGGGCAACTACGAAGTCGTCAAGACGAAGACGGGCGCCCTTGTTCCGACCGAGCGCGGCCTTGACCAGCTGACGGCTGCCCGCGGCATCGCGCCGGAGGCCTTCTGCCTGAACGAGGCGTGCCACGCCAACGACGACGGCACGGCCATGACGCGCAAGGACCTGGTCGCCGCCACGGCCGACATGGAACGCAACCCGCACCTCGAGCCTCACGGCGAGACGAATTGCAGCGATTGCCACAAGGCGCACCGCGCGTCGGTGAACGCTTGCTCCCAGTGTCACCAGGACGCCGACATCCCCGAGGGATGGCTGTCGTTCAAGGATGCGAACGAAGTCGCTCCTGCGTAAGCTGTTCGGCGCTGTCTGAAACGCTGTCTTGAAGAGGTCCGCCCTGGTTCGCGGGGCGGACCTCTCGTTGTCTGAGGCCTCAGGGAGGCGCCGCTTGGTTCTGCCGCCCCTGCGCCCTGCGCCGTGGCGGCGCGGCGTCGGGCCCACGCGTCCCAAAAAAATCGGCGCAGGTCATGGCGTCGCCGCGCCGCCTGGTAATTCCTACCAAATTGATAGGAATTACCCGAAAACGGCGCAACCCCGTTCACGGATCGCGAGAGATTCGTAAAATGTCTGCACTTTGGCGCACGTCGGCGCCGCCTGCCGCGTACACCTCTACCATAAAGACACTTTGCGCAAAACGACCCGAGAGGAGTCGCTTATGAACACGAAAACGAAGCGCCGCATGATTGCGGTGACGGGCGTTATCGTCATGGTGCTCATCGTGGTGCTCGCCGTCGTCGGCGGATCGAGCTCTGCCACCACGGTTTCGGTGGCCGAAGCCGCCACGGGCGATTATGCCGGCCAGAAGATCCAGGTCAGCGGCAACGTGGTGGACGACTCGTTCGAGACGAAGGACAACGTGCTGACGTTCGCCATCTACGACCCCGAAGGCGACGCCTCCCAGCAGGTCAACGTCCGCTATGCCGGGGGCGTGTCGGCGACGTTCGGCAACGGCGTCACGGCCATCTGCACGGGCAAGGTTGACGAGAGCGGCGTGTTGAACGCGTCCGAACTGGTGACGAAGTGCCCGTCGAAATACGAGAACGCCTCTGAGGCCTTGGGCGTGGCCCAGCTGCTCGGCTACGGCGAAGAGGTGGTCGGCAAGCCGGTGAAGGTGACCGGGTTCGTGAAGGCCGGGTCGCTGGCCGCCGCCGGCACGGGCGACGAGCGCTTCGTGCTGGTCGATCCCGAATCGGGCACGACGCTGTCGGTCGCCTACGAAGGAGCGCTGTCCGACGACGTCGCCGACGAGACCACGCTGGTGGTCACCGGCTCTGTCGACGAGGGCGGGAAGTTCACGGCTACCGACGTGGCTATCGCGGAATAACAAGCAAGCAAGGGCGGGTTGAGGGGCTCGCCTTTCGACATCGATGCGCTGTCGGCACAGGCAGCGCGAGGTGGGAGGAAGACGTATGTCTCTGATAGGCTTGATGGGACTGCTCGTGGCGTTTGCCGGCGTAGTCGTGTCAGTGGCGTGCTTGGCGGCAGGAGCCGTGCTCGCCCGCAAGAAATCGGCCGTTGCCGAAACGCTTTCCTGGGGCGGCCATGTCGCGGCCATCCTGACGGCCGTTGCGCTCACGCTGTGCTGCGGCATTCTGGTCTACTGCTTCTTTGCAGGCGACTACACCATCGAATACGTGCTGCGCCAGCACAGCGATTCGTCGAGCGAGCTGGCCTGGCTCTACAAGCTGTCGGGCCTGTGGGCCGGCCGCGAAGGGTCGCTTCTGTTCTGGGCCTGGCTCATTTCGCTGTTCAACGCCGTGGTGGCCGTGCGCAATATGCGCCAGATGCACCGGCTTGACTCCATGGCGCTGCTCGTGTCGCAGGTCGTGCTGGGGGCCTTCGTCGGCGTGCTGCTGTTCTCTGAAAGCAACATGCCCTTCACGGCCACGCCGGCGAAATACTTCAATCTCGACGGCTCGCTGACGATGGCGGCTTCTACGTTTGGCATGAACGCCCTGCTCGAGCATTGGGCCATGGCCATCCATCCGCCCACGCTGTTCGTCGGCTACGCGGGCCTGACCATCCCGTTCGCATTCGCCATCGGTGCGCTCGTCGTGGATGACCCCAGTCGCGAATGGGTGGTCCGTTCTCAGCGATACGCCCTGTTCAGCTGGTTGTTCTTGGGCATCGGCATCGGGCTTGGCGCCGTGTGGGCCTACGTGGTGCTTGGCTGGGGCGGCTACTGGGGCTGGGACCCGGTTGAAAACGCCAGCCTGCTTTCGTGGCTTGTGGGCGTGGCGCTCATCCACAGCTTCACGGTGTATCGCCAGCGCGGCGCGTTCAAGCGCTGGTCGGTGATGTGCGCGTGCCTCACGTTCGCGTTCGTCATCGTTGGCACGTTCATCTCGCGCTCGGGGCTCGTGCAGTCGGTGCATGCCTTCGAAGGCGACACGGTGTCGCTCGTGCTGTTCGGGGCGCTCATCGTCGTGTCGGTCTTGGCCGGCATCGTCGGGCTGGCCGTCCGCTGGAAGTCGTTCGGCCCGGGCGAAGGCGGCGAAGACGACATGGAGTCCATGGCCTCGCGCGAGGCGGCGTACTACTTCAACAACGTCATCATGGTCGTCGTCGCGTTCTTGCTGGCCTACCTCACGATCGCAAGCGCCCTGCCCAGCTGGCTGCCGTTCGGCGGGCAGCAGGTCTCCACGGGCACCTACGACGCCATCGGGCGTCCGCTCGGCGTCATCTACCTGGCCATTTTGGCCGTGTGCCCGCTGCTTTCGTGGGGCAAGACCCAGGGAAGCGCTTTTCTGAAGCGTGCGAAGGTGCCGGGCATCTGCGCGGCGGTGCTGTTTGCGGGGCTCATGGTCTACTTCGTGACGTATCTCGTGCCGGTCTACAACGACAACGTGGCCTACTATACGGCGCTTGCGGCCGAAGGCGACGCCAACGCCGCTGAAATGCTGACCACCTATGCGCCGTCGTGGTATTACCTGGGGCTGACGGTCGTCGGGCTTGCGGTGGCGAGCGTGCTGTTCTTCAACGCGCTGTTCATGATCGCGCGCGGCGTGGCGGCGTATGCGAAGGCGAAGGACGTCGGCCGCGTCCAGGCGTTCTTCGGCATGATGGTCAACCGCGCGTCCAGCTTCGGCGGCTACCTTGCCCACTTCGGCATGGCGGTCATCCTCGTCGGACTCATCGGGTCGTCGATGTACGTCACCGAACGCGTGGGGTACGTCGGCTACGACCAAAAAACCGATACGGCTGCAAACGACTTCACCATCCAGGACTTCACGCTGAAATACCAGGCCAACGAAGTCGTCGAGGACGAAAACGGCTCGGACATCTTCTATCGCGTGTTCTTCGACGTGTACAAGGGCGACCGCTTCGTCGGCACGGTCGACCCGACGGTGCAGCTGGTGCAGACGACCCAGCAGCAGAAGCTGCTCGCGAGCGTCGTCAGCTTTCCGGAAGAGGACCTGTTCGTGGTCTACCGCGGCATGACCGCCGACGGCGAGTTTTCGATGGACGTGCGCGTGAACCCGCTCATCGCCGAGGTGTGGATCGGCTTCTTCTTGCTGATGGCGGGCGCGACGGTGTCCACGCTGGGCCGCCGCGGGGCGAGCCGCAAGCGGGCGGTCGCAGAAGCGGGTGAAGCCACCGAAGCGGGCGAAACCTTCGAAGTGGGCGAAACTTTCGAAACGGGCGAAACCTCTAAGGCTGTTACCGTACCAGATACGGAAGCAGAACCAATAGGGGAGCCGCCGGCAAAACCCCTGGCAGGGCCTCCGGTAGAACCGCCGGCGGAGCCGCACGCCGCCCCGCAAGCTCCGAACGACTCCGAAAGCCGGGCCTAGCATGGCGGCGAAGGGCAAAGGCGCCGCGCCGCGCAAAGACGAGCCGGCCATCGAGACGAAGAAGCTTTCGAAGGCGTTCGGCACGCGCAAGGCGGTCGACAAGGTGACCCTCGAAGTGCCGCGCGGCGCGTTTCTGTCCATCTTCGGCCCGAACGGGGCGGGGAAGACCACGCTTCTGCGCATGCTGGCCACGCTGTCGCGGCCCACGTCGGGCACGGCGCGGCTCATGGGCATCGACCTGAAGGAAGACCCGGATGCCGCCCGCGACCACATCGGCATGATCTCGCACAACTCCATGCTCTACCCCGATCTGACGGCCGAGCAGAACCTGCTGTTCTACGCGCGGCTCTACGGCGTGGTCGACCCAGAGGCGCGAACGCTTGAAATGCTTGAGGCGGTGGAGCTGAAGCACCGCCGGCTCGACGTGGTGCGCACGTTCTCGCGCGGCATGACCCAGCGCCTCTCCATCGCCCGCGCCCTCATCCACGACCCCGACGTCGTCTTCCTCGACGAGCCGTATTCGGGCCTCGACCCTCATGCCGTCGACATTTTCGACGACCTCATCGAGCGCCAGCGTGCGGGCCGCACCTTCGTCATGGTCAGCCATGACCTGCGCAAAGGCTTCGACATGTGCACCCATGCGCTCGTGCTCGCCAAAGGCCGCGTCGTCGCGTTCGGTCCGAAATCGGACTTCGTGTTCGAAGAGTTCGCCGACCTGTACCGCCACACCGTTGGAATGGGGGTGTCGTAAATGCCCGTGTCGCTGCGCAAGCCTTCCACGTTCCAGCAGTACAAGACGCTGCTGCGCAAAGACCTCGAGCAGGAGTTTCGCACGAAAGAGATGCTCACGTCCATGGGCATCTACGCGCTGCTCGTGCTCATCGTGTTCGGCGCGGCACTCG
Organism: Slackia sp. ZJ119; assembly: GCF_011039175.1. Classification (GTDB taxonomy): domain Bacteria; phylum Actinomycetota; class Coriobacteriia; order Coriobacteriales; family Eggerthellaceae; genus Xiamenia. The sequence goes on from NZ_JAAKEN010000012.1 coordinate 16,823, forward strand.
GCCAGACCACCGACGGCTTCAACCTGCTGCAGGCGGCGGGCGGCCTTCTGTGGACGCTTCTGGTGTTCACGTCGCTTCTGGGGCTCAACCGCTCGTTTTCCCACGAGAAGGAGCAGGGTTGTCTGGAAGGCGTCTTGCTCGTGCCGCTCGACCGCTCGGTGGTGTTTCTGGCGAAAGCCACGTCGAACGTGCTGTTTCTGCTGGTCGTCGAGGTCATCGCCCTGCCGCTGTTCTACTTTTTCTTCCTCACCGGCCAGCCGTTGGGAAGCGGCTGGCCTCTGCTTTTCGTGCCGCTTTTGCTCGGCACGGTCGGCATGGCCGGCATCGGCACGCTGCTTTCGACCATCACGGTGAACACGCGCGGCAAAGACGTCATGCTGGCGGTGCTGTTCGTGCCGCTCACCTTCCCGCTGCTGTACGCCTGCGCCTCGGCCACGACGGCCGTCATCGTGGGCGCGGACGGCTTCATGGACGTTTTTTTCCTGTCGAGCGTGCTCGCGGGCGGCTACGATGTCATCATGGTCCTGCTCAGCTGGGTGCTGTACGATTTCGTGATCACGGCATAGGCCGTAGAAAGGACGCGACATGGCTCAAAACCGCAACAAGCCGATCAAGCTGCCCGAAGGCGGCCAGCGACCCGACCAGTGGGGGCCGTGGGCGATGCTTGCGGGCGCCGTTCTGACGACGGTCGGTTTTCTCATGGCGTTTCTGTTCGTCGGCCCGGTCAACGGCGCGGCGGTCAGCGGCGTCGAAATGATCGGCGGTTCGATGGTGTCGAGCAAGCTGTTGCTGTCGCAGAAGATCTTCTTCTTCCACATGCCCGCCGCCATGATCTCGTTCGGGGCGCTCGCGTTCGGCTGCTACTATTGCGTCCGCTTCCTCATGACGAAAAACCAGCGCTTCGACACGTGCGCGTCGGTCTGCATGGAGGTCGCGCTTCTGTTCATCGTGTGCACCATGATCACGGGCGATTTGTGGACGCGCTTCGAATGGGGCGTGTGGTGGACGTGGGACCCGCGCCTGACCACCTACCTTATTCTGATGCTCATCATCATCGCGTACTTCGTGCTGCGCAGCGCCCTTGACGAGCCTGAGCGCCGCGCGGTGTATTCGGCGGTCATCGGCATCATCGCGTTCGTGGACGTGCCCATCTGTTACATGGTCACGCGCCTCATCCCGTCGAGCCTGCATCCGGTCGTGCTGCGCGAAGGCGGCATGACCGGCGAGATGGGCGCGACCGTGGCCGTCATCATGATCGGCATGGTCTGCGTCGGCTTCGGGCTGTACCGCATGCGCTTCCGCCAGGTGCGCTTGGCCCAGCGCGTCGAAGCCGTGAAAGAAGCGCTCGACGACTAGCGCGGTCGGCCCGCGAATGTCGCGCCATCCGTTCTCCAAGCACGCAAAGCACCCCTTTTCCCAGGTCAATCGAGAGGAAAGCCCATGAATCCCGTTCTCGTCGAAATCTACAGCACCATCCTGCCGTCCGCCCCGTTCCTCATCGGCGCCTATGCGCTCATGTGGTGCGCCGTGCTCGTGTACGTCTTCATTATCATGCGCGGCCAGAAAAAGGCCGAGGCGCACATGGCCGTTTTGGAAGAAGAGCTCGAAGAGCTGCGGAAGAAGGGCGTCGTCGGCGAATAGGCGCGGCCTGCCCTGCGGGCCCGGGGCTGGCGGAATAGATCAGTGTTTCCCTAGAACACTTCGTGATACAATGGCCCGAACTTTCCCAGACGAGAAAGGCTGGTTCATGAAGGCGCTTATTCCTGCAGCGGGCTTGGGCTCGCGGTTCTTGCCGGTAACGAAGGCACAGCCGAAAGAGATGTTGCCGGTCGTCGACCGTCCCGTCATCCAATACGTGGTGGAAGAGGGCTTGGCGTCGGCGGCTGACGAGGTGGTGATCATCAACGGCCGTGACAAGAAGGCCATCGAGGACCACTTCGCGCCCGATCCGGAGCTGGTGGACATGCTGCGGGAGCGCGGCAAGGACGACTTCGCCGACAAGGTGGAAGCCGTGGGAAACTACAACGTCGCCTACGTGTACCAAGACGAGCCGCTCGGGCTGGGGCACGCCATCTACTGCGCCCACGAAAAGACCGGCGGCGAGCCGTTTTACGTGCTGCTCGGCGACGTCATCGTGCCCGACAACGCCATGCTGCCGCGCATGCAGGAGATCTCGGACGCGCACGGCGGCGCGAGCGTCATCGCGGTCATGCCGGTGCCGCAAGAGCAGGTGAGCCGCTTCGGCGTTATTGCAGGTGCACAAGAAGACGGCGACGTGTGGAAGATCGACTCGCTCGTCGAGAAGCCGGCCGTGGAAGACGCGCCGTCGAATCTGGCGGTGTTCGGCCGCTACCTGCTGTCGCCGCGGGTGATGGAGCTGCTCGCCGACGCGAAGCCCACCGCCGGCGGCGAGATCCAGCTGACCGACGCCCTCGACGCCCTGTTGCAGGAAGAAGAGATGTACGCCCTGGTCATCGATCCAGAAGACGGCTTCGACACCGGCACCATAGAAACCTGGCTCGCCACCAACAACGCCCTTTTCGCCCGCAAAAGCAACTAAAGCGCCGTCGAGCAAAAAGCCCGAACGCAAGACCGCTTTCGTTTTCGACATCAATCGGTTCTGCACAGAGGGGTGTCATTTGCAGCTAAACGAGATGTGTCTTGCGCAGGCGATGTGTGGCAAGTGGGGGCTTGCAAAAAGATACGGCGAGGGGTTCACGCGCAGTTCCAACACCGAAGCGAGCGGGCGACAGGGATCCGGGAGGGGGTCCACGCGCACTACTTCGCTTCGCTCAGGTCGCCGCAGCGACTGAAAATGTCCAGTGGATATTTTCGCCGAGCGATACGCTGCAAGCAGGGGATTGCGGAAAGGGGCAGGGAGGGGTCCACGCGCAGTTCCGCAGCGAACGGAAACGTCCAGCGGACGTTTCCGCCGAGCGAGGACTGTTTGAGCATGGACCCCTCCCTGCCCCTTTCCGCAAGACGATACCTTCTAGAATCGTCTATGCATGGACCCCCTCCCGGATCCCTGTCGCCCGCTCGCGTACAAGGATTTCAATGAAAGCAGAAACCCCAGATCGGACGAACGTCCGAGCCTCGGCGGCGATTAGCTCAGCTTGGCCCCCACCAGCTGGGCAGCGGCGGCCTTGTCGAAGTTGCCGCCGGTCTTGGCGGTCAGGGCGCCCATCACTTTGCCCATGTCCCGCTTGCTTTCCGCCCCCACCTCGGCAACGACCTCGTCAACGAGCGCTGCCAGCTCGTCGCCGGAAACCTGGCGGGGCAGATACCCTTCGAGGATCTCCACCTGCTCGGCCAGCATGGCCGTGCGTTCGTCGTCGTTCGCCGCCTTGATGGAGCCGTCGAGCGTCTCGCGCGTCTGTTTGATGAGGCGTTTCAGCATGGCGTCCACGTCGGCGTCGGTGATGTCGCGACGCTCGTTCACCTCGATGTTCTTGATCTCGCCATGCACCTGGCGCAGGATGGACAGGCGGGTTTTGTCCTTCGCCTTCATGGCGGCCTTGATCTCGTCTTTCAGCTCGTCGTAGCGCATGTTGCTCGCTTTCTCTCGTCGTGGCGTTTTCACAATCTATCCAGTATACCCGATGAAACGGCTGCAACAGGTTATCGGCCGCCTCGAGCACGGCGATCCGTCCGTGTCGTTTGAAACCGTTTTGAACGTGTGCGCGAACGTGGGGGTTCTCGATCGCGTCGTCGACGCCATAGATCCCTACGAAACCGATTATGGCCGTTTGCGAGCCGATCAGGAGCTCCCCAAACGAGTAAGGAATTAGTGCATGCTTCCCGTTCTCGAAGTCTGCGACTGCTCGTCCGGCGCGGACGTTTACGTGGGCGCCGCCCGGTGTGCGCTCAAGCGTGTCAAGACTGCAACGGCGTTTTCGCACGATGCGGCGGCATGGTATGATGAATGCCTGCAAGAAACGTTTTTGTGAGGATGGCCATGAAGGAATTGCCCGCTTCGGCGCTTGATCCGAAAATCAAAACTGTGTGGCGCATCAACGACGCGCTGTGGCTGACGGTGTCGTTCGTCGCGTGCGCCGCCTTCGCCGCGCTCGTCGCCGTTGCGGGGGAGGCGCCGGAGGCGTGGCTTGTGCTGTGGGCGTTCGTGGCGCTCTACGTTGCGGGCATGGTGTTGTGCCTGGTCGTGCTGCCGCCCATTCGCTACGCCCGGTGGCGCTACGATCTGTCGGCGGAATACTTGGACATTGCGCGGGGCATCGTGTGGCGCAAGCGCTTCATCGTGCCGTTCATCCGCGTGCAGAACACCGACACGCGCCAAGGCCCTATCCTGCGCCTGTTCGGCCTGGCCAGCGTGACGGTCGCCACGGCTGCCGGCGAACACGAGATACCGGGGCTTGATGCGGCCACTGCCGAATCGGTGCGCGACCGGGCGGCCGAGTTCGCTCGCCTTGCCCGCGAGGACGTATGATGGACGCGCCGTTGCGCCCGCAGGAAGGCGCGGCCTCGGCCGGACCGGATTCCTTGCAGCAGCCGGCGCCTTGTCCGCAGGCTGCGGCGTCAAGCCCGCCTTCTGGCGTCTTGCCCGCTTCGGCTTCTGCTGCCCTTGAACGGCACCAGGTCCATCACAGCTACATTTGGCTTGGCGGCATCAAGTCGGCGGTCACGGTGCTGATCGCCCTGCTCGTGTCGTTCGGGTCGTCGATCGTCAGCATCGTCGCCAGCGAGGGCGCCTCCGGTGCGGCCGATCTGGCGGCGGTCATGGGCATGGGGGCTGTCGTTGCGGCGATTGTAGGCGGCGCGTGTCTGCTCGGGGCGGTCGTCGTCGGCATCGCGATGCTTTGCCATTGGTGGTCCTACCGACATTTGTACTTCACGCTCGACGGAGAAGAATTCACCCTGTATTCAGGCATTTTCAACAAGAAGCAGGCGCATGTGCCCTACGTGCGCATCCAGTCGCTCGACCAGAAGGCCACGCTTTTGCAGCGCGTGTTCGGGGTGTGCGACGTGTCCATCGACACGGCGGGCGGCGCGTCGAACAAGGCCGTCGTGGTGCCGTGCGTGACGAAAAGCCAGGCGGAATGGCTGCGGCGCGAGCTGTTCGCCCGCAAAAGCGCGGCGGAGCAGGCAGGCGGGGTCGCGTCGCCCCCGGCGCCTGCCGCACCCGTCGTCCCGGGCCAGCCGGCCGCTGCAGCCCCCGGCAACATTCTCGACGCGCCGGCGAGCCTGTGGGACGACGCCCGCGGCGCGTTCGCGGGCGAGCGCGTGGACACCGGCCGAGTGTCGTACGAATACGGCCTGACCAACGGCGAGCTTTTGCTGACCGGCTTTTCCAACAACACCGGGTTCGTTCTCGTCGTGCTCGGCGTCATCGGAGCGCTCGCCTCGATGGCCTCAAGCCTGTTCGACGTGTTCCAGCCCGATGACGCGCTGGTGAAAGGCGCGGGGCGCCTGCTTGAGGATGCGCTTTCCAACGGCGGCGTCGCGGCTGTCGGCGTGGTCACGTTTCTTGGGGCCTGCCTGGTTTTGTGGCTGTTGTCAGCCATCGGCACGTGCGTGTCCTACGGCGGCTTCAAGGCGCGGCGCCGCGATTCGCGCATCGAGGTGGAATACGGCCTGCTCCAGCACCAGCTGCAAGGCGTCGACATCGACCGCGTGCAAAGCGTCGTCATCCGCCAGTCGTTCGTGCGGCGTCTGCTGGGCTTTTGCGAAGTGTCGCTCGGCAAGATCGATTCGCTTGGCGACCAGACGGACGCCTCGCAGAAGAACAAGGGCCTGGCCGACCATGGCGTGATCATCCATCCGTTCGTGCGCACAAGCCGCGTGCCGGAGATCCTCGCTGGCATGGTGCCCGAGTTCGCCGACGTGCCGACCGAGCTTTGCCCGGTGGCTCCCGTGGCGCTGCGGCGGGCGCTCATCAGGCGCTGCCTTTTGCAAGGCGGCGGGCTGTGGTGCCTGCTTGCCGGCGCGGCCCTTCTCGTTGCGACGGGCGTGTGGCAACCGGCCCTGGCCGCCAGCCCCGATGCGGAAAGCGCCCTTGTGCTGGCTGCGCTCACGTTTTCGACGAACGTGCTTCTGGTGGCCGGCGTCGTGCTGCTCGTCGTCGACGCCGTGGGGGCGGTGCTGTGGGCCCGCGAGTCAAGCTTTGGCTACAACCGATCGTTTTTCCAGGTGAGCAACGGAGGCTTGTCGCGGGAGACCGTCACCGTGCCGCGCAAGAAGATCCAGTTCGGCTTCACCAAGACCAATCCTTTCCAACGTCGGGCGCACACGGCCACCGTCAACGCTGCGACGGCGGCGGGCTTGGGAACGAAGCTCGTTTTGGTGGACGCGGCCGAGCAAGACGCGGAAGCGTGGCTGCGCTGGCTTGAGCCGCGCGTGCCAAACGACGCGGCGAAGCCCGCGCCGTTCGCCCAGGAGCCGGTGCCGGCGCCTGCTGCGTCGTCCGCGCCTGCCGCCGTGCCGGCGCCTCGTTTCGACACCGTCCGACCGCACCAGGAGGACCGCCTATGACCTCGTCCGATCCTGCCCGGCCCAAAGTGCCGCCCGTTGGCGCAACGCCGCATCCGTGGCTGCCTTCCCAGTTCAAAGACCTCGACTTGGAGCTGGTCAAGCAGCACAAGAACGACCCCGTCCAAACTCCGGCCAACGAAGAGCGCAAGCGTCGCTCCATCCGCGAATACACGCTTGGCGAGGAAATCTTCAACTCGATCACCCACGGCGTGGGGGTGCTGCTCGCCGTGGCGGCCATTCCCATCCTCGTCGTGCATGCCGTGCGCGACGGCGGCGGCATCTATCTGGCGGCGGCGCTCGTCTACACGCTCACGATGCTGTTGGAATACGTCATGTCCACGCTGTACCACGCCATTTCGGCCCGTCGGGCCAAGCGCGTGTTCAAGGTGCTCGACCACAGCTGCATCTACCTGTTCATCGCGGGTTCCTACACGCCGTTTTGCCTGATCACGCTTGCCCCGTACGGCGGCTTGTGGCTGTTTGCGTTCGTGTGGGCCGTCTCGCTTGCCGGCGTGGCCACCGAGGCTTTCTGGGTCTTTCGCCCGCGCTGGATCGCGGCGGTGCTCTACCTGCTCATCGGCTGGTCCATCGTGGGATTTCTGCCCACGCTCGTCGTCGCGCTGCCGCAGCCGGCGCTTTGGCTGCTCGTGGCCGGCGGCGTCGCGTATTCCATCGGCTGCGTCTTCTACGTGCTCAAAAAAATTCCCTATATGCATTCGCTCTTTCATTTGTGGGTGCTGGCGGGAAGTGTGCTACAGTTTTTGGCCGTCGCGCTCTACGTCATTTAACCGTCATTTGGCGCGACAGCTGCTGCAAGGAGTTGGTTCGACCCTATGGACATAGGCATAAGCATTTTCGTCACCCTGTTGCTCATCGTCGTCAACGGGTTTTTCTCCATGTCGGAAATGGCGCTGGTCAACGTGCGGCTGCGGTTGCTGCGGCACGAAGCCGAAGAGGGCGACCTGCGGGCGCAGCGCGCCTACAGCCTCGCGAGCGACAGCGGGCAGATGCTCGCCACCATCCAGGTCGCCATCACGCTCGTGGGCTTTTTCGCCTCGGCCGCCGCGGCCACGAACCTTTCGGCCCCCTTCGCGGCGTGGCTTGCGTCGTTCGGCGTTTCGTGGCTGGCCGTCGCGGCTCCGATGCTCGCACCGGTCCTCATCACGCTCGTCGTGTCGTATCTGAGCATCGTCGTCGGCGAGCTCGTTCCCAAGCGCATCGCGCTCGCCAACACCGAAGCGGTCAGCAAGCAGGTGGCGGGCCCCTTGCACGTCTTCAAGGTCGCGGCGACGCCGCTGGTGGCGCTGACCTCGGCTTCCGCGAACGGCCTGGCGGCGCTTTTGGGCATCAAGCCGGCTGACGACCGCCAAAACGTCTCGGAAGAAGAGATCAAGGTGCTCGTGACCGACAACGAAGAGCTGCTTGACGACGAGAAGCGCATGATCCACGAGATCCTCGACCTGTCCGACATGCGCGTCCGCGAAGTCATGCAGCCGCGCGTCGACATGATTTTGGTGGAAGACGTCGAGACGGTGCAGCACGCCATCGACCGCATGCGCGGCACGGGCTATTCGCGCTTGCCGGTCTATCATGAGGACATCGACGACATTTTGGGCATCGTGCACTACAAAGACCTCATGGGGCCGGTCATGGACGGCAAGGGCGACGAGCCGGTGGCGGGGTATCTGCACCATGCGCTGTTCGTGCCCGATTTGAAGAACGCCTATCCGCTGCTGGCGGAAATGCAGACGAACCATCAGCAGATGGCCATTGCCGTGGACGAGTACGGCGGCACGGCGGGGCTTGTGACCATCGAGGACATCGTCGAAGAGATCGTCGGCGAGATCGTGGACGAGACCGACCGCGAGAACAGCCTCGTCGTGAGCTTGGGCGAAGGTCGCTGGAACGTCGACGGCCGGCTGCCGGTGGAAGACGCCGAGCTGCTCGGCTGGCCGGTGGACGCCACGGTGGACTACGAGACGATGGCCGGCTGGCTCATGGACTCGCTCGACGCCGTGCCGAAGGTGGGCGACAAGTTCGCCATCGACGGCTACGACTTCAAGATCCTGAACATGCGCCGCCATCGCGTCCAGCGCATCAGAGTGACGAAACGCTCTGAAGAAGACGCCGGGCCGGCTGATTCGCTTACGTAATTCATCAGGGTAAACGCGCGAAAAGCGAACAAAAGGTGGAGAGCCGCTCCACACTTTTTTGCACGGGAGGGCCCCTGTCAGGTAAAATACGTTTTCGTAATCTGATCATTGGTTCGTGCAGCAATCTTTCCATCAATCCTCTACGCTGCCCCGATTTTCTGCGGTCTGCCGTGGCCGCAGGGCTGCGAGAAGGAGCTGTCGTGCCGAAGAAACGCCGCGTGCCATCGCCTTATACGGGGGTCGTTGCCCTCGCGGTGGGCGTCGCATCGTTCGGGCTTGCCGGCGTGCTGGGCTTCAGCATCGCCTCGGCCGGGGCCGACATGCAGGTTGCCGGCCAGCCGGTCGGCCTTGACGTGGAGGCGGCCCAGGTCCAGCAGGCAAAGTCCCAAGCAGCCGCCTATATGTTCACCGGGCAGGCCAGCGAAGCGCAAGGCGAAGAAGGGCTTGCCGAGCCCGTTTCCATCGAAAGCGCCGCCCCGCGCGACATTTCCGCCGGCATCGAAGCCATCGAAGCGCAGGAAGAGGCCGACCGCGTCGCCGCCGAAGAGCAGGCGCGTGCGACCGAGCTTCTGCGCATCTCCAACGCGCAGAAGGCCCGGGAGGTCCAAGAAGAGCAGTCGGCGTCGGAGCCGGTGACGGCAACGCCCATGAGCGAGCTCGAGCCGGTCGACTGGTCGGTGGGCCGCGACGCGTTCATCGCCGAGTGGACGGAGCGCATCGATGCGTACCTGGCCGGCACGAACCTGGCCGGCTACGGGCGCACGTTCGCTGCCGCGGCGTGGGACAACTCCATCGATCCGCGCTGGTCGCCCGCCATTTCCAACACCGAAAGCAGCAACGGCAAGCAGTGCTTTTTGCCGTTCAACGCCTGGGGCTGGGGCGATCACGGCTGGACCAACTGGGAAGACGCCATCGTCGCGCACGTTTCCGGCTTGTCCGCCGGCTACGGCTATTCCCTCACGCTGGCCAACGCCTACAAGTATTGCCCGCCCAACTACGAGCGCTGGTATTACCACACCCTCGGTCAGATGGCTCTCATTTAGGAGCTTGCTATGAACAACGTCATCGTCGTCGGCTGTGGGCGCGTGGGGTCGCGGCTGGCCAACATGCTTTCCGACAACGGCAACAACGTGTGCGTCATCGACCGCAAGGTCGAAGCTTTTGCGAATCTTGGGCGCAACTTCAACGGCTCGACCGTCCAAGGCGTGGGCTTCGACGAGGAAACGCTCGTCAAGGCCGGCATCGAAGACTGCGACGTGCTGGCGGCCGTCACGCAGTTCGACAACGCGAACCTCATGGTGGCGGAAGTGGGAAGCCGGCTGTTCGATGTTCCGCACGTCATCGCCCGCCTGTACAACCCCGACCACGAACGCGCCTACATGCAGCTGGGCCTGGACTACGTGTGCGGCACGTCGCTGGTGGCCGAAGACATCTTCAGCAAGGTCGTCTCGGGCCACGGCGCCCACTTGGACACGTTCGGCGACTTCGAAGTGTTGCGCTTCTCGCTCAGCCTGTCCTGTTTGGACAGGCACAGCATCCGCGTGGCCGATCTGGAGCGCGAACACGACGTGCGCATCATCGCGTTCGAGCGCGGCGACGGGTCGGCCAGCTCCATTCCCTCGCGCGATTCCATTCTCTACAACGGGGACTTGGTGCTTGCCTGCGTGCGCCACGAGCTGATCCCGGCGTTTTCGAAATACATCCAAGACTAGGGGGGCGCATGTACATCGTCATTGCGGGCGGCGGCAAGATCGGCGAATACCTGGCGTCGGTGCTGTTGGAAAGCGGCAACGACGTGGCCGTCATCGAAGAGTCGCTTGAGACTGCCGACCGGCTGTCGGTCGTGCTGCAAGGGCGCTACCTGGTCATTCACGGCGACGGCTGCGACTCGAAGTACCAGGAGGACGCCGGCATCCGGCGTGCCGACGTGTTCGTGGCCACCACGGGCCAAGACGACGACAACCTGGTGTCGTGCGAAATCGCCATGCGCGTGTTCAACGTGCCCCGCTGCATCGCGCGCGTGAACAGCCCTAAGAACCTGCGCATCTTCCGCGAGGTCGGCATCGAATGCGTGTCGTCCACCACGCTCATCTCCAACCTCATCGAAGAGGAAACCATGATGGGATCGGTCAGCGTTGCATCGTCGCTGACCCACAGCAACGTTGTGTTGGCCGAGGTCACCGTGGGGCGCATGCGCCACCATTCCAACGACGACGGGGTGCGCGTGTGGGACGTCGACATGCCCGAAGGCAGCATCATCTTCGCCGTTTCCCCCAGCGACGACGACAACATCGAGGTCGTGGGGTCGGAAACGTATCTGTTTCCCGGCGACACCGCCATCATCGCCGCCGACACGGGCAGCATGGACGCCGCCCGGTCGGTCTTTCGGGGGCTGTAGGAAGGCGCGTCGCCCCTCCCGTTGGCCTGCTTGCGCTCGCGCGGGCGGCTTGTTCGCGCTACACTGTTCCCATCAGCTACGACGAGCCTTCGCCTGCGAAGGGCCGACTGAAGGGAGCTTTCGTGATCGACCGTTACACGCGTCCGGAAATGGGCGCCATTTGGGAGCTGCAGAACAAGTTCGACATCTGGCGCGAAATCGAAGTGCTGGCGTGCGAGGCGCAGGCCGAGCTGGGCCAGGCCGGCATCACGAAGGAAGAGGCGAAGTGGATTCGCGACCATGCCGCCTGCGACGCCGAGCGCATCAGCGAGATCGAAGCCGTGACGAACCACGACGTCATCGCGTTCACGACGAACATGGCCGAAAACATCGACGCCGACGTGCCCGAGGGCGAACCGAAGCCCTCGCGCTGGGTCCACTACGGCATGACGTCGTCGGATTTGGGCGACACGGCGCTGTCCTACCAGGTTGCGCAAGCGTGCGACATCATCATCGCCGACATCAAACGCTTGGGCGAGACGTGCAAGCGCCGCGCGTTCGAGTTCAAAGACACGCTGTGCGTCGGGCGCACGCACGGCATCCACGCCGAGCCCATGACGTTCGGCATGAAGTTCGGCAGCTGGGCCTGGATGCTCAAGCGCTGCCTGGTGCGCATGCAGCAGGCCCGCGACGTGGCGGCAACGGGCGCCATTTCGGGCGCGGTGGGCACCTATTCGTCCATCGACCCGTACGTGGAGCAGTACGTGTGCGAAAAGCTCGGCCTCACCCCCGACCCGCTGTCCACCCAGGTGCTTGCGCGCGACCGCCACGCCCAGGTCATGTGCGCGTTGGCGGTGACGGCGTCCACGCTGGAGACCGTCGCTTTGCAGGTGCGCCTGCTGCAGCAGTCCGACGTCATCGAAGCCGAAGAGCCGTTCACGAAGGGGCAGAAGGGCTCAAGCGCCATGCCGCACAAGCGCAACCCCATCACGGCCGAGCGCGTGTGCGGGCTGGCACGCACGGTGAAGGGCAACGCCCAGGTGGCGCTTGACAACGTGGCGCTGTGGTTCGAGCGCGACATCTCGCATTCCGGCGCCGAGCGCGTGGCGCTGGCCGACAGCTTCATCGCGTTGGACTACATGTTCGGCAAAATGCAGTGGATGCTCGACGGCCTGCAGACCTACCCGGCCAAGATGGAGCACAACCTGTGGCGCACGCGCGGGCTCATCTTTTCGTCCAAGGTGCTGCTTGCGCTCGTCGACAGCGGCATGACCAGGGAAGACGCCTACGTGGTGGTGCAGCGCAACGCCATGAAGGTGTGGGAGGACATCCAAAACGCGACGGACGGCCCCACGTATCGCCAGCGCCTCGAGGCCGACGAAGAAGCCGCCGCGGCCCTGAGCGCCGAGAAGCTCGACGAGATCTTCGACCCGTGGGACTTCCTCACGCGCAAAGACGTCGTGTTCGAACGCCTGGAAAGCCTCGCGTTTTAAGTACTGAAACAGAACCTGCAAAACAGGGTCGACGTTTGCGTCACACCGAGAAGGCCTGCCGTGCGCGGGCCTTCTTTCGTCGCGTCCTGGGCATGTGTGCGAAGGAGGGGCGTTTCGTGATCTTTCTCGGTCGCTTGGCGTTTTCGTTGGCGCGAAGGCGAGGAAGCGTCATACTGGATGCCTGCGCTTTTTTACGGCAGGCAACGTGAGAAGCGCAGATCAGCGATTCGAAACGACTAGGAGGGACGTATGTCCAACTGCCTCGTGGCCCAATCCGGCGGGCCGACTGCCGTCATCAACGACACGCTTGCGGGCGTCATCCGCGCGAACCAGCTCAATCCTCTCTACGACAAGGTGTACGGCGGCCTGCACGGCATCGAGGGCACGCTTGCCGGCAAGCTCTACGACCTGACGGACCTTCCGTACTGGGAGCTGCAGCTGCTGCGCCAGTCCCCGTCTTCGGCGCTGGGCACCTGCCGCTACAAGATGAAGCGCGGCGACGATGCCGATTACCGCCGCTTGATCGAGGTCATGGACGCCCACGACATCGACACCATGTTCTACATCGGCGGCAACGATTCCATGGATACCGTGGATGCGCTTTCTTCTTGGGCGGTTGAAAACGCGCCGGGCAAGCGCTTCATCGGCATCCCTAAGACCGTCGACAACGACCTGATGCTCGTGGACCACTGCCCCGGCTTCCCGTCGGCGGCCAAGCTGGCGAACCAGATCACCCATGCCACGCGCCTGGACTACGACGCCTACACGCGCCCCGAGGTCTTCGTGCTGGAGACCATGGGCCGCGACGCCGGCTGGCTGGCGGCAAGCTGCTGCCTCACCGGCGACGTCGACCTGCTCGTGCTGCCCGAAACGGTGTTCGACAAGGACAAGTTCTTGGCCGAGGTGCAGAAGAAGATGGACGAGACGGGCGCGTGCTACATCGTGGTGTCCGAAGGCATCCGCGACGCCGAGGGCAACTACCTGTCCGCCGGCGCCGCCTCCCACGACGGCTTCTCGCACGCCGTGCTGGGCGGGGCGGCCATGGCCGTCAAGACGCTCATCGTGGAGTCGGGCATCGTGCCGCGCGGCGTGGTGCAGGACCTGTCTCGCGCGGCTCGCTCGTCGAACTTCGCCCAGTCGCTCGTCGACTGCACGGAAGCCTATGAGCTGGGCCTCAGCGCACACATGCACAGCGCCGACCCGAATTTCAACGGCATGGTCGTGGGCGTCAAGCGTGCGCCGAACGCCGAATACGACAAGTACGACGCCGTTTACTTCACGGTGCCGGCGAAGGATTTGGCGAACTACGTGAGGACGTTCCCCCAGGAATGGATCTTGCCGGACTACCAGGGCATCACCGAAGAGGCGAAAGACTACTTCCGCCCGCTCGTGCAGGGCGAGCCGCTGCTGACGTACGACAAGAACGGCGTGCCTAAGACCATCCGTCCCTTCAACCTGCGCTAAAGAGGCCGCATCCGCCCTGTGCCTGCCGGGCGGACGGCTGGAAGTCGAAAGTCGAGCGAGCGCATCGGCGGCATCGTGGTGCCGGTGCGCTCGTTTTCTTCCTGGGGACGTGCTGATGAAAGCTGCCCCGTCTGCTCAAAGCTGACTGAATTAGTCAGTGTTTTCCTTGTCCGATGATTCTTCGCGCTTGCGGGCGGCGCGATGACAGATTCGCCGAAGTGTGGGACAATACGAGCCAAATTTGACGAAAAACCATCTGTTAGGTTCGCACGTTATGGCTGCCCAATTCTCCATTCGGCCCGCCGATGGGCCCACGGTTTCACATTTGCAGAAGGCGCTCGGCCTTCCGCGTTTCCTTGCCACGACGCTCGTCGCTCGCGGCTTCGCGGACGAGGGCGAGGCGATGCGGTTTCTCAACCCTTCGTTCGAACAGGACTGGCACAACCCTTACGACATACCCGGCATGGCGGACGTCGTCGACGCCATCGAACAGGCGATTCGCTCCGACGAGTCCATTCTCGTGTTCGGCGACTTCGATCTGGACGGCATTTCGGCCACCACGGTGCTCACGCGGGCGCTGCGGGTGCTGGGCGCGAAGGTCACGCCGTTCATTCCGCGGCGCTTCGACGAAGGCTACGGGCTGTCGGCCGCCGCGCTCGAGCGGGCAAAGGCGTGCGCCCCCGACCTCATCGTGACCGTCGACTGCGGCATCGCGTGCAAAGACGAGGTTGCACACGCGCTTGACCTGGGATTCAAGGTGGCGGTCACCGACCATCACGAAGCGTCGGACGCCGTGCCGACAGGCGTGCCGCTTGCCGACCCTAAGTGCGAGCCGAACAACCCCAGCTCGGTTTTGGCGGGCGTGGGCGTGGTGCTCAAGGTCGTCCAGGCCGTCGGCGCCCGCTTCGGCCAGCCGCATCTGTGGCGCAACTACACCGACTTGGCCACGCTCGGCACCGTGGCCGACCTCATGCCCATGGTGGGCGAGAACCGCTCGCTCGTGCTGGACGGGCTGCGGCGCATCAACGAAGCGCCACGGCCGTGCATCGCGGCGCTGCTGGCCGTCAGCGGCTCGGGCGACAAGGCGGTGACCTCGACGAACCTCAGCTTTTCGCTGGTGCCGCGCCTGAACGCCGCCGGGCGCATGGGGGATGCGGACCTTGCGATCGACCTGCTGATGAGCGACGACTTCGACGAGGCGTCGCGCCTGGCCGCCCAGTTGGAGGCCACGAACGACCAGCGCCGCGCCATCGAGTCCGAGCTTTCCGAAATCGCCCAGGCCCAGGCCGAGAAAACCTACCACGGCCAGCGGGCGCTCGTCGTGGCGGGGGAGGGCTGGCACGAAGGCGTCAAAGGCATCGTCGCCAGCCGGCTCGTGAACCTCTACGGGGTTCCCAGCCTGCTGTTCACCATCGACGGCGACGAGGCGCGGGGCTCGGGCCGCAGCGTCGGCGCCATCAACCTGTTCAAGGCCGTGGAAAGCGCGGCTGACCTGCTGACGCGCTTCGGCGGCCATGAAGCCGCGGTCGGCGTGACCATTCCGACGAAGAACCTTCCCGAATTCGAGCGGCGGCTGTGCGCATACATGGACGCGCTGCCCGAAGAGGCGTTCCATCCCGTGGTCGAAATAGACGCGGTGGTCGATCTTGACGAAATGACCTTGGAAAACGTTGACGCCATCGAGCGCTTGGCCCCGTTCGGGCAAGAAAACAAGACGCCGCTTCTGCTTGCACGCGACGTGACGGTCGTCAACGGGCGGGCCGTCGGCGCGGGCAAGAACCATTTCTCGTGCTCGCTTTCCAACGGGCGCGACATGGTGTCCGCCATCATGTTCCACTGTCCGACCATCGAAGAGCTCATGCGCACCGACAGCGTCGTGAATGCGGCGTTCGAGGCGCAGGTGGACCAGTGGCGCGGGCGGCGCACGGTGAAGGCCATGGTGAAGGTGCTCGAGCCGGCGTTTTCGTGCGCATGCTTGGACGCCTGCATGGAGGCGTGCGGCGATTCCGAAAGCTTGTCGCAGGTCAAGGCGCTGTATGAAGAGGACGACGAAGCGCTGTGCGCCGATGCGGTCTACGATTCGTCCACCGTGCGAAAGCATCGCGAGGCCCTGTCGGAAAACCGCGCGTTTTGGGAGCAGAAGGCGGCGTCGGACCCCGAAGGGCTTGAGCAGGCCGTCATCAAGGCCATCATCGGCGACCGCAAGCTGCACGACGCCCAGCGCCGCATCCTCGACGCGCTCAACCGCGACGAGTCGGTGCTCGGCATCATGGTGACGGGACGCGGCAAGTCGCTGACGTTCCAGGTGCATGCCGCCATGCGTGCGCTCAGCCGCCACGAGGCCAGCCTGTTCGTGTATCCGTTGCGTGCGCTCATCGCCGACCAGGCCTTCCACCTGCGAGAATCGCTGGGACGCTTCGGCGTGCGCGTGCGCGTGCTCATGGGCGAGAATTCCCCGGAAGAGCGCGAGCGAGGCTTTGCGTCGCTTGTCGACGGCACGTGCGACATCGTGCTGACCACGCCGGAGTTTTTGGCCTGGCACGCCGACGAGTTCGCGGCGAGCGGACGCATCGCGTTTGCGGTGGTCGACGAGGCGCACCACATCGGCATGGCAAAGGCCGGCCAGCGCGAGGCCTACGCCGCCATCGGCTCGGCTTTGCGCAAGCTCGGCTCGCCCACGGTGCTCGCGCTGACCGCCACGGCCGACGACGAGGTGGCCGAGGCCATCGAGCGCGAGCTTCCCATCCAGACGCACGTCTTCGACACGGCGGACCGCCCGAACCTGCACGTCGACGACTGCCGCAACATGCGCCACCGCGACAACTACCTGGCAACCATCGTCGCCAGCGGCGAAAAGACGGTCATCTACGTGAACTCCCGCGAACAGTCGGTGGCCGTCGCCCGGATGCTGCGGCGCAAGGTGCCCCAGTTGGGGCTGCTCATCGGCTTTTACAACGCCGGGCTTTCGCGGGCCGAGCGCAAGCGCATCGAAGAGCTGTTCCGCTCGGGGGCGCTCACGGTGCTCGTGGCCACGTCGGCCTTTGGGGAAGGCATCGACATTCCCGACATCCGGCATGTGGTGCTCTACCACCTGCCGTTCAACGAAATCGAGTTCAACCAGATGAGCGGGCGGGCGGGCCGCGACGGGAAGGACGCGTGGATCCACCTGCTGTTCGGTCGGGCGGACTGCTCCATCAACGAGCGCATCCTGCACGACATGACGCCCGACCACGACTGCATGGCCCAGGTCTACCGCGGCATGCGGGCGCTGCAGCGCACGTGCGCCCAGCCGACGTTCACCGTCACGCCCGAAGCGCTCGCCGCCGCCGCGAGCACCGAGCTGTTCCCGGTCAGCCCCGCGGCGGTCAACTGCGGCGTGGCGGTCTTTCGCGAGCTGGGCCTCATCGAGACGACCACGGTGTTTTCCGAGGAAGGGTCGGCTCGCACCATCCGGGTGGTGGAAACGACGCGCAAGGTCAACCTGACCGACAGCGTGCGCTACCGCGAAGGGCTTGACGAGCGTTCGGTCTTTCACGACTTTCGGGATTGGGCCATGTCGAGCGATTGCGCGAGTTTGAACGGCCGCGTGTCGAACCCGATTCTGCCGAGCCGCATGCGGGCGAGGCGAGATGTGGGCCGCGCGGGCGGCCCTGCGGAAGAAGCCCTGTGAGACGAGGGGAGATGTCATGGCGAAGAAGCAACGCGAAGCGATGATCGGGGCGTCTGACGAGGCTCCGGCGAAACAGACGGTGCAAGACTACCTGGGGCGGCCGCGCGTGGCCCAGAAGGTGTTCGCGACCGACACGCGGCCGTCGTCGGCGGTCGAGACGCCCGAAGAGCGGTTCGAGGAACTGCAGGCGATGACGACGCCGTATCTGACCGCCGACGAAGAAGCCCTGCTTGCGAAGGCGTTCGCGTTTGCGAGCAAGGCCCATGCGGGGCAGTGCCGCAAATCCGGCGAGCCGTTCGTGGCCCATCCGGTCGAGGTCGCCATCATTTTGGCCGATCTGCACATGGACGTGGAAACGCTGTGCGCGGCCATTCTGCACGACACGGTGGAAGACACCGAGGTCACGAGCGAAATCGTCAAAAAGGAGTTCGGCGAGCAGGTGTCGCTTTTGGTCGACGGCGTGACGAAGATCACCCGCATCGAAGTGGAAAACCTCACCGACGAGCAGGCCGCCACCATGCGCAAGATGTTCGTGGCCATGTCCAAAGACATCCGCGTCGTCGTCATCAAGCTGGCCGACCGCCTGCACAACATGCGCACGCTCGGAGCTTTGCGCGAAGACCGCCGCATCTTCAAAAGCCGCGAAACGCTGGAAATCTACGCGCCCATCGCGCATCGGTTGGGCATCAACTCCATCAAGTGGGAACTTGAGGACCTGGCGTTTTTCTACATGGAGCCCAACAAGTTCAAGCAGGTCAGCCGCATGGTCACCGAAAGCCGCGCCAGCCGCGAGGCGTATTTGGACGACGTGATCAAAACGCTGCGCGACGAGATGGACAAGGTCAACATATCTTCGCAGGTCATGGGGCGCCCGAAGCATCTGTACTCCATCTACCAGAAAATGACGAAGAAGGGCAAGGGCTTCTCTGAGATCTACGACCTCATTGCGGTGCGCGTCATCGTGAAGACGGTGAAGGACTGCTATTCGGCCCTGGGCGCGGTGCACACGCTGTGGCATCCGATGCCGGGCCGCTTCAAAGACTACATCGCCATGCCGAAGTTCAACATGTACCAGTCGCTGCACACGACGGTCATCGGGCCGGCGGGCCGGCCGCTTGAAGTGCAGATCCGCACCAAAGAAATGCATCGGCAAAGCGAATACGGCGTGGCGGCGCATTGGCGCTACAAGGAAAAGGGCGGCAAGCGGGGAGACGAGCTCGACCAGCAGCTGGCGTGGCTGCGTCAGATGGTCGACTGGCAAGACGACACCCGCGACTCGCGCGAGTTCTTGAAGGACCTGAAGGTCGACCTGGCGCCCACCGAGGTGTTCGTGTTCACGCCGAAAGGCGAAGTGCTCAGCCTTCGGTCGGGCTCGACGCCCATCGACTTCGCCTACGCCATCCACACCGAAGTGGGCAACCACTGCGTGGGCGCGAAGGTGAACGGGGCCATCGTGCCGCTGTCGTACGAGCTGCAGCTGGGCGATCGCGTGGAGATCATGACGCAGAAGAGCGCAAGCCCTTCGCGCAACTGGCTCAACCTGGTGAAGACGCCGAGCGCGCGCGGCAAGATCCGGTCGTACTTCAGCAAGGTGAGCCGCAGCGACGACTTGCAGATCGGCCGCGACAGGCTGACGCGCGAGATGCGCAAGCACGGCATGGGCATCTCGAACGCCCAGGCCATGCGTGCGCAAAAGACGGTTGCCGAAGCGATGGGCTTCCGGGACGCCGACGACATGCTCGTGCATATCGGCACCGGCAAGGAAAGCGTGCAGGCGGTCGCCAACCGCATGTTGAAGATTCTGGTGGACAAGGGCGAAGAGGCGTTTTCGGCCCCCAGCTACGGCGCGTCCGACATTTCCACCGGCAAGCTGCCGCCCATGCTCACCAGCGTGAAGCGCCCGAAGAAGCACGAGGCCCACACGTCGAACGGCGTGGTGGTCAAGGGACTCGACGACGTGCTCGTGCGCTTGTCGCGGTGCTGCAACCCCGTTCCCGGCGACGATATTTTGGGATTCGTGACCCGGGGGCGCGGCGTGTCGGTGCATCGGGCCGACTGCCCCAACGCCAAAGATCTGATGGGCTCACCCGAGCGCATCATCGACGTGTCGTGGGAAGGGTCGCTGCCGAAGAACACGTCGTTCAAGGTGGAGGTGTTCATTGAGGCGCTCGATCGCACGAACTTGCTGCGCGACGTCGTGGTGACGCTATCCGATTCGGGCGCCAACGTGCTGTCGTGCTCGACCGTTTCGCATCGCGACAACATGGTCGAGATGCGCTTCCTCTTCCAGGTTTCCGACATCGACAGCATCGAGTACATACTGGCGAAGCTGCGCAAGGTTGACAACGTGTTCGACGCCAAGCGCATGGTCCCGAACGTGGGATCGAAGAAAAAGGCTGACAAGAAAACGGCTCAGGAGGGCTGACATGGCTCAGATGCACCAGGTCAAAGGCACGTGCGTGAAGGTGGAATACCTTGTGCTCGGGCCTATCGAAAACAATGTGTACGTCATATCGGACGGGCAGGCGACCATCGTGGTGGATCCGTCGTGCGAGCCGGACGTCATCATGGAGGCGCTTGGCGGGCGCGAGGTGGACGCGATCGTGCTGACGCACTGCCATTGGGACCATGTGGGCGCCGCCGCCGAGCTGCGAAAGCGCACCGGCGCCGTCGTCATCGCTTCGCAGGCCGACGGCGAGGTCGTTGCCGGGACGCGGGCCGGCGACACCGGGTCGCGGGATTTCGACCCGTGCCCCGTGGACGTGTTCGCAGGCGACGGCGACGTGGTGGAAATCGGCAACATGGCGTGGAAGGTCATTGCGACGCCGGGGCACACGCCGGGCGGCATCTGCCTGTTTCTTGATCCCGAGTTCGGGTCGAACTCGCAGGGTGCGCCGGTGCTTGTCGCCGGAGACACGCTGTTCGCCGGGTCCATCGGGCGCGCCGACTTTCCGGGCGGCTCCATGCAGGACATGAAGCGTTCGCTCAAGCGGTTGGCGGCCCTGCCTGACGAGACGGTCGTGCTGCCGGGCCACAACCAGATGACGCGCATCGGCGACGAGCGTCGGCGCGTCTTTGCACGCTTCGCGTAAAGGTGCGCCGAGGAAAACGCTGACCAATTCAATCAGCTTTTAATTTGCCTGACGGCGCTCGGCGGCCTCAGTCCAAGGTGGCTTCAATCAGCGTTTCCCCGGCAGGCGCAGCAGAAGGCGAGCGGTTGGGCGCCTTCTGCTCGTTATGGTGTAGATACCGTGATACCTAAGAGGGTGACGTTTTTTTCCTGCACTTTTTCCGGTAAGTTAGTAGGGAGTCGCTTCGACAGCAGCGGTTCTCCATTTTATTTCTTTCGTCGGAGGTAGGCCTGTGACTATCGAGTGGGCAACGTTCGTGTCCGAGCTTATGACGAACCCTGTGCTGATCGTCGTGACGGTGCTCAATATCGGAGTGATCATCGTCAATGGCGCCACCGACGCTCCCAATGCCATCGCGACCGTCGTGTCGACACGCGCCATGAAGCCGAAGGCGGCCATCATCATGGCTGCCATTTGCAACTTCGTCGGGCTGTTCGTCGTGTCGCTGTTCACGGCGGCCGTTGCGGCCACCATTTTCAACATGGTCGACTTCGGCGGCAATTCCGAGCAGGCGCTCATCGCGCTCATGGCCGCCATGGTGGCCATCATCGTGTGGGGCTCGGTTGCCTGGTACTTCGGCATTCCGACCAGCCAGAGCCATTCGCTCATCGCAGGGCTGACGGGCGCGGCCATTGCGCTGCAGGGCAGCTTCGACGCCATCAACTGGAGCGAATGGGTGAAGGTCATCTACGGCATTTTGCTGTCCACGCTGCTCGGCTTCTTTTTGGGATGGCTCAACGCCAAGGTCATCGGCCGTGTGTTCCAACACGCCGACCGGCGCAAGGCGGCCGTCGGATTTCGCTGGATGCAGGTGCTTTCAGGCGCCGGCGTGGCGTTCATGCACGGGGCGCAGGACGGCCAAAAGTTCATGAGCATCTTCGTGCTTGCCATTACGCTGGCCGCTGGCATGGAACAGACCGGCACCATGACCCTGCCGGTGTGGCTCATGTTGATGTGCGCCCTCAACATGGGCGTGGGCACTGCGGTGGGCGGCGAGCGCATCATCAAGTCGGTCGGCATGGACATGGTGAAGCTCGAGCCGTTCCAAGGCTTCGCAGCCAGCTTGTCCACCTTCGTAAGCCTTATGCTGGCGACGTTCGCCGGTTTGCCGGTGTCCACCACGCACACCAACACCACCGCCATCATGGGCGTGGGCGCCGCCAAGCGCAAAAGCGCGGTGAAATGGGGCATCGCCATCGACATGGTCAAGACGTGGGTGCTCACGTTTCCCGGCTGCGGCCTTTTGGGATTCGTGTGCGCACGCTTGTTCCTCGTGTTTTTCTAGGGAAACGCCGATGTGCGCCGCCGTGTTCTGCGCTGGCGGAATTGATCGTCGTTTTCCGGGGGTGAAACGCTGACGTGCGCTGTTTTGGGCAGCGCATGCGGCGGATGTCTGAGGGGTTGCATAGGAAAGGGTGCACGCGTGTGCGCTCAAACGAGGCTCGAGGCCGCCAAGGCCTGCTTGCGTGCGCAGGGCTGGCGGAGGTGGTCAGCGTTTCTTGGGGTGTAGGTTTGTGGGCATTGCTGGTTCGTGTGGGCCGGCTGTCATAAGGAGCGACGCATGGGAAAGAAAAAGAAGTTCGATTATTTCGAAATGTTCGAACAGCAAACCGAGCTGGCGGTCAAGGAGGCGGACCTTCTGGTGGAGGCTGTCGAAAACTTCACTGAGGCAGAGAAGCTGCAGAAGGTCATGGAGCAGGCCCATACGCTTGAAAACCAGGCAGACAAGATTTCGCAGGCCATCTTCAAAAACGTTGCGACCGACTTCATCACGCCGATCGAACGCGAAGACATCATCGAGCTGGTGGACACGCTCGATTCGATCATCGACCACATCGAAGACGTCATCGTGCGGTTTTATGCGTACGACGTCCATTTCATGCATCACGACGCTGCCGAATTTGCGCACTTGATCAAAAAGAGCTGCGAGGCGCTTGACTATTGCATGGAGGACTTTCGCAACTTCAAGAAGTCCAAGACGTTCAAGGAACGCATCGACGAGGTGAGCGAGTTCGAAGAAGAGGGCGACCGCGCGTTTTTGAACGTCATTCACAAGCTGCACACCCACGACCGCGAAAACCCCATGCGCGTTATCGTGTGGTCGCAGATTTTCGAGCGCATGGAACGCTGCTGCGACGACTGCGAGCATGCCGCTGACGTGATGTCGAACATCCTGCTGAAAAACGTGTAGCCGCCTGGCCGCACTGGCCGCAAAATGAGAAGCCCCGGGGAAGCGCAGCTGTGGCCCTCGGGGCTTCTCGGCGCTTTATTCGTTGTTCGTTTTTGTTCTGCCGGCGCGGCCTTTCACGTGTCGGTGGTACTTGGGGTTGTCGGGGTGAAAGTCTTTGATCGAGTCGTTCCGGTCAGACGCTTCGAGCTGCTGGCCAGGGGTTTCTGTTGCGGCAACCGCGCTGTCTCCGTCGGTCTCTTTCTTCGGGGCCGCCTGTCCTGCCGGCGTTTTCAATTCGGGCAGCGGGTCGAAGGACCCGGTTTGGCGGCGCGACTGGTGCATGAGGAAGCGCATCAAATCGTCGGTGGGAATGACGATGCGGTCATCGGGGTCGACGTCTGCCGGGTTTTCCGGAAGCGGCTGTATCGAGCCGGTTTTGCCCGGAACCTCGTGTCCTAAAAACTTGCGCAGCTCGCCTATCGGCACGACGATGCGATCGCTCACGTCAGGCCGTGCGACGCCTGTCGACGGGCTGACGTGAGCACGATTGTCGGCCGATGCGCCGCCCGTCGTGGCGATGCGCTCCGACCGGGACGCCTCTTCGGCGATGGCCTGCCGAAACACCTCCGCCGACTCCATTGCGCGGGAGACCTGGGCGTCACGCGCCCCTAAGCCGCTTGCCCGATGTCCTGCCAAGCCGGCAGCATCGGGGGCTGTGCTGTCGGCCGCGTCTGCTGCAGCAGACGCTTCTTGCTGGGCTTTCTGCTGGGCCAGCACCTCGGTGCGCGACTCATAGGGCAAAAGCGGCCCGGCGGACGGCGCCACGGGACTGGGCTGGTCGTCCAGCGGCATGCCGGAGAGCTTTTTCAAGATGCGAATGGCCTTGGCGTACTTTTTGCGGTCCCGCTCGCGCTCGATCTTTCCCTTCGGCGGACGCACCTTGTTGACCATGTTTTCGATCGGCTTGGTGACCAGGTAGGAATAGTCGCGGGGCGCTTTGGTGTGCCAGTCGAACAGGCGGGAGGCGTAGCGAATGCCCAGCACCAAGACAGCGCAGGTCATGGCTGCGTAATTCGCCAAAATGTGGTTCTGGTACATGAGGGCGTACACGAACGCCCCGATGAATGCGGCGCTTCCGTACATCGTGCCGGCTTGGAAGGTGGCCGGCTCTTTGTTCATGCATATGTCGCGGCAGATGCCGCCGCCGACAGCCGTGATCGTTCCGAGTATGGCTGCCGGAATGATGTCGAGCCCGGCCGAAAGCGATTTTCCGACGGCGATGATGGCCCACAGGGCAACCGAGAGGTTGTCGAGCAGGTCGACGATGGGGTCGAGGTAGGTTGTCAGCTTGCCGAAGTAGAAGACGAGCATGCCGGCGGCGACGCAGCAGACGATGAGCGACGGCTTTTGAAACGCGTAGATGCCGTAGCTTTGCAGCAAGACGTCGCGAATGATGCCGCCGGCAAGTCCGGTCACGATGGCGATGCAGGCGACGCCGAACAGGTCGTAGCGGGCACGCACCGCGCTCATGGCGCCGGAAAGGCCGCCGGTCAGCGTAGCGGCAAGTTCCAGCCAGAATGGAATGGTAAGAACGACTTCAAGCATGTTGCAGGAAGGCTATGCGTTGTCGCTGGGCGTTTGTGCGGGCACGTCTTCCACGGCGGTCAGCACGGCGACGACGGGGGCTCCGGAGAAGTCGCAGTCGTGCGTCATGGCGCGGGCGTCTTCGATGTCGAAGCTGGCGCGGTCGAAGGCTTCCGTGTGCTCGAGGGCTTTGTCAAGGGCTGCAGCGTACAAGTCCCAGAAGCTGTCGTTTTGCTCGTCGAAGGTGAAAGGATTCGTCCAGGGCGCTCGGCTCCGATTGTCGAAGTCGCTTTCGGTGCGCTCGATGGCCCGAGGCGTGAGCGCTTGGGCCATGGAATGGAGACGGACGAGCCGCTCCGCAGCTCCGATCGCTGATCGCTTGACGCCTCGTGGAGAATGGAGCGCCCATTGTGCGCGGCGGTAGTTTTTGACGCTGGCGGCAAAAAGGTCTTCAGGAATCACGATGCCATACACCGACAAGGCCAGATAGGCATATATTTTCGAGATGACGGCCAGCGTGTGGTCGGTCGCTTTGAGCACGCGTTGCGCCGGGTTGAACGTGGCGACGGTTTCCTCCCGCTTGGCGAAAAGCACCAGTTCGTCAAATTCGCTTTCGATGACGGCATGCACTTCGCTGCCGCTTGACCGGTCCAAGCCCGGTTCGCCGGCGTCGCAGATGGCATGCTGCTGCGCAAACACGAAGGGATGCACCGTGGCGTCGAGGGTGTAGTGGCACACGAACCCCAGGGCGTAGGCGCGTCCGATCTCGCGGTCTTCTTCGGGCAGGATGGAAAGGGATTGCTTGAGCGCAGCAATCAGTTCGGAAGGTTTGCGGTCGTGCATGACGCTGCCGATGCGGGTGTAGTTATGAAAGCGCGGCGAGATTCGTGCAAAGAAGAGGGGGTCGGGACCCTGGTTGCCGAGCAGAAACGCGTCGGCCTCGTCGCGCGAACCCCCAATGAAATTGAATTGACGGTCGTACACGTCGCGTCCGAAAAAGTCGTGGGTGATGAGGGCTGGCATAACGTGCTCCATTTCTCATGAGTATCCATGTCGGCGGGCAAGGCTGCCTGGTGCCTTATCTTATACAAAGGCGTCAGCGAATGAAACGCTGCGCGGGTCTTTGCAACCAAGGCAACAAAAAGGCGGCACACAATCTGCGCTGTCGCGTCACGGCATGGTTGTCGTGCGGGCTGCGGCGTTCGCGGGCCGAAGGTTTCAAAGACGGCTGCACAGGCGTTGCCGTCCGCTGCGGGCGATGCGCCGATTTCGTCCAGCTTGAAGGGCGCACCTCCCTCGACCGAAGCGAGTATCATAGCTTTTTGCTGAGGAAGAAGGCCTGTGGCGGCTTTCATCGGCGACCTTTCGGGGGTCTTTGCTATAGTGGCACGCGCAAGTCAATCGGAGATAAGAGGGTTCCATGGCATTGATCGTTTGCAAATTCGGGGGCACGTCCGTCGCTTCCCCCGAGCGAATCCAGATGGTTGCAAAACGTCTCATCGCCCGCAAGCAGGCGGGCCACGACGTGGTCGCGGTTGTGTCGGCCATGGGAAAAACCACTGACGAACTGGTAGGGCTTGCCGCCGCTCTCAACGACAATCCGCCGGCTCGCGAGATGGACCGCCTGCTTTCCACGGGCGAGCAGGTGTCCATGACGCTTTTGGCCATGGCTATCGAGGCTCGCGGCTACAAGGCCATGAGCTTTACCGGGCGCCAGGCCGGCATCGAAACGGACGGCACCCATGCGAAGGCGAAAATCGTGAAGGTGCACAACGAGCGCATCATGGAAGCGGTGAACAAAGGCATGATCGCGGTCGTGGCCGGCTTCCAGGGCATCGACGCCAACGGAGACATCACCACGCTGGGGCGCGGCGGCTCGGACACGACGGCCGTGGCCGTGGCGTGGGGTCTGAACGCCGACGTGTGCGAGATCTATTCGGACGTCGACGGCGTGTACAGCGCCGATCCGCGAGTGGCCCCTCGCGCGCGCAAGCTGGATCAGGTTTCGTATGAGGACATGCTCGAATTGAGCGGGTCCGGCGCGGGCGTGTTGCAAATGCGGGCTGTGGAATTCGCCCGCAAATGGAACGTTGTCATCCATTCACGCTCGGCCTTTTCTGATGCCGAGGGAACGTATATCAAGGAGGAGCCAGACATGGAAGAGGCGGTAATCACGGGCATCGCCCACGATACGTCGGAGATCAAATTCACCATTCGCGGCGTGCCCGACATGACGGGCGTGGCGGCGAAGGTGTTTTCCGCCCTCGCGGGTAATATGGTGAGCGTCGACATGATCATCCAGAACACGTCGGAGTCGGGGACGACCGACATCAGCTTCACGTGTCCGGGTGCTGACGAGAAGCGTGCCCGTGAAACGTTGGAGCGCATCATGGGCGACATCCAGGCCCGCGAATACGTGGTCGACGAGGACATCGCCAAGGTCAGCATGGTGGGCACCGGCATGAAGTCGTCTCCGGGCGTGGCTGCGAAAGCCTTCCAGACGCTTGGCGAGAACAAGATCAACATCTTGGCCATCTCCACGTCGCCGATCCGTTTGTCCGTTGTGGTCGACAGCGCCCAAACGAATGCGGCGGTGCGCTGTCTGCATACGGCGTTCGGCCTCGATTCTGACAGCGTGTTCGAAGAAAAGCAGCTTTCGGCCGAGGAAATCGCCGCCAAGATGAACAAGGGCCGCTAAGAAGCGTTGGCGCTCGACGGCCCAAAAGCCTTTGGGCCGAACTGTTCGTCTCAAAGCGCCAGCGCCATGAAGGTCGAGCGCATGCATTGGCGTGCGCAAATGGGGACTGAGGTCGCCAAGCGTCGATTCGCCTGCGCAGGGCTGGCGAATCGATCGGCGTTTCCCTAGGACAAGACGAAATAGGTCAGCGTTTCCTTAGTCCAGCTCGTCTGCCCACTTCAACATTTCGTACATGGTGTGCGCGAAGCCTTCCGATGCGGTGGTCAGGCTGTATTCGGCGCGAATCGGCGCCTTGTCGTACACGGTGCGCTTGATCAGTCCGCCGGTTTCAAGGTTTTTGAGCGTGGCCGACAGCACCGAGTTTGACGCGCCGGGAACAAGCCGTTTGATCTCGTTGAAGCTGAGCGGGCCATGGAAGAACAGTGCCGCCTGCACCGGCAGGCCCCATTTGCCGCAGAAAAACGGCATGAGCTTGTCGATGTTGTTATAGCGCTCCACCTCTTTGGGGGCTCGGATCATCTCGAGGTATTCCTCGTAGGTGAGATCTTTGTAGCGACGTCCGTCGAACAGCCAGCGCTTGCCCTCTTGGGTGAATCGACTGGTAGGCATGATGTTCCCCTTCTAAGTACCAAAAACGAACCAACGTGTGCCATCTTAGCGAATCGGACGTGCGAACGCAAAGAAAACTTGTGGCAAAACCTAGCCGGCGGGAAAGGCAACGGCTTGGTGTCAGTCGTGGCTGCCGTCATGAAACTCGTGCGTGCGCGGCCCTTTGGAGGTCTTGGTGGGGTAGACTGATGCCGTTTCGAACGTCGCTAGAGAAAAGGAGCACTATGGCGTCAGCACCCCCCGAGGGCAATCCGATGAAAAGCGAAAAAACGCTGTTCGGACTTACGAAAAAGGAGCGCAGTTGGGTGCTTTATGACGTTGGCAACTCGGCTTTCGTCATGTTGTCGACGGCTCTTATTCCCATCTATTTCGCCAGCTTGGCCGAACCGGGATCTTCGGTCGTTGTGGCTTGGGGCTATGCCGAAACGGTTGCGGCACTGATATTGGCCCTGCTCATGCCCTTCCTCGGCAGTTTGGCCGATTTGAAAGGCAACAAGAAGAAATTCTTCATCGGCACCATGGGCACGGGCGTGGTCATGTGCGCCGCTTTGGGCATTCCCTCCACGGCGTTGCCGTTTTTGATCGTGTACGTCATCGCGTCCATCATGTTGAACGGTTCGATGGTGTTCTATGACGCTTTTTTGGTCGACGCTGCCGAGGACGGGCGCTACGACGAGGTGTCGTCTCATGGATATGCCTGGGGCTATGTGGGGTCGTGCATTCCATTCGTTGCCAGTTTGGCCGTCGTGCTTGGCGGTTCTGTCGTCGGCATCGATACGCGCACCGGCATGCAGATCGCGTTTGTCATCACGGCTCTGTGGTGGCTCGCTTTCAGCATTCCGCTCATCCGCGACGTCCATCAAACCCACTTCAAGCCCAAAAGCGCCCAGGTGTTCAAAGATACGTTCCAAGGCCTTGTCAGGACGTTGAAGAACATCGTGCGCGACCGTCGACTGCGCTACTTCATGCTGGCGTTCTTTTTCTATATTGACGGCGTGCATACCATTATCAAGATGTCGACAAGCTACGGGACCGAACTGGGCATCGATTCGACGCAGCTGGTGCTGGCGCTGCTGGTGACCCAGATCGTCGCCTTCCCGAGCGCCATTGCTTACGGGCGGCTCGCGATCCGCTTCGGCACGCGACGCATGCTGCTGATCGCCATCTTTGCATATTTTTGCATCACGCTGTTCGCCGCCTTCTTTTTGCGGACGGCTGTCGAGTTTTGGGTCCTGGCTGTTTGCGTCGGCTTGTTCCAAGGCGGCATCCAGGCGCTTTCGCGCAGCGAGTTCACGAAAATCGTGCCGCCAGAAAACGAGGGCGAGTATTACGGGTTTTTCGATATTTTCGGCAAGTATGCTGCGGTCATGGGCACGCTGCTGGTGAGTGTGTTCACCCAGCTGTCAGGCAATGCAAGCTTCGGCGTGCTGTCCATCGCCATTTTGTTTGCACTCGGATTCGTGCTGCTGTGGAAAATGCCTGCCGCTCAAGAAGAGCCTCAAGGGTAGCCGCTGCGCAGGCGTCATGTCGCGTTGTCGCACAAAGTCGCAGCAGTGCCTGTCGCGTTGATTTGGGCCTCCATGTTGTCTTCGCACGGGTCTTGCGCAGGGGCAATCGTATGGGCCTCGTGCGAGGGTGGCTGCACCAAGTTGGCTTCATGCGGCCTTGCAATGCCTCAAACCGTGTGCGCCTGCCGGCCTGAAGACGCTCGAAGCCGGCGGGATGCGGGCGCTCCGCTTCAAGGGAGACACTGACCAATTCCGCCAGCCCCGGGCCCGCATGGCGGCGCCCGGGGACTTCAGGCCTCGTTTGCGCACGTGCACGCGTTCGCTCGGCCTTCAGCCCCCGGGCATCTGTCCTGCAGACCCCGGGCAAGACGGCTTTGATCAGCGTTTCCCTGGATGCGGGACGTCGTCGACGTCGTTCGGCCGCCGTCCGTCGATTAAAGCAGGCAAAAACAAGCTTCTCTTCGCTTCCGTGCGATAATGCTGTAAATGTTTCTTGACATGGTTTTATGTCGTGTGCGCCTGTCACGGGCGGGCTTACACGCTAAAGGAGACGAAAGGACAACCGATGGCTTGGAACAAGGAGATGCCGGCGCGGCCGGTCGTGGCGGTGGCGGGGGCGACGGGAGCTGTCGGCCAGGAGTTTTTGCAGGTTCTTCATGATCTTGACTTTCCGGCGAGCGAAGTTCGGGCGTTGGCAAGCGCTCGCAGCGCGGGAAAGAATGTTCCTTTTGCGGGATGCGGCGACGTGCCGGCGGGGGACCTGGTGGTCGAAGAGATGACGCCGGAGTCTTTCGAGGGCGTTGACATCGCGCTGTTCTCGGCCGGTGCCGGCGTTTCCAAAGCCATGCGCGATGCGGTCGTTGCGGCCGGTGCCGTCATGATCGACAATTCGAGTGCGTTTCGCATGGACGAGGACGTGCCGCTGGTGGTTCCGGAGGTCAATCCTGACGACGTGCAATGGCACAGCGGCGTGATTGCAAACCCGAATTGTTCGACGATCCAGATGGTCGTGGCGCTGAAGCCCCTGTACGATCTGTCTCGCATCAAACGCGTTGTCGTGTCCACGTACCAGGCCGCTTCTGGGGCGGGCGCTCCTGCCATGGCCGAGCTGTACGACCAGACGCGCGACTTTTTGAACGGCACGCCGGAAGACGAGCTGACCATCAAGGCCTTCCAGCATCGCATCGCTTTCAACTGCATTCCTCACATCGACGTGTTTTTGGATTCTGGTTCCACGAAAGAAGAGTGGAAGATGGTCGTCGAAACGAAGAAAATTCTCGGCGACGAGGGTGTGGAGGTCGCTGCAACGTGCGTTCGCGTTCCGGTGCTTCGATGCCACGGTGAATCCATCAACGTTGAGTTTGAAGACGAGGTGAGCGTCGAGGCTGCCCGCGAGGCCATGCAAGCCGCTCCCGGCCTGCATCTTATGGACGACCCCGAGCAGAACCTCTATCCCATGCCGGGCATTTTGGCTGGCACGGACGGGTCTTACGTGGGGCGGCTTCGCAAGGACCCGACGGTCGAACACGGCTTGGCGTTTTGGAACGTTGCTGATCAGATACGAAAAGGTGCTGCTTTGAACGCCGTGCAGATCGCCGAGCTGCTGCTGCCTTCAAAATAGGTTCCTTTGCACAGCTTCGCTTCGAAGCATATATAACAGTGAAGCGGCCGTCCTTCGGGGCGGTCGTTTTTCTCTATGTGATTGTCAAGGTGCCTTCTATGGACAATGGCCGAAGCCATGGGCTTTTGAACGAACCGATGTTTGAAAGTATAGAGGAACAAATAGTATAAAATAGTCTTGTTTTTACAGAACATGTGTGCTATTGTAGCAAATAAGCTGATCAGAAGCGAACGAATAGAGGGTCGTATACAGATTTTCGGTCAAAAAAATCGGAAGGAGGGGTTGATGTTCTAAAAACGAGCGAACAAGTGTCGCTCGTTCAGCGTTTCAGAGTTTGCGCACCTTGACAATTGCAAAAACACTGTCTTTGTAGGCGAAATTGCCGATAGGGGCGGTTTCGCCAGGACCGGCCGCTCTGCTTGTCGCTCGGCAGAATGGGTCGGGTCGGGTTGGCCGTTCGCATGTTGCGGAAGCGACGGTCGATGGGCTGAGCGCTTTGGCTGCGGATGTGCGGCGATCGATGTTGGGCGGCGCGGTGTTTCGGCGATGGCGTCCATTCGCTATACTGAGGGGCATGAAAAAAACGAGACTGGACAGCTTGCTGGTAGAGCGCGGCGTCTTTGCGGATGCCGGCGAGGTTTTGCGTGCCGTCATCGCTCGCGAAGTGCGGGTCGACGACGTGTACGTGACGAGCGCGGCGGCGAAGGTCTCGCCGGATGCCGAGGTGTTCGTGCGGGGCCGCAAGCAGTTCGTTTCGCGCGGCGGACGCAAGCTGCAAGGTGCGCTTGACGCGTTCGGGCAAGATGTGGAAGGCCTGCGCTGCATCGACGTTGGGTCTTCTACGGGAGGCTTCACGGATTGCTTGCTGCAAGCCGGTGCCGCCAGCGTCGCGTGCGTCGATGTGAACTACGGCCAGCTTGCTTGGAAGCTGCGGCAGGATGCTCGCGTTGCGGTGTTCGAACGCACCAACATCAAGCTTGCCGACCCGAAAGCGCTGGGCGCTCCGTTTGATCTGATCGTTGCCGATGTCAGTTTTATCGGGCTGGCAGGCC
This sequence comes from Slackia sp. ZJ119, assembly GCF_011039175.1. Classification (GTDB taxonomy): domain Bacteria; phylum Actinomycetota; class Coriobacteriia; order Coriobacteriales; family Eggerthellaceae; genus Xiamenia. The sequence goes on from NZ_JAAKEN010000012.1 coordinate 48,842, forward strand.
TTGCTCCCACGTTCGCTCGGCTCGGTTCGGCGGGCACGGTGTTTATCGGGCTGGTGAAGCCGCAGTTCGAGTCGCGCCCGGGTGAGACGGACCATGGCGTGGTGAAGGATCCGGCTGTGCGGCAGCGCACGGTGCAGGAAGTGGAAGCGGCGCTGTCCGCCGCGGGGTTTGCCGTGACGGGGGTTGTCGAGTCTCCCATAACGGGGCCGGAAGGCAACGTCGAATACCTGGTGCGTGCGGTGCTCGGGTAAGCCATCGGCGGGTCGATGGCGGGGAAAGCGTGCGTCCGTCGATGGAAGGGCTGCGGTTCGACCGCCTTTGCCATGATGGCGTGCGATGCATCGCTGCAGGCGGAATCGCTTTGTCGGCAACGAGCGGGCGTGCGGTCTATTGCGAGGTCAACATGATGCTGGTGAAAAAAGCCTGCTTTTGCGGTCGATGGCGGCAGCGCTGTGCGGACATGGTCTTGCGGCGGGCCCGCACAGCGTCTGCGTGCGTCTGGCGTGCGGCTGACGAAGCTCTGCTCGTTCGGTCTGCCTGCTAGTTCTTCAGCGAGTTCAGCGGTGCCGGCATGTGTCCGCCGCGGTGGGCGAACACCGTGCCCGCATTGCGGTTCACCGGCATGACCGGGGCGTATCCCAGAAGGCCGCCGAACTCAAGCCGATCGCCGACGGTTTTGCCGATGGCGGGGATGAGGCGCACGGCGGTCGTCTTGTTGTTGATCATGCCGATGGCGCACTCGTCAGCGATGATGCCGAAGATCTCTTCTATGGTGGTGTCGCCCGGCACGGCGATCATGTCGAGGCCTACCGAGCATACGCACGTCATGGCCTCGAGTTTTTCGAGGCACAGCGCGTGGTCTTCGGCCGCCCTGATCATGCCGGCGTCTTCAGACACGGGGATGAAGGCTCCCGACAGGCCGCCGACGGAAGATGAGGCCATGACGCCGCCTTTTTTCACGGCGTCGTTGAGCATGGCGAGCGCTGCGGTGGTGCCAGGCCCGCCGCACTGGCCCACCCCGATGGCCTCAAGAATCTCGGCAACCGAATCGCCCGGCGCCGGGGTGGGGGCAAGCGACAGGTCGAGGATGCCTTGGGCGTATCCCAGGCGCCGTGACGCCTCGCGGGCCATCAGCTCGCCCGCGCGGGTGATCTTGAACGCGGTCGCCTTGATGGCTTCGGCCACGGTGGTGAGGTCGGCGTCTTTCGGCAGGTCGGCCAGCACGGCACGAACCACGCCCGGGCCGGACACGCCTACGTTGATCACTTCGTCCGCTTCTCCAGACCCGTGGAATGCGCCTGCCATGAACGGATTGTCCTCCACGGCGTTGCAGAAGACCACGAGCTTGCCGGCGCCGATGCATTGCCGGTCGGCGGTGGCTTCGGCAGTGGCGCGGATGATGCCGGCCATCTTCAGCACGGCGTCCATGTTGATGCCGGCGCGGGTCGATCCGACGTTGACCGACGAGCATACGTTGTCCGTTGCCGACAGGGCATGCGGGATCGACTCCATGAGCCGCTTGTCTGCCGACGAGGCGCCCTTGTGGACAAGCGCCGAAAAGCCTCCGACGAAATCGACGCCCACCTCCTTGCCGGCCGCATCCATGGCGATGGCGATAGGGGTGAAGTCGGTGGCGTCGGTGGCGGCGCAGATTTCCGCGATGGGCGTGACCGAAATGCGCTTGTTGACGATGGGAATGCCGAATTCGCGTTCAAGCTGCTCGGCGGTGGGCACGAGCTTTTCGGCGGCCTTCGTCATGCGGTCGTACACCTTGCGGGCAATGGCGTCTATGGAGTTGTCGGTGCAGCCGCGAAGGTTCAGCCCGAGCGTGATCGTGCGAATGTCGAGGTGCTGCTTGCTCACCATAGCGAGCGTTTCGGCTATTTCGGCAGGGGTGATCTGCATGGTTTGTCCTTTGGTCGATTGGGCGCCGCCGCATTGTGCGCTGCGGTTTGCGGCAAGCCATCATGGTAGCATGCCCGCATCTTGCGACAGCGAACATTTTGCGGAAACGAAGGTTCGAACCCGACGCTCGCGTGAGGTCGGCCGTCGGGCCGTGCGGGAGCTTTCCGGTCTGAAACGACGTGAAACGCACGCGTGACGCTTTGATGCCAGGGCGCGAAAGAATGTCGTTTGTGCATTTCTCGTCGTCGACGAGGCTTCACACTGGACGTGAATCGTTTGCGGCGTGCGAACCTGATCGGAAGAGGAACCATGATGCAAGAGCCGACTTCTCAGATGCGGTGCCGATTGGCTGTGGCGACGACGGTTTTGACGGTGCTGCTGTGTTACGCGGGCGCCGCTTGGGGATGTGCGCCGTCGGGCAGCACCGACGGAGAACCTGCCCCAGCGAGCGGTCCCAACGTCCTGGCCATTGCAGCGACTCCTGAGCCGCAAGGGGCCATTCTCGAAAACGTCGCAGCGCCGCTGCTCGAGCAGCAGGGCATCGCACTCGAGGTTTTGATGTATGAGACCTACGATGGGGCGAACGAGGCGGTGCAAAGCGGGGAGGTCGATGGCGGCTATTTCGAGACGACGGTCACCATGGAGGCTTACAACAGGCAGCATGACGCCGATCTGGAGAGCGTCAGCCTCATCCATTACGAGCCGTTCGGCCTCTACAGCCTCAGATACGACAGCTTGGCCGACGTTCCTGACGGCGCTCGTATCGTTCTGCCCGAAAACGGGACCAGCCTTGACAGGGCTTTGCGTCTCTTGGCCAGCCAAGGCCTGATCGAGCTTGACGTGGGTGACGGCGTTCTGGCGGCCGTTGAAGACGTCTCTCGCAATCCTCGAGGGTTCAAGCTTGCAACGGCCAGCGCAGACGGCGTCGCATCGCTTATGGGAAACGCCGATGTGGGGGCGCTCAACGGCAACTATGCCATCAGCGCGGGCTTTTCTGTGGAGGACGACGCCTTGGCTTGGGAGGACCCGGAGGGAACGGTTGCGCTGGCCTATGCGAACGCCCTGGTGGCAAAAGAGGGCAGGGCGAAAGATCCCCGGCTGCAAGCTTTGACGGAAGCGCTGCTGTCGCAGGAGGCGCAAGACTACGTCAGAACGAATTACCGGGGGCTCGTCATGCTCAATCCGCAGGCGGCGCAGGCCTACCAAAGGGCGCTCAGCGAATCGAGGGCGACGGAGCGCTGATCTCGCCAAAGGGGAGCGCGGCGCGGGTTTTGTCGGGCAGCTCGATGACCAGTTCGAAGTCCTTCGTAAGGTCGACGGCTTTTGCCCGCAGTCGGCGGTTTCCCCGCTTGACGATGACGTGGCTGCCCAGGATGAAGCACCGTCGGCGATATTCCTCGTAATAGTCTCGGTTGGGCAGCTCGGTGTAGAGCGTCCAGAATTCTTTAAGGAATGAGGCTGCCAGCAGGTTTCGCGCAACGTCGGAGCCAAGCTGCCCTTCAAGCGATCCGGCGCGTTCGGATATCTCTTGGGGAAAGCCTTTCTCCGGTTCGCGCACGTTGATGCCGACGCCCAACACGGCATACTCCAACAAGCCCGATTCCATGTCGACGGAGCCCTCGGTAAGGATGCCGGCAACCTTGGAGCCGTTGCAGTAGATGTCGTTCACCCATTTGATGCCGGCGTGCTGGCCGGTCGCGGACTCGATGGCCCGGGCGCAGGCGACGGCTGCCATGGTGGTGAGGAATTGCGCCTGGTCGGCCCGGATAGATGGGCGCAGCACGATGCTGAGGTACAACCCGGTGCGCGGCGGCGAAAAAAAGCTCTTTCCGACGCGCCCCCGCCCGTTCGTCTGCTCTTCGGCCACGATGACGGTGCCCTCTTTGGCCCCTTGTGCGGCCCAGCGGCGCCCTTCGGTGTTGGTAGAGTCGACGACGCTGCGCACGACCAGGTGAAACGGATGGCCTTCGGGCAGGTGGCTGCAAATGCGATACGCTGACAGCGAATCGGCGTCTTTTACGAGGCAATAGCCGCGGTTGGTGACCGCCTGAATGTCGAAGCCTTCGGCTCGCAGGGACCTGACGGCCTTCCATATGGCGTTGCGGCTCACCCCGAGCGACCGCGCGAGCTTTTCTCCCGAGATGTGTTTGCCTGCCGAATTCTCGAGGAAACGGAGTACCTGTTCTTTCGTGTTAGCCATCTGCCGCCTGTTTCGCTTGAAATACTCACATGATAAGCGAAGCAGAATGATCACATATGAGGACCCCTTTTCGGCGTGCAGGGAAATATATTGTTACAAGAATGCCACCTCTTCATCACGCGATGCAAACATCATGCCGCCGTTTGCGCCGGGCCGTCCCTTTGCGATGCCTGGGCGTTCGAGCGGCCGGCCGCCGATGGGGCCGCCGTCTTTCGGGCAAGGCGCAGCAGGCGCGGGACAAGGCGAAAACGCAAGGCCTTTCTGGCTGCTGCCGAAGCCCCTGGCTTTTCCGCGCTGTCTGCCGCTTCTTGGTCGTCGTGCGGCCCGGGCGATGTGAAGATTGCGCGGGCGCCTTGCGTCAGTCAAAATTCGGACTATTATAAGTACGAAATCGGACTAACGAAACGAGGAGCACATCAGCCATGCAGGACGCGCAAGACCGCCTTTTGGGCGAATTCACCCACGTCTCGAACGAGCTTGACGAGCTGTATCGCATTGCGGCGAAGCGGCTGGGCTTGTCGCCGTCCGCCTACGAGATTCTCGTGGTGCTGCGCACGATGGACGGTTGTGCGCAAAAAGAGCTGTGCGACGAATGCTCGCTCAGCAAGCAGACGGTCAATTCTGCCGTGCACGGCATGGAGCGGGCGGGGCTGGTGCGCGTCGAATCGGGCGGGCGCCGCGCCACGCAGGTGTGGCTGACCGAAGAGGGCCGATCGCTCGTCGCGGGGCGGCTCGACGAGATGTACGAGGCGGAGCGCCAGGCGTTTCGCAGCCTGTCGGTGGAAGAGCGCCAGACGTTCGTGTCGCTGACGAAGCGGTTTTCCGAAGAGCTGAAGGTTCGGTTCGCTGCCTTGGAGCAGCGCCCGGGCGAGCATTAGGCGTCGCATCGTCTCGCTGCAGCACTGCGATCGTCCCTCTCGCCTCTAAGGAGTCTTTGTATGTTGGTGGACATGTCCAAACACCTGACCATGAGTCAGCTGTTGAAATATGCCCTGCCGTCCATCGTCACGATGATCTTCATGTCTTTGTATGTCGTGGTCGACGGGCTGTTCGTGTCGAACTTTGCGGGCAGTCGAGCCCTTGCGGCCGTGAACATCGTGTATCCCGTGCTGATGGTGTTCGGCTCGGTGGGATTCATGGTAGGCACCGGCGGCAGCGCCATCGTGGCGAAAACGCGCGGCGAAGGGGACGACGCGCGGGCGAACCGGTATTTTTCGATGCTCGTCTACGGCGCTTTTCTGCTCGGCATCGTGCTGATGGCATGCGGGTACGCGATGGTGGATCCGCTGTGCCGGCTGATGGGCGCGGATGGCGAGATGTTGGAACTGTGCCGGCAGTATGGCTACGTCGGGTTGGTGTCGCTGCCGTTTTTCGTGCTGCAGTACGTGTTCCAGAGCTTTTTCGTCACGGCGGGCAAGCCTCAGATCGGCCTGTACGTCATCGTGGCGGCCGGCGTGACGAACATGGTGCTCGACGCGCTGTTCATCGGCGTGTTCGGCTGGGGCGTGGCGGGCGCGGCCGCGGCCACGGCGGCGGGCGAGGTGTTGGGCGGCACGATCCCGCTTGTGTACTTCTTCCGGAGAAACGCCAGCTATCTGCGGCTGGGCCGCACAAGGTTCGAGGGCCGCGTGTTCGGGAAGGCGTGCGCGAACGGATCGTCGGAGATGGTCGGCAACATTGCCATGTCGGTGGTGAGCATGCTGTTCAACTTCCAGCTGTTGCGGCTTGTCGGCGAAGACGGCGTGGCGGCTTACAGCGTCATCATGTACGTGGCGATGGTCTTCGGCGCCGTGTTCATCGGCTATTCGATGGGGACGAGCCCGCTGATGAGCTATCAGTTCGGGGCGCACAATCGCGTCGAGCAGCAGAGCATCTTTCGCAAAAGTGTCGGATTCTCTTTCGTGGGCGGCGTTGCCATGTGTCTGGTGGCACAGGTCGCCGCACGCCCGCTGAGCGAAGTGTTCGTCGGCTACGACGCCGAGCTGCTCGACATGACGGTGACGGCGTTTCAGATCTACGCGCTGATGTATCTGCCCATGGGCTTTTGCGTGTATGCGTCGGGCCTGTTCACGGCGGTCAGCAACGGGCTGGTGTCGGCGCTCATCTCGCTGCTTCGCACGTTCGTGTTCGAAGCGGGGGCGGTGCTTTTGCTGCCGGTGGCGTTCGGCGCCAACGGCATCTGGTTCGCCACACCGGTCGCCGAACTGGCCGCGCTCGTCGTCGCCTGCGTGTTCGTGCTGGCGTTTGGCTCGCACTACGGGTTTTTGAAGCCGCGCAAGAAGGGGAAGCCCCGCCGCCCGGTCTGCTAGCGCCCCCTGGACGTGCTGCCCGCGAACGCCCCTCGGCCTCCGGCGGGCGTTCGACCGGGGCCCCGCCCCGCCCGGCAGCAGCCTTCTTCGCCGTTCGACCGTGCGCCGCTCGCTGCAGGCGCCGCCTGGCTTGTGTGCGGGCCTCGTGTTCGCCAAACGTCCCCTTTACAAGGCGGTATTTCCTGGTACTATGCGTTTTTGGACAATATGTAAAGTTTTGAGCGCATTGTATAATATCGAAAGCGTCGCCGCGCTGCCTTGCCGGTCGGCGCTGCCGCACGAGAGGAGCCGCCCGTGCCTCCAGCCACCGTCGACCAGGCGCCGTGCGTGCCGCAGGACCGACGGATCGCCCGCTCGAAACGAGCGCTCCGCTCCGCGCTCGTCCAGCTTATGGAAGAGCGCGGCTTCGACAACCTGTCGGTCAACGACCTGTGCGAACGCGCCGATCTGACGCGTGCGACGTTCTACAACCACTTCCACGACAAAGACGAGCTTTTGCTGACGCTCGAAGACGAGGTCATCGCCGACCTTGAGATCTTCCGCGTCGACTTGGCCTGTCTGTCGCTGATCGACTTGGCGGTGGCCGTCCGCACGGGCAGGCCCCTGCCGCTTCTGGTCGCCCTGTTCGACTACCTGCGCGAGCAAGGCGACTTCCTTCATGCGGTGCTTGGCCCCGGTGGCGACATCCGCTTCGGCCCGCGGCTGCGCGACTGCGTGTGCACCGACTTGGTGTGGTCCGTCCTTCATGACCGCTATCGGAAAAGCAGCGCGTCGTTCGTGGGATACTACGTTTCGTTCTACGCCGGCGCCTACTTGGGCGTCATCATGCGCTGGATCGAGACGGGCATGCAAGAAAGCTCCGAAGACATGGCCCGCATAGCGCTGCGGCTCTTTTTCATCCAACCCGGCGAATCCATCGTCTTGTAGAAAAGGTGCGACATGACAAAAGCTGTGAACACGGAACCGGCGGCTGCAAATGTGCAGGTCACAAGCATGGAAGCGAAGGCGGGCGGCGCCTTGGCGCACGAGACCGCTTCCGGCTGCCAGGGGAAAGCGAACGGGAACGGTCCTTTGCGCATCGGCATCGACGTGGGCTCAACCACGGTGAAGCTGGCCATTCTCGATGCGGCCAACGACGTGAAGCATGCCGTGTACCGGCGCCACCATGCCGACGTGCGCGCGACCATCGTGGAAGTCATCGAAGAGGCGGCGTGCGACTTCGGCGACGAGGTCATGACCATCGCCATCACTGGCTCGGGCGGCCTGCTTTTGGCCCAGTGGCTGGGCGTCGAGTTCGTCCAAGAGGTCATCGCCTCGAAGGCGGCGGTGGAGACGTTCATCCCCGAAACCGACGTGGCCATCGAGCTGGGCGGCGAAGACGCGAAGATCATCTACTTCGACCAGGGCATCGAGCAGCGCATGAACGGCACGTGCGCCGGCGGCACGGGCGCGTTCATCGACCAGATGGCGGCCCTGCTCAACACCGACGCGGGCGGCCTGAACGAGCTGGCGAAGAATTCGACCACCATCTATCCCATCGCGAGCCGCTGCGGCGTGTTCGCGAAGACCGACGTGCAGCCGCTGCTCAACGAAGGCGCCCGCAAAGAGGACATCGCGGCGTCCATCTTCCAGTCCGTGGTCACCCAGACCATCAGCGGCTTGGCGTGCGGTCGGCCCATCCGCGGGCATGTGGCTTTCCTGGGCGGTCCGTTGCAATACCTTCCTGAACTGCGGAAACGCTTCTACGAAACGCTGCAGTTGGACGATGCGCACATCATCGTGCCGCAAAACGCCCACCTGTTCGTGGCCAGCGGCTGCGCCATTGCGGGCGGGGCGAGCCAAACCGTGAAGGCCGAGCGCCTGGCCGAAGTGCTCGAGCGCCTGCGCAACTTGGGCGACGTGCAGGGCTCCGAAGTGGTGCGCCTGCCGCCGCTGTTCGAAAGCGAGGAAGAATACGCCCGCTTCAAGGCCCGCCATGATCGGGAAACGGTGCGCCGCGGCAGTCTGGCCGACTACGAAGGCGTGGCCTACCTGGGGATCGACGCCGGCTCGACCACGTTCAAGGCCGTGCTCATGGGCGAAGACGGCGAGCTTTTGTGGACCACGTACGCCTCGAACAAAGGCGACGTTTTAGGGTGCGCGAAGGCGGCGCTGTCCGAGCTGTACCAAGCGCTTCCCCTCGACCCGGACACCGGCGAGCCGCGCGTCGTCATCGGGCATTCGACCGTGACCGGCTACGGCGAGCACCTGCTGCTGGAGGCCTTGCGCGTCGATTCCGGCGAAATCGAAACGGTGGCGCATCTGCGCGGCGCCCAGGAAATGCTGCCCGGCGTCGAGTTCATCTTGGACATCGGCGGCCAGGACATGAAATGCCTGCGCGTGAAAGACGGCGTCATCGACCACATCATGCTCAACGAGGCCTGCTCGTCGGGCTGCGGCAGCTTCATCGAATCGTTCGCGTCGGGGCTGAACCTCGACGTGGCGGAGTTCGCCCAAACGGCCATTGCTGCCAAGCGCCCGGTCGACTTGGGCAGCCGCTGCACCGTGTTCATGAACTCGCGCGTGAAGCAGGCGCAGAAGGAAGGCGCCACCGTCGGCGACATCGCGGCGGGGCTGGCGCTGTCGGTCATCAAAAACGCTCTGTTCAAGGTCATCAAAATCCGCGATCCGCACGACGTGGGCGACAAGGTCATCGTGCAGGGCGGCACGTTTTTGAACGACGCCGTGCTGCGCAGCTTCGAACAGCTGGCCGAGGTCGAGGCCGTCCGCCCCGACATCGCCGGCAACATGGGCGCCTTCGGGGCCGCCCTGCTCGCACGCGACCGGTATGCGGGCGCCACGCACGCTGCCGAGACGCGGTCGACGCTGCTTTCGCTGGAGCAGATCGAAGCGCTCGCGCCCACGCACAAGACGGTGCGCTGCAAGGGCTGCTCGAACAGCTGCCTGCTCACAGTGAACGACTTCGGCAAGGACGAGACCACCGGCAAGCATCGCCGCTTCATTACCGGCAACCGCTGCGAGAAGGGCGCGGGCAACTTGGACGCGGCTTCGAAGGTGCCCAACCTCTACGAATACAAGTCCCACCGGCTGTTCGACTACGAGCCGCTTGCCCCCGGCCAGGCGACGCGCACCACGGTCGGCATTCCGCGGGCGCTTTCCATGTACGAAAACTACCCGTTCTGGTTCACGTTCTTCACGCGCCTGGGCTTTCGCGTGGTCATTTCCGACCCGTCCACGAAAAAGACCTACGAGGCGGGTATCGAGTCCATGCCGTCCGAATCGGTGTGCTATCCGGCGAAGCTGTCGCACGGGCACGTGATGAACCTGCTCGCGAAGAAGCCCGACTTCATCTGGTTTCCCTGCGCGAAGTGGGAGCGCCAGGAAGACGAAGGCGCCGGCAACCACTTCAACTGCCCCATCGTGGCCAGCTATCCCGAGGCGCTGCGCTTGAACATCGACGAGCTGCGCACGTCCGGCATCCCGTTCTTGAATCCGTGGCTGCCTTACGACCAGAAGGAGCACCTGAAGAAACGCCTGATGGTCGAGCTGGTCGAGGCGCATCCCGAACTCATGGGGCCGGCGGGCGCTCCCAGCCGCGCCGACGTGGCGGCGGCGGTGGACGCCGCTTGGGCCGAAGACGAGGCGTTCAAGCGCGACATACGCGCCAAGGGCGAAGAGACGCTCGCGTGGATGGAGGCGACCGGCACCCATGGCATCGTGCTGGCGGGGCGTCCCTACCACAACGACCCCGAGATCAACCACGCCATCCCCGAGCTGCTGACGAGCTTCGGGCTGGCCGTGCTCACCGAGGACTCCATCGCGCACTTGGGCACGTTGGAGCGGCCCATCCGCCTGGTGGACCAGTGGATGTACCACACGCGCCTGTATGCGGCGGCGAAGGTGGCCACCGAGCGCGAAGACCTCGACCTCATCCAGCTGAACTCGTTCGGCTGCGGCCTGGACGCGCTCACCACCGACCAGGTCCAGGAGATCCTCGAGGCTGCGGGCAAGGTGTACACGGTGCTGAAGATCGACGAGGTCAGCAACTTGGGCGCGGCCCGCATTCGCGTGCGCAGCCTGTTGGCGGCGTTGAAGGACCAGGCCGACGAGCGGGCGGCGAGTGCGCGGTGCGCCGGCGGGTGTCCCGTGGTCGACCTGGACGTGGAGCGCTTCCTTGCCACGCCGGAATCGGTCATGGCGGCCAAAACCGGCAGGTCCGAAGGCGAAGCGGCGAAGGCGGTGGCGCTCGAGGCCGCCGAGGGGGCGGGGCGCGACCCGGCCGAGGCGCTGGGTGCGCTCAGCCGGGCCCGCAAAGACGGCGGCAACGAGGCGGCAGACGCGGCCGCATCGAGTGCGCAGGAGCGCCGCGCCGCGTCCATCCAGGCGCCCGCCACGTTTACCGAAAAGGCAAAACCCGAGGTCATCCAGGCTATGCGCCAGCGTGAAGGCACCACGACGCAGTTCCCCCGCGCCGAGTTCACCCAGGAAATGAAAGACGCCGGCTACACTATTCTCTGTCCGCAGATGGCTCCCATCCACTTCGACCTGCTCGTGGAGATCTTCAGGCGCAACGGCTACAACCTCAAGTTGTTGCCGTCGGTTGACCACGGGGCGGTCGACGCGGGCCTGAAGTACGTCAACAACGATATCTGCTACCCGTCCATCCTGGTCACCGGGCAGATCATGGAAGCGGTCATGTCGGGCGAGTACGACACCGACAAGCTGGCCGTCATCATCACGCAAACGGGCGGCGGCTGCCGCGCCACCAACTACATCTCGCTCATCCGCAAGGCGCTCGCGAGCGTCGGGCTTGCCCACATTCCGGTCATCGCGCTGTCGTTCAAGGACTTGGGCGAGCGCAATTCGGGCTTCGACGTGACGCCGGGCATGCTCTACCAGGCCATTTACGCGCTCTGCTACGGCGACTTGCTCATGATGTGCCTTTATCGCACGCGTCCCTACGAGGTGGAGCCGGGCAGCGCGAACCGCCTGTACGACCACTGGATGGCCGAGTGCAAGGCCCAGCTTGCCGGCGGCGTGACGCGCAAGGCGTTCAAGCGCACGGTGAGAAAGATCGTCGAGGACTTCGACACGCTGCCGCTTGCCGGCGAGGGCTCCAAGCCCCGCGTCGGCGTGGTGGGCGAGATCCTCGTGAAGTTCCACCCCACGGCGAACAACCAGATCGTCGACGTCATCGAGCGTGAAGGCTGCGAGGCGGTGGTGCCGGGCCTCATCGAGTTCTTCCTGTTCGGCATTGCCGGCTCCATCTTCCAGAAAGACCCGCTCGGGCGCTCGACGAAGGGCGCCGTCGGCAGCCGCGTGGCGCTGTCGGTCATCGCGAAGTTTCGCGAGCCGGTCAACGACGCGCTGCGCCGTTCGGCCCGCTTCCACGAGCCCGCCGACATCTACGAGCTGGCCGACTATGCGAGCGAGATTTTGTCGCTGTGCAACTCGATGGGCGAGGGTTGGCTGCTCACGGCCGAGATGGTCGAGCTGGTGCGGTCCGGCTGTCCGAACGTCGTGTGCACGCAGCCTTTTGCGTGCCTGCCGAACCATGTGGTGGGCAAGGCCGTCATCAAGGAGATCCGCCGGCGCTATCCCGATTCCAACATCGTGGCGGTGGACTACGACCCGGGCGCGTCGGAGGTGAACCAACTCAACCGCATCAAGCTGATGATCTCGGTGGCGAAGGCGAATTTGGCTGAAAAAGAGGCCGAGGCGAAGGCCGCGCGCGATTCGTTCGTGGCAGACGAGGGGGCGGGCGTGCAGGTGACCGACGCCGGCGCCCTGGACATCGAAACCGAGCTGGCATAAGGGGCGCGGGTCGCAGCGTGCGCCCGCCGCGACCGCAGGTGGCAAACGCCAGGGGTTTTGCCACCTGCGGCAGACGGTGCGAGGGGAGCAGGGGCTTGCGGCCGACGTTTGGCGTGCGAGGTTGGCGTTTGGCGGCAGGCATTTGGCGGCCGGCGTGGCATTTGGCGGCTGATGCTTGATGTTTGGGGGCCGGTGTCTGGCGTTTGGGACTGAGGATTGGCGTCAGATGTTTGGTGCCTCGCATTAGATGTGAAGGAATTGTGTGTTAGAGATTCTGAGGGCAGAATTCTGCCATTGCTGCATCAAATTCTCGAATTCAAGCGATTTTGCATACTGACAGCGGGCTGTCTGCGGCATAACTGCAGCGACGGGGGGTTCGGATGGCTCGAAACGGCGCCGATGTGCTGCCGTTTGTGGATGGACAGGTCGCTTGAGACGAGAAAAAGATGCGATCCGGTGCGAAAACCGGCCTTAAAATCTCCAGTACATATTTTGCGCACATTTCCTTCTGCGGCGTTATGCAAAACAAGCATCCGTTTATGCAAAACGAGGGCGGGGGTGCTGCGGAACTCGTGTGCTGCCGCCGACGGGCTGCCGCCGGCGAGGTGCTGCGGCGAGCGAGCGCTGCTGCCGGCGGGCTGCTGCAGGCGAGCTGCTGCCGGTGAGGTGCTGCGGAACTCGTGTGCTGCTGCCCTCGCGGCTCTGCGGGGAGGGGGATGCTGCTACCGCTCCTGCAGTGCTGCCCCCCTGCGATCCTGCGGGCGGGGGTGCCGCTACGACACCACCGCTCCTCTTACCCTACCAAGTACGGTCCCAGACGCCTGCGCCGTTCACGTGGTACTTCCCGATCCACGTGTTCTTCGCCATGGCGCCGCTGCCGTCCAGGTAGTACCACGCGCCCTTGTCGTAGAGCCACCCCGTCTGCATCGACCCTTGCGGGGCGCCGGCGTTCGGGCTCAGGTAGTACCACGTTCCCTGTATCTTCTGCCAGCCGGTCGTCATCGCGCCGCTGCCGTCCAGGTAGTACCACGCGCCGCCGTCGCGCACCCAGCCGGTGTCCATGGCGCCGAAGCGTCCGTCGTGCGACGGGTGCAGGTAGTACCACGTCCCGCCGTCGCGCAGCCAGCCGCTTTTCAGCGCACCCGACGTCCCGGCGCAATACCACGTGCCGTCGTCGACGAACCACCCCGTCTGCATCGCGCCGCTGTCATCCAAGTAATACCAGGCGTCGCCGTCGCGCAGCCAGCCGGTCTGCATGGCGCCGCTGTCGTCCAGGTAGTACCACACGCCGTCGTCTTTCACCCAGCCGGCTTGCATCCAGCCGGCGCGGTCGAAGCGATACCACGCGCCGTCGATGAACTCCCAGCCGTCGCGCGTGTAGGACCCGTCGTGGTGGCAGTACCACCAGCGCCCGTCGAGCAGCCACGTTCCCAGCGTGGAGGACTTGCTGGTCAGCGGCGCGTTGGCAAACGTTTCGTTCGCCGTGCCCACGCCAGGGTTCTGGCGGTAGATCTGCCAGGCCAGCCGCGAGTCGATGAAGTCCATCGTCACGATGCCGAGCCGACGTCCCGTGCCGGTGAAGTAGATGTCGTCCTGCAGGTTTTCGTTCATGTACCGGGCGGCCGAAAAAGGATTGTTCTTCGTGCAGCTGGTGTAGTTGATGAACAGGGCGTCGGGGCTTTCGTGCGACGCGCTGTAAAGCGTCTGCCCGACCAGATGGATCTTTTGGTCGGCGAAGTCGTTGTAGTCGTCCTGCACGAAGATGGAGAACGGCGCATTCGACTCGATTTCGATCGGGCGCCAATTGGACGTATTGTAGTCGTGGCTGTCCCAATCGACCAGGTTCAGCCCCAGGTCGTCGGTGCCATAGCTCGTGCCAGACAGGTCGAGCCGGTGCGCCAGGTAGATCTTGCCGCGCAGGTCCTTCACCGTCGGCGTCGCGCCCTGGTCGAGGTAGAACAGATCCGGGTAGTCGTTGATCCACTTCTTGAGGGAGTTCGCCTGGTTGTTCACGTCGCCGTTGGAATTGGACGCCATCATGATGACGAACTCGGTCGGGTTGGCTTCCAAAAACGATTTGAAGTAGTTCATGACGTCGGACAGGCGCATGTCGACGCCCTTTTCGGTGACGCAGACGATGCCGCCGTGGTTGATGTAGGGGTCCCGGTCCTCGACGCCGTCGATGCCCAGGCGGATGTCGAAGAAGCGCACGCCGGCGGCCAGCTGCTCGCGGATGAAGAGCTGCTGGCAGGTGGTGAGCGAGGTCTGCGGCTCGATGTCGCCCCACGTCCAGCACGTGCCGGAGTCATGCGTGCCGGGGATGGACAGGCTGGTGAGCGGCGTCGAATCGGGGAGGTCTTTCATCCAGTCCGTGCCGGGGAACGAGCTGTACTGCTTCAGCAGGTCGTAGTCTTGGCTGTAGTCGCTGCCGTGGTTGTTCTTGCCGACGACCTCCACGTCCCAATACATCGGCGTGGAGCTTTGGCACAGCTTCATCTCGTCTTCGTCGGCCCCGCTGCCTGAAAGCGACAGCCACAGCCCGCTGTTGCGGTTCTTGATGAGGAAGGTTCCGTTGGACTGGCGCTGGAACTGCCAGTGGCGGCTGTAGTGCTTGTCGTCGGTGCCGCTCCACGAATGCACGATGGCGCCGCTGCTCTTCGACTGGTCGTCCACGTCGAACAAATACGAGTGCACGAAGCCTTTCTCCGTGAAGTCGCTGTACCCCTCTATATAATAGTAGTCGGTGCCCGAGATGTTCTTCAGGCGCCACTTCGACGTGGTTCCCATGTTGTACAAGTAGATGACGTCGCCTTTTGCGATGCCGTCGTTGTGGATGTCGGCCGTGCGGTAGTAGTTGTGCGGCCGCAGCTTCACGACGGCGTCTTGCAGGTCGGACCCGTTGACCGTGCCTGACCAGGCGCTGACGGCGTAGGCTTGCGCAGGTGCGTCCGCCGCGAGCATGCCGGCGTTTGCGAACAGGCCCGAGCACAGCGGGACGGCGGCGACGGCCACCGCCGCGCCGAACAAAAGCGACAGCGCCTGCAGGGCGAAGGCGACGGCGCGGGGGCGCCTCTGTCCTTCAACGTGGCAGAATGAAGACTGGGTGCGGGATGTCATGGGCGCCACCTCCTGCGGCTTTGGGATTCGTCCGTTGGCGCGAGTATAACAGGTTACGGTTGGGTAACGGGCGTTCCCACGAGCATTTCACCGGCGCGGCGCCACCTGCAACTTTTAGTTGCAAATCTTTGCGCCGCTGCGGCCGATGCAACGCGCGGCTGCATGCCTGTGCGCCGTCGTGCGTCTCTTCGTTCGGCGCACAGGGCGGCAAGGCTGCTATACTGTTACCTTATCGTTGTTTTTGCATTCGCACACCCCTTCAGAAGGAGTCGCCCATGCGCGTTTTGCTCATCTGCCATTTTCCGCTCACGGGATCGGGAAGCGGCGTCTACACGCTCAACATCGCCCATGCGCTGGTCAAGCAAGGCCACGAGGTCGTTGTCATCGTGCCGGAGAACCAGCCGGTCGAACAGATCCGCGCCTTCCGCGTGCACCCGGTCTACTTCAACGGCGCAACCGACGACGCGCTGGACTTCAACTTCCCCTGCTTCACGACGCACCCGCGCTCGACGCAGACGTTCTACGACCTGACCGACGAGCAGCTTGCCGCGTATGAGCAGGCCTTTCGCGCCGCCATCGAGCAGGAGGTGCGCGACTTCGCGCCCGACGTCATCCATTCGGGGCACCTGTGGCTGCTGTCCAGCTACAGCGCCGACTACGGCGTGCCGCTCGTGGTGACCGTGCACGGGACCGACCTCATCGGCTACGAGAAGGCCGAGCCGCGCTTCCGCGACCACGCGCTGCATGCGCTCCAGGCGGCGGGCGGCATCATCACCATTTCGGAAGAGAACGAGAAGCTCGTGCACGACCTGTTCGCTGACCAGGCGAAATCGTGCACACTCGTCCACAACGGCTACAATTCCGACGTGTTCTACCCCGATGCGTGCACACGAGCAGAGGTGCTTTCAGAACTAGGTATCGAAGGAGAATTCAACAAGGTCGTGTCGTTCGCGGGGAAGTTCGCGCACTTCAAGGGCATCGACGTGCTGCTGCGCGGCGCGGCGAAATACGAGCGCGACGGCGTGGCGACGGTGCTGGCCGGCGACGGCGAGCTGTTCGACGAGATGCGCAGTCTGGCGGACGACCTGGGGCTGCGCCACGTCTTTTTCGTGCGCAACCAGCCCCACGACGTGCTGCGCCGGCTGTACAGCAATGCCGACGTGTCGCTTCTGACCTCGCGCAAGGAGCCGTTCGGCCTGGTCATGATAGAGGCCATGGCGTGCGGGACGCCGGTGGTGGGCAGCGACGACGGGGGAGCGGTGAACGTTTTGACGCCGGAGTGCGGGCTGCTGTTCCGCTCGGAGGACCCGGACGACCTGGCGCGGCAGGTGCGGCGCGTGCTCGACGGGGACGTGACGTTCGATCGGGCGCACGTGGCGGCCGACGCGAAGGCACGCTTTTCGCAGGACGGCAGCATCGGCAAGACGGTGGCCGTGTACGAGCGGGCCATCGCGCAGGCGTTGCTCGCAGGCGCGGAAGGCGCTCGATGACGGGCGAGGGCTGTGCGCCCGGCAAGCGCCGCGGCGGCAAGCTGGTCGTGTGCCCGACGCCGCTGGGGAACCTGGGCGACATGACGCGCCGGGCGATCGAGGCGCTGGATGCAGCCGATGCGGTGTGCGCCGAAGACACGCGCGTGACGGGCAAGCTGCTTTCGGCGTTCGGCCTTGAAAAGAGGCTCGAGAGGCTCGACGAGGCGCTCGTAGGGCAGCGCTCCGCCGCGCTGGCGGCGCGGGTGCTGGCCGGCGAGGTGATCGCCTACTGTTCCGATGCCGGCATGCCGGGCGTGTCTGATCCGGGGTTGCGCCTGGTCAGGGCCGTGCGGCAGGCAGGCGGGACCGTTGAAGTGCTCCCCGGCCCCACCGCCGTGTCCACCGCATACGTGGCAAGCGGCTGCGAAAACCCCCGCTTCTATTTCGGCGGCTTCTTCCCGCGCAAGGATGCGGAACGTCGTGCGCTGCTGGAAGGCCTGCGGGCCCTGGACGCGGCGCTCGTCTTCTACGAAAGCCCGAATCGCCTGGTCAGCGCCCTTGGCGCCATGGCCGAGGTTTTTCCTTTGCGCGAGGCGAGCGTGTGCCGCGAGCTGACGAAGCTGCACGAGGAAGTGATCACGCTGCCGCTGCCCAAGCTGCGGGAGCGGTTCGCCGAGCGCGAGCAGGCAGGTGCGCTGCGCGGCGAGATCGTCGTGGTCATTGACGGGCCGAGCGAGGCCGAGGCGGCGTGCGACCAGGAAAAGGCCGCCGAAGCCGCCCGCGTGCGGGCGTGCGAGCTGAAGGCGGAGGGCATGCGCGGCAAAGACGTCGCCAAAGCGCTTGTGCAGCAGTTTGGCATTCCGCGCAACGTCGCCTACGACATCGCGCTTGAGGCGTGAGGCCCATGCCGGTCGTTTCGCCTGGTCGATCAGGGGCTTCCCGCGACGGCGCCTCCGCAGTGCGCCCGGTTTTGTGCGACTGCACAAAACCGGGCCCGGAGGCTCCGTTTCGCCCTGCTTGCGCCGCGCGTCCGCTTCCGCTTGCCCGCGCAAAAAGCCGCCGCTACAGCGGGGCGCACGTCGGCGAGCCTGAGGACTGCGTTTTCGCCGGCATTCCCGTGCGCGTCGTCCGCAAGCGCGTGAAGAACGTCAGCCTGCGCATCGCCCGCGACGGGTCGCGCGTGGACGTTTCGGCCCCGACGTGCGTGCCGCTGCCCGACATCGAGGCGTTCGTTGTGCAAAAGCGCGTCTGGATAGAGAAGCGCCTGGCCGAGGCCGCGGCGTCTCCGGCCGCCCGAGCCGAGCGTGCCACCCCCGACGAGCTGGCCGAATGGCGCAGCGTCGTGAGCGCTTGCGTGCCGGTGCTCGTGGAAGCGTGGGAGCCTGTCATGGGCGTGAAGGCTGGCCGTTTGGACTACCGCAACATGAAAAGCCGGTGGGGCAGCTGCCAGCCGTCGACCGGACGCATCTGCATCAACGTGCGCCTGGCGCTCTATCCGCCCGAGTGCCTGGAGTACGTGGTGGTCCACGAGCTGTGCCATCTGCTGGTCCCCGGCCACGGCGAGCCGTTTCGCCGCCTGATGGACGCGTATCTGCCCGACTGGAAGGCCCGTCGCGACAAGCTGCGCTGATGTGGATTCGGCAGGCGTCGGCTTTATGCGGGTGCGATCGTCTGCCGATGCGCGTATGATACGCAGCAAAGCACTCTGTCGAAAGGGGGGGACATGAAGAAGAGAATCGCGGTGCTCGTCGGCGTGCTGCTCGTGGCGCTGGCCGTGCCCATGGTCGCCTTCGGGGCGCCGTCGTGGTCCGGCATGGGAAGCGCGGCCGTGCGCGAGGCCCCGGCCCCGGCCGCCTGCCCGAACTACGAAGACGCCGACGCCGACGGCGCCTGCGACAACGCGGGGACGACGTGCCCGCCCGCCGCGCAGGCCCGTCCGAACTACCAGGACGCTAACGGCGGCGGCGCCTGCGACAACGCCGCCAGCCGCCCGGCGCAGGCCTGCCCGCGCACCGGCGCCGGCTGTCCGGCAAACAGCGGTGCCTGCCCTGCCTTCGCCGATGCGGACAACGACGGCGTCTGCGACGGCTGCGGCAACGCGCAGGGCGCCTGCCCGAACTACGAAGACGCTAACGGCGACGGCGCCTGCGACAACGCCGCCGACCGCCCGGCGCAGGGGCGCTGCGGGAACGGCCACGGCTCTGGCCACGGCCACGGCTGCCGCCGCTAGCTGGTTTGTGCATGCAGGGGCCGGCGCCCGAAGTCTAAGGCCGCCAGGCGCCAGCCGCCGTACAAAAGATGACAGCATAAGTCAGTATTTCGCCAAGCTCCAAGCCCCGAGCGCATTGATCGCTTGGGGCTTTTTGCGCGTTGGACCTCGTTTTTCGCCCCTGTTGAAAATCTTTGTCAAGATGCGCGTTGTCGCATTGCGCAGATGCAACAGCAGGTATAATCCCGTTACCAAACGGACGTCTGAGGTGTATGCAAAGAGGACGAGATGACCAGGGGAAATGATCATACGAGCCAGTGGAATACCCATGCAAGCGAAAGTTGGGCCACCCAATCTGCGAGGCTGCAGCGCCGTGCGCCGCATGCGTCGCGCACCGAGCCGCAAGAGTGGGGAGGGGTGAAGGCCATCGCGCTGGAAACGGCCGAAGACCGCGTCCGGCTGCGTGCGAGGGCCACGCGGAAGTTTCGCGTCGTCGTGGCATGCGTCACCGCCGTCGCCATCGTGGCGGTCGTGGGCGGCACGGCGTACGGCATCTCGAAGATGGTCGGGATCGACAAGGCGTATTCGCTGGTGCAGGGCATCGTAAGCCCCGAATCGGCCGCGCAAAGCGAAGAGGAGGCGAAGCCCGCCGGCCCTGAAGACGTCGCGCTCGACGCCGACGCCGCGGCCGCCGAGGCGGAGGCCGAAGCCGCCGCGGCCGCCGAAGCGGAAGCCGCCGCGGCAGCAGCCGAGGCCGAAGCCGCGAAAGAGGCCGAGCCCGCGCTGCCGCTGAGCTATTCCGACGTCACCACCGAAGACGAAAGCACCTACGGCATCTGGACGCCCTGGCTCATGGAGACGACCTACGAGCAAAACGAGGGCCAGTGGTATGCCGTCGGCGCGTTCGCCTATGACTTTTTGACCTCGTACGACCAGGCCGTCGTGGCGCAGTTTTCCATCAACAACTCCGACATCAAGCTGGAAGCCGAAGGCGGCGAAACGATCGAAGGCGATCTCGTGCTGCATGAATCGCCGGTGCAAGGGCGGATCATCACGCGTGCGCCGGTCGACTTTGAAGGCGCCTACGCCGAACAGCCCCTGCGCGAAGCGATGAAGGGCTATGTGCTGGAAGGCCTCATCCAAACCGAAGACGGCCAAGTCATCAAACGCACCCGCACCTTTGCATAAGCGCCTGCGTTTGTCGCCTGTGGGCGGCGGGAACGTTCCGCCGAGGCTGCCGCCGGGGCTTGGGCGGGCGGCGTGTCGTACAATAGGGCCGTTGCGCTTCGTTGCCTGTAGGAGAGCGGCGCTGAAGCGCGAACAGGCCTTGGAACGATTGAGCTGAAAGGACGAGAACATGGTAAAGATCGAAAACGGCGACGACTGCATCGCGTGCGGCGTGTGCGCCGATTCTTGCCCCAACGACGTGCTGGCCGTGGAGGACATGGTCGAGATCGTCAACGGCGACGACTGCATCGACTGCGGCATCTGCGTCGACGAGTGCCCTGTCGACGTGCTGGCGATCTAATCGCGGCCGCTGACCGAGTCGTTTCCCGCATCGCCCGACGGCGCCACGCGCACCGTCGGGCGATGTTGCGCGTGGGGCGGGAAGTTGCGGCGGGTCGGCGGCGCGGCGGCGCAGCGACGCCGGCCGCAGCGCTGCAGCGGCCGCTCGACGGAGTCTGCAGCGGCGACGGTGCCCGTCCTGCTGCGCCAGACGGCTGACAACGCCTCCGGGTGTGCAGGTCGTGCGAAGATTTCGTCTTCACGGTAACCGAAACGTTGACTTCGCTTCTCAGACCGTCGTACACTTCAAAAGTTCGCTTTCAAAAGCCCCGTAATCGCAGGCGGCTGACGGAGCGCGACGGAAGGGAGTCCAGGCCCGCACCCCGCGCGTCGGCGTAGGAAACCGGCACCGAGCAGCGCTGCACTTTTGAAAACTAACAGACACGTTGGAGGAATGAAGTTGAAGACGTTTTACGCGAAGCCCCAGGAAGTGGAGCGTGAATGGGTCTTGATCGACGCCGAGAACCAGGTTCTGGGTCGCGTCGCCGCCAAGGCTGCCACCATTCTCAAGGGCAAGCACAAGCCGCAGTACACGCCGCATGTCGACACCGGTGATTTCGTGATCATCATCAATGCCGACAAGATTCGCGTGACGGGCAACAAAGCCACGGAGAAGCGCTACTATCGCCACAGCGGTTATCCGGGTGGCCTGAAGTCCGAGTCTTTCCAGGAGGCTATGGCCAAGCATCCCGAACGCGTCATCGAGCATGCCGTCAAGGGCATGCTGCCGAAGAACACGCTCGGTCGCGCCATGGGCAAGAAGCTCAAGGTGTATGTGGGTCCTGAGCACCCGCATGTTGGACAGAAGCCCCGCGAGATCAAGATGGAGGGTTAACCCATGGCAGGTGAAGCTTTGTATTACGGCACCGGCCGCCGCAAGAGCGCCGTCGCGCGCGTGCGCCTCGTTCCCGGCACCGGCAAGGTCACGGTCAACGGCCGTGAAGGCGTGCAGTACTTCGGTCGCCAGGGCCTCGTCGACGATGCGACCGCTCCGTTCCGCGTGACGGACACGGTGGACCACTTCGACGTGATCGCCCGCATCAACGGCGGCGGCATCTCCGGCCAGGCTGGTGCGCTGCGCCACGGCATTTCCCGCGCCCTGCTCGAGGCCGGCGATTATCGCGCCGAGCTGAAGAAGGCCGGGTTCCTGACGCGCGACGCCCGTAAGGTCGAACGCAAGAAGTACGGCCTGAAGAAGGCTCGCAAGCGTCCGCAGTTCTCGAAGCGCTAAGCGGTTTCGACTGCTCCCGCCAAGACGAGCGCAAGCTGCCCGGCGGGGACGACCGAAAGAACGCTTCGGGCACGTCATATCGCTTTTCAAGCAGAGGTCCGCCGCCGGAAGGTGCGCGGGCCTTTGCTTTGCTTGCCCCGAAGCGTGCGCCGGGGCCGGGTACGGTATACTGCTGCCGTCTGATACTTGAGCGAAAGGATCATCCATGCTGGTTACCACTGCAGACGTCATCCCCGGAACGAACGTGCAGGTGCTCGGCCTTGTGCGCGGCAACATCGTGGCCTCGAAAAACGTGGGCCGCGACATCATGGCCGGGTTCAAGGCCATCGCCGGCGGCGAAATCGAGTCCTACACCCAGATGACCGACGAGGCCCGCACCGTCGCCGAGCAGCGCATGGAGGCCCAGGCCCAGGCCATGGGCGCCGACGCCGTGGTGGCGATGCGCTTCTCAAGCGAAACCGTCATCGACGGCACCACCGAAATGCTCGCCTACGGCACTGCGGTGAAGTTCGTGTAGAGGCTGCTGTCGGCTTGCCAGCCGTATGGGGCGTCCGGGGCCGTCGGACGGCGGCCGTGCCGACGAGGCTGCGCTTTGATGCGTCGGCTTCTCGAGCCAAGGTCTCGAGAAGCTTTTGGCTGGGACCAAAGCTCCGTCCCGCCGCCGCGGCCGCCTGCCGAAGTTGGGAAGTGCGAAGGAACTCGATCGCAGGACTTCGCTGCCGTCCTGGCTATTCCAGCGGATATTCGAACAGGTCTTCGATGCGGCATCCGAGCGCTCGCGCTAGCGCGTAGAGCGAAACGCCGCGGGCGACGTTGATGTCCTTGCGGCGCTGTTCGTACTGCTGGATGGCCCGCAAAGAAACGCCCGACGCTTCCGCCAGGTCGCGCTGCGTGAGGCCGCGAGCTTCGCGAACGGCCTTCAGCGGCGCATCTTGGCTTCGGACCCGTCGCTCCATCTCTTCGACGAATCGCTCTTCCGACGCTTCGTGCCACGGATGGTACAAGGCGGTCACCTGGTTGATCGCGACCGTGCGGGCGATGACGCGAAACGGCCGTCCTGACGCCCACTGCCAATAGGCGATCGCCCATCCGCACCAGTATTCGACGCCGTCGCCGATGCTCACGTCGTCTGTCAGGGCCACGCCCGCGTCGATGCCGGCTCGATAGCACGTTTCCAAGAACAGCTCGATGCCCGAAGCGCCGGCGACATAGCGGGGAGATCCCGACCCGAACGCTTCGGCGACGTCCGTCGAGACGAACAGGTCGAAAAAGCGCTGCAGCGGCATGTCGGCCCGGTTTGCTGCGCAGTCGAACGCTTCGCCGAGGGTTTCCATGGCTCCGAACAGGTACGTTTCGTCATAGGCCCTCATAGCCGGCCGCCTTCCCTTGTAAAATGTCGCGCAGGTATATGCCGTCGATGCCTTGCTCGGCGGCTTCTTTCTGGTAGAGCGCCCGGGCTCGTTCGTCGCGCCTCATGCGCTTGGGGTAGTACGTGCTGCCCGAAACCGCCTCGGCTCCCAAAAACGCTATCCGCTGGAAGGCGGCGGGGCTTTTCAGCACCACCTGCTCGCCCAAGTCGCCGAGCCGCATGGCGCGGGTCAGCTGCTCGAGGGAAATGTCGTTGCGCAAGAACGCCCGCGCGAAGGTGAAGTAGCTGTCATCGGCTCGGTTTCCCCTGATGACGTCGTAGTCGTCCAGCGGAAGCGAGTAGCGCTCCAGCAGATAGCGCTTGCCTTCGACGGCCACCGGCGTCTTTGCGTCGACGATTCGGTGGGCGAGCAGCACCGCCAGCCAGTGCAGCACTGAAAACTCGTCGGAGTTGAGCTGAAGCGTGCGCAGGCCGTCCGTGGACAGGGCGTAGCGGTTCACGAAACCGTCGGCGCCCTCTTCTTGGCAGGCCCATTCTCGCGCGAGCTCTTGATGTTCGGTGCAGTAAAACCCCAGGCCATAGTCGTTGTACGGCCGTCCTTCGCCGTAAAGCGGCTTTTCGACGACGTGGTTCGAGCCGTGGAACAGCACAAGCGTTGTCATGGCAAGTCCTATCTCTATGGAGATACTGACACTATTGTAGCAGAACCGGCTTTCGAGGGTCGGCCTGGTGCGCGAGAAAAGGACGTTGACGTGCCGCTTGGCAGGCCGGCGCGGCCGGGGTCGTCGGACGGCGGTCGCGCCGGCGGGGCTGCGCTTTGACGCGTCGGCTTCTCGAACCAGGTCTCGAGAAGCCTTTGGCTGGGACCAAAGCTGCGCTCCGCCGGCGCGGCCGCCTGCTGCAGGGTGGGCCTTCCGCCCCGCCTCCGCCCGCCGCCTGCCCCGTTGCGCTGCATCCGTTGTGCCGCCCTGCCGCCCGCCCTGCCTGGGCTCGCCACCTGCCCGCCACCCGCCTGTCCGTTCGGCCGGTGCGGGTGGTTTTGCGCGGGCGCATGTTCTACACTGGCAGGCGGTTTGTTCTGCCGCGCACCGTGCGAGGAGTTTCTATGGTCGCCTACCGTTTTGCCCGTCCCGACGAATTCGACGCCGTTTTGGCGTTCTACACGCAGATGATCGACCTTATGCCGGGGACCGATTTCGACGTGTGCTGGAAGCATGGCGTGCATCCGTCGCCGGCGTTCTTGCGGGAAAGCGTTGCGGCGGGCGGCCTGCTCATGGGCGTGGCGGCCTCGGGCGAGCTTGCGGGCGACGATGGGGCCCCGCTGCTGCCGTCGGGGGAGCGCCTGGCGTCGGCCATGGTGCTCAACGGCGAGGGTGCGCCGGGCTACGAGGGCGTTTCGTGGCTGGTGGATGCGGCGCCCGGCGAGGCGTGGGTGCTCCACGTCGTCGCGACGCTGCCGTGCTTTCACGGGCGCGGCCTGGCCGAAGGGCTCGTCCGCGCCAGCATCGATGCGGCGCGGGCGGCCGGGAAAAGGTCGCTGCGGCTTGACACGTTCATCTCCAACAAGCGCGGCCAGCGGCTCTACGAAAAGTGCGGCTTCCAGAAGCTGGGCGACTATCCGATCGTCTACGACGAGCTGGGCACCCTTCCCATCCGCGTCTACGAACTGCCGCTTCTTGCAAACGACGCCGCCCGGAAGTGACGGCAGCGGCAAGCGCAGGCGCCCGCAGCCGGCGGCGCTCGGAAGCGCCAGCACCCGCCAGTGCCGCCGCCCGCAAGCGCCGCCAGCCGGAGCGCCGCTGCCCAAGTAATATGACCTCTCCGATCAACATTGTTCCGCCCTTTCCCGCTGCCCGCCGAAAACGAACCGAAACATTCGCCCTTTAAGGTGGGATGCGTCGAAAACCGCACGGCGCTTCGGGTGGGCATGGTATCGTATGCGAATCACGTTTCGCCCCCTTGAAGGCGCCGGCGGCAACGGCGTCCGTCGGCAGCCACGTTAGGAGACCTCGTTATGCCACTCGTCTCAGACATGTACGGATCGATGGTGTTCAACGAACACACGATGCAAGAGCGCCTTCCCTCCGCCACCTATAAAAGCCTGCTCAAAACGATGAAGGAAGGCAAGCCGCTCGATCAAGAGGTCGCCAACGTCGTGGCGCATGCCATGAAGGAATGGGCCATCGAGAAAGGCGCCACGCACTACACGCACTGGTTCCAGCCGCTTTCGGGCATCACGTCGGAAAAGCACGACAGCTTTTTGGAGCCGCTCGGCGACGGCCGCGCCATCATGAGCTTTTCGGGCAAAGAGCTCATCCAAGGCGAGCCGGACGCGTCGAGCTTCCCGTCCGGCGGTCTGCGGGCCACGTTCGAGGCACGCGGCTACACGGCGTGGGACCCCACCAGCTATGCGTTCATCAAAGACGAAGTGCTGTGCATTCCCACGGCGTTTTGCAGCTACACGGGCGAGGCGCTGGACAAAAAGACGCCGCTTCTGCGTTCGATGGACGCTATCGACACCCAGGCCAGGCGCGTGTTGGCGCTGTTCGGCGAAAAGCCCCAGCGCGTCGTGACCACCGTGGGCGCCGAGCAGGAGTACTTCCTTATCTCCGAGAAGGAATACTCGCAGCGCCAGGACCTGGTCATGTGCGGGCGCACGCTGTTCGGCCACGCGCCGCTGAAGGGCCAAGAGCTCGAAGAGCACTACTTCGGCGCCATTCGCCCGACGGTCAACGAGTTCATGAAAGAGCTTGACGACGAGCTGTGGAAGCTGGGCGTGCCCGCGAAAACGAAGCACAACGAAGTGGCTCCTGCGCAGCACGAGCTGGCGCCCATTTTCGCGAACTCGAACCGCGCCATAGACGAAAACCTGCTGACGATGGAAAAAATGAGGCTTCTGGCCAGCCATTACGGGTTGGTGAACCTGCAGCACGAAAAGCCCTTCGCCGGCATCAACGGAAGCGGCAAGCACAACAACTGGTCCATTTCGGCGGGGAAGACCAACCTGCTCGATCCCGGCGACAGCCCCATGGACAACCTGCGCTTCCTGGTGTTTTTGGCCGGCGTCATCCAGGCGGTCGACGACTACCAGGAGCTTTTGCGCATGTCCATCGCCAGCGCCGGCAACGACCACCGCTTGGGCGCCGACGAGGCTCCGCCGGCCATCGTGTCGATGTTCCTCGGCGACGAGCTGGGAGAAGTGGTTGACGCGCTCATCGACGAGCACGAGTACCGAAGCGCCGACCGCGTGGCCGTTGACCTGGGCGTCGACGCGCTGCCGAACTTCCTCAAGGACAACACCGACCGCAACCGCACGTCCCCGTTCGCGTTCACGGGCAACAAGTTCGAGTTCCGCATGCCGGGCTCGTCGGCGAATTTGAGCGACTGCAACACCATCTTGAACACGGCCATGGCGAAAAGCCTGTGCGACTTCGCCGACGCCATGGAAGGCAAGCAGGGCGAGGAATTCGAAGCCGCGGCCATCGACTACATTCGCGACACGCTGCGGGCGCATCGGCGCATCATCTTCAACGGCGACGGCTATGCGGTCGAATGGCAGGAAGAAGCCGCACGTCGGGGGCTTGCGAACCACAAGAACACCGCCGAGGCGCTGCCGTGCTTCGTGGCCCCGAAGTCCATCGAGCTGTTCGAGAAGTTCGGCGTGCTGAGCGAAACGGAGATCCGCAGCCGCTACGAGGTGAAGCTGGAAAAATACAGCAAGCTGTTGAACATCGAATGCCGCACGATGAAGCGCATGGTGCGCCGGCAGTTCCTGCCCGCCATCAACGGCTATGTGGCCGAGATCGCCCGCAACGTGGCCGACATCCGGGCGGTCGCCCCGAACGCGAAGCTCGAGCAGCAGACGGTGCTTTTGCAGAAGCTTTTGGACGGCGTGGCGCAAATCGACGAACAGCTGCAGCTGCTCATCGACAGGCAGCTGGCCGCCAACGCGATGCAGGACTTGCAAGAGCGGGCCTATGCCTACGCCGAGCAGGTGATTCCCGTGATGGACGCGCTGCGTGCGGCGGTGGACGAAATGGAGATCATCGTCGACCGGGCGCACTGGCCCGTGCCGACGTACAACGCCATGCTGTTCTACGTGTAGAAGCGCCTGCCGCTGATCCGGCTTGATCGGCGTCGCGGCCGATCGGCCGGCCTTCGTGGCGGGCGGTGCCGGGGGCGGGCTTGCTGCAGACCCATGCTGGGCCCACGGCGGGCCCGTTTTGCCCCCGCTTCGGTCCCGCCTGCGCCGCTACCGGACGCGCGGCAGCGTGAGCGTGAAAGCGGTGCCGCTGTCTTCGGTGCTGACGGCGCTCAGCGTGCCGCCGTGGTCGCGGACGATGGCGTCGGCGATGGCGAGCCCCAGCCCATGTCCGCCCACGTCGTCGCGGTTGCGCACCTTGTCGGCGCGGTAGAACCGGTCGAAGATGTGAGGCAGGTCGTCTGCGCTGATGGGCGTCCCGGTGTTGTGGACCGTCAGCACGGCGTCGCGTTTGATGACTTCCAAGGTCACAGAAACGCTCTCTCCGGCGCCGGCGTATTTTATCGCGTTGTCCAGCAGCGTCTTCACGGCGCGTTGCAGCTGGGAGGCGTTTCCGCTCACGCGCACGCCGGCCGCCACGTCCTCGTGCAGCGCCACGCCGGCTTCGAAGGCGACCGACTCCATCTGCAAAAGCTCGCTTTCCACCACGTCGCTCACGTCGACCGTCTCGCTCGGCGCCGCGATGACGTCGCTGACCTGCGCCTCGTCGATCTTCGCGAGTTCCAGCAAGTCGTTCACCAGGCCTTGCATGGACTTCGCCTCGTGGGCGGTGCTTTCGAGCCATTGGCGCTGGCTGGCGACCGTGCGCTCGGGATGCTCGGCGACGATGGCCGCGTTTGCCAGGATGACCGTCAGCGGCGTTTTCAGGTCGTGCGAGGCGTCGGCGACGAACTGCCGCTGCCGCTCCCAGGCCTCGGCGACCGGCTTCAAGGCCCAGCGCGAGAAGAACAGGCTGATCACGAAGAAGGCGCCCAAGGCGAGCACGCCCACGCCGGCCAGCGTCAACGCCAGGCGCATCCAGCCGTTTGCGGCGCTCATGTCGGCGAAGGCGAGGCGGGTCGCGCCGCCGGCCGTGCGCTTGGCGTAATACAGGCCGAGCGAAGGAAGGCTGCCGTTTCCGTCGGGCAGCTCTGCGACGGCGGCCGCGGCTGCAGAAAGCACGTCGTCGTCGATGGAGGCCGTTGTGATGGTCGGCAGCTCGACGAGGGCGCCGTCTTCTATCGCATAGGCGGCCACCGGAACGGCGGCCTCTCTCCCTCCGCCGATGCGCGGCGGCCTGGGGCCTGTCTGGCCTGCTGCTTGCGGTTCGCCGTCGGCTTCTTCGGGGCCTTGCGGCACGTCACGCGGCGAAAAGTCATCTTCTGGCGGCGCGTCTGCCGCCGGATCGGCCCCCTCTTCCGGTTCGCCTTTGCCAAACGGGTCGGCGTGCGCAAGCGTCGCGTCAAGCGCCCCGTTCACCTGCGCCAGGCTCTGCTGATAGTCCAACACGCAAATGGCCGTGAACACGACGGCCAGCACCACGGCCACGGTCGCCATGTTGAGCGCGACGAACTTGACGCGCAGCCGCTTCAGCATGACGCACCGCCCGCCGCCTCATCGCTTGCGACCAGGCGGTATCCCACCTTCCGCAGCGCTTCTATCTTCGCGTTCGACCCGACGTAGCGCAGCTTCTTGCGCAGAAACGACACGTAGGCCTCCACGTTGTTGTCCTCGGCGCTCGAATCGACGCCCCACACCTTGTCGATGATGACGCCTTTCGGCACGACGCTGCCGGCGTTTGCGACCAGCACCTGCGCCAGTTCGAACTCCTTGTGCGACAGGTGGATGTCGCGCTCGCCGCAGACAAGGTCTTCGCTGGTCAAATCCAGCACGACGTCGCCCGCCTCCAGCTTCTCGAACACCACCTCGCCTTGCCGGCGAGTGAGTGCGCGGATGTTCGCCATCAGCTCGGCGGGTGCGAACGGCTTGGTCAGGTAGGTGTCGGCGCCGCTGTCCAGGCCGCAGACCTTGTCGGCAACGGCGTCGCGGGCCGTCAGCATCAGCACGGGCGTCGACACGCCGCCGCGCCGCAGCTCGGCGACGAGCGAGAAGCCGTCTTTCTTCGGCAGCATCACGTCGCACACGATGACGTCGTAGATGCCGCTTTCGGCCCAGGCCAGCCCGTCGGCGCCGTCGCCGACAAGGTCGACGTCGTAGCCGCTTTCCTGCATAATGTGTCGAAGCGCCTGGGAAAGCCGCAGGTCGTCTTCGATGATGAGTACGTGCATGGGTTGCATCCTCGGGACGAAGGGGAGGGGTGGGACACGCGCGGCCCCGTGCCGGGCGCACATCCCTTATTGTAGCGCTTGACCTGAAAAGAAGCTGAAACGACGGGACGTCTGCCGCAGGGCTGCCGACATCTGCAGGGGAGCTGACAGGGGGACGGGGTTTGCTGGCATGCCGGCTTGCCGGCGTGCCAGAAACCCCGTCCCGTCTGTCAGCTCCGGGGCAAGAGGCGCCCGGAGTTGCCGGGAAGAGCTGAGGAATCGTGGAAGCCGTTGTCGCAGGTCGTGGGACGGCGCTTTCGCCGTGGCGGCTTCGCTTTGACGCGTCGGCGGGCTCCCGAAGGCCCCGGAATAGGCAGGGGGAGGGCCCATGCTCAAACAGTCCTCGCTTGGTGAAAATGTCCGCTGGACATTTTCAGTCGCTGCGGCGACCTGAGCGAAGCGAGGTAGTGCGCGTGGACCCTCCCCCTGCCGATTCCGGGGGTCCGGCTTCCAGACGCGGCTGCGCCGCCGCGGCGGAACCGCCTGCTGAGGGGTAGACATTGCTCCGCTCTGCCGCCGCGGCGGAACCGACTGCTGAGGGGGCTTCGTTCCCAAAATCGGTGATTTTTCGGAGTAGTATTCCGAAAAATCACCGATTGTTTCCTGCTTCTGCAAGCCATGTTTGCGCTGCTGCTACGTTGCATGTTTGGGCGCGATAGCTCGCGTCCACCCGCGTGACGACGAAGCGCCGGGTTGTGTCGATTCCTATTTCGTCGCACACTGCGTTGAGCTGTCGGGCGTATTCGTTGTGGTACGTGCGCGACGACTTCACTTCTGCGGCTCGCATTTGTCCGGGCATCGTCGCGTCTATCAGGTCGATTTCACGCTTGCTGTCGTCTCGGTAAAAATACAGCTGCGGCTCTCGCCCCTGGCTGAGATGCCCTTTCAGCGTTTCAGCCACGATCAGGTTCTCGAACACCGCCCCGAACTGCGGATGCTCCAGCAGCTGTTCGACCGTTTCGATGCGCAGCAAGTGACACAGCAATCCCGTGTCGTAGAAGTACAGCTTTGGGGTCTTTGTCAGGCGTTTTCGCAGGTTGGCGTGGAAGGGCTGCAGGGTGAACACCGCGTAGCTCGATTCGAGGATCGATAGCCATGACTTCGCGGTTGGAAGCGATACGCCCGCGTCGCCTGCAAGCCGGGTGACGTTCAAGAGGTTTCCGACGTTATGGGCGCACAACCTGACGAATGTGCGGAACGCTTCGAGGTTGCGCACGTCAAGCAGTTCGGCCACGTCGCGCTCGAGATAGGTTTGCAGGTAGCTGGGGAAATAGACCCGCGGAGGGATGTCCGTCGCGGCAAGCCGCGGGTAGCCGCCCGACAGCATGAACGCTTCGACGTCAAGCCGCCCGCTTCTGGCTTTTTGCAGCTCTTGAAACGTCAGCGGCGGCAGTTTTGCCAGGCCCACGCGCCCCGCCAGCGACTGGCCGATCCGTTTCATCATGAGGAAGTTTTGGGATCCAGTCAGAAGATACTGCCCGGGCGTGCCGCGCTCGTCGGACACCGTCTGGATCATCGAGAACAGATCGGGCGCGTACTGGGCCTCGTCGATGATCAGGCGTTCTGGGCGCTGGCGGATGAAGCTGACCGGGTCCTCGATGGCGGCGGCACGCAACTGCGGATCCTCTAGGTTGACGTAGGCGTAGTCGGGAAAGGCGTGACGCGCCAGCGTCGACTTGCCGCTTTGTCGGGGACCGGTCAGCGACACGACGGGAAACCAGCCGGCCAGCTCTTTAAGGTGCGGGCCGAGCGTTCGAGGAATGAACGAGGACACGAAAGCTCCTTTCAGGCGCTGTCATGCTTGCCGAATTGCCATAATCGTAAAGTATAAAATACCATAATTATAAAGTAGAAAGTACCATAATCGTAAAGTAGGGAAGGGGTTGGAGGCCGTTGTTGCAGGCCGTCGGACGGCGCTTCCGCCGTGGCGGCTTCGCCTCGACGCGTCGTCGCGCCGAGCCAAGGTCTCGGCGCTCCTTTTGCTTGACCTCGGCTGCGCCGCCGTGGCGAAACCGCCTGCTGCAAGGCGGAACAAGCTTGCCGGCAGGACTCGAAATCGCCTGCAGCAAAGGGGAGAGGCCTGGAGCTGACAGAGGGACGGAGTATTCGTCAGGCCGGCGAGCCGGCCTGACGAATACTCCGTCCCTCTGTCAGCTCCCCGCATCAGTTCCAAGCCGGGCCGCAAAGGGCGGGGGCTTCGAGCTCCAACAAACGAACACAATCGGCGTTTCGGAAACCACCTGGTGGGGGACGTATTTGGGACTTGTTGTCACAAAAGGCTTTGGCAAGTGGGACGATCTGTGGCACAATGGGCGCGTCCTATGTTGTGAACCAAGTGAAGAAAGGTCAACATATGTCCAAAGTAAATCCTCTAACCTCCAAAACCTACGGGGGGGGGCAAGGTTCTTAGCCTGATCCTTGCAGGCACCCTCGCCTTCGGCATGACCCCGGCCGTCGCCCTGTCCCAGGCGGCGCTGGAACCCTCCGTGGCTTATGCGGCTGGTGAAGTCGTATCTGACAATACGAAGGATCAAGCTGCTGTCCTTACTTACACTACCAGAGATATTCCTGCTAGTGTCACTGCGCCCGCAGATAAGCCTGCTAATGGTTGGAGCGACGTGTCCCTAACGCCTCCGCCGGGTACGACGTCTTTCGTGTACAACGGCTCTGATCAGGCTCCAGCGAAGGGCACTGCTGTCGCATATGCGAAGTATACTTATTACACTGGCAGTACCGGTAGCGAGATTCAGCATGAAAAGTGGTTCAAGGTGACCGGCAACGACGACATTGCTGTCACCTATACGAAAGATGGGTCTCCTGCAACCCCTAATGCCGCAGGCAACTATACGGCGGCTTATAAAGTTAGTGAAACGAATAAGGGTTCAGATCCCGGTAGAAAGAACTCGTGGTATGCGGCCGTCGATGCAATCAATGGTGCTTTTACCGCTGCCGCAGCTAATCCCATTAACACCCAGCCCTTCTCCATCACCAAAGCTCCGGCTACCGCCACTGCTCCTACGAGCGCGGTGGTGAACGTGGACTCTTGGAAGTCCGTTTGCGACAAAGTCAAGGTCATGGCTGGTCAAACCAATCTGATTGGCAACTATGACGTAAAGGTGTTCAAGAAGGGTGGTGCCGAGGAGACCGGCGCGGCCGCAGATTCGAACAAGATCTCTACGGCTGGCGCCTACACTATCAAGGTTACGTCCAAGACTACCCCTGCGGCTGCTGCGGCTGCTGCTGCGAACTACGCTATTGAGGGCGCTGTGAGCGGCACCTGGTCGCAGGACATCACGGTGGGTGTTTCCACTGAAGGCTTGTACACCGCCTCGTGGGAGACTCCTGGCGTTACTGCTAAGCCTGCTTCTGGCAGCAAGACGTCCGCTACGGCCAAATACGTTGGCGATGGTAGTCCTCTCGGTGTTGACACCGATATCGCTTGCACGTACCAGTCAGGCGTGCCTGGAGAGTCGCCAGTCGCTTTGGCAGATGGCGATTTCGGTATCACCTGGTACGATGCCGAGGACAAGGCTGTGACTTCCGGCACGCCTGCGGCGGCCTCGCAGCCGATGAACCCTGGCGTGTACACTGCGGTTGTCATGCCGAAGAGTGCTCCCGAAGGCATGGATCCCGCCGGTGAACTGACGCTCACCGTGCAGGCCGACCTGGGCACCCAGGTCAATAGGACCAAGACCGAGGGTGAAGGTGGCTCCCCTAAGCCCATCGACCTGATGGTCAACGGCTACTATCCCGAAGAAGTGCAGATCGCGAACACCGGCAACATGACCGAGGACCAGGTTGCCTCCCAGATCATGAAGGGTATGACCTTGGAATACAAGGGTACCCCCGTCAAGAATCCTGGCGATTTGTTCGACTATAAGGTGGTCCTGCCGAACAGCACGAATCCAAACGGCGGTACCGTCGTCCTTACGAACAAGACGGGCGCTCCGCAGATCTTCACGGGCGGCCTGACCATCAAATACACATTCGGCGCCGCGCTGCCTGCGGTCAAGGACTTCGCCCCGGTGTACTACAGCGTTGATGGCTGGGACGTCAATGATCTTGTTGCCTTCGACCTGAAGACGACCGATACGGAGCCGGAGTCGGGCGACTATACGGTGACCGTGTACAAGCAGGACGGCACGGAGTTTGCTATGACGGGCACCGATTTCCCGACCGACGCGGGCACGTACAGCGTCATGGTCGCTCCGGCGGCTGGTAAGAACTTTGTCGGCGAGCCGCAGAACCTCACGTTCACCATCAACCCCTTGCCGGTGACTGACAAGAATGGCACGTACACGTGGAACGGCAAGTACCTGAAGAACGGTACGTTCTCCATGGGCTATACCGGCCAGCCGCTCGTTCCCACGGTCGGTCTTGAGGTGCAGTTCAAGCCGCAAACGGGCTCCCAGGTGCCTTCGGAAGGCCGGAAGGTGACGCTCGACAACATCGTTTCGAAGTACCAGTACGATCATGCTACCGATCAGCAGCGTGCGACCTACAACGGTTACGTCGAGTGCGAGAACAACGTGAACGTCGGCACGAACACCGCCGTCGCCAAGGTGACTTTGGTGGGCAACTATTCCGGTGGCACGACGCAGAACTTCTCCATTACGACCGCCAGCCTCCAGAACGCCCCGGCTTGGGCGACCAACCAGCTGGCTGGCACGTTCCCGGAGAACCCGACCGTCGCCGACATCGTCGACCCGGTTGTCGAGGTCGACGGCCATGAGCTTACGCTCGGCACCGATTATGAGATCGTGAGCCTGACCAAGGGCAAGACGGCCAACGGCGTGACGCCCTACACCTTCGCTGTCCGCGGCAAGGGCGCTTACACCGGCGAGACCACCGGCTCCTTCAAGGTGACGACGAAGAACATTGCCGATGAGCATGTTGCTGTTTTGGACAATCCCAACGAGCTGTTCTTCTACGACACGGACAAGCATGAGCCTGTCGTGAAGGTCGGGGAGAAGCCTGCAGCGGGCTCTACGACGTTGGTTAACCTTCTTACCCTTAACCGCGACTACAAAGTCAAGTGGAAGAACAACGTCAACGCCGGCACGGCCACTGCGGTCGTCACCGGTGCGGGCGACTACGCTGGCGAACTGACGGTCGACTTCGAAATCCAGCCGCTGCTGCTCGACGGCGCTTCTGCCGACAAGATCAAGCTCGGTGGCGCGGATGACCTGGTGTATTCCGGCAAGGCTTACGAGCCCGAGGTGCTTTACAACAAGAGCACGGTTCTTCCGGCCAACGTGGGCTACGGCAGCACGCCGATCGCTCTTGACCAGTACGTCGACGACCTGACCTACACCTACGAGAACAACACCAACGCCTCCACCGCCGAGGCTCCGGCCTATGTGGTGATCTCGGGCAAGACGGGCAACTTCAAGGGTTCGGTGAAGGTTCCGTTCACCATCGCCCAGGCCGACATCGCGAAGGCGACCATCGAGGCCGCGGCCGTGGCCCCGGGCGCCTCTGTGGCTGACGCCGTCGTCGCGACGTTCGGCGACGCCACGCTTGCGGCCGGCACCGACTACACGGTCGAGGCCAAGGGCAACGTCCCCGGCACGGTTGCCGCCACCATCGCCGGCACGGGTAACTTCACCGGCGAGGTGGAGAAGGACCTGAGCGTGCTCTACGACGTGGCCAAGGCCAACGTCGCGGTTGCGAACTCGGTCTACACCGGCTCGGCCCAGACGCCCAAGGTCGAGGTCAGCTACATGGCGGACGGCAAGAAGGTTGTCGTCGACCCGAGCGCCTACGACGTGAAGGTCGCGGGCAACGCCACCGACGCCGGCACGTACAAGGTGACGGTCACCGGCAAGGCCGCCGCGGGCTGGACGGGCTCTGTCGAGAAGAGCTTCACCATCTCCAAGGCCGCCGGCCCCAAGACCGCGAAGGTCACCTACACCGACGCGGGCGCCCCGGTCGTGACGATTCCGGGCCTCACCGAGGGCAAGGACTTCAAGGTCACGCCCAATCCGGCGCAGAAGAAGCTCGTCATCACCTACACGGGCAACTACACCGGCTCGACCACGGTGAACTACAAGCCCGTGGGCGGCACGGACGCACCCGTGACCCCCGGCACGGCCGGCAAGACCGGCTGGGTGGGCTCCGGCAACGACTGGGCCTACTACGAGAACGGCAAGGCCGTCAAGGGCCAGTGGAAGTGGATCGGCGACGCGTGGTACCACTTCGAGAAGAGCGGCAAGATGACCAACACGAAGTGGTTCCAGGACGCCGACGGCACCTGGTACATGCTCAACCAGTCCCACAAGGGCCACTACGGCGCCATGCTCACCGGCTGGCAGAAGGTGGGCAAGGACTGGTACTACATGAACAAGTCCGGCGCCATGCAGTCCGGCTGGGCCAAGGTCAAGGGCGAGTGGTATTTGCTCAACACCTCCCACGACGGCACCTTCGGCAAGATGCTCACCGGCTGGCAGCAGGTCGGCGGCAAGTGGTACTACATGGACGCCTCCGGCGCCATGGCCTCCAACGAGTGGGTCGGCCGCTACTGGGTCAACGGCTCCGGCGTGTGGACCGCCACCCGCTAGGCCGCGCCTAGGCAGCAGCTAGGCTGACCGCCTGACGCTTCCCTGGGGGCCCGGACTTCCGGGCCCCTCGGGAGAGCCGCCTTCCCGAGGCCAGAGGCCAGGGGCTTCCGCCCCGGCCCCAGGCCCGGCGGCCGGACTTGGGCCTACCGCTCGCGTTCTGGCTTCCGGGCCCCTCGGGGGAGCCGCCTCCCGAGGCTGGAGGCCAGGGGGCATCCGTCCCAAGCCTCGGTCCCGGCGGTAGGGGGTCCGGGCCAGTCCCCGCCCTCGTCCTTCGGGACCGGGCCAGGGGCTTTTCGCCCGCCCTTCCGCCGTCGGCCCCTCGGGGGAGCCGCCTTTTGAGGCCGAGGTCCGGGGCATCCGTCCCGGCCTCGGGCCCTAGCGGCCGGGGACCTGGGCTTTCGCCCTGTCCTCGGCTCGGCGGCCGGGATCTGGGCTTTTGCTTGCGTTCCGGCTGCCAGGGCTCTTGGGGGGGGGCCGCCTTCTGAGGCCGGGGGCAGGGTTTTATCCTGCGCTCTCGACCTTAGGGCTAAGGATTCGGCTCCGATCCGGACTTCTGGTCTCGACGGCCTGGAGTTCGGGCTTTGGTTCGATTTCTGGCCTCAGGGTGGCCTAGCGGGGGAGTGGTCTTCGCGCTGGTCTTTTCGCCGCTTGGCGCAGGCTCCAGCCTCGCTCGCCCTTTTTCGATCCTGCCGACGACGCACGGGGGCACGCCCTCGCCCGAGCGCTTGCCCCCGTGGGCCGTCGGCCCGCGCCCGCCGCCGAGCACGCGCGGCGGACCTCTTCGCGCCTTCGCCCGGGGCAACCTTTCTCATTCGACCCGCGGCGCGGCGCTGCGCGTCGGGCGACCTTTCACTTCAGCCGGACGCCGACAACCGGCCGGGGGCCTACGGACAACCTTTCTTCAAGCCCGCCCCCGGCCCCGTCTTCGCCATTTCTCCTGCCAGCCAAAACGCCCCGACCGGACCAGGCTCTAGCTGCAGCAGCCTCCAGTTCGGCCGCGCCCTTTTGCTGCGGCGGTTCCTCTTTCGCCGGCCGCGCCTTTCGGCCGCGGACCTGGAACAAGGCGGCCTTGATCGGTGCTCTCCCGGTCTGTTAAAGCCGGGACGCCTCAGCTGCGTCGGTTCTTGACCCGGCTGGCAGTGTCCTTTTGCTGTAGCGGTTCCCATTTCGGCCGGCCGCGGACCCTTCCAAGCCCGGTCCTCTTCCATTCGCGGCGGCAACCGCCCTTTTCGGCCGTGATCAGCGCCGGCTTGCGTCAACCCGAGGTCGGGGCAGGGGCCAAGCCGGCGAGCTCTGCTCGCTTCGGCCTTCGGTCCGGCCGGCCGCGCCTTTCGGCGGCGGTCCCGGGACGAGGCGGCCTTGATCGACGTCCTCTCGGTCTGTCAAAACCGGGACGCCTCGACTGCGGCGGTTCTTGACCCGGCTGGCAGTGTCCTTTGGCTGTAGCGGTTCCCATTTCGGCCGGCTGCGCCTTTTGGCCGCGGACCCTTCCAAGCCCGGTCCTCTTCCATTCGCGGCGGCAACCGCCCCCTCGGCCGCGATCAGCGCCGACTTGCGTCAATCCAAGGTCGGGGCAGAGGCCAAGCCGGCGGCGCGGTCGCATCGGTCGCGATGGCTCTTTGCGGAAAAGGCCGGGATTATGTACGGTTGTGCAGGTTGTGGCAGCACTCGGCGGCAAAGACGACAGTTTCGTACAGTTGTGCAGGCTGTGGCAGTGTTTGACAGCGAAGCCGGGAATTTTGTGCAGTTGTGCAGGCTGTGGCGACGAAGTTTTGCATATATACGAATAAGTTGTATAAAACTAACTTTCAAGTTTTAAAAAGGCTAGGTCAGAAGGCAGGGGAGAAGCGGCTGCCACAGTGCGTTCTGCCACAAGCTGCACAACTGTACAAGAATCGGCGTTGTGTTGTCAGACGCTGCCACAGCCTGCAGATTTGCACAAGCGGAGGCGTTTTGCCCGGTTCCGCTGCTCGGCGCGATTCGCGTCGGGCAGCACGCTTCGCCTCCGAGGCCGACGGCCCACTTTATGCAGCCAAGGCCTGATAATATTCAGTTTTCAAGCTCGCCCGGAAGGACGCGAAAAAACGGATGGTGCATTTTTCGCCCGCCTTCGCGTTTTTTGCATCATTTCTCTTCGGTTCGCGCCCTCGAGCGGCGCCTTTCGGGGCAAAGGCCGGCGCCTCCGCTTGCACGCGCCAGAAAACCCCAGGTCGCGAATAGAAGCGTTTCTGCATACCCGGCCAAAGCCGGGCGTTTGGTGCATTTTATGCCGAAGAGGCGCCTGAGAGGTTCATTTGTTTTTTCGGCCATCCTCGGCACGCCCTCTGCCATCGCTTCCACTTCCACCTCTCTGCATATCTGCCGCCTCGCGCTCCCACCCATTCGCTTATCTGCCTCTCTGTGCCCCCGCTTGCCCTCTGCTGTCTCGCTTCGCCCTTGCTATCTTGTTTCCTCTTCTGCCCCCACGGCTTCTGCCCCTTCGCGCTCCTGCCCCCACGGCTTCTACCTCCATCGCCCTGCCGCCTCGCTTCCCACTTCCCCCGCTCGCGTTTCTGCCCCCCATCGCCCTCCTGCCCCTCGGTGCTTCTACCAGTCCTTCACTGCCTCGCCCCTGCTTCCGCCCTAACAGCTTCCGCCTCCCTTGGTCCTGCTGCTCCTTCCCTCCGCTGTCTCGTTTCGCGTTCTCGCCGCTCGCGTTTCTGCTTCGTTTCTGTTTCTGCCCTCGCTCGCCCTTGCTGCCTCGTTTGCCCTTCTGCCCCGCTCGCCCTTGCTGCCTCGCCCCTGCTTCCGCCCTAACGGCTTCTGCCTCCCTTGGTCCTGCTGCCCCCGCCCTCCGCTATCTCGTTTCGCACTCATGCCCTTATCCTCTGCTGCCTCGCTCGCCCTTGCTGCCTCGTTTCTGTTTCTGCCTCGCTTGCCCTTCCGCTCTCGCGGTTTCTGCCCTCATTCGCTCTGCTACCCCGCTTGCCTTCCACCCCCCCCTCGCCCTTCCACCCCCCACCGCCCACCTCCCCGCATATCTGCCCACCCCCCCCTGCCAGCTCGCGTATTCGGCGAATTCCCCTTTTGCTGCCGGCGACGCGTGGGTATAATGGACCGAATACAGTGGCGACGACGAATCGCCTGGTTGGACCGCGACCAAATGGAGGAGTGCATGGCAACATACTTCGACGAACCTTCCCGTACCTTCAACGAGTACCTGCTGGTGCCGGGCCATACGCCGGCCAACTGCGTCCCAGCGGCGGTCAGTCTGAAAACGCCGCTCGTGAAGTTCCGCAAGGGCAAAGAAGAGTGCCCGTTGTCGCTCAACATCCCTATGGTGTCGGCCATCATGGCGGCCGTGTCCGACGACCGCATGGCCGTGGCGCTGGCGACGGAGGGCGGCCTGTCGTTCATCTACGGCAACCAGACCATCGAAGACCAGGCGGCCATGGTCGCCCGCGTGAAGGACCACAAGGCCGGCTTCGTCACGTCCGACGCCAACCTCGCGCCCACGTTCACGCTGCAGGACGTCGTTGAGATGAGGGAAAGGTTCGGCCACTCCACCATGCCCGTCACCGACGACGGCACCGCCCACGGCAAGCTGCTCGGCATCGTGACCGACCGCGACTACCGCCTGTCGCGCATGAGCCTGGACGAGAAGGTCGCCGACTTCATGACGCCGCGCGAAAAGCTCTTCGTGGCGCCCGCCGACACGTCGCTGAAGACGGCGAACGACATCATCTGGGACCACAAGCTCAACTCGCTGCCCATCGTCGACGAGGAAGACCACCTGGTCGCGCTCGTGTTCCGCAAGGACTACGACTCGCACAAGTCCAACCCCAACGAGCTGCTCGACTCCGACAAGCGCTATCTGGTGGGCGCGGGCATCAACTCGCGCGACTACGCCGAGCGCGTGCCGGCGCTCGTGGAGGCCGGGGCCGACGTGCTGTGCATCGACAGCTCGGAAGGCTTTTCGGACTGGCAGAAGATCACCATCGACTGGGTGCGCGAGCACTACGGCGACAGCGTGAAGGTCGGCGCGGGCAACGTGGTCGACCGCGACGGCTTCCGCTTTTTGGCCGAGGCCGGCGCCGACTTCGTGAAGATCGGCATCGGCGGCGGATCCATCTGCATCACGCGCGAGACGAAGGGCATCGGGCGCGGCCAGGCCACGGCGACGATCGAAGTGGCGAAGGCCCGCGACGAATACTTCGAAGAAACCGGCATCTACGTGCCCATTTGCTCCGACGGCGGCATCGTCTACGACCATCACATCTCGCTTGCGCTGGCCATGGGCGCCGATTTCGTCATGCTGGGGCGCTATTTCGCCCGCTTCGACGAAAGCCCCAGCGCGAAGGTGATGGTCAACGGCACCTACATGAAGGAGTACTGGGGCGAAGGGTCGGCCCGCGCCCGCAATTGGCAGCGCTACGACCTGGGCGGCAAGAAGAAGGCGCTCACGTTCGAAGAGGGCGTCGATTCGTACGTGCCCTACGCCGGCAGCCTGAAGGACAACGTGGGAGTCACGCTTTTGAAGGTGAAGTCGACCATGTGCAACTGCGGTGCGCTCTCTATCCCCGAGTTCCAGGAAAAGGCACGGTTGACCCTGGTCAGCTCCACGTCCATCGTCGAAGGCGGCGCCCACGACGTGCTGCTGAAGGACAAGACGCCCTACGCGAGCAACACGCAGTAGAAGGGGTTCCGCCGGTTTGACGAATGCTTGCGGCCGTCGTATAATATAAGTCGCTGGGTGGTTTGCCGTTGCAGCGGCGGCTGCCTCGTTTTTCAAGTTTGTAGCTTGACGAAGTAGCCGTTTCCGCTTGAGCGGGGGCGGCTATTTCACTTTCTGAACTGAATCGCCAGATCCATAGCCGCTATCACAACTAGAACAAACGTTAAAAGTTCTATCCAAGTAACCATGGCAGGCCTCCTGTCAGATCAGAGAGGCAGCCATACCACCCAGCGCTGTTATAGTATCATAACAAATCAATAGTGTAACCAATATGACGGTGCGAATCGGAAAGCGCCCTTGGGGCGACCGCAGCGCTTCGGGAGGCGCTGCGGCGTTCGCGGAGCACGCTCCGGCCCGGGCTACCGCGCCTCGACCGACGGGTTCGCTTCGATCACGGCGTGCAGTTCGCGGATGTAGCGCTCGAGCAGGGCGGTCGGGCGGCGCTCGTCGTGCATGATGTAGCCCACGCGCATGCGCTCGTCCACGGCCAAAGGAATGCTCGCGATGCCGGAATGCATTTCGGCCGACAGCACGCCGGTGGAAAGCGTGAAGCCGTTGTGGCTGGTCAGAAGGTTGGTCAGCGTGCCGCGGTCGGAAAACCGGATGTTTTTGGTGTGCGGCAGATAGCTCAGCGGCTCTTCGGCGTAATAAAACGAGTTCGACGTGCCCTGCTCGAACGCGTAGCGTGGGTAGGGCTCCAGGTCCTGCGGCGTCAGCACGTCGCGGCCGGCCAGCGGATGGTTCTCGTTCACGAACACGTGCACGCCGGCCTCGAACAGCGGCGTGAACGACAGCTTCGCGTCGGCCAGCGCCCGCATGATGACGCGCCGGTTGAAGCTGTCGGTGAACAGCACGCCCACCTCGCTGCGGAACGTGCGCACGTCGTCGATGATCTCGGCGGTGGTCGATTCGCGCAAGATGAACTCGTAGTCGTCGCCTTCGCACGCCTCGGCCACGTTCACGAACGCCTGCACGGTGAACGCGTAGTGCTGCGTCGACACGGCCAGCCGCAGGTGGGCGTCGCGTCCGCCGTGGTAGTGCGCCTCAAGCATGTCGGCCTGTTCGACCACCTGGCGGGCGTAGGCCAAAAGCTCGGTGCCATCGTTGGTGAGCGTCACGCCGCGGTTGCTGCGCGAGAAAACGGTGATGCCCAGCTCGCGCTCGAGGTCCTTCACGGCGGCCGACAGGTTCGACTGCGACGCGTACAGGTGCGTGGCGGCGGCGTTGATAGAGCCGAACTCGGCGATGGCGATAAGGTAGCGAAGCTGCTGCAGCGTCATGGGCGTCCTTTCTCGGGAGGTTGGGGAGGGGAAGCGGCCGGCGAAGCTGCCACGGCCACAGCCATCTACGTTACATTCTACTAAGCTATCGAAAATAGCGATAACAAATCATCAGAACATCGGATGACCGAAGAGGTTGCCCTGCGGCGTCCGTAGTGGTTTCATACGATGTGCCGAAAAAAGCAAGCCTTGCGCCGCGCCGGCCGCCGGCGCATTCCGCATTCAAGACGAAGGAGCATCATGGCCAAAAAGGACCTTCCCTACGACCAGAAATACTACGACCCCGACATCGAGTGCATGCCGCGCCCCCAGCTGGAAGCGATGCAGCTCGAGCGTTTGCAGGAAATGGTCCGCTATGCCTACGACAACACGGTGTACTACAAACGCGCCTTCGACGAGGCCGGCGTGTCGCCCGACGACGTCAAGACGCTCAAGGACATCGAGAAGTTCCCGTTCATCGACAAGAAGACCGAACGCGACACCCAGCACGTCGGCAGCTTCTTCGGCGAAATGTGCTCCGTGCCCGAAGAAGACGTCGTGTTCATGGCCACCTCGTCCGGCTCCACCGGCGTTCCGACGGTGAGCCCCTTCACGCAGGAAGACTTCGACCTGTGGCAAGACACCGAGGCCCGGCTGTTCTGGCAGGCCGGCATGCGCCCGAACGACCGCTACGTCCATGCGCTCAACTTCGCGTTGTATGTGGGCGGCCCGGACGTCATCGGTGCGCAGCGCCTCGGAGCGCTCGCCATCTGGGTGGGCGCCGTGCCGAGCGACCGCTTGCTGTTCGTTCTGAAACAGTACCAGCCGACCGTCATCTGGACCAGCCCGTCGTACGCCTGGCAGCTGGGCGAAAAGGCGAAGGAGAAGGGCTACGACCCCAAGAAGGACTTCAGCATCCGCACCATCATCGTGGCCGGCGAGCCGGGCGGGTCGATCACGTCCACGCGCGAGGCCATCGAGGACTTGTGGGGCGCGAAGGTGGTCGACTTCTTCGGGCTGTCCGACATCTACGGCGCGTGCGCGGCCATGTGCGAGGCGAAAGACGGCCTGCACATCGTCGAAGACCAGATTCTCGTGGAAACCGTCGACCCCGTCACTGGTGAGGTTTTGGAACCAGGTACGCAAGGCGAACTTGTTTACACGACGCTCATGAAGAAGGCCCGCCCGATGATCCGCTTCCGCACGGGCGACATCGGCTATGTGACGAACGACCCGTGCGAATGCGGCCGCACGCTCGCCCGCATCCACATCACCGGCCGCAAAGACGAGATGTTCATCGTCGGCGCCGTCAACGTGTTCCCGACCGACATCGAATACGTCGTGCGTGCCGAGAAGGGCCTGACCGGCGAATACTCCATCCGCGTGTACGACCAGAACTTCACCACGCGCTACGAGGTGTCGGTCGAACGCGCCCAGGGTTCCACCGAGCCCTACGACGAGGTGGCCCGCCGCGTGGAGCTGGCGCTGAAGACCCACACCGGCGTGCGTCCGGCCAAGGTCATCGTCTACGACGCCGGCAAGCTGGGCACCTCCAGCGAGCACAAGGCGTCCCGCTTCGTCGACGAGCGTTCGTCCAGCAAATAAGGTGCGGCATGCAACTGCATGTTGCACCGCATGTCGCCATCGAGCACGGCATCTCTTCCCGAAAGGACCTTCCATGACCAAGCAGTTTTCCATTTCCGGCCAGCACTACCTCTTCGACGTGCAGACGTTTGCGCAGGTCGTGCTGTCGGCGGGCGGCGACGCGTACCACTATGCGCTCTACGACCGCACCACCCAAGGCGTCATCGACGACGTGGTGTCGGGGCTTTCCGACGTGGGCGTCGTCATGCAGACGTCGCTGACCGCCGACGCGCTGAACGACACGCTTGCCTCCGTCGGCCTTGAATTCCACAAGCTGACCGAAAGCGCCCCGCGCGTGGCGCTGCCGACCGCGCATCCGCTGGTGAACGCGAAGAGCCTCACGCTCGACCAGCTGTCCGACTACCCCTACATCTACTTCTCGCAGGGCCCGAATTCTCCCGAGCATCTCTACGAAGAGGCGCTCGCCGGCGTGCCGCGCGAAAAGTCCATCGCCTGCACCGACCGCGCGTCGCTGTCCGAGCTCATCGTGGCGCTGAACGGCTACAC
Source organism: Slackia sp. ZJ119 (assembly GCF_011039175.1). Taxonomy (GTDB): domain Bacteria; phylum Actinomycetota; class Coriobacteriia; order Coriobacteriales; family Eggerthellaceae; genus Xiamenia. Next base: position 93,063 of record NZ_JAAKEN010000012.1, read on the forward strand.
GGTCACGAGCGGCATCCTCGTGGGCATTTCCGACGGGTCGCTTCTGACCACCGTGCCGCTCGACGCCGACGTGAAGCTGTATTTGGGCTATGTCACGCAGGCCGGCAAAACGCTGTCTGACCTGGAGGCGGCCTTCGTCGAGAAGCTGGCGAAGAACCTGGAGCGTTACGCGCGGTTTTAAGCGAAGAAGGCGGGCGGCGCTCGGCGGCGTCGTCCCGCTTCGTCGAGGCGGGCGGGCTTGCCGGACGGCCGGCGTCGGCACGCGCGAAGGACTCGCCTGCGTTGGAGTGTGATCTGACATGCCGCTGCACATCGTACGGGACGACATTGCGAACATGCGCACGGACGCGGTCATCGTGCCCGCCAACTCTGATCTGCTGATCGGCGGCGGCGCTGGCGAGGCCGTGGCCCGCATCGCGGGGATGGGCCGTTTGCAGGACGCCTGCGACCGAATAGGCGGCTGCGCGGTCGGCAAGGCCGTGGCAACGCCCGCCTTCGACTTTCCGGCGAACATGATCGTGCATGCGGTCGGGCCTGTGTGGAAGGGCGGGGAATCCGGCGAGGCGGACGCTTTGTTCTCCTGCGTGAGCGAGGCCCTTCGCGTCGCTTCCCGCGCGGGCGCCGAAACGATGGCCCTGCCGCTTTTGTCGACGGGCGCGTTCGGGTTCCCGTCGGGTCTGGCCATCGACATCGAGACGCGGGCGATCCAGGCGTTTCTCGACGTGTGCGAGGCCGAGGTGTGGCTCGTGCTCTACGACCGCGCGTCCATGCGTGCGGGGCGGTCGATGTTCGATGCCATAGCCGAATACATCGACGACGTGTACGTGGGCGAACACGGCCGCGAAGGCGAAAGGACCGTTCGCGGCTTCGCGCCGACGGAAGGGTTCAGTCCGCAAGCGGCGCAAAACCCCGTCCGCCCGTCTTTGGCGCCGCCGCCCATGCTGGCATCGCCGCCGCCCGATTTTTCGGCGAAGCCGCGCCGCGGCGGCCTGTTCAAAAGGAAGAAGAAGCGCAAGGAGAAAGAACGCTTCGCGACGCCGCAGGTCGAAGCCGCCATTTTGGGGGAAGAAGGCTTCGGGGCGCCCTGCGAAGCGCCCCGCATGGCGCAGCCGCCGCGCGAGGCGTCCGCGTGGCAAGACGAGCCCCGCATCGCCCCGAGCGCTTTCAGGGGCGCACCAGCGCCGCAAAGCTTGGCCGAGCGCCTCGCGCGGTTGGACGAGTCGTTTTCGCAGACGGTGCTTCGCCTCATAGACGAGCGCGGCATGACCGACGTGGAAGTGTACAAACGCGCGAACATGAGCCGCCAGCTCTTCGCGAAGATCCGCAAAGACGACGGCTACCGGCCTACGAAGAAGACCGCCTGCGCCCTCGTCTTCGCGCTCGGGCTCGACCACGCCGACGCGGTGGCGCTGCTTGCACGCGCCGGGTTCGCGCTGTCGCACAGTTCGAAGTTCGACGTCATCGTGGAGTATTTCTTGGTGAACGGCATTCACGACATCTTCCAGGTGAACGAGGCGCTTTTCGCTTATGACCAGCCCCTTTTGGGGTAGGAGCGAAGCGACGTCGACCGCGGTGCGCGAAGGGGGGCCAGCGCTGCCGCCCTCTTCGCTGTGCGCCTTCGATGCGCGGCGGCTGTCCGGATGGCGCGGCGGGGCGCTTCGCCGACGGGGCGGGCACGCCGGCGCGTCGGCGCCTGGCGGAGGGCTATACTGGGAAGCGCTGATTGATTCCGCCAGTCCTGCCTGCGCAGGACAAGACGGCCTGAGTCAGCGTTTCCCCGAACGGACGAATTTCCGAGCATCGGAGGTTGCATGATCGAAGTGTTATGGCACGGCCGTGGCGGCCAGGGCGCGTTCACGGCGGCGCGGCTGCTCGGCGCGGCGGCGTCGCTGGCGGAGGGGACCTATGCGCTCGCGTTCCCGTCGTTTGGGCCCGAGCGGCGCGGCGCCCCCATGCGGGCGTTCACGAAAATCGACGCGGCGCCCATCGGCGACCGCAGCGCCGTCGAGCAGGCCGACTACGTGGTGTACCTTGACGAGACGCTTTTAGTACCAGGTTGGGAAAAAGAATTGAAGCCCGGCGGCGTCGTGCTCGTGAACAGCACGCGCGACGCCTCGTCGTTTCGCGACGGGCGCATCATGCCGATCGACGCCGACGGCATCTCGAGCGCGGTGCTTGGCCGCCCCATTCCCAACACGGTGTTCCTCGGGGCGCTTTGCGTGCTTGACAACGCCTTGACCAGGGAAAACGTAGAAGAGGCCATCAGAGGCTACATGCCGGCGAAGCTGCATGCGAAAAACGTCGCCATCGTGGCGGCGGCCGTGGAAGCGGCGACGGCGGCACTCCAAGCGTCGCAGGCGTCCGGCTCCGGCACTGCTGCTGGTGATGCCGCTGCCGCCGACGCCGCTCCCGGTACCGCTGCGGCGGTCGGCGCTGCCTCTGCCGAGGTTGCCGCCCCCTCTGCGGGCGCTGCCTCCGGCCTCGCCCCCGACGTCGCCCGCCGCCTCGTCCAGCCCGGCCCGCGCCCCGACGTGCGCATTCCCGCCTTGTGCGACGAGGCGCTCGATCCGGCCGTCTTCGCCCGCACCACCTGTTTTCGCGCCGGCCACCTCGTCGCGAAGAACGCCGGCTGGCGCAACCTGCGCCCCGTCATAGACCGCGACGCGTGCACGATGTGCCTGCAGTGCGAGTTCCACTGCCCCGACGGCGCCATCTACCGCGCTTCCGACGGCGCGGGGCAGGCCGTCGCCATCGATCTGGACTTCTGCAAAGGGTGCGGCGTGTGCGCGAAGGTCTGCCGCTTCGGCGCCATCGACATGGTGTCGGAACAGGCGGCGGCCTCTGCACTCGCTTCGCTCGCGGCCCTCGACGAAAAGGAGGCGTGCGTCCGATGAAGCGTTTTCTCTCTGGCGACGAGGCGTTCGCTGAAGGCGTGCGCCTGGCTCGCCCCCAGGTCATTTCCGCGTACCCCATCACGCCGCAGACGGTCGTCGTCGAGCGGCTTTCCGAAATGGTGGAAAACGGCTCGCTGGAGGCGGAATACGTGCACGTGGAATCGGAGCATTCCGCGCTGAGCTGCGCCATCGGGGCTTCCGCCACGGGCGCCCGCACGTTCACCGCCACGTCCAGCCAAGGGCTGCTCTACATGGCCGAATGCCTCACGTATGCGGCCGGCGGGCGGTTTCCCATCGTCATGATGAACGCCACCCGCGCGACGGCGCTGCCGTGGAACATCTACGGCGACCAGCGCGATTCGCTGTCGCTTTTGGACCACGGGTGGATCCAAGTCTACGCGCAGGACAACCAAGAGGCGCTCGACCTGGCCCTTATGGCGTATGCGCTCGCCGAAGACCCGCGCGTGTCGACCCCGGTCATGGTGAACCTCGACGGCTTCACCATCACGCACACCTACGAAAACGTCGACGTTCCCGACCCGGCCGCCGCCGACGCTTTCCTGCCGCCTTACGACGCGCCGAACAACCGGTTCGACTTCGACCGTCCGGTGAACATCGGCTATTCCGCCGGCCCGGAGTTCAACCGCTATTACAAATACTGGGAACACCGAGACATGCTGGCCGCCGCGTCCGTCGTCGACGAGGTGGAATCGCGCTTCGCTGCGGCGTTCGGCCGCCAGTACCCCGGCCTGGTGGAGGCCTATCGCTGCGACGACGCCGATTTCGTGGTCGTCACGCTGGGCGCCGCGGCCGGGCTTGTGCGCGGCGTGGTTGACGCGCTGCGGGAAGAAGGCGTCCGCGCCGGCATGGCCCGCATCCGCTACATGCGGCCCTTCCCAACGCAGCAGCTCGTGGCGGCGCTTGCGAACGCGAAGGCGGCGGCCGTCATCGAACAAGACATAAGCTTCGGCGCGGAAGGCACGGTGTTTACCAATGTTAACTCTGCGCTGCACCAGGCGGGATGCACCACGCCAACCTTCGACTTCATCGGCGGCTTGGGCGGCGACGACATAACGCAATCCCAGGTGAGGGGCGTGTTCGCCACGCTGGAACAAGCGGCCCGCGACGCCGAGGCCGGCACGCCCGCCGCATCTGCGCCCCGGGTGATCTTTCTGGGCATAGGGGAGGACTGATCCATGGCGCTGAACGCAAAAACCATTTCCCAGGACGAATTCTTCTTCGGCCACAAGGCGTGCGCCGGCTGCGGCGGGTCGCTTGCGGTCCGCGCGGCGCTCAAGGTGCTGGGGCCTTACGCGGTCGCGGCGCTGCCGGCGGGCTGCATGAGCGCGGTCGGCTTCAACTTTCCCCAGCTCAGCTTCGCGAACAACGCGATGATCACGCCGTTTGCCGCCACTGCCGCCGTGCTGTCGGGCATCGAGGCGGGCCTGCGCGTCCAGGGCAAGAAGCCCGACGACTGCACGGTCGTGGGCTTCGCGGGCGACGGCGGCACGGCCGACATCGGGCTGCAGGCGCTTTCGGGCGCCATCGACCGCAACGACGACGTGCTCTACATCTGCTACGACAACGAGGCGTACATGAACACGGGCATCCAAAAAAGCTCGCTCACGCCGTTCGGCGCCTCGACGACCACCACGCCCGCCGGCGCGAACGTGCACGGCTGTCTCACGCAGAAGAAAAGCCTGTTCGAGATCGTGGCGGCCCACGGCATCCCGTACGCGGCCACGGCCAGCGTGGGCTACCTGAGCGATTTCGTGCGCAAGGTCGAACGCGCCCGCGACATCCGCGGCACGCGCTACATCCACGTCATCGCGCCGTGCCCGACCGGCTGGGGCTGCCCGGTCGATTCGATGGTCGACGTGGCTCGCGACATCGTGGACTGCGGGTTGTGGTACCTGGCGGAATACGAAGGCCCGTCCGTGTCCGGGCTTCCGCGCGGCCGCTTCACGCTTTCCCGCAACCCGAAGACCTTCACGAGCGTCGCCGACTATCTGCACAGCCAAGGCCGCTTCAAGGCCCTCTCCGACGAAGAGATCGCCCAGATAGAGGCCGCTCGAGACGAAACCTGGACCTACCTGCGCGAACACTGGGCGTAAGGGGGGAGGGGGTCGGGCTTGCGGAAGTCGTTGTTGCAGGTCGTTGGACGGCGCTTCCGCCGTGGCGGCTTCGCTTCGACGCGTCGTCGGGCGCCCGAGGGCCCCGGAATAGGCAGGGGGAGGGCCCATGCTCAAACAGTCCTCGCTTGGTGAAAATGTCCACTGGACATTTTCAGTCGCTGCGGCGACGCGAGCGGAGCGAGCTAGTGCGCGTGGACCCTCCCCCTGCCGATTCCGGGGGTCCGGCTTCCAACCTCGGCTGCGCCGCCGCGGCGGAACCGCCTGCTGCAGGGTGGAGCAATCTCGCCGGCAGCAAAGGGGCGGCCTGTCAGTTTTCGGTGCTGGTTGTCGGGTCAGAAACCTCGCGGCCGAAGTCGTATATGACGTCGCTGGGCAGATCGATGTCTTCGTTCCAAAACACGCATGTCCTGCTTTGATCGAGCTGGACCTGCGCAAACAGTCCGGGAACCGTTTCGAGGGGCGCGTACGACGGGATACTGCGCACGTCATCGAGAACATCGTACATGACGGCTTTGCCGTCGTCGAATCTGACGAACAGCTGCAGCCCAGGCTTCGCTTCGAATGTCTGAATGCGCCTGATCATTGACTCACCTACTTGAGAGGCGGGAGTTTTTCGATACGGCGATTATACCTGCAGTGGACGAGCGCTTCTGCTTGAAATGACGAATTGGAGAACCGCCTGCAGCAAAGGGGAGCGGCTTGGAATTGACAGGGGGGGGAGCTGACAGAGGGACGGAGTATTCGTCAGGCCGGCGCGCCGG
>NZ_JAAKEN010000013.1 GCF_011039175.1 Slackia sp. ZJ119
TGCCGGCGTTCACGTAGGAGCCGGCGGCCACGTTCAGCGCGGAGGCCGGGACATCGACGGTCTTGCCGGAGGCGTCCTTGTAGGAGGCCGTGACGACCGGGGTCTGGGACTGGCCGTTGTAGGTGCCGGAGGATACCTTGTAGCTCAGGCCCGCCACGTCGTAGAGCACGTCGACGTCCTTCTCCACCGTGCCGGTGTAGTTGCCCGTGCCGGTGACGGTCGCGGTCACCTCGCCGGGAAGCGTGCCCTCGGCCTCGACCGTGTAGTCGGTGCCGGCGACGAGCACGTCGTCGCCGAGCGTGACCTTCACCGCGTCGGCCACGGAAGCGCCCGGGACCACGCTGGCGGCCTCGACGTCCGCCTTCGCGATGTCGGCCTGGGCCACGGTGTACTCGGCCTCGTAGGAGCCGACCACGTTGCCGCCCTTGCCGGTGATGACGACCTTGGCGGGACCGGCCTTCGTCGTGCCGTCAGCGGTGCTCGGGTAGGAGATCGCGACGTCGTCGACGAGCTCCTTCAGCGAGACCGCGCCGCCAGGATACGGGCTGTCGGGCTTGATGGTGGACGCAGTGTAGTCCACCTCGGGCTCGTAGACCATGCCGGGCTGGTAGGTGTAGCCGCCCTCGGGGATGTCGAGGACGATCTTGGCCACGGAGTCCTGGCTGATGGTCAGCGGCTTGATCTCGAAGGTGGCCTTGATCTCGCCCGCATAGGCGCCGTCGCCGGTGATGACGGCCGTGGCCGTGCCGGCGTCGACGTTGTCGACGTAGGTCACGCGGTAGTTCTTCGTGTTGTTCGCCGGATTGGTCTCGTCGACGACCGTCTTGTCGGAGACCTTCTTCACAACGACGCCCGGCTTCACCTCGTCGCCCATCTGGTAGAAGTTGTTGCCCGAGGCGACCTCGGCGGTCCACAGCTCGGAGATGTCCTTCTGGACGGTCAGGAACGTGCCCGTCACCTGGCCGGTGTAGTTGCCCTTGCCCTTGACGGTGAACGTGTAGGTCGTCTCGCCGGCGGCGTTGGTAGCGCCCTTGGTCACGTTCGTGATCTCATAGTCGTCCTGCGTGAGGACGATGTCCTTACCCGTCTTGTTCGTATACGTGATCTGGACGTCCTTGACGTTCTCCGCGCCAGGGTTGGTCGGGAAGCCCTCGGCCAGCTGGCTCTGGGCGCTCACCTTGAGGCCGGGGATCTTGCTCAGGTCGCGAGCGACGACCTCGAAGGGCATCTCGAAGGTGCCCGCATAGTTGCCGATGCCGGTCACGGTCGCGACGGCCGGCTCGCCGGTGACGCCGGCGTTGTTGGCATAGGAGACCTCGTAGTCGGCAGTCTCGCCTCTGTCGATCTGCAACTGGGACAGTGGCGCCTTGTTGAGCGTCTCAGTTTCCGCGTCGCTGAACTTGATCTCGACCTTCGGGTTCGGCGTGGCGGGCTCGCCGTCATAGGCGTACTCGTAGGTCTTCGTGGTGGCATTGTAGGTCAAAAAGTCGACACCCACGCCGCCGGTCTTCCACTGGGAATCCTGCTTCGCGATAGTGCGCTTGGTGATGGAGAACGGCGTCTCGATCGCTTGGGACCCCGCAAAGTCGTCGGTTGCGTTCACGGTCACCTGGTAGTCGTCGCCGACGGCCGTAATGTATTGCTGGTCGGTGGCAACCTGCTGCTTGCCCTTGCTGTCGACATAGGTGACCGTCACGGTGTAGTACGTGAAGGGTTGAGACTGGTACGTCGGCACTTTCACCAGGTCGTGCACCTTGTAGCCGGTCGTGCCGTTGAACGGGCGGGACGCGCTGGCAAGCTCGAAGTTCGGCATGTCCTTGCCGTACTTGTACTGGAACGAATCGCTGCCCAGGTACACGCCGCTCGGAGCCGTCGCCGAAGAGCTGATGGTGATGGTGCCCTCGTCGCCGGCGGGCGTCGCGGCGGGCTCCACCTTGAAGTCGAAGTTCTTCACGTCGACGTACGCGGCAGGGCTCGTGCCGTTCAGCTGGGCTTTGAAGGCCTTCTTCACCTGGGCGATGACGTCAGCCTTGATGGCGGCGTCGTTGCCGGCGAGGCTCTTGTCCCAGACGAGCTGGATGGTGCTGCTCGTGGGGTTGTCGCCGACGTAGAAGTCGTAGTCGCCGGCGACCTGAGACGTCACCGTCAGGTTGAGCGTGGTCGGAACGACGGTGCCGCCGTTCACGGTCACCTTGCCCGTATACTTGCCGGGCAAGGCAGGAGTGGCGCCGGCGGTCGTGCCGTCCGCGTTCTTCAGCGCATTGCCCTCGGCGTCGAACCAGGAAACGGTGTAGGAGCCGGTGTCAATGTCATTATTTTCATCAATGGCAACTTCCACGCTGTTGTCAAGCGCCGCCTTGATCTTGCTGGAATCGCTCACCCAGTTGACGACGGCAGACGTGGGGTCTTTTTGCGGAGTGACCGTCACGCCATCTTGATCCACAGTGTCAACAAAGTAGGCATTGTACGCCTGGGAAGCCTGGACCGGCACCTTGATCTCGGTCGTGCCCGCATAGGCGGCACCCTGTTCGCCATAGGTGTAGTTGGTTTGGCCTTCGTCGAAAGTAAATTCAAGCGTGTAGTCGCCGGGCTCGGTAATAGGATCATCAAGACCATTGGCACTAGTAAGCGCGGTGCCGTTCTTGGAAATGCTGACCGCCCAGTTGCCGTCCTTTGTAAGTTCCTCATTGCCCGCATTGCCAGCTGCAATGTACTTTTTGTAAACCTTCGCGTCCTCAACAATGTCGCTTGGCTTGCTCACGCCAAGAACCGGAGAATGCTCGCTCACAGCCGTGACGGCCTTGGGTGCGACCACGAAGTTGACAGGATCAGAAGCCGTAACAACGGCAGTGCCTGGAGTATCCGCTACAACGGTAACCGCATACGTGCCGGCATCTGCCATGGTTAGCGTGGGGGTGCTAAAAACGGTCGACGTAACATCATTAGCCGCAGAAGTACCAGGCTTGGTAAGTTCGACCTTGTATTCGTAGAGAGCGCTAGCAAGCGCGACGTCGTTGAAAGTTGCAGGAGTCTTATCGGCAGGCGCTTTGTCGGTAGTCCAGTTAAGATTTGCACCTGTCTTGTTCTCAGCAGCGGTAACATCAGCGCTTACCGTAAGTGCGGTAAGGAGATTGACGGTAGCCGGCGTGTCAGAATAGACGTACGCCTGTTCCGTGCCCCCGACAACATCGGTCTCGAGAGTTGCGTTTCCGACGTTCGCCCATGCAGCAAGCTCGGGAGTCGTTTCCTCGCCCACCGCATACGCGGGAGTCACGTCCATCGCCGCCTGGGTCAGGGCGGCGGCGGGGGTCATGCCGAGGGCGAGGGTGCCTGCAAGGATCAGGCTAAGAACCTTGCCCCCCCCCCGTAGGTTTTGGTGGAAAGTGGAGTGATCTTGGACATAGATCGACCTTTCTCATTTCGGGTTCACAACATTGGACGCCGCCCATTGTGCCACAGATCGCCCCACTTGGAAAATCTTTTGTGGGTCCGAGTCCCCAAAACGTCCCCCATCAGGCGGTATCCGGGCCCCGATTGTGTTCGTTTGTTGGAGAAAAGGGAACTGCGAGTTCCGAAGCCGACGAACGGGACGGGGTTTCCGGGACAGACGGGGCCCAGCCAAAGGAGCCCCGGACCGATTGGCTCGAGCACGCCGACGCGTCGCCCATGGGACCGTCGCGGCGGAAGCGCCGTCCGACGGCGTTGGTCAAACGGCCACCCTTGAACTGACGGGGTCAGGCGCCGGCCGCGCCCGCCAGGTAGGCCTTCAGCGCGTCCCGGTAGACGACCGAGGGCTTGACGCCCCGCTTCCGCGCCACCGCCGACACCGCCTGGACGTCCACGGCGTCGTAGACGACCGTCACGCGCTTCTTCCCGACGCGGTCGAGGTGCGACCCCGAGTACACCGGCGCGTCGGAGTGGGGGCACTCGCCGCGCTCGTACGGCTCGGCCATGCGGTCGAGGCCTTCGTCGGTGAGCCCGTGCTTTTCCATGAAACCGCGCATGTCCATGTCATCTCTCCAATCCGAGTTCTTGCAGGGTCTTTCTCGAAGGCGGCGTCATGCCGTGGTAGACGAAAAACGCGTCTTCTTCCTCGTCGTAAGCGTACACGAGCTCCAAGAGCCTGCTGTTCCCGTCCACGCCGACAGCCAACCACTCGCCCGTCTCGCGCTGCTGGTGAGCGATCATGCCGCGCATGACGTGCTGTACGTCTTCGTCCGACACATCGGGATGCTTTCGATGGATTCGAGGGTGAACGAATAGAGAGCTCATGCACGTCCTTTCCGCTAACAGTATGAATCATATCATACTGTTAGCGGAAACCAACGAAGCCCCCTATTTCAATTTCATGATTTCCCCAGGACGATCGCCGCTTTCAAAGACGACGAAACAACTAAGCAACGTCCCGCCCGCAGCAGGCGGCTCCGGACCTTGCCGGCGAGGATGTTCGACCTTGCAGCAGGCGCCTGCGCCGGCGGGGCGGAGCTTTGGTCCCAGCCAAAGGAGCGCCGAGACCTTGGCTCGGCGCGACGACGCGTCAAAGCGCAGCCCCGTCGGCGCAGGCGCCGTCCGACGACCCCGGGCAACGATTTCCGCACGCTTTCTCAGCCCTCCGCCAGGTGACAGGCGGGACGGGGTTTCTGTCATACCGACAAGCCGGCATGACAGCAAACCCCGTCCCGCTGCCACCTCCTGACCGCTCCTTCGCGACGGCCTCGCGCTACTTCTTCAGCAGCACGCCGATCATCCCCAGGATGGACTCGCCGTAGCCGTCGCCGGGGACGGCCCAGCGGCCGTTGAGGTCTTCGAGGTTGGGCGCGATCCCGCGCGTGACGAGGGAAAAGCGCGGGTCGACGCACTTGTTCTTGAGCGGGGCGGTAGAGGCGTAGGCCTTCAGATGCTGCACCTGCGCTCGCAGCCCCTCGCGGACGTTGGCGAACGTGGCGCCGCCGACGGTGGCACTGGTGGCACCCAGGCCGGCGAAGTTGCACTGCACCTTGCCGTTGGCGTCCACCGATCCGCCGAACTGCAGCCAGCCCGTCTCCTTCATGGCCTGGCAGAACACGACCTCGGCACGCACGCCTTCGGCCTTGGCCTCGGCGAGCAGGATGGTGCAGAAGTCGCGGATGGTGGGAGCGCCTTTCTTGGCGTACTTGTAGGCCGGATAGGGCTTGCCCGTGGAGTTGAAGTCGGCCACCATCTGGTTCACCGTGGCAAGCGAGGCGCCCATGATGGCCGACGAGGACGCGGCGGGCTTTGCGGGGGCGGAGGACTGCGACGGCTTCGCGGTCACGGCGGTCTGCACGCGACCGAGGCTTTTCACCAAGGCGCCGGACGAGTCGAACTGGAAGCGCTCGTTGCCGATGACGGGCGTGCCGGTCGCCATGCAGCCGGTGGTGTACCAGAAATAGTACTTCTTTCCGCCGATGGTCTTCCAGCCGGTGGCGCGGGCGCCGCTGGAGGTGATGTAGTACCAATGGCCGCCCTGTTTGAACCAGCCCTGCGTGCGCATGGCGCCCGAGCCGGCGAACCAGTACGTCTCGTTGCCCACTTGGCGCCAACCGCCGCTGGCCATGACGCCGGACGACCACAGGTAGTACCACGTGCCGGAAAGCTTCAGCCAGCCGGTCTTCATGGCGCCGGACGAGGTCAGGTAGTACCACTTCCCCTTCAGCTTCAGCCAGCCCTTGCCGCGCATGGCGCCGGACGAGTACATCCAGTACCACTTGCCGTCGACCAAAGTCCAGCCCGTCGCCATGATGCCGGTCGTGGGGTTGAGGTAGTACCACGTGCCGGAAAGCTTCTTCCAGCCGGTGGCAGGCGCACCCGAAGCATTGAAGTAGTACCACTTGCCGCCCGCTTTCTTCCAACCTTTGCCGGTGACCAGGGCGCCGGACGGCTGGAACACGTGCCACGTGCCGTTGATCTTCTGCACGCCGGACGCCATGGCGCCGTTGCCGGGCTTCAAGTAGTAGCGTGCGCCTCCGATGGTGGCCCAGCCCGTGACCAGGGCGCCGGACGGGTTGGCGTAGTGCCAGGTCTTGCCGACGGTGAACCAGCCGGTGCGCATGACGCAGTCGGAATCGAAGTAGTAGCGCGAGCCTTCCACCGTCTGGAAGCCGGTCAGGGCGTAGCCGTTGGCATCGAAGTAGTACCACTTGCCGTCGACTCTCTGCCACTGGCTCTTCACGAACGCGCCGCCGGGGTCCTTCAGCTTCCAGCGGCCGTTTTCCTGCACCCACGGCGAAGGCGCCGACATATCCGGGACCGAATTGCCGCCGCCGGAGCCGGATCCGGATCCGCCGATGCCGTAGGCGGCGATGATGCCCTGGGCGTCGGCGTAGCCGAGCTGCTTTTGGAACGACGCCGTGGCGAGCTTGGCGTTTTCCTCCTTGTTGGAAATGAAGGCGTGCTCGACGATGATGCCGACGATGCCGGCCTCGCGCGAACGCTGGATGACTGTGTAGTAGTCCTGCAGCGACCCGTCGGGGTAATACCAGGCGCCCGTGGCGTTTTTGACCTTCACGCCGCGGTCTTTCAGGCCAAGCGCCACCAGCCGCTGCTGGATGCTCGACGCCAGCTTGTTGCCCTCGACGTGCAGGTCGTTGCGATACGAGCTGTTGTTGGGATACCACACTTCGGCGCCCTGGGCCGAAGTTGCGGCGGCCGAGTTGATGTGCAGGCTCACGAACACGTCGGCGCCCTGGTTGACGGCCCGCTGCACGCGCTCGGACAAGCCGGGGTTTTCGTTTTTGCCGCGGACCAGGACGACGCGGGCCTTCGAATGGGCCTCCAGATACTGCTTGCAGTACGTCGTGATGCCCCAGGTGACGTCGGACTCCTTCAAGCCGTAAGCGCTGGCGCCGCCGTCGTTGCCGCCGTGCCCCGCGTCGAGCGCAACGACGAACTCGTCGTTGCGGGCGCGGGCGCTGCGAGCCGAGACCCGCGCGACCTCGCTGGCCGCCTCGGCCGCCGTCTGCTCGAGCGACGCCGCAGGAGCCAGCTCGCCGTCTTCGTCGAGCGAATACACCGCCACGTCCATGTTCTCGGCGCCGTCGACCTGGGCCAAGGCCTCGATGCCGGCCTGCGGCTCGACCGCCCCAAACGAGCACGGCTGCCCGTCGGCGGCGAGCGAAAGCGTGCGAACGTCGCCCGACGCCGTTTTGACCTGCGCCGTCTTCAGCACGTAGTCGCCGGCTTCTTCGACGGCAAGCTCGAAGGCGAGCGCGTTGCCGTCCGCGCCGACGGACGCCACTTCGATGCGCTCGCCCGACGGAGACGCAAGCTCCAGCGTGCCCGACGCAAGCACGTCGGCCTCGTTGTCGGTGGCGACAACGACCGTCTGCGTCTGGCCGACGGCGGGAGCCTCCAGATCGAAGTAGACGAAGCCGACGGATTCCGAAGCGGCAGGTTCTTCGACGTCAGCGCTTTTTGCCAGGTCGTCTGCTTCTTCGGCCGCTCGCGCCGTTGCGTCCACGCCGGCTTCTTCGCTGCTTGAAGCGCCCTCGTCAGGCGGTGCGGCCCACGCGGCGGCCTCGGCTTCGTCTGGAACGCCCTCGTCTGCCGGCAGAGCCGCCGCGTCGGCTTCGGCTTCAACGCCTTGTTCGTCCGGCGCGGCGGTTTCGGCCGGCAAAGACGACGATGCCGACGCGTCAACATCATCGGCATAGGCGGGAAGGGGGCATAAGGAGCAGGCAACTATGAGCGCGAGCAGCGCCCGTGAAAGCTTTGCGCGAAGAGACATGCGTGACCTCCGTGACAAGCGAACCCGGTCGGTTCGGCATCGATGCAAATACGAAATTCTCACGAAGTATACCAGCTGTCAAACGACAATCGCCACACGTCATCGCAGCAATCCCATATACTAAACGCTTCCGACACACACCGTATAGAAAGAAGGGATCGCATGCTCTTTGGGCACCATGCGCCGTTTTCGGGCGCTTTGCGGCCGTCTTGTCTCGTTTCCCGCTTCGCACTGCTTGCTTCGGCCTTCGCCCTGGCCGTCTGCCTGGCGCTCTCCCAGCACGCCCTCGCCTTCGCCGACGACCCTCCGACCAGCACAGACGACGGCCCGACGCGCGTCCACGTGCTGCCTTTCGAGTATACCGACTGCATCGTGCTGGAAAGCCAGGGGCGCTTCGGCATCGTCGACTCGGGCGAAGACGACGACCGCCCCGACGGCAGCGACCCGCGCTATCCCGACCGTCCCGGCATCGTTCGGGGCGGCGGACACGAAGCCGAGGTGATCGCGTATCTGGAAGGGCTCGGCGTCAACGACACGAACCTCGAATTCTACCTGGGAACGCACCCCCACAGCGACCACATCGGGTCGGCCGACGAGATCATCCGCGCGTTCAAGCCGGCCCGGGTCTACGTGCCCGAATATTCCGACGGCTACCTTTTGAACCCGGACCGGCTGTGGGACAACCAATACGTTTACGACCAGATGCTCGCAGCCGCCGACGAGCTGGGCATTCCGGTCATCCTCAACCTGGATGCGACCGCCCCTCTCGTGCCGCACGAGTATGACGAGCCGAGCGGTCCGGACGATCCGGAAAACCCCGACGACCCGAGCGATCCGATCGACCCGGCGAACCCGGACGACCCGACTGGCCCCGACGAGCCGAGCAATCCCGAAGACGCGACCAATCCCGACGACGAGGCCGATCCGAGCGATTCCGAAGGCGAAGCCGGCGAGGACGACGAGACGCCGGGGACGAAGCCGGGAGGCGGATCCGACGCCCCCGACCCCGACGAGCCGGCGTTTCCGCCCCACACCGGACGACCGACGTTTTCGCTTGGCGCCTTCGACATCGAGGTCGTCAACTTCGAAGACGTTTCGTACAAAACGATCGGCACGAACGACTGCAACGACTTTTGCTGGGGCGTGTCGGCCCGCGCGTTCGGCAGCCATGCGTTTTTGGCCGGCGACATCACCGATGGCGACGGCGACGAGCAGCGCCTGGCGCAGAAGCTCGGGCGCGTCGACGTGATCAAGCTCGCCCACCACGGCTACGCCGGATCGAACACGCCGGCCTTCATCGCGGCCATCGAGCCGCGCTACGCCTTCCTCACGGGCCCCGAAGCCAGGCTTTCGACCGAGACTGACCAGATCCTGCGCATCTTCGACGCCCAGGTTTACGGAGCGTACCCCGCAGCAAAGCACGGCTACCAGGCGATGATCGCGGAATTCGCGCCGGGGGGAGCCATCGAGGTCAACGTCGAGGACGGCATGCTCCATCTGGACGCCTACGACAAGGCGCCCTATGCGTTTTCGACGCTGAACGGACGGCCCTACCCGCTTTCCGGCTGGCATGAGGCCGATGGCAAGACGTATTGGTTCGAGAACGCGGCAAGGCCCTCGCGCAATGCCTGGGCCTGCGACGACGGCACGTGGTATCGGCTTGACAAGGCCGGCGACAAGCTCACCGGTTGGCAGACGGTCGCAGGCACGCGCTACCTTTTCGACGAGTCGGGCGCCATGGTCACGGGCTGGGTGAACGACGGCGGCCTTCGGCGCTACTACGATCCCGTCACGGCGTATGCGGCCTTTGGCTGGCAGCTTATCGACAAGAAGTGGTATTTCTTTGACGGCGCCGGCGTCATGCAGACCGGATGGCTCCTCGACCGCGGCGCGTGGTACTGGCTGGCGCCGTCGAACGGCGTGATGGCCACGGGCTGGATCAACGACCGCGGCACCTGGTACCACCTGGGAAAAAGCGGCGCGATGGACACCGGGTGGCTGAAGAAGGGCGGCACGTGGTACTGGTTGGCGCCGTCGAACGGCGCCATGGCGACCGGATGGTTCCGCGTCAGTGGAACATGGTATTATGCGAATTCGTCGGGCGCCATGAAGACCGGCTGGCTGAAAGACGGCGGGAAGTGGTATTACCTGGACGGCTCGGGCGCCATGCGCACGGGCTGGGCAAGGGTCGGCGGCAAATGGTATTGGCTCGACGGCTCCGGCGCCATGAAAACGGGTTGGCTGAAAGACGGCGGCGCGTGGTACTGGCTTGACGAGTCGGGCGCCATGGTCACGGGCCGGCACATCGTGGACGGCAGCGTCGAGTACTTCTCCCCCTCCGGCGTTTGGCTCGGATAGCGTATGAACGCGGCGCACGGGCGCCAAGAAGAAAGGCGGGACCCTTGTTTGATAAGGACACCCTGGTAAGCGTCATCGTGCCGGTGTACAACACCGAGCCTTACCTGGAACAATGCCTCGACAGCATCCTTGCCCAGACCCACGGGCGCCTGGAAGTCATCGTGCTCGACGACGGCAGCACCGACGGCTCGCCCGCCATCATGGACGCAGTCGCCGCCCGCGACGAGCGCGTGCGGACCGTCCACAAGCACAACGAAGGCTACGGGGCCACCTGCAACCGGGGCCTTCGCGAGGCAAGCGGCGACTGGGTGGCCATAGTCGAGCCGGACGACTGGATCGAGCCGGCCATGTACGGCCGCATGCTTGCGTTCGCCGGCACGCTCAACGGACGCATCGACGTCGTCAAAACGCCGTACTGGCGCATCATCGACGCCGACACGCCCGAGCAGCTGAAGCTCAACTGCAGCTTTCGCCGGCGCGTGCGGCCAGCCCGCCAGCCGTTTTCCATCGAAGACGCGCCGCGGCTGCTCACGCACCACCCAAGCATCTGGTCGGCGCTGTACCGGCGCGGCTTCCTCGAGGAATTCGACATCGCGTTCCACGAGATCCCCGGCGCCGGCTGGGCCGACAACCCCTTCCTCATCGACACGCTGTGCCAGGCCCGCGGCATCGCCTACCTCGACGAGCCGTTTTACTGCTATCGCGAAGAAACCGACGAGAAGGCCATCGCATCCACGCGCGCCAATCCGATGCTGCCGTTCGACCGCTGGCAGGACATGTGCGACTCGCTCGAGCGCATCGGAGTTTCCGATGAGGGCGTATGGCGGGCCCACGCAAGCCGCGGCTTCACCTACCTTTCGGGCGTTTTGGCAAGCGTCGGGGCAGATCGCGACGATGTGCGCGAAGCCATGGCGGCCATGTTCTCGCGCATGGACCCGGCCTTGGTGCTCACCGATTCGCGCATCCCGCCGGAATGCCGGCGCCTGTTCTGCAAGACGATGGGGCTTCCCGCGCCGAAGACGCACCCGCTGCGCTATGCAGGCCGCCTGGCAGGCGAAGGGCTCTATACGCTGACGAACACCTCGCCCGCCTTCACGCTGCGCCAGACGAAGCGCTTTCTGCGCAACCGCCAAGCCCGCGACAAGGCCTGACGGCGGCAGAAGGGGGCGGGCCGCGATCGATGCGGCCCGCCCCCTTCGTTTTCCTTCAAGCGGCTTTTCAGGTGCCGGCTGTCAAGAAATGCTGATTGTATAAGTCAGCATTTGCTTAGCTCCACAGATCGAACATGTACTCGGCGTTCTCTTCGAGCGATTCGGGCAGCACCGTCCACGCGCCGCTTTCGTAGGTGAGCTCGACCATGGCGTAGAACTCGGTCGGCTCGGTGGTGCTCAGGGCTTCGGTCGCGGCAAACGTGACGGCCGATTCGCGGTTGTCGGTTTCCTTCTGGTTGGCAAGCACGTTGTCGACGGCCTCCAGGTAGCCGCCCATCGTGTAGCAGGAGCCGTCCAGAAACACGGTCGCCGTGCCGTCGTCCTCGACGAACACGCCGTCTTCGTCCGGCGTGCAGGTGATGCTCTCGGCCATCCATTTCACCAGGTCTTCACCGGTAATGCCGGTATCGGCCAAAGCGACGCCGTCCGTCTCGTCCGAGAAATAGGTTTCGGCGTTGATCGCCAGCGTGTCGAGCAGCGCCTTGTTCGACGCGATGTTTTTGAGCGCCCCGCTTGCAGCAGACGCGGCGGCCTGTTCGTCGGCGGCAAGCGTCGTGTCGGCCGCACCGTCCTCGGCGTTCGGATCGGACGCGTCGGCCTGGTCGTCGGCAGTCGTGCTTTCGCTGAAGGAATACGTCGAGCCGCCGTCATCGACGGAAAGGTCGCCTTCTTCGAAGGCCGTCAGGGCCAGCGTGCACGAAGCAACGACAATGGCGAACGAGACGATCGACAAGACGATGCCGATGATGCCGCACACCTTGCCGCCGAACGCCTTGCCGTCGCGGCCGAACTGGCGGATGTAGGACCCCGACAGCACGATGGCGACGACGCCGAGGATGAGGCCGAAGACCACGGTTTCGGAGAGCACGATCGCAAGGATGCCGCACACCAGAGCGCCGATGGCCTTGCCGTTGCTCTGCGGCGGCATCTCCGACACCGGCGGCACGCTGCCGTAGACGCTCGATCCCGCCACAGGCTCCTGCGGAGCGTAGGGATTCTGCGGCTGGGCCGGCGCTGGCTGGGCGGCTTGCGCGGCGGCATACGGGTTCGGCGGCGGCACGGGCACGCCGGCGGCAGGCTCGCCCTGGGGCGCGGCAGGCTGGGCCTGCGCAACGCCTGCGACCGGCTGGGCCGCCGGTGCGGCAGGCTGGGCGGCGGCAGGATCGGACGCCGGCTGCGCGGCCGGGGCGCTCTGAGGAACGGTCGGCTGCGCGACGGGCTCGGTCGGCATGAAAGGCGCGGTCGGTTCTATGGGAGCCGCAGGCGCGGACTGGGCGCCGGGCGACTCGTCCGGGTCGTAGGGCTTGGCGGGCTCGGCGGGCGGCGCCGGCTCCGCGGGCTCGGCGGGTTCGAAAATCCTCGCTTCGTCGCCCGTCTTCTTCTCTTCCATCAGGAATCTCCTTTCGCCGTCAGCGCTCGTCTTCGCTGCGTCGCGTCTCTCAAACGCGCTTAGCAAAAGTATACGGGAATGAAACCGGCGCAACGCCGAACGTCAGCGACCCGCCACAAGATGGCTATCGATCCGCAAGGCGCCGTCGATCGTCTGAAGCTGTGGCAAACCGCCTTTGCACGACCGCCTCTGGTATCATGGACCGACGACACGAGAGGAACCCCATGCCTATCCGCATTCCCGACAAGCTGCCCGCGCGGCAGATCTTGGAAGCCGAAAACATCTTCGTCATGACCGAGCGCCGCGCCATGCACCAAGACATCCGTCCGCTTCGCGTGCTGCTGCTCAACCTCATGCCGGCCAAAGAAGTGACCGAGACGCAGATCCTGCGCCGGCTGTCGAACACGCCGCTGCAGATCGAAGTAGGGCTCATGTACACGTCCACGCACGAGTCGCGCAACGTGTCCGCCCAGCACCTCAACGCGTTCTACACGACGTTTGACCAGGTGCGCGACGACTTTTTCGACGGGCTGATCATCACGGGCGCCCCGGTGGAGCTGCTCGAGTTCGAAGACGTCGACTACTGGGACGAGCTTCGCGCCATCATGGACTGGTCGCGCACCAACGTGCATTCCACGCTGCACATTTGCTGGGGGGCGCAGGCCGGCATCTACCACCACTACGGGGTGCCGAAGCACGTTTTGCCGGCCAAGCGGTTCGGCGTGTTCGAGCATTCGGTGGTCAAGCCTTCCTCGCCGCTCGTGCGCGGGTTCGACGAGCGGTTTTGGGCGCCGCACTCGCGCTACACCGACGTGCGTGCCGAAGACATCGAGGCGCATCCCGACCTGGAGCTGATAGCGGTTTCGGACGAGGCGGGGGTCTACGCCGCGAAAAGCACGGATTCGCGGCATTTCTTCGTGTTCGGGCATCCGGAATACGACAGCGTGACGCTGGCGAACGAATACTGGCGCGACCGGGCGCAAGGGCTCGACATCGCGGTGCCGGCGCACTACTACCCCGGCGACAATCCGAACGCCGTGCCGGTGGCCAGGTGGAAGGCGCACGGACAGCTGCTGTATTCCAACTGGCTGAACTACTACGTGTACCAGACGACGCCCTACGACATCAGCACGGTCGGCGCAGAGGCGGCGGAAGCGGGCGGCGGCGCAGCCTCCGGCGGCACGACCGAGGCCGTCGGAAGCGGGCGGCAGGACGCCGAGACGGGCGGCAGCGCGACGGACAGCGGCGCTGAAGCCCAAGCCACCGAGGCGGGCAGCGGCACGACCGAGGCCGCCGCGAGCGGACGGGCGGCCGCTGAAGCGAAAGCCCCCGCGCCGGCCCGCGCCCCTCGCTATACGCTGCGCCCGGTCACCACGCCGATCCAGGCGGCAGACGACAGGCGGCAGCATCGCCCGCCGCAGTCGCCGAGGCGGGCGGGCGCAAACGCGGCCGACCCTTTCCTGCGCCCCGAAAACGAGGACGACGACGGCTATGACCCTTTCTCAGACCGCCCGCCCGCGCCCGAGCCCGCCTTCGAGGCAGACCCCTGGAGATAGCAGCCCGCAAGGCGCAGGCCCCAAAGGGCGCCGCCGCGCTTTCGCGCGTCCTTACGCCTTCGCCCCGTACTGCTCGTAGTAGGCGTCGATGGCGGCTTTCACCTGGTCGTCGATGACCACGCGCCCGCGCACTTCGCGGTTGTGCAGGCATTCCACCACGTCTTGCATCGTCACGATGGCAGCCGTCGGGAAGCCGTAGCGCTCGCGCACCTCGTCAAGGGCGCACATGCTGCCGCCCTTGCCCACTTCCATGCGGTTGAGCGACACCATAAGCCCGACCACCTCCACGTCGGCCTGCGCGCGCAGAATGGGGTAGGTCTCCTCGATGGACTTTCCCGAGGTGGTCACGTCCTCCACGATGAGCACGCGGTCGCCGTCGGCAAGCGAGCTGCCGAGCATTATGCCCGCATCGCCGTGGTCTTTGGCTTCCTTGCGGTTTGAGCAGTAGCGCACCTCTTTGCCGTAGAGCTCCTGTATGGCCATCGTGGTGATGACCGACAGCGGAATGCCCTTGTAGGCCGGCCCGAACACCACGTCGAAGTCCAGCCCGAAGTTCTCGTTGATAGCCTGGGCGTACGCAAGGCCGAGCCGATGCAGCTGGCTGCCGGTGACATACGCGCCCGCATTCATGAAAAACGGCGACTTGCGGCCGCTCTTCAGGGTGAAGTCCCCAAACTTCAACACGTCGGATTCGACCATGAACTCGATGAACTCTTGCTTGTAGCGCTCCATGCGGGCCCTTTCTCGCGGCGTTGTTGCAGATCGTGCCATCATAGCGCAGGCAGGCCGCGCTGTCCAAGCGGCAAAGGCCCGCCGCTGTCCGCCGGAGGGCGAAATCGCACATTCGCCGCGCTTCTTGCAACAAAAGCAACGGCGAATGTGCGCCCGACACCAAAAAAGGGCCCGCACGCAGCGGGCCCTTCGCGTTTTGCCTGTTCTCGCGCTGCGGCGCGGCAGCCTTTCGCCCTTAGCGGCGATGCTGGCGCTTGTCGTTCAGCAGGCGGTTGATCGCGTTGATGTAGGCCTTCGCCGACGACACGATGATGTCGCCGTCCGACCCGCGGCCGGTGTACACTTCCCCGTCCGGCGCCGTCACGCGCACCGTCACCTCGCCGAGCGCGTCGATGCCGCGGGTGACCGACTGCACCGAGAACTCGGACAGCTCGTTGTCCACCTGCATGATCTTGTTGCAGGCCTTGTAGACCGCGTCGACCGGGCCGGTGCCCCATTCGCACGCCGTCTGCGACTGGTCGGCATCGTTGCGCAGCGTCACCGTCGCGGTCGGCTTCAGCGGGAACCCGCAGCTGATCTGCACGCTCTCCAGCACGAACGCCGCCGTCTCGTCGTTGCGCTCCTGCTCGTTGACCAGGCTTTCCAGGTCTTCGTCATACACTTCTTTCTTCTTGTCGGCCAGGTTCAGGAAGGCCTCGTACACGCGGTCGAGCTCTTCGCCGTCCATCTCGTAGCCGAGCTCTTCCAAGCGATGCTTCAAAGCCGCATGCCCGCTGCGGGCCGTCAGCACGATCTGGCTTGCGCCCACGCCCACCTCGGCCGGGTCGATGATCTCGTAGGTGTCGCGCTTCTTCAGCACGCCGTCCTGGTGGATGCCCGACGAATGCGCGAACGCGTTCGCGCCGACGATGGCCTTGTTGGCCTGCACGTTCATGCCCGTGATGCTGGAAACCAGGCGGCTTGCCTTCAGGAACTCGCGCGTGTTGACGTCGGTGTGGCCGTCGAGGGCGTCGCCATGCATGCGCAGGCCCATGACGACCTCTTCCATGGCCGTGTTGCCAGCACGCTCGCCCAGGCCGTTGATGGTGCATTCCACCTGCGTGGCGCCGTTGCGCACGCCCGCAAGCGACAGCGCCGTGGCCATGCCCAGGTCGTTGTGGCAGTGCACCGACACGGTGACGTTTTCGATGCCGTTGACGTTGTCCATGAGGTATTTGATGCGCCGGCCGAAGTCCTCAGGCAGCGAATAGCCCGTCGTGTCGGGGATGTTGACGACCGTGGCGCCCGCGTCGACGACGGCTTGGATGACGCGCACCAAAAAGTCGAAGTCCGAACGGCCCGCGTCCTCGGCGTAGAACTGCACGTCCTCCACGAACTTCTTCGCATACTTCACGCACTTGACCGCACGCTCCACGCATTCGTCTTCAGTGATGCGCAGCTTGTCGCGCATGTGCGACGGCGACACGCCGATGCCCGTGTGGATGCGCGGGCGCTTGGCGTATTTCAGCGCGTCGGCGGCAGAGTCGATGTCTTTTTCGACCGCGCGGGTCAGCGCACACACGGTGGCCTTGTCGCCGGCCAGTTCCGAGATGCGGCGGACCGATTCGAAGTCGCCAGGGCTGGAAATGGGAAAACCGGCCTCGATGACGTCGACGTTCAGGCGAAGCAGCTGGCGGGCGACGACGAGCTTTTCCTCGGTGTTCATGGAAGCGCCCGGCGACTGCTCGCCGTCGCGCAAGGTGGTGTCGAAAATGTTGATCTTTCGCGTCATCAATGCATCCCTTCTCTTCTCTTGTCCGCGATCGATTGCGCCGTCTTTTTGCGTATCCGCAGAAGTTTAGCACACTCGCCTGCGACGGGGCGAAATTGCCGCCGGCGACCACGCCGACCATGCAATCCGGCAAGAAAAGACAAGGGGCGCCGGCCTCGTCGCCCGCGCCCCTCGGATGCCTCTGTTGTTCCGTGCGCCTCTTAGAGCTTGAGGCGCCACAGGTTGCTGATGTCGCCCAGGCGCTCGCGCAGCTCGGCGACCACCTCGTCGGGCACCTCGCGATCGACGTTCATGTACACGAGCGCACATTCTTCGCGGTCGTTCGTGCCGATCTGCATCGTGGAGATGTTGATGCCCGCCTCGCCGAGCACGGTGCCGATGACGCCGATGCGGCCCGGCTTGTCGCCGTATTCGAACACGAGCGAATGCTTCGCCGGCGCGATGTCGAGGCGGTAGCCCAAAAGCGACACGAGGCGCGTGTGCGAGGCCGGCCCGGAGATCATTGCGGAAACCTCCAGGTCATCGGCTTGCAGGGTCACGAGCGAGGCGTATTCGTGCGCGTCGTATTCCGAACGCGCCGTCGCGTTCACGCCGTGGCGGTGCGCGATGGCCTCGGCATTGGACGGCGTGACGACCGAATCGCTCTTGTAGGACAGGATGCCCGCCAGCGCACCCGCCAGCAGAAGCGACAGGTCGGCGCCCATGAGCGTGCCCGCCGCCGTGACGGTCAGATTCGACGGCAGCCCGGACGAGAGCTGCGCCAAAATGCGGCCCATCATCTGGCACGTCGGCACGTACGGCCCCACCTGGCTTTCCGCTTCGGGCGACACCGGGCGCAGGTTGAGCGCCGTGGACACGAGCGAGCCTTCCAGGCCGCTTGCCACGTCTTCGCAGATCTGCACGCTCGCCCGTTCGCGGGCCTGGCGCGTCGCCGCGGCCAGGCGCGGCGTCAGAATGACGTTGTCGAAGCCGTGCAAGGGGCTGTCCAGGCACGGCTCTTCCTCGAACATGTCGATGGCTGCGGCGCCGATCTTGCCGGCGGCCACGAAGTCGGCCAGCGCCTTCACGTCGTAGATGCCGCCGCGGGCCGTGTTCACCAGCACGACGCCGTCTTTCATGGCGGCGAACTCGTCAGGACCGAACATGCCGATGGTGTCGGGCGTCTTGGGCATGTGCACGGTGACGAAGTCGGCCTGCGCCAGCACGTCTTCCATGTCGGCGAACAGCTCGACGCCCAGCGCTTCGGCGCGCTCGGGACGGCAATACGGGTCGAAGCCGATGAGGCGCATCCCGAATGCGCGGGCCCGCTCGGCCACCAGCCCGCCGATGCGTCCCAGCCCAAAGATGGCGAGCGTCGCGCCGAACAGCTCGTCGCCGATGAACCCGGCGCGTTCCCACTTCCCCGCCTTCATCGACGCGCTGGCCTGGGGAATGAGGCGTGCGCACGCCAGCATGAGCGCGATGGTGTGCTCGGCGGTGCTCACGATGTTGGACGTCGGCGCGTTGCAGACGATGATGCCGGCCTCGGTTGCGGCGTCGATGTCGATGTTGTCGACCGTGACGCCGGCCCGCCCGACGATCTTGAGCTTGCTGCCCGCAGCCAGCACGTCCGACGTGACCTGGGTCGCCGAGCGCACAATGAGCGCGTCGTAGTCGCCGATCACCTCTTTCAGCTCTTCCGGGGTCATCCCGAAGCGCTCTTCGACCTCAAAGCCCTTCGCTTCCAACGCCTCGATGCCGCCTCGTGCGATCTTGTCTGCCACGAGCACTTTCTTCGCCATTGCAACCGCCTTCGTGTCCGGGAACTGTACAGGGTGCCGCATGGCCACCGATTGTAGCGCGACAGAAGCCGCACGGGCCGCCTGACGACACAAAACCGCCCGTCGTTGCGGCGGGCGGTTCTCAAACGTGGCGAAGAGGGCCGAATGCGGCCCTTGGCGCTGCGGTGCGCGAAGGCTTCGGGAAATGATTAGCGCCGCACGTGCGTGAACATCGAGCGGATGTTGGCGCCCACTTCTTCGACCTGCGCCTTGCCGTGCTCGGCACGCTGCTCGAGCAGCCAGGCCCGGCCGTTTCGGGAGTCTTCCATGAAGTCGGCTGCGAACGAGCCGTCCTGGATGCGCCCGAGGATCTTCTTCATGGCCGCCTTCGCCTCGTCGCCGATGACCTGCGGGCCGGCGTAGTAGTCGCCGTATTCGGCCGTGTTGGAAATGGAGTAGCGCATGTTGGCCATGCCGCCCTCGTACATGAGGTCGACGATGAGCTTCATCTCGTGGAAGCACTCGAAATACGCCATCTCGGGCGGATAGCCCGCTTCGACGAGCGTCTCGAAGCCGGCCTGGATGAGCGCGGTCACGCCGCCGCAGAGCACGGCCTGCTCGCCGAACAGGTCGGTCTCAGTCTCGTTTTTGAACGTCGTCTCGATGACGCCGGCGCGGGCTCCGCCGATGCCCCAGGCATACGACAGGGCAACGTCTTTGGCCTGGCCGGAGGCGTCCTGCTGCACGCAGATGAGGTCGGGCACGCCGAAGCCTTCCTGGAAGACGCGGCGCACCAGATGGCCCGGGCCCTTAGGCGCGATCATGATGACGTCCACGTCCTCGGGCGGCGTGATGTAGCCGAAGTGGATGTTGAAGCCGTGCGCGAACGCGAGCGTGTCGCCGGGGTTGAGGTTCGGCGCGATCTCTTCCTCATACATCTGCGCCTGCACCTCGTCGGGCGCGAGGATCATGATGAGGTCGGCTTCCTTCGCGGCGTCGGCCACGCCCATGACCTTGAGCCCCGCCTCTTCGGCCTTCGCGCGGGACGAAGAGCCTTCGCGCAGGCCGACGCGCACGTCGCAGCCCGAATCCTTCAGGTTGAGCGCGTGGGCGTGCCCCTGCGACCCGTAGCCGATGACGGCAATCTTCTTGCCCTGGATAAGCTCGGGGTTGGCGTCCTGCTCGTGGTAAATCGTCACAGCCATGTTTTCTTCCTTTCTTTTCGGCTGATGATTCCAATGGTTGCGTGCGGCCGAGACGGCCGCCGTTACACCTCTTTGCTGTTGCGCGACATGGCGATTTTGCCCGTGCGCACGATTTCTTTGATGCCATAGGCGCGGAAGAGGTCTTCCATGCCCTTGAGCTTGCTTTCGTCGCCGGTCGCCTCGATGGTCAGCGAGCTGCGCCCCACGTCCACGATCTTCGCGCGGAACACGTTGGCGATCTCGATGATCTCGTTGCGCCGCTCGGGCGCGGCGTTCACCTTGAACAGCACCAGCTCGCGCTCGATGGCGCCCTCGTCGGTGAGGTCGTTGATCTTGTGCACGGAAATGAGCTTGTGCAGCTGCTTCGTGATCTGCTCGTAGGCCACGTCGTCGGCCTTCACGATGGCGGTCACGCGCGACATCGTGGGATCTTCGGTGGGGCCGACGGACAGCGACTCGATGTTGAAGCCGCGCCGCGACACGAGGCCGGTCACGCGCGACAGCACGCCGGGCTTGTTTTCGACGAGCACGGAAAGCACGTGTTTCATCGGGCGGCCTCCTTGTCCTCGCTGGCGTCTTGCGGCTGCGCGACGCCGTGGGCCTTCTCGAACTCTTCGGCGCTCATGCGCTCGGCGACGTCGGCCGGATCGGTCTTCCACCTGCCCCCGAACTGGGCGTCTATATGGGCGCAGGGGGATGCGTCCGGCGCGGACGGAGCCGGCATGTCGGTGCGCACGGCTCCCACGGCCACGTCGATGGCGCCCATGACGTCGTTCAGGGCCTTGCCCGGCGCCACCATGGGGTAGACGTTCTGGTCGCGGTCGATGACCACGTCGAGCAGGTACGGGCCGTCCGCCGCAAGCATGCGCTCAAGGGCGCCTTCCACCTCGGCCGGGTCGCTTATGCGCTCGGCCTGCCAGCTGTAGGCGTCGGCGAGCTTCACGAAATCGGGGTTCGCGTCGAGCAGCGTCGACGAATAGCGCTCGTTGTAGAACAGCTTCTGCCACTGATGCACCATGCCCAGGCAGCGGTTGTCCATGACGAGCACTTTCACCGGCACCCGGTTGATGGCCGCCGTCGCCATTTCCTGGCTGTTCATCTGGAACGACCCGTCGCCGGCCACGCACACCACCTGCTTGTCCGGACACGCCACCGCAGCCCCGATGGCCGCAGGGAACCCAAAGCCCATCGTGCCCAGGCCGCCGCTCGACAAAAACGTGCGCGGGCATTCGCGGTCGATGAACTGGGCCGCCCACATCTGGTGCTGCCCCACCTCGGTCACGACGATGGAGCGCTCGGGGTCGAGCAGCCGCGAAAGCGTCGTCAGTACCATTTCTGGGACAATCTTGTCAGGCTCGTCGCCCACGTTGGGGTGATAGAAGGGGAAGCGCTCGCGCCACTGGTTGATGAGGGCGAGCCACTCGTCGGTGTTCGGACGCGCCCCCCGCTTCTCCAGCGCGGCCACCAGGGCGGCGAGCACGCCTTTCAGGTCGCCGACGATGGGCACCTGCGCGTCGCGGATCTTGCCGATCTCGGCCGGGTCGATGTCGATGTGGATGATGCGGGCGTGGGGCGCGAACTCGGAGATCTTGCCCGTCACGCGGTCGGAGAAGCGGGCCCCCGCCGCGATGATGAGGTCGGCCTCGGTCATGGCCAGGTTGGAATACTTCGCCCCGTGCATGCCCACAGGCCCCAGGTTGAGCGGGTGCGACGCCGGAAAGCCCCCTTTGCCCATGAGCGTGGTGACCACCGGGATCTGCATCGCGTCGGCAAGCGCCACCAGTTCCTCGGACGCGCCCGACGACACGATGCCGCCGCCGGCGTAGAGCACCGGTCGCTTGGCGGCCACGATGTCTTCCACGGCGGCGCGGATCTGCTTGGCGTTGCCCTTGTACGTGGGCCGATACGACGGCAGCGACACGCCGTCGGGGTATTCGAAGACCATCTCGGCGCTGGCGATGTCGCTCGGCACGTCGATGAGCACAGGGCCCGGGCGGCCCGTCTTGGCGATGTGGAACGCCTCGCGAAACGTCGACGCCAGCTCGTCGGTGGACTGCAGCAGGTAGCTGTGCTTCACGACGGGCATGGTGATGCCGACGATGTCGGATTCCTGGAACGAGTCGGTGCCGATGACGCCGGTGGGCACTTGGCCGGTGATGACCACGAGCGGCACCGAGTCCATGTAGGCCGTCGCGATGCCGGTCACGGTGTTGGTGGCGCCCGGCCCGCTCGTCACGATGGCCACGCCCACCTTGCCGGTGGCGCGGGCGTAGCCGTCGGCCTCGTGCACGGCGCCCTGCTCGTGACGGGCGAGGATGTGGCGGATGAGCGCAGAGTCGTACAGCGCGTCGTAGATCTTGATGGCCTGCCCGCCGGGGTAGCCGAACACGGTGTCGACGCCTTCGGCCTCAAGCGAGGCGACGACGGCCTGTGCGCCGATCATGCGCATGCCCTGCTTGGGGGTGTTGGCGCCCAGCCCGTCGGGCGCCCCGTGCAGCGCGGCGCTTCCCACCTGGCGTTGCGGGGCGTTTCTGCCGGTCTTGGTCTGCGTCATGACACATACGCCCCCTCGTCGGCCGAACTGACCAGGCGGGCATACTTCACAAGCACCCCGTGGTCGTGCTTGGGCGCGGGCGGCACGTAGGCCGCGCGGCGGGCCGCCAGTTCCTCGTCGCTCACGTTGAGCGTGATGGCGCCGCCTTCGATGTCCACGGTCAGGCTGTCGCCTTCCTCGATGAGCGCGATGGGGCCGCCGGCCGCGGCTTCAGGGCTCACATGTCCCACGGCCGGGCCCTTCGTGGCGCCCGAGAAGCGCCCGTCGGTGATGAGCGCCACCGACGTGGACAGCCCGCGCCCGACGATGGCCGACGTGGGCGTCAGCATCTCGCGCATGCCCGGGCCGCCCTTGGGACCTTCGAAGCGGATGACCACCACGTCTCCCGGACGGATGGCGTCGGCGTTGATGGCCTCGCACGCCGCTTCCTCGCTGTCGAAGACGCGGGCGGGGCCGGTGTGCACGAGCATGGACGGGTCGACCGCCGACTTCTTCACGACCGCGCCACCCGGAGCGACGTTGCCGTAGAGCACCTTCAAGGCGCCCTGCGCCGAATACGGGTCGTCGGCGCGGCGGCACACCTCGCCGTCGGCGCCGATGCAGTGCGCGTGCAGGTAGTCCAGGCAGTCGCCCATCGTGCCCATGCAGGTCACGGCGCTGCGGTCGACAAGCCCCAGCTTGTCCAGCTCGGCCAGCACCACCGGCACGCCGCCGACCTCGTAGAGGTCCGACAGAGGACGCGGGCCGCTCGGCTGCAGCTTCACCAGATGCGGGGTGCGTGCGCTCGCCGCGTCCCAGTCGGCCATCGTGATCGGATGGCCCGCCGCGCGCGCGATGGCCGTCAGGTGCAGCACCGTGTTCGTGGAGCCGCCGAAGGCCATGTCGCACTCCATGGCGTTGTGGATGGCCGCCTCGCCCACCACGTCGCGCATCGTCACGCCGTCGCGCAGAAGCTCCATCACCTTCATGCCGGCTTCCTTCGCCAGGCGGATGCGCTCGGAATACACGGCCGGCACGGTCCCGTTGCCCGGCAGCGCAATGCCGAGCGCCTCGCACAGGCAGTTCATCGAATTGGCCGTGAACAGGCCCGAACAGCTGCCGCAGGTGGGGCAGGCCGTGTCCTCGTAGTACTTCAGCTCGTCTTCGGTCATCGTGCCGGCGGCCACCTTGCCCGCGCCGTCGAACAGCGTGTTGAGATCGGTGGTGGGGCCGCATCCGCCAGGCTGCTTGCCGGCGAGCATCGGGCCTCCGGACACGAACACCGTGGGGACGTTCACGCGCAGGGCCCCCAGGATCATGCCAGGGACGATTTTGTCGCAGTTAGGAATGCACACCATGGCGTCGAAGGCATGGCCCTGCACGGCGCATTCCACGCTGTCGGCGATGACCTCGCGCGACACGAGCGAGTAATGCATGCCCGCATGGTTCATCGCGATGCCGTCGCAGACGCCGATGGTGGAAATCTCGAAGGGGACGCCGCCAGCCATGTAGATGCCGGCCTTCACCGCTTCCGCGATCTTGTCGAGGTTGTTGTGGCCGGGGATGATGTCGTTGCGCGAGTTGACGACCGCCACGAACGGACGCTTCATCTCCTCGTCGGTGATCCCGTCGGCCTTGAGCAGGCTTCTATGCGGGGCGCGTGCCACCCCCGTGCGAATCTGTTCGCTTCTCAGCTCCATGGCGCTCCTTTCTCATCCTTCGGCCGGGCGCAGCGCCCGCCCGGTCCTTGGGCCGTCCGCACCGGCGTGCGGCCATAAAAAAATCCCGCTGCAGCAAGCCGCACCAGGACCTCGAACAAGAAGCGCGAACGCAAGGCGTCGCGAAACACGACCGATCACGGGGTCACCGGCTCAGCTTACTTCCCGCGCCGCTTCGAGTGGTGTCCCGAGGGGCGTCGCGACGTTCATGCCGAACTGCTCGGAGGGGGCACATCGAACGCCTGCTGCCGGCTTGCAGCTTCCGCCGGCTCTCTTGAAACAGGTTGGCCCGTGCATGTCCTCTTCAACGCATAGGTGATATGAACTTGTGGCGGCAGCATAGCCCCGCAACGCCGCTTCCGCAACCCTCTGTTGCAATTCAGCGACCAAAGAGCAGAATCGCCATTGCCGGCGTCCGCGCCCCCGGACCCCTTTTTCGCGCTTTCGCGCTTTCGCGCGACGCGCCGGCGCCCCTTTCGCACCGCCCCGCTATAATCGGCGTCGAACCAATCGCACGTTTTGCCGGCTTTCGACACGCTAGGAGAATCGCCCATGGACTACCGCCGCGTTGCCATCCACCCGCAAGCCCGCGTCGCCCCCAACGCGACGATCATCGGCGACGTCACGCTCGAGAAAGACGCGCTCGTCCTGTTCAACGCCACGCTGCGCGGCGACTGCGGCTCGCGCATCGTCATCGGAGAGGGCAGCAACATCCAGGAGAACTGCTGCGTGCACGTGAGCGCCGAGGCGCCGTGCATCGTCGGCAAAGGCGTGACGATCGGCCACGGCGCCATCGTCCACGGCTGCACGATTTGCGACAACTGCCTCGTCGGCATGGGGGCCATCGTCATGGACGGGGCTGTGATCGGGGAAAACTCCATCGTAGCGGCCGGTGCGCTCGTGACCGGCGGCACGCGCGTCCCCGCCGGGTCGCTGGTGATGGGCTCGCCTGCGAAGGTGCGCCGCGAGCTGACGGCGGCCGAGGTCGAGCAGAACCGCGCCTCTGCGGCAGGATACGTGGCCGTCGGGAAGGACCTCGTGGAAAACGGCGTCATCTGCGATGGCGCAAGCCTGCCTGCCGGCCTTGCGACCATCGCCGCAACGCACGAGGAAGGGTAGCGGGCGGCCGGGGCAGCAGCGCGGCCGGGGCAGCAGCGCGGCCGCAGCGGCAGCGCGGCCGGGGCGGCAGGCCGGTCGAAGTCGCAGGCGGCACGCCGCCGCGGCACGGCCTGCGACCGTTTTCTGCGACTTCCGCCCGCCCTTCGCCGCCTGTCTCCGACTTGTGCAGGCGCACAGTTTTGTGCAGACGTACAATCGGGCCGAATGCATCCGAGAAGATTCGAGACACGCCATGATCTACGACAACGTGCTGGCCGCCATGGGGCGCACCCCGCTCATCCGTTTGCAGTCGCTCGCCGAGCCCGGCAGCGCCGAGATCCTCGTGAAGTACGAAGGCGTCAACGTGGGCGGATCGGTGAAGACGCGCACGGCCTGGCAGATGATCGAAGCGGCCGAAAAGCGCGGCGACATCGGGCCGGACAGCATTATCGTCGAGCCGACGAGCGGCAACCAGGGCATCGGCCTTGCGCTCGTATGCGCCGTGAAAGGGTATCAAGCCTGCATCATCATGCCGGATTCGGTGTCGGTCGAGCGCCGCAAGCTCGTGCGCCATTACGGGGCCGACGTGGTCGTGGTGCATGACGACGGCGACATCGGCAAGTGCATCGAGGAATGCATCGCGCAAGCCGAAGCCATGGCGGCGGCGGACCCACGCGTGTTCGTGCCCCAGCAGTTCAAAAACGAAGACAACCTGTTCGCGCACCGCTACCACACGGCGCTTGAGATCGTCGAAGACGTGGAAGGGCCGATCCATGGGTTTTGCAGCGGCATCGGCACCGGCGGCACCATTTCCGGCGTGGGGCAGATTTTGAAGCGGCTCTACCCCGACGTGGAGATTTGGGCGGTCGAGCCGGAAAACGCCGCGATCCTTTCCGGCGGGGGCATCGGCACGCACCTGCAGATGGGCATCGGCGACGGGCTGATCCCCGACATCCTCGACCAGGACATTTACAGCGACATCTGCATCGTGTCCGACGAGGAAGCCATCGCTACGGCACGCGAGCTCGCCCGCACGGAAGGCCTTTTGTGCGGCGTGTCCTCCGGAACCAACGTCGCGGCGGCCAAGCGCCTTGCCCGCAAGCTCGGCGCAGGCAAGACCGTCGTCACGCTGCTGCCCGACACCGGCGAGCGCTACTTCTCGACCGCGCTGTTCGACGGGGAGTAAGCCGCCGCCCAAGCCTCGCCAGCGCAGCGGCAGAATGCGGACCGGTCGTCGGCCTGAAGCCGACCCGAGCGCCGTCGTTCGGCGGTCGCTCGCGAAGGTGCCGACGCCTTATGCCGATGCCTTCGCCCTACGCCAGCGCGGCGATCACGTCAAGCGCGAAGGCCTGGCATTGCTGCGCCACGGACACGTCGAACGCCTCGTCGGGATAATGTTCCGAATTGCTGACGACGCGCACGCCCAGCCACGGCACGCGCCCGAGCTGCCAGCACGTCTGCGCGATCGAGAACGTCTCCATGTCCTCGCAGTCGCTGCCGCGCCCGCGATGCAGCGCGTCGATCCGGTCGATCTCCTTGTTCCACACGTCGCCCGACGCGATGGTCCCTGCGACCAGGCGTCCGCCGCCATACGGCACCGCTCGGGCCGCCGCCAGCATCTCCGCATCGCAGAAAAACTCGGTCCGCAGCTCGCCTGCGCCGCAAACGCCCACCTCGTTGCCCATGACCTTCCACGCGCCCACGTCGCTGCCGCTCCCGCGGCCGCGGTGCGCCGTCATGTGCGAATTGTCGTTCACTGTGCTCGACCCCAGCACGATGTCGCCGGTATGCAGCGCCGGATCGTGCGCACCGGCCGTTCCGATGGAAAGCACCGCGCCCGCCCCGAAGCGCACGACCGCAAGCGCCGTGGCCGCCGCCGAATTCGCCATGCCCATGAACGAGTGCGCAACGACCACGTCTGTGCCGGCAACCGTTCCAAAGTCGAAGCGGTACTCGCCCACCCATTCGGAGCGCCTGCCGCAAAGCGAGGCGTTGACCAGGTCTATCTCTTCTTCAAGCGCCCCGATGACAGCGATCGGCCCCACGCGCCCCTCCATCGCGCGACCCTATTCGCCGCCGCGCTGCAGACAGGCAAGCACCGTGTCGGTGTCGACGACGCGGCTGTCGTAGCAGCGGGTGAAGTAGTCCAGCCCCGCCTCTTGCGTGCCGATGAGGAACGTGCCGCACGCATCGGCCGCAACGACCGTCTTGTACGTGCGGAAATACGCGCCGGCCAGCGTGTGCTGCACGCAGATGTTCGTGTCGCAGCCGCACACGACAAGCGTGTCGACGCCCAGCTCGCGCAGCGTCAGATCGAGGTCGGTCTGGAAAAACCCGTCGTAGCGGCGCTTGGGGACGATGAAGTCGCCTTCGCGGACGCCCAGGCAGGCGAGCGGCTTGGCGGCTTCCGTGCCCGCGATGCCGTGCTCGCCCCACAGCTCGATCTCCCGGTCGAGCCCCAAAACGTGCGCGTCGCACGAGCACACGACCGGCACGCCCGCTTCGTGCGCCGCGGCCACGATGCGAGCCGCGTTCTGCGCCATGGCCTCAAGACCAGGGACGACGCCTTCTTCCCCGCCCAAGATGTCGACGACGAGCACCGCCGTGCGGGCCAGGTCGATGTCAGTCGCTTGCTGCCAGGGCGTGTCTTGCGCAACCGGTACGTAGGGCATGGAGTTCCTTCCTCTCACGACGGCCCCGCAACCGGGGCCGCCCGCTCAACCGTTTCCCGCCATTCTAGCGGCACGTCCCTTTGCCTGCAAAAACATCGACAAAGACAGCGAAAACGCACGGCGCGACACGGCGAAACGAACGTCCGCCCGCTTTTACCAGCGCCGTTTGTCGAGGGCTTCTTGCGGATCGACGTTTCTCAGCAGATGCGGGTTTTCGAACAGCGCCGTGCAGAGCAGGTCTTCGCGGGCAAGCGGATGGGAAGCCTGTCCCAGCACGTTTTCGTAAAATGCTACCAAATAACTCTCATTAGGGAAGACGCCGGCGCCTGCGTTGCGGTACATCGCCCGCACGAGCGCGTCTCGGAAGTAACGCGCGTGCTTTTGAAACGGCTCGTTCGTCGCGCTGAAGCCCAGATGGTTGAGATACAGCTCGGAAAACACCGCCACCGTGCGCGTATTGCCTTCGTAAAAGGGGTGGATTTGCCACAGAAACGCGATCGCGTGGCAGAAATCGGCCAGCTCGTCGCCGGCAAGCGTGCGATAGCATTTCGCCTGTTCGGCCGAAAACGCCCCGGCCAGCGCCATGTCGTACGCCAGCGGATCGGCATACAAAACGCTGTCGCCGTTCAACACGTCTTCTTGCTTCATCATCCGCTCGCGCTTGAATTCGCCCGGATGATAGACGGCGGCGTCCAGGTCCTGGAACAGATGGCGATGGATGGTCGACAGCATGTTCGGGGCAAGGAAAAACGGCGAGCGCGAAAGCAGCTCGGCAATGCGCTGGCTGACCAGGTCGGCTTCAAGCGACGCGTCGTCAAGGCCCGCCTCGTGGTGGGCGCGGACAAGCTCGCCCGTCTGCTCTATGGTGCAGACGCCGTCGATGTGGCTCTGCGCCGCATCCCGCAAATACGGAGAAACCTCCAAGCCGTCAACGTCCTGCAGGCCGATGGCCACGGCCCAATAGTGCCGCCGCGCCGCCACAGGCTCATGCGCAGCGGCCGCAACATAGGGGAATCTGTCAAACCCATCGGCCGTCATGCAGCCATTGTACGGCAACCAACCCGTTCGGCTGGCGGAATCTGGCGGAATCCGCCAAACGATCGAGCGATGCGAACGGGCGCCGACGAGCTTCAGGCGCAGTTTTGCAAACGCCAAGGCGTTTTGCGCGACACGGCGAAACGCGCGTCTGCACGGCTTATTCCTCGTTCGGAGCCTTCAAGCCTTTTGCGCGGAAGAGCTCGGCGGCGACCATGTCGCGGTTTCGATAAGGAAAGGAGCGGTTTTCGACCAGGCAGGCGACGAACTCGTTGATGAACGTTGCGTTTGGCTGCACGCCTGCAACCACGTTGCGGTAGCTTGCCCGCACGAGCGCATTGCGGAAATTCAGCGAGCAATCGGCGAACGCTTCGTTGGTCACATCGGAGAATCCGTGGCTGCGCAGCAATTTCTGTAAAAAGACGGCAACCGTGCGCGTATTGCCCTCGGCAAACGGGTGGACCTGCCACAAGCGCGTTATGAAGGCCGCCATGCTTTCGCAGTATGCGGTCACGTCGCCGCCTGCAACGGGCGCAGGCGAGAAGTCGTCCATGGCAGCCTGCAGCTCGCTTTCCAGCGTCTCGAAATCGCCGTATTCGACCGACTCGCGAGCCAGCACGAACTCGCGCTTCGAGAAGTTGTAGTCGCGAAAACGGTCTTCATAGAACGGGTCGTCCATGAGGCCTCGGAAAAGGCGCCCGTGGATCGAGCGCAGCTGAGCGACCGACAACGTGAAGCCGTTGGAATCGATCAGATCGCAGATACGGGCACTGACCAGGTCCGCTTCCTGCGAATAGCGATCGACTGTGCGCGAGACCTTCTGATCGTAATAGTCGTCCACGATGTCGCGCAACTGGCGAGCGGTTATGCCGCCCTCCACATAGCGCTGGGCTGGATCGTCGAACGCGGCGCTCGTCACCAGCCCGTCGACCGCCTGCAGCCCCCGCGCCGCCCGCACACGACGATCGCGCACGTCATAGTCGTAGCGCTCACGATATCGCTCGTATCCGTATGCGTCTTCCACCAGACCTCCCCTCGAGTGACACGGGCCATTGTAGCATGGGGATCGACCACGATCGCAGGCCGCAGCCCAAAGCTTGACAGGCGCAAACAGCGCCAAGCTTTGGGTTGCGGAAACGACCACGCAGTTCCGGCCACCAAGGGCGACAGAGACCGCCGAGGATGCGGACCGATAGCCCAGCAGAAGACCAATTTCGCAGTTTTGCATATAATCCTGCAGAATTTGCATAGTTTAGTGAGTGGGTATGTGTGCAAATTGTGTGGTTGAGATTTTGGAAGGGCTTGCAGGGTGTTGTCGCATCATTTTCATCCGCGAAGCGACCTTGTTGGCTGGAAAAGGGAGCTGTCCTCCGGCTGTTCCAGCGATTCTTGCCTTAAACCGATGCGATTCGGCATCGATCGCCCTGAAAAGAGTATGCAGATGCGTTCGAAACAAGTCATTTGATGCAGTCAGCTTTGATTTTGCTGACAATAATCTCCAACACACAATGTCTACATATCTATCAGAAGCAGAGCCCCCCTGTCGGCGCTCCGGTCCTTTGAATCCGGCAGGCGACCCGGCGAACACATTCCAAGGAAGCCCTCCGACCGCCGTCGTGCAACGGCGGTCGGGTACAATGGTGGCAAGAAACGCGGAAACGGAAGGCGGAACCTGGCAATGGCGAACGACGTTTTGAAGCTGCATGTGCTGGCGAGCGGAAGCGGGGGCAATGCGGCCGTGGTCGAAGACGTGCGCACGGGGCGTTGCATCGCCATCGACTGCGGCATCTGCAAGCGCGACTTTCTGGGCCGCTGCGCCGAGGCCGGCGTCGACCCGTGCGCCATCGAGGCCGTCTTCGTCACGCATGACCACACCGACCACACCAAAGGGCTCGGCGTGACGCTACGCGGGCTTGGCAAGCTTGGATGCACGCCGCCCGTGTACGCGCTCGACGAGGTGCTGCTGTTCTCGTCGGAGCTGCGTCGTCTCGCCGAGACGACCGACCAGCGCCGGCTTTCCTGGGACGGTCCCGTATCGGCGGCCGGCATGGAAGTCGTCGCGTTTCCGACCAGCCACGATGCGGCGGCATCGTGCGGCTTTCGCGTCGAATGCTCGGGCAAGGCGCTCGGCTACCTGACCGATTCGGGCGTCGTGACGCCCGAGGCCCATGACGCGCTGCGCAGCGTGCACACGCTGGCGCTGGAGTCGAACCACGACGTCGACATGCTTGCGAACGGCCCGTACCCTTTCTACCTCAAACAACGGGTCGGGTCGCACACCGGGCACCTGTCGAACGACCAAGCCTGCGACGAGCTTGCGAAGCTGCTGGCAGAAGACGGGGCCGGACGGCTTGAAGCCGTCGTCGCAATGCACGTGTCGCAGAACAACAACACCTACCGCCTGCCGCGCGAAGGCTTCGAGCGCGTCGCAGCTTCGGCCGACCACGGCGTCAGCGTGTCGGTCGCCTTCCAAGACCGGCTCGTCAGCGCGGGATAAGCCGCCGCCCCGCCTGCAAGTGAAGAAACGCCGCCTGCGCTGAGCAAGCGGCGTCGCACCGATGCGCTTGTCGCGTTCGGCCTTTAGAACCAGCGCTCCCAGAAGTGCTTCTTCTTGGGCGGCTTCTGCTCGTCGGCAGCCTCTTGCGCGTCAGCTTCCTGACCAGCCTCTTTCGCTGCGTCGTCTTCGCTTTCGGCCTCGGGCGCATCCTCGGCGGCCGTCTCGCCTCCCAAGGGCTCCTGGTCCGGTGCAAGCGCCTCATCGGCCGCTTCTTCCGCATCCGGCCAAATCTCCGCCGCGCAAGCGGCCTCAGCCGCTTCCATGTCCGGCTCGCCTGCGGACGACGTCTCAACGGCCTCGGCCGGCTCGCCGGCTTGCTCCGCCGCGCCTGCAGCCTCCGCGCCGCCGACGACCGCCGCCGACGCTTCGCCTTCTGCGTCCGTCTCGGGCGCTTCCGGCGCCGCACCCTCTGCCGCAGCGATCTGCGCCTGGGCCTGTGCTTGGGCCGCCGCCCGCTCGACGTTCGCGCGGGCGCCCTCGATGACGTCGCGACGGCGCTCGCCCGCCGTGATGGCCGCCTCTTTCACGTTCTCGCCCTCGTAGGCGTCCTCGTCGTCATAGCGCTCGTCGAAGTCCCCGATCAAGGCGCTCGCAAAGTCGTGGGCGTCAAAGTCGCGCAGGTCGTCGATCCCCTCGCCCACGCCCACCTTGATGATCGGAAGGCCCAGCTCGTGCGACACGGCCAGCGCGATGCCGCCCTTCGCCGAGCCGTCGAGCTTCGTCACGATGAGCGCGTCCAGATCGAGCGCCCGGTTGAACTCCTGGGCCTGCTGAAGCCCGTTCTGCCCAGTGGTCGCATCGATCACGAGCACCGTGTACACCGGAAGCGTCGAGCGCTTGCGCACCACGTTCACGACCTTTTCAAGCTCGCGCATCAAGTCGGCCGACGTGTGCAGGCGCCCCGCCGTGTCGATGAGCACCAGATCGCACCCTTCCGTCTCGGCGCGTTCCAGCGTGTCGAAGCACACGCTCGCCGGGTCGGACCCGCGTTCGCGCGTGACCATTTCCACGTCGGCGCGACGCGCCCACACTTCCAGCTGCTCGATGGCCGCCGCGCGAAACGTGTCCGCCGACCCCAAAATGACGGCTCGGCCGCGGTCGGTCTGTTCCTTGGCGATCTTGCCGACCGTCGTGGTCTTGCCCGTGCCGTTGATGCCCACGAACAGCACTGCGGCAGGCTCGCCGCCGAGGATCTCGTCGCCGCCAGGCGTGAACGTGGCGGAAATCTCGTCGTTGAGCAAATCGAGCACCGCATAGGCGTCCGGCAGCGCCCGGCGCGTCGCCTGGTCGCGCAGCCGCTCCACGATGTCGAGCGCGGCAGGCCCGCCCACGTCCGACAAGATGAGCGTCTCTTCCAGCTCTTCCCAAAAGCCTTCGTCCAAATCCGGCCCACGGTCGAGCAGGACGTTCATCGATTCCTTGAACTTGTCGCGCGAGCTGCGAAGCCCTTCGCTGATGCGGTCGAAAAAGCCCATCGTCATCCTTTCCGTCTGGTCGTGCAGCGATTGTACAGCACCGCCGCCCCGTCGCGCCAGCGGCACCGGCGCCGCTGCGTCCCTGCGGCGTCCGTCCGGCCTGCAGCAGGCACACGGCGCCGCGCCCGCAACAGACGCGACGCGCATCGCTCCTACTTCGCGTAGGCCAGCGCCTTGTCGAGCCGCTGGCTCACCACGCGCGTGACGCCGT
Organism: Slackia sp. ZJ119; assembly: GCF_011039175.1. Lineage (GTDB taxonomy): Bacteria > Actinomycetota > Coriobacteriia > Coriobacteriales > Eggerthellaceae > Xiamenia. Next base: position 33,027 of record NZ_JAAKEN010000013.1, read on the forward strand.
CGTTTTGCATGGACACGCCGAACAGCACGTCGGCGCTTTCCATCGTGCGCCGCTGGTGCGTGATCATGATGAGCTGCGTCGTGTCGCGCAGCTTGTTCAGATACGCGATGAGCCGGCGCAGGTTCGAGTCGTCAAGCGCCGCCTCCACCTCGTCGAGAAGGTAAAACGGCGTCGTGCGGCAGCGATAGACCGCGAACAGGAGCGCCAGGGCCGTGAGCGACTTCTCGCCGCCCGACATGAGCGACATCTTGGCGATCCGCTTGCCGCGAGGCTGGGCAACCACCTCGATGCCGGTGTTGTCCATGTCGTCAGGGTCCACGAGCGAAAGCTCGGCGAACCCGCCCGGGAACAGCTCGGCGAAGATCTCCTTGAAGTTCTCGTTCACCTGGGCATACGTGCGCTCGAAATCCTCTTTCATGCGACGGTCGATGACGCGCACGATCTTCGAGAGCGACGCGCGGGCGCTTTGCATGTCGGCCACCTGGGCCGCCAGGTAGTCGTAGCGCTGCCGCACGGCCTCGTATTCTTCCACGGCGTCGGGGCTGATGGAGCCCATCGCCTTGAGGCGCCGCTCCAAAGAGGCGGCCTCTTCCTGCACGCTGGCGCGGTCCTCGAGCTCGGGCAGCTCGAGCGCGTGGTCAAGCGGCGTCGAGCAGCCCTCGACGATGGCCTCGACCGTCGCGTTCACCTGGATTTCCAGGCGCCCCTTTTCGACGCGCACCTCAGAAAGGCGGTTGCTCGTCTCGTCGAAGGCGTCATGCGCCCCTTTCGCCTTCGCCCGCGCCTCGTCGATGGCGTTGTACAGCGACGCCGACGAGCTTTCGGCCGAAGTCGCCCGCTCTTCCAGCTCGCGCGTCCAGCGGCGGGCGCTGGCGGAAAGCTCTTCGACTAGCGCGGCGATCGGTGCGATGCGCCGCTCGACGACACGCTTTTCCAGCACGTCGCAGCGGGCGCGACGGTCGGCGGCGGCGATGCGCTCCAAATCGTTGCGGCGCGTCTGCGCCATGCGCTCGTTGTACTTCTCGCGCTCACCGAGGGTGGCGGCTTTGAGCTTGGCGTCTGACAAGGCGTCGCGCACCTGGGCCAGCTCCTTGCGCACGGGAACGATGGCGGCGTTGGACTCCTCGAAGCGCCGCTGCGCGTCTGCGGCCTGCGCCACAGCCGCCTCCAGGTCGCCTTCAAGCGATTCCACCGTCGGGCGGGCCTCGTCGATGGCCTGCTGCGCCTCGGCCCGGCGTGCTTCCAGCTGGCCGTATTCCTGCTTCACCGCGGCCAAGCGTCCCTCGACCGCCCGCGCGTCGCTGCGGGCCGCCTCGGTGGTGCCCCGCAGCGCCGCAAGCGCCTCCACAAGCTTCAAGCTTGCGCCCTGCGCCGCACGCAGGCCTTCTTCGGCCTGGCGCAGCGCTTCTCGCGCCGCTTCCAGCTCGCGCCTCCGGCGGTCGGCTTGCGCCCGCACCTCTTGCAGCTTTCGTGCGCGGGCGAGCACGCCGTCATCGCCCGCATCCGCCGCCGCGCCCACGCAGACCTTGCCCGACGGCCACGCCACGCAGCCTGCCTCCGTGGCAAAGCGCAGGCCGGCGCCAAGGCTTCGCGCCGCCAGGCACGACTCAAGCGTCGGACACACGACCACGTCCCCGAGCAGGGCTTTCACTGCGTCGCCGGCATCGGCGTCGACCTGCAGCCGATCAACGAGCCAAAAGGCGCCTTCCGGCAGCGCCACATCGGCGGCGCAAGGCGGCGCCCATGATGCGGCACGAGCGGAAACGAGCGTCACCAGCCCCGCCTCGCCGCGAGCCGACGCGAGCGCCGCCGCCGAGGCGACCTTTTCCTCGTCGGCCAGCACGAGCGCGAGCACGTCGCGAGAAAGCAGCGCCTCCACGAGCGGCTCCAGCTCGGGCGGCGCCTGCACGTGATGCGACAGCACGTGGCAGGCCGCGTCATAAGACGCCAGGTTGTCCAGCAGCCACAGCCGCGCCGGCGAGTCGGCCGACGAGGCGCGTTCCAACTCTTCGAGGCCGCGGGCCTCGGCCTCGAGCGCCGTGACGCCGCCCTGCAGGTCATCGGCGAGGCGGCGGGCCGCATCGCGTTTGCGCGTCGCTTCGGCCACGTCGGAACGCGCCTTGCCTTCCGATTCCACCAGCTCGGCCAACGACCGCTCGGCCCGCTCAAGCGCGTCGGCCGCAGCCGCCATGTCGGCCGTCGTCTGCTCCAGGCGCTCTTCCAGCTCGGAGCCGCGGCTTTCCACGAGCTTCGCATGCGCGATGCCCTCGGCCAGGCGCTCCTGGGTTTTCGCCAGGTCGCGCCGGATTCGCTCGCGCCGCGCCTCGGCGGCGCCCCGGGCGCGTTCGGCGTCGCGCATGGCCCGCTCCAACGTCTGCCGCTGCTCGGTGCCTTCGTCGCGGCGTCGCTCAAGGTCGCGCACCGCCGCGTCGGCCGCCTCGCGCTCGGCGGTGAGCCCCGAAAGCGCCGCCTCGGCCTCCGCCAGCTCTCGCCGCGCCGCGTCGAGCTGCCCGCGATTGCGCTCCTGGGCCAGAAGCTGGGCTTCCTGCGCTTCCCGCGCCGCTCGGCGCCGCTCTCGCAGCACAAGCGCCACGCCGTCGAAGCGCTCCACGGCGGCAAGTGCGCTGCGATGCTGGCGGGCCAGCTCGTGGGCGTCCGCCGTCTGCAGCCGCGCGGTCTCCTGCAGCTCTTCGACCGCCTTTTCCGCCGCCGTCACGGCGCATCGACGCTGCTCCTGCTCTTCGGCAAGCGTGCGCTCCCGCTCCTGTCCGGCGTCCCACTGCTTCTGCAGCCGCCGCAAATCGTCGACGGCAAGCGCCAGCGTCGCTTCGGCCAGCTGCCCCGACAGCTCGGCGTAGGACCGCGCCTTTTTCGCCTTCCGCTCAAGCGGCTTGAGCGTGCGCTCGATCTCGCCGACCACGTCGCGCACGCGGTCGAGGTGCGCGTCCATCGAGGCCAGCTTCCGTTCGCTTTTCGCCTTGCGCTGCTTGTGCTTCAGCACGCCGGCGGCCTCTTCCACCAGCGCCCGCCGGTCTTCGGGCCGCGACTGCAGAATGGAGTCGAGCGAGCCCTGCGAGATGATGGAGTGCGTGCCCGTGCCCAAGCCCGAGTCGTGCAGGATGTCGAGCACGTCAAGCCGCCGCGACACGGTGCCGTTGATGAGGTATTCGCTTTCGCCCGTGCGATAGATCCGCCGCGTCAGGACCACTTCCGTAAAGTCGACCGGCAGCGTGCCGTCGGCGTTGTCGAGCACCAAGTCGACCTCGGCCACGCCCACGGCCTTGCGAGCCGTCGAGCCGGCGAAGATGACGTCTTCCATGGCCTGGCCGCGCAGATGCTTCGCGTTGCGCTCGCCGAGCACCCATAAAACCGCGTCGGAAATGTTCGACTTGCCCGAGCCGTTCGGGCCGACGACCGCGTTCAGGCCCGGCTCGAAGGGCAGCACGCTGCGGTCGGCGAAGGACTTGAAACCTTTCAGGACGAGGGACTTCAGATACATCGAACGCGCCTACTTGAGCGGCCAGAGTCGATCTTGCTCGCTTTTCTTCCGCGCCTTCAGTTCGGCTTTCGCGGCGGCCTTCTCGGCTTTCGCGAGTTTGGCCGCTTCGGCCTTTTCCGCCTTGGCAAGCTTGGCGGCCTCGGCTTTTTCCGCCTTGGCCTGCTTGTCCATGCCCAGCCCGAAGAACTCGCCCAAACGCGCGAGCGTGCTTTTCGCCGCCTGGCTCTCGGCCTCCTTCTTCGTGCGGCCGGTGCCGCGGGCAAGCCCCTGCGAGCCGGCGAACACCTGCGCCACGAACGTGCGGTCATGCGGCGGGCCCTGGGTCTCCACGAGCTTGTACGTGGGCGTGATGCCGTCTTCCTGCAGCTTTTCCTGCAGGGCGCTCTTGGGGTTTTCCGGCTCGCGGGCCATGGAGATGGACATGCGCGGAACGAGCGTGCTTTCAACGAAGTCGATGGCCACGTCCAAGCCGCCGTCGAGATAGAGCGCCGCCACGACGGCCTCGTAGACGTTTTCAAGCGCCGAGTGAAGGCCGCGCTTGCCGGTGCCCGTTTCCGACGAGCCGAACACGATGACGTCGGCGAACCCGAGCTTTTCGGCGACCGACGAGAGGCTTGAGCCGCTGACGAGGGCCACCTTGATGCGCGTGAGACCGCCTTCGTCCAGCTCGGTGAAGCGGTCGAAGGCGATCGTGGACACGATGGCGCCCAAGATGCTGTCGCCGAGAAATTCCAGGCGCTCGTAGGAGTACTTGACCGACCTGCCTTCCGTGGCCGACGGGTGCGTGATAGCGGACAACAGCAGCTGTTGGTGCGTGAACGTGTAGCCCAAAATGGCTTGCGCGTCGGCCAGCTTGCGCTGCTGCTCTTCGGTCAGCGAGGTCGGCTGCTCCAGGTCGCTGAGGCGAGAACCGTGCTCTCCCACCGACCGAGACGCGCCGGCGGCCAGGGCGTTTTCGTTGTGCGCGGCATCTTCCATGCGTCTGTTTTCCGCCTTCCTTGGGCTTATCGTTTCTCGGACGCGCACAGCGCGTCGGCAATCGTTTCCGTGACGCCCTCTTCAACGAGCTTGGCCGTCGCCAGCACCCCGTTGCAAATCGCCTGGGCGTTCGACGAGCCGTGGCCGACCAACAGGGCGCCTTTGAGGCCCAAAAGCGGCGCTCCGCCATACGTGTCGGGGCTGATCTGCGCTTTCAAGCCTTTAAGCGGACCGACGAGCGGCAAAGCGCCCAACTTCGTGAGCGCGGTTTTTCCCATGACGCCTTTGACGGCGCCGAGCAGCACCTTGGCCGTGCCTTCTATGGTCTTCAGGCACACGTTGCCCGTGAAGCCGTCGGTCACCACGACGTCGTAGGTCGCCGTCAAGATGTCGCCGCCCTCGGCGTTGCCCGCGAAGTTGTCGAGCCCTTCTTCCATCAGGCGATAGGCGGCCTGCGCGAACTGCGAGCCTTTCGTCGACTCCGCGCCGATGTTGAGCAAGGCCGCGCGGGGACGCTCGATCCCCAAGACCTTGTTCGCGTAGATGCTTCCCATGACGGCGAACTGCACGAGGTATTCGGGCTTGCAATCGGCGTTCGCGCCGATGTCGCCGAGCACGATCGGGCGCACCGGAGACGGCACCACCGTGACGAGCGCAGGGCGCAGCACGCCTTTGACGCGCCCGATCACGAGCGTGCCGGCAGCCAGGCACGCGCCGGTCGACCCCGCCGAGAAGAACCCCTCGGCCCGGCCTTCCTTCACCAGCCGGCAGCCGACGACCACCGACGAGTCCTTTTTGCGGCGCACCGCTTCGGCCGGATGCTCGTCCATGCCGATGACCTCGGTGGACGCGACGGCTTGGCAACGCGCGTGGGACGCGGCGAACGGCTCGACGACGCTTGCGTCGCCGACGAGCGCAACCGACAGCGCCGGATTCGCTGCAAGCGCAGCCTCGACGCCTTCGAGCACGACGTCGGGCGCATGGTCGCCGCCCATGGCGTCGACCGCGACGTGCAGCGTGCGGGTTGGCTGTGTTGGATCGGTCATTGGCTCACCTTATCTGCTCGGCGCAACAGGAAAAGCCTCCGAGCCTCTTGCACCTGAAATGCAGGGGGCTGGGAGGCTTTGTGACGTCGGCATAGCGACTCGAGGGCTAGTCGACCTCGATGACCTCGCGGTTCTTGTAGAAGCCGCAATTGGGGCACACGCGATGAGGAAGCTTTGCCTCGCCGCACTGGGGGCACACGGAACGCGCAGGAGCGCTGATCTTGTCATGCTGGCTGCGACGAGAGTGGACGCGGGCGCGGCCCTTCCTTTGCTTAGGTACTGCCATGGTTCGAATTCTCCTTCAAACTGAGCTCAGCGCTTTTTGCTGAGAACTGTTGCTGGTAAACACGCGAACTAGTACTTTAGCAAAACCCTGATCTGCCTGCAAGAAGTTCCCGCGAGCGGTACGCGAACGTCCACGACGCGTCCATATATCGAAGGCGGGAGCCGGGCGGCGGCGGGAGCAGAGAGGCTTGCCGCAGCGTCGGCCGCCCTCGCCGTCGCCCGACAGCGGCGCCCTGCCGCACGACAAGCGGCGCGGCAGCGCCCTCCGCCTGCGACGCGCGGCGCGGCGCGGCCGCGCCTTCCTCCCCGCCGCCGTGCATGACGCCAAAAAGAAGCGGCCCCGCAGGGCCGTTTCGCTATTCGTCGAACTTCAGGCTTTTCAAGGCTGCGAACGGGTTGTTCGCGTCCGGATCTTCTGGCGGCTCGGGCTTGCAGTCGCACGGACCGTCGTTGAGATCGTGGCCGCAGCGAGGACACAGGCCCGCACAGTCGTCCCGGCACAACGGCACGAGCGGCATTTCCACGAGCAGCGCTGCACGGACGAGCGATTCCAGGTCTATGACCTTGTCAGCAGGCAGCACCTCGAACTCGTCCTCGTCAAGGTCTTCCGGCGCCTCGTCTTCGCCGCCGAGCAGATAGTAGCCTTCGACATCGCCCGTGACCGGCAGCGCAACCGGGCTCAAGCACCGGGCGCAGGCCGTGGACGCCTCGCCCTCGACCGTGCCGGTGACCAGAATGGCGTCGCCGGTGTTCGTGAGCACCGCCGTCCACGCAAGCGGCTCTTTGAACTCGTACAGGTCGGGGCCGGCCTTGAACACCGGCAGGTCATAGGTTCCTTCGTAGGATTCGGTCGCCGCCGGCGTCAGCAACGCGTACGGCACCGTGAGGGTGAGCTTGCCCATTGCGCAGACCTGTGCCTAGCGGCCCGAGGCCAAAGAGTTCGCGTTCAGGCGGTCGCGGCAGCGCCGCACGTTGTTCAGCAGCGTGTCGAGGCTCTTCTCCACATGCCCGAACACCTCGTCAGCGTAGTCTTCTGCGCCGGCACGCGTCTGGCGCTCCAGCTCGCGGGCTTCAACGAGCACCTGGTCGGCCTGCTGCTGGGAGATGCGCACGATCTCCTGCTCGCTCGCAATGGTCATCGCCTGGCTGCGGGCGTCTTCGATCATGCGGTTCGCTTCGGCTTCCGCATCGTCAAGCAGGCACTGCCGCTCGCGCACGATCTGCCGTGCCTGAGAGAATTCGCTGGGGAACGTGTCGCGAATCTCGTCGAGAATTTCGAAAGCCGCAGCCACGTCGACCTGTCTCATCGTGTTCTTGCCAAAGACAGGCTTGGAGTCCTCTAAAAGGATGGAGAGCTCTTCGAGCAGCCCCAACACCCCTGTTTCGTCCATTATCGTCCCTTCCACCGTTTACTGCTGCATTTGTACTGCGTCTTGAGTGGTGTGTTTATTTTCACACATATTTCCAAATTCTAGCATGAGTCGATCGCAAACCGTTCCGTTTCGAAAAAACGCTCAAAATATCATGCGAACGACAAGTCCAGGTCATCAACGCTGTTTCGCGAACTTCGCCTGCAACGCTTTTGATACGCATGGCGTGACGAACTGGTCGACGTCGCCTCCCAAGCTGGCGATTTCGCGCACGATCGACGACGACAGGTACATGTGCTGCGGCGGCGACATGATGAAGATCGTCTCGATTTCCCGGTCGAGCTCGTAATTGAGCGCCGTCATCTGGAACTCGTACTCGAAGTCGGTGATGGCCCGCAGGCCTTTGACCACGACGGTGGCCTCCATGCGGCTCGCGAAGTCGACGAGCAGCCCGTCGAACGGCTCGACGCGCACGTTGGGCAAGTGCTTCGTGGACTGACGCGCCAGCTCGACGCGCTCTTCCAGCGAAAAGAGCGGCTTTTTCCGCTGGGAAGCGGCCACAGCCACGACGACCTCATCCACAAGGGCCGCAGCGCGGGTGATGATGTCGAGGTGTCCGCTCGTGATGGGGTCGAACGTCCCCGGAGTCAGCGCACGTTTCATGAAGGCTCGCTTTCTGAACCGGCTTGCGGCGCGTCGCCGCCATCGTTTTTTGCAGCGTCCGGGCCGGCCGGACGCATGACGTCTATGACAGTATCACGGTACTTGCGCGATCGCGCAACAACCAATCCGGCGGCGTTCGCCGCATCGTCGACAGAACGTTGATCTTTCGCGTCATGTTCGTAGACGACGAGGGCGCCCGCATCCAAAGCCCCGCCGCTGCGCAGGCCCGCGACGAAAGAGAGGACGTCGGCGGCCGCAAAGCGGTACGGCGGGTCGAGAAAGACGAGGTCATAGGGGTGCGCAGGCCGACCGGCCGCGCCCCGCAGCACATCGCCTCGGCTTATGCGGGCCGCACGAGGGCTTGCGCCAAGCGAAGCGGCCGTCTTTTTCATGGCGGCAACGGCGGCCGGGTCCACGTCGAAAAACGCCGCATCGGCCGCGCCTCGGCTGAGCGCCTCGAAGCCGAGCGCCCCGCTTCCGGCGAACGCATCCAAAACGTGCACCCCATCAAAGCCGCCGCGCAGGCTGAACAGCGTGCTCATGAGCGATTCGCGCACGCGGTCGGTCGTCGGGCGCGTGGCGTCGCCCGCAGGCGCGAACACGGTTCGACCGCGCCAGATTCCGGCAACGATTCGCATGGGTCACCCTCCTTGGATGTCGGCCGCCGACGAGAAGAGCAGGCGCATCTCGCGGGCAAGCGCCCGGTGTTCGGGCCGGTCGAGCGTTGGATCATGGGCAAGCAGGTCTTCGGCGTCGCGGTGGGCCGCCTCGATGACGTTGCGGTCGCGCACGATGTTGACGAGCTTCAGCGCCGACGCGCCGTGCTGGCGGTTGCCCAAGATGTCGCCTTCGCGGCGCAGCGACAGGTCGAACTCCGCCAGCTCGAAGCCGTCGTCGGTGCGCTCGAGGGCAGACAGCCGCTTGAGCGCTTCCGCATCCTTCGTCGCCGCCACCAGATGCACCTGGGCGTCCAGCTCTCCGCGCCCGACGCGTCCGCGCAGCTGGTGGAGCTGCGAGAGCCCGAAACGGTCCGCGTCTTCCACGATCATGACCGTGGCGTTGGGCACGTCCACGCCCACTTCGATGACGGTCGTGGCCACGAGCACCTGCGATTCGTTGCGCATGAAACGGTCCATGACCTCCTGCTTTTCGGCCGGCTTCATGCGCCCGTGCAAAAGCGCCACGTCCCAGTCGGCGAACACCGTCGACTGCAGATAGGCCGCCTGCTTCGTGGCCGCCGACACATCGGCGCCGGCGAAGTCCTCGTCGCTTTCGATGACCACCCGGTCGAATGCGTAGGCGTCGTCGTCCTGCAGGCCGCCCGACCGCTTCGCTTCCTTCTTGTCGGGGGCCTCTTCGATGAGCGGACAGACCACGTAGACCTGCTCGCCGCGCTTGAGCGCCTCTTTCGCGGCGTCGTAGGCGTGCCCGCGGTCGGACTTTCGGTGCAGATGCGTCGTGCGCACGGCGTCGCGGTTCGGGCGGGCCTTCAAATAGGACAGCGTGAGGTTGCCGTACACCGCCAGCGCAAGCGAGCGCGGGATGGGCGTCGCCGTGAGATAGAGCGCATCGGGCGCCTCGCCCTTGTCGAGCAGACGTGCCCGCTGGTCGACGCCGAAACGCTGCTGCTCGTCGATGACCGCAAGCGTGAGACGCTTCGGCGCCACGTCGTCTTCAAGCAGCGCGTGCGTGCCGACGAGCACCGAAAGCGACCCGTCGGCAAGCCCCGCGCATATGGCGTCGCGCTCGGCGGCCGGAGTCGAGCCGGTGAGCACCGCCCAGCTGACGTTCGCGGCGTCGAGCAGCGGCCCGAGCGTCTTGCCGTGTTGGCGGGCGAGCACTTCGGTCGGCGCCATGAGCATCGCCTGCCCGCCGGTGTCGGCCGCCGCGGCCAGCGCATAGGCCGCCACGACGGTCTTGCCCGTGCCGACGTCTCCCAGCAACAGGTGGTTCGCCGCATCAGGCGCAGCCAGGCGCGAGAGGATCTCTTCGCGAGCCTTCTGCTGCTCGGCGGTCAGCGTGAAAGGAACGGCCGCATCGAGCGCCCGCAGCGCCGGCCCGTCGACGACGTGGGCGCAAGGACGCCTGCCTGCGGTGCGCTTGAGCCCTTCGGTCATGAGCGCCAGCTCCAACAGCAGCACCTCTTCGTAGGCGAGCCGGCGCTTCGCCTCGCGCACCTCGCCCATGTCGTGGGCGAAATGCAGGCAGCGCAGCGCCGTTCCGCGGCTCATCAGCCGATAGCGCGTCCGCAGCGCCGCCGGCAGCGGGTCGAGCAGGCCCGCGCACGCCTCCAGCGCGTTGCCGACGAGGCGCCGCACCATGGTCGCGCTGAGCTTTTCGGTGGCCGGATGGATGGCGACCACGCGCCCCTGGGCGTCCCGGTCGGGCTCCAGCACTTCCAAAAACGGGTTCGTCATGCGCTTGAACCCGTAGTTGAACTCGACCTTCCCCGACACGGCGATGCGCATGCCCTGCTCGAGCTTGTCCATGAGCCAAGGCTGTTGGAACATCGTGACCATAAGGGTCCCCGTCGCGTCCACGAGCGTGACCTCCACGAGCGCGAGCCGCGGTCGCGGGCGTTTGAGCTGCGCTTTGTGGACGACGCCGACCACGGTGCACAGCTGCCCCAGCGGGCACGACGCCGCCGTCTGCACGTTCGTGAGGTCCAGGTGGCGGCGCGGCACGTGCATGACCAGGTCGCGCACCGTGCGGATGCCCATGGCGTCGAGCGCCTTCGCCCGTCCGGGGCTTACCATGCGAACGCGCCCGACGGGTTCGTCGAGCGCGAGCGTGTCAGCTATGCGGTCTGCCTCGAGCATGCGGCTTTTCGGCTATTCCAAGGACAGCACGAGCGGATACAGCGGCTGCTCGCCGCGGTGCTCGTCGATCTCCAAGTCGGGATAGGCCTCTTCGATGCGGGCGATGATCTGCGCAAACGCTTCGTCGTCAAGGTCTTCGCCGGCAAGCAGCGTGCAGGTGTCGGCCTCGTCAGCGTCCATGGCGGCGACGAGCGTCAGCGCCACGTCTTCCACCGACGCCCCGACGGCCTCGATGGACCCGTCCGCGATGCCGATCACGTCGCCTTCGTGGATGGGGTTGTCGTGTGCGTCCTTCGAGTCCTTGATGGCCGTGGTCACTTCCCCCGTGCGCACGTCTTCGAACGCTTCGGTCATGGCTTCCACGTTGTCTTCGAGCGCAGCCGCCTCGTCGAAGCCGAACATGGCCGTGAACGCTTCCGGCACGCTGGTGGTCGGCACGACGCTGCACGGATTCTCGGCCAGCTCGCAGGCGCTTTGGGCGGCCATGACGATGTTTTTGTTGTTCGGCAGAATGATGACGGCGTCGGCAGCAACCTGTTCGACCGCGTCGAGCAGCTCCTTCGTGGAGGGGTTCATCGTCTGGCCGCCGGACACGACCACGTCGACCCCCAGGCTTTCGAGGATCTTCTTGTTGCCCTCGCCCGCCGCCACGGCCACGAATCCGAACGGCTTGGACGATGCCGCCTGCTCGGCCGCGATCGATTCGCTGCGGGCTGCGCTTTGCAGCTGCATGTTGTGGATGTGGACCTCGGAAATCTGCGCGTCGTGCGTCAAGAAGTACGCGAGCACCTGGTCGGGGCGGTTGGAATGCACGTGCACCTTGTAGTTCGGCGTGCAGCCGACCAGCAGGTCGCAGTCGCCCATCGTGGGCAAGAAGTCGCGAGCGGCGTCTTCGTCCAGCTCGGCGGCATGCACGAGGAATTCGGTGCAGTAGCGGTACTGGGAGCCTTCCCAGTCGTTGATCTGCTCGATCTCGACCTTCGGCACCGACGTGCGGGCGACGGCGAGCTCGTCGGTAAGCACGCCTTCGCGCCCGGTGAGCGCCGCGGCGAACGCATCGAAGAGGATGGCCAAGCCGAAGCCGCCCGCATCCACGACGCCGTTTTCCTTCAGCACCGGCAGATAGTCCGGCGTGCGCTGCACCGACGCGTAGGCCTCGTCCACGATGAGGTTGAGCGCCTCTTCGGTGCCGAGCTTCTTTTTGCGGGCCGTCTTGGCGGCGGCAGCGCAATCTTCCAACACGGTGAGGATGGTGCCGCGGACGGGCTTGCGCACGGCGTGGAAGGCAACGTCTTGGGCCTTGGCGAAGGCCGCGTCCAAAAACGCAGTGTCGAGCGCATGGTGGTTGGCCGAGCCTTCGCACAAGCCGCGCAAGATCTGCGACGTGATGACGCCGGAGTTGCCGCGAGCGCCCATGAGCGCACCGGTGGTGATGGCGCGGCGGATGTCGGCGCCCGTGGCGCCGATGGGCAGCGCGGCCAGGTTCTCAACCACGGTCTCAAGCGTGAGCGACATGTTGGTGCCCGTGTCGCCGTCAGGAACCGGGAAGACGTTGAGGCGGTTGACTTCGTCTTTTCTCTCGCCGAGCGCCTTTGCGGCTGCAGCAATGGCGTTCATGATCGCATTGCTGGAATAGGATTGGGACATACGGATCGATTCTCCTTAACAGGCGGCTGTGGCGCCGCACTCATCGTGGTCGTCTTGGCGCCTCGGTTACTTGCGGATCTTCACGCCCTGCACATGGACCTCGACGCCGTCGATGGGAACGCGCACATATTCGCTGAGCGCAAACGTGACCTGGTCGATGAGGTTTTGAGAAACGGTGTTGATGTTGGTGCCGTATTCGATGATGACGTACAGTTCGACATGTATGCCGACGTCGGTCGCGTTGACGACGACTCCGCGGCGCAGACGCGACGCCGGAAGAATCTTCGCGATGCCGTCTGCGGCCGTGGGAGCGGCCATGCCGACGACGCCGTAGCATTCCATCGCAGCATTGCCGACAATGTCGGCAAGCACGTCGTTTGCCACATGAAGGTTGCCTGGTATAGTGTCGTTCATGGCGTTCCTTTCGCTTCTATGCGCACGCCCTCTCAGGAGGATGGGCGCGACGGGAATGGCGGACGGGCCGCCGAATTGACGATTCGTTTCATTATATACCTCAACCATCAGCGCAAAGAAGCCTGGCGCTGATGCGCTGCCATACCACACAAAAAATTCTTGGACACATGCGCGGTGTTGTGTTATAGTGGATAGGCTTTTGTGTTATTAACGGTCTGCTTCGGCACGTCCGAAGCGCCCGAGCGAAGAACGTCAATGGAGTGATGAAACATGTCTAAAGTATGTGAAGTGTGCGGCAAGCATCCGGTGGCCGGTCGAAGCATCAGCCACTCGCATCGCGTGACGAACCGTTGGTTCAAGCCCAACATCCAGCGCGTCACCATTCGCGACAAGAAAGGTCGCGTGCGCAAGGCGAACGTGTGCACGAAGTGCATGAAGGCCGGCAAGGTGGAACGCGCCTAGCGCTCCGGTCACTCCTGGACTGACGAGTCGCCTGACCAAGCCCCGCACCGCGGGGCTTTTGTGCGTTGGAACACCTCCTTTCGCTTCGCGGCGAACGGACGTCGGACGGATCCGCGCGGGCGCTCGCGTCCGTTCGCACGAAACAGCGCACCGCGTTGGCACGGCGGCAGCCGCCTGCCGCCTGCCGCCTACTTCACGTCGGCGGCCATCGATTCGATGCGGCGGACGCGGTGGTACACCGCCGACTTCGACAGCGGCGGCGTGGCCAAATCCCCCAGCTCTTTCAGCGTGGCGTTGGGGTGCTTCATGCGCAGCTCGATGAACTCCTGCAGCGCCGGCGGCAGGTTTTCCATGCCGTAGGCCGCAACGACCGTCTTGATGGCGGAGAGCTGCTCCATCGACGCGTTGACGGTTTTCGCCTGGTTCGCGTATTCCGCGTTGATCTGGCGGTTCACATCGTTGCGCACGCTTTTGACCACGCGGGCCTCTTCCATGGCGAGCGCCCCTTGGTGGGCGCCGACGAACGCCAAGAACTCCAAGATGGCGGTGCCGCTTTTCAGGTAGACCATATGCGAGCTGCGCCGGCGCATGATGCGGGCCTTGATGCCCTTGCGGGCCATGAGGTCCACGAGCCCCTGGGCCAGCGCCTCGTTTTCGAGCGTGATCTCGAAGTGAAAGTCTCCGCGCGGATCGGACACGAACCCGCCGCCGAGAAACGCCCCGCGCAGATACGCCGCGCTGCAGCATTCCTTCGCGACCAGCTTGTCGGGAATGCCCAGGTACAGGCCGCCGCGGTCGTTGAGCACGCCCATGTCTTCCAACACGCCACGCAGCCCAGGCTGCATCGGCACTTCGATGAGGTAGTTCGGCGTCTTGTGCAGCACGCTGCGGCGCATGGTGAGCGCGGTCTTCAGGCCGTAAAGCTCATGCAGCGAGCGTATGACCAAACGGGCGACCGACGGCGTGTCGGTGGCGATCTCCACGCGATAGCTGTCCTGGCCGCTTTTGAACAGCGTGCCTTCCGTGCGAACGAGCGCCGCCAGCGTGGCCTGCAAACAGTGCGTGCACACCGGATCGACGCGCGTAAGCTCGTCTTTCACTTCTGCCGTGAACGACATAGCCGCATCACTCCTTGGAACGCCTCGCGCAGCGCGACCGGGTTGTGCCACGTGGGATGAAGAGGGTCGACAAGGTCGCGCGTCACCACGACCGGCCCTTCGTCTTGCAGCTGCTTCACGTCTTGGTAGGTGACCCTCACCGGCCGCACGCGCCCCGACATTTCCAGATCGGTCATGGAAGAGAGCGACGTGTGCTCCGGATCGTTGCCCGTCACGGCGCTGAACAGGCCCGTTGCCATGTTGTCGGGCTTCAGCGGCTCTTTGGAGTGGATGAGCACGTAATCGAGCAGCCCGGCCATGCCGTGGTCCATGAGCGCTTCGACGTGCTCTTTTGCCGTCAGCCCCCACGTTTCGCCTTGCATGTCGGCAAGCGAGCAGACGAACAGCGTGACGCCGTTCGAGGCGCGAATGGCGTCGACGACGCCGGGGACGAGCAGGTTCGGAATGATGGACGTGAACAGCGACCCCGGCCCGAGCACGATGAGGTCGGCTTCCCGTATGGCCTGCAGCGCCGGCGCATACGGGATGATGGGCTCGCACGCCTGCAGCTTCACGCGCTCGAGCGCCGTGCGGGAATGGCACGCGACGGCCTGGCCTTCAAGGTAGCGCCCGTCGCGGGTGCGGGCCACCAGCGAGACGAGGTTGAGCGTCGAGGGGTAGACGTGCCCCCGTGCGCACAGCAAGTCTTCGCAGATGGCGATGGCTTCAGGGAAAGAATGCGTGGCGTCTTCGAGCGCCGAGAGCATGAGGTTGCCGAGCGTGTGGTTGCGGGCGAAGGCGAAGCGGTACTTGAACGCCTTCGTGAGCGGATCCGTCGGATCGGCCGCCATTGCGGCGATGCACTTGCGGACGTCGCCCGGAGGCGTGACGTCGGCCTCCTGGCGCAGGATGCCCGTCGAGCCGCCGTCGTCGGCCATGGCCACGACGGCGCTCGTTTCCAGGCCCATGGACAAAAGCGTGCGAATGGAAACCGGGGCGCCGGTGCCGCCGCCGATGACGACCGCCTTGACGTTCTCGCTCGGGGCCACGACGGCCTCGGCGTCTGCCAGGGGTCGAAACGCCGCCGTCTGCGACGAGTCTTGGGTAAACGCTGCGGATGCGGTCATAGGCGCCCTCACCCTTCGGCTTTCGTCGGCGCATCGGCGCCTTCTCGCTCGGCCTCAGCGTCGGCCACGAGGCGCCCGTCGCTGCCCTCGGCAAGCTTCAAGTCGCGGTGCGCCGTGGACACGCGGTAGCCCCGCGACTTCAAGTAGTCGCCCGTGGCTTCGGCAAGCGCGACGCTGCGGTGCTGGCCGCCCGTGCAGCCCACCCCGATGGCCAGCTGCTGCTTGCCTTCCGCGACGTAGCCCGGCATCACGCAGTCGAGCAGCGCTCGCCACCGCTTCAGGAACTCTTCGGTTTCGGGGCGGTAGAGCACATAGTCGCGCACCGGCGCGTCCAAGCCGGTGTACGAGCGCAGCTTGGGGTCGTAATAGGGGTTCGGCAGAAAGCGCACGTCCATGACGAGGTCGGCGTCGACCGGGGCGCCGTGCTTGAACCCGAACGAGTACACGGTGACCGACAGTTCCCTGCGGCCTTCGCGGTCGCCGAACAGGCCCTGCACTTCGCGGCGCAGCTCTTGGGGCAGCATGTCGGTGGTGTCGATGACGTGGTCGGCGTTGTCGCGCAGCTGGCAGAGCATGTCGCGCTCGCGCTCTATGCCCTGGATGACCGACGCCCCGTCGCCGCAAAGCGGGTGGCGGCGCCGGCTCGCCTTGTAGCGAGCCACGAGCTTTTCGTCGGACGCGTCGAGGAAGATGATGCGGTAGGTAAGCCCCAATTCCTCGAAATGGGCGATCTCGTCGCCGACGTCCCGGAAAAAGCCCATGTTGCGGGCGTCGACCACGACGGCGATGCGGCGCCGGCCTTCCAGCTGCCCCGGAAAGCCGTCAAGCGCCAGCAAATCGTCGATGAGGTTCACGGGCAGATTGTCGACGCAAAAGTACCCGAGGTCTTCGAAGACGTGCATGGCTTCGGTGCGACCCGCGCCGCTCATGCCCGTAAGGACCACAAGCTCCGGCATGGGGCTCAGCTCGCCTTCCGGCGTTTGGTCTTGCGTATGGTGCGTCATGGTTCCTCCTTCTGCGGCGCCTCGGCGCTGCACGCATTGTCGACGGCAGCACCGGCGCCGTTCTCGTTTTCGTACTGGCGCAACACGCGGTAGAGCTCTTCGGCCACTTCGCGCGGAACGACGCGGGCCGCAACGATGTCTTCCAGCGACGCGGCCTTCAAGTTCCGAAACGACTTGAAGTGCTTCATGAGCGCTTTTTTGCGCACCGGCCCCATGCCGACCACGTCGTCGAGTATGGACGCCGTCATGCCCTTGCCGCGCAGTTCGCGATGGAACGTGATGGCGAAGCGGTGCGCCTCGTCGCGCACTTGTTTGACCAGATAAAGCGACGACGAGCCGCTTGGCAGCACGACCGGGCCCGTGTCTTGCCACGGCACGAACAGCTCTTCGTCGCGCTTGGCCAGCCCGCATACGGCGATGTCGTCGATGCCCATGCGGTCGAACATGTCGAGCGCCGCCGTCAGCTGGGGCTTGCCGCCGTCCAAAATGACGAGGTCCGGCTTCGACCCGAAGCGCTCGTCGGCCATGCGCTCCGGCGCATAGCGGCGCTCCATCACCTCCTGCATGGACAGAAAGTCGTTCGCCTCGACAAGCGGCGTCTTGATTTTGAACCGGCGGTACTGGTTTTTGTCGGGCTTGCCGTTGGTGAACACGACCATGGAAGCCACGGTGTAGGAGCCGTGGATGGTGGAGATGTCGAAGCACTCGATGCGCAGGGGCGGATTGTCGAGCGCAAGGGCGCTTTCCAACTGCAAAAGCGCGTCGTTGATGCGCTTGTCCTCATAGTTCGTGCGCACCTTGTAGCGCATGAGCGTGTGCTTGGCGTTGTTCTGCGCCATGGCAACCAGCTCGGCCTTCTCCCCTTTTTTCGGCGCCGTGAAGCGCACTTTCGCGCCGTGGGCGCTGCCGAGCTTTTCGGTGAGCCACGCGGCCATGGCGTCGGCGTCGTCGGGCAGCGCGTCGACGATGACCTCGTGCGGGATGGACGTGGTGGCGTCGTAGTAGCGCAGCAAAAACATGTGGAGCAGGTCTTCGTCGGGAATGTCCTTGCCGCGGTTCAGCACGAACTCGTTTGAGTTCACGATGCGGCCTTCGCGCACCATGAACACGTGCACGCCGGCGATGGTTTCTTCGCGGAACAAGCCGATGACGTCGGCGTCGAGGTTGTGGGCGCTCACGGCGTGCTGGCGGTCGGTGAGCGATTGGATGGTGTCGATGCGGGCCTTGATGCGCCCCGCCCGCTCGAAGTCGAGCTCTGCGGCGGCCGCGTTCATGTCGGTGCGCAGCTCTTCGATGAACTCGCGGCGCTGGCCCGACAAGAAGCGCTCGATGCGCTTGACGTTGGCGGCGTACGCCTCCGGCGTGATGCGGCCGCAGCAGGCCCCCGGCCCCAGCCCCACGTGCGCGTC
The DNA here is from genome assembly GCF_011039175.1 of Slackia sp. ZJ119. Lineage (GTDB taxonomy): Bacteria > Actinomycetota > Coriobacteriia > Coriobacteriales > Eggerthellaceae > Xiamenia. Next base: position 50,847 of record NZ_JAAKEN010000013.1, read on the forward strand.
GAAGCATGGGCGGGCGTCGCGGGCGAGCAGGGCGAGCGGGTCCTTCTCAAGCCGACGGTTCAGCTGGCGCCAGTCGGCGCAGCTGGCCGCGCACAAAGGCACGACCTTCCGGGCGATGTCGACAAGGTCGCGGGCCGCGCGGCTGTCGGTGTAGGGGCCGAAGTAGCGCGTGTCGGGCTTGTGCTTTTCACGGGTGTACTTTATGGCAGGAAACGCGCATCCCTTCATGACGGCGATGAACGGATAGGACTTGTCGTCTTTGAAGTCGGCGTTGAAAAACGGCGCGTACTGGTTGATGAGGTTCTTTTCCAGCACGAGCGATTCGTGCTCGTTTTCCACGACGATGTAGTCGAACGAGGCGATCTGGTCCACGAGAAGCGGGATCTTCGCCCGTTCGTCCTGGAAGTTCACGTACTGGCGCATGCGGGCCCGCAGCTGCTTTGCCTTGCCGACGTAGATGACGGCCCCTGACGCGTCCTTCCACAAATACACGCCCGGCAGCGTCGGCACCGATTCCAACTCGCGCTTGATGCGAGCGATCTTTCCAGCCTGCGTCTCTGGGCTGGGCGGGTTTTCGGCGAACTCCTTCACGGCGCGGTCGAGCGCAGGCCGGCGGCGCCCCTCGCGCTGCAGGCTCGCAAACGCGTCGTCCAGGCGCCCTTCGGCGTTTCTGTTCTCAAACTCGGTCATAGGTCCATTATATCAAACTTTTGTTCGTATTTCACGGCAGTGGCGCGATCTACAAAAAGTCCAGAAGAGGCGCCGTGCGCCGTGCCGCCCCTGGTCGGGCGCCGCGAACGCCTACGCCTCCCCTTCGGCCGCCTGCCTCGCGCTACCCCTGTTCCATCGCGTCTTCGATCACGACGGCCTCGACGACCTCGGCCTGCTTTGCATCCTCGCCCTTTCGCTTTGCCGTCGTGCGAGCCTCTTTGAACTTCGCCTGCATCGTGGGGTTTTTGTACGTCAGCTTGCGAATGGTCAGGCCTTCCGCCTTGTCGTTGGCCAGGCGCAGGTTCGTGCTCGACGACAGAAGCGACGCCTTCACCTTCTGCAGCTGGGCGATGGACTTGTCTATCTCGTCGATGGCCTGGTTGAACTTCCTGCTGGCCAGATCCCAGTTCTTGCCGAACTTCTCCTTGAAGTCTTCAAGGCGCGCCTCGAAGTTCGTGATGTCGATGTTTTGGCTGCGCACCTCGGCAAGTTCTTGCTTGTAGACAAGCGAGGAAGCGGCAGCGTTGCGCAAAAGCGAGATGAGCGGCAAGAAGAACTGCGGGCGTATGACGTACATCTTCGGATAGCGGTACGACACGTCCACGATGCCCTGGTTGTACAGCTCGCTTTCCGGCTCGAGCAGGCTGACGAGCACGGCGTATTCGCAACCCTTTTTCGTGCGGTCGGCGTCGAGCTTTTTGAAGAAGTCCTCGTTGCGGTGGCGCCGCGCCGTGCTTTCCATGTCGTTTTTCATCTCGAACATGATGGACACGACCTCGGCGCCGCCTTCGTCGAACTCGCGGAAGATGTAGTCGCCCTTCGTGCCGTCCGAGGCGTCGTTGTCCTTTTCGAAATAGGCGTTCGGGAAGGCCAGCATGCGCATGCGGTTGAACTCGGTCTCGCAGTGCTGCTCGAGCGACTCGCCCACCATCTTCGTGGACAGACGGGCCTTCATGTCGCGATAGCGCTCGATTTCCTCGTCCTTGTAGGCGATGATGGCGTCTTTTGCCGCCAGTTCGGTGGCAAGCTGCTCGCGCAGCGAGCTTTCGGCCTGGGCCCGCTCCACGTCTTTGATCTTTACCTGGGCCTCGAGCTGGACGATGCGGGCCGCGTCGGTCCGCTGCTGCTCGGCCGCGTCGCCCCGCGCCCGCTCGCGCTCAAGCGACAGTGCGCTGGCAAGCTCACGCGACTGCACGTCCTGCTGCGCTTTGAGCGACGCTTCCAGCTGGGCGATGCGTGCGTCGCGCTGCGCCGTCGCTTCGGACAGCGCCTGCTGGGCCGCTGCGTTCGCCTCGGCAAGCCGGCGCTGCGCCGCAGCGTTCGCTTCTGCCAGAGCCCGGTCGGCGGCGGCCTGCGCCTTCAGCGCCTCCTGCTCCTGCGCGTCGCGCTCCTTTTGCAGCCGTGCCTCGAGTTCGGCCAGGCGCAGCGCAGACGCTTGCTCGGATTTGGCGGCCCGCTCCTTTTCTTGCGACACGGCGACGGCCACCGCTTGTTCGAGCTGGCGCTCGTAAAGTTGAGCGTTTCGATCAACTTCTTGACGGAACTCCTGGTCGCGCACTTGTTTCAAAATGGCCGCGAACCCGGCTTCGTCCACTTGGAACGCGGTGCGGCAGTGGGGGCAGACGATCTCGTGCATGCGCTTCTCCTTCTCGTTTTCGCTCATCGTACCAGCGTTCGCTAGGATCGTACATTAGTTCGTCGTTATCACCACAAGACGTCCACAAACGCACAAGCGGCCGAACCATGTCCGACCGCTTTGCCCGGGCGCCGCAGCGGCGCCCTTACCTATTTACAGTGTCGTCGCTCGCCTGTCGGCTGCGCTGCGCGTTAGCACACGCCCTGGGCCATCATGGCTGCGGCGACCTTCTGGAAGCCGGCGATGTTCGCGCCCGCCACGTAGTTGCCTTCCTGGCCGAACTCCTTCGCGGCGTCGTCGGCGGCGTGGTAGATGCTCTTCATGATGGACTTCAGCTTCGCGTCCACTTCCTCGAACGTCCAGGACAGGCGCTCGGAGTTCTGCGACATCTCCAGGCCGGACACGGCCACGCCGCCCGCGTTGGCCGCCTTGCCCGGCAGAAACACGACGCCCTGCTCCTGCAGGTATTCGGTCGCTTCCAGCGTGGTGGGCATGTTCGCGCCCTCGGCGACGATCTTCACGCCGTTTGCGACCAGGCGCTTCGCGTCGTCCAGGTCAAGCGTGTTCTGGCTCGCGCACGGCAGCGCGATGTCGCAGGCCACGGACCAGTCGTAGCGGCCCTCGTGGTATTCCACGCCCTCGCGGCGCTGCGCGTATTCGGAGATGCGGCCGCGCTCGACTTCCTTGATCTGCTTGACGAGCGCGACGTCGATGCCCGCCGGATCGTAGATCCAGCCCGTCGAGTCGGACAGCGTGACCACCGTGGCGCCAAGCTCTTGGGCCTTCTGCGTGGCGTAGATGGCCACGTTGCCCGAGCCGTGCACGGTAACGGTCTTGCCCTCGAAGGAGTCGTCATGGCAGGACAGATGCTCGTCGGTGATGTAGACGAGCCCGTAGCCCGTGGCCTCCGTGCGGGCGAGCGAGCCGCCGAACGCAAGGCCCTTGCCCGTCAGCACGCCCTCGAACACGTTCTTCAAGCGCTTGTACTGGCCGAACATGTAGCCGATCTCGCGTGCGCCCGTCCCGATGTCGCCGGCCGGCACGTCGGTGTCGGCGCCGATGTGACGCGCAAGCTCGGTCATGAAAGACTGGCAGAAGCGCATGACCTCCATGTCGGACTTGCCCTTCGGGTCGAAGTCGCAGCCGCCCTTGCCGCCGCCCATCGGCAGCGTCGTGAGCGAGTTCTTGAAGATCTGCTCGAAGCCGAGGAACTTGATGATGCCGAGGTTCACGGAAGGATGCAGGCGCAGGCCTCCCTTATAGGGCCCGATGGCGCTGTTGAACTGCACGCGGAAACCGCGGTTGACCTGGACTTTCCCGTTGTCGTCAACCCACGGCACGCGGAACATGACCACGCGCTCGGGCTCGACGATGCGCTCAAGCAGGCTGGCGGCCTCGTACTCGGGGTGAGCTTCGATAACCGGCTCGAGAGAGGTCAGCACTTCCGTGACCGCCTGAATGAATTCCGGCTGCTCGGCGTTCTTCGCCTTGACCTGCTCGATGACGCTGTCGACATAGCCCATCTTATCTACCTCCGTTTCGTTTCTGGACACTGCGGCCATTATAAAAGCGGGGCGTGCGCACCCGGCATTATTTAAAAGGCTGGAAACATTGTCGGAAACGACCGGAAACAATGGTCCCGGAAACGGCGGGATTCGACCCCCAACGGCAAAAAGGCCCGGCCCCGCAACGCGTGCGGAAGCCGGGCCGAAACGCCAGCAAACGATTCTCTAAAGCATCGTCTGAATGGTGATGAACAGCGGCGAGAACGTCAGTGACACGATGGTCATGAGGTTGATGAGGATGTTCATCGACGGACCGGACGTGTCTTTGAACGGATCGCCCACGGTGTCGCCGACGACGGCGGCCTTGTGGGCCTCGGAGCCTTTGCCGCCATGGTTGCCCTGCTCGATGTACTTCTTCGCGTTGTCCCACGCGCCGCCCGCGTTGGACATGAAGATGGCGAGCAGCATGCCCGTGGCCACGGCGCCGGCCAAAAAGCCGCCGAGCATGGCCGGGTTGAAGCAGCCGATGAGGATGGGCACGACGACGGCGAGGATGCCCGGCGTCATCATTTCCTTCAGGGCCGACGACGTGGAGATGGCCACGCACTTGTCGTATTCAGGCTCGGCCTGGTATTCCATGATGCCTTTGATCTCGCGGAACTGGCGGCGCACCTCTTCGACCATGGCGTGGGCCGCGCGGCTCACGGCGCCCATGGTGAGCGCAGCGAACATGAACGGCATCATGGCGCCCAGGAAGATGCCAGCAACGATGAGCGGATCAGTCAGCGAAAGCTCGAAGTTCGGCAGCACGTGGTGCATCGTGGCCTGGTACGACACGAACAGCGAAATGGCGGACAGGCCGGCCGACGCGATGGCGAAGCCCTTCGCGATGGCCGCGGTCGTGTTGCCCACGGCGTCGAGCGCGTCGGTGCGGTTGCGCACTTCCTCGGGCAGGCCGGACATCTCGGCGATGCCGCCGGCGTTGTCGGCGACCGGGCCGTAGGCGTCGACGCCGATGGTGATGGCGGTGTTGGACAGCATGCCCGTGGCGGCCAGGCCCACGCCGAACAGGCCCACGGCGATGCCGTTCTCCGCACCGGCGGCAGCGGCCTCAGGGAAGGCCATGTTGCCGAAGAAGAAGGCGCCGATGATGGCGGCGGCCACCAGCACGATGGGGGCGATGGTCGACATCATGCCGGTGCCCAGACCCTCGATGATGACCGTGGCGGCGCCGGTTTCGGCAGCCTCGGCGATCTTGTGGACGGGCTTGTTGTGGTCGGAGCAGAAGTACTCCGTGATCTTGCCGATGGCCAAGCCCGCAACCAAACCGCAGATGACCGAGCCGAACAGGTAGATGGGCTGGGCGGTGGACGTCGAGCTGTTCCAGATGAAGAAGATCACGAAGATGACGACGATCTCGATGCCGGCGGCCAGGTAGGTGCCGCGGTTCAAGGCCTTGTGCAGATCGGCGCCTTCCTGCGTGCGCACGGCGAACAGGCCGATGATGGACGTGATGATGCCGCAGGCCGCGATGACGACCGGCGTGACGATGGCCCAGATGAAGTCGTTGGTCGCGAAGTAGCCGTATGCGCCAAAGGTGACCGCGAGGATGGTGGGAGCCAGAATGGAGCCGGTGTAGGACTCAAACAGGTCGGCGCCCATGCCAGCCACGTCGCCCACGTTGTCGCCCACGTTGTCGGCGATGGTGGCGGGGTTGCGCGGGTCGTCCTCGGGGATGCCGGCTTCCACCTTGCCCACCAAGTCGGCGCCCACGTCGGCGGCCTTGGTGTAGATGCCGCCGCCCACACGGGCGAACAGCGCCACGGCAGAAGCGCCGGTGGCGAAGCCTTCGACCATGCCGATGTTGTCATGCATGAGGTTCATGAGCTCGGTGTTCAGATCGACGCCGACGGCCATCGTGAAGACGAGCGCGATGAGCCACAAAGAAAGGCCCATGAGCGCGAAGCTCGCGACGCACAGGCCCATGGTGAGGCCGGAGCGGAAGCTCACCGTGAGCGCCTTGGCGACGGATTCTTCGGCGGCATAGGCCGTGCGCGTGTTGGCGCGCGTGGCAACGTGCATGCCCGCGTAGCCCGCGGCAGCCGACAGCACGCCGCCGGTGACGAACGCCAGGGCCGTGATAGGCGACAAGGCCACGGCCATGACGACGCCGACGACCACCATGAAAATGATGAGCAGCTTGTACTCGCTCATCAGGAAGGCTTTGGCGCCTTGCTGGATCTTGAGCGAGATGCTGTTCATCTTGTCCGGTCCGGGGTCTTGGCTCAACACCCACTTCCCGAGACCGCCCGCCACGCACATGCCGATGAGGGCACATACTGGGGCAAGCCATGCGACAGTTGTAGTCACGTCTTTCCTCCTTGCTCGAACGGAACGTCCCGCGCTACGACCTTTGCACAGCGAACCTACCCCCTCGAAGTGCGAAACCCGTAGCGCAACTCGTCAATTTTACTTGACGAACTGCGATCATAGTCCAAAAAAGCCGCGGGCGCCACGTGATGGCGGCGCATGGAGAAGTTTTCGTGAATTCTGCAAAGAGAGGCAAACAAGCGTTCTTATGTCATATCATAAGATGCGTTTCACTTGTCATCGCTCTTTCCCGGCAGTCCATAAGGAGCCCACATGTCCTCTTCGCGCTCCGGGGCGCACGCAAAAGCCCCGCGGCTCGACGTTCCCCTCGCCCGGCCGCCCCGTCCAGCAACGCCTTTGCGCGCCGTTTTGGCCGCGCTGCTCGCCGTGGCGGGCTGTGCGCTTCTGGTTGCGTCGCTGCTCGGCTTTGCCGATCCTGCGCCCGCCGGCGTCGCCTGTGCGCTCGCCCTGCTGGCAAGCGGCGCCGTTTTGTGGATCCGCCCGCTCGCCACGCCTGCCGCCGTCCGCGTCACGCGCTGGATACGGCCTTTTTTGGTCGTCGCCGCAGGTCCGGTTGGCTTTCTGCTCGTGGAGCTGCCCTGCAACCAGAACCTGTTCGCCATGGAGCAGGCCTATGCGGCGGTCAACGTCGAGCTGTTCTGCGTGCTGTTCGCCATCGTGTTCTTTGCCGGGCAGGCCACCCGCGGCGCCGTCGCCGCATTCGTGTCGGCCTGTCTTGTCGCCGGCATCGCCAACGGATTCGTGATCGAGTTCAAAGGCCAGCCGGTGCTGCCGGCCGACCTGTTCGCACTCTCGACCGCCGCCGAGGTGGCGGGCGGCTATTCCTACGTGCTGCAGCCCGGCATGCTCGGCTCCTTGGGGCTGTGGACGGCCTACGTCGCGGCTTTGAGCCTCATGCCTTCCGTGCGCCTCTCCGCGTTGCGCGTCGCGATCAACAGCGTGCTGGCGATCGTGCTCGCGCTCGGGCTGGCGCACTGGTACGACACGACCGACATCGGCGAGGAATACGACGTGAAAGTGGACGTGTGGAGCGTGCGGGAATCCTATTCCCGACAGGGCACCGCGCTCGGATTCGCCAAGCGCACGCAGGACCTCACGCCCGACGAGCCCCCCGGCTATTCCCCCGAACGCGCGACGGAAATCCTGGCGGCCTACCCGCAAGACAACGCAGACGCAAGCGCCCCGCAGCCCGCCGTCATCGCCGTCATGAACGAGACGTTCTCGGACCTGTCACGCTATCCCGGCATGGAAGACTCCAACGCCCGTCCCGACGGCTTCTACCAGGTGGCCGACGAGGCGATCGAAGCGGGCACGGCGCTGGCGTCGGCCATGGGCGGCGGCACGTGCAACAGCGAGTTCGAGTTTTTGACCGGGTCTTCCATGGCGCACATGGGCACCGGCGTGTACCCGTACGTGCTCTACGACCTGGAGGGCGCCGACAGCCTGGCGTCGTATTTCAAGGGGCTGGGGTATGGGACCTGCGCGATACACCCCAACGAAGCGTCCAACTGGCGGCGCAGCCTCGTCTACGACCAGCTGGGCTTCGACGACTTCGCCTCCATCGAGGACTTTGAAGGCGCCGACACCTTGCGCGGCCTGGTCACGGATGCGGCCACCTACGACAAAGTGCTCGACCTGCTCGCGCAAAGCGACGAGCCCCAGTTCATCTTCGACGTGACGATGCAGAACCACGGAGGCTACGACAAGGGCACGGTGCCGCCGCAGGACCAGGTGAGCGTCACGCTGCCCGACGGGTCGACGATAAGCGGGCTCGACGAGTTCGCCAGCTGCATCAAGCGCTCGGATGAAGACCTCGTCGCGTTCGTGGACAAGCTCGACGCGATGGAGCGCCCCGTCGTGCTGTGCTTCTTCGGCGACCACCAGCCCGGATTCAGCAACGAGCTGTTCGAGGCGACCCACGACGGGCAAAGCGCCGACGACATCGGGCTTGAAGCCGTGCAGGAGCGCTACGTCGTGCCGTATCTCATCTGGGCGAACAAGGCCGCTCGAGAGGCGGGGGTCGGAAGCGCGCTTGAAGCGGATAAGCCGGCGCAAGGCATGACGAGCCTCAACTACCTGGGCGCCCGCCTCGCGCTGGCGACCGGGCTGCCGCTTGAGCCGCGCCAACGGTTTCTGCTCGATGAAGAGACGCGCGTGCCGGCCACGAACATGAACGGGTTCATGACGCCCAACGGAAACTGGCACTACCACTCCGACGACGTCGAGCGCGACGTGCGCGACGACGCGGCCATCGTGCAGTACGACAACCTCTTCGGCTAGCGCAGGCTGCGCCGCCCTGCGGCCTGCGACGGCCAGGCGCCTCCGTCCGGGCCCTACAGGTTTTCGCGCACCCAGTCGATGTTGCCCTTGACGGTGGCGATGAGCTCGTCCACGTCGTCGAACTTGCGCATCGCCCGCAGCCACGCGACGAACTCGATGGTTATCGGCCTGCCGTACAGGTCGCCGTCGAAGTCGAGGATGTGCGCTTCGCAAGTGGCCGTTGCGCGGTCGGCGAACGTGGCCGCAACGCCGACGTTCACGGCCGCCTTGAACCGCACGCCGTCCACGACCGCATAAGCCGCGTACACCCCGTCGCCGAGTGCGCGCAACGCGTCCGGCACCATAAAGTTAGCCGTGGCAAACCCCATGTCGGCCCCTTCGCCGCGACCCGCGCACACGACGCCGCTCTGGAAATACGGGCGCATGAGCAGCCGGTTCGCCTCTTCGACGGCCCCGTGCGCCAAAAGGCGTCGAATGCGCGTCGCCGACACGGGCTCGCCGTCTTCGCTCACGAGCGAATGGGCGCAGACGACCGTGCCGCCGACGCCCCCCCACGCCTTGAGCGTCTCGACGGTGCCGGCCGCCCGCGCCCCGAACCGAAAGTCGCTTCCCACGTGCAGATACGCCGGCGCCACAGCGCCGAAGGTCTGGGCCAGAAACGCCTCGGGCGACAACGCGGCGAACTCGCGCGTGAACGGCAGCACGACCACCGCGTCCACGCCGGTCGCCGCCAGCATGGCGACGCGCTCGTCGTTGGTCATGAGCTTTTTCAGGCAGTCGGGGCGAAACGCCTCGTCAGGGTCGATGTCGAACGTGAGCGCAACGCTCGCGCCCCCAGAGCGCCGCGCCGTGTCGCAGGCGCAGGCAAGCAGATAGCGATGGCCCTCGTGCACGCCGTCAAACACGCCGAACGCGCACGAAGCCCCTGCAAACACGCTTTCGTCGAAATCGCCGCCGACGTTATAGATAGCAGCCACGGATCACTCCCGTCCGGAAGACACAGTCGGCCTTCAAACGTTCTTTTTCCTGGTCATAGGCGTAAATTGCCGCGAGCTTGTTGCTCTCGACGACGCTTATGCGCTCGCCGTCTTCAAGCGGCTTGCAGCTTGGCGCAAGACCTGAGGTGCAGGCGCACATCTCGTCGAAGCTGCGGTCGGGCGGACAGAACAGCTCGAGGCCGCGCGGGTCGAGCGCACCGCCGTTGCCGATGCGACGGGCCACGTCGTCCCGCGCGAACAGCAAACGAAAGCCCAAAAGGTCGATCGGGTCGAGCGCGGCGCGAGCGCCCGCCTCTTCAAGCGCTTCCAGCGTCACGCAGCTTTCGAGTCCCAGCGCACCGACGCGCGTCCGCTCAAGCCCCGCAAGCGTCGAGGCGCACCCGACGGCGATGCCGATGTCGCGGGCGAGCGAGCGAATATACGTGCCTTTCGACACCTCGAAGGCAACGTCCCAGGCCAGAAGCGTGCGCCCCTGGAAGGCGACCTCGCGCACGGACAGGAGCTCGGCGGCATACACCACGATCGGCCGCGGCGCCAAGTCAATGACGACGCCGGCTCGCGCCGCGTCGCAGGCCTTCTTCCCGCCCACCTTGATGGCCGAATAGGCCGGCGGCAGCTGGTTGGACGCACCCACGAACTCGTTGAGCACCCCTCTGGCGAACCGCTCGCTCCACGCCTCGGCAGGCACGTCGCTCTCCTGCACCACGGCCCCTTGCGCATCGTCGGTGTCGGTGGACGCCCCGAACGCCACGATGGCCCGGTAGGCCTTGTCGTGCCCGGTCAGGTACTGATCAAGCCGCGTCGCCGGCCCGACGCACACAGGAAGGACGCCCGAAGCCGCCGGGTCGAGGGTGCCGGCGTGGCCCACGCGCCGCTCGCCGAAGATGCGCCGGCACCGGTTCACCACGTCGTGCGACGTCATGCCGACCGGCTTGTTCACGCCTACGACCAGCGACAGGCCCGATTCCCCGCGCTTCACTCGCCCGACACCGCCTCGGCCAGCGCCTCTTCGACGAGCGCCATGGCGTCTTCCAGAGGCATCTGCAGCGTGAAGCCGGCGGCCGCCTTGTGCCCGCCGCCGCCAAGGCGCCGTGCCACCGCGGCCACGTCGGTGTCGTCCTTGGCCCGGACGCTGCCGCGCACGCAGTCTTCCTGCTCGCGCAGCAGGCAGGCGACGCGCACGCCGCTGACGGCCCGCAGCGCGTCGATGAGCGGCTCGGCATCGGCCTTGATGGCGCCTTCGCGGGCGAAATCGTCCAACGTCAGCCAGCTCGTCACCGTCTGCCCGTCGTTTTGCAGCCGCAGGCGATCGACCGCGAGCGCCTCGAGCCGCAGCGACGGCAGCGACCGGTTCTGAAACACCTCGCGCGACACCAACGACGCGTCAAGCCCCGCCTCCACCATTTCCTGGGCGCAGACAAAGGCGTCGACGTTCGTGTTCTGGTATTGGAAGCGGCCCGTGTCGGTCACCAGGCCCGTATAGCAGCACAGCGCGACGTCTCCGGCGCGGCGTGCGCCCAAAAGAGCGGCAAGCTTCCACACGAGCGTCGTCGTGGACGCCGCGTCCGGGTCGACGTAGACGAAATCGGCCATGGCCTCGTCTGCAGCATGGTGGTCGAGCGTGAAAGAAACGTCCGCACGGTCGAGCAGCTCGCACGCCGCTTGGCCGATGCGCTCGCGCGTGGGCACGTCCACCCCGACGAAAGCGGAAACGGCGCCGTCGAAGTCCGCCGCAGGCACCAGGTCTTCGATGCCCGGCAGAAACAACAAATTGCGATCAACCGGGTCATCTTTTGCAAGCACGCATGAGACGCGCTTGCCCGCTTGCCGCAGCGCCGCGGCAAGCGCCAGCTGCGAACCCAGGCAGTCGCCGTCGGGACTCACGTGCCCGCAGACCACTATGTCGTCGCACGCAAGCAACGCCTGGGCCATAGCCGCCAGGTCGGTATTGGTTTGAGGTGTCGTCGCCATGCGCAAGCCTCCTTGGAATCGATGTTCGCAACCTGCCTATTAAAGCACAGGGAGCACCGGTATGCGTCGAATACGCAAGGAGGCTCCACGTTTTGCCGGCATCGTCAGCCGAAGCGGCCTATTGCTCGTCTTCGGCGGGCTCGTCCGCATCGGCCGGCGCGTCTTCGTCCTCAGGCGCATCGGCTTCATAGACCGGCTTGCCCTTCTGCAGCGCCTCGGCGATGCGCTCGGCGTTGTCGACGCTTTCATCGAGCAAAAAGCGCAGCTCGGGCGCCACGCGCCACGACAGCTCCTTGGCCATGAGCGAGCGAATGGCCCCTGCAGCCTTCTTGAAGGCCGCCGCCGCTTCCTCGTAGCGCTCCGGCTCGGTCGTGTAGAACACGTTGCAGTAGCTGCGGTCGTAGCTGACCTCGCAGCCGGTGACGGTGACCAGCTGCAGACGCGGGTCGGAAATCTCGAACAGCAGGATGTGGGCGATTACCTCGCGGGCATGCTCATTGACCTTGCGGTTCGCAGCACTCTGTTTCATGGTTCGCTCCTTTTCGTGAGGCATATCGCGCCGTCCAAGCGGCGTCTCTTTCATGGTAGCCAAGCGCCGTCGCGTCTGCCGCACGGGCCGGCAACGGTAACCGACACGTTGTCGGGACGCCAGACGCGGCAGAGCCGTTGCGCCCCGAGCGCCCCGGCCCGCCGGCGAAGCCGGCCCCTTGGTGCGCAAAAGGGCCGGCCACGAGTTCGGCGGCCGGCCCTGCAGTGCGCCTTCGAAGCGCGGCTATTCGGTGCGCTCCACCTCGAGCATCTTGTAGCCTTCGATGAAGTCGCCCACCTTGAGGTCCTGGAACTTCTCGATGCCGATGCCGCACTCGTACCCCTGCTTGACCGTCTTCACGTCGTCCTTGAAGCGGCGCAGCGATGCGATGACGCCGTCGAAGATGACCGTGCCGTCGCGCACGATGCGCACCTTGTCGTCGCGGCTGATCTCGCCCTCGACGACGTAGCAGCCGGCGATGGTGCCGACCTTGGGCACCCTGAACGTGTCGCGCACCTCGGCGATGCCGGTGTCTTCCTCGACGATGTCGGGAGACAGCAGGCCGACGCGTGCGGCGTTGATGTCCTCGATGGCCTGGTAGATGACGCGGTACAGGCGAATGTCGACCTTTTCCTTCTCGGCCTGCGTGCGCGACTTGCCCGTCGGGCGCACGTTGAAGCCGATGATGATGGCGTCGGAGGCGGCGGCCAGCGTGACGTCGGTCTCCGTGATGCCGCCGACGGCCGAGTGCACGATGTTGATGCGCACTTCGGACTGGTCCATCTTCTCGAAGGCGTCGCGCAGCGCTTCGATGGAGCCCTGCACGTCGGCCTTCACGATGAGGTTCAGGTCGGTCTGCTTGCCCTCTTCGATGCGGCTGAACAGGTCATCGAGGCTCATATGGGCCTTGGCGTCCTGGGCGGCCAGGCGCTCGCGCAGCTGGCGCTCGTCGGCAAGCTTGCGGGCGTCGCGCTCGTCGGCGAACACGCGGAACTCGTCGCCGGCGGTCGGCACGCTCGACAGGCCCAGAATCTCCACCGGATCGGCCGGCTTGGCGTCGGCGACGTGGGCGCCGCGCGGGTCCACGAGCGCACGGACGCGGCCGTAGGACGTGCCCGCCACCACGACGTCGCCGGTCTTGAGCGTGCCGCGCTGGATGAGCACCGTGGCGACCGGGCCGCGGCCCTTGTCGAGGTTCGCCTCGATGACGAAGCCGGACGCGTCGGCGTTGGGATTGGCCTTCAGCTCGAGCACGTCGGCCTGCAGCAGGATGGTTTCGAGCAAGTCGTCGATGTGCAGCTTCTTTTTCGCCGACACCTCCACGAACATGTTCTTGCCGCCCCATTCCTCCGGGATGACGCCGTATTCGGTGAGCTCTTGGCGCACGCGGTCGGGATTGGCGCCGGGCTTGTCGATCTTGTTCACCGCCACGACGATGGGCACGTCAGCCGCCTTCGCGTGGTTGATGGCCTCGATGGTCTGCGGCATGACGCCGTCGTCGGCCGCCACCACCAGCACGATGACGTCGGTGACCTGGGCGCCGCGGGCACGCATGGCCGTGAACGCCTCGTGGCCCGGCGTGTCGATGAACGTGATCTGGCGGCCGTCGATCTCCACGACCGACGCGCCGATGTGCTGGGTGATGCCGCCGGCTTCGCTTTCCACCACGCCGGTGTGGCGAATGGCGTCGAGCAGCGAGGTCTTGCCGTGGTCGACGTGGCCCATGACGGTGACCACCGGCGGGCGCGGCAGCAGGTCGGCCTCGGAGTCGTGGTAGACGACGGCGTATTCTTCCTCGGGCGACACGACGCGCACCTTGCGGCCCATGTCGTCGGCGATGAGCTCGACCAAGTCGTCGCTCATCGACTGGGTGAGCGTGAGCACCTGCCCGAGCATGAACAGGCGCTTGATCACGTCGTTGGGAGCGACGCCGAGCAGCTCGGCGAACTTCGCCACCGTGGCGCCCTGCGGGATCTCCACCACCGAGTCGTCGAGCACGAGCGTCGGGTCGAGGCCCTTCTCGATGGCCTCGAGCTCCAGCCGCTCGCGCTGCTCGGCCTCGCGCTTCTGCTTGCGCTTCTTGCGGCGCCCCTCGTTTTCATGGGACGTGGCCGCCTCGACGGCGGCGCGGGCCTCGGCGAGCACCTTGTCGCGCTGGAACTTCTCGGCCTGCACGGCCATGTGCGCGTAGCGGTCCTGGGTTTCGACCTCCATCTGCGCCTCAAGCTCGGGCACGATCTGCACGCCGCGCTTGCCCTTCTTGCCCCCGCGCTCCGGCTTGCCGCCGCGGCGGCCGCCCGGCTGCTGTTGCTGCTGCGCGGGCGCGGGCTTGGCCTGCTTCTGCCGGTCCATGCGCTGCTTTTCGGCGTCGATCTGCGCAAGCAGCGAATCGAAGCCCGACTTGCGCGGCGTGAGCACCGGCGCGGCCTTCTTCGGGGCCTTGGCCGGAACCGGGGCCTTGGTCGTTTTGCCGCGGTTGCGCAGCGCCTCTTCGACGGCCTGCTTCTTCGCCACTTCCTTGGCGATGGCGGCCTGGCGGGCGCGGGCCTTCGCCTCGGCCTTTTCGCGGGCGACGCGCTCCTTCTCGTTTTCGATCTGGGTGGCCAGGCTCTCATAGGGCGAAGCGTGCGGGGCGAGCTTCTTCGGCTTGGAGGCGGGCTTGCCGTCTTCGCCCTCCTGCTCGGCGCGGCGGGCACGCTCGGCCTCGCGGGCCGCACGCTCCTGCTCGACCGCCTCGCGGCGGGCGCGTTCCTCCTCTTCCTTCTTCGCCTTCGCTTCGGCCTGGTCCTGGGCCAGCTTGTGGGCCTCCTCGGTTTCCAGCTTGCCGGCGCGTTGCTTGATCTCGGGCGCCAGGTTCTTGCGCACCTTCTCGACGTAGGCGTCGGCCAGCATGCTCGCATGGCTTTTCGCGGGAACCTTCATCTCATGCAGCTTGTCAAGCATCTCTTTGCTCGACATGTTGAACTCTTTGGCCAATTCATGGACACGCATGCCAGCCATTACACCACTCCTTTACCTTCCCGCACAGCCAGCGCTGATGCGACGTCGACGGCGATTCTTTCCATTTCATCGCTGCCGAGCGTCACTTTGAGCGCTCGGGCGAGCTTGTTTTTCTTGACAGCCTCTGCCAGACATGCCTGGGAGCACACGTAGGCGCCCCGTCCGGGCGCACGGCCCGTCGGGTCGAACGCCGCCGTGCCGTCCGGACGGCGCACGATGCGGGCGAGCCCGGCCTTGCCGACCGTCTTCCCGCAACCGATGCAACGGCGCTCGCGCATGGATGTCCCCTGCTCCCCCACCTGCTGCTAGTCCTCGTCCAAAGAGGCGTGGATGCCGCAGAACTGGCTGTCGGGGCGGGCGTGGTTGCGGCAGCGCACGCCGTCTTCGCTGACGTACATGCACGTGTCCTCGTCGTCGACGTCCTCCTCGTCGATGAGCATGTTCTCCATGGGAGCGAGCGGCTCGGCCGTGAAGCTGGCGCTTTTGATGTCGATGTGCCAGCCGGTCAGACGCGCAGCCAGACGGGCGTTTTGACCCTCCTTGCCGATGGCGAGGGAGAGCTGGTCGTCAGGCACGACGACGGTGGCGTAGTGGTTTTCCTCGTCGACGAGCACGCGGTTCACCCGCGCAGGCGACAAGGCGTTCGCCACATAGACCGCCGGGTCCTCGTCCCACTGGATGACGTCGACGCGCTCGTTGCGCAGCTCTTCGACGACCATGCGCACGCGGCTGCCCTTGGGGCCCACGCAGGCGCCCACCGGGTCCAAGTTGGACTCGCGCGACATGACGGCCACCTTCGAGCGGGCGCCGGGCTCGCGCGCGATGGACTTGATCTCCACCAGGCCGTCGTAGATCTCCGGCACTTCGATCTCGAACAGGCGGCGGATGAGGTCGGGATGCGTGCGGCTGACCACGATGGCGGGACGGGCCTGCTCGCCGCGGATCTTCGGCGCGTCGGAATTGGGGTCGCGCACGTCCACGATGAGGACCTTCAACCGCTGGTTGTGGCGGTAGTGCTCGCCGGAGGGGCGCTCGTTGCGCTCGTTGGGGCTGCGCTTCAGGTCGTAGTGCGGCAGCTCCGCCTCCACGCCTTCGCGGATCTTGATGATGGTGAAGTCCGGCGTGCCCTGCAGCACCGTGCCCGTGACCAGGTCTCCCACGCGGCCGGCGAATTCCTCGTAAATGGACTGGCGGCCGGCCTCGCGCACGATGGACGCGATGACGCTCTTGGCGTTTTGCGCGGCGATGCGGCTCACGTCGTCCGGCGTCACGTCGCGCTCTTCGAACTCGGCGTATTCGCCGGTCTCTTCGTCAGGCTCGCCCACCGGCACGAGCTCGTAGACGTAGATCTTTCCCGTCTGGCGGTCGATGGTCACGCGAGCGTCCCATTCGAGGTCCAAGATGTGCTGGTAGCTGCGGGCCAGCGACGCCTCCAAGCGCTCGATGAGGTAGAACTCGTCGATCTTGCGCTCGTGGGCAAGGGCCTGCAATGCTTCGATCAGTTCCGATGTAGCCACGTTCTTCGTTCCTTTCCAATGGGGCAGATGTCGCGGTCTAGTCTTTTTTGCTGAAGTCGACGACGCCTTTGAGGTTGGCGCCCTTGACGTTTGCGAAGGGAATCTGCACGACGGCTTCCTCGGCGCGCAGCACGATGACGTCGCCCTCGACCGCCTCGATGACGCCGGTCCAGGTGGCGCGGCCGTCGAGGGGGCCGGCAAGCTTCACTTTCGCCGTGTCGCCGACGAAGCGCTTGAAGTGGTCGAGCGTGCGCAGCGGCCGATCGATGCCGGGCGAGGACACCTCGATGGTGTAGGCGCCGGGAAACGGGTCGATGGCCTCGATGGTCTCGTCGATCCACGCCTGCGCGGCCGTCAGCTCGTCAAAGCTCACGCCCCCGGGCGTGTCGATATAGACCCGAATGGTCGGGGCCTTCTTCGAGCCGATGACCGAAACGGTGACGATCTCGACGCCGTTTTTGGCGGCGATGGGCTCGAGCGCTTCAAGCAGCGACCGTTCTTTTCCCGTCAGCATCTCCGGCACCTCCTTCATGTTCGCGCGGCGCCGCGGCGCCGTTTTGCTCCATACAACAAAAAAAGCGGGGGTCAACCCACTCTCTCCGTCACGAAAGTATGGTCTGTTCGGCCGGAAGCCGAACAACATGCACGCATGCATGCCTCGCTTTTATATCACAGCGACGCGCACGAGCCAAGCCAAGGCGGACGAACGGCGTCATTATCTCCACAAACGCACCAGTCGAGCGGCGTTCTCGGAGCGCAGGCGATGCGCGTCTGCGCTACCCGACGCTCGCGCCCGCGCCCTCTGCGCCGCCGTCGAGCCATTTTTTGCGCGAAAAGAAGTTCCACAGGATGACGATCGCCGTCGCCGCCACCTTCGCGACCAGGTAGTTGACGGCGAACGCCTCCACGAGCAGCGCCATGGTCGCGTTGTTGATGACAAGGCCGACGACGGACAGCGCCACGAACACGACGAACTCGCGACGCCTCGAGAGGTCTTCGCGATGCGTGAAGACGTAGCGCATCGAAGCCGCGTAGTTGAAGACGACCGAAGCCGAGAACGCCACCGTGGCGCTGACGAGGTAGTTGACGCCCAGTCCGCTCGTAAGCGCGAAGAGCAGCCCGAAGTCGACGACGAAGGCGAGGACGCCCACGACGCCGAACTTGAAAAACTGCGCGATCAAACGCTTCACCGGCGACCCTCCCGCCGCACGAACGTGCTCGCAACCTCGACGTGGTAGGTCTGGGGGAACAGATCGACCGGACGGGCGGCGTCGAGGCGATAGCCCGCATCCTCGAAGCGCACGACGTCGCGGGCCCAGGTGGCCGGGTTGCAGCTGACGTAGGCCACCCGCTCGGGCGCGGCGGCGGCGATGCTTTCCACCACGCCTTCGCCCAAGCCCGAGCGCGGCGGATCCACCACCAGCGCGTCGAGGCGCCCCAGATCGGGCAGCTCGCGCCCGGCATCCCCGCCGACCACCTCGACGTCCGCCCCGTTCGCTTCGGCGTTGCGCCGCAGGTCGCGCACGGAAGACCCGGCCGATTCCACGGCGACCACGTCGGCCCCGGCCAGCGCAAGCGGAACGGAAAACGTGCCGCAGCCGGCGTACAGGTCGGCCACGTACGCGCCGTCAAGCCCCGCAAACCCGCCCTCGCCGACGCACCCGCCCAGCCCTTCGACGACGAGCCGCACGAGCGTTTCGGCCTGCGCGGTGTTCACCTGGAAAAACGACGGGGCGCTGACCATGAAGCGGACGCCGGCGACGTCCTCTTCCCAATGCCCCGCCCCCGCCAGCACTTCCAGGCCCTTGATCTTGCGCTCCTTGCCCGGCTCGGCCAAAACGCGCACGATGCTCGTCGCCTTGAGGGCGCTGCCGAGGGTCTTGGCGACCGCGGCGCGAGGAAACGCGCCCGGGCGGGTCCACAGCGCGATCTCGGTCGAGCGCGTGCGCAGGCTGTGCCGCACGCCGACGCGGAAAATGTCCAGGTCGCCGCTGTTTTGCAGGTAGCGAAGGGCCCCGCGCATGGCCCGCGGCGCGCGCTCGACGCCGCGAGCGGCGGCCCGACAGGCGTCGACAGCCACGACGTCATGGCTGTCAGCGGCGTAAAACCCCAGGTCGAAAAAGCCTCGGGCGTCTTTTGCCGCCGCCAGCTCCACCTTGTTGCGGTACCCCCATTCGCGCTTGCTGCCGACCGCCTCCCCCACGACGGCCTGGGCTCGCGCGACGTCCCAATGCGCCGAGCGCACGAGCCGCGCCACGACGTTTTCCCGCTTCGCCGCAAGCTGGGCCGCGTAGTCGAGCCGCTGCCACGGGCACCCCCCGCAGCGCAGGCGCGTCGGATCCTCGACGAGGTAGGCCCCGTACGGGCACGGCTGGTCCACGCGGACCGGCGACGCCTCGTCGAGCGCAAGCAGGCGCGCCGTCGCAAACGACGCCTTCTCGTCAAGCACCGCCGCCGCTCCGACGTCGCCCGGGCAGGCCCCTTCCACGAACACGGTCTTTCCGCTGGCCAGGTGCGCCACCGCCGATTCCTCGTACCCCATCCGCTCGATGCGCAGCGTCTCTTCCATCCGCCCTCTTCCTGCAAAACCGCCGCCATATGACAAGCACCGCCCGACACGAGGTCAAGCGGTGCCCTATACGTTCGCTGGTGCCCTTGACAGGATTCGAACCTGCGGCTTTCTGCTCCGGAGGCAGACGCTCTATCCCCTGAGCTACAAGGGCACAGCTGCTAAGTGTACTCGAAAAGGCAGCGAGCGGGGCCGTCTTTTTTCGCCGATGCACAATCTCTGCAGTCTTTCGGCTTTGGCCGGCCGCGTCCGCGCACGTCGCGAGGCTCGCGCCGATCGCTCGCTCGAGTGAAAGTTATACGTTTTTTCATCGACGAAATCCTGTAGCTGTTAGACTTTTTCGACATATGCGATCATGCTCGCCTAAAAGCATTCGCCCGCGTCTTTGCCGACGACGAGCCGCCGCGGCGGCGCGGGCCGCAATCCGACGTCGAACGAAAGGAACCGTCACATGGCTTTGTATACGCCTGCATACCAGCCCACCGGAGAAGAAGTCGCCGTCATCAAAACCTCGAAGGGCGACATCACCGTGCAGCTCGCCGGCAACGACGCCCCCATCCACGTGGGCAACTTCGTCGAACTCGCCCAGAAGGGCTTCTACGACAACCTGAAGTTCCACCGCTATGTGCCGAACTTCGTCATCCAAGGCGGCTGCCCCAACACCCGCGACCTCACCCCTGAAGAGGTCGTCCACCAGGCCGCCAGCCCCTTCGGCGGCTTGGGCACGGGCAACCCCGGCTACTCCATCAAAGAGGAGTTCACCACCAACCCGAACAACTCCCATGAAGACGGCGCACTGGCCATGGCCCGTTCGCAGAACCCCGACTCGGCCGGCTCGCAGTTCTATCTGTGCCTCGGCCCGCAGCACGGCCTCGATTCCGGCTACACGGTCTTCGGCCAGACCATCGACGGTTTGGACGTCATCGCGACTCTGCGCGTGGGCGACGTGATCGAAGGCATCGAAATCAAAAACGCCGCCGAATAGGACGCGGCGCAGCCGACCCACTTAGACGCAAGGACGCTCGATGAACAACCAGTTATTTCAGCAAGCACGCGCAGCCTACAGCCATAAGGCCTACGAACAGGCTTTGGCCGGGTTCACCCGCTGCCTTCAGGACGCGGAAAGCCCGCTTGCGCCCGGCGAGATGGGCCAGCTGTACCACCAGATAGGCAATTGCCTCATCAAGCTGAAGAACCCCGCCGAGGCCATCCAGGCGTACACCCAGGCCACAGCCGACACGGCCTACGACGCGTTCGGCGCAGTCAACTACAACCTGGGCATGGCCTACGCCTCGCTGCACGACTACGAAGACGCCGCGCTGCATTTCGAAGTAGCCGTGTCCGACCAACGCTACGCCACGCCTTACAAGGCGTTTCTGGCCATGGGCAACGCGCTTCTGAAGCTGGGCAAGTCGGCCGAGGCCGGCGTGGCGTTTCGCGAAGCGGCCCTGGACGAGTCGAACCCCGACCCCACCAAGGCGCTTCTGAACCTGGGCGTGTGCTTCATGGCGCTCGACCGTCCGGCCGACGCGGTGTCGTCCTACGAAAGCGCCCTGCAGTTCGTGCAGGACAAGGCCACGCGCAACCGCCTGCAAGCCAACCTCGGCCAGGCATTTGTCGCCTGCGGGCAGATGCAGAAGGCGATCGCGGCCTTCGAAGCGGCGCTTGCGGACAAGTCGTACTTCCTGTCGGACTCCGCCAGCGTCGACTACCAGCGGGCCATCGGCGCCGTGTCGCAGGGATCCGCGCAAATCACCCAGGTCATCTCCCCGGTGCGCAACCAAGGCCCCGCAAACGCCGACATGTCGGGCTTCGACGTGAGCAGCGAAGGCGTGCCGGTCTACCCCGACCACGACGCCTACTACTACCAGGACGCCTACGAAACGGCCACGGGCATCCAGCCGGTCGAGGAGGACAACCCGTTCTTCACCGCCACCGACGAAGAGATCGAGCAGTGGTCCAAAGGCAAGGTGAAGGCCGACCGCAAGCGGCGCAACGTCGGGCTGAAAGCGCTCGCCGTCGTCATCCTGCTCGTTCTGGCCGCCTGCGCCGCCTGCGTGGCGCTCTACGTGCAGGGCTGGGGCTATCCGTCCCAACAGGCCGTCATCGACGAGCTGTTCGCCGACCCGAAGGCGGCCGTCTCGTCCGTGTTCGCCAGCGAGGTGAACGCAGACGTGGCGACGTCGATGGCCGAGCCCATCGTGCAGGACGACGACCCCGTGATCGACGGCATGGAAGCATCCATGAGCGACACGACCGCCTACGTCACCGCCACCACGCCCGAAGGCGGCACGGTGCAATACAGAATCATGCTGGTCCGCGACTTCATCGGCTGGAAGGTGTCAAGCGTCGAGCTGTACTTCCCCAGTCAGAACCAAGACTAGCTGATATCAAAGAGAACCTGCGAACAGTCGCAAACGACGCAAAAGGAAGGTGTTATGGCAATCCAGAAAACCTATAGCATGATCAAGCCGGACGGCGTGCGCAACGGCCACATCGGCGAGATCGTCAACCGCTTCGAACGCGCCGGCCTCGTCATCGAGCGCATGGAGCTTGGCATGGTCACCCCTGAGCAGGCCAAGCAGAACTACGCCGAGCACGAGGGCAAGCCGTTCTACGACGGGCTCATCGCCTACATCACGTCCGGTCCGGTCGTGAAGATGGTCGTGTCCGGCGAAGGCGCCGTGGCGAAGTGCCGCTCCCTCATGGGCGCCACTAATCCGGCCGAGGCGGCCCCTGGCACGATTCGTGGCGATTTCGGGCTCATCATGGACGAGAATGTCATCCATGGCTCCGACTCCCCCGAGTCGGCGGAACGCGAGATCGGCATTTTCTTCAACTAAACGGATCAGACCACGCGTTTTGCAAAAGCCTCTTTGCGGTACTTCCCACAAAGAGGCTTTTTTCATAAGGGGTGCGGGGCGACAAGGTTGGACGAGCCGTCTTGAGACGAGAACGGACGTGAGCATGCTCTACCGAGTCATTGATGCGCAAGACCTTCCGGGCCTCGTGGCCGCTTTCATGGAGCGCCACGAAGTGGTGGCCCCCGTCCGCCGAGGAACGAAGCACGTTTTCGACGTGATATCCTCGCCAGACGAAATCGACCTGGACTACACGACCACGGTGGCGTCTCCGAAGAAATACCTTTTGCCGCCGCGCGAGACCTTGATGGCCTACAACGCGGAAACGAACCGCATCCGCGAATACGAGGCCGAGATAACGCCGCGCGTCATCTTCGGGGCCCATCCCTGTGACATCAACGCCATCAACCGTCTTGACCAGGTGTTTTTGGAAAGCCCGTATGCCGACCCCTACTATGCGGCCCGCCGCAAGGCAACGCTCGTCGTCGGCCTGTCGTGCATGCCCGACGACACGTGCTTCTGCCACCTGTGGGACTCCGACGAAGCCCGCTTCGGCTATGACCTGTTCCTGCAGTCGCTCGGCGACCGCTACCTGGTGAGCATCTCCAGCGTTGAGGCGGCAAACATCCTGGAAGCCTCGTGCGACGTGCGCGAGGCCACCGACGCCGACCGCATCGACTTCCGCCATGCCACGCGACGTCGCCAAGACGCGTTCAACCAGGACATTCCCGACATCCAAGAAGTCGCCATGCTCATGGACGCCTTCCATTCCGACCCGTACTGGGCCGAGCTCGGCGGCCGGTGCCTGTCGTGCACCGCTTGTTCGGCCGTGTGCCCCACCTGCTACTGCTTCGACATCGAAGACGTGCTCGCCCCCGACGGCAAGACCGGCGTGCGCGACCGCATTTGGGATTCCTGCACCGCGCCGCAGTTCGCCGAGGTCGCCGGCGGCCACAACTTCCGCCCCGACGGGCGCAACCGCGTGCGGCACCGGATGTACCACAAGCTCAACGGCTTTTTGGCCGCCCACGACCGCATGTTGTGCGTCGGCTGCGGGCGCTGCGTCACGGCGTGCAAGGCCAACATCAACCCCATCGAGGTCCTGAACTTCTTCAAGGCGAAAGGCTCCGACGACGCGCTTGACGCCGAAGGGGATCCGGCAGGCACGCAAGCGAAGGAGGCGTAAAGCACCATGCCCGATTGCAAAGACGCACACAACGTCGTCGTCCGACCGCTCGGCGACGAACCCTACCAGATGACCGGCGCCGAGCTGGTGGCCGCGAACCCCTACCGCCCTTGGCCGGCGCGCATCACGTCCATCACCGATTTGACCGCCACCGAAAAGCTCTTCGAGTTCCGCTTCATCGACGAGCGCATCCGCGACGCGTTCCACCACGAGCCGGGGCAGTTCGTCGAGCTTTCCCTTTTCGGCATCGGCGAGGCGCCCATCTCCATTTCAAGCTCGCCTTCGAAGCGCGGCTTCATCGAGCTGTGCGTGCGCCGCGCAGGCCGCTTCACCGAGCGGCTGCACCAGATGCAGTGCGGCGACATCGTGGGCGTTCGCGGGCCGTACGGGCGGGGCTTTCCCTTCGAACAGATGCGCGGGCATGACATCCTGCTCGTGGCGGGCGGCCTGGGCATCGCGCCTTTGCGCTCGCTCATCAACAACATCCACGACGAGCGTTCCGATTTCGGCAAAGTCACCATCATCTACGGGTCGAAGACGCCCGCCGAAGTGATGTTCCGCGACCAGTTCGAAATGTGGCGCCACCGCAAAGACTTCGACCTGTACCTGACCGTCGACCATCCGGACGACTCGTGGGACGGCGAAGTGGGCCTGGTCACCAAGCCCTTCGAGCACCTGGAGCTTGACGCGCGGCACACGTACGGCGCCGTGTGCGGGCCGCCGGTGATGTATCGGTTCGTCATCGACGAAATGCGCAAGAAAGGCATCGAATACGACCACATCTACTGCAGCTTCGAGCGGCACATGAAGTGCGGCATGGGCAAATGCGGCCACTGCCAGATCGGGCACCAGTACGTATGCGTCGACGGCCCGGTCTTCAATTATTGGGAAGCCAAGAACATCCAAGGCTCGATGTAGGGAGGCGCCATGAGCAACGAGGGCGCAACAGCGCGCGAAAACGTCCCCACGGTCATCGTCGTGGGCCTGGCCAGCTGCTTTGGCTGCCAACTGCAAATAACCAACATTGAATCGCACCTGCTGGACGTGCTCGGGCAGATCGACCTGGGCTACTGGCAGCTGACGAACGACGGGCACATGCCCGAGCACTTCGACGTGGCGGTCATCGAAGGCGCCGTCACCACCGAACAGGCCGAGCGCCAGCTGCGCCGCATCCGCGAGATCGCCGACGTGGTCATCGCCATCGGGGCGTGCGCCGTCACCGGCGGCGTTCCCGGCATGGCGGCCGACGGCTTTTTCGAGCGCCCGAGCCAGGTGTACGGCAAGGTGCCCGCCGCCTGCGGGTCCATGGTGACGCCGCGGCCCGTGAGCAGCGTCATCGACGTGGACTTCGAGGTGCGCTGCTGCCCCATCGACCCGCTCGACTTCGTGGCCACGCTGCAGCGTGCGCTGTACGGATCGAACCGCCTGCCGCAGACCAAGACGCTCTGCGGCGAATGCAAGCGCAACGAAACCGGCTGCTTCTACGAAAACGGCATGCTGTGTCTGGGCCTGGTCACCCGGGCCGGCTGCGGCGCCCGCTGCGTGAACCTCGGCCGCGTCTGCATGGGGTGCGCCGGCCTTTCCGCCGACGCGAACCTGGAAGCCGCCCGAGCCGCCTGCGCGGCCCGCGGCATCGACCCCGCCGCCTTCGACAAGCGCCTGACCATCTTCAACCAGACCAATCCAGCCCTGCAACCCGCTGACTAAGGACGAGCCATGACCAAGACCGCTATTTCCGTCGACCACGTGGCCCGCATCGAAGGCCACGGCAACATCCGCCTCGTCATCGAGGGCGGCGAGGTGAAGACCGTCGAGATGAACGTCGTCGAGTCGGCCCGCCTGTTCGAGTCCATGGTGCGAGCACGGCCGTTCGAGGACGGACCCTACGTCGCCTCGCGCATCTGCGGCATCTGCTCGTCAAGCCATGCCGTCACCGACATCCTCGCCATCGAGGACGCGTTCGGCGTGTCGGTGACCGACCGCACGAACGCCCTGCGCGAGCTGCTGGTGTACGGGTCCTACCTGCAAAACCACGCGACGCACCTGTTCGTGTTCGCCGCGCCCGACTTCATGGACATGGGCAGCGTGTTTCCTTTGGCAGAAGAAAATCCCGAGCTGTTCAACAAGGCGCTTGGCCTCAAGGCGCTCGGCAACAAGCTGTGCACGAAGGTGGGCGGACGCAGCGTGCATCCCATCACCGCCGTCGTAGGCGGGTTCACGTCCGAAATCTCGCGCGACGACTACCTGGCCCTGGCTGACGAACTGGAAGCTGCGCTGCCGTTTGCGCTGGAAGCCGTCGACCTGTTCCGGTCGCTGCCCGTGCCCGACGTGCAGACCGACGGCGACTTCATCGCCATGGTGCAAAACGGGTACTATCCGGTGTGCACGTCGCGCAAGGCGCGGTTCGTGCGCGACGGCATCGACTTTGAAGCGACCAACGTCAAGCAGATCATCGAAGAATACGGCGTATCGCACTCGGCGGCATTGCTCGCCCGGGTGCGAGAAACCGGGCGCCCGTTCATGACGAGCGCCCTCGCCCGCCTGAACGCGTCGTGGGACAACTTGACGAAGACCGCGAAGGTGGCAAGCGCCAAGGCGGGGCTGCGCCCGCCCGAGTTCAACCCGTACGCCAACAACGTCGCGCAGGCGGTCGAGCTCGTCGACGTGCTGGAGCGCACCAGTGCGCTGTGCCGCCGTCTGGCCGACCCAGAGGGTTTTGCCGGGTCGAGCGCACCGGTGGCCTTTGCGCCTCGTGCCGGACGGGGCGTCGGATTCACCGAGGCGCCGCGCGGCACCTTGTTCCACGAGCTTGAATTCGACGACGCCGGGTTCATCACGCACGCGTCCATCATCACGCCGACGGCGCTCAATGTGGCGAACCTTGAAGCCGACATGCGCCAGTTGGCAGAAGCCCTGGTCGCAGAAGGCGCCGACGCCGACACCATCCGCGCCGACGTCGAAAAGCTCGTCCGCGCCTACGACCCCTGCCTGAGCTGCTCGGTGCACTAGAGACAGGTCGAGAGGCGCCTGGCTGATTCAGAGACTCGAAGAGGAAAGGCTCCGGGGATGCACGAATCCCCGGAGCCTTTCATTTGCAAAACAGCCTCGCACGCTCTCGAACAAGGCATTCTTCGGCGCTCGCGTGCTCTTACAGAAGGTCTTGCGGTCATATGCTATTCGTGTTACAAAGTAACATATGCACGGAAGGAGTCGCCATGCTTGAAGCAACGATGACGGTTCGCTTGGACGAAGGCGAGAAAACCCTTATCGCCGACTACGCCCGCACGCTGGGAACAAGCGCTTCACAGCTTATGCGCCGTTGCACGCTCGAGCGCATCGAAGACGAAATCGACGTTGAGGCCTACCGCGCCGCCAAAGCGGAGTTCGACAAAAGCCCTGTCTCGTACTCCAACGACGAAGTCTTGCACGAATTCGGCCTGTCATGAGCTGGGAACTGCGATATTCCGACAAAGCCTTGAAGCAGCTGCGAAAGCTTGACCCAGGCGTTCGCGGCATCATTCTGTCTTGGATGGCAAAAAACGTCCAGGGCTGCGCCAATCCTCGCAGCCACGGCAAGCAGCTTGTCGGAAACCTCGCAAGCTCCTGGCAGTACCGTATCGGCGATTATCGCGTGATCTGCGACATCCAAGACGGCGAACTGATCGTGCTGGCCCTCACCGTCGCCCACCGAAAAGACGCGTATCGCAAGCCGTGACCGGGCGCCAAGACGCAGACAACGATCCGCACCGCGACGATCCTCGCGCCAAAAAAGGGTCGGACCCCTCTTCGCGATGTCCGACCCTTTCTCGTTTTCACAGCGGCGGCGGGCTTACCCCAGCTCGGCCAGCTGCGCCTTCACGCGCTCCAGGTTGTCGCGCAGTTCAGCGAGCTTTGCGGTGTCCTTCTCGATGATCTCGGGTGCGGCCTTCGCCAGAAAGCCGGGATTGGACAGCTTCTTTTCGAACTTCGCAGCGTCCTTTTCCAGCTTTTCGCATTCCTTCTTCAGGCGGGCACGCTCGGCGTCGAAGTCTACCAGGCCCGACAGCACCACGTACACTTCCAGGCCGGCGGACAGCGTCACGCTCGACTCGCCCGGCTTTTCCACGTCGGCGCCGATGACGAGCGCAGACGTGTTGCCCATGCGCTCGATGAGGCCGGCTTGCGCCTGCAGCAGCGCCGCGTCGCCGCCTTCGACCTTCACGGCCACCGACAGCTCGGTGCGCGGCGAGATGCCGTAGCGGGCACGCGTGGCGCGAACGGCGGAGACGACCTCGCACACCATGGAGACGGCACGCTCGGCGTCGGCGTCGATATAGGCGGCCAGCGCCTCGGCGTCGGGCCACGCGGCGCCGATGAGCATGGGCGCATCCTTTTTGACGGGCAGCTCCTGGTAGATCTCTTCGGTCACGAACGGCATGATGGGATGCAGAAGCCGCAGCGCCTGGTCGAGCACGAACACCAGATTGCGCTGGCACTGGGCTCGTTCTTCCGGCTCGCCGTTCAAGCGGGCCTTCGAAAGCTCGATGTACCAGTCGCAGAACTCGTTCCAGAAGAAGCTGTACAGATCGCGCGTGATGTCGCCGAACTCGAAGTCGGCGTACGCCTCGTCCACGGCAGCCACGAGGTTCGCCAACCGCGAGAAGATCCAGCGGTCGACCGGGTTCTGCGGATCAGGCGCTCCCCCGTCGTAGCCTTCCAGGTTCATCATGACGAAGCGGGCGGCGTTTCTGATCTTGTTCGCGAAGTTGCGGCTGCTTTCGAGCTTCGCTTCGTTGAACTTGAGGTCTTGCGTGCCCGTGACCTGCATCAACAGACCAAAACGCATGCCGTCGGCGCCGTAGTCCTGCATGAGGCGCAACGGATCCACGCCGTTGCCGCGGCTCTTCGACATGGGCTTGCCATCGGCCGCCATGACGGTGGGATGGATGATGACGTGCTCGAACGGGATGTCGTTGCAGCAATACATCGACGCCATGACCATGCGGGCGACCCACAGCCCCATGATGTCGCGGGCGGTGGAAAGCACCTGCGTGGGATAGCAGCGCTTGATCTCGGGCGCGTCCATGCCCTCTTCGGTCCAGCCCATCGTCGCGAACGGCCACAGCTGCGACGAGAACCACGTGTCCAGCACGTCCTCGTCTTGGCGCACGCTCGCGCCGCAGCTCGGGCACGTCTCCACGTCTTCGACGCTCGCGTCTTCCCAGCCGCATTCGTCGCAGTAGAACATGGGAATGCGATGGCCCCACCACAGCTGGCGCGAGATGCACCAGTCCTTCAGGTTGGCGAGCCAGTCGAGGTAGACCTGGCGCCACCGTTCGGGGTGGAACTGGATGGTGCCGTCTTCCACGACGCGGGCGGCGTCCTTTTTCAGGCCGTCGACGGCGACGAACCACTGCTCGGACTCCCACGGCTCGAGCTTCGTATGGCAGCGATAGCACGTCATGACGGAATGGTCGTGGTCCTCGACGTGGTCGAGCAGGCCCAGCTCGTCGAAGGCGGCCACGATGGCCTCGCGGGCCTCGTCGCGGTCCATGCCCGAAAACGCGCCGTAGCCTTCCACCACGTGCGCCGTCTCGTCGAAGATGTTGATGCGCTCAAGGCCGGCACGCTCGCCCATGGCCCAGTCGTTCGGGTCGTGCGAAGGCGTCACCTTCACGCAGCCCGTGCCGAATTCCGTGTCGACGTGCCAATCGGCGAAGATGGGGATCTCGCGGTTCACGAGCGGCAGCATGACGGTCTTGCCGACGAGCTTTCCGAAGCGCTCGTCTTTCGGATTCACTGCCACGCCGGTGTCGCCGAGCATCGTTTCGGGGCGCGTGGTGGCCACCGTCAAATACTCGATGCCGTCCGTCGGCTCCGTCAGCGGATAGCGCAGGTACCACAAATGGCCTGCCTCGTCGACGTATTCGGCCTCGTCGTCGGCGATGGCCGTCGTGCAGCTCGGACACCAGTTGACGATGCGCTTGCCGCGATAAATGAGATCATCGTGGTACCAATCGACGAAAAGCTTCCGCACCGCCTTCACGTAGGCCGGCTCGAGCGTGAAGTGCTCGTCGGAATAGTCGCACGAGCAGCCCATGCCCTTGATCTGGTTCACGATGGTGGTGCCGTATTCGCGGTACCACTCGTAGCACTGCTCCACGAACGCCTCGCGCCCGATTTCCAGGCGGCTGATGCCCTGGTCGGCGAGCTTTTTGTCCACCTTGGTCTGCGTGGAGATGCCGGCGTGGTCCGTGCCGAGGATCCAGCGGGTGGGACAACCCTGCATGCGTGCGCGACGGATGCAGGTGTCTTGGATGGTGTCGTTCAGCGCGTGTCCCATGTGCAGCACGCCGGTGATGTTCGGCGGCGGGATGACGATGGTGTAGGGATTGTCAGCGAGCGGCCCGAAGCCTTCGGTGCGCTGGAAGCAGCCGGCTTCCATCCACGCGTCGAACAGCGGGCGCTCGTGGGCCTGAAAGTCGTAGTCGATCTTTTCTGCCATGGGTTGCCTTTCGTTTGAACAAAATACGCACTGTCAAAACGCCGCCCGGCTGAGCGGGCGGCGAAACATCAGCTGCAGCCGTCTTAGGCGACGCGGACGATTTCGGGCTTCGTCTCGCCTTTCACGTCGGACGCCCGCACCGCAACGGCGGTGTCGACGCCGTATTCGGGCAGCTCGTACATCACGTCTTGCAGCACGCGCTCGCAGATGGAACGCAGGCCGCGTGCGCCCGTGCCGTGCTCCACGGCCTCGTGCGCGATGGCGACGAGCGCGTCGTCTTCGAATTCCAGCTTCGACTGCTCGAACTCGAACATGCGCTTGTACTGCTTGACGAGCGCGTTTTTCGGCTCGACGAGGATGCGCACGAGGTCTTCCTCGGAAAGCTCCGACAGCGACGTGACGACCGGGATGCGCCCGACGAATTCCGGAATCATGCCGTACTTGTTGAGGTCTTCAGGCAGCACCTTGGACAAAAGCTCGGCTTCGGAATGCTTCTTCGACGCCGGCAGGTCCACGTTGAAGCCCAGGCCGCTCGCGCCGACGCGCTGCGCCACGATGTCGGCCAGGCCCACGAACGCGCCGCCGAGAATAAACAGGATGTTCGTGGTGTCGATATGGATGAGCTCTTGCTGGGGATGCTTGCGCCCGCCCTGCGGCGGCACGGACGCTTCGGTGCCTTCGACGATCTTCAGCAGCGCCTGCTGCACGCCTTCGCCCGACACGTCGCGCGTGATGGACAGGTTTTCGGCCTTGCGGGCGACCTTGTCGATCTCGTCGATGTAGACGATGCCGATCTCGGCGCGGGGAATGTCGAAGTCCGCCGCCGTGATGAGCTTGAGCAGGATGTTCTCGACGTCTTCGCCCACATAGCCCGCTTCGGTGAGCGTCGTGGCGTCGGCAATGGCGAAGGGCACCTGCAGCGTGCGGGCAAGCGTCTGGGCCAGAAGCGTCTTGCCCGAACCGGTGGGGCCCAAAAGCATGATGTTGCTTTTCGCCAGCTCCACGTCGTCCTCGTCGGCCTCCTGGCCCAGATTGATGCGCTTGTAGTGGTTGTGCACGGCCACGGCCAGGGCCTTCTTCGCGTTTTCCTGGCCCACGACGTGCTCGGAGAGCTTCTCGTACAACTCGCGGGGGGTGGGAAGGTTCTCCAGCACGAATTCGGGACGCGGCTCGCCTTCCTGTTCTTGCGGCGCCGCGGCATGGCGGCCCGCCCGCGGATCCTTCGCCGCCCCGCCGTTGGCGGCATAGCCTGCGACGTTGAGGCCCACGTCCTTCATCATGGCGTCAACGCACACCGAAAGGCATGAGTCGCAGATGCCGATGCCCTCGGGGCCATGCACCATCGCCATGACTTCGCTGGGGCCTTTGCCGCAGAAAGCGCACACGATTTCTTCGGGAGACTGGTCGTCAAACCCTTCGTTATGGTTGTCGTACATGAGGCTTACATCTGCTCCTTGGAGTCCGTAGCTGCCGTGCGAGACGTGGTGATGCGGTCGACCAGGCCGTATTCGAGCGCCTGCTCGGCGGTCATGTAGTTGTCGCGCTCGGTGTCGTTTTGGATGGTCTCGATGGACTGGCCGGTGTTATTCGCCAGGATGCGGTTCAAGCGGTCGCGCGTCTTCAGCATGAAGTCGGCCACGATGGCGATTTCGGTCTGCTGGCCCTGGGCGCCGCCGGAAGGCTGGTGGATGAGCACCATGGAATTGGGCAGGCACAGCCGCTTGCCCTTCGTGCCGTTGGACAGCAGCACCGCCGCCATGGACGCGCATTCGCCCAGGCAGATGGTGGAAACGTCGCACTTGATGAAGTCCATCGTGTCAAGGATGGCCAGGCCGGCCGTTACCGAGCCGCCGGGAGAATTGATGTAGAGCGAAATGTCCTTGTCGGGATCGGCGCTTTCCAGATGCAGCATCTGGGCGACCACGGAATTGGCCACATGGTCGTCGATAGGCTCGCCGAGAAAGATGATGCGGTCGTTGAGCAGGCGAGAGTAGATGTCGTAGCTGCGCTCGCCGCGGGGAGATTGTTCGATGACGTACGGAATCAACGCGTCTCGTGTCTCAAATGCCATAGATGCCTCGCTTCTTGTCTGGCTGCCGGGCAGCCGCTCGGTGTTACGCGCCTAGTGTGCAGTATCGCGGCAGGCGGCGCAAGGTTTTGCCATGGAAATCGCACAACGACCCGCCGGGCGCGATGGCGGGGCGGGTCGCGAGGTGCGGCACGTTCGCTGGGGAGCGGTTTGCGGGCTATTCGGCCGCGTCCGCCGGCTCCTCTTCTTTCTTCTCAGCCTTCTTGGAAGACTTCTTCGCAGCCTTCTTCGGCTTCTCTTCTTTTTGCTCGGACAGGCTTTCCACCTCGGTGACGACGGCCTTGTCCATCAGGTCGGTCACGGCCTTCGCACGCAGCGTGCCCTGGCGCACGAGGTACAGCTGGCCGTTCTGGCGCCATTCGGCCTGCAGGGCCAGCGGATCATCCACGCCGGTCTTCGCGAATTCCTCGGCCACGTCCTCGTCGGTGGCTTCGATGCCGTAGTGCTTCGCCCACGCGTCGAGCGCCATGTCCTGCTTCGCCATGTCCTGGGCCTGCTTCTTCACGTCGGCCTTGAACTGGTCGGCCGTGATGCCCTGCATTGCCAGGTACATGTCAAGGCTGGTGCCTTGGGCCTGCAGCTGCTGGAAGAAGTCCTGCAGCAGCGTGGACTCGGTTTCTTCGGCCAGGCTCTCGGGGACCTCGCCCACCAGGCGCTCGGCGACGGCTTCCAGGCACGCGTTCTCCTTCAAGCGCGGCAGGATGTCGGCCTTCTGCGCGGTGATGGAGTCGGCCACGCCCTTGCGGAAGTCCTCGACCGAGTCGAACGACAGGATCTCTTTGACCCACTCGTCGGTAAGCTCGGGGATGACCTGGCGCTTCACCGCGACGATCTCAACCTCGAAGTTGACCTTTTCCGTCTTGCCCTGCAGCGCCGAGAGCATGATGGGGGCGTCTTCGGGCATGTCGAGCGCGAATTCGGCCGTCTGGCCCTTCTTGAGCCCCACGAGCTGCTCGTCGAACTCGGCCGGGAAGAGGTTGCCGCCCAGGCTGTAGGGACGGCTGTCGGCAGTCAGCGACGGGATGGACTCGCCGGCGTCGTCGGTGGCCTTCATGGAAAGCTCGACGTGGCTGTCAGGCTTGACCTTCGTGTTGGCCGGGGAGTTCTCGTAGGTGGCGTAATGCTCGCGCAGGCTTTCGATCTGCTCGTCGATCTCCTTTTCGGTGGCCTCGGCGAACGGCAGCTCGATCTCCACGTTGTCGTAGCTGGTCAGCTCGAATTCCGGCTTGAGCGCGATCGTGAAGTCGAAGCTGTAGGGCTCGCCGTCGCGAACGAGGTCGGTCTCGCCGAACGTCGGGCGCGAGATGGGATAGAGACGCGCGTCGTCGACGGCCAGCGGGTAGGACCCGTTCACGATCTCGTCGGTCACGGTCGCGGCGACTGCGTCCTTGCCCACGGCGGTGTCGATGACCTTGCGCGGGGCCTTGCCCTTGCGGAAGCCCGGGAAGTTGTAGCGGTTCGCGAAATCCTTGTAAGTCTTCTTGATGCGATTGGCCACGTCCTTCTCGTCGATCGTGACCGTCACCTTGGCCTGGCCGTCTTCAAGTATTTCAACTTTAGTTTCCACTTGCGTGTTCCTCCATCGTATTCCATTCGGTTCCATGCCTCTTGCAGCGAGGCTGCGCAGCAAGAAGCGCGCACCAGCCGTCAATTATTGCATAAGCGCGAAAAGGGCGAAAGGGCCAGCCTGCGACGTTCACGAAGAACCGACGAAAAGGGCGGCGAACGCGCCTGATCGGCGGGCGGCCGTTGCCTCCAGCGTCCGGCAGGACGGCGCGACGGCCGGCATTGCACGGCGGACAGGCCGCAGGGCCGGGCGGCCGAACCGGCCTTCTGCGCGGCCCGCCCGCCTGCCCCGCTGGCGCACCGCCGCCCGATTTGACAGGTCGCGAGCACAACTTTTGCTATTATAAAAGCGCTGCCGTCATGTGCAGGCACGTGCGGGCGTGGCGGAATTGGCAGACGCGCCAGATTTAGGTTCTGGTGAGGAAACTCGTGAAGGTTCAAGTCCTTTCGCCCGCACCACGTGGGGGGAGGATGCCGGAACGGCACCCTCCCCCCACGTGCATTCTGTCCGACGAGGCTGCCGGCAACGCGCAGCCCGCAAGGAGAAGGGTTATCGTCATGGATACCGTCAAGAGGCTCGCGAAAGCGTGGAACGACATCAGCCTCATCAAGCGCATCATCGTCGGCTTGGTGATCGGCGTGGTGTTGGCGCTTGCAGTGCCGGGCAACGAATGGATCGCGCTTTTGGGCACGATCTTCGTGAACGCGCTGAAGGCCGTCGCCCCCGTATTGGTGTTCTTCCTGGTCATCAGCGCACTGGCAAACGCGCAGGGCGCCAAGGGCATGAAGACCATCATCATCTTGTACGTCGTGAGCACCGTCGTGGCCGCCGCCGTCGCCGTCATCGCCTGCTACCTGTTCCCGCTCACGATCACGCTTGCTGGCGCAGCTGAAGACACAGCGGCGCCCTCGGGCGTGGGAGAAGTGCTCACCACCATCGTCTTGAAGCTGTTCGACAACCCGGTGGCCGCCTTGACCAACGGCAACTACCTGGGCATCCTCGCCTGGGCGGTCGCTTTGGGCATCGCTTTGCGCGCGTGCAGCGACGGCGTGAAAGGCGTTTTCCTGTCCATTTCCGACGCCGTGTCCAAGGTCGTGCGCTGGGTCATCAGCCTGGCGCCGTTCGGCATCCTCGGCCTGGTGTACACCTCGGTCAGCGAAAACGGCATGGAGATCTTCACCGAATACGGTGCGCTCATCTTGGTGCTGGTCGCCTGCATGGTCATCATCGCCGTGGGCACCAACCCGCTCATCGTGTGGCTCTGCTTGCGCAAGAACCCCTACCCGCTCGTGCTGCGCTGCCTGAAGGATTCCGGCATCACAGCGTTTTTCACCCGCAGCTCGGCCGCGAACATCCCCGTCAACATGGAGCTGTGCCGCAAGCTTGGCCTGAACAAGGACACCTACGGCGTGTCCATCCCGCTGGGCGCCACCATCAACATGGCGGGCGCGGCGGTCACCATCACCGTCATGGCCATGACGGCCGCCAACACGGTGGGCGTCAGCGTTGCGCCGATCACGGCCATCATCTTGTGCGTGCTGGCCGCCGTGTCGGCCTGCGGCGCCTCGGGCGTTGCCGGCGGATCGCTGTTGCTCATTCCGCTGGCCTGCTCGCTGTTCGGCATCGGCCAGGACATTTCCATGCAGGTCGTGGCCGTCGGCTTCATCATCGGCGTCATCCAGGACTCCTGCGAGACCGGCCTCAACTCTTCTTCGGACGTGCTGTTCACCGCCACGGCCGACTACATGGAGCGCAAGAAGGCCGGCAAGCCGTTCAAGCTCGGCAAGGACGACTTCAGCCTGAACGAGATGAACTAGCTCAACGAGCGCCTGTTTGCGCGAAGCACGCACATCAAAGCAAGCTGGAATCACAAGAAAGCCCCCGTCCCGCGCGGGGGCTTCTTTTTCTGCGCAGGACTTCCGCTTTCGCCCACCGACAGCGTCCCAACAATGTCCCGAGGACCGGCGGATTCTGTTGCTGACAGAGCATGCCTGGATACTCGACATCGCACCATGGCATATGACAAAGCGGGACAGAACCGAGCTCGAGGCTGCGCCCCTTCTGTTCGGAGTGCGCCGATACAAAAAATACCTCCCAGCTGGGAGGTATCAGTGTTTTCGTGGTGCACCGTGAAGGACTCGCGCATCTTCGCTTCGCGAACCTGCAGGGTCTGCGCATGCTTCGCACGCTCGGCCGAATTGCCGGCGAAAGCTTCGCTTTCGCTTTCCGGCAATTCCCTTCGCAGGTTCGAGTCCTTCATGTTGGAGTGCTGCCGATATGAAAATACCTCCCAGTTGGGAGGTATCAGTGTTTTCGTGGTGCACCGTGAAGGACTCGAACCTTCGACCTTGGGATTAAGAGTCCCCTGCTCTACCAACTAAGCTAACGGTGCACATTGTCAAAGTGCCTTGCTTTCCTTAGCGCAGCGATTAGATATTGTAAAACATCTTCTCCGGCGCTGCAAGAACTTTTTCAAAAATCTTGCTGGGGTGGATGATGGGACTCGAACCCACGACCTCCAGAGCCACAATCTGGCGTTCTAGCCAACTGAACTACACCCACCGAGGCACGAGGAAGTAGTATAGGGGTATGTCGCGCGAAATGCAACCGATTATGGACAAAATGTATCAGGAAATACCCAAATGGCTTTCTCGCTAGGACTGGCGATACGCGCATATATTAGTATGGAAGCCACAGCAACGAACGGCTCACGAATCGAGGACAACGCTGTGGAAGAACGCACTTCATCCGAAAAGCGCTTTGCACTGCTTATCGACGCGGACAACGTGTCTGCGAAGTACATCAAGCCCATCTTGGACGAGCTTTCCAAATACGGAACCGTCACTTACAAGCGCATCTATGGCGACTGGACGCTCAGCCTGCACGCGAAGTGGAAAGACGCCCTGTTGGAAAACTCCATCACGCCCATCCAGCAGTTCGGCTACACGCAGGGCAAAAACGCCACCGACTCCGCCATGATCATCGATGCCATGGACATTTTGTACACAAGCTCCGTCGAAGGCTTTTGCATCGTGTCGAGCGATTCGGACTTCACGCGCCTGGCCAGCCGCATCCGTGAAAGCGGGCTGACCGTCATCGGCATGGGCGAGAAGAAGACGCCCGTCCCCTTCCGCAAGGCGTGCGACATCTTCACGACGCTTGAGCTGCTGCTCCCGAACGCGCACGCGAAAAACAGCCGCAACAAGGCGCGAACGAGCCCGACCGAGCCCGCAGCGCCCGGCACCGGCCCGTCCATTGAAGACGTCGAGCAGGCCATCATCACCATCGTCACCGAGAACCAAAACACCGGCAAGGGCACCGGTCTTGGAGAAGTGGGCAGCCGCCTGCAGAAACGCTTCCCCGACTTCGACGTGCGCAGCTACGGCACGAACCTGCTGAGCAAGCTGTTCGAGGAATTCGACGGCGTGTGCATCAACAAGGTCGGCAACAACCTCGAAGTCACCTTGACCGAGATCGGCGAGGCGCACGCGAAGAATCTGGCCATGCAAGAATCGGGCGAGGCGAAAGGCGGCGCCAAGGTGGCAGAGGCGGCGGAAACGCCACGGGCCGCCGACGACCGCGCCGACGCAGCTCCCGGGCGTCGCGTGCCGCGCAAGCGCCACGCGAACGTGGTGCGCAGCGAAGAGCGCAGCAGCGCGGGCAACGTCGAAGAGGCGACGTCGCATCCCGACGAGAACGCAGAGGCGGCGCAGCAGGCAGACGCGGCAACCGCAGCAGCAGGGGCTGCAGCAAGCGCAGAAGCCGACGGCGCCGCGGCAGAAGCGTCGGCGGGAGCAGGGGCGGACGGCGCAGCAGCGGACGGCAAGCATAGCGAGGCCGCCGACGCCGATGACGCGCCGACGCCGAAGAAGAGGTCGACGCACCGGGGCAAGCGCGGAGGCGCGAAGCACCGCAAGGCAGCGCAGAAGGCCGCGGCAGTGAAGGCTGAAAGCGGCGAGGGCGCAGAAGCGGCAAAGCAGGCAGCGGAGGCGACGGAAGCAGAAGCGGCAGGAGCAGAGGCGCCGGAGACTGCAGCAGAAGCGGCGGGGCAGGCAGCAGAGCCGAGACAGGCAGCGGAGGCAGCAGGAGCGCCAAAGCAGGCAGCGAAGACGATCGCGGCAGAGGACCCAAAGGCCGCAGAAGCCACGGCCGAGGCAGGAGTCGCAGCCGAAGTCGAAACAGAGACAGCAGCAGGAGCCGCAGCCGAGGCAGAAGCAGGAGCTGCGGCCGACATGCGCCCCGGCCGCAGCACGCGCCGCAGGGCCGCAGCAAAAACGAGCCAAAACCCCGGCGCCGAAGCCATCGAGCGGGCCTTGCGCGACATCACGCGCGACGCCGGGCCAGACGGCATCCTCGCCGCCGAGGCAGCACGCCAGCTGCGCAGCCGCTTCAAGGACTTCCGCGTGCACGACCTTGGCTTCGGACGCCTGCATTCCTATGCGGCATCGCTTTCCGGGTTCTCGATCGAAAAGCAAGGCCGCGACTACATCCTGCGCGTCAAATAGTCCCGTTCTGCCCCCTCCGGCACGCACAAGGGCCCAGGATCGCTCCTGGGCCCTTGTTCTGTCTCGAAGCGCTGCGAAGGGGCGGCCTCGGCGCATGCTCGAAGCGACGCGGCCGCCGGCGCCGCACAGCGCGACAAAGGCTGCCCTCCGGCCGCCCCTGCCGCACACGCCGCGGCTTGCGGCTATTCGGCCGCCGGCGCCGCAGCGTCCTCTTCGCCCTGCGACTCGGTGTGCACCATGTGCACCGGGGCGCTCACGCCGAGCAGGCCGAGCGCCAGCGCCAGCACGATGCGCGAAGCGTCGGCAAGCGCCAGACGAGCCTGGCGCACTTCTTCCGGCGCACTCATGATGTGGCACGACGTGTAGAACGAATGGAACAGCGAGGCCAGGTCCTGCGCGTAATGCGTCAGGCGGAACGGGGCGCGGTCGCGGGCGGCCAGCGCCACGAGCGGGCCGAAGTCGTCCATCTTGCGCATGAGCGCCAGCTCGGTCGGATGCGTGAGCGGAGACAGGTCGACGCCTTCGGGGATGATGCGTTTCGCCACGTCTGCCATCGGCGCCTCGCCTTCGCGGGAAGCCTCGGCAAGCGCCGGATCGACCGCTTCGACGGCGCGGCGCAGCACCGAGCAGATGCGGGCATGGGCGTACTGCACGTAATAGACCGGGTTCGAGGCGTCCTTCTTCTTCGCTACTTCGATGTCGAAGTCGATCGGCTGGTCAGACGAGCGCGACAGCAGCAGATAGCGCGTGGCGTCGACGCCCACCTCGTCCACGAGCTCTTGCATGGTGACCATCTCGCCCGTGCGCTTGCTCATGCGCACGGGCTCGCCGTCGCGGTACAAGTTCACGAGCTGCCCGAGCACGATTTCCAGCGCACCGGGCCAGCCCCACGCTTCCAGCATGCATTCGCAGCGCTTCACATACCCGTGGTGGTCAGCGCCCCAGATGTTGATGAGGTGGTCGAACCCGCGCATCATCTTGTCGTAGTGATAGGCCACGTCGCTCATGAAATAGGTCATCTCTCCGTTGGCCTTGATGAGCACGCGGTCCTTTTCGTCGCCCAGCGCCGAAGACTTGAACCACGTGGCACCCTGGTCTTCGTACACATAGCCCTTCTCGTCCATGGCTTTGAGCGAGCGCGACACGGGGCTTTCGCCGTTTTCGTCCTCCACGTACAGGCTGCGCTCGGAAAACCAGCAGTCGAACGTGGTGCCGAAATCGGACAGCGTCTTGTTCTGCAGCTTGAGCATCTGGTCGTAGGAATACTCGCGGAAGGCCTCCATGCGCTCCTGGTCGGTCATGGATTCGTACCTGTCGCCCTCTTCGTCGATGATGCCCTGCGCGATGTCGGCCACGTACGAGCCGCCGTAGCACTGCTCGGGCATGTCCACGTCGTGGCCGAGCAGCTGCATGTAGCGCACGCCCACCGAGTTGCCGAAGACGTCCATCTGCGTGCCGTGGTCGTTGACGTAGAACTCTTCGTGCACGTCGTAGCCGGCATGGCGCATGACGCGGGCCATCGCGTCGCCCAGCGCCGCCCAGCGGCCATGCCCCACGTGCAAAGGACCGGTCGGATTGGCCGAAACGTATTCGAGGTTGATCTTGCGCTCCCCTTCCGGCACCGTGCCGCGCCCGAAATCCTCGGCGGCTTCGCGCACCTCGCGCACGACGCCTTGCAGCACGGCGTCGGACAGGCGGAAGTTGATGAAGCCGGGACCGGCGATCTCCACCGCGGCCACGACCTGGTTTTCCGGCAGGTGGTCGACGATGGCCTGGGCAATGGCGCGGGGGTTCATCTTGGCCTGCTTGGCGCAGCGCATGGCGACGGTGGAGGCCCAGTCGCCGTTGGATTCGTCGCGGGGACGTTCCAGGCCGACCTCGGGAATCGACTCGAGCGGCAGCGACCCGTCGGCCACGGCAGCTTCGAGCGCTTCGTGCACGAGCATTTCAAGCTGTTCGCGAATCTGCATAGAGCATCCTTCTCATCTGGGGTTTACAAGGTTTGTTTGCATATCGGATTATTGTAGCACGGTCATGCAAGAGTTCTGCTAACCTGGCGAAAAACCAAGCGAAAGGATAAGCATATGGCACGCGAGTACCGTCATGGGGTCTTTTCGGACGACGCCTGGCGCATCAGAAAAGCCGTGTTCATGGACGAGCAGGGCTTCCAAAACGAGTTCGAGCCGCTTGACGACGATGCGGCGACGATGCACGTGACGCTCGTCGAAGACGGCCGGGCCGCAGGCTGCGCCCGCCTGTTTCCCGTGCCGGCGCCGACCGACCAGGACCGGCTGGGGTGCCCGTTTCTGCCGCCGGCGTATCGGGACGGCGTTGCCGGAGACGTGCGCCCCTGGGTGTTCGGGCGGCTGGCCGTGCTGCCCGAGATGCGCGGCGGCGGGCGCGGAGCGGGGCTTTTGGCCGCGTCGGAGGCTTTTGCGCAAAAGGCCGGCGCCACCGAGATGCACCTGCACGCCCAGTACGACAAAAAGCCGTTCTACGAGAAGGCGGGCTATGTCGCATACGGCGAGGTGGAAATGGACGAGCACGTCCCCCACGTCTGGATGAGCAAGCAGCTGTAAGGCAGACGCGAAAGCAACCGGCAAAGCACGGCGCCTTTGCATGACAAGAAGCCCCTCCGACATTCGAAGAGGCTTCTTGCTTCCCAAACCCCCTATGCCTGCATCACAGAGGATCTGTGGGCATAGAAGACGGGGCGCTACCCGCCGTAGGGCACGATCATCATGGCCGCCGTCAGCACGACGATGCAGATGACGCCCAGCACGACGAACAGCTTTGCGCCGAACTTGAGCCAAGTGGTGTACTCGATCCTAGCCAGAGCCAGACCGCCCATGATGGCGCCGGAAGTCGGGGTGAACAGGTTCACGAGACCGTTGCCGGCGGAGTAGATCATGATCATCACGTCAGGCGAGAAGCCGAGTTGCGCGGCCAGCGGGCCCAAGATGGGGATAGAGACCGTCGCCATGCCCGAAGAAGACGGGATGAGGAACGACAGCACCACGTAGAGCAAGAACGACAGCGGCGCGAACACGATGGCGGACAGACCCGAAAGCGCGTTGGAAGCGTTGTCGAGAATCCACATGTCCAAGCCGGTGGCGGCCATGAGCACCGTGACGGA
Organism: Slackia sp. ZJ119; assembly: GCF_011039175.1. GTDB lineage: Bacteria > Actinomycetota > Coriobacteriia > Coriobacteriales > Eggerthellaceae > Xiamenia. Next base: position 91,782 of record NZ_JAAKEN010000013.1, read on the forward strand.
ACGCGCCAGCGCGATGACCAGCACGACCGACATCATGTCGGCGGCACCGTTGATGAACGCCTTCACGAAGCGAGACTCCGACACGCCGCCGATCACGCCGATGACGAGCGCCATCAGCAAAAACCAGGTGGACGCTTCGTCGAAGTACCACTGGCCCAGCGGCACGCCGGTAAGGAAGCTCGACCATGCGGGAGACACTTCTTCTTCGGACACGTCGGTGCCGACGACGCCTTCGTCAAGCGTCAGCTCGGTGCCGGTGGCCTCGTCGTACACGCCGGCGATCTCGTCAGCGGCGACTTCGGTCGTGACCGTTTCGAATTCCTGGCCGCCGACGAACACGTTGACGCCCAGGTCTTCCCACGGAATGAACGACACGATCATGACGACGAACGTGAGCGCGAACACGATGAGCGACCACTTTTGCCGCGCGGTCATCGCGACGTGGTCGTCCGTGCCGCCAGACGAGGCTTCGTCTTCAGACTCCTTCATGCCCCACTCGTTCATCATGTCTTCCTGCTCTTGCAGCGACAGGAACGTGGAGCCCTTGTCGGCCTTCACCTTCTTGGCGTAGCGCATGACGAACAGGATGGACGGGATGAGCGTGGCGAGCCACAACACGACGCCAAGGCCCATGATGACGGCCTGGTTCGCCGCGATGCCCTGGCTGGACAGCGCGTCGACGGCCACGCCGACGGCAAACGGGTTCACCGTGGACCCGAGCACGCCGCAGCCGGCGCCGAGCAGCACGACCGCCGCGCCGGTGAGCGAGTCGAAGCCCGCCGCCACCATCGTCGCCGCCAGCAGCAGATAGAACGGCACGGTTTCCTCGCACATGCCGTACGTGGTGCCGCCGATGGAGAAGATGAACATCAAAATGGGGATGAGCACCAATTCGTTGCCGTGCAGCTTGCGCACAAGCGCCGCGATGCCGGCGTCAAGCGCACCCGTTTCGGTGACGATGCCCAGAAAGCCGCCCAAGATGAGGACGAACAGGCACACGCCGATGGCGTCTTGGAAGCCGAATACCGGAGCCGTCAGAATGCCGGAAAGCGTGGCTCCTTGCACAAACGCCGTTTCACCCGTGTTCGGGTCGGTGTAGCTGGCACCCATCGCGCCCATGATCATGGTCACAATGGCCAGCGCCACCAAAATGATGAGGAGGATGGTAAACGCGGATAGGCTCTTCCTCTGTTTCTTGCTTTTTCCATTCTCGGTCATTTCAACCCCTCCTGTAATAGGAATCGAGTCGGATAGTTAGGCGAACGAGAATTCTGCTATGTTCAGCAGCGACGCGGAAGCATAACCGCAAACGCTGCAGCAAACCGTTGCTTGCCTTCGGGCCTGCATTCCCTTCGGCAAGGCGGAGCGCGAAGATGCGCATGAAGCCTGCATTCCTCACGCGAAAAGCGCTCCTGGAAAAGGCAAGGGAAGCGGGTTTTCGGCTCCCCTTGCCTGTCAAGCACGCAGCGTGCCTGTTCCTTCAGGACCGCATGATAGCACGCGGTCCTGAGAAAAACATGAGACGTTTACGCAGTGATAACTGTGCCCGTCTTGCCCTCGAGGCCCGCAGCGGCGCACTCGAGGGAGGTGATGAGGGCGCGGCCCTCGGGATGAGCCTGCACGAACTCGATGCAGGCCTCGACCTTCGGCAGCATCGAGCCGGGGGCGAACTGGCCCTCCTCGATGTACTTCTCGGCCTCGGCGACCGTCATGGAGGAGAGCTCCACCTGGTCGGGCTTGCCGTAGTTGACGCACACCTTCTCGACGGCCGTCAGGATGACGAGCATGTCGGCGCCGAAGTCGGCGGCGAGCTTGGACGACGAGCGGTCCTTGTCGATGACCGCGGGCACGCCCTCGTACTGGCCGCCCTTCTCGAACACCGGCACCCCGCCGCCGCCCGTGGACACGACGATGTAGCCGGCCTCCATGAGGTCCTTGATGGCGTCGAACTCGACGATGCGGACCGGCTTGGGAGAGGCGACGACCTGGCGCCAGCCGCGCCCGGCGTCCTCCTTGAAGGTCCAGCCGGTCTCTTCGGCCTTGGCCTTGGCCTCCTCTTCGGTCATGAAGGCGCCGACGGGCTTCGTGGGGTTCTGGAAGGCCGGGTCGTCGGGGTCGACGACGGTCTGCGTCACGACGCACGCGGTGGAGCGCTGGATGCCGCGCTCCTTCATGTCGTTCAAGATGGCCTGGGACAGCTGGTAGCCGATGTAGCCCTGGCTCATGGCGCCGGCCTCGGGGAAGGGCATCTCCGGCGTCTTGCCGTCGTTGGCGGCGGCGAACGCGAAGGCGTTGTTGATCATGCCGACCTGCGGGCCGTTGCCGTGGGAGACCACGACGTTGACGCCCTCGCCGACCATGTCGACGATGTGCTTGGCGGTGTTCTTCACCAGCGCGAGCTGCTCCTGCGGGGTGTTGCCGAGGGCGTTGCCGCCGAGTGCGATGACTACCGAAGGGCCTTCACCTTTTTGATAAGGCATGGTGCCTCCTAATGATAAGAAGTGAATACTGGCGAGTGAAAGAGCCCTTAGCGCAGGGTCGCGTACATGACGGCCTTGATGGTGTGCATGCGGTTCTCGGCCTCGTCGAAGACCTTGGACGCCGCAGACTCGAAGACCTCGTCCTCGACTTCCATCTCGGTCACGCCGAAGCGCTTCGCGATGTCGGCGCCGGTGGTGGTGTTCGTGTCATGGAAGCTGGGCAGGCAGTGCAGGAAGATGGCGCCCGGGGCGGCCATGGCCATGACTTCGCGGGTCACGCGATAGGCCTCGAGGTCGGCGATGCGCTTGGTCCACACTTCGTCCGGCTCGCCCATGGACACCCACACGTCGGTGTAGATGACGTCGGCGCCGGTGCAGCCGTCCTTGACGTCCTCGGTGCACTTGATGGTGCAGCCGTTGGCCTCGGCGATGGGCGTGCACTGGTCGATGAGCCACTGGTCAGGCATGTTGTCCTTCGGGCCGCAGGCCACGAAGTTCATGCCGAGCTTGGAGCACACGACCATGAGCGAACGGGCCACGTTGTTGGCGGCGTCGCCCATGAACACGAGGGTCTTGCCCTTGATGTCGTAGTTGAAGTTTTCCTGCACGGTCAGGATGTCGGCGAGCATCTGGGTGGGATGCCACGCATCGGTCAGGCCGTTCCACACCGGAACGCCGGCCTTGGCGGCCAGCTCTTCGACGTCGGACTGCTCGAAGCCGCGGAACTCGATGCCGTCATAGAAGCGGCCGAGCACGCGGGCGGTGTCCTCGATGGACTCCTTCTTGCCCATCTGCGAGCTGCCGGGATCGAGGTAGGTCACGCCCATGCCCAAATCCATGGCGCCCACTTCGAAGGCGCAACGGGTACGGGTAGAGGTCTTCTGGAACAGCAGAACGATGTTCTTGCCTTCCAGGTAGCGATGCGGAACGCCGGCGCGCTTCATGTCTTTGAAGTTACGGGCGAGCTTGAGCATGTAGTCGATTTCTTCGGTGGAGAAGTCGAGGAGGCGCAGGAAGCTCTTACCGCTCAGATTTACAGGCATGGGTATTCCTTTCGATAGAGACTGAAAACGTACAAGCGGGCGGCGCCAAGTATCCACCCGCTTCTTCACGGGCGCCCTCCCAGTGGTCGGGCGCACCGCAGAAGATTGGATCAAGCGGCCATGTGGCCAGGTAAAACTACAAGTCCTCGCGGACGAGCGGCATGGACATGCAGCGCGGGCCGCCGCGGCCGCGGGAGAGCTCGGCCGAGGGCATCTGCAGCACGTTGAGGCCCTTCTCCTGCAGCACGGCGTTGGTGACGTCGTTGCGCTCGTAGACCACGATGGTGCCGGGGCGCACGCACAGCGTGTTGGAGCCGTCGTTCCACTGCTCGCGCTCCGCGGCGATGCGGTCGCCGCCGCCGCAGGGGATGAGCTCCACGGAGGTGCCCACGGCCTCGGAGAGCAGCTGCTCGACCGGCTCGTTGATCTCGCGGACCTTGATGCCCGAGCCCGAGCCCGAGGGCGTGATCTCGAAGACCGTCAGCGGCCCGAGGATCCCCGGGTGCACCGTGAACTTGTCGGCGTCGATCTGGGTGAAGACCGTGTCGAGGTGCATGAAGGCGCGGGAGGAGGGGATGTCGAAGGCGAGCACCTTCTCGATCGGCGAGGTCTCGTCGCCGAAGATGTTGTGGGCGATCTGGTCGATGGCGTCGGGCTC
>NZ_JAAKEN010000014.1 GCF_011039175.1 Slackia sp. ZJ119
CGCAGTGGTTGCACGCCGCCGACACGTGGTAGGCGAACGCGGTGGTCGTCGCCGTGCCGTCGTCGCCTGCGGCCCAGTCGCCGCCCTCGTAGTCGTACACGCGGCGATAGGCGTAGTTGGCGGGCAGGTCGCTGTAGTCCTTGCAGGCCATCTCGCAGGTGCGGCAGCCGGTGCAGCGGGTGCTGTCGAAATAGAATCCGTACTGAGTCATGTCTTTTCCTCCCTTACGCCTTCGCAACCTGGACGATCATGGAATGGGTGCCGTTGCCCTTGGCAAGCGCGGTGGGCTTGTAGACGGTCAGCGTGTTCACGCAGCCGCCCTCGTCCACCTTGTCGCCGTTCATGGAGGTGAACCTCACGCCGCACCTGGTACCGCACGCCATCGTGAAGATGTAGCGGGCCTGGACATAGCATGTCGGCAGCAGGCAAAGGATCGGCGGGCGCGGCCAGGGAATTGAAAGGGTCGAGGCAAGCGACGCCGTGACCTGCACGAACGGGAACTTGCGAGAATGCGATCAACCACCGCGGGGCCCGGGTTCGCCGGCTGCCGTTGGTTTACATAAGATATATTATCGATAATTATATGCGACAGACATCGGTGAGATGCCGGTGCGTTCGCTGGCGGCCTCACTACTGCTATATTGGGATGCACAGGTTCGAGGCCGTGCAGGCAGATTCGTTTTGCTGGCCGGAAGTTCTGGCGCGGTTTGAGGCTTTCCGCTGTCGAGGAGCCGCCACGTTCGGCGTTGCATTAAAGCTGATGGAATGAATCAGCATTTCCCAGGAAGCTTCCGTGCGAGTACGGCAAGAGCGGCTTGGGAGTTTCTGGGAGCGGCGCGAGCTGCTTGCTCATCCAGACCATGTCGTACCAACGGCCAAACTTGTAGGCGCAGTGCGGAAACGTCCCGGCCAAGCGGTACCCTCGACGCTCGTGGAACGCGATGCTGGCGTTTGTGAGCCGGTCGTCCTCGGCGTCGGTGCAAGCGATGCAGGCGTAGAGGTTCACGACGCCTTGCGCTCGAGAGATGCGTTCAAGTTCGCGGTACAGCGCACTTCCGACGCCGCCGCTGCGAAGGTCGTGCCGCACATATATAGAAGTCTCGGCCGACCAGTCGTACGCCGCCCGTCCCTTGAACGGTCCGGTGTAGGCATACCCGCATATGACGCCTGCCTGCTCGGCAACGAGCCAAGGGTGGCGCACAAGCGTGGTTTCGATGCGTCTTTGGAATTCGGCAAGGCTGGGAACGTCGTACTCGAACGTGACGGCCGTGTCGCGCACATACGGCGCGTAGATGTCTAGCAGCGCTTCGGCGTCTGACGGATTGGCAGGCCGTATGGCGAAATCGTGTGTCGGCATGTCGAACCTCTTTCTCTTATTGGAGTTGCCCTGTGTGCCATGCTGCTGTAAGAAAGCCCTGGTTCATTTCGCCAGCCCTGAATACGCGGGACGGCTTTATTGAGTGTTTTCCTTAGGGTGCATTATCTGCACTTTACTGTAAGCTGCATCACCAACTCTTAGCAATGCTTTGTCTGCAGTTGGCAAAATCGAAGATGCTTGTGCTGACTAGATTAAAACTAGTTAGTATTAGTTTGATTTATTATACCAGGTAAAATACATAGTAAGTGTAAAATTTCCCTGTTTCGGATTGCATCATCGTATCATAGATATAAAAACTAGTAAACACTAGTAATAATAAGAAAGTACCTTTTGCGGCCCGGCCCCGTGTCTTTCAGAGCCCGCGTGCACCGGTCGCGAGTGAAAACTAACGCTTCGGCGAACGTTTCACGTAAAACAACCGACTGCTTTCGATGGAGCGGCGAACTTGCGGCGCTTCTGTCTTGTTGGCCGGCGTTTCACGACAGCTTGTATCGGGGCGCTGTCAACGCATCGCCGCGAATGCGCATGCCGCTGGCAAGGGCGCGGTCCCCCATGAACGTGAAGTCGAAGGCGACATCGGTTAAAGCACGCTAGGGACGCGCATCCGGTCAGAGCGAACGTGGTTCCGACGATCGCGCCGCTTGCAGTCACGACCAGCGTGATGCGGACCTTCTGCAGTTCGCGAAAGATGCCGTTGGCCGCATATATCAGCAGCATGTCCGGCACCCCAATCGCCACCGTTCGCGTATAGGCGGCTTCTTGTGCCAGGCTGTCTTTCCGTCTGCCCGGCATCCAGCACAACTCATCTGCTCCGACGAGCAAAAGCGCCGAAAGCGCCATGCCTGTGGCGAGAGACAGCCACAGGCCGCCCATGCCCGATTGCAGGCTTTCGCGTCGGGCTGGCGGAACCAATCAGCGCTTCCCTAGGGCGGATGCGTCCACGTGCCCGACGATGGCGGTGCCGATGAGAATGAAAGCGGGCTCGGCGACGAGCTGTCCGACCGCCGGCAGTGCAAGCGCTGCAATCTGTCGCAGGGTGCTGCCGTTCGTCGAAGTGCTCCAGGGTGCGCTGCGCGTGTTCATGCGAGCGATCCCAGCAGGCAAGAACCGCTTTGCTCGCGACAGGGAGCGTGCATCCACGTCGGCGCTTCTACTGAGCGCCGGGCTGAATCAGTCATTTCGCCACAAGGAACTCTAAACTAGTAATCGCTAGATAATAGCAAGCGCGGCATTAAACGTGCTGGTAGATCGCTGTATTCAACAAAACGAGGATACGCTAGGGCGATATCTAAAACTAGCAAATACTAGAAAATAGCAATGAAGTACTAGGTATCGGACAAATGCCGGCCCTTTGCCGCAATCGCCCATAGGCTTGTCCCGCAGTGCCGGATCTTTGCCGAATCGCGCAACAGCCTGCTTTGCAGCACGGCCCTTTCTCGCCCTCCCCGAGCGCGGCAGGCAGCCTTCTCCAGATGCCTGCATTCCCGGGATAGTGCGATGCAGGCGCCCTTCTCCAAGTGCAAGCCTTCCTGTCGCGAGGCGTACGAGCGGCGCTGCCGCAAGGCGTGCCGCCCGGGACGCGCATGAGGCCGTCCGCCAGCTCTGACGGAGTTACGAATTTGACACGCGTAACACTCCTGCTATGATGTGTTACGGAACGAAAATTCGTATCACCACAGGCGAGCCTGCGAAATGCTGCTTTCGCCGCCAAGAAAGAAAGGCCCTGTCATGAACCGACCTTCCCTCTTGCCGACCCCTGGCGCCACGGCTTCACATGCTGATATCACCCCTGGTCAAGCGGCAATTTCTCAGGCAGGCGCATCTCCTGCCGGCGTCCCCCTTACCCGTCGCACCTTTGTGGCTGCTGCCGGCATGGGCGCCCTTGCCCTGTTGCTCGGCCCCTCCGTCGGCTGCGCTTCTTCCACTGCGGCCGACTCTGGAAATTCTGGCGGCGCGGCTGCGACGGATGACGCTTCTGCCGCGCAAGCCGCTGCCGACCGCGCCGCTGCCCGCGAGGTCGTCGTCACGATGACCCCCTCCTCCGAGCCCGCCGCCGGCTTCGACCCGCTGTTCAGCTGGGGCTGCGGCGAGCACGTCCATGAGCCGCTCATCCAGTCGACGCTCATCACCACCAATACCGACCTCGAGTTCCAAAACGACCTCGCCACGGGCTACACCTGCTCGGATGACGGCTTGACCTGGACGTTCACCATCCGTGACGACGTGCGCTTCAGCGACGGCGAGCCGCTGACCGCCCGGGACGTCGCCTTCACCATCAACGGCATCCGCGAAAACGAGGCCGCCGAGGCCGATCTGTCCATGATCGAGTCCGCCGAGGCCACCGATGACGTCACCTGCGTGCTGCGCCTGTCAAAGCCGTTCAACGCGATGCTCTACACGCTCGCCGTCGTCGGCATCGTGCCCGAACACGCCTACTCCGATGACTACGGCACCCATCCCATCGGGTCCGGCCGCTACCTGCTTGAGCAGTGGGACCAGGGCCAGCAGGTCGTCCTTGCGGCAAATCCGGACTACTACGGCGAAAAACCCCTGATGGATCGCGTTGTCGTGCTGTTCATGGAAGAGGATGCCTCGCTTGCGGCGGCGAAGTCGGGCGTGGCCGACGTGGCTTACACGGCCGCAACGGTGGCGAAGTCGGCAAGCGTCGACGGCTACGACCTGCTGTCCTGTGCCACGGTCGACAGTCGCGGCATCTCGCTGCCGTGCGTGCCGCCGGGGGGGCAAAAGGAGGACGGCGTGCAAACCTATGAGACGGGCAACGCGGTGACCTGCGATCTTGCCCTGCGTCGCGCGATCAACCATGCCGTCGACCGTCAGGCGCTCATCGACGGCGTGCTTGACGGCTTCGGTGCGCCCGCCTACAGCGTGTCGGACAACATGCCCTGGGCAAGCGATGACATGCGTGTCGAATACGATCCTGACCAGGCGAAACGCATTCTCGAAGACGCAGGATGGGCTCTAGGGTCCGACGGGGTCTACGAACGCGGCGGCACCCGCGCCAGCTTCGAGCTTTTGTACAGCGCATCGGACTCGGTGCGCCAGGCGCTTGCGAACGAGTTCGCCAACCAGATGGCGCGCATCGGCATCGAGGTCACGGTGTCAGGCGCCGGCTGGGACGACATCTACCCGCGCGAATACAGCACGCCCGTGCTGTGGGGCTGGGGCGCGAACAGTCCCGTCGAGCTGTACACGCTGCACTACGGATCTTCGGCCGGCAACTACGCGGTATATGAAAACCAGGCCATCGACGCGCACCTCGACGCAGCCCTTGCAGCCCCGGCGGTTGAGAATTCCTATGCGGAATACCAGGCCGCGGCGTGGGACGGCTCGCAAGGCTATGCGCCGCAGGGAGGTGCGCCGTGGGTGTGGCTCGTCAACGTCGACCATCTCTATTTCAAGCGCGACGGCCTGAGCGTGGCCGAGCAAAAGCCGCATCCGCACGGCCACGGCTGGTCGCTCGTGAACAACGTCGACCGGTGGAGTTGGGAATAAGGAGTGCTCGGGAGATAGTTGGTATTTAATACAGAGCAAGTACGAAAGCAGAATCAGCAAGCAAGCAAGCTGCCACAGCGAAGAACCCGCTATACTGTGCGTCCTAAACATCTTGAGAAATCAAACAAGCGCTTGTTTTCCAAAATAGCAGTACTAAGTACGGAAGTAGAACATGTCCACCTACTCACATCCCCAAAAAGCATCCGACCGAAAAGGACCGTCCATGGCACGGTTTTGCCTGACCAACCTCGCAAAATTCACACTACTGCTCTTGGCAGTGAGCCTGGTGACCTTCGCCCTCGTCAGCCTTTCGCCGGTCGACCCGGTGCAGGCGAACCTCGGACAGGCGGCCTATGCGGGACTGAGCGACGCGAAGCGTGCGCAGCTTGAGGCCTATTGGGGGACGAGCGTGCCGTTTCCCGAGCGCTATGCCAACTGGCTCGCCGCCGCCGTGCAGGGCGACCTCGGGCTCTCGCTGCGCTACAACGCGCCGGTCGCCCAGGTCATCGGCACCCGGGCGATGAACTCGCTTGCGCTCATGGCGGTCGCGTGGGTCGTCAGCGGCGTGCTCGGATTCGCGCTCGGCGTCACGGCCGGCATCTGCCGCGGACGGCTCGTCGACCGCATCGTCAAGGGCTACTGCTATCTGCTTGCGTCAACGCCGGTGTTTTGGCTGGGACTGGTGCTGCTCATCGTGTTCTCGGTCGAGCTCGGATGGTTTCCGCTCGGCTTCTCGGTGCCCGTCGGCATGGCGTCCGCCGACGTCACGTTCGCCGACGCCTTGCACCATCTGGCCCTCCCGGCCATCACGCTGTCGATCACCGGCGTGGCGAACATCGCGCTGCACACGCGCGAGAAGACGATCGACGTTCTAGAAAGCGACTACGTACGGTTTGCGAAGGCCCGCGGCGATTCGACGGCCTCCATCGTCTGGCATCATGGCCTTCGCAACCTGGCGCTTCCGGCCCTCACGCTGCAGTTCGCTTCCATATCCGAGCTGTTCGGCGGATCGGTCCTGGTCGAAGAGGTGTTTTCCTACCCCGGCCTCGGGCAGGCGGCCGTCACGGCGGGGCTCGGCGGCGACGCGGCGCTGCTCGCGGGCATCGCAGTGGCGTCGGCCGCGCTCGTGTTCGGCGGAAACCTCATAGCGAACGTGCTCTACGGCGTCGTCGACCCGCGCATGCGGAAAGGAGCGCTGCAAGATGCCTAGTTTCAAGCAAACGACCAGGCAAAACGCCGCTCAAAGCGAAGACGGCCCGGCACAGCGCCGCACCCGCGCAGAGCGTCCGGCCCAAGCAGCGCCCGGCGTGGACGCCCCGACAGCATCCAGCGCGGCTCCGGCCGCTTGCGCCTCCGTAGCGGCCGCGCCCGTCCCGGTGCTGCACGCACCCGCAACCGCCGGCCTTTCGAACCGCCGCCGCACGCTGGCCGCCTGCGTGGGAGCTGCGGCCCTGCTCGTCGCCGTCGTCGCTGCCGGCGTCCTTGCCGGCCCGGACGCCATGAGCACCGATTTCACCCAGAAAAACCTCGCGCCGAGCGCCGTCCACCCCTTCGGCACCGACTGGATGGGTCGCGACATGCTGCTGCGCACGCTTGCCGGGCTGTCGACGAGCGTGCTCGTCGGCCTGCTGGCCGCCTGCGTGTCGGCGGTGGTGGCGCTTGCGCTCGGATGCGCGGCGGCCCTCGGCGGACGAAAGGTCGACGCTGCGGTGACCTGGCTTATCGACCTTATGATGGGCATTCCGCACATCGTGCTGCTCATCCTGGTGTCCTATGCGCTCGGCAAGGGTTTTTGGGGCGTCACCGTCGGGATCGCCCTCACGCATTGGCCGAACCTCGCGCGCGTCGTGCGTGCCGAAGTGCTGCAATGCCGCGAATCGACGTTTTTCGCCGTGGCCCGCCGCCTTGGCGCAAGTCGGCTGTCCCTCGCGAAAAACCATTTGCTGCCATACGTGTTTCCCCAGTTCATCGTCGGGCTGATCCTGCTGTTTCCCCATGCGGTCCTCCATGAGGCGGCCGTCACGTTCCTCGGCTTCGGCCTGCCGCCCGAGCAGCCCGCCATCGGCATCATCCTGTCCGAATCGATGAGCTACCTGAGCACCGGCATGTGGTGGCTCGCGGTCTTTCCCGGCCTTGCGCTCATCGCCTGCGTGCTGCTGTTCGACTGCATCGGCACCAGCCTGCGCAAGCTCATCGACCCCGCCAGCGCCCAAGAATAGGAGAAGCCCATGGACCTCGTTCGAGCTTCCCGGATTGCTTCAACATCGTTGGACGGCGTCTTCAACGACGGGGCTCCGCTTCGGCGCGTCGTCGCGCCGAGCCAAGGTCTCGGCACTCCTTTGGCTACACCGAAGCTCCGCTCCGCCGCTGAAGACGCCTGCTGCGAGGTTTGGGATGCCGCCCCCCACAACCCCCACGGCGGCGAGGCGTTCCACCATCATCACAGCCATGCGGACGGCTCGCGCCACGTCCACGACCACCATCTGCTCAACGTCGAGCACCTGAGCGTCTCGTTTCGCATGTACGATCCCGACGAGCCGTTCTTCCGCGCGAAGAGGCGGCTTGTCAACGTCATCGACGACCTTTCCGTGTCGGTGCACGAAGGCGAGATCCTTGCGATCGTCGGGGCCTCGGGATCAGGCAAAACGCTGCTCGCCGATGCCATCATGGGGCTGTTCGAGCCCAACGCGCTCGTGCGGGGCAGCGTCTTTTTCGACGGCGAGCCGATGGACGCGCGGCGGCTTGCGAAGGTGCGCGGGCGCGGCATCTCGTTCGTGCCGCAAAGCGTGGCCAACCTCGATCCGCTCATGAAAGTGGGCCGCCAGGTCCAAGGGTTCGGACGGCGCGGCGGCACGCGGGCCGAACGCGTCCGCAAGCAGCGCGAGCTGTTCGAGCGCTACGGCCTGGCGCCCGAGGTTGCCGACATGCACCCCTTCGAGCTTTCGGGCGGCATGGCGCGGCGTGTGCTTTTGTGCTGTGCGCTCATGGAAAGCCCCAAGCTCATCGTCGCCGACGAGCCGACGCCCGGGCTCGACCTTGACCTGGCCGTTCGCGCGATGGACGACTTTCGCGAGTTCGCGGACGCAGGCGGCGGCGTGCTGCTGGTGACCCACGACATCGAGCTGGCCCTGCGCGTGGCCGACCGCATCGCCGTGTTCCAGAACGGCACGGTGGTCGAAGAGACCGCCGTCGCCAGCTTCGCGTCGCCGGACTTGCTGGCGCATCCGTTCTCGCGGGCGCTGTGGCACGCGCTTCCCGAGCACGGTTTCACCACGATTTCGGAAGATGCGGCGAATGAAAACCCTTTAGCAATACCAAGTACTGAAAAAGAATTTGCTGTCTCATAGCCCTTCTCTTTGCAACCTGTCCCAAAAGGAAACCGACCCATGCTCGAAGCCCTCAACATAACGTTCGGCTATCAAGGCGCCGAACCGCTCTTTCGCGAGTTCAACCTCACCGTCAAACGGGGGGAGCGCGTGGCGCTGTCCGCCCCGTCGGGCTTCGGGAAGACGACGATGTGTCGCATCCTCGCGGGATATTTGCGTCCCACTGCAGGTCAGGTGCTTATGGGCGGTGCCCCTCTGCGCATGCGCGGGACGTGCCCGGTGCAGCTGGTCATGCAGCACCCCGAACTGGCGGTCGATCCGCGCTCCCGCATGCGCGACGTGCTCGCCGAGGCCGGGCCCGCCGACGACGCGCTGCTCGAGCGCCTCGGCATAGCGCATGCGTGGCTGTCGCGCTACCCCCACGAACTGTCCGGAGGCGAGCTGCAGCGCTTCTGCATCGCCCGTGCGCTCATGGCCGACCCGCGTTTTCTCATCGCCGACGAAATGACGACGATGCTCGACGCGTTCACCCAGGCGTCCATCTGGCACGCGCTGCTCGACGAGGCGGCCCGCCGCAACCTGGGAATCGTTTTCGTGTCGCACTCCCCCGCGCTCACCAGCCGCATAGCCACCCGCATCGTGAATCTCGAAAGCCGCTGACCAGCGAAAACGCCCTAAAAGCTTCGACGTCCCCCGATTTGCGGCGTTTGCTGGTCAGGCAGATGGAATGGACCGGCGGCTGTACGTGCGCTTCGAGATGGGTTACGGGCCGTGCTGCCAAAACCATTCGTCTACCTGACCGTATACGTTCGGCAACGCCTTCGGCGGACGGCTGGGCGTTCCTCAGCGGTTTTCCCGTCGATCATCTGAGCGGGCGGCCTTCAACCTTTGCGAGACGCCTTCGCCTGCAAAACCAACATCCCACAGACCCCGGTTTTGGGCCTTGCCGGCGGACGGCGCAGGCTACTATCTGCCCATCCGCAAAACCCGGCGAAAGGAGTTGCAATGAGCATCATCGTGTGGATCATCATCGGAGGTTTGGCAGGTTGGGCGGCCGGCGCCGTCATGAACGAGGACGGGACGCTTCTGCGCAACGTCGTCGTCGGCATCGTCGGCGCTCTGGTCGGCGGCTTCCTTATGAGCATCATCGGCGCGGAAGGCTTCACCGGTTTCAACCTGTGGTCGTTCTTGGTGGCGTTCCTCGGCTCGATCGTGCTTTTGGCGGTCGTGAACCTCATCATGCGCGGACGCGCCCATGCCTGAGGACGCGGCGGACGCAGGAGCCGATTGCAAGCGGCAAACTCGGCCGGCTCCTGCGTTCGTTGCCTTCTCCGGTGACAGAGGGACGGGGTATTCGTCAGCTCGGCGAGCCGAGCTGACGAATACCCCGTCCCTCTGTCATCACTCCCTCTGTCACCGCTCCTTTTCGTCCGCCCTGGTCTGTGGCATACTGGCGAAAAACGATTCTGACCGCCAGGAAGGACCATGCGACCTTCAACGCTGCTCATCCGTGCCGCTGCGCGTCCCGCCTCTGCGCGGGCGCCGCATTTTGCCGACGCCGCCGCGACGGACGCTTCCCGCATGCCCGGCGCCCGGCGGTGCCTGCCCCTTCTGCCTGCCGCCGCCCTCGCTCTCGCCCTGGCCTCAGCCCTTTCCGGCTGTGCCGCGCCTGCAGACGCGCATCTCGCTTCGGCGCCCATCCCCGCGCCTGGCGGCGCCTCCGCGTCCGCAAACGACTCGCCGGCCGACCCGGGCATTCCGCCGCTTGCGGGGCACCCCGCCGACCGCGAGCAAGACGCCTCCGCCAAAGACGGCGCCCGCCTCGTGCGAACCGGTCCCTACTATGCCGAGCTTTCCGAGTCAGAACAAGCGTCGTACCTGGTCATCGCCGCGGCCATCGAATCGGCCGAGCAAAAGGTCACCGTCGACGGCTCGCTTGGGGACGACGTGCTCGGCCGCGTGCTCGGCGCCATCCACTTCGACCGGCCCGACCTGTTCTGGTTCACCGGAGCCGCGACGGGCAGCGTCTCCAACGGGCATACCGCCCTCATCCTCGACTTCAACACCGACCGCAACAACCTGAGCGCCAAGCGGGCCGCACTCGATGCGGCCGTGGAGAGCATCGTCGCGCCGCTTGCCGGCCTCTCCCCCGCCGCCCAGCAGAAAGCCGCCCATGACTACATCGCGCAGCACGTCGCCTACGACCCCAACGGGCCGCAGGACGGCCAGACCGCCTACAACGCGCTGGTCGAGGGGAAAAGCGTGTGCGCCGGGTACGCCCGCGCGTTCCAGCTGGTCATGACCGAGCTGGGAATCCCATGCTCTTATGTCAGCGGCGAGGCCCAAGGCCAGCAGCAGTTCGAGGAAGGCGCTTGGACGCCGCACGCCTGGAATATCGTTGAGATTGACGGTCATATTTACAATGTGGACGTGACCTGGGACGACAGCCCGCTCTTCGAGCAAGAGGCCGTGCTGTACACCGACTTCAACATGACCGACGACGATTTTGCGGCCAACCACCGGCGCGGCGAAGAAAGCGCGTTTCTGCCCGCATGCGACGGCGAGCCTTTCGACTTCGAAGCGGCTTTTGGCGTCGACCGGGCCCGCGCGGCGGCGGAGCACATCGGAGCCGTCGTGGCAGGCGAAGCTTCGACGGCAGAAGAGTTTCAAGCCCTCATGGGAGAGCAGGCTGCGGCCGCCGAAGACTTCCAAACGTCGTTTTACCTGGTCGTATACGGGGATGCCCTCGTGGAATCGCTGACGGACCTGTGGCAGGAGCCGGTGCGGGCGGCCTTCGAGGCGCAGGGCTTCCAAGGCTCCATCACGTTCAACTCCACCTCGCAAAACGTCGGCGGCGACGCCTACCTCGTCCACATCGCGATCGGGCAGGGCGAATCATAGGGAAACGCCGCGCCGCCTCCACCGTCCGGACTGCTATACTGCAAGCGCCGCGGGCCGTCGAAGGAGCGCCCGTCTGCCCGATTCGGAAAGGATTCCTCATGACGTACGGAAAAGCCGAGGTCATCGCCCTGCTCGACGAGCGCGGCGTGACCTACGAGAAAGTCGAGCACGAAGCCGTCTTCACCATGGAGGGCATGGACGCGCTCAGGCTGCCCTTCGCGGACGAAGTGGTGAAGAACCTCTTTCTGCGCGACGACAAGAAACGCGCGTATTACCTGGTCACGATGGTGGAAGACAAGCCGGCGAACCTGAAGGCGCTGCGCCGAACCATCGAGTCGCGGCCTTTGCGGTTCGCCTCCGAAGACGACTTGAACGCCATCTTGGGCCTGCGCGGCGGGGCGGTGTCGCCCTTCGGCGTGCTCAACGACGTCGAGCACAAGGTGGAGGTCATCTTCGACGAGGCCCTGCGCGCCTACTCCGGCCTGGGCGTTCACCCCAACGACAACACCGCCACGCTGCACGTGCCCCTGGACGACGTGCTCGCGCTGTTGGAAGACTTCGAAGTGCCGTACCGCTTCGTGGACATGACCCCGCCCGAGGCGGAAGAGCCGGCCGCGCAATAGGCCGGAAGGCCGGCCTGGGGCTGACAGAGGGACTGGGGCTGACAGAGGGGGCTGACAGAGGGACGGGGTATTCGTCAGCTCGGCGAGCCGAGCTGACGAATACCCCGTCCCTCTGTCAGCCCCGTCACTTCCAGCGAGGCAGCGGGGCGAGGGCGCGGGCCAGCATGTCGTGGGCACGCGCGATGACCATGCCGTAGTTGGTGAAGGGGACGCCCTGCTCGCGGGCACGCTGGAGGCGGGAGGCCATCTCTCGCGCGCTCAGCATGCAGCCGCCGCAGTGGACCACGGCGGCGTAAGGGCTCAGGTCGGCGGGAAAGTCGCGGCCCGACGTGAAGGCGAACCGCGGGTTCGCGCCGCTGATCTCGCGGATCCAGACGGGCAGCTTCACGGTGCCGATGTCGTCGCACTGGCGATGGTGCGTGCAGCCCTCGGCGATGAGCACGACGTCGGCGTCGGCGAGGCGCTCAAGCGCCCGCACCGCCTCAAGCTGCGCGGGAAGGTCGCCTTTGTAACGCGCCATGAGGATGGAAAACGAGGTGAGGGGCACGTCGGCGGGAAGCAGCGCATCCACGGCGCCGAACGCCTGGGAATCGGTCACGACCAGGCGCGGAGGCGCGGGCAGCTTCTCCAGCAGCGTCGGCAGCATCTCGGTGCCCGTGGCGCACGGAAAGGCCCCGGCCGCGAGCACGTCGCGCATCACCTGCTGCTGGGGCAGGATGATGCGTCCTTTCGGAGCGCCCGAGTCGAGCGGGATCACCAGCACCGCCACATCACCCGGGGCGAGCAGGTCGCCCACGAGCCGGCGCTCGTTTTTTGTGCAGGTGATCAACGCCGCCAGCACGCCCTTGAGGTCGACCACGCCGGCGCCAGTCGTCGCCGAGGTGCGCACGCGGCCTCTGCGGCAGCCCGCATCGTCTTTTTCCAGCGCGACGGCAGCCGCAGAGCCCTCTTCCAAAAGATCGCCCTTGTTCTCGGCGATCACATAGGGGACGTTGCGCTTCTGAAAGGCACGCACGAGCGACTCGTCAAACGAGGCAAGCCCGCGCGTCGCATCAACGACGAGCACGGCCACGTCGGCCTCGTCGAGCGCAGCGAGGGCACGCTGCACGCGCAGATCGCCCACGCGCCCCGCATCGTCGATGCCCGGCGTGTCCACAATGAGCACCGGGCCGGCCGGCAGAAGCTCCATGGCCTTGCGCACCGGGTCGGTGGTGGTGCCCGGCGCGTCCGACACGACGGCCGTCTCCTGGCCGGTCACGGCGTTGACCAGGCTCGATTTCCCGACGTTGCGCACGCCGAAGAACACGATGTGCGTGCGCTCTCCAGAGGGGGCGTCGTTGAGGCCCATGGGAGCTCCTTTCCCGGAAACAGGCTAAAAGCGGAAGTCGCGCTCGCCCTCGCGGATGCGGGCCAAAAAGGCGGCAGCCGATTCGCGGCGGCGCTCGTCGGGCATGCGGGCCAGCTCGGCGTCGATCATCGCCCACCCCTTCCGCGCCACTTCGGAGCTGGCGTAGTCGCTCAGGTATTCGGCCAGGGTGAGCAGGGCGTTCGGTTGGCAATAGTCCGAAATCAGACCGCTTTTGCAAAACTCCATGAAGCGGTCGCCCGTGCGGCCGGCGCGATAGCACGCCGTGCAGAAGCTGGGGATATGCCCTTCGTCCATGAGCCAGCCGACGACCTCGTCCAAGGTGCGCTGGTCCGACACGTCGAACTGCTCGGTGTCGTGGGGGCGCTCGGCTTCCGTATAGCCGCCCACGCTCGTGCGGCTGCCGCCGGAGATCTGCGAAATGCCCAGTTGAAGCGCACGGGCGCGCATGCTTTCGGACTCGCGGGTGGAGATGATCATGCCCGTGTAGGGCACCGCGATGCGGATGAGCGCGATGATCTTCTCGAACACCTCGTCGGAAACGCCGCCCTCGAAGGCGCCCGGGTCGATGTCGCTTGCCGGCTGCACGCGCGGCACGCTGATGGTGTGCGGCCCCACCCCGAAGACGGCCTCCAGGTGCTCGGCGTGCATGAGCAGCCCGGCGAACTCGTAGGCGTATCCCTCCAGGCCGAACAGCACGCCAAGCCCCACGTCGTCTATGCCGGCCGCCATGGCGCGATCGTGCGCCTCGGTGTGCCACGCGTAATCGGATTTCGGGCCGATGGGATGCAGCCGCTCGTAGCAGCTGCGCCGGTAGGTCTCTTGGAACAGGATGTACGTGCCGATTTCGGCGGCCTTCAGCTGGCGATAGGCGTCCTCCGTGGCAGCTGCGATGTTCACGTTCACGCGACGGATGGCGCCGTTTCTGTGGCGCGTGCCGTAGATGGTCTGGATGCTCTCCAGGATATAGTCGAGCGGGTTGTGGCGCGGGTCCTCGCCCGCTTCCACGGCAAGGCGCTTGTGGCCCGCGTCCTGCAGCGCCAGCACCTCGGCGCGAATCTCGTCCTGCGTGAGCTTGCGTCGGGGAATGTCGCGGTTTTTCGCATGGTAGGGGCAGTACAAACAGCCGTTCACGCAGTAGTTGGACAGGTAGAGCGGCGCGAACAGCACGATGCGGTTGCCGTAGTAGGCCTGCTTGATGTCGCGGGCGAGCTGGCGGATTTCCGCGTTGACCTGCGCGTCTTCGCAGGCGAGCAGCACGCTGGCCTCGCGGTGGGAAAGCGCGGCGCCGTGGTCGCGGGCCGGCGCGAGGTTCGCACGGGCCTTGCGCAGGATGGCGCGGGCCAGCTCCACGTCGTCTTTGCGGGCCTCGGCAAAGGCCAAGGTGTCGAGGATTTCCTCATGGTTGACGAACTCGTCGGCATGGGGAGAGCGCACGTCGTATCGAGGCATGAAAACCTTCTTTCTTGTGGTCGCCCCAATCGGCCGCCGAACGGCGGCCAAAAGGCGCAAGGCGGCTTTTCGGGGCCGCCCGGCGCCGGGGCCCGCCGCCGTCCGTTTCGCTTGGCCAAGGCGGCCGGCGGCGGGAGACGCTGGCCGGCGCCGCCCTGCGAACCCAGGGCCGGCAGGATCAAGCGGCGCCCTTTAGATCTGCCAGCTTTCCTGGTCGGTGTGCAGCCATGCGTGGGCCGTGTGCGACAGGGGCGCATCCAGCCAATCGGCGTACAGCTTCTGGATGTCGGGATTTTCGTGGGAGCAGCGCAGCGCGTCGGCGGCGTCCAAGCGGTTCAGGATGTCGGCGCGGAAGGCGCCCCGTTCGCTGTTGAAGTGGATGGGCTGCCCGCCGCCGGCCACGCACCCGCCGGGACACGCCATGATCTCCACGAAATCGAAGGACGCCTCGCCGGACTCAAGGGCCTCCAGAAGCTTCGCGGTGTTTTCAAGGCCGCTTGCGACGGCGACGCGCACCGTAGTGCCGCCGATGACCAGCTCGCGGGACATCCAAGGCACTTCAGGCGTGGCCGCCGTGGTGTCGCATGCGCTGAAATCGGGGTTTTTGCCGGTGACGAGGAAGGCCGCCGAGCGCAGGGCCGCCTCCATCACCCCGCCGGTGCGCCCGAAGATGGTGCCCGCGCCCGTAGAGGTGCCCAGCGGGTTGTCGAACGCCGTCTCGGGCAAATCGGCGCAGTTCACGCCCACCGTGCGCAGCAGGCGGTCGAACTCGCGCACCGTGAGCACCGCGTCCACGTCGGGCACGGCCTTCGCGATGTTGTCGCCGCCGGCCGGCGCCGTGGCGAGCTCGGGCACGGCGCACTCGTACTTTTTGGCGACGCACGGCATGACGGACACGCAGAACAGCCGCTTGCCCGCCGCAGCGGCCTCGTCTGCAAGCGTGTTCTTCACCACGGCGCCCATCATCTGGTGCGGCGACTTCGAGCTGGAAAGCTGTGCGGCGAGGTGCGGACGGTGCAGCTTCACGAAGCGCACCCAGCCCGGACAGCAGCTCGTGAACAAAGGCCGCGGCTTGTCGGAGCCGAGAAACTCCACGAACTCGCTGCCCTCTTCCATGATGGTGAGGTCGGCGGCGAAATCGGTGTCGAAGGCCTTGTCGAAGCCGAGCGCGTGCAAAGACGCGGCCAAGCGCCCCGGCGTGGCCTCCTCGTGCGAAAGCCCCACGCCCTCGCCCCAGGCCGCACGCACGGCCGGCGCCACCTGCGCGACCGTCATCACCGCAGGGTCGAGGATGGCTTCAAGGACGCGGTCGGTGTCGTCGCGCGCCGTCAAGGCGCCGGTGGGACAGTGGGTGACGCACTGGCCGCAAAGCGTGCAGCCGGCCTTGGAAATGGGCAGGCCGTCGCGCACGACGACCTTCATGGAAGGCCCCGCGCCGGTGAAGTCCCACACGCCGCAGTGCTGCACCTCGCGGCAGACGGCCACGCAGCGCATGCACTTGATGCACTTCGAGGCGTCGCGCTGCAGCGGAAACGCCTCGTCCCAGGCGCCCTTCTCCGGAAGCGGCCCTGGAGAGTCGGCCAGGTTGCAGTCGGCGGCCAGACGGCGCAGCGCACAGGTGTCCTGGCGAACGCAGGCAGCGCACACGGCGCGATGCCCGTCCATGACGGCCTGCAAGTTGGCACGACGTGCGGCGGCTGCGGCGGGCGCGTCGGTGCGCACGACCATGCCGTCCCGAACGGCGGTGTTGCACGAGGCCACAAGCCCCTCGCCTTCCACTTCCACCAAACACGCGCGGCACGAGCCGATGCAGTTCAGGCCCTTCAGGTAGCACAGCGTGGGAATGTCGACACCGGCCCGGGCGGCGGCGTCTACAAGCATCGTGCCCGCCGGCGCCTCTACGGGCCGGCCGTTCAGCGTGATCGTTACCATCTCTCCTGGTCCTTCCCCGTCAGAGCGCCGATGCCGTACACGTCGCAGCGCAAGCAGCGCCTGCATTCCTGGGCCGCTTCCTCGCCGCTCACGGGCAGTTCCACGCACGCGAAGTCGCGTCTGCGCTCGCGGGCCGGACGCTCGGCCACCTGCACGCGCCCGTAAGGCGTGCGGTCGTTGAGACGCGCCGGCGGGACCTCGGCGCCGCAGTCGAGCGCGTGGCGAAAGCCCAGCGCCTCGTCGATGTTCGCAGCGGCCGTCTTGCCGGCGGCGATGGCCATGATGACCGTCTTGGGGCCCCACTGGCAATCGCCGCCCACGAACACGTTGTCGAACCCGGGCGCACGCAGAAACTCGTCGGCGCACAGGCGCGTGCGGTCGGCCTGCATGCCGAACTCCTCGAAAGGAGCGCCCTCGATGGCCTGGCCCACGGCGATGAGGACGACGTCGGCGGGAATGCGCAGCTCAGGCTTGTCGGCGGGCACCGGCGCAGGCCGGCCGCGGCGCACCTCCCCGATGCGCTGGGGGCGGCACGCCAAGGCGCACGCGTGGCCGTCGGCGTCCGTCTCGACGCGTTCGGGGGCCTGCAGGCACATCATCTCCACGCCCTCGGCGATGGCGGCCTCCACTTCGACGGCCAAAGCCGTCATGTCCTCCAGGCGCCGGCGATAGGCCACCGTGACCGACGCGGCCCCGGCCCGCACGCTTGTGCGGGCGCAGTCCATCGCCACGTTGCCGCCGCCGACGACGACCACGTTTTTGCCGGTGAAGTCCGGATAGTCGTCGTCGCCGATGCGGCTCAAAAGGTCGACGGCGCTCATGACGCCTGCCGCGTCGGCGCCGGGCAGGTCGAGCATCTTGCCGCCCTGTGCGCCGACGGCCACGTACACGGCGTCGCAGCGGCTGGACAGGCGTTCCATCTCGGCGGCGTCGACCGGGCTTTCCGTCTTCACCTCAACGTTGGGCAGCGAGCAGATGGCGCGCAGGTCCTCGTCGAGCCGCTCGCGCGGAAGGCGGTAGGCGGGAATGCCGTAGCGCATCATGCCGCCAAGCCGCTTGCGCCCCTCGTGCACGGTCACGTCGTGCCCCATGAGGGCGAGGAAGTACGCGCAGGTAAGGCCGGAGGGGCCGCCGCCCACCACGGCCACGCGCTTGCCCGTGGAGGGCAGCGGGCGCGGCACCGGCACCGCGTCGGCGGCCACGCTGTCCACGACGTGCTTCTTGATGCCGCGGATGTTCACCGGCGCGTCCACCATCGTGCGGCGGCAGTGCGCCTCGCAGGGATGTTCGCACACGAGCGCACACGCCGTGGGAAACGGGTTATCCTTGCGTATCATCTTGACGGCCTCGTCGCAGCGCCCCTCTCCCGCCAGCGCGATATAGGCCGGGATGTTCACATGGGCCGGGCACTGCGTCGCGCACGGCACGGTCTGGCGCGTGCCCGCCGCGCACGCGCCTGCCTGCACGTGGCTGGCAAACTCGTCGGCAAAGGCGTCAAGCCCGGCCAGCAGCGTTTCGGCGGCCTGCCACCCCACGGCGCAGTCGCCCGTGTCGCGCAGCAGCTCGGCTGCGCGGCGCAGCTCGACGAGCGTGCGCTCGTCGGCGCGAAACTGCTCCACGTCCTGCAGCAGCCGCTCCATCTTCGGCATGCCCTGCGCACATGGCGTGCACTTTCCGCAGGTCTGCGCCCGGGCGACCTGCAGCTGGCCGAGCACCAGGCTCACCGGGCACATGCCCGGCGGCATGGCCTCCACGCGGCGGGCGAGCGCCGCCGCGAACTCTCCCACGCGCCCGTCGGCTGTGGCCGCGGGCTTGACAGACAAACGACCCATCGGTTTCTCTTTCTCTGTTTTGCATAATCGATATAGCATACCAGCGAATCGGGCGGATTGCGTTGCGGATTTGTAAATGAACCCTCTTGCCCCCTCAACGGCAGCCGTCGGTGCCAGTCGGCGTTTTCCTAGCCGTAACGATACTGCACGCCGCATCCAGCCGCAGGGTTCACCCACTTCTCGACGATCGTGTCGCCGCAGACGATGCGGCACGTCCCGCACTCAAGGCAGCCCGAATAGTCGAACCGCTTCGCGCCGTCGGCCTCGATCTTGTAAAGCGCCGCCGGGCACACGCGCACGAGCTTCAGGAACTCCGCGTCGTCCGGGTCGTCCACAAGGACGATGTGGGCCTGGTCGTCGGGCTCGTACTTGTTGACCGCCAGGCATTTGTCAACGTTCACGGTGATCTTCACATCGCTCATAGCGCCTTGCACGCTCCCCTCACGTCCCTCAAGATGTTCATGTAGCCCATCTTCTTCACCTCCGGCAGCACGGAATCTTTCACGTGCTTGGCGGGGCTGCCGTCGATGACGAACATGTTGTTCATGACGTCGCGCACCATTTCCGGATATCCGCAGAACATGCGGTCGAAGTGCTCGAGGAATTCCGGCTCCGCGGAAAACGAGCGCAGGTCCTTCATGACGAAGGACTCTTCGAGCATGTCCTGATAGCAGGAAAGCCCCCTCGCGCTCACGTCCCCTGCGTCAAGCGCGCGCACGGCCGCCTTTCCCGCCATCTGACCGGCGGCGACGGCATAGTCCATGCCGCGCACCGCATAGCCGAAGTTTATGCACATCATGGCCGACTCGCCGGCGACGAGCACGCCGTCGCCCACGAGCTTCGGCATGATGTGCAGGCCGCCTTCCGGAACCATGTGGCCGGAATGCTCGACGAGCTCGCCGCCTTCGATGAGCGCCGCGATGCCCGGGTGGCTCTTCAGCTCTTCCATCATCTGGCAGATGGGATACTCGCTTTTCGACACGGCTTCGATTCCCGCCACGATGCCAAGCGACACCGACTCGCGGTTCGTGTACATGAACCCGCCGCCGAACTTTCCCTTCGTCGCGTCCCCGGCGATGAGCATCGCCACGCCTTCGCCGTCCGACGTCACGAGGCACCGGTCGCTGATGGTCTTCGCCGGCAGCGCGAACGTCTGCTTGATCCCGACGGCGATCGCCGACGCGGGAGGCCTCTTGTAGCCGACCGCCTGCTCGGTGAGCAGCGAGTTCACCCCGTCGCACAGAATGACGACGTTCGCAGTGAT
Organism: Slackia sp. ZJ119; assembly: GCF_011039175.1. GTDB lineage: Bacteria > Actinomycetota > Coriobacteriia > Coriobacteriales > Eggerthellaceae > Xiamenia. Next base: position 19,588 of record NZ_JAAKEN010000014.1, read on the forward strand.
CTCGTCTTCGCCCGCCCGGATGCCGATGACGGCGCCGGCGTCGTCTTTCACCACCTCTTCGACGGGGATGCCGCAGATGTATTCCGCGCCGGCCTCTTCGGCCTGGTCGGCAAGCCACTGGTCGAACGGCCCGCGCAGCACCGAGTACGAGTCGTTGTCGGTGCGCATGGCGTCGCTGCTGAAGTCGATCGTGAACTCGGCGTCCGGGGCCATCAGCATGATCTTCTCGCGCACGATGCGGCGCTCAAGGGGCGCGGTCGCCAACGTGTCGGCGTCGAACACCTTGCGCAGCGGGTGCATATATATGCGTCCGCCAGTCATGTTTTTCGAGCCCGCCGCATCGCCACGCTCCACGACGAGCACCGATTTGCCCGCGCGAGCCAGCTCAAGCGCCGCTATGGGACCGGCGCAGCCCGATCCGACGACGATGGCGTCGAAATCCCTTTCCTCCATGTCAAACCCTTCTTTCCTTCCTCGGTGCAAAACCCGGCCCGGCGAAATCGGGAAGCGGCCCGACTTCGCGGGCGCCTGGCCTTCGGCCTACTTGAACGCTTCGGTCAACGCCGGGACCACGTCGAAGAGGTCGCCCACGATCCCGTACTTGCAGCAGTTGAAGATTTCGGCGTCGGGGTCGTTGTTCACGGCCACGGCGGTCTTGGCGTCGCGGAAGCCCGACGTGTGGTTCGGCGAGCCGGAAATGCCCAGCGCGATGTAGAGGTCGGGTGAAGCGGTGTTGTGCGACGACCCGAGCACGCGCTCGGACGGATACCAGCGCATGTCGTCGCAGCAAGGAAGCGTGCAGGCGATCTCGGCGCCCATGGCGTCGACGAGCGCGTCGACCAGGGGCAGGTTGTCACGCGCGGCCAAGCCCATGCCAACGCCCACCACGCGCGACGCGGTGGCAAGCCCCGTGCCGGCCGCTTCCTCAAAGCCGACGACGCGGTCTTCGACGGAGGGAGCGTCCGCGCATTCGACGGCAGCCGCAGGACCTTCGGCCGGATCGGCGTCCGGCCCCGTGTAGATGCACGCCATCTTCGACGCCGACACGGCCTCGATCGCCTTCGCGTTGGCTACCAGGTTGTCGGCGACCACGTTGTCGCCGTCCAGGGCCAGCGCCTGCACGTTGCCGACGACCGCCGCGTCCAGAGCGCCCGCCGCCGCGCCCAAGATGCAGCGGGCGGCGCCCGAATCGTTCGACAGCACCAGATCGGCGCCGTCGGCCGCGACGAACTCGGCCACGCACGGCCCCAGCGCTTCGACGGGGACGTCGTCGGAGGCGGCGAACGAGACGACGCGGTCGACCCCGTACGACGCGACCTCGTTGGCCACGTCGGCCGATCCCACGGCAGCGACGGAAACGCTGTCGCTCACGCGCCGCGCCGCGTCGATGATGCCGCCCAAACGGCGGGACTCCGTTGCAATGATCCACGCTTTCTTTCCCATAGTTCAGTCACTCCTGTCGGTGTTCGCAGATTGCCGTTACAAAACGCCCTCGCCGCGCAGCGCATCCATCAGCTGCGCAACGGCGTTCGACGGATCGGAGCCGTCGAAGATGATCGCAGCGTCGCCCTCGGGCAGGCGCGTGCCGGCGCTCGTCCCGACGCCTGCCGCAACGCCCAGGCTGGCGACGCTTTCCTTCGCCACCGGCTTTTTTCGGGCGGCGAGCGTCTGCTTCATGCCCGGCACGTTCGCCTCTTGGCTGAGCGCCTGCGCGGCGACGACCATCGGGGGCTTCGCCAGCACGATGCGGTTTCCGGCCGGAGTCTTTATCGTGAGGCGCACGTCGTCGCCCTCGGCCTGGGCGGCCGTCACGTTCGCGTACGCCTTCCAGCCAAGCGCCCCGACCAGCGCCGACACGACCCCGCGGTCCCAGTCGGAATCGCCGATCGCCACGACGTCGACGTCCCCTGCGCTCTTCACCGCCGCAGCGATCGCTCGCGCGGCGGCGGTGCCGTCGGGCCCGCCGAACGCGTCTTCCACAACGACCGTGCTCGCAGCGCCGCGGGCCGCCGCCCATTCCGGCTTTCCGTCCCCGATGGTGACGCCCACGATGTCCTCTTCGGCCGAGACGCCCCTGGCGACGTCCATGGCCGCAGGGTCGTCTTCGGTCGGCGACAGCTTCACCCCAGGCCACGACACCGCCCCGTCCGCCGAGACGCGCGCATCCTGCGGGTCCTTGCACCACTTGAACACCACTGCTGTTTTCATATTCGCTCCAATCTCGCTGACGTGCGATTCGACCAAGCCCTCCGACAGGCTTTCGGAGGGCTAACAAGAAGGGCTCCCGCCTCTGCCCATGCGAAACGGGAACCCCGAAAGAAAAGAGACTGCAGCGACGAGCCGCAGCCGGCTTTACGCCAGCGTCGAGATGATGTGACGCGCCGCCAAACGACCCGACGTGTGGGCGAAGCCGTTGGCGGTGCCCGGAACGTCCAGGTTGTACGTGTCGCCGAACAGGCCCGTCGCCTCCATGCCGACGGCGTACAGGCCAGGAATGGCCACGTAGTCCTTGTCGGTCACCTGGAAGTTGCCGTTGATGCGGATGCCGCCGCACGACACCAGAATCGACGGACGCTGCTTGGTCGCGTAGAACGGAGCCTTGCGAACGGGCTGCAGGAACTTCGTGGGCTTCATGAACTCGTCGTCCTTGCCGGCGTCGCACGCCTCGTTGTACTTCTCGACAACGGCCTTGAACGTCTCGGCGTCGACGCCCATCGCCTCGGCGAGGCCTTCGATGGTGTCGGCCTTGAACGCCGCGCCGTCGGGAATGGCTTCCTCGATTTCAGCGCGCAGCGTGGGCATGGTCTTGTGGATCGGAATGAAGTCGCCCAGGCCGACCGCAGAACCGGTGCCGGACTCGAGCCGGGTCACGGTGTCTTCGTCCATGACGGAGAACACGATGCCGTCGTCGCGCATGGCGATGGTGTTGCCGGTGTCGGCGAAGCTGTTGGCCACGGCCTCGTTGCAGAAGCGCTTGCCCTTCGTGTCGACCCACAGGTTGGGCTGATAGCCCGCGCCGTTGATGCCCGAGCCGAGCGTGCGGCCCTCGGTGCAGCCGATGATCATGAGTGCGCCGATGTCCTTCAGGTGGGCGCCGACCGACTCGGCCATGCGGATGCCGTCGCCGGTGTTCTGCGTCGGCACCGACTGGTAGTGGTTCTTGTGGATGTTGGGGATCCAGCTGTACTTCTCGACCATTTCCATGTTGTTGCCGAAACCGCCGGTGGCGAGCACGACGGCCTTCGCGCCGATGCGCATCTCGTTGCCGTCGGCATCCTTCGCGACGACGCCGACGATCTTGCCGTCCTCGGTGATGAGCTCCTGGGCGGGCGTGTTCGTGAAGATGTCGACCCCGGCGTTCACGCAGGCACGCTCCAGCAGGTCCTGGCAGTGCTGGCCCAGGCCCTCGGGGCGATGGAACGTGTACAGCTCGGCAGGCTGGTCGAACGCGTAGATGGTCACGTCGGTGTACTCGATGCCGAGGCCCTTGTAGATGTCGATGGTCTCAGAAGAGTTGTACGCGAACGCCTTGGCGACCTCGACGTTGGCACGATGGTGGCTGTAGTCGATGTAGCGCTGCACGTGCTCTTCGTGCGTGGGGAAGTGAGCGCCCTCGGGAAGCTCGCCCGGATAGTCCGGGTGGGGACGGGCGGCCTGCTCGGACGACTCGGAAGCGCACGTGCCCTCGGCGTAGATCGACGAACCGCCGCAGTTCTCGAGCTTCTCGAGCACGCAGACGGAAAGGTCGCTCTCGGTCGCGATGGTGTATGCGGCAGACTTGCCCGATCCGCCGCCGCCGATGCACACGACGTCGTATTCAACATCAAAAGCCATAGTTAACCTCATTTCTCAACGATTGCAACAACACAACGATGCGCGCCCTGTGCGCCGCGCCCGCAGACGGCATGCCCGCGCACGGGGCGCTTGAATCCTAGTGGGCCGTCTGACCAGCGTCGACGGCGACGATGGCAGCGCCCATGAACGACGCCTCGTCGGAAGCCAGGAAGGCCGCCACCGTGGCGATCTCGGACGGATCGGCGATGCGGTTCTGCCAGTTGTAGCTGGACACGAGCGCCTTCATCTCGGGGTCGTCCATCCAGCCCTGGGTCATCTCGGAAGCCACGAAGCCCGGCGCGATGCCGTTGACGCGAACGCCCTTGCCCGCGTACTCGATGCCGGCAGCCCTCGTGAGGCCGACGACGGCATGTTTCGCGGCGACGTAGGGAGCCATGCCCGGATCGGCGACGAGACCGGCGACCGAGCAGATGTTGACGACGGCGCCGCCGCCCGCCTCGAGGATGGCGGGGATGCCGTACTTCATGCCTAGGAACACGCCCTTCACGTCGACGTCCATCGTGTGGTCGAAGTCCTCGACCGTCTGGTCGACCAGGTCGCGCGTCGGGGGAAGCGAGCCGGCGTTGTTGACGAGCACGTCGAGCTTGCCGTACGCCTCGACCGTCTTCGCGATGAGGTTCTTCACGTCCTCTTCGTTGGCGACGTCGCAGTTGATGGTGATCGCCTCGCCGCCAGCGGCCTTGATGGCCTCGACGGTGTCAGTGCAAGGACGCCGCCCGGCGCACACTACCTTGGCGCCGAGTTGGGCGAACTTCTTGGCCGTCGCCGCGCCGATGCCCGAACGGGCGCCGGTCACAATGACGACTTTTCCATCATAGTTGCACATGCCAGCCATAGCTCACGCTCCTTTTCCCAAGCCTAACAGTTGATCGGCAACGCTCGTTCGGGAGGCTTGATGCCCGACGCCCGCACCATCCCACGCGCCGGCCCTTGAGACCACCTGGCAAAGGAGCGAAATGGCTGCGAGCCCTTCACGCCAAGTCGATGATTTTTCCCCTCACCTGATTCCGATGAGGCCTTTTACCAGGCGATTTTCCGTTCTCCGTTTTGGGGCCGACAAACAAGTCATCTCATTGCGGCCACCCCCCGCTACAATAGGAACGATCTCGAAACCCTTATAAAGCCTCTCCCGCAAGATCCTTCACAAGCACCGAGAACTGAGGTGATTTCGCAGTGTCACCCACATATGATCGGAAAGAAAAGAAACGCTCGTTTGCGGACAGCGCTCTTGCATTCCCCTCGTCGCTTTATTGGGCGTGGGCGATTCTGTCTCTGTTCTGCCCGCTGCTGTTCGAAGGATCGCAGCTCAGCCCCTGCGAATGCGAAACGTACTTCATCGTCTGCGCCTTTGCGGGAGGCGCCACCGCCTTCGCGTCGCACAAAAGCTCCAAGATCGCGCTGCGGTTCCTCTCGTCGCTCAAGACGGAAGCGGCCGTCGTCGGAGCAGCCTCCCTTGGATCGGCGCTCATGCTCGCAGGCGCGTACGTGCACGCGTTGCCCTTGCTCATGGTCGGCGGCGTCGTCATCGGATGCACGAACACGTGCTTCGCCCTCGCATGGGGCCGCATGTACGCGCAACGCGGATCGGAAACTTCGAGCATCGTCTTGTGCCTTGCGCTCGCCATCGGCATCGCGATTGCCGGCTTGGTCACCCTGCTGCCGTTTCCCGCCGCTGCCGCCTGCACCACGATCATGCCCGAAGCGATCGTCGGCCTTTTGGTCACGATCCGATCGATCGTCAGCGCGTCCCATGAAAAAGGCGGCTCGCAAGCGTGGGAGCAGGGCGAATCCATCGGCGGATCGGCCGTGTTCGTCACGCCCAAGAGCGAAACGTACGGGACGAGCACGGCCGAGCAGATTTTCTGGAAAACGTCGCGCCTTGTTCTGGGCATGTCTCCGTCGTTGGCGGCGGCATGCGTGCTTTTGGGAGTCTGCGTCGGCTTTCTCAACGGACAGATCCTCGCTTTGGGCGAGAACCCCCTTCTGTCGGACGCGTTCGCCTCTGCCCACCTTGTCACCCTCAGCATCGTCATGCTGGCTTTTTGGGCAAGCATGTTCTTCGCGCCGCGCATAGCCTCTTCTGTGCTCATGGTCGTTGCGGTTGCGGGTCTGGCAGGGTACCTTTGCGCTCCCGCCGCCGTGGCGGCAGGGCTTCCCATTCCTGCCTATCTGCTGACGCTTCTAGGGCTTGCCGGGCTTTTCGTGGCGGTTTGGCTTGCCATGACCGAGCTGTCCTACGAGGTGGGAAACGACATCGCGGTGGGTCTGGGCGCCGGTCTGGCGCTGGCGGCGCTCGGAGCGGCGCTCGGCGCGACCTTGCACGTCGCATTCGGATTCGCCCCGGTCTCCGCCACGGGAAAAGACCTCGCGACCGGCGTGACCGGACTGCTTTACGCCTGTTCCATTCTGCTGTTGTTCGTCGGCAATTCCGAATTGTGGGGCCTTGTCAAGGAGTACGCGTTCATGACGCCCCGGTCCGCCAACTCCAACCACGACGACATGACGAGGTTTCGGCCCGACTTTGCGAATCGGGTCGGGCGCATTGCCGAAGAACACGGGCTGACCGAGCGCGAAAAGGAAGTCTTGTCCCTCCTGCTGACAGGTCGCAGCCGACCGCGCATCGCCGAGATACTCGTGCTGTCGGAAAACACCGTGAGCTCGCACATCCAGCATATCTACCGCAAGTTCGGCGTGCACAGCAACCAAGAGCTGCTCGACGACATCCTGAACGCGAAGTAACGAAGGGCAGCTGACAGAGGGACGGGGTATTCGTCAGGCCGGCAAGCCGGCCTGACGAATACCCCGTCCCTCTGTCAGCTAGTCGGAGAGCCGGCAGGAACCGCCGGCTCTCCCCAATCCCCGTCAGCCCAAGGCGAAGTCCCCTTCCGACCTCGAACCCCGCCTGGGCTTTCCGTGGCTATACCTCTTCGTAGATGTCGATGGAAGGCGCTTCAACGAGCATCGAGCTCATGAGGGGCATGTACTTCTTGAAGTGGTCGCTTTCCATGTGCGCGGCCAGAGCCTCCTGGCTTTCCCACATCTCGATGATCGCGAACTCGTTCTCGCGCTGAACGTTTTTGTTGAGCGTGTAGTGCATGTTGCCGGCGTCGTTCAAGGACGCCTCGATCATCTGCTTGCCCGTCTCCACAAACTCGTCGATGCGCGATTCGATCACCTTGTGATTTGCCACGACCTTGATCACTGCCGACCTCCTGTCCGTCACACGTTCAAAAACGGCTCCAGACTAGCCCACGCCTGCCTGCGACGCATCCTCGCAAATCAGTGAACCTCCCCGACGCTCCCATGATCTTTCCCGCGCTGCAAAGGCACGCTGCCGGCCCAAGCGCACGGCAAACGCAACCAACGGCGCCAAGGAAACGGGCGTTTGCCCTTGTCAAAGACCTCATTGGTTTCCGGTGAAGGCAAATCCGCCAGAAATCAGTGAAATTTCCCGGCAGAATCGTTCGTTTCGCGCGTTGCTCGCGGCGCGGCCTCGGCGCAAGATGCGACGGGAAGGCTTCAAGGCCCTGTCCAACACGCCAGAGCACGACGAAAAGAAGCGAAGGAGCGCCTATGCCCGCATCAAAAGCCTGCTTGGCCCTGCCCGTTCTCGCAGGCGTCATGTGGGGCTCCATCGGCGTGTTCGTCCGCTTCCTCGATGCCGGCGGCTTGGACAACGGAACCATCGTCTGCACGCGCATGATCGTGTCGAGCGTGATCCTTGGCGCGTTCATGCTCGCCACGGACAAGAGCTCCTTCAAGGTTCCCAAGCGGGCCGTTCCCGTTCTGATCGTGGGAGCCGTCGTCGGCAGCGCCTACATGAACATCGTGTACAACGTGGCGATCATGAACCTGAACCTGGCTCTGTCCTCCGTGCTCATCGGCCTGTTCGCCATCTGGTCGCTGCTTCTCGGGCGCGTGCTGTTCGGCGAGGCTCTCACGAAGCGCAAGGTGGCCTGCGCGGCCGTCGCCCTGTTCGGCGTCGTGCTGATCAGCGGCGTGCTCGAGCAGGGAGCAGGCGCGTCGTTTTCCTGGTTCGGCCTGTTCATGGGGGTGTTGACGGGCATGATGTACGCCGTGAACGGAGCGACGACACGCGCGATGGGCAACTGGGGCATGAAGGCGTCGACGATCAACTTCTGGTACTTCGCCATTGGATCCGTTTCGCTTCTGCCCCTGTGCCACTGGGACCAGGTTGTCTCGTACGTGGCGGCAGATCCCCTCGCGAGCAGCTTCTGGCTGATCAGCCAAGCGGTGGTGTGCGCCATCCTGCCCTACGTGTTCTTCGCCATGGCACTCGCGAGGATGGACATGGGCACGGCGTCAACCCTCGAGCTCGTCGAGCCCGCTGCGGCGATGGTCTTCGGCCTTTTGCTGTTCGGAGAGGTCCCCACGCCCCTGATGGTCGTCGGCGTCGCGGTGGTCATAGCGGCCATTTCCCGCATCTACGCGAAAAAGTGATTCTGGATGGGGACTCCTGCGCTCCCGTTTGCCGCGTCGCGCGGTTTCGTCCCTGTCGCGCGAGATCCCGGCGGGCTTAGCGGCTTTCCTGCTCCTTCGCCACAGCCTCCGACGCGGGCGGCTCGCCCATCATCGGTTCGGGCTGGTTTTTGCTCGGCACGACGAAGATGAACACGAGCACGCTCGCCAGCAGCAAAAACGGATAGAACAGATACGGGATGATCTGGAAGGCCGTGACGGCCGCGCCCAGCTCTGCGCAGGTCGACACGGCGATGAGCATCTGGGCGCCATACGGGATGACGCCTTGCGCCACGCACGAGAACGTGTCCAGAAGCGACGCCGTCTTCCGCTTGGAAATGCCGTAGATCTTCGCCATTTCGCTGGCGATGGGGTTCGCCATCACGATGGCCACGGTGTTGTTCGCGGTGGCCACGTCCATCGCAACGACGAGCAGGCCCACGCCGACCTGTCCGCCCTTGCGACTGCGAAACAGGCTGCGGATGCCGTTCAGAAGCGCCACGAACCCGCCGTATTCCCTGATGAGCGCACAAATCGCCGAAACCAGCACCGCCACCATGGTCGTTTCGAACATCCCGGCAACGCCGCTGCCCATGTTGGCCAGCAAATCGGTCGCCGCGGTGGCGCCGGTGGCGAGCATGACGACCGACCCCGACAGGATGCCGAGCAGCAGCACCACGAACACGTTCACGCCCACGATGCCGCCCACCAACACTATCAGGTACGGAATCAGCTGCACCAGGTCATAGTCTTGCGCCACCACGCCCGCCGGCGGCTGCGACAGCGACAACGCCAAGATGGCCGCCAGCGCAAGCAGCGCCGCCGGCAGCGCGATCTTGAAGTTCTCGCGAAACTTGTCCTTCATCTGGCAGCCCTGCCCCTGGCATGCCGCGATGGTGGTGTCCGAAATGAAGGACAGGTTGTCGCCGAACATCGCGCCGCCCATGACCGACGCCACGCACAGCGGCAAATTGAAGCCCGACGCCGACGACACCGCCACCGCAATGGGCACAATGAGCGTGATGGTGCCAACCGACGTGCCCATGGAAATCGACACGAAGCAGCTCACGACGAACAGCACCGCGACGGAAAACTCCGGCGGAATGACGTCGAGCATGAAATACGCCACGCTTTCGGCCGAGTCGCGTCCGACCGTCCCGACGAACACGCCGGCCGCCATGAAGATGAGGATCATCGTGACGATGGTCTTGTCGCCGATGCCGCGCCCCATCGCAGCCAGCTTGTCGTCGAAGGACATCCCGCGGTTCTGAAAGCACGCGACCGTGAGCGCGACAAGGAAAACGACCACGATGGGAATGTTGTAAAAGCCCATCGAAATGCCCATGCCGTATTCGAACAACACGCCCAAGCCCAGATACAGCACGAGAAACACCCCGATGGGCAAAAGCGCCTTGACGTTGCCTTTTTCCATAACGCGCCCCTTTTCGTCGCGACGAGAAGCCCTAAACCGATTGATAGTAGCACACCATAGTGCGTCAAGCCTGTCAGGCCTCCGGCTTCGAGCCTAAGCCGTGCTGCCGCGTCCCCGACAGGCAGCGCAACAGCCTGGCTCGACAGTGGTTATGAGATATGCGAGATGACGCTTCTATACCCTTCGTCAAGCTCTCGCGCCATCACTTTGAGGAAAGCCGGTCGATTCGCTGTTCTTTCCCAGACCATTGGTGGAAGAAACCTGGCCATCTGCGCAACAAACTCATCCGATTGCACGCACTCGACCGCGCGCCGGGCGCCGTCCTCGAGCAATGCATGCGGCGATTTTCCACTGGCGTAGTCTCGAATCTTGCGCAAAGTAAGATCCGGAACCGCACTCAAATCGACCTGGGGTCGACGAAGTATCCAGGGAACGTCCCAAAGGTCTCGGTAACGGGGCGTTTTCACCTGTTGGGAAAACGATACAAGCTTGTCTGCGAAAATCTCATCGAGAGACTGGCATCCAACAAGAATGCTTCCATACATACCCTGGATTTCCGAATAGTTTTCCGTCACGAGCCTTGTCTCACGGGTGTAGGAGGGCACCTGGGCAATCTCAATCTTGATCTTCTGCGAGGGAAGGTCGGGGCGCTCGGGCGCAGTGTCCACAATAACCTGCCAGCGCTTTATGAATCCGCCGCCCTCGAACTGTCTGACCTTCTTCGGCTCCTTTACGCGCACGTCGACATCGTATCGGCTCTTCAAGCTCTTGCTGATGATGTCCCGGAAGCCGCCCAAATCCGTCTCCGACAGGTTCTCTTTCGTGTTGAAGTCAAGGTCTTCGCTGTAGCGCTCGGAACCATAGCAAAGCCTCAGGCACGTGCCTCCTTGGAAATTCAGGCGCCCCAGCCATTTGGATTCCCCCAGCGCTTGAAGAACCTCATAGTGAATGAGCTCTTTCTCCACAACGGGCAGCAACGCCTCAATTTCGTTGCTGCGAGCAACCTGCAGCGAAAACGCCTGGAAATCACTCATCGTCCTCCACCTCGTCCCAATCGATCAAGTCAAGCGACCTTCCTGCGCGGAGCAAATCAGCGACGACTTTCTTTTTCGTGGCCAGACGCATCGCGTGCCCCGGATAGTCAACGGTGTTCTCTAAGATATGCAAAAAGCTTCGCGCCGTATGAACGAACTCAACCGTTCCAAAAGGCGTGTGAAACTCCCCCTCCTTCCCCGTCGTGACAACCGTAATCCTTCCCACAGGAATTTGCGACATCACACCCCAAAGAGACGCCGCGCTTTCCATGCTGATGTAATTCATCTCGCCGGACCTGAGAGCAACAGCGATCTCTTCGATGGCGGGCACTGATCCGCTCTCTGCGTTGTCGAACCAATACAGATCGCGAACGACGTGGACCAGACTGCCCGCCTTCACGAGCCGGACAATAGTGCTCCGAAGCTTCGGACCCTCTTCGCCAAACACGAGGGAAAGCTCGTGCGTGCGAAACGCTCGTTTTCTGCCCTTGTAAGAAGCCAGCGTCCTATCTGCATCGTATAGTTTCATTCCTAGACCTATCTATACCGTTATGCTCTTATTTTACATTGTAACGGTATAGATAAAAGAAATCTTCAGCGTCTCGCACGAGATGTCCTTTTCGCGCACGGCCTCCTTCCCCGACTAAAACAAAACGCGCCTTTTGTTCCGCTTCGGAAGCAGGGCACTTCTTTTCGAGAAGCAGGAAGGAGGCATGGAGGCCGACTGCCGGCAGCCGGCCCGCGCACCGTCCATCGACGGGGAATAGGAGAGAGACATGGCGCAAATCGGTTTCTGCTTCAACCAGGCCGACTGCAGAGCGAATACGCGCACTGCTTCGTAGGGCCAGCCAATCTGCCGGCGCCGCCCTTCGAATCGGTGTGTGTCGACCGCCGTCGGCAGGTTCGCCCAGGCCATGAGGGAGAAGAGCGGGTCGGCCTTCTACGCAGACCTCGCAAGTTGCCTTGAGCGCTGCACGGCCGCCGACCAGGCAGGCCTGGCACGCGTTTTGGGCGTCTGCTAAGCTTCCCTAGGGAAACACTGGGCAAAATGGATGCGACCCAGGATCGGCGCTCCCCTGGAAAACCAAGGGCTCTCGGTCGCCCTCGACAAAGCGACGACCTGCAGGAAGTGCTTCGCCCGCGCCTGGAAGCACTCTCGAAGATATAATACGTTCTTTACGGTTTCTCGGACGAAGCAGACCGCTTGGCGCTCGGGTGCGCCACAGACAAGAAGGAGGCGGCCATGATCACCGTCGGCGACGTCATGAATATGCGGGCTTTCGACAACATCTGGCTTGCCGCGCCCTGCGAAGGCGCCGCCGAACGCAAGGTGCTTGGCGTAGGCACGCTCGACCACGAGCCGTTCACGGGCGAGTACGACCTGTTCTCGCCTGGCGAGATCGTGTTCACCACGCTGGGATTCGCCAGGCTTCACCCCGATCTCGCCGAGACGGCGCTGCTCGAGCTCATCGATCGCAACGTGGCCGCCATTGCGGTGAAAAACGTGGTCTTAAAGGAGCTTCCCGCTTCGGTGGCTGCCCGCTCGTCCGAAGCCGGCGTGCCGGTGCTGCTCTACCAGGGGCGTTTCATGGAGCGCGTCATCGCCGATCTGATGAACGCGCTCGATGATGACGCCGCAGAATGGGAGCGCACCCACCTGATCGACTCCATTCTAGCCTCGTCCGACGAGCGGGCCGTGCGTGCCGCGTTTTTCACCATCGCCGGCGTGACGGGCGCCACCATCCAATGCATCGCCGCACGCGCCGTCACCGACGACGATGCGTCCCTGCGCGCCTTGCAGCGGGCGCTCGAGGAAGCGCTTGCGAACTACGGCGAGCGTTGGGACGACGTGGAGCGCACCTTCGTGTGCCGGTATCGGGGTCGAATCCTCGGCTTCGTCTCCTTCAAGCGGCCGCCGCTGAAGGCCATCGCCGTCTCTGACGCCGACCTGGAGAAATGCGTCGCCACAGTCGGCCCGCTCATCTGCGGCATCAGCCAAGAAATGGCGTTGGGCGAAGCCGATCTGGCCGTGCGCCAGGCCATGGCCGCCCTTGGCACCGCGTGCAACGAAGGTTGCGAGACGGTGCGCTGGACCACCCTGCGCTTCGACGCTTTCCGTGCCGCAGCCAAAAGCGACCGCCTCTATTCTCGCTCCGCCGACCTCATGCGCTCGCTGCTGTTCGACTACGACACCGACCACGACGCCGAGCTGGCCCGCACTGCCGAGGCCTTCGCAGCCAATTTCGGCGACGTACGCGCCACAGCCGAAGCGCTGTTCCAGCATCCGAACACGGTGCGTTACCGCCTGAAGAGGATCAAGGGGGTCCTTGGCTTGGACGCGGCCGCCGATCGCGAGCTGGCCGCGCTCCTTATCCTGGTGTACCTGCCCTAACTCTGGTTTTGGTACAAATCTGCAGGCTGTGGCAGCGTTTGACAACGAGAAGCCGATTCTTGTGCAGTTGTGCAGCTTGTGGCAGAACGCACCGAAGCAGCTATTTCGCCTCTACCTTTTGACCTGGCCTTTTCTGAACAAGAAAGTTAGTAAAGTGAAACTTCCCAACATGGAGGCAGCGATTCTCTGCCACAGCCTGCAAATTTGCACCGAAGCCGGCGCTTCCCTCATATGACCCGAATATTGTTAACAGGCAAAACCTGATGCACCGAAGTTCTTTCGCGCAAACTTCCGGCAAGACGAAGCAACTATTGTGCAATCGCACAAATACAAGCAGCTAGTTTCGTAATATCGACCAACAGTAAGGAGGCTCCACCCCGCTAAACTGCACGGTACCGAAAGCGAACGTCCGAACAACCGTGCTGAAAGGAGCCACCTATGAAACTGTTCAACGAGACGGCCTTGGCCGCCATCGCCACCCTCGATCCCGCCGACGCCTCCTACTGCGCCAAGCTCGAGCAGCGCTTCGCCAACATGGGCATCGGCTCGAAGGAAGCCTCCGCCGCGGTGACCTCGCTGGTCGAAGCCGACGCAGTGCCTCAGGCAGGCGTGTGGGCGGCCCTGCCCTCCCTGTTCAAGAGCCTGCTCTCAAACAACGCCGAGGCGTCCGCCGCGCCCTCTCTGTCCAGCGCCCATGCCTAGGGAAACGCCGATCACCTGCATAGGGGGTTCACTGCTTTCGCTTCCCAGCATCGCTCGCCGCCGGTCGCGTCCGTCTTCCCTTGCCGCTCGTATCTCTATGAGCGATGCGCCCGCCAAGTCCTGCCCGTCCAGTCAGCGCAAACAGGCAGCTCCTCTTCGCCGTATCCTCGGCGCGGGCTGGTATACTGCAAGCTCCGCGCAGCCTTGCACGCCCGGCAAATGCAAACGCACGCGATTCGACCGAACCCCGACCACCCGAAGGCTTCCCATGAGCAAAGCAGCCGAACTCTTCGCGCAACGCAAAGAAGGTGTCTTTTGGATTCTCGCGATCCTTTGGATGGGGTTCATCTTTTTCATGTCGGCCCATACAGGCAGCGACCTGGACCACGGGACGGGGCTTTTCTCCGCGATCAAGGCGAGCCTCGAGGACTTCGTTGCGCGAACCACCGGATTGCAGACCGACATCGTTTCGACGCTTGCCCACGTCTCCGAGTACCTCGTTTTGGGGTTCCTGCTGGCGAACGCGCTTTGCCTGCGCACCTCCGCCGGCAAAGCCTTCCTCATCGCCGTTTTGACGGGCTCTCTCTATGGCGTCACCGACGAGATCCACCAGATCTTCGTGCCGGGGCGCCTGTGCGACCCCGCCGACTGGCTGGCCGACACGCTCGGATGTGCGCTGGGAGCGCTCTGCCTGACCGTCTTGAAGCGGCGACAGCCTAAAGCGAAGAAGTGAGCCCGACGCAGCGCGGCGCCGCAGGTGAAGGCGCAGATTCAGCCCGACACAGGTGGGCCAGCCTATTCCCAAAGCTGGGAATACCTGACAGCTCCTCGCCTTTGACTTGTGCAGCATAAGATTCTTTTAGAAAGCTCCGCCAGGTGAACACGCAAAGGACGAGAGCCCGCACGAAGTTCATTAGGGCTCTCGATCTTCCCCGCATCGGCTGGTCGGAAGCGCTTTCCGCAACAGCGCCGAAAGCCGCTTCGGGCAGGGCTACTCGTCGTCTTCGCGCGGCGTGCAGCCGGCGTCTTCGCAGAGCTGCTTTTGGCTCCAAAGCACCATTTCCTCCAGAATGGGCGCGAACGACATGCCCACGGGCGTGAGGGTGTACTCGACCCGCGGCGGAACCTCGCGGTAGATTTCCCGGTGCAGCAGCCCGTCGGCCTCCAGTTCGCGCAGCTGCTTGGTGAGCGTCGACTGGGAGATGCCGTCGATTCGGCGCATGAGCTGGCCAAACCGCTGCACGTTGCAGGCGGACACGTACCACAGGATGAGAATCTTCCACTTGCCCCCGATGACGGCCTGCAAGCGGCGCATGGACTCGCAGCGAGCCGCCACTTCTTCGGCGGTGAACCTGTTGTCGGTCATGGGACGTCCTTTCTCCGCGCGGCGCGGATCGAACAGATCGGTCGGGGCGAGAGATGCAGGACGCCTCGCCGCCGGCCGAGCGCAACGCCATTGGTGCAAATCCGATACTACCACCAAAATGCAGCTGTACCAGCAGAAACCGCACGCATAAGGCGTGTTTTTCGGGACGTTGCGCTCGACCGGCCGCCGCCTCAGGCCGGCGTCACCCATTTCGCCGGCTTGTCGCCTCCGGCGGCCCGGCCCAGCCCTTCGGCCCGGTCGCGCCGCCCCGGCCCTCCACCAGCCTCCCCTTCCGCTTCGCCCTTTCTCCATGCGCCAGCCTGCGAAACGCCGCCTAATGCAAAAAACAGTTGTATACTGTCCCCGCAGGCCTCACGGCCGCAAGACCTTATGAACGCATCATCGGACAGAGGAGGAGAGGCAGCGTGTTTTGTTTTCAATGCGAGCAGACCGCCAAATGCGCCGGCTGCACAAACGAAATGGGCGTCTGCGGCAAGAAGGCCGATACGGCAGAGCTCCAAGACAAGCTGACGGGCGCTCTGATCGGCCTTGCCAAAACGATGGAGGGCGTCGAAGGCACGGTCGGCGACTCTGCCGCCGCCGTGGTCGTGGAGGGTCTGTTCGCCACCCTCACCAACGTGAACTTCGACAATGACGCGATACTTGCCCTCGCGGACCGGGTGGAAGCGGAACGGCAGAAGCTGGCCTCCGAGTCCGGCAAGGACGCCCCTTCCTACGACATGGGCAAGCTCTGGGGCGCCGACGAGGACGTCCGCTCGCTCAAGTCGCTGATCCTGTTCGGCATCCGCGGCGTCGCCGCCTACGCATACCACGCGGCCGTTCTCGGCTATACGGACGAGGCGATCCACGCCTTCCTGTACAAGGCGCTGCGTGCCGTCGGCGCAGACGATTGGGGCACAGACGAACTTTTGCCCATCGTTTTGGAAGTCGGCGAGGTCAACCTTGCGTGCATGGCCCTGCTGGACAAGGCCAACACGGAAACCTTCGGCCATCCGGAGCCGACCGAAGTGAGCCAAACCGTGGAAAAAGGCCCGTTCATCGTCATCAGCGGCCATGACCTGCACGACCTGAAGCTGCTGCTGGAGCAGACGGAGGGCACGGGCGTCAACGTCTACACCCACGGCGAAATGCTGCCCGCCCATGCCTACCCGGCATTCAAACAATATCCCCACCTGAAGGGCAACTTCGGCACCGCATGGCAAAACCAGCAGAAAGAGTTCGCCGACCTACCGGCGCCGGTCCTCTTCACCACGAACTGCCTGATGCCGCCAAAGGAAAGCTATGCCGACCGAGTGTTCACCACCGATGCGGTGGGCTATCCCGGCCTGCAGCACGTCGGGCCGGACAAGGCCTTCTCGCCCGTCATCGAAAAGGCCTTGGAGCTGGGCGGCTTCGACAGCGACACCACGCTTTCCGGCATCAACGGCGGCAATGCCGTCATGACCGGCTTCGCGAGAAACGCCGTCATGTCCGTCGCCGAAACGGTGGTCGACGCCGTCAAGGCGGGCGCCATCAAGCACTTCTTCCTCGTCGGGGGCTGCGACGGCAGCAGGCCCGGCAGAAACTACTACACCGAGTTCGTCAAGCAGACGCCCAAAGACACCGTGGTGCTGACGCTGGCCTGCGGCAAGTTCCGCTTCAACGACCTGGATCTCGGCACCATCGGCGGCCTGCCCCGGCTGATGGACATCGGGCAGTGCAACGACGCCTACTCCGCCATCCAGATCGCCCTGGCCTTGGCGGACGCCTTCGGCTGCGGCGTCAACGACCTGCCCCTGAGCATGGTTTTGAGCTGGTACGAGCAGAAGGCCGTCTGCATCCTTTTGACGCTGCTGCACCTCGGGATCACCGACATTCGCCTTGGGCCCACGCTGCCTGCGTTCATCTCCCCCAACGTGTTGAACCTCTTGGTTGAGAAGTTCGACATCGCGCCGATCACCACGCCCGAAGAAGACCTCAAGGCCATTTTGGGATAACGAGCGGCAAGCGTCGCAACCACGCCGGAAATGCAAAACGCGCCGGCTTCGCGCCGAAGGGGGCCGTAACGGAAGTTGCAGCCCCAGAGGTGACAGAGGGACGGGGTATTCGTCAGGCCGGCGCGCCGGCCTGACGAATACCCCGTCCCTCTGTCACCTCTCCCTCTGAGGGGGCGGTCTTGAGCAGCCCCACGCGCAATTTCGCCGCTTTCCACCCAGAATCGCCAATCGAGGGGTGGCCATTGCGCGGATTTTTGGTTCACTTGATGCATGTCGTACCGACCCGACCTTCACAGGAGCAGAAATGAACCAAACATCCATCGGCAGCTACATCGCGCTCAAGCGCAAGCAGAAAAACCTCACGCAGGGCCAGCTCGCAGAGATGCTCGGCGTTTCGAACAAGACGATATCGAAGTGGGAAACCGGGAAATGCATGCCCGACTACGCCACCATCCCAAGCTTGTGCGAGGCGCTCGAGACAACCGTCGCAGAGCTTCTTGACGGCGAAGACGCAGAACCCAACAGCCTGCGGCTCTACGACAACAAGCAAACGCTCGAACTCATCGCTGCCGCACAGACAAGGGCGACCAACAGCGCCCTGCTTGAAGCAGGGCATTCGATCATGATAGGGATAGCCTTCATTGCGACAGCGATCGCGCTCATAGACGTCAACCCCCTCATAGCAAGCTTCATTGCAGGGATAACCGCCGTGATAATCGTCCTCGGCGTCTACTCGGTAATTGAAGAAAGGCGGTTTGCGGCCAAGGCAAAAGACCGCCCGTAGCGCCAGCCGAGGCAAACAGCCCAGTCATTCGCTCCTGCCGTGGAACACACGCCCGGGCCCTCCTGTCTCTGCCCAAGCTTGCCGGGAGCAAACGGCTCCGGTTTTGCTTAAAAACCCCTCGGCGCCCCTCATGCACAGGTCGAAACGAGCTATTCAAGGCAAGGGTGGTCAGATTTACGAATAAGAAATTAAAAATTCCGTGTCAAGACACACTTTTTTGGAATAGTATTTGCTGTTACACTTCGCCTAGTTAAAAATGCCGTGTCAAGACACGTATTATTGGAGTGGCGAATGAGCATACCAAGACCAAAATACCTTGAAAAGCTCGTTGCGAAGAAAAGCAACGGCCTCGTGAAGGTGGTGACGGGCGTCAGGAGATGCGGAAAGTCCTTCCTCCTGTTCAACCTGTTCAAGGAACACCTGCTTTCCGAGGGCGTGCCTGCCGAGAACATCGTCGAGGTCGCCTTCGACGAATACGAGTCAAAACGGCTCAGAGACCCTGATGCGTTCTACCCCTGGGCGAAGGAGCGCCTGGCGGCAGACGGGAAGCGCTACGTCCTTCTTGACGAGGTCCAGCTCCTGAGCGACTTCGAGGAGGTCTTGATCGGCCTGATGCGCATGCCCGACGTCGACGTGTACGTCACCGGGTCGAACGCCAAGCTCTTGTCAAAGGACATCATCACGGAGTTCCGCGGCCGCGGCGACGAGGTGCGCGTGCGGCCTCTGTCCTTTTCCGAGTTCATGAGAGCCTACGGCGGCGACGCCCGCAGGGGCTTCGAGGAGTATTCCGTCTACGGCGGCATGCCCGCCACCGTCGGGATGGACGCCCAGGCCAAGACGGCGTACTTGGAAGGCATCTTCAGGGAGATCTATGTCAACGACATCGCCGAGCGCAACGGCATCCGAGACGCAGGCGAGCTCGAGGCGCTGTTGGACATCCTTTCCTCGGGAATAGGTTCGCTTACCAACCCGAAGAAGGTCTCCGACACGTTCAGGTCCAAGGGGTCGACCCTGTCTCCCAAGACGGCGAGGGCCTACATCGACCACCTCATCGACGCGTTCGTCATCGAGGAGGCCAAGCGCTATGACGTCAAGGGCAGGGCCTACATCGGCACGCCCTTCAAGTACTACTTTTGCGACCTGGGCCTGCGGAACGCTCGCATGAATTTCCGCCAGGTCGAGCCGAGTCACGCCATGGAGAACGTCATCTACAACGAGCTTGCAGGTCGCGGGTTCGGGGTGGACGTGGGCGTCGTGAACGCCTTCTCGAAAAACGCCGAGGGCAAAAGCGTTCGATCGACGCTCGAGATCGACTTCGTGTGCAACAAGGGCGACCGCCGCTTCTACATCCAGTCGTCGTACGCTGTCCCTGATCGGGGCAAAATGGACCAGGAGCTCGCGTCCCTGCGGAAGGTGGACGACTCGTTCGAGAAGATCGTCGTGGTGCGAGACCCCATCGTGCCCCGCAGGGACGAGTCGGGCTTTCTGTTCGTCGGCATCGAGGACTTCCTGCTGGACGAGTCATTCCTCGGTTAGGAAAGCACTGATTAAAGCCGTCTTGTCATGCGTTTGCAGGGTGGATGGCTGGGGGCCGAAAACCGAGCGAGCGCACTGGCGTGCGCAAACGAGGTTTGAGGCCGCCAGGCGCCGCCCTGCAGACGCAGGGCTGGCGGAATTGATCAGTGTTTCCCTAGGGAAACACTGATCAATCAGCGTTTCCGAACACATCAAATGCACGGTCGCAGCGGGCGAACGCGCGAGCGCTTGCGGCCAGCTGCATGACGCCGAGCACGAGGTAGAACACAGACAGCCCGTTGGGAATGAACGCCAGTTCAAAGACGGTCCACGCTATCAGCAGCACGCCCGCAACGCAGCCCCAGGCGTAAGACGCCCTGCGGTCGCCGCGAAACCGCAGCACGAGCGCAACGACGTTCGGCACGCCGTTCACCAGCGCCAAAGCAAGCCCTGGCCACAGAAAGTCGCTCTTCATGAAGTCCGGCAGCGGCAGCGGGCCGAGCAGCGACACCGGCATCCAGTCGTTCCACGAAAGCGGCAGCATCCACAGTGCGCTCGCCATCATCCAAAGCCCGCACGCCAACGCGCACGCCCCGTCGAACCAGTTCATGAAAAGCGCGAACCCTCGCGCCGCCTTGTCCAGCATGTTGTGCCTTCCTCGCATGTCTCGCCCGGCCGGCCTTCCGCTTCTTTTCAGGAAGCATCGGCCGGCGCCGTTCGCACCAAAGATGACTGAATAAGTCAGTTTTTTCCGAGGCCGCCTATATGCTCGAGCACCGGTTTGAGGGATTCGCGGTCGGTGCCGTCGAAGCCTTCCCGCATGACGTCGAGCATCTCCCGGGCCTTCGCATCGTGCTCCGCGTTCTTCCCGAGCATGCGGAAGAACAGGCGCATGGCCACCTTGTCGGTCATGCCGAGCCGGTCGAAGTCGAACCCCCCGTGGCAGTAGAAATGCGGCAGGTTCGGGTATTCCTCTTCCGGGAACGTCCTGCGAAAGGCCTGCTCTACCTCGTCTTCGTCCGACCAGCCCGAATCAGGCGGCGGCGTGGCCCCGGTCGCCAGCACGACCACTTGCACGTCGGGATGCTGCGCCATGGCCTGCTTGGCCCATGCGGCGCCCTTGATCGTCGCCGCGTGGAACCAGCTGCAAAAGACCAAGACGTCCAACGCCGCCACGTCGATGCTGCCGCGCTCGGCATACGCAACGGCCGGCCAGCCAAGGTCTTCCGCCAGCCACCGGGCGTACTTCTCGGTAAACCCCGTTTGAGAGCAATAGACGATCGCCCCGTTCATTCACTTCCTCCTTTTCCCGTGCGCCGCGTTGAACGCGGCAAGATGCCTTTCGCAAAACTCCCGCGCCGCCTCCGCCTCCATTTCAGAGTCCATGGCCATGAACAGAGGGCCGTGGAACTGCTCGGCGGCGAGCCGCGTGTCGCAGGGCTCGAAGATCCCGACGTCGACCAGGTGCGAGAAAACCGTCTCCTGCAGCCTGATCGGGCGGATGACGAACACCCCTTTGTAGAGTTCGGCGCACCGCTCGTCGCTGTAGCGGCCGGCCGCCAGCATGCGCCGGAAAAGCCTGATCCGGTCGTCCTCGAAAAACGGCGCGTAACTGTTCCAAACCAGCTTTGCGAGGGCGTCCCCCTTGGCCTTCGAGTAGGCCTGCGGGTCGTCATCCGGCCGGGCGATGGCCCCGGCGCTGCGCACGCTGCGCTCGACGTAGGCCGTCTCGCGTTCTATGAGGGCGTCAAAGATCTCCCGCTTCCCGCCGAAATGGTTGTAGAGCGACGCGGCCTTGACTCCCACGGCGCTTGCTATGTCGCGAACGGTCGTCGCCGCGTACCCTTTTTGGCTGAACAGCACGAACGCCTCGTCCAGTATGCGCTCCCGCGCGTCTCCGCCCACTTTTGGCACGATGCCTCCTTGTCGCGGTGCGTTGTTTTATACTAACTAACATTTGTTAATATAGCAGAAAGGATGGCCCTTGGCAAACGCCAAAGCGCAGATCAAGGAAGCCGGGGCTCGGCAACGCCGCTTTCATAGGCTACAATGGTCGGCCCGCAATCGGATGTCGGCGTGTCGAAAGGCGTGAAAATGGATTCATTCGCTTGGGCGGAGGAAGCCGCCCAAAAACTGAACGAGCAGTTTGGAAGCCGCCTGGCCTTTGTCGGCCTGCAAGGCTCGCGCGCCCGAGGCGAAGCATCGGAGGCGAGCGACATAGACCTCGTCGTGCTTGTCGACAATTTAGACGACACCGACCTGGCCGCATGCAAGGCGACCATCCAATCCATGCCTCACGCGGAGCTGGCCTGCGGATTCATCGGCTCTCCAAACGTCCTGGCGAAATGGCCGCGCCACGAGCTGTTCCAGTTCGCAAACGACACCGTCCCTTTGTGCGGCAAACTGCCCTTCGCCCCGTCCGACTTCACCTGCGAAGAGGCGAAAGAGGCCGCTCGCATCGGCGCGTCCGGCATCTACCACGCCACGTGCCATTCCGCCGTGTTCGACGGCGACGCAGAAGAAGGCATCCTGCGCGAGGCGGCCAAAGGCGCCGTCTTCGCGCTGCAGGCCCTTCATTTTTCCCGAACCGGCGAATATGTGCGAAAGAAGTCGGACCTTGCCACGGTTTTGAGCGGAGAAGACGCGGCAGTCCTCGCCTGGGCTTTGAAGGCCAAAGCGCTTCCGAAACTGGCGCCGCAAGACGTGCGCGAATTGTCGCGCCTGCTTCTCAGGTGGTCGGAAGGCGTCATCGCGTCTTAGTCCCAAGCGCGTCGCTCGCCAGGGCTGGCAGCTCGCCGGGGCCGCCCCCCGACACGCCCCGCCTCAGAGACGTCGGTCAAGGCCGGAGTTCTTGTACCACTCGGCCTTGTTCTGGTACATGCGCCGATCGGCCTCCCTCAGCACCTCTTCAAGAGTGCAATCGGGGAATTCGCCGCGGGCGACCCACCCCGCCGAAAGGGTCAGCAGACACTCTTCCTCGGAGAAAGAGGCCTTCCAGCCGCAGGTGCTCTCGGCAAAACGGGCAAGCTGGTCGGACATGCGCTCGGCGTCGGCGGAGCTGATGACGGCGAACTCGTCTCCGCCGATGCGGAAGACCACGCCGTCGGGCTCAAAAGCGTCGCGCAACAGATCCGCCGCGGCGCAGATCATCTCGTCGCCGGCCAAATGCCCGAAGGTGTCGTTGACGTACTTCAGCCGGTTCAGGTCGAAGATCGCCAGCGAGAAGTCGTTTTCGGCGTGCTTCTCGAGGGCCTGGGTGTAGGAGGCGCGGTTGTGCAGATCGGTCAGGCCGTCGTGGTAAGCCTGCCTGACGGTCTTGTTCAGGTAATACTGCTTCTGAGCAGCCACGATGCCCACGCCGCCGAACGTGGCGAAGTACAGCACGGGAAAACGCGCGAGAAACGTGGAGGTGTAGCAGTCCCCCACGATCTGGTTCAGCGGGGTGTAGAACAGCACGACCAGAAACACCTGGAAGTACAGGCTCAAAACGAAAGACACCCTCATGCCGAGAAGGCTCGGGCCGAAAACGGGGACCATCAAAACCCACAGGCAGGCAAAGCCCTCGTTCTCGCCCGACAAGGCGTAAAAGGAAAAGACGACGCCCGCGACGACCGCAGCGATGGTGGCCGATGTCAAAGCGTCCTTTCGCTTGGCGAAGACGACGGCGGCAAGCAGTCCCGCCGTGAGGAGCGCGGTGCTGAGCGCCATGAGCCACCAGCCCTTTGCGACGTTCATGACCGTGAGAACCACGGCAATGATCGCAAGGAAGCTCGACCCCAGAAAGAGCATGCGAAGCTGCAGCTCTTTGTCGGAATCGGTTTGCAGGTCTTCAGAGAAAACCTTTTTGATTGTGCCCCACTTCGTCATTGGCAAGGCCTTCGGTTCGGCAACAGGGCGCCAGACGTTCGCGCCGCGAGCATGCGTATTATATAGCCCCCCCCCCCGCAAAGCGTCCTGAAACAGCCGCACAACTTCACAACTGCAGGTTTTGGGGAGACGTTGTTCGTCCCGTTTTGCCGCTTCGCCCAACCATTGTACCAAAAAACGCCCTGCATGTCTTCGCGCCGACATGCAGGGCGACGCGGGCGGGCTACTTCCCCCAGTTTTCGCGGCAAAACGCCTGGAACGCCTCTATCGGAACAGGCCTGCTCGAGTAATACCCCTGATAGTAATCGCCCGCAAGGGAGGCGACCAGCGCACGCTGCTCCTCCGTCTCGACGCCCTCGACGCAGGTGTGCAGGCCCGCTTCCCGAGCGCTGCGGATGATGGTTTCCAGCAGATTGAGGCCCCGCTCGCTGACGAGGGCGCCCAAAAGAAAGACCCGGTCCACCTTCAGCTCGTCGACGGGAAGCTGCAGCAGCAGCGCCAGAGAAGACATCCCCGTGCCGAAGTCGTCAAGGGCGATGGCGATGCCGCGCGAACGGAAGAACCGCAGCTCGTCTTCGAGGAAGTCCGGGCTCATGCGGCGGCACCGCTCCGTCAGCTCCAGGCAAAGGCTCTCAGGCGGGCAGTCCTCGTCCTTCAAAGCGTTCAGCACGTCTTCGCGGAAGTTTCCGTATTTCAGCTGGGAATCTGCGATGTTGACGTTCAAGATGAAGTCCGGACGTTCTTGGCGCAGGGCCTTGGTCTCGCGTATCGCCTGGCGCAAAATCCAGTTCCCCACCGGAATGAAGGCAGGATCGTTTTCCAGCCACGGAATGAAGTTGTCCGGCGGCACGACGCCGCAAGACTTGTGCCGGTAGCGCAGCAGCGCCTCGGCGCCGATCACCTTTCCCGTTTCAAATGAAACGATCGGCTGGTAGCACAAGAAGAAGTCCCTGCAGCCCTCCATGGCGCTGCGGTGGATGTCCGCATGCAGCTGGACGTTCTCGACGTTGACCGTGTGGCGAATGTCCTCGCTGAAAACCAGCTCGTTGCGGTAGTTTTCCAAGGACTGCTCCATGGCGTATACCAAGTTGCTGCGCACGAGGGACTCGCTTTGGGAATGATGGGGGTCGAGCTGCACCGCGCCGCCGTATATCCGCAGCGGAACCCGCAGGCTGCCGATCTGCGTTTCGTTTTGCGCGACGCGGCGAAGGCGGCAGAAGAGGTCCCGCATCTCGTCGGGGCTGGCGTCGTGCAGGTAGAACGCGAACTTCACGCCTTCCAGGCGAAACGCCTGCCCCCGGCCCGCGACGAGGTCTCGAAGCTCGACGCCGAAAAGCTGCAAGATCCGATTTCCGCCCTCTTGGCCGTACATGACGTTGATGTGGGGGAAGTTCTCGATCCCCACCTCGACCACGCAGGCGCAGGACCGCTCGTCGATCAGCCGATGGATGCTTTTGGTGAACTCCGCGCCGACGTGCAAGCCGGTGACGGAGTCCACCTCGTCGACGATGCCGTGGTTGGAAATGGTGCCCGCGAAGAAGTCGGGGTCTTTCCCGTCGCCTTTCAGCACCACGCCCCGGCAGGTGCAGACGACGTATTCTCCCAGGCGGTTCTTCACCCGGTATTCCAGGTTGTGCGACTGGCTGCGTCCGGAGAACACCGCTTCAATGTCGTCATGGTACGTCTGCCTGTCCTGCGGATGGATGCGGGATTCCCAGATCCATCCCCCTTCGAACATGTACTCGCTCGGCAGGTCGAAATACTGCACCGCGTTCGAAGACCAGCGGGACACCCCCGTGTCCATGTTGCACAGAAAGATGTAGTTGCGCTCCGAGGTGGAGGCGAAGGCCGCGAACGCTCGATCCGTCAGCCCGCTGACGTCAAGCCCCCCCGAAGCCGAGTCTTCGGCCTGCGCCGATTCCTGCGCAGAAAGCGACGAGCGGTCCTGCGGCGCCGAGGGTTCAGGCATCGGGCGTTCGACGGGGCCGTGCTTGATCTTGTTGCGCTCCTTGTTGCGATACAGGGCGGCAGCCACTGCCCGCTCGGCGTCTGGGACGTCTTCGCAAGAAGGATCGTAGCGCGCATACCCCAAAGAAACGCGCGGAAGACGCGGATCGGCCTTGCGGCACTCTTCCAAAGCGGCAAAGAACCGATCGTTGAGCGCGACGACGTCGGCCTCGTTGCCGTCAAGAACCACGTAGAACTCGTCGTCCCTGATCCGGCAGCAGGCGCCGTGGCGCCCATAGACCTTCCGAATGACGCCGCCGATCGTCCGAAGGCATTGGTCGCCGTAAGCGGGACCGTGCTCGTCGTTGACGGCCCGGAAAGAGTCAATGTCGATCATTTCGATCATCGTTGGCTTCCGCAGCCGGGAAAGCAGGCTGTGGCAGCTGGCGTGGTTGAGCAGCATCGTCTTCGCGTCGAGGCGTTGCAGCATGTCGTTGTAGAAAAGGTAGAACAGCGAAACGACGATCGCGACCGCAAGCCATGCGGTCTTGACGTCCCGGTCTATCTGGTTGGCCACGATCCCCAGCACCAGAAGGCCCAGCATGCAGACGAGCATGGCCTTGTTCTTGCCCTGGTACTGAGAGCTGACGCGATACCCGGCCCGCAGCACGTATATCGTGACGCCCACATAGGTTGCAAGGTAGATCCAGTAGAACGGGCCGTGGTGGAACACGCCGTTTGCGTCCACGTAGTAGATGAACCCTCCGAAGGCGGACAGGAATTCCAAGACGGCGTGCACGATCAGCAGATACGACAGGCGCCAGCGCCTCTGCGGCGCATTCGCGGCCTGCCGCAGCACCTCCGCGCACAGAAACGGCACGACCGGCGTCACCGAAAGCTCCACCATCTTCGTCCATACGACGACCTCGCGAAACGCCCCTCCGAAGGCGGCGGCCGCGCTCCCCGACCATTCCGCGAGGATGCCCAAGGCGACGCTGAGGAACAGCAACGAAAACTGCTTTTTCTTGCGCTGAGAGAACAGGTCGTTCGTGTTCGCCATGAACGCGAGCAGCGCCATGAACACAACGACCTCTGAAACGATCACCGTGTAGAAATTCAGCACGAAGGCTTCACCTCCAACACCATCTCGCCCTTATTACGCACAGCACCATAATAAACCCACACAGGCATAAAAAATCAGCAGACGTCCTAAAAACGGGCATCTTGAGCGCCGACAGGCACGTCAGGCGACGACGCAGCGAACCGAGGGCGGCGAAGCGGCGGCCGGGCGCAGCAGAAAGGGGCGAACCGGCAGAGGGGTGGCAGCCCCCCTCTGCCATGCAAGGCCGCCGGCGGCACTCCCCCGCCGGCGGCGCGACCTGCTATTCGCAGCACTCGCGCACCGCGCGGGCCACGCATTCGACGGCACGCGGGTCGAACGGCTCGGGCATGATGAAGTCCTCGCAAAGCTCCTCGTCGGACACGAGCGACGCCAGCGCCTCGGCGGCGGCCAGCTTCATCGCCTTCGTGATGCGCGGCGCACGCGCCTCCAAGGCCCCCTTGAAGATGCCGGGAAACGCCACCACGTTGTTGATCTGGTTCGGAAAGTCCGAGCGGCCCGTGCCCACGACGCGAGCGCCGGCGGCCTTCGCCACGTCGGGCAAGATCTCCGGATCGGGGTTAGCCATGGCAAACAAAATCGCGTCGTCGTTCATGGAGGCGACCATCTCAGGAGTCACCACGTTCGGCGCCGAAACGCCCACGAATATGTCGGCCCCCGCCAGCGCGTCGGCAAGCGTCCCCTGCTTGTCGTCGAGGTTGGTGGTGGCGAGCATCGCACGCTGCGCCTCGTTGAGCCCTTGGGTGCGCGACGAGACGATGCCGTTGATGTCGCACAGGGTCAGGTGGCGAAGCCCGTAGCTGAGCAGCAGCTTCGAAATGGCGATGCCCGCCGAGCCGGCCCCGTTGACCACCACGCGGCAGTCCTCCTTGCGCTTGCCCACCAGGCGCAGCGCGTTGATGATGCCCGAAAGCACCACGATGGCGGTGCCGTGCTGGTCGTCGTGGAACACCGGGATGTCGAGCGCGTCGATGAGCCGGCGCTCGACCTCGAAGCAGCGCGGCGCGGAGATGTCTTCCAGGTTGATGCCGCCGAAGGCCGGCGCGATGCGCACGACCGTCTCGACGATCTCGTCGACGTCTTGCGTGTCAAGGCAGATGGGGACCGCGTTCACGCCGCCGAACGCCTTGAAGAGCGCGGCTTTCCCCTCCATGACCGGCATGGCGGCCAAAGGCCCGATGTTGCCAAGGCCCAAAACCGCGCTGCCGTCGGTGACGACCGCCACGGTGTTCGCCTTCATCGTGTATCGATAGGCCGCATCCGCATCGGCGGCTATCTTGCGGCACGGCTCCGCCACGCCCGGCGTGTACGCCAGCGCCAAATCCTCGCGCGTGGCAATGCTCATCTTCGGCACCGTGTCAAGCTTCCCGCACCACTCGCCGTGCAGGCGCAACGACTCTTCGCTTATGTTCATGCTCTGCCCTTCTCGACTGTTGGCAAACGTCTTGCAATTATAGCTCTCGAAGGGCGCCGCCATGCACGTCGCGATCCGTTAATCGGCGCATTCCCGCAACAGGCGCAGGCGGGGCGGGGCGGGCGAAAGCGCGAGCAAGCCCGAGGAAACGCCGCGAGCAATGCGTGCGAAAAAACATTTGGCACGTAGGCGGCGGTCGATCCTAAAAAATGCATCATTTTATTGGTTCAAAAATGTTAGCTTTACGAATTTGGTGCATTTTTCTTCTCTTCGCTGCAGAAAATGCATCAAACGTCGCGACCAATGGTTCTGTTTTTGCTAGCATTCGCCGAACCACCCGGGATTTGGTGCATTTTTTAGAAGGAGCCTCCCCCGCAGGTTCATTTGTTTTTTTCGCAAGCAGTCCGCCGCCGAAAGGGCGCGGCGAACTCTTGCCGGTTTGGAACGGCATCGGAGCCAGAACGGTCTTTTGGCCCCTTGATCGGCCAGCATTCAGGTGCCGGGCGGCCTATTCGCGAATCTCCTCCACCATGTCGATGAGGTCCTGCTTGCTGTGGACGTCGAGCTTCGTGTAGATGTGGCGTATATGCATCTTGACGGTGTTGCGCGACACGACGAGCGCCCCTTCCATGAAGGGCATGTCGCGCCCTCGCGCCAGCAGCTCGAGCACTTCGCGTTCGCGCGGAGTGAGCTGGTAGGTGCGTGCAATGGCGTCGCACGGATCGGTCCAATAGCGCCGCTCGGCGTCCTCGACGCTCATCTCCGCCCGCTCGCCTTCAGCAAAAGAGGGAGCTTCAGGTTCGACAGCGGGCATCGCGGCGGTCATGAACGGCACCTGCAGCTGCGGAAACTTCAGCAGGACGATCAGCAGCACCACGTAGGCGAACACCACGACGAGCTCGGCGGCATGCATGGCCTCAAAAGGCGCCAAGCTTGGCAAGAGCACGCGTGCGCCCAACGCCACAAGGGTTCCCAGCAGATGCCCGCACACGGCCACGAAACGCGCGAGCGCGGCCGCCTCGAGCGTCTGCTCGGAATTGCGCGCGGCCCACACCACCAAAGACCACATGACCACTTCGAAAAGCGCCGTCCCAAGCCCGCCGACAAGCAGCGCAAGCC
Source organism: Slackia sp. ZJ119 (assembly GCF_011039175.1). Classification (GTDB taxonomy): domain Bacteria; phylum Actinomycetota; class Coriobacteriia; order Coriobacteriales; family Eggerthellaceae; genus Xiamenia. The sequence goes on from NZ_JAAKEN010000014.1 coordinate 48,611, forward strand.
CCGGAAGGAAGACATCGAGCGCCGGCTCGAGCAAAATGCCCGCAACCGTGCACAAAAGGGCGCCGAAGAACACGTGCTCAGAGCGCAGGCCGCGCCAAAGCGCCGCCACGACCACGAGCGCCGCGAGGACCACGAACGAAGCCAGGTTGGCGTGCGGGTCGGCCTCGCTTGCCCCGTTGCGCAGAAACCCCAGCATAAGCGCCGAAAACACAACGACGACGACAAACCCCGGCGTGAGAACCTTGCCCAGAGGACGCTTCACCACGCCGGACATCGCGAACGCCGCGGGTATGCGCGGGGAGGCCGAGCGCATGCGGAACGCCGTGCCGGCGCGCCCTCCCAGGCCGATCATGCAGCAGACGGTCGACCCCACGAGCAGAAGGCCCGCCAGCGCCATGGCGCCGCTCTCGAGCAGGCTCCCCTCCCGCACCAGCTGCGAGGCCAGGGAGTAGGAGGCGAACGCGCCGAGCATCCCCAGCGCACAGGCGCGCATGACGGACGTGCGGTCGAGCAGCGCGAACACGCACGTGAGTCCCACGCTCACCGGGGCGCCGACCATCTTTGTGAGGAAGAGCGCACACAGAAGGAGGGCCGTGCGCGCATCGGCGTCCTCAACGCCGGGAGCCGCGAACAGCACGAGGGCTGCGCCGGCGGCGAAGCACAGGACGCCGGCGGCGCAGGACACGGCGAACAGCCGCCGCAGGTCCCCGTCGTCGCGCTTGGCGTACCAGAGCGCCACCGCGAGGAACAACGCATAGGACGCCACGGAGAACACGCGCATGACGAGCGTGCCGAAAGGAAGGCCGGCCGCCGAGAGCGTCTCGGCGTCTCCCAGCCAGATGCCGGAGAACATGAGGGCGAGGCCCAGCGCCGCGCAGAACATCGCGTGCCTCCCTCCCCTGACGATGGCAGGCTCAGCGTGCATGACCCAACACCTCCCTTCGATCCGCGCCAGCAGGGGTGCGATCCGTCGAAAGGAGTGCATTCGCCGAACATTGTACCCGAGCGTCGAGACGTGCTGGAAGATCCAGCACGCAGTCGCGCATCGAAACGCCGTCGGTTGCACGCAGTGGGGCCAAGGGGTCGTGAGCACACGCTCGGTCCTTCACGGCGAGGCAGGTGCATGGCGCGTCTGCGTGCTTGAAAAACAAAGAATCATGCCCCACGCACAGCCCAATCACCACGTTGAGATCAACGCCCTCCTGATTAAGCAGCTTGGCCTGGCCAATTGGATTGCAGAGAGTTCGCGCCATGCCGGGCTTCGTCTCGCACACGAGCGGCTCGCCCAAAAGATCGCGCGGCAAGGCACCTGCCTTGCACGACACCGAAGCCACGGAGAAGCCGTTTGTGCGCAACGCCTCACAAAAAGCGTGCGCCTCTTTCGCGAGCGTGATGCAAAACGCCACGCCAATCGAACGATGCCCGCTGCGAGCGGCAAACAGCATGATCTCTTCTGCCCGCGTTGCCCGCCCATACCCGTCACATGCCGCAACATGCGAGGTCACGGCAAGCATTCGGTCGTCACGGACATATGATCGGCAAGACTGCTCGAAAGCTTTGCCGCATGTCGAGCACTCGCTCGCAAAGCCCGCGGTTCGTCCTGATGCGCACTCCCGCTTTTTGCACTGGTCGCAACTGAGCACGGCGGCCCCCTTTCCACATGCTCCGTCTAGCTGTCCAACGCAGGCAGCGTCGAGCCGCCAAAGGGCATCACGAGTACGCTCGCATCCGGCCCCATCTTGCGGACGGCCTGCTCGTATGCTTCTTCAAGCGAAGCAAACGGCGTGAAAAAGAGGCTCTCCACAAAGGCGGAATCCATGTCAGACACCAGGTAGATGTCGGCATGCTCCATGACCATGGCGATGGCCGCTGCTTTGTGGCCGCCCAGCTTGAAGTCGCGTCCAATGCGTTCGATGAGGTCGCCGGGGCGCTCGGCTGCGGTCATCCATTCCTCGAACGTGGCATTGCCCAGGCCCTCCTTGCACGAACCCACCAAAATGACCACGCCGCCATCGGCGATGGCGTGCTTGGCATTGTCGAGGGCCTTTTGCGTCTGGTACAGGTTCAAATCCTTCGGAGCGCCGCCCTGCGACACGATGACGATGTCGGCACGACGAGGAATGCTCACACGGTAGAGCCCGTCAAGGAAACGGCATCCCGCACGATGCGCCTGCACCATGTCGCCCGCCACTGCTTTCACGATGCGCTTGTGCTCGTCCAAAACGACGTTGAGCAAAAAGTCGCACCCGACAAGAGCCGCTGCTTCTTCAATGTCTTGGCGCACGGGGTTGTCGTCAAGGTTGCCGGCGCACGCGCGCGGATCAACCATCTTGGTGTGGTTTGCCTGAATGGCCTCGCACGTAGACACGCCGGGCATGATGGCCTTTGCTCCGCCCGAATAGCCGGCGAAGTAATGGTACTCGATGTTGCCCAGACAGATGCGACGATCCGCCTTCGCCACGGCCTCCACAATATCCACCGGCGTGCCCGCCGCGGTGTCGCCCACATGCACGCAGGTGGCGGGGTCGCCGTCGATGCAGGCAATCTCGGCCCATGCACGCTCTCCCGCCAAGCGGCGTCGCTCTTCCTCAGTGTGCGGACGATGGCTTCCCAAAGCGAACACGAGCGTGACGTCGTTCGGATCAACCCCGGCCTCGTACAGCTCGTCAAGCAACACGGGCATGATGGCGGCAGTGGGAACCGGCCGCGTGATGTCGCTCGAAATGACGACAACGCGCTCTCCAGAACGCACGATGTCGCGCAGACGCGGCGTGCCTATGGGTTCGGCAAGCGCACGACGCACCTCGTCGACGCCGGCAAGCTCGCAGGCCACCGCATTGGGCGCAAGCACGCCCAGCAGGTTGGCATCAGAAACTTCGACCGTTTGCGTGCCTGCGCCGTATCCTACTTCTATCTTCACGAAGCACCTCTTCCGCTACTCTGTTTCAGCCTGCATGATGCTTTTGAGGGCCGCCTGCTCGGCCAAATGACGGTACTCGGACGTCTCCATGCAGGCACTGAGCTGGGACATCACTTCGGGAAAGTCCTCAAGGCGCTCACGCCACTCGGCCTCGTCCGCGCCTGGCGCGAACGCGGCCGCGCCGTCTGCCACGCGCACCCAGCGGCCGTCCTCGTCGGCCTGGAAGTATCCGGTAAGCATGGCGGCCCCTTCCGGGAACGGATCGCCTTCCACGTAAAACGTGCCGCTCACGCTGCTCGTCTCCCCCAACGCGTCGTGCGCCCAGTCTTGGGAAGAAGGCACCGCGTACAGCGCGTCGGCGCCCGGCATGCGCACGAGCTTCATCTTCTGCTCGAACACGAGGCTCGCGCCGAGCCGCTCGTCGTCCGGTGCGCCTTCCGCCGGCTCGCCGGCCTCTTCCATGTGCGTGCGCAGCTCTTCGATGCGGGCCTGCGCGGCCGCGTCGACAACGCCGTTCTCGTTCATGGACATCCTCCTTGCCTTTAAGCCCGCGCAAGCTTCTTCTCGAGCATGCGGGTGGGTTTGACCAGGTGGCGGTTGACCGCCATCTCCTTGGGAGCGAAGCCCAGCGCCAAGCCCACCAGCTGCGGCAGGTGCAAAACGGGCATGGTGATGTCGGCGTCGTAGTGCTTCTGCGCGTCGGCCTGCCACATGTCAAGCGCCATATGGCACAGCGGACAAGGCGTGACCAGGCAATCGGCCCCCGCGTCGCGCGCGGTAAGGCAGCTCACGCCGTTTGAGAGCATCGCTTCGCGCTCGGCCGGGTAGATGGCGTGGAACCCGCAGCACGCCAAGCGCTGCTCGAAATCGACGTTGCGCGCGCCGAGCGCCTCGGCCACCAGCTCCATCGAATGGGGGTTGCGCGGGTTCTCGAACCCCATCACGTCAGGCGGCATCAATATGTGGCACCCGTAGAAGTTCGCCACGCTCAAGTCGGAAAGGGGCGTCTTCACCTGGGCTTTCAGAGCCTCAAGGCCCACATCTTCCACGAGCGCCCACAAATAGTGCGTGATCTCGCAGGTGCCCTTGTACTCAAGCCCGCTTTCGGCCAAGGCTTCGTTGACCTTCGCACGCAGCTTTTCGTCCTCGTCGAGGCGCTTTTTGGCCGTGCGCAGCATGAGCGTGCAGGTGTTGCACACCGTGAGGATCTTGTCGTGCCCGGCGGCTTCTGCCAGCGCGATGTTGCGAGCGTTGATGGCGACGCCCAAAAAGTCATCGATGTCTTGGATCTGCGCCGCGCCGCAGCACGTCCACCCCTCGATCTCGTCCAGCTTGATGCCGAGCTTTTCGCACGTGAGCTCGGTGGCGATCTTGAGCTCCCCTGCCGCAGATTCAAGCGTGCAGCCTGGGAAAAACGCATAGCGAAGCTTTTTAGACATGACGCGCCTCCTTGTCGTTGCGCCGCGAGAACTCGTAGAGCTTGCGCACGCTTTCGATGCCGGCCACGGGCTTGGGCATGTGCAGCGGGTTCATCTTGCCGGCTGCCACCATGCGGATGGCGAACGGCGTGCGGTTCGCGGCCGTCTTCACCATGCCCTCGGTGCGCAGCGCAAGCATCGTTTCGTTGAGCAGGCCGGTTTTCTTCACGTCGTCATAGAACGAATAGGCGTGGCGTGCGCCGGAGCTGTCCTTCTCCCCCATGCGCAGCGCCTCGCGACGCAGATACGATATTTCCTCGGCGATGGGAATGTGCTTGGGGCATTTCGTCGTGCACTGCTGGCAGTGGATGCACTTCCACAGGTTGTTCTGCAGGGCGGCCAAAACCCGCGCCCCGCGGCTGCCGTCGCGCGAATCGCGCTCGAAGCGGTAGGCCTTGTTCATGACCGCGGGCGGCAGATAGGTTCCGTCGTCATAGGCCAGCTCGCGGCACTCCGACACGCACGAGCCGCACAAAACGCAGTCTGCCGGCTTGCTGATCAGGTGAAACTCTTCCTGCGACTGCATGTGGTCGCAGCGGTCGGCTCGCTCTTCCAGCCAGCCGCTCACCTTCTTGACCTTTTCGCCCAGGCCGTCGAAGTCCACCACCAGATCGCGCACGACGGGAAGGTTGTTCAACGGCTCGAGGTAGAGCGTCGTCGTCTCGAAGGTCTCAAGCAGCGCATCGAGCTGCGTCTCGCATGCCAGGTACGCGTTGCCGTTCACCTGCACCGCGCAGCTGCCGCAGATGGCGTGGCGGCACGCGCTCGTGAAGTTCAACGTGGGGTCCTGCTCTTCGCGGATGCGGACGAGGCAGCCCAAAAGCGTGTTCGTCTCGCGCGGCAGCCGGTATTCCTGGTTCCAGGTGCGCTCGCCGTCGAAGCGCTTGATGTTGAATATGACCGATTCCATCAGTATTTCCTCTCCTCGGGCTTGAACGCGGTGATCGAAACGGGACGGTAGTCCAGCCGATAGGCGCCGTCTTCAAGCGAGACGAGCGTATGCGCGAGGAAGTTCTCGTCGTCGCGGGCGGGAAAGTCCTGGCGCGAATGGCTGCCGCGGCTTTCGGTGCGTGCGCGGGCTCCCATGACCACGGCCTTGGCGATGGCGAGCACGTTGCCCACCTCCACGTAGTTCATGAAGGCGGAGTTGTAGACTTTCGAATCGTCCCCGACGAACGCGTCGGCATAATCGGCGATGCATGCGTCCACGACGCGCTCGGCCTGGGCCATTCCCGCTTCGTCGCGGAAGATGCCCACGCCGTTCCACATGGCTTCGGCCATGCGGTCGCGAATCTCGAACAGGTTCTTGCCGGACTTCTTCGCACGCATCTCGTCGAAGCGGCGCCTCCAGTCCGCCTCAAGCCCTTCGAGGCGGCTCGTGCCGGCGAAGTCGCGCCGACGCGCCGTGGCCGCTGCGGCCTTGCCCGCCTGCGTGCCGAAAAACACCACTTCAGACACCGAGTTTCCGCCAAGGCGATTGGCGCCGTGCACCGAGATGCAGCTGCACTCGCCGGCCGCATGCAGGCCGTCGACGACCGTGGCGCACGTGCGGTAGTCGATGACGTCGATGCCGCCCATCATGTAGTGGTTCGCAGGACGGATGGGCACCGGGTCAGCGATCATGTCCACGCCCTCGAAGCTCATGGCCAGATCGCGCACTTGCGGCAAGCGCTCCATGATCTTTTCGGCGCCCAGATGGCGCATGTCGAGCAGCACGTGGCTTTTCATGCCCTCGCCAAAGCCGCGGCCTTCCTTGATCTCGGTCTCGATGGAACGCGCCACCAGATCGCGCGGCCCCAGCTCCATCTTCTCGGGCGCATAGCGGGCCATGAAGCGCTCGCCTTCGCTGTTGACAAGGTAGCCGCCCTCGCCGCGGCACGCCTCCGAAAGCAAAACGCCCGTCGAGGCCAGGCCCGTGGGATGGAACTGCACGAACTCGGGGTCTTTGACGGGCACGCCCGCACGCAGGCACGCCGCCACGCCGTCGCCGGTCATGTTGGTGGCGTTGGTGGTGCGGCTCCAATACACGCGCCCGAACCCGCCCGAGGCGATGACCGCCGCGCGGGCCCGAAACGACACGATCTCGCCGCGCCGCAGGTCGATGGCCACGATGCCCTGCAGCTGGCCGTCTGTCTGGGCGATGTCGAGCAGGTTGTACTCGTCAAGGAACGTCACGCCCTGCTTGAGGCAGTTTTCGTACAAGGCGTGCAGAACCACGTGCCCCGTCTTGTCGGCCGAATAGCAGCACCTGGGCCTCGACGCGCCGCCGAAGGGGCGCTGCGCGATGCGGCCGCGCTCGTCGCGCGAGAAGGGAACGCCCATGGATTCCAGCTCCAGCACCAGATCGGGCATGCCCGAGACGAAAAACTCGACGGCGTCTTGGCCGGCCAGGTAGTCGCTGCCCTTCACCGTGTCGAAGAAGTGGCTCTCCACCGTGTCGTCCGCGTCGCGGTACGCAAGCGCCGCGTTCATGCCGCCCTGCGCCGCCCCGGTGTGCGAGCGCGTGGGGAACACCTTGGTCAGCACGGCCACCTTGAGGCCGGCCTCCTTGCTCGCGTTGAGCGCCGCCGCCATGCCGGCGCCGCCCGCGCCCACGATCACGATATCGAAAGTCTGCATGTTGGCGCCCCCTAGTCGATTCGATACTGGGCGACGCCCTGCTCGTAGAGGTTGTTTCCCTCGGAGTCGATCACGACGATGCAGGGATACTCTTCCACGCGCAAGCGGCGAACGGCCTCCGGCCCCAGGTCGTCGTACGCGATGACCTCGCACTCCTTCACGCTGTCGGCGATGAGCGCCGCCGCGCCGCCGATGGCGGCGAAGTACACCACGCCGTGGTCGACCATGGCGTCGACCACCTCTTTGGAGCGCGGCCCCTTCCCGATCATGCCCTTGAGGCCCTGGTCCATCATCGTGGGCGAGTAGGCGTCCATGCGCCCCGAGGTCGTAGGGCCGCACGATCCGATGACCTTGCCCGGTCTGGCCGGCGTGGGGCCTGCATAGTAGATGACCTGGCCGTCCCACTCGACCGGCAGCTCTTCGCCCCGCTCAAGCGCCTCGACCATGTTCTTGTGCGCGGCGTCGCGCCCCGTGTAGATGGTCCCGGAAATGCTTACCATGTCGCCGCATTTGAGCGAGCGTGCGACCTCGTCTGTCAGCGGCGCGGTGATCTGCTTGGCTTGTGCCATGATGTTTCTCCTCTTCAGGACAGGTTTTGACTTCATGCGGGTTCTGCTTGGCCGCAGGCGCGGCGGCTACAGAACGACCTCCTTGTGGCGTGCGGCATGGCAGTTCAGCGTGACCGCCACCGGCATGGTCGCAATGTGCGTGGGATAGGTCTCTATCTGCACGGCCAAAGCGGTGTTGCGCCCGCCGAAGCCTTGCGGGCCGACGCCGGACTTGTTGATCTCCTTCAAAAGCTCGCGCTCGATGGCGGCGTAGGCAGGATCGGGATGGGGAGCCCCCGCCTCGCGACGCAGCGCCACCTTGGAAAGCTGCATGGCCTTGTCGGCATTGCCGCCGATGCCCACGCCCACGATCGTCGGCGGGCAGGGATTGCCGCCGGCATTGACCACCGTGTCCACGATGAAGCGCTTGACGCCCTCGAGCCCTTCAGCCGGCTTGAGCATTTTGAGCGCACTCATGTTCTCGGATCCGGCGCCCTTCGGCATGATGGCGATGCGCAGCTCGTCGCCTTCCACCAGCGAGGTGTAGATGATGGCCGGCGTGTTGTCTCCCGCGTTCTTGCGATTGAGCACCGGGTCGACGACCGTCGATTTGCGCAGGTAGCCGTCCACGTATCCCGCCGCAACACCGGCGTTGATGGCGTCGTCGAGCAGGCCGCCCGCGATGTGCACCTCTTGGCCCACTTCCACGAACGCGATCACCATGCCGGTGTCTTGGCACATGGGAACCGTGTTCTCGCGGGCGATCTTGATGTTGCGGCACACCTTTTCCATGGCGTAGGTGCCGAATTCGGACTCTTCGGTCTGGGCCGCCTGCACGACGAGCTTCTCCACGTCGACCGGCAGATCGCACGCCGCCTCGATGCACAAACGCTTCACCTCGCGGGAGATGTCCTCAACGTTGATTTCCTTCATGAAATGCCTCCTGACCTCTTGTTTTGAAACGAAATTCCCCATAAGCCGCCCGAAAGCGGCCCTGCAAGCCCGGGGCGTGCAAAAACGCCCCGGGGAACAGCCGCTACCAAAGACCGAGCACCTTCCACCAGGCAGAGCCCAGGCCCATCCAGATGACGACGTTGACCACGGCCACCACCAGGCCTATCGTCCACCACTTGCCCTGGCTCACGTATCCCGGGCCGAAGAAGATGGGAGCCGGCCCGCACGCGTAGTGCGTGAGAGAGCCGTTCAGGTTGCCGAAGAAGCCGAGCGCCAGCGCGGCGAGCATGGGCGGCGTGCCTGCCGCCACGGCAACCGTCAAGAATGCGGCGTACATGGCGGTCACGTGCGCCGTCTGGCTTGCGAACAGGTAGTGCGAGAAGAGGTACACGAGCGCGAGCAGGCCGCCGGCAACCACCCAGTTCATGCCTCCGACCAGGCTGCTCATAAGCTCGCCGAACCACGGAATCATGCCGAGCGTGTTCAGCTGGCCGGCCATCATCACGAGCGCCGAGAACCATACGAGCGTGTCCCACGCGCCTTTCTCGCTTTTCACGTCGTCCCAGGTGAGCACCCCCGAAAGAAGCAGCACGCTCAGGCCGATGAAGCCCGTCGTCGTCGCATTCAGATCGATGCTCGATCCGGCGATCCACAAAACGAGCACCAAAACGAACACGGCGATCATCTTTTTCTCGGCAAGCGTCATCGGGCCCATTTCCGCAAGCTTCTCCTGCGCCATGGCCGCCGCGCCCGGCGTCTCTTTGATCTCGGGCGGGTTGAGCTTGTAGATGACGAGAGGCACGACCACCAGCGCGATCAGGCCGGGCACGATCGCCGCGAGAAACCAGCCGACCCAGGTGATCTCAATGCCGGCGGCCTCGGCGGCGAGCTGCACCGCAAGCGGGTTTGCCGCCATCGAGGTCATGAACATGGCGGAGGTCACCATGTCCACCTGGTAGGCCGTCAAATGCAGAAACGAGCCGACGCGGTTCGCGGTGCCGTCGTCGGGACGCGAGCCGAACGCGCGAGAGAGCGACTGCACGATCGGGAACACGATGCCGCCGGCGCGGGCGGTGTTCGAGGGCATCGCCGGCGCAAGCACAAGGTCGGTGGCCGCAAGCGCATACGACAAGCCGAGCGTCTTTTTGCCGAACTTGTTGACGAAGATGTACGCCACGCGCGAGCCGAGGCCCGTCTTGATGAAGCCGCGCGAGATGAAAAACGCGATCACGATGAGCCAGATGGTCGAATTGCCGAATCCCGACAGCCCGTCTTTCAGGCTGGTCGTGCCCGTGAGCACGCATATCGATATGGCGCAGATCGCAATCGAGCCCATCGGCATCGGCTTGATGATGAGCGCCACGATGGTCGCCGCGAAGATCGCGAACATGTGCCACGCCTGCTGCGCAAGGCCCGCAGGAGCCGGAACGAACCACAGCGCCACGCCGATGGCGACCGATATGGCCAAGTTGATCCAATTCACCTCTTTCTGAGGCCCGCCCGATTTCTGCTTGGCTTTGGCCGCCGCCGTCCTTTGGCCAAACGCCTTTGCTTTCGCCATCCCTTTCTCCTTTCTCGTCCGAATTCCTCATTAGGGACGCACCGATGGCGAAACCATGCGTAAAAAGGGCGCATCTATCTACACCCCTCAGGGGCGTTTTCTTGTTATGCCTGGTCAAATGGTTGCTTTGAGAGAGCCGAATGCGAAGATGCGAAGCGCGGGACACACAGCCCTCCCCGCCGCCCGAAGCGTCTTCAGGCCCGAGGAAACGCCGCGAGCAATGCGTGTGAAAAAACATTTGGCACGTAGGCGGCGGTCGATCCTAAAAAATGCATCATTTTATTGGTTCAAAAATGTTAGCTTTTCGAATTTGGTGCATTTTTCTTCTTCTCGCTGCAGAAAATGCATCAAACGTCGCGACCAATGGTTCTGTTTTTGCTAGCATTCGCCGAACCACCCGAAATTTGGTGCATTTTTTAGAAGGAGCCTCCCCCGCAGGTTCATTTGTTTTTTTCGCAGACGGCGTTTGCGCATCTTGGCGGCGCTGCGCCCGGTTCGGCGACGGGCGCTATTCGTCGCGCAGCGCGGGAGAGAGGAAGCAGGCGTCGGACGTGAAGCGCTTGCGGTAGGTGGTGAGGCAGATGGCGACGATGGCCAAGGTCGTGGCCGCGGATATCATGAGCAAGACGACTATCTGGTACTTCGCCGCGATCATGGGGTCGGCGCCGGCGAGCACCTGCCCAGACATCATGCCGGGGATCTGGACGATGCCCGCGGCCGACATCGTGGCAAGGGCAGGAGTCAGGCCCGACCCTATCGCCGAGCGGATCGAGGGAAACGCCGCCTCCCGCGGCGTCGCGCCAAGCGCCAGATACGCCGCGATCTCGTCAGAGCGCACGTCCATGCCCGAGAAGAGCCTGTCGATCGCCACGGCGGTCGCGCTCAGCGTACTGCCGAGCACCATGCCCGATATCGGCACGAGCACGCGCGCGTCGTACCAGGGCGAGGCATGGACGATGGCCTCAACGACGATGAAAGCCACGATCATCGACGACAGGAAGATCGTGCCGAACACCTCCGGCCAGATGTTGAGCGCCTTGCCCTTCACGCGCCCCAGGGCGATCTGCGTAGCGGCAAGCGACATCCCCACGAGCACGAGGCAGACGAGCCACCACGACTGGTATTTGAACAGGTAGACGAGCAGCAGCCCCATTGCCAGCAGCTGCAAGAAGCAGCGGACGGTCGAGACGACGATGGCCTTGGTCTGCCTGAGCCTGAGCGCCCCTGCCACGACGGCCGCCACCAGCATGAAGGCCGTGGCTCCGAAAAGCTCCAGATACCCTATATCGATGACTCCAGCGCTCATATTACACCCCCGCTTCCGCGTGATCGATCTGGGCGATCCTGCCGCGCTCCAGCCGAAGCGTCCTGTCGGCCGCGCCGTCGGGAGGCCTGTGCCGGATGCGCAGACACGCCGTGTCGCCGCGAACGAGCCTGCGCGTGAGGCGGGAGACCGACCTCGCCGTCGCGTCGTCGAGCGCCGCGTCCACCTCGTCGAGCAAAAGGACGTCCGGCCTGGTCGCGAAGGCGCGAAGCAGCGCGACCCGGGCAAGCTCGCCGCCCGAGAGCTGCGCGGCGTCCCGGTCAAGGTCCACGTCGTCCAAGGCGGCATCGGCTATGAGCGAGCGAAGCGCCGCATCGTCCGGCGCCTCGTCGTTTCGGCGGACCCGAAGGCTCCAGGGCAGCAGAAGGTTGTCGCGCACGGTGCCGGCGACGACGGTTGGCTTCTGCGGCACGTAGCAGACGCGCCTTCGCCACTCCTCCGGCGAAAACGAGGTCGAGTCGGCCCCTTTGAGCACAAGCGTGCCGCTCGTTTTGGGAAGAAGACGCGCACAGGCGCACAGCAAACTCGACTTGCCCGACCCCGAAGGGCCCACGAGGTCTGCGATCTGCCCCGCGAAAAGCTCGAAGCCGACGTCGCTGAACGGCTCGAACGGCACGCCGTTTCGCCTGTAGGACACCGCAAGCCCTCTTGCCTCGAAAAATGCCACTTCAGCCTACCTCCACGCGTCCCGTGCGACGAAGGTCGCAAACGACGCACACGCTCAAGAACAAGTCGTTGCAAATATACTATGCAGCGGCAAGCAAGAAAACCCGGCATCGACGGACAAAACCGGGCTTTTGTTCGGATGCACAAAATGGCCGGTGGGCCGAAGGCGGCACGTTCGCCGCTGAACCCGCGTTCGCCGCGCCCTCCGCGGACGGCGCGGCGGCGGGACCGGCGAGGCCAAAAGCCGCCGCAGCCCCGCCCCTGCCGCCTCCGCCGAGCGAGGCGCCCCTACGCCTGGGGATCTGCGGCCTTGCGGATGGGAATCTGCACCTCGGTCAGCCATTCGGACGGGTCGTCCTTGTTCCAGATGCCGTCGATGTAGCTCGTGCGGGGGTCGCCGGCGATCTCGTAGCCGTTCTGCTCGACCCACTCGAGCGAGTGCGCGAACGCAGGCCCCATGTCCTCGTAGGGGCCCTGGTGCATCACCGACGCCACGTCAAGCGCGGGCGCCACCTCGAAATGAATCCCGTCGAAGTCGTCCTTCAGCTCGGTCACGGCCTCGCAGTAGAGGATGTGGTTGTCCGTCTCGCGCCACTCGCGGTCGAGGTTCACCGTGTAGCAGTACTTGGGCGTGGCGCACCTGAGGTCGGGGTATGTCGCACGCAGCTTCTCGCCGAGCGCCGGCATCTCCTTGAAGTAGTCCGCAAACGTGCGCATCGTGTATTCCTTGCGGTAGATGATCTGCTCGGGGATGTGCTTTACCGTCGTCGTGTATGGCATGGCGCCCTCCTTGTTCTCTTTCAGGATGAACTGGACGCGAGAGAGCATGGCCTGCCGCTCGGCGATCTCCTGCTCAAGCTCCATGGAATGCCGCCGCAGTATCTCGTTCGCATCGCCTCCGGATACGATGCGGGCGACCTGGCCGACGGGAAGCCCCGCCTGGCGAAGCGACTGGATGCGGTGCAGGTCCACAAGCTGCGCCGCGTCGTAGAGTCGGTATCCCGTGAACCGATCCACCTCGCGCGGCTTCAAAAGCCCCACCTCGTCGTAGTAGCGCAGCGTCTTCACCGTGGTCATGGCCATCTTCGAGAACTCGCCGATGCGAAACATGCCTTGCCTTTCTCTCGCGTTGGCGCCATCTTCGCCCCTCCCCCAGCAGGAGAGTCAAGGAGGTTTTTGATTATCTCTCACAGATGCGTCGCAGAGGCTCGGCTTTGCGGCAGAACGCGAAGAAAGACCGTCGCGCCCGAGAAGAGCCTGGCAGGTCTTCTCCGTCTTGGACAACGCGTGCATCTGCGCTCGTTCTGCCGAACGGTTTCGCCGGCTCTCCCGGTCGTTTTGCCCTGCTAGAATGAGAGCGAGCCGTTTTGACGTTGGAAGGAGCGTTCATGTCCCCTCGGCAGACAGATGTTGCCGACATGCAGTGCTGGCTGCTGCGCATGGCGCAAGTCGCCTGGCACATGCCGGCGAAAGACGTCGCCATGCTCTTTCGCGACCAGGGCGTTTTCGACTACGTCGACGACCTGTACGACTTGCTTCACGTGAGCAGCTACCAAAGCGCCCTTGGCGATGTGGAAAGGTACCTGCAGGCTCGGGGGGCTTTGCCATGCTAGCGTTGCACGAGGGGTTGGTTCTTTATCATGGCAGCTATGCCGAAGTGCGCGAAATCGATCTGACGCGCTGCGCTCCGGGAAAAGACTTCGGCCGCGGATTCAGAACCGAGAAGTCGATCGGCCATCTCGTCTTCGAAGGGAGCGATGTTTGTGAAGGCTAACTTCGGAGACCCGTCGACCGAGTCCCAAATGGAAGCCTGCGCGGTCATGGCCATGCGCATGATGCTCGAAGACTTCTCCGACGAGAAGGGGTGCTCCTTCCCGGACGCCCTTGTCCGGTTCGCCGGATCGCGCACCTACCAGATGCTCTTCGACTACGACACGCGCCTGTGGGCCGAAGGCCCCGACTACTTGCGCGACGTCTGGATGCGCGAGAAAGCCAACAGCGCCCGCCGAACAAGCTAGTCGAACAAGAACCGGCCGAGCACGCACCTGCTCAGGCGACGATGGCCGGGCACCGCCATGCAGGTCCAGAGCTGGCGGAATCGGTCAGCGCTTCTAGCCCCACAGATCGGTATTCGACATGGCGTACAGAGGGACGCTCCTCATCCAGTCTTGCTCGCGATAGCCCGATAGGCTGAAGCGCACGGACTTGATATTCGGATGGGAGTCCTTGAACGCTCGAAGGCTTTTGGACCGAAGGTTCTCGCCTGCCTTCGCCTCAACGGCGAAGACGCTGTTTGGGCCTTGCACCAAGAAGTCGATCTTCCCAGAAGAGTTCTCCGCCGACCAATAGTACGGCACAAGCCCGCAGTCGGAAACGAGCTGCTGGCAGACGTACTGCTCGGTAAGGGAGCCTTTGAACTCTTCGAAAATCTCGCTGCCTCCGACAACCGTCTCCTTGCCCAGCTGAGCCATCGCCCCGAGCAGGCCGACGTCGACCAGGAAGAGCTTGAACGCCGTGTCGTCGGCATAGGGACGCAGAGGAATGCCGGGCTTTGATATTCTGCGGACGAGAGTCGCGATCCCTGCCCGGGAAAGCCACGTGATGCCGGATCGGTAGTTTCTCGCCCGCGCTCCTTGTGCGATATGGCTGAACACGAACTTTTTGTTCTCGCGGCCCAGGTGAGTCGGGACCGATCTCCATGCTGCGAGCGCATATTCGGTCTCGGTTCTGCCGAGGTGTTTCGAGATGTCGCGCTCGTAGCCCCGAAGGATTTCGAGCTGCACTTCCCGCGCATCCTCTAGAAGACCTCGATCCAAAAAGGAGCTCACCGCCTCGGGCATGCCTCCTACATAATAGTACTGGCGAAGGAGCGGGACGAATTTGCTCGAAAAGGCGTTCATGAGATCGGCGTCCCCGGAATCGATCAGGTCGCAAAGGGCTCGATTCCCTGTCGCAACGAGAAACTCCCGAAAATGGAGGGGATGAAGGTCGAACGCGTCCACCTTCCCTACGGGATAGCCGCTGCCCTCATGGACCGTAATGCCCAGAAGGGACCCTGCGGCAGCAACTGCATGCCCAGGCGCGTCTTCGCAGAAATATTTGAGGCTGGTAAGCGCTTTCGGACATGCCTGGATTTCGTCGAGGACGATGAGGGTGCCGCCTTCGGACACGGCCTCTCCCGTCTCGAATTGGATGGCGGAGATGATGCGGGGAATGTCGTAACCAAGCTCGAACTGCTCGCACATCCGGGGGTTGCCGTCCAGGTTCACGTACGCGACGTTTTTGAACTGCGTCCTGCCGAACTCTTTGAGCAGCCACGTTTTGCCGACCTGACGCGCTCCATTGAGAATGAGCGGCTTGCGGCGAGACTTGCCTTTCCAGGCGACGAGCTTGCTCATGAGAAACCGTTCCATGCTTCCTCCTGCCAAAGGCTACGGCCTTATTTTCGCATAAAATGGCGAAAACAAGGCCGTAAAAGAGCCAAAATTGGCGAAAATCAGGTGGTATTGCCCCTCCGTCAGGCCCCTTCCCTTTCGAGCTTCGCAATGGCCCAGTCGATGGCCCGCAGCACCGACGGCTCTTCGGCGGCTTGGCGTGCCTTGCGAAGCGCGGGCACGTGGCGTGCGTCCCCGGTGTTGCCGAGCGCGACGGCGGCGTTCCTGCGAAAAACGTTGCGGTCTTTAATATAGTTGTACATGACGGGGCGGACGACTGCTTCGTAATAGGCGTCGTCGAGCGCCAAGATGCGCTCAAGGTCGAACTCCTTCGACAGCAGTTCCAAAAACGGGTCTTTTGCCGTGGCCTTCTCCAAGACGGCGCGGTTGCGCGGGCAGGCGGCCTGACACGCGTCGCAGCCGTGGATGCGCTCGCCCATGGCGTCCCAGATCTCTTCTTGTGCGCCCGGCTCGAACCGCTGGTTGTTGAACAGGATGCATTTGTGCAGGTCAAGCTTGTAAGGCTCGACGATCGCGCCCGTGGGGCAGGCGTCGATGCAGCGGCGGCATCCCGAAGGGCACTCGTCGCCGGCCCTTTCGCCGATCGTCTTCAGCTTCGCGTCCACCAGCATGGTCACCAAGATGACGAACGAGCCGTCCTGCCTGGTGTAGGCGAAGTTGTTGCGGCCGAAGCTCACGATTCCGGCCTCGGCGCAAGCGATGCGCTGAGGGACGCGGAACTGCGCAGCATCGACGCGCATCCCCTCGCCCTCGAGAAAGCGGGCGAGCTCTTCGATCCGAAAGGCATGCGCCGTGCCAGGCTGCGGCGTATAGGCTCGCGAAAGATACGTCCTGGCAACCGAAGCCAAGAGGTTTTCGGGGTAATCGACGCCCGCGTACCCCAGGGTCGCGCACACGACGCTGTCGGCCCACGGGTTGAGCGTCTTTGCCCGGGCCAGCCGCGCAAGAAGCGAATCGTCGCCCTGCGTGAAGATGCCGTAGTTCGGGCGTCGGCTTGCCTCTTCCAGAACTTCCGGATAGTCGCGAAGCGCGGCGAAACCGACGTTGGTGAAGCCGAGCTCCAGCCCGCGGCGCACGATCCTGTGCTCTAGGCCGGAATAACAATTACCACCAAGGTCAACGTTAAGTTCCGTCCCTGTTGGAATGCCTGCTTCCCCTTGCATGGCAGCCGCCTCTCACGCCTCAAGCGATATCGATGACCAGCATTTTTAGCAAGAAAAAGGAGGGGCACAAACGACGGGCCGGCCTTCATCAGCGCTTCCCTCGGAACAACAGCCGCAGCATGGCAGACAAACGCCCGGCGCTACAAAACATCGTCTTGAGGCGCAATCTTCCTTAGTGTCTCGTTTTCAAATTCAAGAGCAATGCCATGCTCGGGATCAAAGCGATAATCGCACATAAGAGCAACGACGCGTTTCTTGGAAGCGCGCATTACGTAGAGGGAAACGGGTTTGACATATTTGAAGATATTATCTATGGTATCAGAGCCTATCTGATCCCCGTCATGTTGAACGCAGTATTTCTTCAACGGCTCAAGCGCGGCATCCACCACCTGCCACTTTTCCTGAATCGCATCAAGAGCGTCTTCTTGAACGCTGAGCACGTCTTCGCCTTTGTAGCAGTCGAACACCACATCGATTTCGAACGGCCTTCCCCAAATTGCTGCGTTGATCTTAGTCATCAAAACCACCTTTGCTGCCTTCGTGTTTCAAGCATTCAGCCACGCCCCCAAAATGTCTACAGGCATTGTGCACATCTTGAGGAACTAACTGGCAAGTCTTCATGTCGCTGCATTCATGCCAAGAATAATTGTTTTCTCTACGCCAATCACAGACATCCCGGGAGGTCCAATCGCTGCGACCATCTCTATTGGCATCGTTCCACTGCTTTGCGCAAGCGTCATCGGCTTTTGCAAAATTACCCTCTGGACCGTAGCGTTTTGAAGTCATATCTATAGACACGGAAGCTTCAGAGCAAGGAGAGAAGTCGGGGATCGCCCTCTTGTAAACAATCCCGTCAAGGCCATACTTCTCCAATGTTGCTCGCACCTGCGCATCTTTGGGAATAAACTTCGAGTTTCCACGTTCTCCTTCGAACGAACCCAGTGGTCCGTTCTCCACGGGAGTGTATTTCATCCGCTCGGCTTCCGTGCTGAGCATCTTGCGCTCCCCCGCGTTTTCGATGGCGCTTTCCGATGCGTGTTTTTCGATCACTTGCGAACCAGCAGGATCGATCAATCGATCCACGTCGATGCCTTCCGTATCGCCCAAACGTGCCGGAATCTCCCTCGAGCCGTCTATCAGCTTGTCCGGATCAAACGCATCGCTTGCTTCGCCATTTCGAACGTCAATGCTTTCAGGCTGAATCATTTTGTCGGGATCGAATCCTCGCATATCGGATGCGCTTGGTGCATCTTGGGTCCGAGCAGTCTCAGCCATTCTTTTTTTCGCCATAACCGCTATCCTCTGTTCTTCAGTTCGCCGTACATCCGGGATCAAAGCCGAGGTCAAAATCTCTCTCCTTCGCCCCAACTTCTAAAACGTCTTGGCCCTGCCTCATGCGAAGCAACATTATCTCAGCCCGCCCCAGTTGTACCAGTCTTTGAACGACCGCTCGTCACCAAGCTCGTTGAACACGTAGTCGGTGATAATCCCTTGAACGATCATTCTCCTTGTGCGGTCAGACAGCTCCGATGCCGCAAGGGATTCGGTCGCATCCTCCGCCGCCCTCGTCCAGCTTGTCATCTCGGAACTTGAGTTCACCGACTCGACGACCTTCTTGTGAACATTGGGGAACAAAGCCGTCATCAGCGGAGCGATTTTCGTCATTCGAGGCTCGACAGGCGGATTCTCGATCGCCTTCAACACCGCCACTCTCATCGATGGAACCAGCCCAAGTGCTTCGAGATAGGCTTTTATCTCAGAGAGGCTGACGCAACTCGGCAAAGATCCGGCGTTAGCAAGTATGTCGGCCACCCGGAACGAAACGCCAGCTTCAACAGGCGTTCCAGCATGTCTCTCGCGTCGGTATGAGTACGTGCTGCCCTCTTCTGCCTTTGCGACCTTGCAAAGGACCGGTTCGATCCAGTCGTTTTGATAGACTGCAGCAACGCCTCGGGGCAGTCGTGCAAGCTCGACTATCTGGCCGTCGCTCAGGTTGGCCGCTCTGCCTACAAGCTCCCTATCGGAAAGGTCTGGCAGCCTCATGATGATCTTTGTATTCGTGTTCCTGATTGCGGACATGTCAAGAAGTCCGGGGGCCTGGTCGGCGATGATGAACCCTTCTCCATAGGTTCGCATCTCAGCGATGGCGTTCGAAAGCATTTCGACGCTCTTGCCAAGAAGGTTGCCGCTCTCCGAAGAAGACGAGGACGCTGTGCTTTTTAGCAGGTTGTGAGCCTCTTCCAGCACCGTAATGTGCCTCAAAGGGGCGTTCATGCCCTCGCAAGCAACCATCCTGTGCTCCTGGAGCTTGAGCACCAAAAGCCCCATGAGAAGGGACTTCGTCTCAGTCGAGCCAACACGGCTGAGATCAACCACGACTTTCTTATCGAACAGATCTTCCGCCGCAATTTCGCTCGAGGAGAGAATCATTCCGTTAAGGCCGTTCGTAAGAGATTGCAAACGCGTAAGCAGAGAACCTTTGTAGGCACCTTTGTTTTCCGCATCATATTCAGAAGTGTCGAGTATGACCTTAACGTTTCGCGCAACGTCAGCGAATACCGGAAACAGGTCATTGCCGTAGCAGTTGCTTGACTCAGTAAGGTCCCAGCCGCAATCTTCGTAGGATTTCTCGATAGCGTTCTTCAAAACGGCAGGCATTGCGGCATACATCGGCCAGCAAACATTGAATATTTCAACGAGCCTGTCCAAGTGCTCCAAGACGTGAATTCCCTCAGGAAAACTGAACGGGTTGATCTGCAAAAGAGGCGTCAGATCGGGATTCGTGCCATAAACCGACACGTCGTCAAGCCCTCCGAAAATGTCTTTGTATTCGCCCTTCGCAGGTTCGATGACGAGAAAGCCCAGGCCAGATCCTATGGCCTCGTCAAGAATCTTGCAAACTGTGTTGGTCTTGCCTGCGCCAGTGCTACCGGTAATGAATGCGTGTGCAGTAAGCGAGTCGGGGTTGAGCGCCACGGGAACCGGTTCCTCTTGGTGCATGTGAAAGATATTTCCAATCTGGAATCCGCTGTCAAGAGCACGCTCATCGAACGACGTGACGTTGCGCCCAAATTCCGCACACTCGATAACGGGCAGTCCCGCCACGGATTTGCGCGGAAAGTTCAGGGAGTAAGCGAGCTCTTTGCCAGACAGCGACGTCGTCGCACTGACCACGGCTGGATACACGGCGAAACGCGAATCCACATCCAAAAGACCAGGAGCCATAGAAAACAGCGGATGCCGAAGCGTCCTCAGGTACTCACAGATCGTGCGAGCCTGACCGCTTTCTTCGCCCATGTCGCCTCGCCACAAGTTGATGGAAGACTGGCTCAGATAGGACTCCTCGCCTTGAGTGGTCGCCAGGTAGGAATGAGCGACGTTATTGGCAATGTCGGGTTCTTCGCTTACCACGTAGGCCGCGAAATCCCAAAGACCAAGCGCTGTGGCCTCGTCAAGCCGCTTCATTTGATCTTCGAGGATTTGCAGAGAGTGTTTGACAGCGTGATTCGTAAAAGACTGCGTGATCCCTTCGTTCTTGCCGATGGTGGCCGTCACGCTGGACGCGCGGGCGAAACTTGCCCCGAAGTTCGCGCCAAGACTGGTAGACGCCACAGCGCCCACGGTCTTTCCCACCGAGTTGGAAACCGCCCGTCCAAGCGAGTTCGCAACGGCCTTGCCCGTGGTTTCACCGACGGCGCGCGCAGTTGACGTAGCCACTGCGACGCTCTCAGAAGACCCACCAGTTGTGCTCACTGACGCCGACGCTTCCCCGCCAACACCAAAAGGCTTCACGCCCGTGGAAAAGCTCCCTCCCGCTGTTGCCGACTCGAACGTGCTCTCGGTCATCGTCTTGCTCGCGCTCGTCGTATCCGTAATGGACTTCGCAACAGAGTCGGTAACCGCATGGCTGGTGGAATCGGTAACACCATCCGTTGTTGAAATGGCAGAGTTGACTCCGTTCTGCCTCCCGGCACTCACGCCAGCATTGACGCCAATGGTCGCCATCGCCATCGCGGCATCCGATTGTGTATACGTGAAATTGGTCGACCATGCGGCGAAGGGAGCCAACGCCGTAAACAACTCGGACAGACGCAGCTTTCGTTGTTCGGCATCCTGCACAGGCGTCGCCAACAGAATCAGCGTGTACTCTTCGCTTCTCCTTCTTGGCACAATGCCATCGAGAACCTTTTCGATAGTCTGGCTGATGAACTTCTCAGACTTCTCTGCTGGAATGTTGGAGATCGCCGCCACGGAGTACGGCGCACCCTCCTCTAAGGCAGGGAGCGCCCCAAAACCCGCAGAAGACACTTCCGAGCCGGAGAAATTCCCTCGAATCGCCTCTTGAAGCCGTTTTGCAAAACAGTCTGCGTCCACATTGTTGTCGGAATTGCCCACGTCGGACACTGCGATGAACACGTTCGTGCACTTCTTCGTTCGGTTGAACACGAGTGCAATGTTGCAATTCTCGTCCGAAAGCACATCGTACACATTGACAAGCTTCTCGAGACTGTTCTCCGCAGGATCGACAACCCACTTCTTTATGCCAAGAAACCTCATGTTGTGCTGGGCGTCAAAAGGCCGTCCGTCGTATTCGACGGTTGGCTCGATAGGCACATAAAGCTGGTCTATCTGCGGGAGATAGGCGCCATGTATTTCAACGCCACAAGAGGCAAGCAAGCGAGCCGTATATTCCTCCGCAGCAGGATCCATCGCAGAGGGCATCTGAGACAGGTATTCTTCCTGCTTCTCCGCCACCATCTTGAGCTGGTCCGAGCTGAGCGACGATACTTTTGCTACGGCATTGCCGGCCTTGTCTGCAACTCTTACGATACGGTCCTTGATGCCCATCCTGATACCTATTCTTTCCAATCGATCATCTGGGAGACATTGCTCGTGCAACGCCGAAGCCTTTCCAGCTTCGCAGTGAGCTCATTGATCTTCGCCGTCTCTTCTCTGATGATTTCGGCTTGCGTGTGCAAGATGGGACTGTAATCCGTGATGTTTTCAATGATCAACGCCGTCAGCTCTTCAAGCCAGTCCTTGTAAAGGCGCTCATGCTCAACTTGAACATCGTGTTTCGTTTCCGCTGCAAAGCGACGGACTTCCTCGTTGTAAACCCTTGCCAACTTGTCAAGGTTGAGTTTCTCCGATTTGAAGATGACCAGATCGAAAAGACGAAAACTCATCTCCAATTCGGATTTGATAAAAAGCTGCTCAGCCTTTCCCTCAATGACAAGAGGCTGGTACTGGATGATGATATCGCCGATCTCGGCACGCTTCTCTTCCGACAAGGCTTCACTGTTTGTTGCGATTTGATACAGAACATCACGCCCCGATTCGGCCGCCACCCTCCAATACCCTTGCGAAGAATTGTTTATGCGGTTCTGCATCTCATTGACATCTTCATCGAACCCGCGCCGGACAAGGGACAGCAATTCATCGGATGCAGCACGGTCGACTTCAGTCGAAAGCGAATGCCGATTGCCAACCTGCTTGCCGTACTCGCCACAGTCGGCAACGACACCCGCAAGAATATCCCCAAACGCCTCGAAACTCGGTTTATTCAGAGCGTCGTTAAAACGGTTGGAGAGATTGTTCGTGATCGCCTGCCAGCTCTCCTTTACAGCGTCTTCCTGCTCTGAATAGCTGAAATCGCTGCGCTTTGCATCAGTGATGTCGCTTTCCTGCTTCACAAGTTCTCCAACGGTAACATTCCATTCGGAGTCATCAACCGACCCGTCCATATGTGACGGATATTCCTGCAGAGCCTCCGCTTCAACCTCTGCCTCTGCCGCATTAAGTTGCTCAAGGAGATTCTTCTTGTCCCTGTCCAGCGCCTTTTCTCGATTCTTCAGCGATATTTCATGACGTTCCCTTGTTTCCTCGATAACCTTAGCGGTTGCATCAATGATCCTTCTGAGAAGCACTTCTGATTGGTGGCATTTGTTATATGCAGAGTACTTCTCTGCAAAGAGGTCTATTTCGCGCTCGACGCAATAGAGACCGCTGTTGGCAAAGATCAAATCCGAGCACTCTTCGGATTCCCTGATAGTCCTAGAGCGAATCTGAGCAGGAAGAATGTTGTAGCGAAACAGCCGCTTGTAGAACTTGTTTTCAGGATTGGAATACTTCCTTTCCTGGTCTTCGAACTTCTCCGCATAGTAGTCGCTGAGAAACTCGCCGTTAGTCTTGGCCCCCAGACCAAGAACAGACGAAACGAAGAAGATACCTTGAGAGTACAGGTTCCTCGGAATGGTCCAGTCCATGACTGTCTGTATCTGGTTCTCGTCGAACTCGCCTTTTGGAAGCGCCGCCATGTCCGCCTTATTGACAACGATCATAGCGAAGCGGTCATCCATAGCCTCGATAGTGGAAATGTCGTTGTAAAGCTTCTCGTTGTCCATGCTGTCGAGCTTGTCATATTCGGCCACAATAATGGGAAGCCCGTTCGATAGCCCTTCCATGGCGTCTTTCAGAACGCGAAGATGATCGAGATGGCTTGACGCGTTCGAGCCAGGCGTGTCGAAGATGACGAAATTGTTCGACTGTCCCCAAGCGTCCTTTTCAGAGAAAGGAACTTCAATATCAATCCTGTCCGAGATGTTGTCAGAAGAATCGCTCTGCCTGAAAGCATTGATCACTTGAAGCGTGCAATTCATCTGCGGAATCAAAGCCGCCTCGGCGGACTCGAGTTCTTCCGTTACGGCATCATACGGTTCTACTCCGATAAGATCAGGTGCGCTTTGAAGACCTCTGCTGTCGTAGCGCAGAACCACCGGCGTCGCCCCGAAACAAAACTTGATGCAGCCAGTGCCCCTCTGTGTCGAGCGCTTGATTTGGAACACTTTTGCGGTTACCGGCTCATCCCCGCTTGGCAACAGCTCGTGGCCGATCAGCGCGTTGATAAACGTCGACTTCCCAGCACTGTAGTTGCCCAGAACGCAGAGAGGGATCAAATCGCTTGAAACATCTAAGAACTTTTCAAGCGAATCTCTGATGGCTTTTCTTTCGACAACAGCGTCGTCCACCAATGGACGTATTTCCTTAAGCAAAGACTTGATTTCGGGAAGGACGTCCCGCGCGTTCATCAAGTATCTTGGAGAGCGGGTCAGCTTGATAACGGATGAGTACTGCTCGGAAGAACAGATGGCCGCCAACTCCTCAAACTCATCGTCCGATCCTTCGAACTCAAGGCCGACCACCTGGCTCCCTATTTGAAACTCAGCAAGAATAGTATCCACTATTTCCTGAGCCTTGAACGGGAAGAACCCGTCAGCGAGCTTCTTGTTAAGCAGCTTGCTGTTCGGATCTGTCATCTGCGAAAAGGGAGTCCACCCGGCGCTGAAGCGATAAAAATTGATTGTCTCGGCATACGGATTGCTTACTATCTTAATTCTTAAATCAGCCATAATTTCCTGCCCGTAAGGAACAAATTCACTAGTACCCGTTACTTTACTATATGGTAACGCTTTTTCGCAAAATACAATCCTGAGTGAGAGGTAGGCGACGGCACAAAGTCGATGAACCTCGCAGGCAGGTTCGGCATCTGCGTGACGTCAGCAAGCAGCTCGCCTTGCCTGCCCGTCCGAGCAAAGGGCGGCTTCATGCCGAGCATGTCACCTCGACGTGACATTGAAGGCGCCGTTATTCCATCTTATGATGGTGGCAGCCGCGAAAACGCAGGAATAGAATTGCTTTGGAGGTATGAAAGGTATGATCGGTCAGAACATCCTCTCGCTCAGGACGAAGCAGGGCATGACGCAAGAGGAGCTTGCCCAAAAGGTCGACGTCGCCAGGCAGACCGTCGCGAAGTGGGAGTCGGGAGACGCCATGCCGGACCTGGACAACGTGTGCCGGCTCTCGGAGGTCTTCGACGTGAGCCTCGACGCGCTCGTGCGCCATGACGAGGAACGCGTCGGCTACCCTGTTGCGCCCCGCGGGCTGCACCTGTTCGGAGTCGTGCGCATGGGCGAGAGGGGCCAGATCGTCGTCCCCAAGAAAGCACGCGACGTCTTCGGCCTTCACGCGGGAAGCGAGCTTCTCATGCTCGGCGACGAGTCTCGAGGCATCGCGCTCCAACGCGTCGAGGACGCCGTCGCGCAGCTCGAAAGGTTTGGACGCGCGGTCAACGAAAGGGCGTCGGCCGATCCCGAGTGAGAGGACCTTGACCATGGGATGTTGCAGCGTTTGCGGAACCGAGCTCGAGAACGGGTATCTTTTCAGCACGAAGGACGGCGCCTTCAGCTTCGCCGACGAGGTGCCAAGCGCGCTTGAGAACGCAAGGAAGGCCCCGGGCTTCACGGAGGTGACCAGCCTCAGAATCGGCGGACGCGCCTCCGTGCCTGCACAGATGTGCCGGAAGTGCAAAACGCTTCTCGTCAGGTGCTAGAAATGACGCCGGCCGTGCAGCGCCCGCCAAGCGAACCGCCTTCGACAAAAGGACCCCTGCTGTCCTATGCCGCCCGCGAAAACGGCAAGCCCCCGCTCGTGCTCGTCCACGCCCAGGGCACCGACTCGCACAGCTTCGACGGGGTCGCAAAGCCCCTCTCCCGCGACTTCTCGATATACGCCGTTGACTGCTTCGGGCATGGGAAGAGCCCGCACGATCCGGCGCTCTACAACGTCGTGTCGGCAGGAGAGGCCCTCGCGCGGTTCATCGAGGACGTCGTCGGCAGGCCCTGCACGCTCTTGGGGCATTCGTCCGGAGGGCTTGTCGCCGCGCATGCCGCAGGAAGGACGGATCTCTGCAAGCTGCTCGTCTTGGAGGACCCGCCCTTCTTCTCCAGCCAGGGCGAGCGCCGGAAGGGCACGTTCAACTACGTCGACCTGTCCTCGGTGTGCCACGAATATCTGCAAAGCGGATCGGACGAGAACTTCGTTCTGTACTATTTCGAGAACCAGTACGCGTGGAACTTCTTCCCCGAGAAAGCGCGTCGAAAGGTGCGCCCGAAGAGCATCGAAGCCGCAAGGAAGTTCCTCAAGCGGCATCCGGAAAGGGATTTGAAGGTTCCCTTCTGGCCCAAGTCTGCTCTGGCCGCGTTCGTCGGAATGGGCGGCTACGACCCGCGCTTCGGGGAGACGTTCTACGACGACAGCTTCCATTGCGGGATTCCGCACGAGGAGATTCTGGCGAAGATAGGCTGCCCCGCCCTGTTCATGAAGGCGAAAACCGACTGGTCAGACGACGGAATCCTGTTCGCCGCCCTCAGCGAAGAGGACCTGGCGAGGTGTTTGGAGCTCATCCCCCATTGCAAGCCGGCCCGCTTCGACTGCGGCCATGGAATCCACGTCGAAAAGCCTCGTGAATTTGTGCAGGCGATCAAAAATGCTTTCGCGGACGGGCGCTAGGGAAACTCGCCGCCTTGGATGAGCGCGGCCGCAACGGAAGGCTGCAGCTCGAACAGCGTGCCTGCCTGCGTCGTTCGGCACTCTTCGTATGGAGAGCATGAAGGTTCGCCCGAAAGAGGCGTTACAATAACGGTACTTTCATACAAGCACGGAAGGTACGCCATGTCGTTATTGGTCGTGAACACCTTGCCGGCGGAGAAGGCCCAGGCCGCCATCGACCGCCTGACGGCCCGCAGCGCCGAGAGCCGGGTCATCCATACGCAGCCTTTGAACATCCGCCCCTGCATAGGCTGCAACGCCTGCTGGCTGAAGACGCCGGGGCGCTGCGCCATGCGAGACGACTATGAAGAGATTCTGAAGGCGTACCTGGAATACGACGCGGCGGTCTTTTTGTCAGGGACCGCCCTGAACTTCGTGGACCACCGCATGAAGAACCTGGTCGACCGGCTTTTGCCGCTGGTCACCATGTACACCTGCGTCGTGGACGGCCAGTGCCGCCACGTGCCCCGCTACAACAAGGAGTACCGCTTCGGGCTTCTGTACGACGGCGCGGCGGACCAGGCGTACCTGAGCCAGTGGATGGACCGCGTCGCGCTGAACTTCGGAGGCAAAAGCCTCGGCGCGTTTCCCCTCAAGCAGGCGAAGGAGGCGTTCCCATGCACCTTGTGATCATCAGCGGCGCGACCAGGACCCGTTCGAAGAGCAACACGGCAAAGATCGTCGCGGCGTTCGAGGAAGGCTATCGGGAAGGCGGCAACACCGCCGAGACCTGGTTTCTCTCGGATCGGGCGCAGTGGGACGGCGCGGCGAAGGCTTTTGAGCAGTCGAACAACATCCTGATCGCCCTGCCGCTTTACGTGGAGAACATCCCCGGCATTTTGTTGGAATTCCTGGAAGGGCTGACCCCGAAAAGCGCCCCGGGGACGCAGATCGCCTTCCTCGTCCAAGGCGGCTTCCCGGAGGCGTCCCAGAGCCGATGCTGCGAGAAGTACCTGGAAACGCTGCCCGAACAGCTCGGGTGCGCCTATGCCGGAACGCTCATCAAGGGGGACATGTTCGGCCTGGGGCTGATGGACGAGAAGGAAAGGGAGAAGCCGCTGGCCGCCTTCACCGAGATGGGCAGGCACTTCGCGGAGACCCACCGGTTCGAAAAGGACGTCGTGGACGTCTTCGCCGCACCGGAATACCTGCCGGAAAAGGAGCTTCGGATGTTCAAGCTCTTCGGCCGGCCGGTGCAGAAGCTGTTCATGGGGCGGATGGCGAAGAAGATGGGCTGCCAGGGGCGGCTGGACGCGCAACCCTACAGCACGGGCAGATAAGGCCGGCGAGGGAAGACCGCCGCCGCAGCCGCCGATGGCGTCACACAATCTGGCATCAAGCCAGAGTCACAAGCTCGTTGTCGATCGCACGACGCACAAACTCGGAGCGCGAGATTCCTTCTTTCTTCGCAGCCCTGTCTATCGCTTCAAGTTGAAAGTCGAAGAGCTTCAGCGAGGTCGTCTTCATCTTCGCCGTCGGCCTCCCGTCAATCGGCTTTCCAAACTTAAAATCCGAAAGGTCTCCGCTCTCGTATCTTTCAACGTCGGACTCCACTTCCTCAAGCGTGGTGCCAAACATCTCGCACAGTTCGCTATCGCTCATGCCTTCCTCCTTCCGAAACCAAGCTCCCGCTTTATTGACTCCTGCGGCGGCGTCTGCGCATGCTTTATCAGCCAATCGCCCACGCTGTTCCTGATGGCAACAACTTCGACAAGCCGTCCTTTCGCATCGTATCCGATGCCAACATGCTCTTCCGGCTCCTTGCCCAGCCTCGGCATGCTCTTAATGCAGAACGCCCATGCATGGGCAGCATCCTCTTTCGCCAGGTCAGGATGACGTTCTACCACTCTGTCCAGCACGAACACCTTGTCCAACAGCAAACCTATCCGCAGTAATCTCATTCGGTAATACCTAATTGTAGCATATTTGTTTCACCGGAAATTGACAGCCCAGAACGAAGTCGCCGTCATCTGCCACCGGTCGCAAAAGACCGGCAGGCGTCACAGCCGCCCGCAAGTAATCGTTTGACGGCGCGGTCGTAAACCTGACGGCCGAGAGCACCGCTGCGTCGACCAAAACGCTCGAGCAGCATCGCAACATGCATGTTTCGAAAGGCATTTGGAAGGGACACCGCGAATACCATCATGCAATGCCGATGACTGGCTGCTCATCTGGATGGTGGACAGGAACGAACTGGCACGCACGACGAGCTGTTCCGCCCATGCGCCATTATCACGATCGCCGTTTTCTCGTTGTCTCCAAAAGGCGTGTTCGACGAAGCGGACGGGCACGCCGGCCGCCCTCCTCGCAAGCGCGGCAAAGCCCTCGCGGACGGCGGCCACGTCTACCCTGCCCTCCCTTTTTGTCAGGCTTAGGCCTCAGGCGCCTATCGCTTGTCGGCCTTTTTCTTCCTGGGCCTCGGCTTTGGAAGCTCGTCGTACATGGCGTCGAACAGGGCGGAGATCGTGTCGCGCTCGTCGAGGTCTTGGATGCGGACCATTTCCTTCGCCCCCTCGTAGGGAAGCTCCAGCGGGGCGCAGGCGAGCATTTCTCGCGAAGACGGAGTCGCCTTGACGAGCAGCCGGTCGTCGTAGATGCCGCCGATGACCTTGTCCCGATAGTACACGACGTATTCGCCCATCATTGGACGCGAGGACACGTTTCCGCCCGTCGCCACGCTCAAAGCGTCCATCGTGCGCTCAACGAATTCTTTGCTTGACGCCAAAACCGCTCCTTCTCGCCCGCAGTAAAACCCTTGCCTTTATTGTAGCCCTTCAGGGGGCCGGCAAGAGGACGACGTCGGCGCCGCCAGCCCCAAACCCGCCTGGCAGCGCCCGGCGGACCCAGGGCTGGCAGAACCGCCTCCCCTCCCCCAGCCCCGCGTCAGCTCCCCAAGCGTATCCTCCAGCCTTGCCCGTAGTCTTCGCGGTGGTAGTAGACGACGTCTTTTGCCGTGAGGTTGCACGCCATCGTCCATTCCGTCGTCT
This sequence comes from Slackia sp. ZJ119, assembly GCF_011039175.1. Lineage (GTDB taxonomy): Bacteria > Actinomycetota > Coriobacteriia > Coriobacteriales > Eggerthellaceae > Xiamenia. The sequence goes on from NZ_JAAKEN010000014.1 coordinate 77,673, forward strand.
CGCCGTCGGGGTAGTTTTTCTTGCTGACGCTTTCCATCGCGTCGCGCAGCCGCTGCTCGTCCCACGCTCCACCGCTGTCCAGCTGGTCGCGAAGCGCCGCGAACCTGTCGTGCGACTGGCTTGTGCCGATTCCCTTTTTCGGTCCGTCCGAGAGGTAGAAATTGGTCGCGACGTCGCTTTCGACGACCTGCATCTCGTTGTCGACGTATTCGACGACTGCGCCGTTTCCCTCGGCATCGGCTATCGCGAAGTGCACCATGAGGCCCATCGATCCATGAAGGTCGTGCGCCGCCAGAACGTCCAGCGCCTCTTCCACGTTCGCCGCCGCATCGAGCAGCAGGCGGACGGCGGTCGTCGTCGTCAGGTCCGGCTTGTCGGTGGCCTGGTCGATCGTGTCCGAGTCCTCGATCATGAGCGTCGCCACGGCAAGGCCCGCCTCGTTCATGCCGTCCAGCGGCGCAAAGAGGGCGGCTTGCGCGACGACCTCGTCCGGCATGTTCCCAAGCGCACTTCCCGCGGCCGACTTCAAGAAGTCGAGGTTCACGGTCGACACGCTGTCATAGCCTTCCGCGACGTCATGCTCGACGATCAGGGCGTCGCAGCCGTGCCAATCGAAGTTCCTTCCGAACAAAACCCCCGCTTCCGCGTCCTTGACAAGAAGGGTCGAACAGCCCGCCCCTGCAAACAGCGAATCGGACGGAAGCGACGCCGCCATCCGTTCCTCCAGAAAGGAGACGACTTCCGCATCGCTTGAGGCGCCGCCCTGTGCGACGAACTCTGAGAGCCCTCTGTCCCCGCTCACCTTCGTCATCGAAAGTCCCGGAGCCAGCTCTTCCATCGAATGACCTGGGGTTACATCCGTCACATCGTGCTGGGCGGCACGATTGGCGTCGCCTTCTTCTTGTTGGACGACATGATCGGCGCCGCCCTTTTCGTTTTTGTGCGGCAGCTCGGCCTGTTCCGTCGAAGCCGTCTGCCCGCCACAGCCCGACAAGGCGAGCAGAAGCGCAAAGGCCGCAGCCGCGATCAAGGCCGCGCCGACCCTCGCGCCCGATCCGATTCCTTTGTGCGCGATCATGAACGCTCGTTTTTGATGATGGTGATGTCGACGTCCCCGTCGCCAAGGGCCGCAGCCAGCCCGTCGACGTCTTGGATGGTCCCGACGTGCGTGTAGGATCCGTCGAGCGGGGCGTCCTCGTACACCAGGATCAGCCGATCGGGCCCGTCGAGCAGAACGTCGCCGGCCTGGGCGCTTTCCAGGGGCTCGGGGTCTTCGGACACCCCGGTCGCCATGTCGTAGTACTTCCAAACGCCGTCCCGATCATGGCTCGGCGGCAGCGCCATGCGGCTGGAAGGAACCAGCGCAAGCAGCTCCCTCGACGTCGCAGTGTCGTCCATGACCAGGTCGTATTGTGCGCCGTTGAAGCTCAGCGTTATGACGGGCAGCGCATCGGACGTCTCCGCCGCATCGGACGCCTGCTCCGCGGCGGCAGGCGCCTGCTCCGTTTCATCCGACGCCTGCCCCGCCTCGTTCGATGCCGACTCTGCGGCAGAAGGCTCCGCGGCCTCGTCGCTTGCCGTGCTCGCCGCGCTCGCCGCCGGCGCGGCATCGCCCTCGGCGCCAGAGCCCGCTTCGCCTTGCGAGCATCCGGCCAGCGTCAAGGCCAGGCACAAGGCCGCGGCCGCGGCGCAGACGGCAACGGGGCTTTTCGCGCCGGTGTCGGTTGTTTTCTTTCTTTTTTGCAATAGTTTCATTGCTGTTCCTTTCTTCTTGGAGCTTTTGGGCGCTGTCCTGTCAGGTCTGACTCATCAGCTTCGCGGGCTCGACTCGAGCGATGCTTCGAGAACATATCCAAGCGGATGCCGTCAGCAAAAGAATGGTGGCAAGGGGCGGAACGAGGACGGTCGCGGGGCTGCTGGGAGTTGCGAGGCCGGCTATCCCGAAGGACCTGAACAGCTCCGACAGAAGCGGATCTGCCAGCATCGACGCGAGCAGCCCTCCAACAGCGACCCCGACCAGCGACACGAGCGCAAACCGGCACGCAAACGACGCCCTCAGCCTTCGGCCCGCAAGGCCGAGGGTCTTGCAGACGGCGATGTCCCGCAGTTCAGACTGTACTAATTTCGTCGCAGTCAACCAACACGTCAAAAAGATGAGGACCGCCGCGAACGCATACATGGCGACGACGATCGAGCGCATCGCGAACACAAGCCCGGCAAGGCCCGACCACGAATTGTCGTGGACGTGGAGGTCCCCGCCATAGGTCGCCGCAAGCTCCGCGACCAGGCCGTCCCGCGCTTCGACGTCATCCAAGACATAATGCTTGCACCAAAGGCCCGCCTCGGCGTTCGGAAACCGCGCGAACCCCTGCGAGCTCATCGCCATGTTGTTGCCCATGCCGTTGGCGCACTGGTATATGCCCGACACGGTGAAGGCCTCCTGGCCGCCCGCATAGCCCACCGTCACCTCGTCGCCGACGTGCGCCCCGATGTCGGACGCGACATACTCGGTAACCGCCAGCTCGCTGTCGTCGTTCGGAGGCGAGCCGGCCGTCATGTGCAGCCTGTTCGGCTCGTCGATCACGTTCGCGGTGCAATCCCACCCCTGGACGGTCATATGGGGCATGGCGAGCATGAACGACTCGGCGATTCCGGCACGTTCGTCAACGAGCGCGTCCACCTCGTCCAGAGAGACCTGGCCGACAGGCTGCACGCCAAGATCGTGCTCCGCAACGCTGAAATAGTCCATCAGCCCCTCGCCCTCGGGACCGACCCACGCATCGATCCGGCCCACGAAGGTCAGAAGCATCGCGATGACGACGGCGACCAGCAGCGTCCCGACATAGCTGGCCTTGTTGGCCAGAACGGCGCGAGCCGCCATGCCTAAGACCAGAAGCCTCTTGTTGAGCAAACCCGCGCAGGCCGTGCTCGCGGCGGTTGTGCAACGCGCAACACCATAAGGCTCTGACCAGGGCTTTCGAAGCCGAGAAGCCCTCAGATGCACGAACGCGAGCATGGCCGCCAGCACAAGCGCCAGGGCGGCAAGGGCCACAGGCGCCGGCAGCGGCGGCGGATTGATCCCCGTCGAAGCCGCCATGAGCCCTTGGACGAGGCGCAACGCCGCGCAGGACAGCACGCTTCCCAACAGGCAGCCGACGACGAGGGCCCCGCAATAAGGAAGGCAGAAGATCGCCTGGAGCCTTCGCGCCGTGATGCCGAGCGTCCTCAAGACGGCGAAGTTCTCCTGGTCCTGCGCCAGGCTCATGGATATGGCGTGCCCGACGACCACCAGACACACCAAGCAGCCGACGATCGAGAACGCCGTCAAGAACCCCGCCACGACGTTTTGCATGAGCAGCATGAAGTTCGCTATCGTCTCGCGCGTGTAGATGAACTCGGCGAAGCTGGGCACGGACGTGTTCTCGACGATCTGGCGCACAAGGTCTTCCGAAGTCAGCGCGGCGCCCTCGGCCACAGACACGTGGATCATCGCGCCCGGCTGCGCCATGCGATCGACCTCGGGCGTCTCCTCGATCACGCCCTCGATGCGCCGGTAGTCCGACTCGTTGACGATGAACGACTTCATCTCCATCATGGAGCTTCCCATGAACGGGTCTTCGAAGAAGCCGGCGACGCGCAGGGCTTCTTTCTTGCCGCCCCTTGCGATGTCGAACGTGATCACGTCGCCGACGCCGATGCCGCATTCGGAAGACAGGGTGGGCGACACGTACACCGTCCCCTGCGGGGGATCGACCGCACGGCCCTCGCCGCCGGACGCATCGGGCGCAGAATCCAGCGCCCGGTAGGGCTGCTCGCGGCTCGAAGGCGTCAGGAGCTGGCCGGGCGTGTCCGAGACGTAGTCGAGCGCGGAATAATCGGCGTAGACCAGCGGCTGCTCGTCGACGACGCCTGCGCCCGGCTGCGCGGCGATCTCGGAGGCAAGATCGGCCGCCTCGGCCCCTTCGACCCAGCAGGTGACGTCGCCGAAGCCCAGCCGCTCCATCTGCCCTTCGAGATGTTCTCGGGCGTTCGTGGAGATCGAAGCGCCGCAGACCAGCAGAAGCGACATGAGCAGCGACAGCGCCACAATGGACACGAACGCTCCAGGACGGCGCTTGACCTGGGATTTTGTCAGAAGAGAGGACAGCCGGGCCATGCGCTACCATCCCTGGTCCGCAAGCCAGCCGACGACTTCCTTTTCCCGGGCGTCCGAATCGGCCTTGTCATACGCCCCGATCTTCAACTCGCCTTCGACGGAGCCGTCGCGCAGATAGACGATCCTCGTTGCCCGCAGCGCCGCCTTGACGTCGTGGGTGACCATGAGGATCGTCTGCCCTTTGGCGTTGCGCTCGCAGAGGATGTCGAGCAGCTCTTCCGAGTTGGCCTGGTTCAGTGCGCCGGTCGGCTCGTCCGCGAAGACGATGCTCGGCTCGCAGACGAGCGCACGGGCAACGGCCGCACGCTGCGCCTCGCCGCCCGACACCTGGTTCGGCAGATGGCGGGCCACCGATTCGATGCCCAGAGCCCGCACGAGCGCGTCGGCCTTGTCGCGTGCCTGCGCATCGGTCAGGTTCGGGCTGAGCAAGCCGGCGACGAGGACGTTTTCGTGCAGAGTGAGGTTGCTGACCAGGCGCGGCGCCTGGAAGACGAACCCGAAGCTCGCCGCACGCATGTCCGACATCCGCCGGTCAGAGAGCTGCGCGAAGCTCGCGCCTTCGTAGGCGACCTCGCCCGCATCGACGCTTTCAAGCCCGCTCATGCAGTTGAGCAGCGTCGTCTTCCCCGCGCCCGAAGGCCCCATGACCACCGTGAAGTCCCCGGTGAAGACGTCGACGGAGACGCCGCAAAGGACGTCGTTCGAACCTGCAGCGCCGCCATAGCTTTTGCGGACGTTCTCGGCCGACACGACGACGTGGCCCGAACGGCGTTTCGCTGCATTGTCCTGTAAAGTCATTCGCCCCGTCCAATCGAGATTCGGGTTTTCGGCTGCCCGGCAAGTATCCAAGGAACGGCAAGAATATACAAATACTTCTGTCACATACGATTTTATGCTTGTTGGGCATAGAATAGGAAGGTGCCGAGGGGTGATGAGCCGGCCTCTTCTGCCGGCTTCCGCCCTCGTCCCTCTGTCAGCTCATTCATGCTTGCTAGGCATATATTTCTATTCCTTATAGCAATTTGACATTTCATGCGACTCACGCCAGAATTGGGCGGCGTGATGACAACCGGTCAAAACGAGCCTGCCATCTGGGCGTAAGGAGGCCTCATCCCATGAAAACGCAGAAGCCGGCGGCGGTGCTGTGCGCCCTCGCCCTTTCGGTCGGGCTCTTCGGATGCGGCGGAGGCCCCGACGATGTCCAAAACCACACCGACGCCCAGGCCGTTCAGGCAGAAAGCGGCGAAGCAGCAGACGCGCCCGACGCATCCCCCGCCGCCGGGCAGGAGCCTGCCACGGGCGAAGCATCTGCCAGCGGGACGCTCGACGGGCAGAACGAGGCCGCCAGCGCCGAGCCTGCCGAACAGGAATCGCCCGCCGAGTCTGCAGAACCTGCCGAATCCGCAAAGCCCGCCGAACAAGAGGAAGGACGCGAGATGGACCGGTTCTACCTGCACGTGAACGGCCAGACGCTGCCTGTGGCGGCGTCGCGCAACAGCTCTTCGGACGCGCTGATCGACCTTCTCGCCGAAGGAGACGTCACCGTCGACGCCCACGACTACGGCAGCTTCGAGAAGGTGGGAAGCCTGCCGCAAAGCCTGCCCGCCAACGACGAACAGATAACGACGAAGCCGGGCGACGTGATCTTGTACCAGGGCAACCAGATAACGGTGTATTACGGTACCAACAGCTGGTCCCTCACCAGGCTGGGCAAGGTCGAGGACACAAGCGCCGAAGAACTCAAGCAGATCCTCGGCAACGGAGACGTCGAGATCCGCCTGTCTTTGGACTAGCAGGCGGCGTCGACCACATTCTGCCGAAGGCCTCACATTCGTTCCACCCCTTGCAGCAAGGATCGCGGTGAATGCGCCCTCGAACTGCAAGCATCGAATACATGTCCGATGAAAAATCGGCTGATTCGTAGCACGAAAGTAACGTTAGTATTTTGACCAGGCCTTTTATCTTGAGCAGAAGTCGGAGCATTCGCGGCACTGCCCCTGAATGCAGCTTTTCTTCGGAAAACAGCGGACATTCGTTGGACCCTTGCAATCCGGCCGGACATTCCTTGCGCTTTTGCAGCGAGAGTCGAAACAATGTCCGAATTTCACCGAACACCTCACATTCGCCCCGTCGCTTGCGGCAGGACTCGCGATGAATGTGAACGCGAGCGCTGCAAGAGCGCAGGCCGCAGCCAATCACAACAGGCAAATTCGAAAAACAACCGACAGATCATTTGAAAAAACGATGACTGATCGATTAAAATGCAGAAATGACGATTATCCAGGCGGCTCGGCTGCTTTCGACGAGGAAAAGAGGGCATTCTGCACGCCTCCCGTCTTCCTTGCCGAAACCCTTTTCGCTGGTGTGCAGGGGGCGCCGGAAAGCCGTTGATGTTAACGGAACGGCCAGCTCCTTTGGCCCTATGATGGACCCTATGATATTGAGTGGTTTCCTTATATATGAGAAAACCACTCAGCGCTATCAGTAAGCCCCGCATGGACGGAATTCGGCAACTTCTCGAAGCGATCCCGAACGTGCCACCTAAATCGCAGCAGACGGCGCCTCCCGCCTCTTCCCCAGCGCCAGCCAGCAACGGCGGTCAGTCGGCGTAGCGCCCCTGGCCGTCGTCGGTCCAAACGGTGCCCGCCTGCGCGGCGATTTCGGCGGCGGTCACTTCCCGGCCGCCGTCGTCCAGGTCGACGATCTTGTAGCGCATGTTGCCGATCCCCAGCTCAGCCATGTAGGTCAGCTGCCGGAGGCCGTGGCGCGACTCGATGCGCTCCACCATGTCGCGGCGCACGTCGGGCGGCATGGCGTAGACGATGTCGACGCACGCCTGGTCGACCGCCAGCATGTCGAGCGATGACAGGATGCCGACGTCCGGCGTCACCACGGGCTGCGCCGCCGTACCCTCGCAGTCGCAGCTGACCGACATGTTGCGCATCACGTTCACGAAGGCGACGTTGCGCCCGAAGTGATCGATCGCCGCCTTGGCCGACTCGGTCATGCGCTCCATGAGCTCTTCTTCCGCAATGTCCCACATCTCGGAAGATCCGGGGGTGGTGTGGATCATCTTCTTGCCCACCTGCCCGTCAGCGCACCCGATGCCGATGTTTTTGTTGGAGCCGCCGAAGCCGCCCATGGCATGCCCCTTGAAATGCGTCAGCGCCAAAAGCGACTCGTAGCCGAGAAGGCCCTTGCCCACGGACATTTCCGTGAACCATTTGCCGCCATGCACCGGCAGCATCGCCGTGCCGTCGGCATCCATGATGTCCACCGGGGCGAACGTCCAGCCGTTCTCCCGAATCGTCTTTTCGTGCACCTCCGTGTTGTGGCGCCCGCCTTCGTAGTACGTGTTCGTTTCCACGATGGTGCCGGCGTCCAGGCGTTTTTGCATGAGCTCCTTGACCCAGGGGCGCGGGATGATGTTGGGGCCGTGCGGCTCGCCGGTGTGCAGCTTCACGGCCACTTTGCCCGCAAGCACGCCCGACACCTCGTCGTAGGCCTTCAGCAGCCCCTCGGGGCTCAGCTCGCGCGTGAAGTAAACGACCGATTCGCCGCCGCTGCGTTCGTCGAAGGGGATGTACACGTTTCCGCCAGTTCCAGGCGTGATGGCCTCTTTTGCCACGTCCGCTCCTCTCTGTTTGGTTTCAGCATTCTTTCGGGCGAACCCTCCAGGCTTATTGCGCGTCTACGAACTCGACCTCGTAAACCTGGCCTAAAGGCTGGCCGACGCTTTGCACATATTGCCCAAGCAACGTCTGGGCGCGTTCCTTGGCTTGCGACATCAGGCCGACATCGCCCTCGGCAGACTTTTTCATCTCCTCTTGAGCCGTCTTGAACGCTTCCATCTGGTCCACCCTATCGATCGCCGTTAAAAGCCCTGTATCCTGGTAGATGTCAGAGACGCTCGACTCGTCGACGTCCGGAAGCCCCAGCACCTGGGCATCAGGAACTGCAATGGTGACGACGCCATTCTCGTTTGGGCCTGAAATCTTGACCTTCTTGACATCGACCCCGAGAGTGACAATGCTGTCATACTCGAACCAGGCCTTCTTGTACCCGACGTTGATGCCAAACAGTATGTCTGTTCCGTCGTTGCGTATCTCGGCAACGTTATGGAACGTGCATTCGAGCGTCGCCAGCTCCGCTATCTCTTTGTAGCCTGAGAAATCGGGAGCCTTCTCATCGGTGCATGCAGAGAGGCAGAACGCTGCCATGCACCCAGCAAGCAGCAAGGCAATGATCTTATTCGCCTTCATTCTGAACCTCCTCTTTGTTCGGATACTCAGAAAGATCCTTGAACTCTATCGTCCACTTGTCGCCGAGAAGGGGCGCGGTGAGAGCCTCGACGGTTTTTTCCAAACTGTCGCGAGCTCCACGCTTTATCTCGTCTTGGTTAAGGTCCTTGGCGGCATCCTCCTTGCAGATAGCAAGGATGTCCCGTATGTCTGCCGCGGCATTTTCCGGAAGAAATCCGAACTCGTTCTCATTGAGCACAGGCTCGCTGATCTGCGCTTCTGGCAGGTATGCCGTGACGACCATGTTCTCTTCGTCTAGGGTGAACCGTATCTCTCCCATGTCGTAACTCGCCCTGATATGGGCTTCGTACTTCACGCGATAATCGACCGTGTCGGCCCACAGGAACTTGCCAGCCTTCTCCGCGATGCCCTTGTAGGTGTAGTCAACCGTATTTAAATTCTCTATATTGACCACATTCATAAGCGTGGTTTCGGAAAGGTATTGTGGTTCGCTGGCAGCAGGGATGCAAGAACGGACTGCGCCGAAAAACAAAACCCCCACGACGACAAGAACAACCAAGATTGCCGTTATTGCTATCTTGAGGATTTTGCCGAATAGGCATCCGGAGCGTCTCTTCGCATCCTCCTTGGAGGTCTGTTCCTCCTTCTTCATCTCACTAGCAGGCAGAGCCTCTTGTTCCCGTTCTTTGGCTTTCAACCTCGCCCCCTTCCCGTCAGATGTTTCCATATTGTAATATTAGCAACCTGCAACGATCTGTCGAGGTCGATTTATTCTTGTGCAAAAGGACGTTTTCATGAAATATTTGCCAATTATCGCGGGCGTCATCGCCGCCCTGGCAGCGATTGTCCTCGTGGCGAGTTCTTTCAACATTATCGATATAAGGCTTTGAGGCGCCAGCAGCTACAGCCCGGCCGCAAGGGTCTCCTGCGCTTCAAGCCCCGCCCATCCCGGCAGAAAACCGCTGTTCAGCGGAACAGAAGCCGCCCCGCTGAAAGGCCTCGAGAGGCACGCCGCTTTGCCGCCGCGGCTGCGCGACGCCTGGGCATGTTGCACCGTCGTGGTTTTTGGTATCATACAGAGTGGCGAGATGAACCCAATAAGAGGAGGGAACTATGACTGAAGCTACTTCGACCGTGTCGCGCCGCACGTTCATCAAAGGCTCGCTTGCCAGCGTCGCGCTGGCGGGTGCCGCCGGCAGTGCGCTTTACGGCTGCTCGCCCCAGGCCCAGCCCGAGCCCAGCGCCGAAGCGCCGGAGACCGAAGCGTCGGTCGCCAGCGAACAAGAGGCAGCGGCACCTGACACCATCGCATGGAGCCAGTGCAACGTGAACTGCGGCGGCAACTGCGTGTTCCAGTGGCACTCGCGCGACGGCAAAGTCGTCTACATGGAAACGGACAACACCGGCGACGACAGCCTGCAGGCCCGCGCCTGCCTGCGCGGCCGCTCGATGCGCCGCTGGCTGAACAGCCCCGACCGCCTGCTGTACCCCATGAAGCGCGTCGGCAAGCGCGGCGAGGGCAAGTTCGAGCAGATTTCCTGGGACGAGGCCATCGACACCATCGCCGAGAAGCTCAAGTACACCATCGACACCTACGGCAACGAAGCCATCTACGTGAACTACGCCACCGGCATGTACTCCTGCACGGGCCGGCAGCCGGGCCAGCGCCTGCTGAGCCTGCTCGGCGGGTACATCAACCAGGGCTACGACTACTCGACCCACATGCTGCAGATGGTCATGCCCTTCATGTACGGCAGCGGCGCCAACCTCGACGAGGACGGCAACCACGTCACGCTCGGGAAGCCCGCAACGGTGTTCAGCCCCTATGACAACGTGAACGCCTCGTCGTTCAGCGAGGCCGAGCGTGCAAGCGACCTCGTGGTCATGTTCGGCAACAGCCCCGCCGAGACGCGCATGGGCGGCGCGAACGCCGTGTGGGACTTCGCCCGCGTGCGCGAGGCCGTCACCGGCCGCGACGGCAAGATCATCAACATCGACTACCGCCTCAACGAAACGGCTTCGGGGCACCCCGACGAGTGGCTGCCCATCCGCCCCGGCACCGACGCGGCCCTCTGCTCCGCCATCGCGTACGAGTGGATCTCGAACGACCAGGTGGACAAGGAGTTCCTCGACACCTACTGCGTGGGCTACGACGACGACACCATGCCCGAGTCCGCCAAGGGCCAGAACAAGTCCTACCAGGACTACATCATGGGCACCGGCTACGACAAGGTGGAGAAGACCCCCGAGTGGGCCGCTCCCATCACCGGCATCCCGGCCGACAAGATCCGCGAGCTGGCCGCCACCATCGCCGGCGCCGAGGCTCCGTTCATCTGCCAGGGCTGGGGCAGCCAGCGCCACTCCAACGGCGAGGACACCACCCGCGCCATCTGCATGCTGCCCATCCTCATCGGCAAGATCGGCCTGCCCGGCACCAACACCGGCCAGCGCGAAGCCGAGCCGCCCACCTACCTCGTCGGCAGCCTCCCCGTCGAAAACCCTATCGCGACGGCCATTCCGGTGTACCAGTGGCTCAACGCCGTCGACCACGGCCACGAGATGACCGCCACCAACGCCGGCATCATCGGCGCCGACAAGCTGAACAGCGACATCAAGTTCATCTGGAACTACGCCGGCAACTGCCTGACCAACCAGCACGGCGACATCAACAAGGTGCACGAGATCCTCACCGACGAGAGCAAATGCGAGTTCATCGTGGTGTGGGACACCGTCATGACCGACTCGGCCAAATACGCCGACATCCTGTTGCCCGACGCCATGCGCTCCGAGCAGCTGAACATGCAGACGCAGGGCTACTCGGAATACTACACCGCCGTGGTCGTGGGCGGCCCGGCGCAGGAAGCCCCGGGCGAGTGCCGCTCGAGCTACGACGTGTGCGCCGACATCGCCGACAAGTTCGGCAAGAAGGAAGACTTCACCGAGGGCCGCACGCACGACGAGTGGGTGCAATACCTCTACGAGCAGGGCGCCGAAGCCGACGGAGACATGCCTTCTTGGGACGAGATCCAAGAGCAGGGCATCTACAAGCGCGAGGTGGAACCCGCCATCGGCCTTGAGGCCTTCCGCTCCGACCCGGTCGAGCATCCGCTGGCGACCCCGTCCGGCAAGATCGAGATCTACTCTGAAGAGCTGGCGAACATCGCCGCCACCTGGGAACTTGCCGAAGACGAGGTCATCAATCCCCTGCCCGTGTTCACGCCCGGCTTCCACGGCTACGGCAGCGTGACCGAGGAATTCCCGCTGTACTGCTGCGGCTTCCATCACAAGAGCCGCACCCACTCCTCGTTCGGCTTCATCCCCGAGCTTGAGGCCGTGGCTCGCCAGCAGCTGTGGATCAACCCCGTCGACGCCGAGGCCCGCAACATCGCCGACGGCGACATGCTCGCCGTCACGAGCCCCGCTGGCGAGGTGCGCATCGAGGCGAAGGTGACGCCGCGCATCATTCCCGGCACCGTGGGCATTCCCCAGGGCGCCTGGCACAAGGCCGACATGAACGGCGACAAGGTGGACGAGGGCGGCTGCGTGAACACGCTGACCGTCTACAAGCCCACCGCGCTTGCCAAGGGCAACGGCACCCATTCCATGATCGTCCAGGTTGCGAAGGCGTAAGGGAGGAAAAGACATGACTCAGTACGGATTCTATTTCGACAGCACCCGCTGCACCGGCTGCCGCACCTGCGAGATGGCCTGCAAGGACTACAACGACCTGCCCGTCAACTACGCCTATCGCCGCGTGTACGACTACGAGGGCGGCGACTGGGCCGCAGGCGACGACGGCACGGCGACGACCACCGCGTTCGCCTACCACGTGTCGGCGGCGTGCAACCACTGCG
>NZ_JAAKEN010000015.1 GCF_011039175.1 Slackia sp. ZJ119
CGACATCGAAGAGCTGCGAGCGGCCCATCCCGACGCCGTCGACGGCATCGCCCCGCTCGCGCCTCCCGACGCCACCCAGCCCTCCATCGCCATCCTGGCCTGCCCGGCGGCGAAGGAGCCCGGCGACGCCACCGGCGTCGTCGCCAACCCCAAGGAAGTGGCGAACGCTTCAGAAGCTGCAGAGTAGAAGGTTCGAGCCGGTGCGTGGCGGGTCGCCGCGCACCGGCTTTACAGGCGGAACCGCGAAAGCGGTTCTGCCTGGCTGTTTTTCGCCGAGCAGAAAGCAGAAGCCGCCGCACCTTCGACCGGCAAGACGGCGGATTCATTTGCCGCGCCACGCCTTACCAGGATTCAGCCCGGAACGTCTGACAACCTGCCCAAACGCGCACGCACGGCTACCAAAAGGGTTGAAACGCCGCAGTTCTGGATCGATGCCCCCTCAGTGTCCCCAAAGCCGACACTCTGCCGCCATTTGTTGACTATTCAGACCCCCTTCAGCGGTTTACCATAGCCATAAAAGCTTGTTTCTTTCGATCCGCAATCGACGAATGCGGCATGATGCTCTGGGGCAACCCTGAGCGAAAACTGACAAGCCAGGGGGACGTATGAATGCAGATGCAGGCGAATCGAATCGGAACGACTTTCGCGGTCGAGTCACCCGGAAGATGCTCTGGGACGCGCTGTTCTCCTTGATAGAGGAGCGCCACTTCGACAACATCAGCGTGAAGGACATCTGCGCCCGATCGCACGTGAACCGCTCGACGTTCTACAACCACTTTGAGAGCAAGTTCGACCTGCTCAACTACGGCATATACGAGATCATGCCCGAGGAGGCCAACCTCGTCGCGGCCGACTCGCAACGCAGGGGCGAGGCGAGCAAGCCCCCTTCGCCCCACGAGGCCATATTCAACTACGTGTACAAGTACCAGCGGTTCTTCAGCAACCTCTTCGTCGTGAAGGGCATCAGCGACCACGTGTTCACGAGCATGATCGCAGGCACCTCCAACTTTTTGAACTTCAGGGAGCAGGACGAGAACCGTCCTTGCGTTCCTTTGGAGGTTGAGGCCCTGATGTACTTCGGAGCCGTCAGCACCTTGACGGTATGGTGGCTCAAGAACAAGTGCTCCACGCCCGTGGAAGACATGATCCGCTACGTCGACATCGTCTTGCGCCGCTGATCCCTCAAGCGAACGCCTAGGGAAACGCTGATTAAGGCCGTCTTGTTCCGCGCGGGCGGGGCGGATGGCCGAAGGCCGAAAACCGAGCGTGCGCACTGACGTGCGCAAACGAGGCTTGAGGCTTTCGGGCGCCGCCCCGTACGTGCGGGGCTGGCGGAATTGATCAGCGTTTCCCTAGCCAAGCGCCTCCGCAGCCGCCCGCATCGAGCATCCTGCCTGCCGCTTGCCGGCCCGCCCGAGCCCGTCAGGCGCGGACAAGCTCTAAAGCGCCCGCCGGGCAGACGTCGGCGCAGGCCCGGCACGCCTCGCAGGCGCGGGCGGCGGCGGAAGCGTCGCGGCCGTCCCCTATGCATGCCACCCGGTACGCCGAGCCCCGGCCGAGAAAGCAGAGGATGCCTGCTCCCGCAGACGAGCATGCCGCCACGCAGCGGCCGCAACGCACGCACGCCTGCTCATCGACGCTCATCGGCCCTGCCATGCCCACGAGGGCCGCTCCCCTCCCGCGCCGCGCCGCATCAGGCTTTCTGCCTGGGCGCTCCGCCGCGCCGGCTTCCCAGCTCGAGCGTAGCGCAACGCCCAGGTGCCGCGCGATTCTGCGCAAGTCGCACGTTCCCTGCTCTTGGAAGCGCACGCACGAGCCGCAACGCAGCCGATGCGTCGCCATGACCAAATCGAAGCTCGCACGCGACCACGCGACCGCTTGCGAGTCGCACGTGTGAACGATCATGCCGGCCTCCGCCTTCTCCTCGCAGGCGAACACGGGTTCGTCGCGCCCCTCCACGCCGACCGCGCACAGCCGGCACGCCGACCGCGCGGGCAGGCCGTCGCCTACAAAGCACAGGTTCGGCACGAAGAATCCGTTGCGCCGCAAGGCGCCGAGCAGGTTCTCCCCGCGCTCCGCCTCGACGCGCTGCCCGTCAACGACCAGGATCACCGTGCTCATGACGCTCCCTCCGTCCGCTGGCGCTTCGCCGGCGTCACCTTCCGCACGGCGCGATGGTTGACGCCGGCGCACGAGTCGACGCAGATGGCGCAGCGCACGCACAGGTCGTCGTCGATCTCGTGGGTGCGGTACGTCCGACCCGACAAGCCATCGTATCCATACGCCGACGTGATGGCCTCGCACACCACGCTGCACTGCTCGCAGGCGCTCACGCACCCGACGTCCTCGAACTCGTACGAGATCAGGTCGCGGCACACGAGCGCCGGACACATGCGGCGCTCGATGTGGGCCTTGAACTCGTCCTCGAAGAACCGCAGCGCCGTGACGACGGGGCTCGGCGCCGTGCGCCCCAGATTGCACGCAGAGGCCCTCTGCAGATGGGCCGCAAGGCTCCTTAAAGCCTCAAGGCTCTCCTCGCCCCCCTCGCCGCAGGCCACGGCGCCCAAGATGTCGAGCATGAGCTGTCCGCCGACGCGGCACGGCACGCATTTGCCGCACGACTCGGACTGCGTGAACTCCAGGAAGTAGCGCGCCATCTCGACCATGCAGTCGTCCTGCGACATGACCACCATGCCGCCCGAACCCATGATGATCCCGACATCGCGAAGCGACTCGAAATCCACCGGCAGGTCGAGCGCCGACGCAGGGAGGAATCCTCCCGAGGGCCCGCCGATCTGGATCGCCTTGAACACGGTCTCGGGAGCGCGGGGGCGCGTGCAGTACCCGCCGTTCCCGATGTTCGGCGTCTCCCTCCCCGGCTTCTCCGCGTTGAGGTCCACCATGCCGCCGCCCGCGTCGTAGAGTATCGTGCGCAGCGTCGAACCCAAAGGAACCTCCACCAGCCCGGGCCGCGCGACTTTTCCCGTCAGGCAGAACACGGCCGTCCCGGCAGACGACGCGGTCCCGATGCTTCTGAACCACCGTGCACCGCGTCCGATGATGTGCCGGACATACGCAAGCGTCTTCACGTTGTCGATCACGGTGGGACGATCGAGAAAACCCTGCTCGGCGGGGTACGGAGGCCTCAGGCGCGGCTCGCCGCGGCGCCCTTCCATCGATGCGATCAGCGCGGTCTCTTCCCCGCACACGAAGGCGCCCGCCGCCTCGAACACGCTCACATCGAAGGAAAACGCCGTCCCTCCGACGTTCTCGCCCAGCAGATGCGCGTCGCGCGCCTGGCGAATCGCCTGGCGCATCCGGTCGACGGCCAGCGGATACTCCGCACGCACGTACACGCGCCCTTCGCACGCCCCCACGGCGTATCCTGCGATGAGCATGCCCTCGAGGACGGCATGCGGGTCGCTCTCGATGATCACACGGTCGACGAACGACCCGGGGTCGCCTTCGTCCGCGTTGCAGACGACCACCTTCCTCGCGCCGGCGGCCTCCCGGCACGTGCGCCATTTCGCGCCGGTGGGAAAGCCGGCCCCTCCACGGCCCCGCAGGCCCGCCTGGACAACCTCTTCGATCACGTCGTCGGGGCTCGCGGCAAGCGCACGCCGCAGGGAGGCGTAGCCCCCGCGCCGCCGGTAGTCGTCGATCGAGCAGGGATCGACGATGCCGCAGTTCTCCATGACCACCCGCCGCTCGAGGGCGTTGCGCACGGCGAGCGCCTCCGACACGATCGACCCGTCGGCCTCAAGGCGTCCCAGGTAGAAATCGCTTTCGGGCTCTTCCTCGCCAAAGCACGTCCTCAGCAGGTAGCGCGCCGCGACGGCGTCAAGGTAGCCGAACGCGTTCACGCGCCCCGAGGTCGTCTCGACCGTGACGAGAGGCTCGGCATAGCAATGCCCCAGACACCCTACCTCGACGAGCCGGTAGGGCAGGCCCCGCTCCGCGATCTCGACGCGAAGCGCCTCGAGAACCTCGAGCGCGCCGACCGAGCGCCCGCATGTCGCCGTGCCGACCGCGATCGTGCGCAGCCTCTCGCCGCCCTCGCGGCCAGGAGCGCCTTTGACGTCAGCCGGCATCGTCCACGCCCCGTCCTCGCCCGCAGGCGCCGCCGTCCTGTTCCGCCGCACGACTGGCACGCTCGTCGCAGGCGCTCACCTCGTTGAACACCGCGCGAACCTCGGCGCTGTTCATGCACCCGTAGACCTCGCCGTCGACCATGACGGCGGGAGCGACGCTGCAGCAGCCGATACAGGCGACGCGATCAAGGTCGAACGCGCCGTCCGAGGTGGTCTGCCCCGGCTCGACGCCCAGCAGGCGCGACCACTCGTCGAGGACGAGCGCACTCCCCCTCACGTGGCACGCCGTGCCCGCGCACACCTTGACCGAATGCCGTCCGGGCGGGTTGAACTTGAACTGGCCATAGAAGCTCGCCACGGCGTACACCTCGGCCTTCGTGATGCCGAGGGACGCGGCAAGCTCGCCGGCCTGCTCGTCAGGAACGTACCCGTGCTCCTCTTGGACGGCCTGCAGCGCCGGCAGCAGCGATTCGCGCTTCCTGTCCATGCTATTCCTTTGCGCCGTCGCGCACAGCCCGCAAGAACTCGTCGGAGGTCTGCCGCATGATCTCGTCGACGAGGTCTTCCTGCCCGTAGGCATGCAAGCGCTTGATCGCGGCATCGGAGGTGTAGAAGCTTCGATAGGCCCTGATCAGGTACTCGTGCAGCTCCTGCGGCGTGACCTGGGAGCTCGCGATGTTGGCTTTGCCGTACGAGATGTCCGCCCACGTGTCCTTGCGCACCAGGTCCTGCTCGACCGCATGCTCGTAAAGCGGGCTGCCCGGAAACGCTGAGCAGATGAAAAATTCCGCATAGTCGAGCTTGATCTCGCTTGCAAACGCGATGGTCCGCTCGATTTCCTCTTTCGTCTCGTCCGGGAAACCGATGATGAAAAAGCCCCACGACCGCATGCTCGCCTCATGGGTCCACCTCACCGCGTCGGCCATCTGGGCAAGCGTCTCGCGCTTGCCGACCAGATCGAGGATGCGCTGGGACCCCGACTCGATCCCGTAGTACACGATGCGGCACCCTGCGCCCGCCATCGCGCGAAGCATCTCGGGCGAGACCGTGTCGGCACGGGCGCTGCACGTCCAGTTGACCTCGTACCCGCGCTCCACGATGCCGTCGCAGATGTCCATGACGCGCTGCTTGTCGAGCGTGAACAGGTCGTCCACGAACTCGAAGCTGTTCATGTGGAACTTCCCGACGATCTCCCCGATCTCGTCGAGGATGCTTGCCGCCGAGCGCTTCCGGTAGCGGCTTCCGCCGATGAAGGGCGCGGCACAGAACTTGCAGCCGAACGGGCAGCCCCGGCTCGAGACGATCGAGGCCGTCCGGTGCGGGTGCCCGCCCGAGGCGTAGAGCTCCATCGGCAGCAGGTGCCGGGCCGGGAAGGGCAGGGCGTCCAGGTCCTGTATGCAGAGCCGGTCAGGGGTCAGGACGACCGCGCCCGCATCGTCGCGAAACGCCAGCCCGCACACTCCCGCGAAGTCCCGCGCACCGCCTTCGATCGCGTCGAGCAGCTCGACGAACGTCTCCTCGCCCTCCCCGATGCACACCAGGTCGAGCTCCGCGCACTCCGCGAGCGTCTCGCGCGGAAAGCGGGAGGCGTGGATGCCCCCGAGCGCCAGCAGCGCCCCGGGGCAGGCGCGACGTGCCGCCCGCACCGCGTCAAAGGCGTCCATCAGCGTCGTCGTCGTTGCGGTGACGCCTACCACGGCAGGGTCGAGCCTCTGGACGGCGTCGTGCAGCTCGTCGAGGCTCAGGTGCAGCGCGTTCGCGTCGATGATGCGGACGCTGCGCCCGACGGCCTCCACCGCCGCCGCGATGTAGGCGATTCCCATGTTCGGCGCCGTGCAAGAGAAGAACTCGCCGCTCGGGAACGTGCTCGCGTCGACCACGTGGGGGTTGATCAAAACCAGGTCCATGACGCAGTCTCCCGCACACTAACGCTGCGTCGGGTAGGGGTACAGCCTCTGCCCCTCGGCATTCGTCAGATGATAGGCGCAAAACGGCACCGTTCGCCCGTCAGGGGCCTGCACGCCCAAGTTGCAACGCTCGACGCGCTTGGCATCGAACGTCCACGCGTCCATGAAGCACATCACGAGGATCGGCAGGCCCCGCGGGATGGCCCCGCGGTACTTCCGCAGCGCAACGTCCACGAAGGTCGAACCCTGAGTGCTTCCATCAGCGAAAAAGTCCTTGTACTCCTGCTCGCCGATGCTTCGGGACAGCGGAATGAAGAACTCGTCGTCCCCCACCAGGTACGTTGAGCAGTCGCACAACGGGCTCACGCAGTTGAGCGGATAGAAGTCCCGGGCCTTGACCATGCCGTCCGTCTGTTCCTCGATCATCTTGACGACGTCGCCCATGGTGACGTGCCGCTCTCGCTCCACGTCGAACCGCCCGGAAAAGAACGCCGGCTGGAAGGAGATGCCTTCGATGACGTCCATGTTGCCCATTGCGAAGCGGATGATGTCGGCGAGCTGGCAGTCGTTCACCCCGCGGACTATCGCGGGCGCCAAGATGACCGGCAGACCCGCCTGCCGGCAGTGCTCGATGGCCTGCATTTTCAGCTCGTGGACGCCGGCGCCCCGCAGCTTCTCCGTCACCTCGCTCGTCACGCCGTCAAACTGCAGGTACACGTTCGAGCAGCCGGCCTCCTTGAGGCGGCGCGCATAGCCCGGGTCCTGCCCGAGGACGACGCCGTTCGTGTTGAGCTCGACCACCTCGAAGCCCGTCTCGCAGGCCGCAGCGACGATCTCGAACAGGTCTGTGCGCACCGTCGGCTCGCCGCCCGTGATCTGCAGCGTCGCCTCGGGGTATTCGCGCTGGCGTATGCCGCGCATCTGCTCGACGAGCTCGTCGAAGGAAGGCTCCCTGAGCTGCTCGCCGGCCGACATGAAGCACACCGGGCAGCGCATGTTGCAGCGATACGTCACCTCGATCTCGGCGAGGGAGATCCAGTTTCGGTGGGATGAGCACAGGCCGCAATCATGGGGGCACGACCCCGACGACGATGTCTGGGGAGCGCGCGTCTTGGCGGGAAAGTCGAAGCTGGAACACCACGCGTAGTGCTCTGCGTCAGGCCAAACGTACACTTCGAAGTCGCCGTGCTCCGGGCAGCTCTTGCCTTGGTACACCTCGCCGTCCCGCTCGTACACGACCGCCGGGAGGCTTGCCAGGCAATGCGGGCACACGCTGCTCGTCTCGCTGATCACCCGCGCGTTATCCGGAACGTGAAACATGGTCACCTCTCCTCTGAAAGGGGTCGGGAGTGCGCCAGGCGGAACTCGTTGCGCACGCCCTGGTCCCCTTGCCACATCGCATCAATTTTCCGCCTGCATTCCTCGCGGTCGATCTCTTGGTCGACGACGAGCTCCAGCACATGCCTCACTCTGCCGCGTGCTGGCGAAGCGTCGAGAGTGCTGCAGCTCGACATGCAGGCGCAGACGCACCAGTCGGCGCCGGTGCGGGCGAACTCTTCGGCCCGCCGCTGCGCGCGCACGTCCCGCATGGCGAAGTCGAACAGCGAGACCGCGCCGCCCGACCCGCAGCACCGCGACTCGTCGCCGCAGCATTCCATCTCCTTGAGGTCGTAGTCGGAGAGGATCTCCCGCACCCATGTCCCTATGGGCGTTCCGCGCGCCGGGCATGAGTCGTGGACCGAGATGGCGACGTTCGGATGAGCCGGCGCCTTCACTCCCGCGCGGGCCAAGCGCTCGTACACGGACGTCACGCGCACGCCTTCCGCCTCTCCGCGGCTTTTGAGCCGCGCCAAGCAGTTCGGGCAGGCCACCATGACCTCGTCGTAGCCCGCGCCGACTATGCGCCCCCACAGCCCGTCCGCGAAGCGCTCGTAGCGGGCGAGCAGGCCCATCTCCGCCAGCGGCATGCCGCAGCAGTCGGGCAGCAGCGCCACCTTCGCGCCGCACGCCTCGTCCAGCAGGCGCATCAGCGCCGGGAGCAGCTCGTGTCCCTCGTTGAACAGCGAGCATCCGGGCATGAACGCCACAGGGGACGACGCCACGCGCTCAGGCGGGACGCCGAGCCCGTACGTGTCGCGGAACAGGCTGATGGCGTTCCAGTCGCAGTCGACCCACATGGCGCGATAGCGCTCGGCGTCGATCTTCCCCTCGGCTATGAGCAGGGCCCGCATCGCCACCACCATGTCGGCTATCCTCACTTGGGCGGGACACGCCGTCTCGCAGCGGCGGCAGAGCGCACAGCGCGGTATGAACCATTCCTCCCGCATGCCGAGCTCGCGGGAAAGCACCTGCCGCGCGAGCGACCCGGGATGGACGGGATCGATGGCGGGCAGGATGTCGCAGGACAACGTGCAGGCGCCGCAGTCCAAGCATTTCGCCGCCTCCGCCGCCAGCATCTCTCTCGCGTCGTCTGTCACCATGGGCATCATCCTTACGCTTGCCTGCGAAGCCGGGGGCACGCGTGCGCAAGCGCTCCCGGCTTCGCCTGGCATCGCCTCGACGGACTAGAAGTACACCGCATTGTCGTCCTTCGGCGCGGCCGGAGCCCCTGGCGCCATCGGCGCCGCGGGGGCCGCAGGGGCCGCAGGAGCGGCGGGCGCCGGCATGCCGGCCTCCTTGGCTGCCAGCTGCGCGGCCACGTCCTCTTCGCTCAGCGGCGTCATCGGGGCAAAGCAGCGGGCGCACATGGTCGCCTCGGGCAAATTGTTCGTGCCGCATTCCGGGCACTTGTGGTCAACCTGGTTGACCGTTGCAGGTCTAAAGCACATGGGTTTCTCTCCGTTTCTCGTTACAGACCCTCAGGCTGAAGCCAGACTTCCGGAGCATCAAGCATGGGGTCGTTCTCGTTGAAGATGTCGATCGCAACATCCTCGGGCCTGATCTGGCGTGAAGGGATGCGGTAGGGGGATTTTTTGATGTACAGCTCGATCTCGCGCCCCTCCACGTAGCCGCGATCCTTGAGCTGCTTGGTCTGCTCGTCGTCGAGGCAGAGCTGAAAGAGCGGGACGCCTTCCATCTTGATGGTGTTCAGCCCCGCGCGCACCTCGAGCTCGTAGTCGGCGGCGTAGGCGCCTGACTGCTTCCTGACGCTCAGGTACACTTCCTCGTCCTGAAAGCCCATCATCAAAAGCATGCGATAGTCGGCTTCGTCGAGGCCGATCAGGGTCTGGCAGCCGTTCACCATCCTGACGTAATACGGAACGCCCTTCGTCGTGTATCCGGTCGAATCATCAATCATGCCGTGCTCCTGCCTTTGTCTGATGGCCGCGGTCACCAGCCGACGACGCCATCGGTGCCCATCATGTTCTTGTTGAAGTCCTCGATCTGCCTTTGCTTCCGCTTGATCTCGTCCTCTTTCCAGTCCTTGGCGGCCGCCTGGCCGACGTCGAGCTGGAAGTCGGCGTTGAGCCGGTCGACGAACGTGCGCACGCGCACAAGCCAGCGGTCGAACTCGGCTTCCATGCGGCTTGTGGGCGTGAGGCCCTGCCGGAAGTACTGTGCGCCCATGGTGCTGGTCATGGCCTCCAGCTCTCCGCGGGCCCACGTCGACAACCCGCCTTCTTTGAACGCGTTGTTCTTCGGCTTGGACGAGTAGATCATGTATGCGTCGGACGCCGCCTGGGAAAGCCCGCCGTACGCCAGGCGCAGCGCCGTGTGCCGCTCCATGGGGTCCTCGGTCGCCAGTGCCGCCTCGTACTCGGCCTGCGCCTCGCGGATGCGGTCGAGCACGTCGTTGATCGCCAATGCCATGGGATGCTCCTAGCCCTCGAAGAACGCCTCCAGCGTGTCGCGGTCGGAGATGGAGATCTCCTCGGCGAACGTGGCCTTGCTCTCGGACCGCTTGAAGTTGTAGAGCTTGACGTCGTCGGCGGCGATGACGCCTTCGCCCACCATCTGGTTGAGCCGGCGAAGGATGTGGTCGGAGTGGCAGGTGATGGCGACCTGCTTGCCCTCGTTGGCGATGTCGACGAGGATCTCGGCGATGCGGCGCTGCATGACGGGATGCAGGTGCATCTCGGGCTCTTCGATCATGATGAGGGTGCCGGGCTGGTACAGCGTGCCCAGCACGATAGCGGCGATGGACTGGTTGACCCCGTAGCCCGAGTTCACGGCGCTGACCCACATGCCGCCCTCGTCGAGGTCCATGACCACGCTCGGGCCGCCCATGACGTAGGGGTTGATGTTCACGCCGATCCTCGACAGGCGGTCCTGCATGACCTCGAGCTGGTTGCGGACGCCCGGATAGCGCTTCGCCTCGTTGATCTTGTACATGATCAGGTTCGACAGCCATTCCTCGAGCAGGGAGTGGTCGCCGGCGCGCTTGGACACATCCTCAATGGTCGGGGCCCCGGCGAGCAGCGGATAGCTGTACTTCGTGAACCCGCGGTTCGAGGAGAGGTACAGCATGTTCGTGAACCAGTCGAAGACGAGCTTCTGCCCCTCAACGGCCTTGGCGATCTCGGCGCGGTCGTGCACGAGGTACTCGCCGCCGCCGTAGCCCTTGGCGGCCTGGGAGAGGAAGACGCGGTGGTAGGGCTCGATGACGCCCGGCGCGGTGCTGTCCCAGCGCCACACATGCCGGCCGCCTTCGATGAAGCTCTCCTGGATGCCCCGTTCGCGGATAAGGGCCTCGTAGGCGCTCTCTCCGTAGGCATCGTCCTCGAAGCGAGGCGTGATCTTCATATCGAGGCTGGCGTCGTGAGCGTACACGATCTCCTTGTAGTCGCCCATGCGCAGCAGGTAGTCGTTGAAAGTCACCTCGTTGCGCTCGATGCTCTGCTTCATGAGGGCAAGCGACTGGAACAACGTGGTCTTGCCGACGGAGTTCAGCCCGGTGAGCACCGTGAACTTCCCGAACTCGATATCGATGTCTTTCAGCGCCTTGAAGTTCTCCAAAGCGACGCTCTTCAGCTGCATGGCACTCTCCTTCTCGATGAGCTGACTGACCGGTCTTCCCTTCCCGGCCGCCGGCACCGCTTGCGCGATGCCGGCCGACCGCGGCTGCCTCACGCGGCAGCCTTGCGCGTTTTACCAGCTAGTTGCTGAAAACCGTGTTGAACGGGTACTGCGCGGCCTTGGTGACCTTGCAGAGGCCCTGCTTGATGTTGAAGCCGCCCGCGTAGGGGTCGCAGTTCTCGGGGGCCTTGTCGGTCGCCATGTTCGTGTTCGACATGAACCAGCCGCCGAGCCACGGCTCCTCCATGGGAAGCTCGGGGTACCACCAGCCGTGCTGGGCGGCGATGGCGCGGGGCAGGATGCCCGAAGAGAGCTTGGCCCTCTGCAGGAACTTGCCGCGGCGCGTCTCGATCCAGCACCAGTCGCCGTCGGCGATGCCCAGGTTCGCAGCCGTTTCGAAGTGGATCTCGAAGTACGGGTCGCGGCAGCGCGAACGGAAGCCGGCGATCTGGCGATACTCGGAGTGGTACATCGGCATGAAGCGGGAGCCGGCGATGAGGATCAGCGGGTACTCCTTGGCGATCTCCGGAGTCCTGACCGGCGACTCGAAGGGCTCTTCGTAGTCGGGGACGGCGGCCTCGGGACCGCAAAGCTTCTCCATGATGGTCGAGTGCAGCTCGACCTTGCCCGTCGGCGTGGCGAAGCCGTACGGCTGGCCGGTCTCGGGATCGAGCTCCTCATGCCATTTCGGCACCGGCGGATGGAGGTAGCGGCGCTCGACGCACTCGTCGAAGCTCTTGTACCCCAGCGGCTCCATGATCCACAGGGCGACTTCTTCCTTGTCCTTCCAATGCCAGTACTCCTTCACGACGTCCTCGGGGAAGTACTTCTCGGCGATGGCCTTCCAGAAGCTGTAGTTGTCCTTGCGCTCGTACATGGGCTGCACCGCACGGTAGCCCCACCAGTTCACGTCCGCGCAGCCCCAGAGGGCGTACGGGAAGGACAGGGGGCGCTCAAGCCACGTCGCGCCCGGCAGCACGTAGTCGGACAGCGCCGCGGCGGGGGTCATGAAGTACTCGTGCGTGACGATAAGGTCGAGGCACTTGAGGGCCTGGTAGGTCTGCTTCGTGTCGGCCACCATCGAGAACGGGTTGCCCGCCTGGATGAAGGAGGCCTTCACGGCCTGCGGCTTGCCCGTGATCATCGCGTTGTAGGTGATGGCGGACGGGGCTGAGCAGTTGTAGTTGTACACGGACGCGTAGTCGCGCTTGTACACGCGCTTCTGGGCCTCGCTGATCAGCTCGTAGCTCGCCCACGTGTGGATCGGGAAGGTCTCCTGGCCGCAGGTGTGGCGCTTGGACTTCGGAAGCAGGTCCGGACGGCCGAGGTCGTTGGTGTGGCGGAACTTCATGTAGTGGGGCGCCACCAAAGAGCAGCCGCCGGAGACGTTCATGTTGCCGCAGATCGCTCGCAGGAAGCCCTTGAGGCGGTTCGCGTCGGTCGCGTTGCGGCCGATGGTGTCGGTCGCAAGGCCCCAGCCGCAGGCGCCCGGCCGCGCGTTGCCCCACATGCGGGCGGCGGCGCGGATCTTGTCGGGGTGCACCCACGTGATCTGGGCGACCTTCTCGGGCGGGTAGTCCTTGACGCGCTCTTTGAGCTCGTCGAAGCCGTAGCACCACTTCTCGACGAACTCCTTGTCGTAGAGCTCCTCCTCGATGATGACGTTGAGGAAGCCGAGGGCCATGGCGCCGTCGGTTCCGGGGCGCAGCTGCAGCCACAGGTCGGCCTTGCGCGCGAAGTCGATGCAGCGGGGGTCGACGACGATGAGCTTCGCCCTGCCGAGGGCCAGGGCGTCGAGCTGCTGCCAGGTCTCGGGGAAGTCGCCGGACTCCATGAGGTTCTTGCCCCAGGTGAGCATGACCGTGCTCTCCGGGCCCGCTGACGGGCTGGCGAAGTTGCCGTAGATCATCGAGTCGGCCGTCATCGTCGGGCACCAGCAGATGTCGCACGCGCCCACGTTGACGTTGGGCGACCCCAGCAGGTTGAAGAACAGCGCCGCGTACCACTCGTCGGTGCGGCCCGTGCCGCGCTGCAGGACAACGGATTCCTCGCCGTACTCGTCGACGATCTGGTGCAGCTTCTCCGCGATCTCGGTGGCCGCCTGCTCCCACGTGATGCGCTCCCACTTGCCCGAGCCGCGCTCTCCGACGCGCTTCAGCGGGTAGTTGATGCGGTCCTTGTGGTCATGCCACTCGGGAATGTACTTGAGTCGCTCGCATACACGCCCTGCGTTGTTCGGCGAGGTCGGGTCGCCTTCGAGCTTGGTCAGGCGCCCGTCCACAACAGTGGCGAGCAATCCGCATCGCTCATGGCTGCTGTGGCATAGAATCGGTTTGACCTCTGTCGCCATTTCTTTCTCCTCCTTCTTTCTCTTCCATTACCTGCAAAACTCCTGCGAGGCCCTCATGACCTCGCCCTTTCAACGTATCGAAGATGAGACCCCTTCGCCATCAACAGTATTTCCCGTCTGTTCGTTACCCCGACACCGCCCCGAAAGCGCCGTCTAAGGCAACACCGGCCCCCGAATTGTCCACGTGCCGATCACCGTCGCGAAGGGCGCGCCGCAGCGGCGCGTCTCAGCCGAACGCGAGGACCGCTCGCTGCGCGGCGTGCTTGTTCGCCTTGAAGCGGCGCGCCCGCTCGCGAATCTCGTACATATGGCCACCTTGCTCGAACTGCCTTCTCAAGCTTGAGGCCGCGACTTCCCTGCCGCCCGCCATCTCGAGGAACACCTCGTCGACGTCGGCGTCAGCAAGCTCGAGGCCGAAGTGGTCCGCATAGGAGTCAAGGGCGAATCCCTCGAGGATAGCCTCGCGCGCCTGTTCCATGAGGTACGCGCCGAACGCCTCCCGGTCCATGCCCTGCGTCGCCAAGTAGTCGTCAAGCGGCAGGTTTCTCTGCTCGGCCTGCCTGCTCGTTTGGGAAATGAGGTCGTTGACGACCTTCTCGTACAGGGCGTCGGAGATGGGCATGTCGAGGCGCCGGGACAGCTCCTGCGCCACAGGACGCAGCAGGGCCGCCTCGTCAGGCTTCGCGCGCTGTTCTTCCATGCGCGCCCGGATGGCCTCTTCAAGCTCCCGCACGCTTTTCGCCCCCTCGACGTGGCTGGCAACCCACTCGTCTGTGAGCTGGGGCGGGGTGAACTCGGCGAGGGACAAAATTGTTACCGTGCATGTCAGCGTTTCCGTGTCGCGCTCGTTTTTGGAGTGCAGGCCGAGGGCTTGGAACTCGAAGGTCTTCGTCTCCCCGCGCCTCATGCCCGCGACGTTCTCGTCGAATTCCGGGGAAAACCACCCCTCCCCTATGTCGAACGAGCGGCTCGGCGACGTCAGGTGCTCTACAGGCTCTGCGCCCCTCATGGTGCTGATGGACACGTTGACCCGATCGCCCGGCCTCACGGGCCGGTCCTCTTCGATCTCCACATATGCGGCGTGGTCCAAGACGACCTGCCTGAGATACCCCTCGACCTCCTCGTTCGTGACCTCGTTCTTCGGAAGCCGCACGCGCACCGGCTCGTACGACGACAGCTCATAGCGCGGCTTGCGCGTCACCTCGACGACAAGCGCGTAGGGGGCGCCCTGCGTCGGCTTGGGCGCGTCGACCACGACGGGATCGAGCATCGTCTCGAAGTCGAGCGCGTCGACCACCCAGGGGACGAGCATGGCCGGCACGCCCTCTGCGCAAAGGCTGTCGACCTCGTCCTGGCCGAGCTTCTCGACCAGAAGTGCCTTGATGTCCTCGCCGCTTATGGAGTCTATGGCGTTCGTGTAGGCCAGTATGCGTCTGACGACCTCGAAAACGTTGCCGACGTCCGCCGCAGCGAACGACGCCTCGACGCGAACCTTCCCATCGCCTGCGTCAGCGAGACTCATGTGCTCTGGCTTCATGACCGCACCCCTTCATGTCGAAACGCCGCCTGACCGCCCCGTCGAACGCAGGGAGCACGCCTTTGGCGGCGGCTCGGCAGCGCTCGGGGGCTTTGTTCAAATCTACCGTTTCGAACTGGGGATTCGTAGTCAGCAAAAATCCTGGCGTGTTCAGGATCGCGACACTGACGCGCCATGTGTCGCCTATGGGAACATATCGGAGAAACTGTCTGGGCGTTCGCACGCGCCGCGCAGCGGGAAGCGACGCTCCGTCCCGCTTCCCGCGCCGCACGTCTTTCGTCGCCTTACAGGCACATCGCCATATAGAGAGGCAGATAGACGGTGCAGCCGTTTCTCGCGACGTTTTTTGGGCGCAAGGCGAACTGTTCGTTGGATTTCGCGAGGCGCTTCGCTTTGAAACAGCCAAGCGATTTATGGGCCCGACAGCCTGACGACTTCACTTCAATGGGACAGAGGCGTTTGCCTCGAACCGTCAGAAAGCCTATCTCATAGGACGCCCGTCAAGCTTCGTAGACATATTCGCATCCGAGCGGGGCCAAGAAGAGCCTGCCCGTCCGGGCCCTTCCGCTCGCCGTGAGCAGGCCCGGCTTCGCGGCGAGCATGGTCACCGTGGCGTCGGCCTGCACGCAGCTGCCCGCCGACTCCCCCGTCTGCGCGTTCAGGCCGCTGGGCACGTCGACCGCGACCACCCGCGCTCCCGCGCCGCGGCGAGCACGGTTGGCGGTGTCGATCCAGGTCGCGTAAGGCTCGCGCACCTCGCGATGGGCGAAGCCCGTGCCGAAGACGGCGTCGACGACGATGTCCGCCCGGGAAAGAAGCGCGTCGAGCTGCGTGGCGCCGGGGTCGACGACGATCTCGAACCTCGGCGCGTCGGCGCCGGAGCATGCGTCGCCCGCAGCCGTTCGCGCCGGCTCGGCCTGCACCTGGCCGGCAGGCGTCTTCGTCACCAACGTGACGTCTGCGCCGCGGCCCGCCAGAAGCGAGGCGGCCACCCAGCCGTCCCCGCCGTTGTTGCCGCCGCCCGCCAGCACCACGACCGAAGAAGGCTTCGGGGCGGCCTCGGCAGGCGCTGCCGCAGGCTGCATTGCGGCGGCTTCGCCAGGGGCAGCGGCTCCCAGCCCCGCAGCGGCCTTGGCATGCGCAGCCTCGGCGGCGGCCATTTCGACGCACACGGCCTCGGCGACCGCCGCGCCCGCACGCTTCATCAGCTCGTAGAGCGACGTCCCCTCGGCGGCGATGCGCCGCTCAAGCGCCACCACCTGGTCGACGTCCAAAACCGGAAGCCTCGCCGCATCGTCCCACGCCATCATCACGTCCATACGCTCTCCGTTCCCTCAGGAAAACACCGATCAAAGCCGTCTTGCCTTGGTGCCGATCCGCCCTCAAGAAAGCTCACTGAATTAGTCAGCATTTCCTTGCACCATCCTCGATGACAGCAGACTCTGCCGCCTGCAAACACCCCGAACGCCGCTCGGACCGTGCGATTTTTCATCTTCACGCCATCATGCGTTACGCGCACAACATAGTCGGGAAAAATCGGGCCGGCTTCATCAAAACCTTACGTTCGCGCTGAATCTTTGCTATGATTTCACCGTCAGTCATTCAGCGGAGCCAATGGACGTGCGCCGCTTCGAGTTAGGTCAGGTCAGATGAAGAACTAGCGATGCCCGTTACGGGCGCCCATACGACCATTCCCTATGTCCGGTCGCGCTTTTGAGGGTGCCGCATCGCTTCAACGTCTTCTTGCTTTTGAACCAATACATCGCATGCCGAACCCCTGCGCGGCCTCCTTTCAAAGGAGCTCGCCATGCAACTGAATCTCTCAAACGTAAGCTACGCCTACCCCGATGCGGCGTCTCCTGCAATCGCCGACGTCAGCGCCACGTTCCCATCAGGATGGACGGGCGTCATCGGCGACAACGGATGCGGCAAAAGCACGCTCGCCCGCGTCGCCGCCCGTCTCATCAGGCCTGATTCCGGGTCGGCAAGCCCGAAGCTGTTCTCGGCCTACTGCGAGCAGGACTCGTCCCAGGCGCCGGAAAACCTGCTCGACCTCGCGTCGGATTGGGGACAAGAGGCGCAACGCGTGCGAGCGCTGCTGCACATCGAGGACGATTGGTTCTGGCGCTACGAGACGCTCTCGGGCGGCCAGCAGAAGCGGCTTCAGATCGCGTGTGCGCTCTACATGCGCCCCGACGTCCTTGTCATGGACGAGCCGACGAACGACCTCGACGCCGCAACGTGCGACATCGTAAAGGAAGCGCTCGCCTCGTTTGCCGGCATCGGCATCCTCATCTCGCACGACAGAGATCTGCTGGACAGCCTCGTGAGCCAGAGCCTGCTGTGCGAAGGCTCTCGTTGGACCATGCGTCCCGGCGGGTATTCGAAGGCAAGCGGCCAAGCGGCAAGCGAGCGTATCTTCGCAATGCGGGATCGGGAGAAAGCCGCGCACAAAGCGAAGCGCTTGAAAACGGAAGCCCAGCGCAGATGCGAGGAGGCCGCTCGGCAGAAGAGCAAGCGAAGCAAGCGCGGTTTGGACAAAAACGACAGCGACGCGCGAGAGAGGATCGGCCGCGCCATATTCACCGGAAAGGACGGCGTCGCGGGAAAGCTCTCGGCGACCATGGACAAAAGGCTTGCCAAGGCCGAAGCCGAGCTTTTGGAGAAATCCGTCCCGAAACGATACGACCATCGCATCGGCGAGTTCGGGGAGGCCGCCCTATCAAACCATGTGGCCCACGTGGACAAGACGCGGCTTCGGGCAGGCGAGTTCTTTGTCGAGGTGCCAGAGCTTTGGATATCCCCCGCTGACCATGTGGTGCTGACCGGCGCAAACGGCACCGGCAAGAGCCTTGTGGTGCGAAGCATCATCGAGTCCGTTCCCGACAACATCAAGGCGGCCTACGTGCCTCAGAATGTCGGAGCGAACGAACGAGAACGCACGCTGCTGTCGCTTCGAAGCCAAACCCCGGAACGGAAAGGCCTCATCCTCTCCATTGTGGCACGTCTGAACTCCAGCCCCGACAAGCTGCTCGACGGCAACGACCTGAGCCCGGGCGAGCTGCGCAAGCTCATGCTTGCCGAAGGACTCGTCACGAATCCAAACTTCCTCGTGCTCGACGAGCCCGCCAACCACCTTGACGTCGGTTCGATCGAGGCGCTCCAAAACATGCTTGCGAGCTTTCCCGGGGCGATCCTTTTGGTGACGCACGACAGACGCTTGGCAGA
Organism: Slackia sp. ZJ119; assembly: GCF_011039175.1. GTDB lineage: Bacteria > Actinomycetota > Coriobacteriia > Coriobacteriales > Eggerthellaceae > Xiamenia. Next base: position 18,130 of record NZ_JAAKEN010000015.1, read on the forward strand.
TGCGACAGCGCAAACGGAATGGAAGATTGAGCAGCATGGAGGCGCCTTTGAATTGAAGGTTACCTGAAACGAGCGCATCCATCCGCAGTTAGCTTGCAAAGGCTGCCTTCTTCACGCTCTCTGGATGCACACGCCTGATGCGAGGACGCACTCGAGCTGTCGCCTCACATTCATATGGACTTTCGCTACAAAAGCCCAATGAATGTGAGGCCGATTTGCAAAAGTCCAACGAATGTCCGATTACGAATCCGTTAATTCGTAACACTAAAGTAACGTAAGGATTATGATCAGGCCTTATTCGCGAGTCTCAAATTGAGCGACTTGCAAGACCGCACATTGCTTCGACTTTTGTCCAAAAAAGAGCGGACATTCATTGGACCTTTGCAATGTGACCGGACATGAGCCTGCGCTCTCGTTGCAAAAGTCGAATCAGCGTACGAATCTCTTCTCTCGGCAGAAGACGCTGACCCAGATAATTGCCTTCGAAGGAAACCGCCAGCTGCCCTAACGCACGGCGCCCATCACGCCCATACCGGAAACCTCCGCCTATTCACCTGCAGAAGACCAGCACGGCCAAGCCGCGGCATTGGACAAAACGCCTGGCAAACGGCGCACGACACGAAACGTGTCGCCGATGCGACGGCGCGGCTCTTTCCTGTTCCGCCGCCCCCTCCTACCTTCGGTCTTGCATCTCAGGGAACACAGACCGCTTCCGCCAGCCCTGCGCAGGCGGGGCAAGACAACTTTAGGCCTCGCCTGCGCACTCCGGCGCACGCTCGGCCTAAAGCCCCATCCGTCCGCCCCGTCCGCGCAAGACGAGCCGGCGCCGGCCAGTGCCTCCCTCGGCAAAACGAAAGGAAGCGATACGCATGCAAAATGCAATACAAAAGGGAAGAGGGCCCTTCGCAGGGCCGGCGCTGCTGGCCGCCTTCGCGCTCTGGACCGCGCTGGTCCAATGCGTGGACGTACGGCCCGTCGGCCAGAACGGGACGGACGTCGGCTTCGCGACGTTCAACGTGTGGTTCCACGAGTTGACGGGCGTTCACATGGGCATTTACCTGGTCACGGACTGGCTCGGCCTCGTGCCGATCGCAGTCTGCGTGTGCTTCGGAGCGCTGGGCGCCGTGCAGTTGATCAGGCGCAGAAGCCTGCTTCGCGTGGACGCGGACCTCCTTCTGCTCGGCGTCCATTACATCCTCGTCGTCTTCGGGTACCTCGTCTTCGAGGCGGTCCCGATCAATTACCGCCCCGTGCCCATAGACGGAATGATGGAGGCGTCGTATCCTTCTTCTACGACGCTTCTGGTCCTGAGCGTCATGCCGACGCTGAGGTACCAGGTCGACCGCAGGGCAAAAAGCCCGGCCCTCAGGGGCGCTGCAACGGCGTTTGCGGCCGTGTTCTCGGCGCTTATGGTGCTCGGGCGGCTGGTCTCGGGCGTCCATTGGGCGACGGACATCGTCGGAGCCGCTCTTTTGGCGGCCGGGCTGTTCATGACGTACCGGTCGGCCGTCGCATACGCGGACCGCAGAAGGGCCGAGCCGAACGCGGAGGGATGAGGATGGAGTTTTGCGAGAAGCTGCAGGAACTGAGGCGGGCGAAGTCGCTCACGCAGGAGGAGCTCGCCCGCGCCCTTTATGTCTCTCGGACGGCAGTGTCGAAATGGGAGTCAGGCAGGGGCTACCCGAGCATCGATTCGCTCAAGCAGCTCTCCCGGTTCTTCTCGGTGTCGATCGACGAGCTTGTCTGCCCGGACGAGATCATCGCGGCGGCAGAAGAAGAGCAGAAGGAGCTTGCCGGCAGGTACCGCTCCCTCGTCTGCGGCGCACTCGACGTGCTCCTTGCCGTGCTTTTGTTCATACCCGTCTTCGGCAACGGTGCGGACTCCCCCGCCGCGTCGGCGCTGTTCGCCCTGACCGGCGTCAGCCCCTGGCTGAAAGCCGTGTTCGCGGCGCTCGTCTGCGCCACGGTTCTCGAAGGCGCGTTCGGGCTGCTCGCGGCCGGCCTCGGCAAGCCGGCGTGGAGCAGGCGCCTGCTCGCCGCGGGCATGGCCCTCTCGGTCGCAAGCGTCGCAGCGTTCATCGCCTCCCGGCAGCCGTATGCGGGGATCGTCTGCTTCGCCCTGCTCGTGGCAAAAGGCTTCTTCGTCTTTCAGGGGAAGTAGGTTCGGACGGACCTTGCGCGCTCACCTTCTGTCTGAACCGGCATCCGCATCAAGGGCGCGGATGGACTTCGGAAGGTAGGTGGCGCAGCCCACGGCAAGGCAGACCAGGCCGTCGATTACGAAGAACGGGGCGACGCCGACAGCCTCGGCCAGCACGCCGCCGAGCGCCACGCCCACCGGCGTGGCCAGCCCGAGGGCCGCAGTGATAAGCCCCATGGCGCGTCCGAGCTTCTCTTCTGGTACCGCGCGCTGCACAAGCGTCATAAGGGGCCCGTTGAACCAGGCGCACGCCACGGCCATGATGACGACGAGGACGACGAACGCACCGAACGCGTCCGACGGCAACAGCCCGCACGCAGCGGTGGCCAGACCGACGACGACGGCCGCCGCCGCGATGAGCGCCGCCAGGCGCCTGCCGCCGCCCCATACCATGAGCACGGCCGAACCCGCCAGCATACCGATGCCGAACGCCGCCTCCGTGAGCGACGCCGCGTAGCCGTCGCCGCCGAAGTGGTCGTAGGTCATGAGCGGGAACACGGCCGAGAGCGGCCCGAAGGTCGTCATGCCCGCGGTCACCATCACGATGAGCAGCCCCAGCCCGCGGCGGGCGGTCACGGCGCGCCAGCCGTCGCGCAGGTTGGCGAGAACGTGCTGCTGCTTCGCCGCCTCGTCGGTCACGGTCGGGACCTTCGCCAGCGCGAGCCCCAGAATGGCAAGCGCCGCGCCCGCGAAATCGAGGAACATCACTGAAGAGAACCCCAGCGTGGTGTACAAGAATATGCCAAGCGCCGGCGCGCCGATGGAGGTGAGGGAGACCAGCAGCTGGTCGAGCGCGTTGATGCGAACCAGATGCCTGTCGGGCACCAGCAGGGGCATGGCCGCCATCATGGCCGGCGCGTGGAAGGCCTGGGCGACCGCGCGGGCGACGCACACCGCCAGCAGAAGAGGGAGGGACACGTCGCCCGCGAGGATGAGCAGACCGGCGGCAAGCGACACGATCCCGACCGCTCCGTCGGCGGCGATCATGATGGCCTTGCGGTTGTGCCGGTCGGCCACCACCCCGCCGAACGGAGAGATGAGCCCCGTGGGCAGCAAGACGCACACGGTCATGAAGGACAGCATGAGCGCGCTGCCGGTCGATTCAGTCACGTACCACACCACCGCATAGCCCGCGGCGCCGCTGGTCAGCATCGACGCCGCCTGTCCGGCCCAGATGAAGGCGACGGTCGCAAGCCAGCGTTTCGGCAGCGGCAGGCCGGCGGCGCTCACGAGGGCGGAACGGCCGGGGCGCGGCGCGGGCGAAGCGCTTTCGTTTTCGGTCATGAGGATCTCCTTCAAGCCAACCTGCCCCACGATAAGTATACCCAGTCACGTAAAGCTCGAAGGCTTTTTTCCTGATAGGAAAGCCATGCGCTTGCGTCCATGCACACCATCCCTTTCAAATCGCTGACAATGCTTAATATCGCGAAGGAGGGCGCAGTTCAAGACTGCAATTTCAGGCACAAAAATGGTATTGTAGGCGGTATCAGAGAGCGATTCTCCACAAAATCCTTTGCAGCGGTTATAGAATCAGGTGCTTGCGCCGTGCCTGATACAGGGCGACAATAGGCGACAATAGGGTCAGGGGCATTCTTTCGCATTTTCCCCAGGTCGGAGTGAGCAGCATCAGGCACCTCGGTGGCCATCGCCACCGTCAACGACTGGATGGCCCGCATGACCCGCGACGGATACGCGCCCAAAAGCGTTGCCATGCCCTTCCGCCTGCTCAAGCAGGCCATGAAGTGGGCGGTGGTGCAGGACTGTTTCGACATGGACTTCGATATGGAAGACGAACCGGCACCTGCAACCTCTCTAGCGCCCGGCTTAAGCTTCACCGTCGAGCAGCTGGAGGCCATGCTTGTCCAGGCTAAGACCCGCCGAGCGACTGCAATCGAGTAGAGACCGGCGGGAAGGCACTCTTGTATCAGGCGCCTTCTCCACTTGATACAATCCATCCAACCAAATGCAAAGAGAAAGGGCGGAAGCTATGGCAGGAAAAGAGAAGGACCTATCCGCCAAATCCATGGAAGCAGAAGAAAACGCATCAGTTGCAATCGTCCCCGCGAACGAGCCGGCCATACGCGACCTCATATACACGGTGCGCGGGGCGCAGGTTATGCTTGACAGCGATCTGGCTGTCCTGTATGGGGTGGAAACTAAGGTGTTCAACCAAGCCGTCAGGCGCAATATCAAGCGTTTTCCCGATCGTTTTCGATTTCAGCTCACGCAGGAAGAGACCGAATCTTTGAGGTCACAATTTGTGACCTCAAACGAAGGGGGACGCGGTGGCCGCCGCTACCTACCCTACGTCTTCACCGAGCAGGGGGTATCAATGCTTTCATCGGTGCTGCGTAGCGACACGGCTATTGATGTTAGCATCAAAATCATGGACAGTTTCGTCGAGATGCGCCACTTCATCGCCAGCAACGCCGCTATGTTCGAGCAGGTGCGAGGCGTAGAGCTAAAGCTTCTCGAATACCAGAAAACAACCGACGAGCGCTTCGAGCGGGTGTTCGACTACATGAACACGCACGAGGCTCCCAAGCAGAAGGTGTTCTTCGACGGCCAGGTATGGGATGCATTCGAGCTTTTGGTGTCGCTTATGCGGCAGGCAAAGCGCGAGATCGTGCTGATCGACGGTTACGTGGACACAGGCACGCTCAGCATCCTGGCGAAGAAGACAGACGGTGTGAACGTCACCGTGTGGACCCACCCGCGCACGCGCCTCGACCAGCACGACGTCGATACCTTCAACGCGCAGTACCCGCAGCTGGAAGTTCGCCACACGGAAGCCTTTCATGACCGCTTTCTCATCTTGGACGGCACGCAGGGCTACTTCGTCGGCGCCTCGCTCAAGGACGCCGGCAAGAAGAGCTTCGCCATCTCGCGCATCGAGGGTGAGGGGTTGGTAAGCGCGATCCTTTTGCGTCTCGAAAGACCGTGAAGGATACCATCGGCTGAGGTCGTGAAATGCGGCCTTGGCCGAAAACGCTACGCCAGCAACTCGTTTACGCGCCTCTGCACAGATGCGTATCTCGACCCCAAACGCCGCCTCCGCTCTTCTCCGTTGCCGTAGTCGCCATTGATTACGGCACGGGCAAGTGCATCGATGTCAACCGAAGGACCAGAAGAGTCAGAGGGCAAACCAGTTCTAAGAATCTCGTTAACACGCCTCTGGACATCAGAATACTTATTGCCCAAAGCCTCCTTGCGCTCGTCACCGTTCCCGAACTCGCCGGCGATCACACGCCGTGCCAGATCATCGACGTTATCAGAGGAAGGGTCGGAAAGCGAACCGCTCCCGTCAGCCTTGCCGTTGTAGTGCAGTATCCCGTCCCAGTGGCCGCTGTAATAGCCGTGCACCCGGCTCTCGCGCCCAGTCTGGTCACCCGGTGCGCCGTCGACGCCGCCCGTCTCGCTGATGCTGAACTCGGCCAAGAGGTCGGCCGTTCCGTCGTTGCGCACGCACATGGCTGTGTGCGAACTCTCGTCCAGGTAGACGTCGCCGCGGGAGGCGCTGAAAGACATCGGCTTCCAGCTGAACAGGCCCGAGCCCAAAAACATCTCGCGCATGCCCCCGGTCCAGTTGTAGCGCGTGATGAGGCCGTTGTACTGTGACCTTATGCGAAACGTCCCCCTGCAGGCGTAGGGCGCGTCATCGCCCTCGAAGGCGACGCGCACGTAGTCATGGTTCTGGCCATCATTGAGCTTCTCGGCGCTCGGGTAGATGCGGGGCTCTATGGAGCTTCCTATTGCCTGGCTTATCTGTCGCAGCGTGGTAGCGGCCACCTGCATGCCGCACACATCACCGTTATCCTTCACGCCGAAGTAGAGCTCGCCGGCCCCGTGCTTGTTGAGGATGGAGGCGATCGACGCCACGCCCTCCTTGAGCTCGGAGGTCCCGAGTTCCAGAGGTGTCGTTTTTTGCATCAAGTCCGTACGATTCGGGAGAGGGTTTTGCTTCACGCGATGGCGCACTATTCGCCTCTAAGCGAGGAGGCCACTTCTCTCGGTGAGAGTCCAAAGATTCTCCAGACCGCGATGTCCATGCAGACGAATATCGCAACGTAGCTGCCGAGCGCGGCGAGCCAGCCCGCCCAAGATACGCCCGGCATGGCGAACGCCACGATGCCTATTGCCGCAGGAAGCATCAGCAGGAGCGCCGTGGCCATTCCGGGGGAGTAGGGTTTCGCAAGATGGTGGATCTTGATGCCGACGATATGGATGATGGCTTCGAAGAATCCGAGGACAGCGGGGATGCCTGCGACCCAAGGAGCATACGGCCACACGAAGATGGGGGCCAGTGAGAAGAACGCGATGGCGATCACCACCGCTCCGTGCGAAAAGTCCTTCTGCATCTGGGTCGCACTCGTGACCCCGAACTTCTTCAGCATCAATTCGTAGAATCCTCCGGGGAAGCGCATCTCCTCCCATTCGTGCAGCGTCAGCGCGAAGAGGAAGAACACCAGCGCCTTTTGACCTGTCGGCATATCAGTCCAGGAGAACGCCATCCATACTCCAACCGCTGCCGCCACAATGGTCAGCAGCCAAATGTTGCCTTTCGCCCAAAGTTCCCTCATTGTCGTTCCTTTTTCTCTGCCTGTTGTTTGGTGCGCATTTCCTTGATCCTCGTACGCATCAGCTTCGGGAAGTCGCGGTACCTCATGCCGACGAGCTTGGTCAGGCGGCTCTGCATGAGCGCGAAGCAAGCGATATAGAGCACGATGGCGACGAGGTATTCCCAAAGAGACACGGGGCAGTTCGTTATCAGGTAGACGAGGCAGCCGATGCCTACCGCCAATTCGGCGAGAGCGGTCACCATGCCCGGCGTGTAGGGCTTCTTCAGCCGGAACAGCTTTATGCCCATCATGTGCACGAAGCCCTCGAAGATGCCCAGATAGACGGGGAGCAGCACGACCAGCCAAATGGTGTCGAAGAAGAACGGTATCACGGTGAAGCCTATGATGAGCACCATGGTGGGGATGCGCGAGAGATTTGCCGTTTCCTGGCTCACCGGCATCTTGAGGAGGTTCTTCGCGATGAGGTTGATGAAGCCGCCGGGGTACTTGCCTTCTTCCCACTCGTGCAAGGTGAACAGCCACATGAACACGATCATGAATCGTTGAATGGGGCTCATGCTCGGGTAGAGCGCGGCTGCGCACACGATGAACGTGCCGAGCAAAAAAGTCAGGACTTCGAGATTGTATCGGGCTACCCAATTCTTCAAGGCGACCACCTCTGATTCGCATATTGACCGACATGTTGTTGGGCAATATTATGTTGGGTTATTTGACGGGCTTCATCAACCAACAAAGTTCCCGATATTGTCGGGAGGAATCAGGCGAAGATGGCGAAGAAGGACCCAGAGAGGCGAGCGGCGACCAGGCAGCGCATCGTCGATGCGTATGTCGGTCTCTATAAAGCGCGCCCTTCGAAGGCAGTGACCGCCTCTGCGGTAATAGAGAAGGCTGGCGTGAATAGGTCGACGTTCTACGAATATTTCGTGAGCGTCCAAGATTTGCAGCGAGCCATAGAGGATGATCTCATCACAGCCATGGAAAAGACGGCGGAAAGCGCCATCGTTTCGAGCGGTGACTTCGATATCGTCGGGCTCGTTTCTCAGACCTATGCGATGCATGGAGACCTGATCGGGCTGCTGATAGGCGAGAACGGAAGCGCATCGTTTGTGGCACGGGCGAAGCGGACGCTCGCTCCCTTGGTCCTCCGAGCGCTCGAAAGCTGTGTATCCTTGGAAGATGCCCCTTATGTCGCGGAATTCGTGACGAGCGGTCTGGTCTCGCTCTACGCACTTTGGTTCAAGAACGGAGAAGACATCCTCGTGGAGCGACTCGCTCCGCTTGCGCGCTCACTCGTCTTCTCGTGTCTAGATCGTGGAGGTGAGTAACAGCGGACATTTTTCCGCGACAGCAATCGCGAGATCATCGGTGCCGTTGCATGGTTGTCGATGCGTAAGTGCCTCTGACCTGGGCGCGACCCCCCCTAGACCAAAAACGACATTCCTCTCGCGAAATGGGGGCTAAAGGTTCCCATCCTGATACCGCTTCCGCCTTCGCCGCATCCAAGCGGCTAGGTTGTTCATCGCGTTGCAGGTGCGTTCTCGCTACTGGCGAAACGGGCGCCTCGATGAACGAACCTTGACAACCGCATTGAACGCTCATTTCGAGCTGCGTCGCAACTGCGCGCTCCGCGCAAGCATGCGCTTGGGGCGTTCGCAGCGTTGAGGCGTTTATCCAAGTACCCCATCATCGCGGTCAGCGACGTTGGCCGCCTCACTTTCGAGAGGAGGCGACTATGAAGGAAACCTATGGCGAGATGGAGGTAGACGAGGCACGGCTCAAGGCGGCCGACCCGGACGGGCTCTACCTGTTCATGTTGGAGCAGTATCCCGACATGATGACCCCCGACAACGTGGCGGCTTTCACCGGCACGACGGGCCAAGAGATTCGCAAGCTGCTGAACAGGGGCGAGCTGCAGGGATGCCGCATCGGCATCCGGTGGCTCATCCCGAAACTGGGGCTGCTCAACTACCTCTACAAGGATCGCCGCGAGAAGGAAGGCGACGCCCATGAAGAAGCTCCGCTGCGACAAGCCCTATGACATCGACGAGGCCCGCAAGAAGAAGGGACTGCCGAGGCGCAAGCGCAAGGACTCGCGCACCACGGCCTACGAGCTGACCATCCGCATCCCCGAGGAGTACCGAACGTATTTCGACGGGAAGAAGAAGCTCACCCGCACGGTGTTCGCCCTGACCTCATATCCGCGATCGAACGAAGATGACGTGTTGAACGTGGATATGCGCTTTTGTTCGGAGCAGCAGTCTTGCGTCCTGCAACGTGGGCCATTGGAGCGCTCGCTATGCAAGACTTCCAGACTCGATCAATTCATCAAGCCGCTCCCGTCTGATAAGGAGCTTGCGGCTGACCTTCATCGCCGGAATCTTGCCCTCCTTGATCAGCGAATAAAGCTTACTCCGGGAAACGTGGATGTATTCGCATGCCTGCTTGATGTCGAGCCAGACCGGCAGCGAAGCGCCAGGCGCGACTTGCTCGTTCGCGCCATTCTCGTCACTGTGACAGTCTGTCACAGCTGACTGCCCTGGCTCGGAAGCCATACGTCGCTCAGGACGTATCATGTCCAAAAGCAAGTTGAGCTTGGCCGCTTCGTCTGCTGTAAGCCTTATCTGTTCACCCATATCGCTTTCTCTTCCCCGCATCTATGCGCTCTAACCTGAATTACCGGAGTGCGTATCGCCTCGATTCGTGATATCTCGCTTATAGGGGAGAACCGAGCGATAGGCAACCGAAAAACCGGGTGTTCGCGTCAGAGCGTGTCAGAGAAGGCATCGCCACACCGAATGAACATCATTCGGAAACTGAAATTTGGTGCTCAGATTATGAATTTGAGATGGAATAATCTCCATAAATATTTATTCAAGACAGTGATTTTCGTGGCGCTTTTTCCATCAAAAACCACCGATATGCAGGGAATATCAGAGGTTGCTTTCTGTCATTTACCCCAAATTTGCCCCAAAGTCCGATTTTAGACCAAAAAGAGACTGTATTTTGATAGCTCGAATTGAGCGAAAAGCCAACAAGATTCTGAACAATTCAGCACTGCCGAGAGTGGCTCTAGAAAATGAAAAAAGTCAGAGAAAATATTCTCTGACCTGGTGTTTTATGGTCGCGGGGACTGGATTTGAACCAATGACCTCCGGGTTGTGAGTGAGGAACACCAGACCGACACTGGATGAAACAATTAGTCATTGGTGCTCTGACCTTGGGTTTTCCGTTGACACTAGTTCCGTTGTTCGACACTAGAAGACACTGGTTTTTCGCCGAATGTCCCCTTGAATGTCCTCTCGTTTTGAGTAGGTTACCAGGGGAAACGGCGTAAAGCCGAAGAAGGGGATCTGCACCGACATGATCTCAACCAGCAAGGCCGTGCTCGACGCCATGTGCGCCGACTTCGAGCAGTTGCCCGCCGATGCCAGGAGCAAGCTGCTCGGCATGCTCTGCCAGTCGGTAGTCGAAAGTCCCGAATGGTGGTGGGATGTGCTCACGGGCGAGGACGACCCGCTGCATCGGGAGCTTGAAACGATCTAGCAAGCAAAGCATAACAACTCGTTCATTGAGCCGGTGGCCACGACCTTCGACTCTTTTCCTTTGCGCTTTTGCGTTCACACCTATTTGCACTTATCGTTGCTATATCGACAGGGTGCAACGGGTACTGTCAAACATCTTGCGCAAATTCAAGCAACTAGCCTATGCGCTTCGATATGATCACCCATCCAGCAGCGTCACGTCCAGATATCGTCTTGAGCCCCGCTCGCCGTCGGCGACGTACTTGAGACGGGCGCTCACCAGCATGAGGGCCGACCTGCCGTCAGGGAAGGCGCCCACGACCCGCGTTCGCCTCCTTATCTCGCGGTTGAGCCGCTCGATGGCGTTGTTGGTGCGGATGCGCCTCCAATGCTCCATGGGAAAGCGGGTGTAGGTGAGCGTCTCGACGACGCCATCGCGGATGCGCCTGGCGGCCTCCCTGAGCTTCGATGCATCGAGCTCGTCTGCTACGGACTCCGCCTTGGCCATGCCGGCTTCAAAGGATTCCTGGGCGTGGATGGCCTTGAGCATGGCGGCGACCTTGCCCCGCTTGCTCTTCGGAACCTTCGATAGCACGCTGCGACAGAAATGTACCGCGCATCTTTGATAAGCCGCATCCGGGAAGACCTCGGCCATGGCGCCCGTCATCGCGGCAGCCTTGTCGCCCGTGAGCATCTTCACGCCGCGAAGACCGCGCGATTTGAGCCGCGAGAGGAGCTCCCGCCAGCACTCGGCAGACTCCGTGAAACCCTCTGCTGCTCCTATCGCCTCGCGGCATCCGTCGTCGTCGACCCCGATGGCCACCATGACGGCCACGTTCTCGAAGCCGCCGCCCCGGCTCCTCTTCAGATAGATGCCATCTGCGAACACGTAGGGGCATGCGCGCTCGAGCGAGCGGCTCCTCCATCGTTCGACGGCCTCGAACGCTTTGTCGTTGAGATTGGAGACGGTCCCGGCCGACGCGCTCGCGCCCCAGAGGATCTCGGAGGCATCCTCGACGCGCCTCGTGGACACGCCCGCCAGGCACGTCTCGATCATGGCTTCTTCGACGGAGGTCTCGCGTCTCTTGTAGCGCTCGATGATCGCGGCGGCGAAGCGCATCCCCTTGAGCTTGGGCATCCGAAGCGCGACCTGACCCGACGTCGTCGTGAGCCCGCGCTCGTAATGGCCGGCGCGATGGGCTTCGCGGTCAGCCGTTCGCTCATGGCGGTCGGCCTTGATGAGGTCGTCCGCCTCTTCTTCGAGAAGGGCATTGGGCGTATCTTCGACCGTTCTTCGCACGAGCTCCTTGAGTTGGTCTCTGATAGCGTCTTCGTCTAACGTTGCGATGGGTTCGGGCATGGCTCTGCCTCCTGGCTTGATTTGGATCTAGGCAACTCAAATCATACCGAAGGCATGGGCTGTGCCTGTTTGATATCTAGACTATGCTGCTGTCAAAGTGCGCAAGATATTTTACGTTACCATATGGTTTTATGGGAAGTCTTAACTTTTCAATAATTTGGTAAGAGTGCCATTCTCGGTTGAAAAGACTGAGTTATCGCGCACATGACTCCGATTGTCGAGATCATGGCGCACTAAATTAATCGAGGTCTGGCTTTTGCCACCTCACCCAGTCTGTATCTTTGCAACCTCAGTGCGAGGCTGCAAGCTTTATGCGTGGTTATGCCATCTGGCGATTAGGCTATTTGCAAAGTTCCTTAGAGCATTTCTGCCAAGCAAATCATCTTTGCGAAGTCGGATCAACCTTTCATCATGAATCGAGAATCGTACATTTTCTCGTCATCGACATTGGCAGCCCGCCACCTGAGAACTTCGACCATATGGTCGCGCGCTTGAGGCAGAGGGCCCTCGATTCTGAAGAGGTTCGTGTCGTGTTCTGCGGCCACTATGGTCTCGCACTCAAGATTCTCGATGAACGTGGCAACTTCGAGCATCATCTCTGATTCAGGCGCCAATTCGAATTCCCCGCTCAGAACGTCTTCTCGCAGCTGGGTTCCAGGAAACGGCGTCATCGAGACTATCTCGATCCTTGTAGGATGCAGCTGGCTGTAGAGCTTAGCGGACCTCAGAGCATTTTCCTGGCCGTTCCCTTTTCCAGCTATACCGCACAGATAGAAAACGCTGTACTCGATGCCTACCTCTTCAAGCCTGCGCAGCTGCTCTATGGTGTCTGCGCTCGTCTGGTCTTTGTTCATCTCTGCGAGAATCTCATCCCAACCGCTCTCAACGCCAACGATCACCTTAAGCGGTCCCAGATCGGCCATCTCTCTCAGATCGGCATCGCTTTTCCTCTTGATGTCGCGAACTCTGATGAACCCTATGATCTCCGAGACAGTCGGCAGCTTTTCCCTGATGAGCTTCAATACTGGAATCAGCCTATCGTTGGGAAGGCCCATGGGGTCCTCCGTGAGGAGGAAAACCGATCTCGGATGCCTGACAGCGGCAGCGATCTCTTCAAGATCGGCAATGATATGCTCCATCGGGACCACGCTGAACGGCGTTCCGTTGGTCAAGTTGCAGAACCGGCATTTGTCGTAAGAGCAACCCGTGGTCACTTGCAGCAACTCGGCCGAGTAACCGTACGGGCCTCGTCTGACGTTCTGGGGTGTGTGCATGATCTCTCCTAACGTTGATACGGGGTCAATTCGAAGGCTTCGAGATGCCCCGTCTATTTTTTACGCGCATAGAGGCTGACGGCTTTGTAGTTGACATCCTCGTCACCCGGAACCGTCTCGACCTTCTCTCCTGGACGAAATCCTCGATTGGCCGGAACCTCATATTCGTCCTCGATGGTGGGCGCATCGAAGCCAGCTGCCTCTAACCACGCAAGGTTCATGCTCTCGGTTTGAGCTGCTTGGATACTGTTGCCAAGCTCTCGGGCTGCCTCCACGACAGATTCGTCCCTATCGCGATCGGCAAAGACGGTTTCCAAGATCAAGAGGCCGCCTGGCTTCAGCACGCGACCGAACTCCCTCAACGCTCGCTCTTGGTCATAGAGCAAAGTAGCGACGCTGTTTATGTATACGGCATCCATCGTCGATGTTCCTATTCCCACAGAGATGAGATCCTCGGGGTACGCAACGTGGAATTCCATGTTGTTGCCCTTGAGATGGCTATCGCGCCACGCCCGCTCCATTCCATCCGATGCCTCCTGGACATAAGACGGGCTCCAATCTATTCCGATGGCGTGCCCGTCATTGCCGACGATGCTGCTTATGCGATAGACGCCACGCCCTCTGCGGCTTCCGATATCGAGCACCTTTTTGCCCTTGAGTTCCTCTGAAGGGAGCACCATCTTGCACATAGATGCGAATCCGTACTCGAACTGCTTGTCCGCATAATGCGCTGCGAGCCCAGAGCGGTCATCCTTTGAAAAGGATGATGGTTGAGTCGAAACGTTCTTGGCACCCACTTTGAGGCCGACAGCCTGCGATTCGTCCACCGATGGCCCATCCAAAACATCTGGGACACCATCTTCGATAACTGCCAACCTTTCAGTTCGTTCGTCAAGATCGGCACGTGTCTCCGCTATTCCCAAAGCTGCGTTATGCTCGAAATAGCTCTTGTTGCCATAGTGCGAGATGAATTGCGTGGTCGTCTTGCGGGTCGAGAGCTCTGCCATGAAGATCAACATCTCGCGCGGGTTCATGACCTCATCGACGAATCCGAAGGCGGAGTCCATCTTGGCACTGACGGCGTTCGCCAAAGGCTTTATGGCATCCACGTTCTCCTGGTAAGCAGCTTGTATGGCATCAAAGGCTGCTTCACCAGATTCAGCGCTGTTCGCCATGCATTCTGCAAGCAGGCCGCGCAGCATCCTGATGACCATCCGCTCGCGACGGCTTTCTTCCGTGGAAAGCGTTCCCGCCTCGGCCTTCACCCCGAGACGCACCTCTCTATCCTCGATCAAAGCCCCCAACACTTCATTTGCGGAAGCGCCATTCAAGAGACTTTCTTTGGCTAGACGAAGCATATCGCGCACCCTCATGCAGACATCTTCAAGCCGCAGCACTTCCATGCATTCGTTCCCCAGTGCATCAAGAATCAGTCCGATCAGAGCAACGCGTTCGTCAAATGCCGCCTCAGATGCTCGCTGCTTGACGGTATCGTCAGCATTGCCCTCCAAGATCGCGCCAACCTTGTAATCGCTGCGATACTTATTGAAGAGGTTGTAATAAACGCTGAACTGATCGCAAATCTCATCATCGTGCAAGAATTGAGCGAAGAGATCGCGGTCTGCAGCGATATCCATCTGCTCGTAGAGCGTGAGCAGATCGGACAAGTCCTCCCAGCCACGTGCGGTGACGAATGCCTTGCCTCCACCGGGCTTGCTCTCAACCTTGTAGAAGCAATCTTTCTTGGTTTCAAGAAATGTGATAACGGCAGGGTGAAGCCCCTTCTCCACTGCATATCCATGCCAGGAAGGATAATCGGGGACAACGTCTATCTCTCGGAGCCTATCAAGGGTCACGATGTCGAACTCATGGACGCTGCGGTTGTACTCAGGTGGATTGCCTGCGCAGACCACCACCCAGCCCGTGGGCACCTTATGCTTACCGAACGTCTTGTATTGCAGGAATTGCAACATAGACGGATACAGGGTTTCGCTTACACAGTTTATCTCGTCAAGGAAGAGGATCCCGTCATGCAAGCCGGTGCGCTCTCGATAATCATAGATGGCTGCCACGATCTCGCTCATGGTGTATTCAGAAGTCTCGACGTCGATCCCTTCGAATGAGCGCTGTTCGATGCGCGGCAAACCCAAAGCGCTCTGCCTTGTGTGGTGGGTCATGGAATAGGAAACAAGGCCTATGCCGAGCTCGGAAGCGATCTGCTCCATGATGGCTGTCTTGCCGATGCCGGGTGCACCCATGAGGAACACAGGGCGCTGATGCACGGGATCTATGGCATAAAGACCGGTATCATCGCATTTCAGATACGCTCTCACCGTATCTTTGATCTGCTGTTTTGCCTGGGTGATGTTCATAAGCTACTCCTTAAGCGCATTCTCATCGATAACCAGTTTTATCGCCCACGGAGGCACCGTTGGCACATCTTTGGACTCATCCTTCATGAATACGAACGCAGCATCGAAGCTTGGCGCGCTTTCTGGAAAGGTCCCGAGCCCATCTGTGAAGTACACAAGGCCTTTCAAGTCGCTCAGTCTTCCGTCTTCGATCATCGCCTCTACGTGATTGAAGACAGGGCGGAAGTCCGTCCCTCCAAAACCTCGAACCTGCATGTTGTCCATGAAAGAGTCGACATCCCGCAGGTCCTTGATGATCATCTCCTGCTGAATGCGGTTATCTGCCTGGATCACATGAATGTTCACTTTGCTCGCATACTCTCCTGATTCTTTCAGGATGTCGAACGTATGAGCAATGAAGCGACGCACGAGATCCCCGCGAACGCTCTCCGATGTGTCGATAGCGATGACGAAATCGCGTATTCGCTCCGATTCCTTGTATTCCAAAGGTTCGATCAACGGCGTTTTGCCGTACAGGTTCATTCCGTAGGAGTAGTAAACGTAATCGAATTCCTCGGGATTGACCTGGATCTCCTCACTGTGCACAGCGAAGCTCTGCAGGAATTCTGAATAGTCGTAGCGCTTGCGGTTGGCTAAGGCGAGATTGCTGACGAAACTGGATGTCTCGTCGCCCCATTCGCTCCCGAATGCGTGCATCTCCATCTCGATCTGCTTGGAGATGTCCTCCCATTCCTGCTCGTCTTGGTCCGAGCGCTCAAGGCTATCCAGTCCTTCTGTTTGATTCCGTTCTGTGAGCCCCTCATCACCAGCAGCTTCACCCATTCCCTCAAGACTATCTTCGTCATCCTCTCCACCGCCTTGAGAGGCTTCCCCTTCGGGTTGCTCTGCCGCTTGCGGTTGCTCACCCTCAGTGCCATCCTCTGGTGTCGTCGGCTCATCACCAGAAGCTTCCATCTGAGACGTAGCCTCTCCGCGGTTTTGATCGCCTTCGGATTCGCCCTCATCGTTACTCAATCCATCTTCTGAAGAATCCCCTGATATGCTCATCGACGGCCATGCTGCATGTTCGTCACGCTCGAAAAGCGCATGCCAATCATTGAGGGCGGTACGCTGTATTCCGCAGTAGGATTGCCCGTCAGGGCAGATAACGAGGTTGTGAATGAACGAGTAGACCTTCGAGGGCAGAAGGTCGCCCGACATCATGCGTATCGTACCCAGCTGGCTCTGGCGCTCTGCATCATCAGCACTCGGGAATCGTCTTCCGCAGAGATCCATCGCGACGCTCTCGGCCATCACATCGCACGTGAGACTCCACGCCTCTAGATCTTCGTGGTCGCGGTCATAGGGATGCCTGAACAAGCAATGGAGAGTCATATGGATGTAATCCCGCACGCTCTCGTCGAAATCTTGCTTGTATCGGGCTATCACACGTGATGGGTCATAGGCGACGTTCGATCCGTTGGTCGCGAGAGGATAGCGCGCACCCGAACGCAGGGGGCTTAGCTCCATGCGCCAAAGCGCAAGATCCAGGAACCGGAACTTGAGCATGAGCTGGACCCGACACTCGTCAATGATGTCCCTGCCAAGGGCATCCTCTTCGAGCCTTCGTTTGAGCTTTTCGTCCATCACTTCAGGCATGTTGGTTCCTATAGGCTGAAATCCAATGCATCGTCGTTCCATTCGAACCAACGATGCCGTATGTCAAATAGATGCGAAGTCATAGCCGCATCTTTAGTAGTTCCAACGCTGTCGATGACGGCCGTGATGTTGTGTTCGTTCAAGAATTCGAGGTCTGCAAGGTCATCAAGAGCCGCCTTATCTCCGTAAGCAGACAAGGCGATGCATACCTCAACAAGACGATTCTCTAGCGCTCGCACTATCGTCTGCTTATTGGGATGGGTCATAAATATTGGATCCTTGAGCCGGTCGATCATGCGCTTGCACTGGTCGTAGAGCCCGGAGTTATCCTCACTTGCTGCAGGATCAAGCCCTGAACTACTTGTGATGGCAACATCGTAATTCGCAAAGAGATTCGAAGGAGCAAGCGCATCTGGCGAAGTGAGCGCAACGTATTGCTGCCGTTTCCCACGTTCGGTATTTGGAAAGCGAATATCGAAGAAGCTATGCCCATCTATGGGCTCGTTCATATCTATATGGATGACATCGATCTGGTCACCAACGGCGAACGCTCGAATCCCAACGTCTTCGATCCCATGCAAGAACCTCAGACGCTTGATCCCCTGTGCGCCATCAAAGGCATACGGCTCGATCGCTGTAACCTCATCGGGAATGAAGATATCTTCTTCTGTACCCTCGTAAGCGACCAAGCGAAGCTTGCGATCATCTAATCTTTCGAAAAGCAGACCACCCTTAGAGAAGCGTTCGCGAGCTTCATCGGATCCTTTTTCTGACGGCGATTTCTTCGAATAGAACTTGCCGAATTTCTGTATCAGCTCGTCCTTTGGCGCTAACTGCAGCATGCCTTCCATATGAATCAGTCCAAATCAAACAATGAACGAATGAGAATGCGATATGAACGCATTCGTTTATTGCGGCATTCCGCCAGGTGTAGGAGTGCTGCCCCATGGCGCTCCTACAGGGTTCAACTGCCTTCTAGGAGAAAGCTCGTCTGAGAACATGATGCAGTAACGCAAACCCTTCAAGGTAGCGTATAGGCTTGCCACCTCATGCTTCGAGCCGTGATTGAAGACCTCGTATGTGAGCATCTCGCGATCTATCATCGGCTGGTAGATAGGGCTATCTACCACTTTGTCCAGCATCATATTCGTGGATTCACGTCCAAGTTCCTCTTGCTTGAGGCAGATGTTGTAGAGGATGTTCTCCTGCTCCTCGGTCAAACGGCCCATCTCCTTGATCTCCGCTAAGATCTCTGCTTCCGTTGCCATGCTTGCTCCAATCGTCGGTGTTCATCGCTAAAGGCAGTGCTCATCATGTTTTGATTCCTGATGAAATGATCGAACGGCACTCGTTATCACATCGTGCGTGTGGCGTTGAGCTTGACCTTCGGCGGGAACCAGCGGATAGGTTCGTTCAGCTGATGCTCTGGAAAACGGCTGCGCCCGGCTTCCAGTTCTTTGATGAGGTATTCCTTGTCCGCATTCAAGGTTCCGTTCGTACGGATGGGATTCACACTTTGCATGCCGAAATAAATGGTGTCTTCCAACTCGGATCTCTGAAGCACCCTAATCTGCTCGTCGATGATCTGCCCGAGGGTGCATTGAGTGAACTCGCCGGTTTCCTCCATCTTCTCAAGTTCAGCGCCAGGCTCCATATGCAAAGGCGCTACCATCACGAGTTTCGGTTGCACCTCATTGAGCAGCTCCGCAGAAGCATCGGCGTTCTCCATAGAGAGCTCCGGGCCGCCTAATCCCGTCACCAAGTTCAGGTTGTAGGAAATGCGCGCATCATTGAGGTTCAACAATGCCTCTTTCGCCTCTGCAGACGTGTAGCCCTTATCCATGTAATCCAGAACTGCATCGAGACCAGTCTCAAGGCCGATATTGATGCCATCAAAGCCGAGTTCGGAGAGCTCTTGGAGCTGCTCAGGCGTCTTTGCCATGACATTCATGATCGATGCGTGGCACCCTATCGACTCAATCCTCGGAAGCTTCTCGTTGATCGTCTCAGCAATAAACTTGAGGGACTCGAACGGAAGGGTGAATGGATCGCCTCCTACGAGGAACACGCGCTTGTATAGAGTCCTGTACTTAGCGACCGAATTGATGTCCTCCTCTATCACTTCGAGCGGATTGACCTGGAACTCCGTTTCGCCGTAGAGATTGCAGAACTTGCATCGGTTGTGACTGCAGCCAGCAGACACAGGAATGAGCAGAGACTTCTCCTCGAAGGGAGGGCGGTAGGTGTCGCCGAGGAAATGCATGATTCGCTCCAATCGTCGCGTTGCGCGTTGCCTTGTTGCATGGGTGGATATGAAGATCGATCCTTACATGCGAGCAAAAGCTAAAGACGTTGGAATAAATGTATGCTCTCACGGGCAGACAAGGGAAGAAACAATGGATGCCGCTGTGTACGAAAATAGACACGGTGGAGCTGATTGTCTACCTAGAAATGTCGCCTCAATATTTCTAGATGAGTATCATGGTATACGCGCAATCTAGAGGATTTATGCGATGCTGCATCATCATGCGCCCGGTTCATCAATACGAGTGCCCCGTTCCTAGATCGCTCATTCAGAGAGTATTTCTCGAAAGGAGGGTAGATATGAACACAAAGCGAATACTGGCTGATTCTTTGGAGGGGTTGCTGCGCGAGCGCCCCCTCGGCGAGATTACTGTTCAGGATATAACTGCAGCAAGCGGCCTTTCTCGCTCGACGTTCTATAAGCATTTCGAGGACAAATACGACCTCGTTGGCTGGATGCTACCCGCCGACCGCTTGTTTGAGCTTGCATCTTCGGTAGATGGCTCTACATACGATGAAGTGATGGTCGAAGTGCTCAACCTCATCGAAGAATGGCGTCCGGTATACACGAATGCAGTCAATGATCCACACGAAGAGCTTGTATATGGAAAGATCCTCTCGCATACGAACGGTTTCTATCAACTAGCATTCTCGATGGACGCCAATGCGGAAGATGACAAGATCGAAAGCATTGTCAAGCAGCTCGCGATAAAGCAGATCAATGATTTCCTTTTGAGCTGGGTCATGAGGAAGGTCAATCTATCCACTGGCGAGACGCTCGAAGTTTTGAAAAGGCTTTGGCCCGAAGAACTATTCCGATAGGAAGATAGGTACCCAGAATGGCTGAAACGACGACAGTTAGCTATAGATTGCAAGATGGCAATGATGAATTGAGTATCGTCTTCGACGGGATCACCGTTTGGCTTACGCATGAGCAGATCGCAGCGCTCTACGGCGTTGATGGCCCTGCAGCCAAAAAGCTTATCGCGAATATCATCGACGAGGAAGAAGTCGATCCTGATGCATCCATTTCCAGAATGGAGGTCACTCGCCAAGTCGGCAGCCGTACGATCTCTTGCCTCACCGCTGTTTTCAATCTTGATATGGCTATTGCTGTGGGCAAAAGACTCCACTCAACAGAGGCTACAGCTTTCAGGACATGGGCACATACACTGCGAGAAAAGAACTAGATAGCAGATCGCCTTTCAAATATGAACAATCAGTTACAACGATAAAAAGATGAGCAAAAAGAGCGCCCTCCGGCGCTCTTTTTATCCTTGCGTACATTTTTTCGTCGCCGGTTTACTTATCTGAATCAGGCGCTCAAGCGCCGCTGGGCTTAACCCATCGCCCTCGGGGTACTGTCAAACATCTTGCGCAAATTCAAGCAACTAGCCTATGCGCTTCGATATGATCACCCATCCAGCAGCGTCACGTCCAGATATCGTCTTGAGCCCCGCTCGCCGTCGGCGACGTACTTGAGGCGGGCGCTCACCAGCATGAGGGCCGACCTGCCGTCAGGGAAGGCGCCCACGACCCGCGTTCGCCTCCTTGTCTCGCGGTTGAGCCGCTCGATGGCGTTGTTGGTGCGGATGCGCCTCCAATGCTCCATGGGAAAGCGGGTGTAGGTGAGCGTCTCGACGACGCCATCGCGGATGCGCCTGGCGGCCTCCCTGAGCTTCGATGCATCGAGCTCGTCCGCTGCGGACTCCGCCTTGGCCATGCCGGCTTCAAAGGATTCCTGGGCGTGGATGGCATTGAGCATGGCAGCGACCTTGCCCCGCTTGCTCTTCGGAACCTTCGATAGCACGCTGCGACAGAAATGTACCGCGCATCTTTGACAAGCCGCATCCGGGAAGACCTCGGCCATGGCGCCCGTCATCGCGGCAGCCTTGTCGCCCGTGAGCATCTTCACGCCGCGAAGACCGCGCGATTTGAGCCGCGAGAGGAGCTCCCGCCAGCACTCGGCAGACTCCGTGAAACCCTCTGCTGCTCCTATCGCCTCGCGGCATCCGTCGTCGTCGACCCCGATGGCCACCATGACGGCCACGTTCTCGAAGCCGCCGCCCCGGCTCCTCTCCAGATGGATGCCATCTGCGAACACGTAGGGGCATGCGCGCTCGAGCGAGCGGCTCCTCCATCGCTCGACGGCCTCGAACGCTTTGTCGTTGAGATTGGAGACGGTCCCGGCCGACGCGCTCGCGCCCCAGAGGATCTCGGAGACATCCTCTGGGGCGCCTCGTGGACACGCCCGCCAGGCACGTCTCGATCATGGCTTCTTCGACGGAGGTCTCGCGTCTCTTGTAGCGCTCGATGATCGCGGCGGCGAAGCGCATCCCCTTGAGCTTGGGCATCCGAAGCGCGACCTGACCCGACGTCGTCGTGAGCCCGCGCTCGTAATGGCCGGCGCGATGGGCTTCGCGGTCAGCCGTTCGCTCATGGCGGTCGGCCTCGATGAGGTCGTCCGCCTCTTCTTCGAGAAGGGCATTGGGCGTATCTTCGACCGTTCTTCGCACGAGCTCCTTGAGTTGGTCTCTGATAGCGTCTTCGTCTAACGTTGCGATGGGTTCGGGCATGGCTCTGCCTCCTGGCTTGATTTGGATCTAGGCAACTCAAATCATACCGAAGGCATGGGCTGTGCCTGTTTGATATCTAGACTATGCTGCTGTCAAAGTGCGCAAGAAATTGTACGTTACCGCTTCCCGAAGTCTTCCTGAGCTTGCAGCTCTTCCTGCGTCTCTGCGCCATGTTTACCACCGGCCACGTCGGCCACCTTTCGTTTCGTGGCCGACATAAACAGTTCGGTCCCTTAACCTGCTACAAGGCTAAGGGGCCGTCACAAAGTCGCTCTGCGATCCAGATTACGGCGTAGGTATCGTTGTCTCAACAGGAATCTTGATCTTTGTCACGATCTCACTGTAGAGATCGGACACGACTTCCTCAGAATCAATCGATACAACAAGCGCGTAACGCAGCTTCTCCGTGCGCTTTCCGAGCGATTTGAGCATCTTCCACCAGCCGCTTACGGGGTACACGGCAACATACCTCGCATCACAAAGGTCAGCTGCGCTCATTCGCTTGAAGTCACTATGTATGGAACCTACATCGCGGTTGTCCTGCCCAAGATACCACTCACTTGAAGCCGACCCCCTAGCATAGTCCGTCTCGCCATCGCGCATTTTTTTGCTGACAAATCCAAGAAATTCGTTGTAGTCCTGGCTCTTACCGATTACCTGAAACCTCAGCCCGCACGACTGGTACTGGAACTTGTCTACCCAGCCACGTTCGCCGGGGCTCGGCTCAATAAAATACGAAAGCGTAACCCTGAACTCAACTTCTTTCTCACCAAGTCGAAGAAGCTCTTCCTTTGGCCAAGGAAGCTCATGTACTCGCATCTCATTGCAGGTGCCATCTTCTCTGAAGGGTTGCATCTCACCCTGAATGATAAGGTTAACCCGGTTGTCAAGTGAACCCAACGCATAGTCGATGTTTGGGATGCCCCATCCGCATGTTCTAAGAAGATCGCGTCTAGGTTTCTTCATCGTATCGTCCTCAGGGAGAAACTGTCGCTTCATCGTGTCAGTCCACCGCGCCGAATGCACGAGGAGGGCACGTACGGTTTCAGGCCAAATCCCCGGATGGGCGTCCATGATGCGCACCGCCATCCAAGACGCCTGGGCCGTTGCTGAACTCGTTGCCCTAATGCTTGCGAAGTAGCTCGAGGGCAAATCATTGCTGGTACTCAGCTTGCTCATGTCGTGGCAATCCATCCAGTTGAAGCCGTTCGTGGCGAGGTTGCCGCCGTCGCAGCATATTTCTGGCTTGATCGGCCACATATCGTCCCAGATTATCGATGTCCTGCTATACGGACAGAGTCCACCCTTCTCGGCCATTCCCATAAAGCCTTCGAATCCTACCTCATCCGTTATCACATCATCTGAGTACGCTCCAACCGTTAATGCGTTCCATGCCTGCGCAGGACTCTCCACTGGCGAAGTCAGGTTTGTACCAGGATAGGGCTCGACGTGGAACTCATTCGTATCTACGTTGCCAGCGCTCACGAGCAGGAGTCGTTTGTCCTCCTCGTCTTCGCCAACCGCAGCCGCCAACTTATCAACTTCTGCTGACCAAGATGTCGGCGAGCCATCGGTAATGCTGCTGTCATCAGTTACCGCCATGCAGAAGACCCTGTTAGAGACGGGCTGTGCAATCTCGATTTCACTGATTGCATCTCGCGTTATAACGCCGTACATGCTTTGTTCGTTTGTGCCTAAAGGAGGAAAGATTCTTACGGACTCGATATGATGCCCTACACTCACCGGCTCTTGGCTTAGAACCGCTGCTTTCAAGTCGTTGTAGAGCGCAATACCAGCCATGCTGGTCCCATGCCCACCTGTATCAGACGAAGGCCATCCGCTACGAGCCGAGAGCACGGTGCCATCCTGCACTGCTGGTTCCAATAACGGATGGTTGGCGTTGACTCCTGTATCCAGAATGCAAACAGACGTGTCGGCAGTGTCAACGGTCAAACGCTTAACGAAGTCATCGACGAGTTCTTTCTGAAAGCGCGCGTCCGCATTGACGAAGGTTGATGTCGGCTCTGCAGCCCGTCTTATCTCAGAAACAGCCCCGACTTCGCGGAGCATGTCTTCAATGCCTTTGCCATCGAGTTTTGCCATGGCGATGATGCACTCTGGAAAGACAAGGTGATCAGCCGATTGCTGGACATTGTGACCGTCACAGTACGCCGTGAATGCGTCGAGAGCATTTTCGGCGGAAGTCTGAGAAGTATTTATCCAAATCTCACACCATATAGCAACCCTATCTGGGTATTCGTCCGCCTTTCCGCTCCAAAAGGACTTCGCAGTCGGCTTGGCGACCTCGTCGACATCCTCAACGAATTCCCGATTGCATGGATGCCCCTTCTTCGTTGCTTTCGACTCGTCAGCATAATCCGTCACCTTCTGACGAAAGAAGCCCTCTTTCCCTCGCGGCACGAATACAGTAGCCGACATTCTGCCGGTCTCCTCGTCGGTATCCATACGAAGGAGTACGACCTTATGGATGCGATTCTCGAAAGCTTCGGGATCGAGCGGAAAACGCGGGGAGCTGTTGAATCGGAGGTAGGTGCCACCGCGCTTCTCGGCTTCCCCATCCTCTTCCGCTATGGCCGCGTCGATTTGTCGCACGAGCTTGTCCGCATGCGCTTTTCTATCCCTCTCGGGACGTTTGGCCTCGCCGCCACCTCCACTCGGTCGCTCGTAAGGGCGCGATTCGGAAGCATCGGCGAGAAAGATATTTGGGAGCATAGGCTAGCTAACCTTCTGATCAACTTTGTAAACACCAAGCCGCTCACCAAGGAGCGTGGAGAGCATATCCTCAGTTACGGGCTCACCGGAAAGCAACGAACCCTTGATAGCATCGTTGCATACCTGCACAATCTCCGCCTGGCACAGCAAGGATGCCCTTTTCGCAAGTCCATCGGAGGCATAGAACGTCGTGTCGTAGCCGCCGACAACCGAGTCGATGATGTGCTTGGCTTCTTCGGATGTGGGGAGCTCGTAATGGAGTACGTCATCGAACCTACGGAAAAGGGCAGGATCGAGCATCTGCCTATTATTCGTAGCGGCGATTATGATGCTATCCGAACTGTCGCTTTCGATGAACTGCAAGAATGAGTTGAGGATGCGTCTCATCTCGCCGACTTCGTTATCGAGGCTGCGATCCGCGCCGATGGCGTCAAATTCGTCAAAGAGATAAACACCTACATTGCGTTCAATGGCACTGAAAATCTGACGCAGCTTGACGCTCGTCTCGCCCATATATTTGGTAATGAGCTTGTCCATCTGCACCGTGAACAGCGGCAAAGATAGTTCAGCTGCGATGATAGCTGCCGTCATGGTCTTCCCCGTGCCCGGGGCGCCTTCGAGGAGGATGCGCCGTCTGTTGGCATATCCGTAATCGGCGAGCTTGCCACGTTGGCGGTATTCGTCAATGACGCGCTGTAACTTGGCCACGAGCGCGTCGGAAACGATGAGCCTGTTCAAGGGTGTCGTGGGATAGGCCACTTGGAAAAGGCCCTCTACTTGTGTGAGATTAACTATCTTCGCCTTTTGTCGCTGCTGCTCTGCAAGAGCCTTAAACTCCCTCGCAGCTTGGGCGTGGCCACGCTTAGCCTCATAGGCTGCTATTTGCAATAGGCACGACCTGAATGAGTCATCATCGCCGGAGTAGTGAGCTTTGGCAAGCTGCTTTACTTGGTCATTTGTAGCCATAAGCCTCACATCCTCCCTTCAAAATCACATATCTCGTAGCCTTGAATTGTATGGCGATTTTGTGTATATGACCATAGGTTAACGTTGACCTTCGGGAAATGAGCACAGGTCGCCGGCCCTATGACAATAAAGTCAATTTGCGAGGTTAGCTGAACACCCTCTTCCAAAAAGGTGCTTTCTCCATGCTCAGCCGCACGCGTTCAGTTGAGCATGAGAATGGCTCTTGCAGGAACGATGCCGCGTCACGAGGACGCGGCACGAACCCTTCCTGCGGGAAGGAGCCGTCATGGATGGCAAAAACAGGGCTTGCGCCCGCATCGACAAGGCCGACCGGGAAGCGATTCAAAACGGGCTGGACAAGCGCAAGGGCTGCCGCGAGATCGCGAGATCGATCGGGCGCTCGCCGGCGACCGTGACCGAAGAGGCCAGGAAGCGCCGCACCTGGAAGGACGGGGAGAGGCGCGGCGAGACCGTCCCCGATGAGCCAGAAGAGGCGTCGTGCATGCGCCTGAAGAAGCGGCCCTGGACCTGCAACGGATGCATGGCCTATAAGAAAAGCTGCGGACGCAGGCAGCGGACGGAGCACAGGGCCTCGCTGGCGCAGGCGGCCAGCGAAAGGGTCCGCTCGGAGCCCGGGCGCGGCATAAACCGCCGGGAGGAGGACTTCGAGAAGATCGTCTTCGCCATCCGCTCCGACGTCCTCGACGGCAAGTCCCCCGAGCAGATCTGCATGGCCAACCCCCACCTCGACCTTGCCCCCTCGACCCCCTGCCGCTGGGCCGAACGCGGCTACTTCTCCATGTCGCCGACGGGCTTCAGGCGCAAGGTCGGCTACAAGCCGCGCGCCAGGCATGCTGCGCCCAAGATTACCTCGCACGGAGCCGATCGCTCCTATGCGGCGTTCTGTGCGCTGGCGGAGGCGGAGCGCGCCGGGGCATGCGAGACGGGCGCCGTGATCGGGCGGACCCATGACGCCCAGCGCCCGCCCGCCCTCTACCTGCGTCCGTGCAAGGTGCAGCTTGCGCTGCTGCTGCCCAAAAAGACGTCGAGCGCGGTTGCCGCCGCGCTCGACATGCTCGAACGCTCCTTGGGAAAGCGAGTGTTCAAGCGTCTGTTCGGCATCATTCTTACCGACAACGGGACCGAGTTTTCCGACATCTCGGCGATCGAGGCCTCGATCTTCGGTGAAGATGCCCGCTGCAAAGTCTACTACTGCGACGTGCGCCAGTCACAGCAGAAGGGTGCCTGCGAGCGCCTATGTGTTTAAGTACATAGGCGCTCTTATGTTCTCGAGTTTGCTATGTGCCGAACCCCTCTCCCATCTGGGGATACTACTTAGATTCGACACATAGTTCTTTCGTTGGGCTTATAGCGAATTTAGAAAATCCAGGACATCCTTGCTGGCTTTGTAGGGCTTTCGGGGCTTGAGTCCCCAGTCGCGGCGAGCCTTTGCGAGTGCCTCCTCCTTTACCGCCATATCGGACACAACGTACTTGTGAGTCGTATTGATGTCCTCGTGGCCAAGCCATATCGCCACGGTTGCGATATCGACGCCTGCGGCCAGCATCGCCATTGCGGTTGAATGCCTAAAGACATGCGGTGTGATTTTCTTGCGCGCGAGCTCGGGATGGGCGGCCCTGGCCCTCTTCGCAACGCAATCGAGCCTGCTTCTCGCACCTGATCTGGTAAGGTGATCGACGTTTCTGCCTGCGAAGACGTAATCGCCCTCCTTGAGGGAGAGCCGCTCGATGTGCGTCAGAAGCAGCTGAGAGGTGTCATCCCAAAGAGGCACGGTCCGATCCTTCCTGCCCTTGCCGAGGAAGTGAACGTGGCAGTTTCCCTTGGCCGAGGTCCTCACGTCCTCCACTTTGATTGTGACCAGCTCGCTGATTCGAGCGCCCGAGTTGTACAGCATCGCGACCATGAGCTCCGTTTCCGACCCTGGCTCGCAGCACGCGGTCATCCATTCGACCTCGTCAGGGGTCAGGTAATCTATCTCCCTGCGCCTAGCCTTTCGGTTCGGGATCTTCGATATCTCCGTCAGCTGCCCCAGATGCTGGGGAGCCTTCCTTGCGGCGTACCTTGCGAACGACCAGAAAGCGGAAAGCCTGCAATTCAGTGTCTTGGAACAGCAGCCTCGCTCGTCAGCCAGGTAGTTCAGGAACTCGTTCACGCTGTCTGCGGTGAGATCGGACATGCCAACCTCCGTTGGCTCGACTCCCCGCTTGTCTCGAAGCCACCTGAAGTAGAGGGTGAACGCATCCCTGTAGCTGGCTACGGTGTTGCCGGAGAGTTTCCTGTCCCTCTCCATCCATTCGAGGAAGAACCCCTCTATAAGATCCGACAGGTTTACGGAGGCGGTCATCTGGCATCAACTCCTTTGGCGGCCTGCTCGAACGCGTCGCATGCGACCTGCAGCAGCTCTGGCGTCCCGGTCAGGTACCAGTAAGTCTCCGATATGTTCTTGTGACCCATGTAGGTCGCCAGCACTGGCAGCATGGCGTTGACGTTCTCGTCCGATTCGTGCCAGGAGAGGATCTTGCTTACCGCGAAGGTATGACGAAGGTCGTAAATTCTGGGCGGCCTGCGTTCCCAAATCTCGCCTCTGTTTAGCAAAACGCATCTGATCTCGCAAAACGAATGCTCGAGATTGCCGAGGCGGATTGATTTGTCGCCGTTTGCGACGAAGAGCCTTCGGCATTGGAGGCCGTCCCTGAGCTCGTCGCGGCGCTCGCGGTAGCGCATGATGGCCTCTACCGTGGAATCCTCAACGGGGATGATTCGCTCTCGGTTGTTCTTGCCCTTCCTCACGAGGAAGGTGCCGGCGTCCGGGTCGAAGTCGGAATCGTCAAGGGACAGCGCCTCGTTCGGGCGCATCCCCGTTGCCCTGAGCAATCCTATTACGGCGGCGTAAGCAAGCGGCTTCATCGCATCCTGCTGCACGTACATCCTCGATGCGGCGTGCATGATGAGCGAGATCTCCTCGTCTGCGAATATATAGGGCGTTATCCGGTTGCAGCTCTTGCCGATGAGTCCGGGCGGCAGCGTCGGTGCAGCTCCGGCTAAGGCGCAGGCGTACTCGTGGACGCGCCTCGCCATCTCGTAGCGCTTGATCTCGTAACCCTCCGCATGGTTCGTGCCGCTCCTTGCCCATTCGACCGCGATCTCGACGGTGATAGGGCCCTCATGGCCGACCGAATCGGCGTACCTTGCGAACCGGCGCATGGCCGATGCCTCGGACACCATGGGGACCCCGAGCCCGTTCTTGTAGGCGATGTAGGCCTCAACCTGGTCCCTTACGACGCTCATACCGCAACCTCCTTCGGCCACGGAGACGCCGCCTTGCGCAGACTTTCGACGTTGACCCTCAAGTAGCCCATTGTTGTCGCGAGCGACTCGTGCCCGAGGATGTCCGCTACGGGCTTTATCGACACGCCGTTGTTCACCATGTTGGTCGCGACGGCGCGCCTTAGGGGGCGGGTGCCCGAATCCCTCATGCCGGCTTTCTCGGACAGGAGCCCGATTGCCCCTCCGACCTGCTGGAACGTCATCTGAGCGCCCTTGGCCTCCAAGCCGTCGGGCAGGAACAGGCTTCTCGACCCCGTGCCTGCTGGTCTTGCGTTAACGACGTAGTCCTCAAGCGCCGCCCCGGTATCCGAGTCCAAGGGGATGGATCTGTCGGAGATGCTCTTCGAGCTTCTGACGTGCAAGATGCCGTTGGCCCAGTCGACGTCCTCGAGCACGAGCAGCGCAACGTCGCTGCGCCTAAGCCCGAGGTTACCCATGAGCAGCAACATTGCAAGATCACGCTTGCCGCGAGGCGTTTGGGAATCCACCGAAGCCACAAGTTTGCAGAAGTCCTCATCAGATATACACTTGGGCAGAGGGTTCATCGGCTCGGGGCCTTTGAGGGCGATTCTCGTGATTGGTCCGGCCGTATTCTCGTACCCACTAGCACAAAGGAATCTCGCATAAGACCTGATCTCTGTGCAGAAACCTCGCTTTGTAGAGGCGGAGGTATGGGCTATTTTCTTTGAGATGAAGTTCATGGCACTTGCGAGGTCGACCATATTTCGCTTGAAGCTTAAACCGCTAAACATAGTGTAGAGATACTGTCGTACTTTACTCACCCGTTGCCTGACAGTTACCGAGCTGAGACGGCCACTAGATACTAGATACTAGATATGCCTCGAACTCATGGCATTCTTGCTCGATTGATTGGTCCTCGGGATAGCTTCGCGGATCGAAGCGCTTGAAGTGCGGCTTGCCGAATCTCATCGCCCAGTAGTACCTAACTGCTGTTGCGGTGACGCCTATGCCTGAGGTTACGGGAAGAGATTCGATGTACTCGTCAATCAGCTCCCTGAGTATCTGCTCGCCCGCAGTCGTTGCCTCAGGATGCTTGCCAAGAAACGTTCGAACCCTCTTGAAGTACATGGCGCATACGTTGGGAGAGTTGCCGTTGGTCCCAATAAACCCACGAAAGGCTTCGAGGTGTTCATCTACCTGCATTTTGTTTCCCTTCCTCATCAGGTTGCAGATGGGGAAAGGATAGTTTGACTATGTGCTGAAATGGCGCAGTATCCCCAGATGGGAGAGGAGTTCGGCACATAGCAAACTCGAGAACATAAGAGCGCAATCACGTGGAACTTCGAAAGATGCTGCCCAAGCGCCGAGGCATCTCCTTCGACAACCTCGACAGATGCGACTGCGCCTTCGTGACGTCGCACGTGAATTCCCAGCCCCGCCCCTCCCTCATGGGCCTGTCGCCGCTGCAGATGCTGAGGGCCGCCGACCCTGGAGCCTGCGAGGCTCTCGAAACGGCCCTGGGGATGGAGGAGGTCCCGTTCGGCGAGCTTGCGCTGACGCTCGAGGCCGTGAACGGCCAGCGCGAAGAAAGGGGGCTCGACCCGCTGGCATAAGGCAGCGCCCGGACGGCGCCCGGACGGATCCGCATAGGTGTTCAACTGGGTCTGGTGCAGATGCGCGGACCCCTGGCCCGGTGCGCCCTCCAAGCCCAGCCGAACGGGCCGAGGCCTCCCCTTTTCCCGCGAGAGCGTTGAGGTGACTGCGAGAATGCAGTGAACGTCCCAGCTGAAGCGCCCCTGTTCAGCTAGCTTCGCAAATCAACCCCTGTTCCAGGTGACGAACCTTCTCTGTGCGCTGGAACTCGCGAGACGCAAGATGATATCTTCACAGGACATCAGCAAGCCGAGGGAAGAGTTCTTTCGGGGGCAGAGAAACCTCAAGAAGAACTATCTGTTCCCCATCGAACATAAAAGGCTCTAGCCTTCTCCACGGTCGCAGATTGCGACTTTAACCGAAAGTCCTACGCCAGCATCTCGTTTACGCGTCGCTGCACGGCCGTGCAGTATGACCCCCAGGCGCCGCTTCCGCTCGTCGCCGTTTGGCCGTCTCGGCCACCTGCGCTTCGACTGCTGTGAGAGCATCGTCTTCGTGTTCTCCGCCGACTCGACACAGCTTGCGAAAGCAGTTGGTGGGATGTATGGCCCTGGCTTTGATACATCAAGGTTCTTAGAGCACTTCTTCGATGAAAGAATCGCCTTGAGTTCGGTTGACAGTGTGAAGTTCGCCGGTGACGGCATGGCCTACAACGTCGGGGATGCCATCGTCCGACTTCGCAAGAACTGCCAGGCAGCGTGGACGTGTCGTTCTCTGACGAGGATTGTAGGGCGCACATGCACGACCTTTGCATCGCGATATTCAGCTCGACCGAAGGTCATCCCGAACACTACGAAGCCAGGGAGCGTCTGGGCGGGTTCTATTCGCCTGCATTTGACTCACGGGTTTACGAGCGGCTCAAATTTCCAGAGATTATTTAAACTCACGCGATGACATGCGCTTAGACGCGCAGAACCACGCCGGAACAAATCGCATCACTTTTGCTTACTTTGTGGTATTTACGCAGATAAACATACCATTTTGCGAGCGTCTATCGTCTGTCTCGTTCTGTTGCATGATGCACGATATCGTGTATCATGGCATCTCGCGAAAGGAGACGCCGATGTTGGTATCGCTCAAAGAATATGCCGAAGCCTGTGGACGAAGCGCGGACACGGCACGTCGTTTGGCCGAGCAGGGCAAACTTCTTTCCGCAAAAAAGATTGGGCGGAACTGGGTCGTGGACAACGCCGAAGAATACCCCTTCGATCGCAAAAAATGGACAGTGGCGAGCCTGTTCTCCGGGTGCGGCGGCCTGGATCTGGGCTTCGTTGGAGGATTCGATTTCCTGGGGACGAATTACCCAGAGCAGCCATTCGAGATCGTGTGGGCAAACGAGATAAACGCGGCGGCATGCAGAACATACCGCTACAACCTGGGCGAGATCAAGCAAGGCGACGTCTACGACGTGATGGAGACCCTGCCGGAAAGCGTGGACGTCGTCATTGGCGGCTTTCCATGCCAGGACATCAGCATCAACGGAAAGATGAAGGGCATCAAGGGCAAGAGGAGCAGCCTCTACACCGCGATCGTTGAAGCGGTCAAGCGAACCAACCCCAAGGTCTTCGTCGCCGAAAACGTCGGCAGCCTTTTCCTGAAGACCAACTCCGAATCATTCAAGAAGATCGTCGAAGACTTCGGTGCGCTCGGATACAAGCTTGACGTCCATCGCTACGACTCGTCGGAGTACGGCGTGCCGCAGACGAGAGACCGAGTCTTCATCGTCGGCGTCAGGGAAGACATGTTCTACGCTGCTCCTGAGCCCTCGACGGCAGGTGCGCCCATAACGGCGAAGCAGGCGATAGACGACCTGAAGGAGCGCGAGTGGGATCCCGCCTTTGCTCACATCTGGAGCAAGGCAAAACGATCCGGCGAGCAGGGCAACCGCCACCTCGTTGCCGACAGGCCGGGCTACACGATCCGCGCCGAGTGCCATGGCAACATCCAGTACCACTACGATCTGCCCCGACGCATCTCGATGCGGGAGGCTGCTCGCATACAGTCTTTTCCAGATACCTTTGCATTCGTATCGGGTCTTCGAGAAACCGAGCGTCAGATTGGAAATGCCGTCCCGCCCGTGCTAGCATGGCAGATTGCGAGATCAGTCGCTATGACACTAGGCGGTGTGACGCAAGATGGATCAGGCGCGATTCGAGCGGTTGCTGGATGACGTAGCCGCACAGCTCACAGAGGACATGAGGACGCAACCGAAAAGCGAATGGTTTTCGGCTGCGCTTTCTTATGAGCAGCATGTGCGCGAGAGGCTTTATGAGGCAATCAATGCTCTCGGTGCAGACGGCGCAGGGCACGAAGTCGATTTGCATCCAAGCGGCCAAACCTTTCCCGACGTGCCATGTGGCGAGTTCGGGGTCGAGGTCAAGTTCACCAAGAGCGATACGTGGGTCAGCATCGCAAACTCGGTGCGCGAGTCACAGAGAGCAGAAAGCGTCCGGATCGTCTACCTCATGTTCGGAAAGATGGGCGGCATGCCCGAGTCCCGTTGGATGAAATACGAGGATTGCGTCGTCCACGTCCGCACTTCGCACGAGCCAAGGTTCCAGGTCGATCTGTCAGGTGACAAAGAATCGCTGTTCAACGTGATGGGCATCGATTATGACAGCTTCCGCAAGCTGGACATCATGGACAAAATGCCTTACATACGTGCCTATGCACGCCAGAAGCATCCTGATGGCCATTTGTGGTGGCTTGAAGATTCCGAGACGCACGAAGAGCACAGTACGGAAATCGACCCTGTTCTGTACACGTCGCTAGACGATGAAACCAAAACTCGGTATCGGGCTGAAGCCACCCTGCTCTGTCCCAAAGCGTTACAAGGATCAAGAGTGGCTGGCAAATACAACGACGCCCTTCTCTTCTTGCTTACTTATCATGGAGTGATTTGCCACCAGATTCGCGATCTATTCACAGCTGGTAGTGTTGCGAAAGTTCAGTTCAGCGATCATTCCGGTATACCGCAGATGCAAAAAGCTCTTGTTTTGCTGCAAGATGAAATGATGAAAGTGGCGTACGAATTAGATCCGGCGTTATTCGAAGAGTACTGGGGTGAGGTCGTGCCAGAAGATGACAGAATCGCATGGTGGCTTGCAAAGGCAGATGAATACGCAAGTGGCTGGGTTCCTTCTGATGTACTGTTCATCGGCTACCAGAAGCGCAAGGGGCTAAAATAGGCGTGTTCGTGCGCAAACTACGTCAGGACGCAAGGGATCGCATGCAAGTCTCAATCGCGAATTACCGTAACATCGAACGTCTGGGTATTGCCATCGAAGATGGCAAGTTCTGCCTGAACACCTATGAGCATGCGACGTGGCCGTCGGTATTCTCCGCCCTACTTGACGAGTATCGAGCTGCCTAAGTCGCGAGATTCCCTGCAGTGTTATGTATTCACATTAATGAGGGAATCGTTCGTCGTCGAGACCGTAACCGCACCAGAAAGCGCCACGTCGTAGCCCACATCCGCCGCCGGGCCGTGCGCACAGGCCACGCAAGCGCAGGCGCATCAAGGGTTTAGGCCGCGCCATGGGCAGGGGCGCCGTGGAGCGCGGGTCGGGCCTGCCATGCGGGCAGCGGGCGGCATGCGAGTCAACCGGTGACGGCAGAGACGGCTGTATCAGCCGTCACCGTGGCGGCTGTGACGGATCCCAGGGTTCCAAACAGCAGGAGACGGCCCGCAGACCGTCCCCAGAGAGCTCGTATGCCGTTGCGCCTGACATATGTCAAGGGTTTCGATCTATGGCGGTCAACTAACGGAGAGGCTACTTTCGGCGCTTCTTTGGCTCGGGTAGCTCAGATAGCATGCTGACGACAAGCTCGGCCACGGCATCGCGGTCCTCAATGTCCACCAACATCATCTCCGACGGTTGATTGAATTCTCACAAGTCCCAGTTTGTGCAGGTCACGGCGTCGTTTACTTCGACCCTTTCAATTCCCTGGCCGCGCCCGCCGATCCTTTGCCTGCACTCTTTCAATCCGCGCCGGGCGGGAATCGGGTCGTGGAGGCGCGGCCCGTTCCAAGGAACGCCAGGCCAGGCCTGCGCCCGCGGCATTGAAAGAGTGCAGGTAAAAGTCTGCCGGCTGCCGGCACGCTATGCCCAGGCCCGCTACATCTTCACGATGGCGTGCGGCACCAGGTGCGGCGTGTGCCGCGGTCGGCCAGGACGATTCCGGACATCTTCGAGAACCTGGCGCCGCAGAGCTCCTGCAGCGCGTCCAGCGCGGCGACGACGCTCTCCGAGGACCTGTCGGGAAGCAGGATGCAGGACTGGAAGCCGATGCGTCGCACGAACAGCGTCAGCACGCACCGCCGGTCCTTGCCCTGCCTGCCGACCGCGGTGTCCATCTCCACGGCGCTGTCCCTGTCCGCCGCGTCGAGCGCGCAGAAGTCCGACCACCTCCTCCCCTCCAGCGCCGCGCGGGGGACCTGCGGCGACTTCCCGCCGTCGGAGGCCTTTCTCCGCAGCTTGTAGCGCACCGCGCGCGGCAGGTCGAGCTTCGTGAGCGCACCCAGCTTGGCCCCTTCCAGGTAGTTGTACAGGCTCCGCGCCCCGAACAGCACCTCGTCCGGGTTCGCCTCGATGACCTCGATCGCGCGCTCGAACGCCTCCGGGTCGCAGTCTATGCCCGCCCTCGCGTCCCGCCTCCGCGCGTCGGCCAGGTCCTGGGCGCAGGCGGCCTCGTAGAACCGGTACGGGTGGCCGCATCCGCGCCCGACGCGCTCGGGGCAGGCGTTGCAGCAGAAGGGCGTGCGCCCGAGCCTGGGGCACGGGCGCGCCTCGAAGTCTGGGCACAGCCTGTTGTAGAGCCAGTCGCGGCACTTCTCGCAGGGCGCCATGCACGCCGTCTTGCAGAGCCCGCGCACCTCGCACCCGGCGTACTTGGCGCATATGTTGCGGCTTTGGACGACGAGGCGCCCGCGCGGGTCGTCCGTCCAGTTGCGCCTAATCTCCTCGCGAACCACCTTCGGCGTCCGGCCTATGGTCCTGGCTATCCACGACACCGCGTCGCCCCTGTTGAGCCCGCGCTCGATGGCCGCCCTCTCGTCGTAGGCGACGGGCCTTCTCCTCTTCTCCGCTCCGTCCATGCGTCCTCCTTTCCGGTCGGTTTCAGCGACAAGGAAAGGAGACTCCCCCGGGCGCGGGGCGTGCGCGGATTCCACAAGATCAGCGAAAGAGTGCAGGTAAAGGATTTACCTATGAGATTTCAATTGATCATGCAAGGCCGCTTAGCGGTACGGAAAAATGTCCCCGCTCCCAGCAGCAGGCGCACCTATTATTTGCCCCAGAATTTTCGCAGCAAGTCTTGACGCGTGGTTACATTAGCTTTTTTGAATATGTTGTGGGTGTGCGCTTTCACTGTCCCTACAGCAAGATTCATCTCGCTGGCTATATTCTGATTGTCTTTACCATCAACAATGCCCTTTAATACATCACGCTCGCGCGCGGTAAGGCCTATTTCGTCGCTGAAAAGCGCCGCGGTAAGAGCCACATAACGCTCCTGATTGTCAGAAGAAGGAACAGGCGGCTCAACATGCCGCAACCTTAACGCCTCTCCCGCATGGCGCACCGCCAGCACTCCAAGCACAATAACCAAGGCATTCTCTGAGAAATTTCTCTCAGAAATATAAAGAGGGAGTCGAGAAGACATCATTTCCGGAGTGGGTTGCCATAAAAGTATGACAAAGGTGTTCTCCGCCACAATGCAGCATGCCATTGCAGCAACAAAAAGAGCGAGACCTTTCTGCCGTCCTATAAGAGCCTTCTTTACACGCGAGCTACGGCTGGAATAGTAGGCATGTACAAGGAAGGCAAGACACCACACCAAGAAAAGCTCACGCATGCTATAGAACATCCATTGCTTAACCGGCCCCTCAACCATAAAGCCCACAATAAGCAACTCGCCAACCAGAAACACCACGCAGGGCACAATCCTAAGCATCTTATTCTTATCGTCGATGTATTCGCAGATAACAAGCCAGAACGAACTAAGCAACCCTGTGGCAATCAGCATTTTCCCATACGGAGCCCGAATAGAATAAAGCAAATCCACACCGATAGTGCCTTGCGCACCGAGATTCTCCGTCTGGAAAATGAAGGACAAATCGAAATAGTACAAAAAGAAGCCGACAGCAGAGAAGAGATACGTGCGGTTATGAGTAAGAAGATATGCACCGAAAGAGGCCGAACAAGAAACGGCGCATAGAAACATCACTGACATCGTGTAGACCGAAAACACTATCTCCACAACGTTTTCCTTTTCGAC
This sequence comes from Slackia sp. ZJ119, assembly GCF_011039175.1. Taxonomy (GTDB): domain Bacteria; phylum Actinomycetota; class Coriobacteriia; order Coriobacteriales; family Eggerthellaceae; genus Xiamenia. The sequence continues at coordinate 54,892 of NZ_JAAKEN010000015.1, forward strand.
GTGTATCAATACCCAGGCTCTACCCTGCACATAATAGCACGAACCGTAAACGACAGGGGTTTAGGAAAGGATCTGAGGGTTTATGGAGGTTTAGAAGCTTCAATGAGGCAACATAAAGAAGGGAAGTTTATGCGGCCGCCATCAGGACTTACGTAGCGTTACATGCTTATAATCCAAATTGTTTAGCATGTAAACTTGTTTTAGTCTTCTTAAACTCTCTTTGCCGGTTGCATAGTGTGCGCCGTTACGAGGTGGCGCAAGGGCGACACCGCAACCCCGAGTCTTCAACGAGGAGGAAGACATGGCCTGCAAAGACTACATTGACACCAACGACTTCACCAAAGAGGAACTGCTGGATATGGTTGATCTGGCTATCGCCATGAAGAAGATGATCAAAGAGGGTGGCGAGTATCCGCTTCTCTTGGAGCACAAGACGCTCGGCATGATTTTCCAGCAGGTGTCCACACGCACCCGCATCTCCTTCGAAACCGCTATGACCGACCTCGGCGGTCATGCGCAGTTCTTCGGCCCCGGCTCCATCCAGCTCGGCGGGCATGAGTCCATTGAGGACTCCGGTCGCGTGATGGGTTCACTTGTTGACATCCTCATGGCCCGCGTCGATCGCCACAAGGACGTAGCGGACCTCGCCAAGTATTCCGCAGCGCCCGTCATCAACGGCATGAGCGAGTACAACCATCCCACCCAGGAGCTCGGCGACCTTATGACCATGATCGAGAATTTGCCTGAGGGCAAGAAGATCGAGGACTGCAAGCTCGCCTTCATCGGCGATGCCACCCAGGTGTGCGTTTCTCTCATGTTCATCGCGTCGAAGATGGGAATGGATTTCGTGCAGTTCGGCCCGAAGGGCCATCAGATCACCGACGGCGGCCTGCAGGTAGAAAACAAGGTCGACCTGCTTGCCATCGGCCAGGAGAACTGCAAGGTATCGGGCGGCACCATCACTATCTCCGACGACATCTCTTGCATCGAGGGCGCCGACTTCGTATACACTGACGTATGGTACGGCCTATACGACCAAGAGGAAGAAGGCGCCAGCTACATGGACGTGTTCTTCCCTAAGTACCAGGTGACCATGGATATGATGAATGCGGCCGGCCCTTCCTCAAAGTTCATGCACTGCCTGCCTGCCACGCGCGGCGAAGAGGTAGTAGACGAAGTCATGGACGACCCCGAGCGTTCCCTCTGCTGGGTTGAAGCCGAAAACCGCAAGCACTCGATCCGTGCCATCCTTGTGTATCTGCTGAAGAACGCCGAGTCTCAGAAGAAGGCTGCGAACCCCGCAGTTGCCGCTGATGCTAAGGCGCACATCAATAAAGTCCTTTCTAAATTCTAAGATAGCTCGTGAAGGCACGGTGTTCGACAAAAGCACCGTGCCTTCACCTTGATTGTCCCCGGGAAAGGTATATCCGTGAACGAGAAAGTAATGAAGCCGATTAAATTTCGCCATGGCCTGCTCGCCTTGGTTTTCCTTGCCGCAACCATGGCAATTTGCGTCGTCGGTCTGGGCACCGAGCCGCAGATGCCGCTAGTTATCGGTTGCCTCCTTGCGGGAGGTCTGGCCATATATCTGGGCTTTTCTTGGGATGACGTGCTCGAATCCATGGTGAAGGGCATCATGGATTCTATGGAAGCCGTTCTTATTTTGATGTGCATCGGCATGCTTGTCGCCTCATGGATACAGTCAGGAACGGTGCCCACGCTGATTTACTACGGCATTGCCATTATTAGCCCGCAAATATTTTTGCCTATTGCCTTTCTTGGCACATTGTTAGTCGGTATCGTGCTGGGCTCTTGGGGCGCCGCCGGCACTATCGGTATCGCATTCATCGGCATTGCTGCCGCATTAGACATTCCCTTAGGCATGGCGGCCGGTGCTATTATCGGTGGTGCATATGTCAGCGAAATAGCCTCGCCTCTGACGGACGGCCCTGTTTTATGCGCCGCCGTGGCAGGCGTTGGCGTATTCGACATGTGCAAGAAGTTTTTGCCCATCGTCCTTGGCGTTTGCGCGTTATCTTTGGCGCTGTATTTCGGCCTCGGCCAGGTGGTAGGAAACACCGGCGGATCTGCCGCAGCCAGCACCGCCGAGCTGATGAGCGCACTGGAGTCGAGTTACGCTATAGGCCCTTTGACTTTGATTCCCCTGCTCGTGATGATTGTCTGCATAGCCGTTCAGGTGCCTGCCATCCCGTCATTTCTGCTGGGTGTTGCTCTTGGCCTTATCGAGGCGGTGTTCTTGCAGGGCGCTGACTTCGGTTTGGTGCTGGAATCCTGCAGTGCTGGCGTGACAAGTTCCACAGGCTTTACCATGATCGACCAATTGTTCAGCACAGGCGGCATCGAGGAAATGCTTCCTACTATCACTATCGTCATTCTCGTTATGGCATACGTGGGAATTTTGCAGCATACAGGCTTGATGGATTCGCTTATTGAGCCTATCACCAACAAGCTTAATACGTACGCCGCACTTCTTACCGGCACGGTTGCCAATGGAGCCTTGTTCAATATCGTGATGCCCGACCAGTATCCTGCCATAGCCATGTCTTGCAAGATGTACGGAAAGGCCTTCGAGAAACATGGTACGCCGGGCACCGTATGGAGCAATATCTGCAACTCTGCATCTGGCATCACCTCGGTACTCGTGCCTTGGAACACCTGCTCCATCTACATGGTCACTATTTTAGGCGTAACCTGTTTCGATTACCTTCCATTCACGTTCTTCTGTTATCTCTATCCCATTGCCGTTATTGTTTTGGGAGTCCTCTTTGGAAAGAAGCTCGGCTGGAAGAGCGAATTGAGCTAACCGTAAACAGGGCCTTTTCAAAATAACAATCTCAACTGCATATTGAAAGGAAGGCACATAATGCCTAATCCAGATATTTTAGCCAAGGTGGTTGTTGCCCTTGGCGGCAACGCACTGCAATCCAAGGAAAGCGATGGCACCGCAGAAGCGCAGCTCGAAGTCGTAAAAGACACCTGCACCCTTCTTGCCGAGCTATCTTCGGAGGGGTACGAGATGGCTATCGTGCACGGAAACGGCCCCCAGGTAGGACGCATCTTGCTTTCTAGCGAAACCGCTAAGGATGTTGTTCCTCCTATGCCCCTCGATGTGTGCGGCTCTATGAGTCAGGGTTACATTGGCTACCATGTACAGCAGGCGCTCAAACATGAGCTGGCAAAACAGGGTTTGGCCTACCCCGTCATTGCCATGGTAACCCAAACCATCGTGGACGCAGAGGATCCTTCTTTCAAAGACCCCACGAAACCCATTGGGCCTTTCTACACCGAACAGGAAGCCGATGAGTTAGCTGAGCAGCGCGGCTACGATATGCGCGAAGACAAAGCCCGTGGTGGCTGGAGACGCGTAGTGGCAAGCCCAAAGCCGCAAAAGATTGTCGAAATAGAAGCAATCAAGCAACTATGGGATTCCACTATCGTAATCTGCACAGGCGGTGGCGGCATTCCTGTAATCGAGAACGCCGATGGAACCTTGCAAGGTACCGCAGCTGTCATCGACAAAGACTTTGGTGCCGAGCTTTTAGCTGAACAAGTCGATGCCGATATTCTCTTGATTCTTACTGAGGTAGAGAAGGTCGCCATTGATTTCGGCACTCTCGAGCAGCAAGACCTCGACCATCTCACACTAACCGAAGCGGCGCAATACTGCGAGGCCGGGCAATTTGGCAAAGGAAGCATGCAGCCTAAAGTTGAGGCATGCATGAAATTCGTTCGCTCCTACCCCAGCAAACGCGCCATTATCACAAGCCTCTCAAAGGCTAAAGAGGCCCTTGCCGGCAAGACGGGCACCTTGTTCACCTATTAGCACACACGAGAAGCGCCCTATTTAGCATAGGGCGCTTCTCGTGTCTCTTAAAAAGGATAGTTTCATGGGCAAGTTATCGACTAAACAAAAGATTTACCCTTGGCTTGTGGTCTTAGGCTGCGGCATGTGGGTATCTGGATCCATCGGATTTCTTACTATCGTAGCGGGCAATTTTTATGTGCCCGTAAGCCAAGATCTCGGCGTAGCAGAATCCGATTTGGGCTTTTATATGACCCTGGTCAGTATCGGCCAAGCCATCAGCTTCCCTATCGCAGGACGTACGATTCCTAAGATGAACATACCTGTTCATATGACGATTATCTGCGCCATCGAAGCTGTGGCGGCCATTGTTATGTCAACGTACGGAAGCGTCTTCCTGTGGTACGTTTCAGGCCTGATTATCGGCTTTTGCATGGGTTTCAATACTTCCATCGGCGTGGCTATCGTGCTGGAAAACTGGTTTGCGAAGAAGACCGGTCTTGCTATCGGCATGGCATGGGGAATTGGTTCGCTGGCTAACGCCATTATGAGCCCCATTATCTCACAGGTTATCACTCAAGCTGGCTGGCGTATGGGGTATGTGGTATTAGGAGTCGCCAGCCTTGTGCTGATGTGCAGCTCATCACTGTTCATTGTCCGTTTAAAGCCAGAAATCCTCGGACTTTTTCCCTATGGCTATGATAAATCGCAAGAAGACGTTCATGTGGAAGACCCAACCGACGGCGTTTCTTTTCGTGATGCCGTGAAGTCACCTGCTTTTATCCTGCTACTTGTAGCTATGACGCTGATTACTTCTACCACCATTACGAATCAGCTATTCACGAGCTATAGCGAGTCGGTAGGATACGGAGCCGCCTTCGGCAGCCTTATGGTGACCGTGGCTATGCTCTCCGATATTATATGGAACCCGCTCATTGGTATCACCTGCGACAAGTTCGGCGCAGACAAAGGAGTGGTACTGTGGTGCATTGTTACCGCGTTGTCCTTCGGGTGCTTGTCCATTGGCGCATCCATCCCGGCATTCGCCTTCATTGGAGCAGGGCTCAACGATACGATGTATGCCTGCTACGGCACAGGCATCGCCATGCTTACTGCATTTTTGTTCGGCAATAAAGACTACGCTAAAATATATTCGCTAGTACCGGCCATCGGTTATGCCCTCGGCTGTATGGGTGTGCCAATTTTGACAAGCATCTACCAAGCAACCAGCGGTTATGACAGCGTGTGGCTGGTGTGCGCAATTTGCGATGCAATTATTGCCGCCTGTGTCATTCTGGCTGCGCGTAATTCTAAAAAGCTTCCACGCACGGAATAACGCTGCACACCTGCCCCGAAGACTTCTGCGCTATCTTAGGCAAGGCCGCTTAGCGGTACGGAAAAATGTCCACGCTCCCAGCAGCAGGCGCCTACTCGCCGCGGGCATGGTCCTCTCGGTCGCAAGCGTCGCGGCGTTCATCGCCTCCCGGCAGCCGTACGCGGGCATCGTCTGCTTCGCCCTGCTGGTGGCAAAAGGCCTCTTCGTCTTTCAGGGGAAGCGCGACGCATAGAACCCCCGTGCCCTCGCCTGCTTCCAGGCGAGGGCACGTGCCGCTGCAAACACTCGGTAGCAACGTCGTCCGCCCAGGTTGGCAACAAAGCCTATCTCAAAGCTGCGACGCATGCACGCGACCGCCTGCGCCCTTCTCCCGTTTCGTCACAACGCTTACGTCGACCGAGAAGCCGTGCGCGGTTCGTTGTAGACAACGTTCTCCCATTGACGTTTTAGTTAGTTTTTGGACTAAATTGTCAATAGCACACTGAAGAGCAACCGATCGGACCTGCCCGGTCAATCTTCTCGTTCATACCCCCTTACTGCCTTATAATATTGAAAAGCGTCATTGCGGGTACCTCGATTCTTCAAGTGAGCTCGAGCTCGGCATGACAGCGATGCGCTGCACTTGCGAAGATTGAGCCGTTGCAGAGGGAGATGATGGACGATCGTCGGAAGCTATCAAACAGTGGTCGATTATGCGCAGTGGGAAACGGCTGCCCGTTTAGCGAGATGTGCGATACAGGAGGGCTCAGCACCTCAGCAGATAGTCTTATGCACAAAACCGTCATCTTGGACAAAGGCGATTTCATCCTCATCGAAAACGATTTTCATTCCTATGCTTACATCGTGCAGAAGGGATATGGAATCTGCCAGTATTTGATGGAAGATGATGAGGCCATCACGCTTGGCATTATGGGGCAAGGCGGCGTTTTCGGAGATGCATTCCTCTATGGCTGGGGTGGCGCGGCCTAGTCCTCACGGCGACATCGAACATGTGCGTTTGCAAAGCTCGTACCGCCAATACGAAAGATCCCAATACCGTTTTTCGATATGGGAGCAAAGCAGCGATAAGAAACTACCGGATGTTTACCCAGCAGCTTTGATCATGAACGGCAAGACTCTCAGCGATAGAATCGAGCGAGCCCTCAGAACTATTTGGCAGCTAAGCTGCGCTCAATCCGAGGTCATTTCCGTATCTCACGATGAGCTAGCTATCATACTTGGAACCGACAGGCCATCTATTTCGCGCTGCCTCAACAAAATGAAGACGGCTGATCTTGTCAAGCTCGGATACAAGCGCATATCTCTCGGAAAGCAGATGGTGTCGATTTCGTTCGATAGGATGTTCTCGGCCGACGATTAAGATAACACTCTGATTTAGTCCTATGCTGCTTTTGCGCAAGTCCCTCGATCCGCATTTCCCCTTGCGCGAGATACCAGCTAGTACAACCCTTCGAGCAGGATGAAGAAAGGTCAAAGCAATCGACCATTCGAATAGTAGCATTCGTTACAGACTTGCAATCCTCACACAACGTACCATCTCAGCTGAAGGAGAGGAATATGGCTGAGACTACTGAACTGGAAATGTGTGAACCCAGGGCTTACGTTGGAGAACGCTTTGCTGCGCATGTTGATCCAGCTGGAAGGGTAATAGATGTTCTCAACGACATCCAAAGTGAATTCGGTTATCTACCAGAACCTGCTTTGGAGCAGCTGGCCCAACTCGTTGACATTGCCACCGAAGAGCTGACGGCTATCGCGTCCTTTTTTTCCAATTTCAGCTTCACGCCAACTGGCAGAACCTTGATCGAAATCTGTGATGGAACCGCCTGCCACACTTCAGGCACGATCTTGCTCGCGCAAGCGTTCTCCAAAGCGCTTGGCGTTGAGGTGGGTGCGACTACTGCGGATAGACGCTTCACGCTCAAGCTCGTGCATTGCGTTGGCGCCTGCAGCATAGCACCGGTTGTTGTAGCGGGAAAACAATCATCTGGGAAAGTGCGCGTTTCCAAGGTTCCGGAAATCGTGAAACGCTTGGAGTCATAATGACAGCTGTTGAAACACATGGTGCGGTTGATTACCTGGCAACAATGGTTACCGACGGCGCCACGTCTCGCAGCGTATCGTTTTCTCATCCGTTCGACGGATGGCCAAGAAACCGATTCGAGAGAGGGGTTGGCATGGACAGTGGCACACACAACAATGCGTCGGATTGCTGCAACAAGGAGGTTTGCGAACGCATTGCGCAAAAACACGATGGCGACGAGATCGTGTACACCACATGCTCGCAGAACGGCTGTTTCGATTTGTGCCTGTTGAGGGTGCATAAGCGTGACGGCAAAATTGTTGCAATTGAAACCGACAATTCCATCCATGAGAACCATGGCCGCGAAGACGAGTACGTTGATGAAATCGAATTCAAGAAGGGCATGTACCAGCACCGTGCATGCGTTCGCGGGCGCGGATGGCGCAAAGACGTACATTCCGATGACCGCATCCTTTACCCCATGAGGCGCGTTGGGCCGAAGGGTCCCGGTGCTACGTTCGAGCGCATCAGCTGGGATGAGGCGCTCGATGAAATCGCCGAGAAGTACACAGAGACTCGCGAGAAATTCGGCGGCAACAGCATTTACTGCGACGCGTTCCTTGGTATGAGCTTTGATCCTTTCGGATCATATTACCCTGATGGCGGTTTGAGCGCATGAGCAGTTGACTCGTTCGAACCCCATGACTTTGCCGACAATGCCACATTCGGCATCGAGATGAACGCAGAAGACTGGGGTTCTGGTGAGTTTTGGGGTGGCGCAGAAGGCACAACGCTCCTCGACTCAAAGCTCATCTTGCTGTGGGGCGTCGACGTTCTGCTGAACTACCCTGAGAACTCCTATTATCTTCTGCTGGCAAAGGATAAGGGCATTCCCATCATTTACATTGATCCGCGCATGTGCTGGACCGCTAATTTCGCCGACCAATGGATTCCCAATCGCCAAGTACAAGACGCCGCCGTATAGCCTGCTAAGCCCGATTGCAAACGAAACGCCTCTTTACATGATCACCCCGCATGCGTTCTATCACCAGCACTTCTGTCAAGACGGAAACCCCTGGTTCCGTGATGAATACCGCATGTCTGTATGGATCAGCGTCGCAGATGCGAAGGCCCGCGACATCAAGGACAACGATCTCGTTATGGTGCATAACGGCGTCGGCCAGTGTGTCGTTCCCGCTTACGTCACATCTCGCTTAACCCCTGGAGTCACCTGTCTGATATTCGGGCGCCAATACGAGCCGAGTCCCTTCAAGACGGACATCATGCCCGACGGCATCGATCGCGCAGGATCGTGCAATCTGCTGATCAGCAGCGAGCATTTCGATTCGCGTCGTGGCGCTCTGCTTACCAATGGAATGGTGGAGATCACAAAAGTGGATACCAGCATGCCTGAAATGATTGCTAGGTAGCCCTCAAGATGAAAGCTAGAAAGGGGTAGGAGATGGCACAATACGCTTTTTTCTTCGACCAGAGTCGATGCTACAACTGCCACGCCTGCGTTGTTGCTTGCAGGGACTGGAACGACATCGAGCCAGGTCCGGTGAAATGGCTGCGCATGCTTCAATGGGAGAAGGGTTCGTTCCCGAACACGCGAATGCATACGTGCTTCGCTACGTGCTACCACTGCGAGAATCCTGTTTGCGTTGACGCTTGCGAGCACAACGCCCTCTTCAAAGAGGATGAATATGGTGCCGTGCTACTCAACGAGGATCTTTGCCAGGGCGACCGCAACTGCTGGAAGGCGTGCCCTTATGGCGCCCCCCAATACGAGGATGATGCACCTGGTACGCCCGTGAGCAAGTGCGATATGTGCTATGACAAACTCAAGAAGGGCGAACTGCCCGTGTGCGTTATGGGTTGTCCCGCACGCGCCCTCGACTTCGGCCCCATCGACGAACTCCGAGAGAAATACGGTGATTTGACGGCCTTGCCCGATATGCCAGATGGCGCGTTCGTAAAGCCCGCCGTCGTCTTCAAGAAGATGAACGAACGCAAGATGCTCGTTCCCTACGACCAAGATCGTGCGCTTGAGCTGTTGCGCGTCCGCGAGGGCATGGACCCGGTCTTTGAGTCCGCCGAAATGGCAACCGAGGTGGACGAAGGACGCATCGGCTACAGCAAGCTCGTTATGAAAGCATCGAGCGTCGCCGAATCGTTAGCCCTGAGCAAAAACGAAGAGGGGTAAGCACGGACAACGCGGGCGAGCAACTCCCGTAAGCGCGGCGACCTAATCCCCAGAAAGCCGTCTCGCTGGCAGGATTATTGCCAGCGAGACGGCTGGGCCGAGTGAGCAGACGCTCCTCGAGCTGGCTGATCGCCGTCTTGGGCTCGCGGTTCGCAGACGAGCGGGACGCCGACCCCGCCGGCCTTGCAGACCTCGTGCGGGGCCTTCTGCAGGACGGCGTCATGGCACATCTCCTCAGCGCCGACCGTTGTCAGTCATACGCCGCAGTGGGCTTTTAGCTTGAAAAAGGCCAGGAAATGTCGCCGATACAGCGCGAGCACCGAGCATCTCGGCAGAAGGGCGCTTCCTTGGGCGCGATTGAGACCGTTGGCAGCCGATTGGCCCTATTCCAGCAGATCTTCCACGCTGCATCCTATCACGTGCGCAAGACGCATGACGACTCCGGCGGCAGCTTTCGATAAGTCGTTTCGGCGCTGCTCATAGAGCTGAATCATGCGCAGAGACACGTCGGCCGCGTCAGCAAGCTGCTGCTGGGTGAATCCGCGCTCTTTGCGCAGAACGGAAAGGCGGGTAGGCGCCTGGGCGGCTTCCGCCATCAGGCGGTCGGCGAAGGCCACTGCTTTGCTTATGTCGGCCTCATGCAGAATCGAACGTTCCAGAAGCGTGGTTGGCACCAAGCCGCATCGTGCCATCTCGCCGAAGGGAATCCCTCGATACCACTGGTAATAGGCCAAAAACCATCCGGCCCAGTATTCGGGCGTGCGGTCAAGCGGCTGCGTTGGCGCTCTGTCGTTGCGCTTTCCGAGAACGCGGAAGCGTACTTCGCGAGCAAGTTCTACACCCGACATGCCGGCCACAAACTTAGGGTTGCCTCGGCCAAAGCTGCCGGCCACACCGGACACGATGAACCATTCAAAAAACTCATTGGGATCCTGCCCGCAATCCGCAACGACGAAATCAACAGCCTCGCCCAAAATGTCCATAGCGTCATTCAAATAAGACTCGTCGTAGGCGCGCATCGTCGGCCCTCCAATCTTCCTGCATGATGGTGGCTATCGTGGGGCTGGCCGCAAGATCTGCTATTTTCAGCTCGGTGCGATAAATCGACCTTGCTTCACTGTCGCGCGCCATCTTACGCGGGAAATAGACGCTCTTGTCTGCCCCATGCGCCGAGATGAAGCGCAGTTGCGAGAACGCCTTTTCGGAGAGAAGGACAACCTGTTCGCCCAAATTCCCGAGAGCCATAGCTTGCTCCAAACGGTCGAGGGTAAGGGCGTTGTTGAGGAAGGCGTTCGCGAAAGAGAAGTAAGAATCGTCGGCACGATAGCCGCGCAGAATGTCTTGGCTGCGGTAATCAACGGCGAATCGATCGAGAATGAACTCCCTGGCCAGGGGGGCGATATCGCCCGAAACACGAAAGGTGCGATTCTCAAGAAGAATAGCGAGCCAATGCAAAATGCAGTAGCTGCCGCTGTTGAGATCAAGGCACGTGAGTCCTGATGTGTCAAGCTCGTATTCGTTCGCGAAGCCGTCGGTTTCGTCGGATGCGCCCCACTCCTTCGCCAATTCAAGGCTTTCGGTGCAATAGAAGCCAAGCCCATAATCGTTGTGCGGGTTGCCTTCGCCCCAGATTGGCTTTTCGACAATGCGGCTAGAGCCGTGGAAAACAGTAAGCGACTCCGACATGATGGCTCCTTAGCTATCGTTATACCGATAGCCCATTATAGTATCGCTAAAGCGGCTCAGCAATACCTTTCGATGTGGCGCACCGCCTCGTTGAAACGGGCCTTGTCAAGCGAATAGTGCATCCAGCGCCCGTCCTTGCGGGCGCTCACAAGCCCGCTGTCGCGAAGCAGCTTCATGTGATGCGAGAGCGTGGGCTGGCTCACGTCCAGCTTGTCAAGGAGCTCGCAGGCGCACACCTCCCCCTGCCGGCAGATGTGCTCGATGATCCTGAGGCGGTTCTCGTCCCCCAGCGCCTTGAAAAGCTGTGCTGCGTCCTCTGCCTTCATGGGAGTCCTTCTGTCTGCGTTGCGCGGCGTATCAAATATCGATGCATCTCAATATATTCTCGCAGCACGCCAGCGCGGTCAAGAGGGCGGTTGTGCGCGGCGCGGGCGCCGAAGCCGCCAGCCGCCGCTTCCCAAAAGCCCGCCGTCAGCCCAGCCTTGCCTTCAGCTGCAGCACCTTTTGCTCGATCTGGCGAATGACCTCAAGAAACGCCTCGTCGGGCTGGCCGCTGGGGTCGTCCAGCCCCCAGTTTTCCACGTGCTGGCCAAAAACAGCCGGGCAGCTCACGTTGCAGCCCATGAAAACCACCACGTCCGGCTCGGGAATGTCCGACAGCAGCTTGCTGCGCTGGGACAGCTCCATGTCGATGCCGTAGACCTGCTTCATCAGGCGCACCGCATCGGGGTTGATCCGGTCTTTCAGCTCCGTCCCTGCCGAATAGCTCTCAAACGCCTCGGACGCCAGCGCACTCCCCAAGGCTTCCGCAATCTGGCTGCGGCAGGAATTGTGGACGCAGACAAAGGCCACCTTCGGCTTGCCCTCGCATTTCAGCTTGGGCTTGCAGCTTTCGAAGCCAAAGCCGACGTCCGGCGTTGCGTCGCTGCCGTTCATATCGCTTCCTCCTGAGAATCCCCGCCAAGGCAGCGGGTCTCCGCGCCGACGGGCTTCAGGGCTTTTTCCTGGAAAAGCCCCACGATGTCTTCCGTGGACAGCACTTTACCATGTGACACCATTTTGCCATACACAAATAGTGCTGGCGTTGACATGACCCCGGCATCCGCGACAGCGGCAGGATCGGTGACGTAGTCGACGCGGACGGGCCGAGAAAGCCGCCTGGAGGCCGCAAGCGCGTTCTCATGCAGCTGGCGGCACTTCTTGCAGCCTGGACCTATGACGATTATAACGCCGTCGCCTTCGCGCGAGCCGCCGCAACCGCAGGGCGCACCGCTCCCTTCCCTCTTCGAAGCCTCCGCGACCTCCACGTTGAAACCGTCCTTTTTCGCATTTTTGCCGAATAAACGCTCTAACAGTCCCATGTCTTTTCCTTTCTGCCAAAGAAGTTGCAAACCCTCGCGCGTCTCCTACGCGAACAAAGGCTGGAGCCAGTTGAACAGGTAGCCGCTCGCAATCATGCCCGCAAGGCAGACCCCGACAAACACGCCGAGCAGCTTGGGTTTGACGACGCGCGAAAGCATGGCAAGGGACGGAATGGACAGCACGGTCACGCTCATCATGAACGCGAGGACGGTGCCGAGTCCCACGCCCTTGTCGAAGAGCGCCTCGGCAATGGGGATGGTGCCGAAGATGTCGGCGTAGATCGGCGCACCCACAAGCGTGGCAAGCACGACGGCGAAGGGGTTGTCCTCGCCGAGCACCGCCTCGATGATGCCCTGCGGGATCCAGTTATGGATGAGGGCGCCTATCGCAACGCCGACGAGGATGAAGGGGGACACCTTGCGGAAGGTGCCGCCCGTCTGCCCGAACGCGTAACGGACGCGCTCTGTGCGCGTCATGGATTCGGATGCGTCCGCTTCGACGGCGTCGCCGCGCACAAAGTCGGCCACCTGGTCAGACAGGCGCATACGCTCTATGGCAATTCCCCCCGCGACCGCGATGACAAGGCCTACCACCGTGTAGAGAGCGGCCACGTGCGGCCCGAAGACGCCCATGATGAGAACGACGGACGCTATGTCGACCATGGGCGACGATATAAGGAACGAAAACGTAACGCCGAGGGGAAGCCCCGCACGCGTGAACGCGATGAACAGCGGAATTGACGAGCAGGCGCAAAACGGCGTCACCGTGCCAAGCAGTGCGCCGACGACGTTGCCGCCGACGCCTTTGAAACGCCCAAGGATGCGCTTGCTTCGCTCGGGCGGAAAGTAGCTCTGGATGTAGCTGATGGCGAATATCGCCACGCACAGCAGGATGACGATCTTTATCGTGTCGTAGATGAAGAACTGAACGGTGGCGCCCCACTGCGACGACACGTCGAGCCCTGCCGATCTCAGCAGCGCGGCAATCAAGTCCGACAGCCATTGCATCTGCAGCAGCTGATCGGTGACGAACGATCCGACAGCTTCCATCTTTGCTCCTATCATATCGAAAGTTGTCTATGTGTTGGGGTGCATGATACATTGATAAATATAAATCTGTCAATACTTAATGCCGAAAGCAGCAGACCGCGCGTTTTTCGCCGTTGAGTCCGCGCCCCTCTCCCGCAAGCCAAGGCTCTCGCCGTCCATGCATCCGCCTCCAGTCGTCATTTCCAACGCAAACGAAGCCCAGTCCGTGCCAAGTGAGCGAACCCAGAATACGAACGTGCCACAAAGCACTCTTGACGGCAGTCGCATAATCAATCGCATGGAAAAACGCCAAGGGACAATCACTGCCCCGGTCGATCTCAACATCCAGCCGCACGAGATGGCTGCCGCACGCTCGATTGCCGCTTACGGCATGGACGTAGAGTTCAGAAGCGTTTGCGCGAAGCCGTTCGCCAATCGCGTGACATCATTTTCGATTCTCGGCGCATGAAACGGCTCACCAACAAGCAAATTCAAGATGAGGTCGTCAAGTGGACTCGAAACCCGCATCACATAAGAAGATTGTTTATCTGCCACCCATCGGATGCGCATCTGGGGCTATGTTTCAAACACAAAGAAAGCGCCGGAGGTAGGTGTATTACACACCGTTCGGGCGCTTTGCTAACTGTATAGTACCCGATTCCTACTTGATGTCAATCACTTCGGCGCGACGGTTCACAAAAAGCAGATGCCGCATGCTGTACAACACGGCCGAGCTTTTGCGCAGCTCGCGCTCCACCTGGGCGTCAGAAACCTTCTTCATCCGCCGCGAGTCGAACACCACGCACTTCGCCTGATGCAGCGCCTTGCGCACGTTCTTGTCTACAGCGGACGCCTTGTCCGAGGTCGGTGCCTTGAATTCCCACAGCTCACCGTCGATAAGCACGTCGGCGGAGTGTACGCGCTTCTGCTCGCTGCGTCGCACGAACTCCACGACATAACCGGCCATGGCCAGCGCCTCCGCCGTCTTCAACTCGTGGGGCCAGACGTTCACACCTGGCCCTATGATAACTTTGCCCTTGCTCTTGCTCATGGTGCCAGTATACAAGCTCTGGCCTTCCATTGGGCTTGTGTTTTGGTGTTGCACGCAGTTCCAGCCCCATATCATTGCCCGATTCGTTGCTTGCAGGTGCTTCACCGGCCGGGCACGGCGCAGATGGGTTGTCCTATGGCCGGGCATCGGTGCGCGCCTTCGTGCGTGGACATTCTTGCCCCATAAACAACTAGAGCCAGTCCCAGCAGGACCGGCCCTTACAAAACCTCGAAGGTTTTTGCGTCGGCAAGCACACTGGCACCAAAGCCCTGCCGCGTCAAGCGCCTTTTGGAAGGTGAGAGCTTCGATGGCGAAGCAGACGCAGTATCATACGCAATGTCAGCGGCGCCCGCCGCTTGGAAGGCTAGCCGGGTTGCCGTTTGACAAAAGTTAATCGGAGCGACAGCGGCAGACGTCGCGCCTGTCGTTCACCCTAAAACCCTCGATGATCAAGCGCTCGCCATCCACAACGCCCAGCATCCGCGACAGCGGCAGGGTCGGTGACGCAGTCGACGCGAACGGGCCGAGAAAGCCACCTTGAAGCTTTCTCGCGTTGGGCAGCGGGGCATACATTGTCAACTTGTTGTTCGCCTTGGAACGACGCTCCTTTGGCAAGGCCATGCGCCCCCGATCCCCCGCCGGGCCGCCTGAGCAGCTCGCCAAGGCCTTACGGCGGATCCTGCCCTTCTATTCCCAAGAAGAACCCTTGATTCGCTCGTATAGAAACTTGACAAAGTCAAATATATCCTCATAATTGGCTTTGCCAAACATGAGGGGGTGATTTCACGGACCACACATCGCTTGCTTTTTGTATTGCACTGTTGAGAAAACACTTTGTGTCGTATTACACCGAAAGAATGTCCGACCTTGGAGTAACGTACGGTCAGCTGTTCGTCCTGATTTTCATAAGCAAAAGGAACAGCTGCTCTCCTACAGAAATTGCGGAGTGCCTGGCATTGGACGCGGGACAACTGCACCGGATTTTGGCGAAGCTTACAGACAAGGGCCTCGTTGCTCAAAAAAAGAGCAGCGACGACAGAAGGGTCAACGTTTTGCGCTTGACCGAAAGCGGCATGAAAACAGTCGAGGAAAGCCGTGACCTCTTTCATTCATGGGATGACCTGGTGTTGTCCGACATGGATGACGACAGCCGCCGGGAATTGACAGACCTCATGAAAAAGCTGGCTCTCAAATTCACCGAAAAGCAGGGAGGAAGGCAACATGGACAAACTGAATGATTTCATGGATCTGCTGACAGGAAGCTTCAACAACGCTGAGCAATTCGAACGAATGAGGCAAGCCGATGCCGATTTCCCTTACGCAGAGCATGTCAATACGATCTGCAACGACAAGATCACGAATGCGCCTAAGGATTTCGAGGGCTTTTTCATGGTCGAGGAAAGCTACTATACGGCGAACGGGAATACGCACGCCTCGTCTCATTTGTTTTTGTTTACCGAAGAAGAAGCCGGAATACGACTGGCATCTTACGAACTGCCTGACGGCTACAAGAAAAGCACGTTTACGTATGAAGCGCTCGCACCGGTTGATTATCGCGACCTGAAGGCATCCGAGAAATTCACGCCGGCGTTGTTCGTTGAAAAAGACGGCGTATGGGAAGGCGGCAGCACAAGCATGTTCTCCCCCGCGCTGAAATTCACGTTGCATGAACGATTCTCCGAAGAGTGCCTCGAGGTCAACGAAAGCATGGAAGTCAAAGGAAAAAAGACCTTCGGATACGACGAGCCCATCCTGTACAAGAGGGTTGGCTAAAAGGGAAAGCGCACGCGAAGGCGCCGCTGAACAGCCTCCGGCGTGTGCCGGAGGCTGCAAGTTTCTGGCCGCGCCTATTGCTTCTCGAAAACCATATCGCTGCTTGCGGCGCCAAGATGGAAGTACAGCACCCAGGGATCTGCTTCGGGGTCCATGTAAAGGTAGAATTCGCCAACCTGCGTTCCGGAGACTTTCAACGCGTACCCTCGATACATGCCAAGCATCCCCTTGTCGACTTCGCTTACGAGCGACCAGTCGAATGTCATCTCGCCTGCCTCCCCGGCAATCGTGCAGCTTCCGTCTTCGCTGGCGCTGAACGTTGCCCCTTCGAAGGCATTGCCTGGCGCGGGCGCACCTTCCGTGCCGATGTGCTTGGTCAGCATGATTGAAGTCCATTCCCCGATGATGGGATCGTCGGGAGACGCGCCCTTGTCGAGAGAGCCGCCGCCGAACACGCCGGTCGTCCCTGCGAAAACCGCTGCTGCGATTGTCGCCAGCGAGACGACGGCGACAATCGCCATAAGTATTCCGTCTGCAGGTTTTCCGCCCTTTGCAAAGGCTCTGCCTGCGGCTTTTTCGTCTATCGTCCTGTCCGCCGCTTCAAGCTTCGCTTCAAAGGTGTCAACGTCTTCCATCTTAATCCTGTTCGACGAAGTATGCGCCCGTTACGGTCGTGCCGTCGCTGATAGAAAGGGCGCAGAGCTTCGAGTGGCCTTCGAGGGCTTCGAGCATGCCGGTTTTCTCCCGTTCGAGCTTCACTATGGTTTTGTAATCGATATCGGACACGACAAGCTTTGCGGTGGCGTTTTCGTCGTATGTTCCAACGTTCGTCCCAACGTACGTTCGCGTAAGGCGGCCGTCCTCGTCGGCGACCTCCATGGAGTAACGCCACGAAAAAGAGACTTCCGCTTGTCCTGAGACAGCGCTGCCCGTTCCGTCCGCCCTGATGGCAAGGCTGGCAGAATCGTTCATCCGGTAGGAAGCCTCGCCGTCCATAGTGCCCGATCCGTCGTCGGGCGCAGAAAACGCCGCGACGGATTCCCAGCGGCCGACCAGGGGGTCGGGCGCGTTCTTTGGGAAAAGGACGACCGCAGCAACCGCAGCGACTATGGCGACGGCTGCCGCCAAGACCGCGCACCGTCGTGCGAGGCGGCTCTTGTGCGCCTCTTTTTCGGCCCTGCGTATCGCCTCGCTCGCAGTGTTCTCTATCTTCCCGAGCTCTTGCTTCGCCGTCTCCGAAATGGGAGAGACAAGCTCAAGCAACGTTTGGACGTCCCGCCTGAGGTCCTTCGCGCTGAGGTATCTGCTGTCGGGGTCAATGACCAGAGTCTTGCCGAGTATCTTGGCCACCAGCCCTCTTGCGCGACTGCCGAAGCCCGAAAACGCCGGATCCTTCAACACCTCGTCGGCGTTCCACGACCCGTGGGCGTGGATGACCTCGGTGGCGGCAGGAGGCCGGCCATAGGCCATCCAGAACAGAACGGCTCCTATCGAGTACAGATCGGCCCGCATGTCGATGCCGCGCTGCCCCGGGTGAAGCACCTCGTATCCCGACCAGTTCTTGGTGCCCAGCACAGGGGTTTCGCGTTCGAGCTTCGCCCCTTTCGCCAGCGTGCTGTCGAAGTCGAAAAGAACCGCCTTCGTTCGCACTCCCGCTGCGCCTTGAAGCGTGATGATGTTGGTCGGCTTGAGGTCAAGGCAGTAGTAGCCGCAGCCGTGCACGGCTATGACGGCGTCGCAGAGGGACGCCAGCATCGCGATTCGTTCGGGGCCCGACATTGTGCCAATGGCCCTGTCGAGCGTGGAGCCGTCGGATGCGTCGCTGACAAGGTATGCCGTGCCGTTCTCTTTCAGGTAGCGTATGGGCGCACTGACGAACTCTCTGGCTTTTCCCTGGTGAAGGCTGGTGTGCACGGCAATCGCCCGGTCGAAGCGCTCCAGGCTTTCTTCAAAGCTGAGCTTCGCGAACGTTGGAGCGTCCTGCGCGAGCCGTATGCGCTTGCCCTCCCTTCGCAGGTAAGGGGCGACGTCCAGCGGATAGCACTCCTTGACTATCAGCCGCGCCGGCGTGGCCGCTTCCGTGCCGTAGAGATCGTGCGACACCGCTTCGTAGACGATTCCGCTCGCTCCGTCAAGGCTCAGCGCCTTCACCTTTTCGCACGTGAAAGAAGGAAAGCGCAGCGTCGCCCCCTGCGTGCCGTTCGCATCGAGGGTCGTTCGGCTCGGCCCGGCCAGAGGTTGTCCTTGTGCAGCGGGAAGGTCCACTCGCTTTCTCCATTCGTCCGTCAGGAAGGCTTTCGAATTCGCCTTGTTATTCTATACTGCTTGCTGCTGCGCGGCGAGACGGCTCTGCGGCCTCGCCGAATGCGGGCGGCCGGCGCGACGCGCGTAGAAGAATCGAGGTGGCGCCAATCGCGCTGAGGGGATGATGTGCACGTGACGATCGAGGTTGGATTTCCTTACCGGTTCGGTTCGGTGACGGAAAACGCGCTCGAAGGCTACCGATCGGCGTCTTGCGCGAGCGCAGCGGCGGCGGCCCAAGAGCTTGCCGCCGAAATGGTCCCGTTCAACGAGCGTTTGTCGCTGTTCGTTGCGCGACGGCTCGGCATTCCCGACGACCCGAAATCCATAAGGCGGGCGCTCCGAGCGGCAAGCGAGCGCAAGGGGCTTGGCCTGTCTTCTGCGAATCTGAGCCAGTGGGTCTCTTCGCCGAAGGGAGAGGTGACCCTGAGCCCCAAAAGCGTGTTCAAGCTGTGCGTCGCGTTGGATCTTGATCTGTTGGAGGCCGAGCATTTCGTCTTCGACTGCCTGTACCAGGATTGGTTCAACTTCCGCGACAGGGAGCAGTGCGTCTACGGCTTGTGCCTGGGAATGAAAGACGTTCTGGGGCAGAACACCTGCCAGGTCGCGAAGGAGCTTCTGCAGGAAGAGCCCGCTGCGCACGGCGCGTCCTCTTTCGCGGCGGTCGATGCAACGGGCTGCACGCGGCTGATCGGCCGCGGACTGCGAGATCTTGCCAGGCGCGACTATGCGTCCCAAGAGGAAGCCGTTTTTTGGATGCGGGCGTATTTGGACGAGTGTGCGCCTTTGTTTTCGGGAGTGAGGCTGTCGGTCATCCGCTGCTATCGAACCTACTTCGACGAAGGCGGCGTCGGCATAACTCCTTTGGCAGAGCTCTACCGCAGAAGGACAGGCCTGGCCCTTCCCTCTGCAAGCTATCTGGACATGACAGACGCTTGCGTGCTTCCCAAGAAGAAGCGCCTTTTGTGGGGCGCCGCCGAACGCGCTGCGTGGGTGGAGCGAAACGGCAGGGACTGGGACATCCTCCACGAAAGCACGATCAGGACCGAGCGCCATGCAGTGGAGCGAATGGGCAGAACGGGCTACTTGCGCGGCAACATCGTCGCGCTGCTGTTCTTCCATTTCTGCTTCGAGAACGCCCTCGCGAAGAGGGACGCCTTTTCAGGGAGCGACGACCTTTTCACGCGCTTCTACGAAACGACGAACCTCATTCTGATCGACGAGTGCGGCATGGCGCCCCTGCACCCCCGGAAGCCCTTCGACAGGCTGTTCTTGGCGGCGCTGTCGAAGCGGGGCGGCCAGGATCCCGTCCACTACCTCAACGAGGTGCTCGAGCGGTTCTACGCATCGTAAGAAAACCTGATCTATTTTGTCAGCTATTTTCGCAGGCGAGACGGTGCTCGGCTCTTTCGAAAGCCAGGTTTCCAAAATTGTTCCTCCAGCTCTGAAATAATGAAGCGCCGAGAACGAGTTCTTGGAGCTTTGCCGGAACAGAGAAGCGCGTGCTGCGACAAGCTGCATGCCACGAGCATCAAGGAGGAAGGCGTGAGCGCAAAAACCTGCACGACATGCGGAGCTGTGGTCCATGGGGATGCGAAGAGGTGCCCGCGATGCGGTTCGGCGCTCGCGACGTCGCGCGTGCTTGCGAACTGGAAGACCAGCGTCGCGGCCAGCATCTGCGGCCTCTTGGCAGGCGGGATGCGCGATGGATTGATCGAGTTGGCGTCTTCCCTCTCCTATGACGCATCGGTCTTGGCCTTTGCGGTTTCGCTGATATTCGCCGCTGTCAGCATTTGGTATGCGGCATCGTTCTATCCGTCCCTCTTCAGGGCGGACTGCCAGCGCTCTTCTTCCTCTGCTGCCATCTCTTTCATGAACTTGTTCTTTGGCGGCATTGTTTTCGGTTGCCTCTGGAACAGCAACCTTACAACGAGGAACAAGGGCGTATCGCACATTGTCTATGTCGTCTGCGCGGTGTTGATCTACGTCATCGTGGCCATGATGATGTTCGCTTCTTTGTAGAGCAAAGGCGTTCGGGCACTCGCCGGTTTCGGACAGGGTTTGCGCAAGGTACAAGGAGGGGTTGCAGATGGAATCGAGCATGAGGAAGGCGCCGCTTGCTCGGGCGTGCGCTTTGGTAATACAATTGCCATCAAAGAAAGACTGATTTGGCATTGCATAACGTCCACAGCTATCATAAGAAACGCCAAAGCGTTCGAGCGGTGAGTATTTCACGGAGTCCGGCGCTTTCGTTGCATCAAAGCTCCTGCACGGTGAGCCATCACCTACCGCAGGGGCTTTCGTGCTTGATCTGCCCCCCAGCGGCTGTTCACTGCCACCGCACGGCGCTTGAGTTTTGAGGGTCGTCCGCCTGCCCATGCCACGCCGTCATGCGCCGCCTTGATCTGCAAGGGTGCGGCGAAGATGGTACAATGCCTCCCGTCAGAGATAAAAACACAGTCCCCGTCGGGTAGTCGCGGGCGTGCGGGAATCCCGCATCAGTAACCTGCCTCCTTGGTTGTCCCTTCTCTGCATGGCCCATCTACATAAAGGAGGAACCAACCATGCAGATCAGCGTGTCATCCACCCTGACCCTGTTCCACGACGGCCAGTTCTGGGTCGGCGTCGTGGAGCACGTGGAAAACGGCGAGCTGTCCGCCGCACGCGTCGTCTTCGGCGCGGAGCCGTCGGACGAGGAGGTCCTGCAGTTCGTCGTCCGGAAGTGGGAGTCCCTCCGCTTCTGCGGGAGCGCCCAGGCCCAAGCCCCGAAGGCAGCGAAGAACCCGAAGCGCCGTCTGCGCGAAGCGTCGAAAGAGCTGTCCAGGCGCCCCGTCGGCACGAAGTCCCAGCAGGCCCTCTCGGAGGCGAGGGAGGCGCAGAAAGCGGAGGCGAAAGCACGCCGCGCCCAAGCAAGGCGCGAGGAACAGGAGGCACGCTTCTCTCGAAAGCAGGAAAAGAAGAAACAGAAGCGGAAGGGCCGCTAGCCCCCTTCTCGCGCCAGTCCCCGAACGGCGAGCCGTCGCCTGCCTCGGGGGCTTTCGCGCTCCGCCTGCCGCCCAGCAGCCGACGCCCGTCATGAGCCATGGAGCGGCCTTTAGAGAGCAGAAGCCGGTACTTGCATACCGGCTTCGTGGATTCAAATGGCGGGATGTGCGAGGCTTGAGCTCGCGGCCTCCGACGCGGCAGTCGAACTCCAGCCGCCTGAGCCAACATCCCGCCTGTTAAAACATGACTATGGCACGTATATTTTCGTTTTTGCAAGACTATACACGTCGTTGCTGGTCAGCTGCGTGCTGCGGGCCGTCTCCCTTGCTTTCCGAAGGAAGCGTCACGACCGACGATCCCAAGACCGCCGGCGCCCCTGCTTCCGACGGGCCGTTCGAGGGCTCATTCGGCGCTGCGTCGTCAGGAGACGGACGACGAGCGCTCCACACCACCTGGACGACATAGCCGAGGACGTATATGAACGCGACGAGCGAGACGAGCACGCCGAGGAACGGCAAGATCGAAGCGATCCCGAGCACGGCGCCGCCGATGGCCGCAGCCCCGAAGCGATTCATCCGGGGAAGCGCCAGACGCGACAGCGAGGCGGCTGCGAACGGAACCGCCACCATCGCCAGAACCACGAGCGCGAAAAGCAGCGCCAAGGCGATGGGACTCGTGATCATGAGGCACAGCAAGAGCACGAACAGCAGCGGCGACGCGACGAGCGCAATCGCGCCAGTGGCGAACATGCGCCCTGCATGGCTGCGCGTCATGGCAGTTGCGCCCTCGACAGGGCGGCGGAAGAGCCAGGCCAGCGCAAGCGCGAACAGAACGGTTCCCACGACTCCGAGAATCTTCATGAGCACGTCTATGAACGTAACGACTCCAGCCGCTTCGGCCTCGTCGACGGACGTGTCGTCGACGGTCTTCTCGAATTCAAGAGCGCCTATTTGAGCAGATTCAGGGATGACCGGCTCGACGCCCGATCCCACATGGAGCGTGCCTGTCACGACGGCGTTCGGGCCTATCTCTACGGCATCGGCATATATCGAGGCGTCGCCGTCGATCGTTCCATTGAAGACGACCTTGCCGGCCGCAAAGGAGCCTCCAGCGGCGCTGCCCGAAAAAGAGATCGTGGACCCGGCGCAGTACACCCCGCCTTCCGCTGCGCAGTCGACAAGATGTATGTCTTGTCCGGCGACCGTGAAGTTGCTGCCGGAAGACACGTTGGTGAACGTCAGGTTCATGCCGGCCGCGCGAACGCTGCCGCCCGCCTTCGAGTCGGAGACGCCGAGGTTCATGCCGGCGATCACGATGTCGCCGCCGGTCTCGGTGGAGGCAAGGTCAAGGTCTTTGCCCGCCCAGTAGAAGTCGCGGTCGATCTTGTTCTCTGAAGGGGACGTATAGTCCTCGGCGCTGGCGAACACGTTCCCTGCGCTGTCCTTCTCTTCGTCGGGAGACGCAGCCCAGGCGGCTCCCGCAGTCGAGAACGCCAACAGCATGGCAAAGACGAACGCCATCGCCGCATGAGCGATCCCCCTGATTCTCAAATCGGTTTTTTCCATAGCATGGTCCTCTCTCGTCATGTTGCAACTTTTATTTGACCCTTGTCTTGAACACTATAGTGACCTTTCGCCATGAGAACGCCTCAAGATGGGACAACACCTGAATAAAAGGTCAGCGGGAGACGGCATGGGGGCGGCAATCATCCCTCAGAGCCAGAGGCTTTGATTGGGCTCAAGAAGGGCCCGCTGCCACAGGAGGCAGCCATCGCCCAGGACGCAAGGAGCGTCCGTCGCGCCCCAGATGCAAGAGGGCCCCGCAACTCGGGTGAGCTGCGGGGCCCTTGATCGCACGTTTCGCTCCCTTGCCTACCTCAGCTTCCCGCGCAGGCCGAAGATAACGGCCAGAAGACCAACGGAGAAGCACGGAACCAGCACGCACCAGCCCGCCATGGTAAAGCCGATAGCGTTGATGACGTTGCCCATGAACATCGAGCCCAAGAACATGCCGACGCTCTGGCTGCACGCCAACGCAGCAGTCGCGCCCGAGATCAGGTGCGACGGCACCACTTCGGAGCACGATGCCCACAGCATGGCCGCGACGCCGCCGCCCGTGAACCCGTTCAAGATGATGACCAAGATGTACACGTTGAAGTCAGTGACATAGAAGACCAGCGCGCCGAACAGCACCGCGCTCGCCATGCAGAATACCAACACCTTGCGGCGCGACCCGATGGCGTCGGAAATCTTGCCGGCGATAGGGCTGAAGCACATGCCCCACACGGCGCCCGCGCTCACCAGACCCGTGCCCACCATGAGCGGCGCATCCAGAAACGTAGTAACGTACGTGGACAAGAAGCCTTGACTTGCGATGAACGCGCCCTCCTCAACGAAGAACACGAACGCGAGCACCCACACTACCTTGTTTTTGAACAGCTCGCCGTAGGAGAACGTCACCTCGCCCGCCTTCTCAGCCTCGTCAATGTAGGGGTCGGACGGATCGCGGTACGCCACGAGAAACAGGACGAGCACCACGATGTCGAACGCAAGAAAGAACTGCCACACGGACACGAAGCCGCCTGTGGCCTCGGCGAGGAAGCCGTCAAGCACCGGCGTGACGGCGTTGGCGCAGGCAACCCACGCACCCCATATCCCCAGCGGCAGGCCGCGCTTCTCCTTAGGGAACCACGGCGTGATGGCCGTGACGCCAATGACGCCCATGAGCCCGAATCCCGCACCCTCGATGATGCGCGAGATCATGAGCACCGAAACCGACGTGCCCGACATCAAGCCCACGAAGTTGCCCACGATGCCGCATGCCAGCGCAATTACCACCGAGTTGCGAATCCCGAGCCTGCGGACGAACGACGCCGCCGGGAACGCGATCAGCGCTCCCAAGATGTAGAACACGCCGTTCACCCACCCCAGCACATCGGGCCCGAAGCCATACGCCTCCATGACGAGCGGCGCAATCCACATGGTCTTGCCCATATTGGCCGGCATGCAAAAGCCCGCAAGAAACACCACGATGACGACCGCCCACGCGCGACCACCGGTCATGTTTCCCTTCTTCACGGACTGTTTGACCATTTCGGTCATTTCATAACCCTCCTTAGATCCTTCACCACGGGAAGAATCGCGTCGAGCAGCACATGCCGCCTTGGGCGAAGGCCTTCCCGCGCCAAACGTTTCGAATGTCGGAGGCGACAAATCCGCGAGTCTCGTCGCGAGACCTTATGGCCCACCCGCAGCTCAGCGCTCCGGCTTGAGGACGCCCTCGGCTGTCTCATGGCCTTTGCGTCTCATATGAATATACGAGGCGCACAAAGGGCCACCCAGACCCTCAGGGTGTGATTTTGAGGGGTGATGCCGGGTGAGGAGAAGTTATATCTGTCCGGCCTCTTGGCTGGCCCGATACGCCTCGGAGCGCGTATGCACGCCAAGCTTCGCGTAGATGCTCTTGAGATGGGTCTTGACCGTGTTCTGCGAGACGCCGAAATGCTCCGCCAGCTCGCACCGCGACATGCCTGCGTTCAGCGCGCGCAGCACCTCCCGCTCGCGCTCGGTCAGCGCGTAGTAGCCCCGCACGTCCCCCTCGCTCAGCGCGATCTCGTTGCTCACGTCGGACTCGCTGTCGAACAAAAGCAGCACTCGCTTCGCGTAGTTTCGCAGCGGAAGCGACACCTTGCGGCTCGTGGCGAGATTGAGCAGCAGCTCGCGCATGACCTTGCCGCCTGTCTTGAACACCGTGAGAAACCCGCCGCGCAGGGCATGCTCTACCGCCTTCCCCGCGCTTATCATCGCCTGGGCGTCACTGCCGCACTCCGACCGGCACACCGCCTCCACGATGCAGAGCTCTGTGAGATAGTAGCTGCTCGCGCACGCCTGGACGGCTTGGTGGCACCGCGCGATCAAGTCGAAGCATGCGTCGTACGCACCCCTGTTCTGCAGGATGCGCGCCTTCCCGATCATGCAGGGCACAGCACGGAGCACGTCGGCGTTGCCCCCGTACGCGTCGAGCACCTTCTCGCACGCCCATATGGTGGAGATCTCGCCCAGCTCGACGGCGTACAGAGTCAGAAGCGCGTACGCCTCGATGTCGAGGTGACGCGGCACCTGCTTTCCCGCCGTCGCCGCGACGACGTCCGAAGCGATCTCGAACGCCTCGATGACGTTGCCCGCAGCATACTCGTAACGTGCGCGAGCCAGATGGGCGTCGACGTACATGTCCATGTTGGCGTTCTGCGACACGCGCGCGCAGGCAAGCGCCACCGAGCGCTGCGCTGCGGCGAGCTCCCCACGCTCGATCTGAACGAACGACAGAATGGCATGGAGCTCGCCGAACAGCGACTCGCCCGTCTCGCATGACTTGAGCGCTCGCTCGGCCAGCGACACCGCCTCGTCGAAGTCTCCTGTGCACAGACACTGGTGAGCCAGGCAGTAGATGTCGAAGAGCCGGTAGAACGCCCCGTCGGCACGTTCGGCCAGGGAGAGCGCCTTGTAGTACAGGTCGCGTCCCTCCCGGGGGTTGCCCAAACGCTCGCAGTTCTCGCCTTCCATGTGGATGAGGAGGCACTGGAACGCGCGCGGGAGCTCGCCCTCCCCTTCGCGGAGCAGCCGGCGGATGACTTCGAGCGACGCCGCACTGTTGCCCTCGAGCGCGAGGCAGATGGCATCGGCGTAGCTGAACACCTTTTCGCGCTCCTCGCCTGCGCCAAGACCCTTGGCCTGGGATATCCAGTAACGCGCCTCGTCCGGCAGCCCCATGGATATATAGGACCACACGGCCGCCCATGCCAGGTACTCATCGCGCACGAAGCTCTCAGCGGGACTTGAGAGCAGATAATCCAAGAAACTCGAACACGTCGAGCCGCCTTGCCACTCTAGGCCGATCGAGCTTTTGATGGTACCCTGCACGTAGCGCGCGTCGCTCGCAACGACCGCGAACTTCGCCGCCTCGAGCCTCATCTGCCGGCTCGAATACCATGCGCCGGCCCGACCCGCGAGCTTGGCAACGTAGCCAGGGTGAAGCGCGAGCAGCTTCTCGACAAGAAAGCGCTTGAACGCAGGCTGGTACACATATCCCGCAAGCCCTGCGTCGTAGTGGACGAACAGGTTGTGCTCTACAAGGTATTCGAGGATGACGTCCGATCGCGTTCCGCCCGTCACCTTGTCGCACAGCTCGACGACCATGCAGTCGAGACCCGCCGTCTCGACGAGGAACTCGTACGTCGCCGCATCGACGCGGTCCATGACCTCCTTCGCAAAGAAGCGGCGGTGATACCCGTCGAGCACCTTGGCGACCTCCGCGCCGCCCGAGCGCTTGCGAGCCAAATGGTTGAACACGAACGAGGTCGGCCACGAGCCCGACGAGAGGCATATCTCCTGATACTCCTGCTCGGACAAGTCCGGCATGAGCGAGAAGGCGAACTTGCGCAGGCGGTCCTCATCGAGCAGGAGGTCGCATGTGGCGTACTCGACCACCGAGGACTCAAGGAGGAGAAGGTCGTCGATCCGAGGCGAGAAGTAGTTGCCGGCGACAACGAACCGGAAGTTCTCCCCGCAGAAGCGGTTGAGGAACAAAAGGGTCCGGTCGAGCTCGGCCGACGATGCCTGGTCGTACGAGTCGAGGAAGATGACGTAGGTCACGGCGGGGTCGGTCGCTTCGTCCATCAGGTTGACCAGATCGGTGAGCAGCATCTCGCCCGCCGGGCCGTCGGCGCATAGCGCGCCGAAGCACGCGTCGACGGAGCTCAGCAGAAAGGCCATGCCGCGCGCGAAGCGCTCGCCGTGCGCGTCATGCGCGTCGAGCGTCATCCAAAGCGGCAGACAGTCGTCGCGCTGAGCGTACTCCTCGAACCACTGGGACAGAAGCGCCGTCTTCCCGTAGCCGGGCGCGACGTCGAGCAGGCAGACGCGCCACGAGTCGAGGTCCATCATCTGCGCGGTGATGCGCGTCTCGCGAACGTAGAAGCTCGGCAGCGCCGGCGCCGCGAACTTCCTTTTGAGAAAGCCCTTCGGCACCCGCGCCATCGGCGTGCTGCGCATGTCTGCCCCCGTCCCAAACGCCCCTCGGCCCGATCGGCGCGATGGCCGCGGGCCGTCCGGTCAAAACCAAACCTTCTCTATTCTCGCATGAAGCGCCCGACAGCGCCATCGGCACATGACGTGCCCGGCGGCGCGATGGACACCGCGCCGCACGCCAGACAGCGTCCCGCGGCAAGGTCGACGGCGCCGCCGCATGCGGCGCAGCGCACGTTGCCCGAGCGGGCGACCCGCTCGAACGTGCGCGTGAACTTCCCGCACGCGTTGCAAGCCGGGCCTTTGCAGGGAAAACAGTTCATGGCGCCCTCAGTCGACGATCCGCTCGACCTTGAGCCAATACTCGAGCGTCTTCTCCGCCAGCGGATGATTGAAGTCAACCGTCACTGCGTCAGGCGCGGCGTCGATCACGCGCACGGGGATGGGCATGCCCGACGCGGGGTTGGTCCACTGGAATACGTCCCCCACCTCGAGCTCGGCGCCGAAAGCGAACATGGTGCGCGGGTAGGTCTGCACGCCGTCGGGGTCGCGCCGCCCATACGCTTCCTCGCAGGGGACCACGACGACGCGCTCTTCCCCTTCCGCCATCTCGCTCAGCGCGTCCTCGATGCCGGGGATCACCGCGCCCGCGCCGAGAATGATCTTGACCGGGTCGCCCTGAGAGCGGTCGTCGAAGGGCTCCTCGCCCAAGACGCCTCCCTTGTAGCGAACGTAGGCGCACTTGCCGAACTGCGCGTTGTTCCTCATGATAGAGCTCCTTGTCGAACGCGGGATGTCCCCGCCCTGCTTGTCATGCGGGCGGGCGCACCGCCACGATGCGCCCGCCTCGCCCGGGAGCCGCCGCACGG
The DNA here is from genome assembly GCF_011039175.1 of Slackia sp. ZJ119. Taxonomy (GTDB): domain Bacteria; phylum Actinomycetota; class Coriobacteriia; order Coriobacteriales; family Eggerthellaceae; genus Xiamenia. The sequence goes on from NZ_JAAKEN010000015.1 coordinate 83,358, forward strand.
ACAGCCCCCTCGTCGGTCCCAGACCCTACTCCACGAGCCCGAGCTCGAAGTGGTCGTCGTCGGAGCGGCGATGCGCCGCCGTGCTCCACGTCGAGTTTGCCTCGACTTCGACGGCCGCCACCTCGCGGCCCTCGCTGTTGGAGGCCTTGGTCGGCACGAACGCGCCCTTGGCCTCAAGCGGCTTGTACTGGGGCACCCACAGAACCTGCTTGCCCTTGCCCGCCGCCTTGTGCGCAAGCTCCTCTATGGGGCCATAGGTGATCACGTTCGCCAGGCAGTGGTGCACGCACAGGGGCTCACGGCCCCCCGCCGTGCGCACAGAGCACAAGTCGCACAGGTCAGTGGGCACGGGAATGTAGTTGTAGTTGAACACGCCCGAGCCGTCCTCGATCTCCCACGGACCCTCCTCAAGCACGCGGATGCCCCACTTGCCAACCGGGTAGCCGTGTCCCTCCTTGCAGGTCACCTCGCACGACTGGCAGCCCGAGCAGTACTCGTAGTCGATCAGAAGTCCATACGTCGCTTCCATTACTGATCCTCCCTCTTGAACTTCTCCCACACCAGATCCATGTCGGTGTCGAAGTTCTCATCGATCGGCTTGATGTTGCACAGCAGGCACTTGAAGGGCGCGCCAAACCCAAGCTTGCCGAAGTGGAAGTTGGGCACCAGGTTGTTCACGTTGCTGCGGAAGGTGCCGTACAGGTTCGGCTCGTTGCCGTCCTCTTCAGGGAACCACCAGGCATGCTGGGCGTGAATGGTCTTCTCGTCAACCGTCTCGGTAACCTTCGCCTTCTCCTTGCAGCTGCCGAACTGGTTCCAGATCTCGCACCACTGTCCGTCGGAGATGCCGAGGCGCTTGGCCGTCTTGGGGTTGATCTCCACGATCGGATCGGGGTTGAGCTCGCGGCAGAACGGGATCTGGCGGTTCTCCGAATGGAAGAACGCGTAGGTGCGCGCGCCCGTGGTCAGCACGAACGGGTACTCTTCGAGCAGCTCAGGAGTGTTGAGGGGACTGTACTGGGGCTCCTCGTAGTACGGCAGCGGATCGTCGCCGAACTGCTGGAAGATGGTTGAGTACAGCTCGATGCGACCCGTGGGGGTGTTGAAGCCCACCTTGCCGTCTCCGCGCAGACGTCCGCACTCGTTCTTGCGGTAGATGACCTCGTCCTGCACGTACACTTCCTTGGCCACCTCGCGGAAGTCGTGCTTGCGCGAGAGGCGCAGGTGGTTGATGAAATCGTCGACCGTCTCGTAGTCCTCCCACCAGTGCGGGTTCAGACGCTTGCCGATCTTGAAGCACGTCTCGGCGTCGGTGAGCGCCTCGCCCGTGCGCGTGGCCGCCTGGGAGAAGCCCTTGATGCCCATGGACGCGCCGTAGTGCGTGAACGTGGTGCCGTCGCGCTCGGCCGAGGCCGCCAACGGCAGGAACACGTCGCACGACGCCTGGGCGGAAGGGGTCATGAACACGTCAGTAGTGAAGCAGAACTCGAGTGATTTGACGATGGCGTCATGCCAGCGCTTCGGCTCGGCGGACGTACAGCTCATGAGGTTGTTGCCGCCGTAGAAGCCGAACTTGATGGGATAGGGCTCGCCAGTCTCGAGCGCCTTGAGCATGAGGTCGGCGTGCGCGTTCATGATGAGGTTGCAGTACGCCGGGTACGTGTCGAGGCCGATCATCTTGGTCACGAGCTGCCCGACGCCCTTCTCGAAGCCGAAGCCCACCTCGTTGAGGCCCGTGGTGGCATCGCCGAGCACGTTGCCGCCAGGAACGTCGATGTTGCCCGTGATGGACATGAGCGCGAGAATGCACTGGCCGGCCTGCATGCCGTTGGCCTTCTGGTCAATGGCCAGGCCCCACGAGATGCTCGCAGGCTTCGCGGTGGCGTACATGCGCGCCGCCGCGACGATCTTCTCCTCGGGGATCCCGCAGATCTCAGCCGCGCGCGCCGGCGTCATGCCGCGATCGGGGTCATTGATGCGCTCTTTCAGCTCATCGAAGCCATAGCACCAGTAGTCGACGTACTGATGGTCGTAGAGGTCCTCGTTGATGATGACGCTGAGCATGCCCATGGCAAGCGCCGCGTCGGTGCCGGCGCGCAGGCGCAGGTGGATGTCAGCGCGCGAGGCGAGCCAGTTCACGCGCGGGTCAACCATGATGAGGCGCGTGCCGCGACGCATGAGGTCGATCACCGCATGCCCGAACAGGCCGTCACCGTTGGACGCCAAGGGCATCTTGCCCCACATGATCAGGCACTCGGGCACCTCGAAGGCAGGGTCGTCATAGCGGCCGGGCAGTGCGCAGGCATAGTCGAACTCCGGATAAGCCGCGCCGATGATGTAGCTCGACGCCGCGAGGCGCGGGATGTAGCAGGCATAGCCCGACTGCGTGTAGCAGTAGTTCGGCGTGCCGAGCATCACGGAGCCGTACGGGTTGAAGGTGCCGCCCTCGCGACCCGTCCCCACGAACACTACGCAGCTCTCACGGCCGTACTCCTTCGTGATGCGGTCGTAGTTCTCCTGGATGATGTCGAGCGCCTCATCCCACGAGCACGTCTCCCAGGCGTCGGCGTTGCCGCGCTCCTTCGGGTCGCGTTTCATCGGATGCGTGATACGCGAAGGGTTGTACATGTAGTCCATCAGCGTGAGGCAGCGCACGCACAAACGGCCTTGCGACACGGGGTGGTTTTCATCGCCCTCGACGCGCATGACTTTGCCGCTGTCGTCAGTGTAGACCTTCAGCCCGCACCCCGCCGGGTGACAGCCCGGAGCCGACCACGGGGACAGGCGCGTGACGGTGAGCCCGTCTTCCTCGTAGCGCCACGGTTTACCGAGGTCGTTGACATCAGACAGCGTGTCAAGCTTGACGGCAGGCGCAGCTTTCAGTTCGCCCATTGACCTCTTCCTCTCTCTTTGACTGGAGTTTGTCTGTTGGAGCATCACGGCCGACGAGTACCGCAAGCCCCGGAGAAGAAGTCTATCGGGTGAGAAAAAGGGTTACATGACCCGCGCCACCTTATTGAAAGGGTGAGACGAGAGGGTGATTTTATATTGGCTTGAAGATAAATATGGCCCAGACAGCGAAACAGCGCCCGTCAGCTCGTTTTGGCATATTGTCGGCAGAGCAGGCTTCTTCCCCGCTCTCATCAGGCGTATCCTTAGAGCAGGCTCTCGCGTCCCGCACGCGAAGCCAAGCATCGGCGAGCGCGAAGGCGGCCAGTGGGAGGAGATCAGCTGGGACCAGGCACTTGACGAGATCGGCGAGAAGCTGTGCCACATCCGCATCACGAAGTGCTATCGACGGACGTCGTATAATCGATCGCATGGAAAAACGCCAGGGAACAATCACTGCTCCGGTCCATCTCAACATCCAGCCGCATGAGATAGCTGCCACACGCTCAATTGCCGCTTATGGCATGGACGTAGAGTTCAGGGAACGCATCAGAGGCAAAAGCGTCAAGACCCCCGATTTCCTGGCTGGCGGCGTGCTTTGGGAAGTAAAGGCCCCAACGTCCGATAAGTTGAAAGTCGTAGAGAAGCGTCTTCGCCAGGCCATCCACCAATCGCGTGACATCATCTTCGATTCTCGACGCATGAAACGGCTCACCAACAAGCAGATCCAAGACGAGGTCGTTAAGTGGACTCGCAACCTGCATCACATAAGAAGATTGTTGTATATAAATCGTGCGGGGGAGGTTATCAAGATCAAGTAGCCGTGCTACTATATGTTCTACCAAAGCGTTCGAGCGGTGAGCATTTCACTCAAGTCGGGCGCTTTCGTATTTTATCTGCCGCCCAGCGGCTGGCCTCTGCCACAGCCACGGCACGAAGTCATTGAGAACTCACCGTCTGCGGGCCAACCATTGTGCATTTCAAAGCAGTATCGCCGCCTGCCGCAATCCTCATGTAATGATGCACGCGGCTTGGGCAGGCTGCATGGCTGCGGGTTGCCGCACCATGGCAGTGTCAGCTCCCAGCAGCGAGGCGGCATGCACGTTCGTCACGCAAGCAACAGAGAGACCGCGCGCCGCCCAACCCGGCAAGCCCTCAGAAGAGCGAGCGCCTTCAGCAAGCCTCTTGCTCACCTTCTCCCAAAGTAGCGCATCACGCGCTTCTGGTAGTCCAGGTAGGCCCTTCCGAACCTCTGCGAAAGGTAGTTCTCCTCATGCAGGATCTGCAGATGAAGCATGACGATGGCGAAGATGCTGAAGGCTATGGTCAGGACATTGGAAAACATCAG
>NZ_JAAKEN010000016.1 GCF_011039175.1 Slackia sp. ZJ119
GGCCTTGCCGGTGTAGACCAGGCCCTCGGCGCCGTCGAGCGCGACGCCGTCGGCCGACGCGCCGTCGAGCTGCAGCGGCTGGATCTCGAACTCGACCCTCGCCTCGCCGGCGTATTCGCCCATGCCGGTTATGACGGCCGCGGCCGTGCCGGCGTCGACGTTGTTCTCATAGGAGACCGTGTAGTCTCGGCCTTCGACCAGAGCCGCGCCAGGGGCCGTGCTGCCCTCGGCCGGCGCCTCGTTCACGACGACCGCGGGAGTATGGATGTCGCCGTCATAGAAGAACAGCGCGTCCTCGTCGGCCAGGGCGGCCGCCGCGTCGGCGACGTCCTTCTCGCACACGTTGAAGGTGCCGGCAGCCCCGCCGGTGTAGTTGCCTTTGCCCTGAATTCCGAAGCCGTACGTGACCGCACCGCCGGGAGTAAACCCATTCTGAGACACTCTGACGATCTTGTAGTCGACGCCCTGCACGAGCGTCTCGCCGTCCAGCTCCACGACGGGGTTCGCCACGTCGGCAGCGGTCGGGAAGGCCGGGAAGTCGGCGGCGAGCCGGTTCTGGGCTTTCACGACGACATTTTCGAGCTTCTTGGGAGCGATGGTGAAGTTCTGGACCTTCTCGCCCTCGTAGTTGCCCACGTAGGTGATGGCGGCGACGGCGCCGCCTTCGGTCGCGTTCGTGTTGTTGTCGTAGGCCACGTAGCCGTCGATGCCAGCCTCGGCGCCGGCCTTGACGGCTTCGTTGTAGTCTTCCTCGGAAACGATGTTGAGAAGCTCCGTGGTATTTTCGTCAACGTTGACGTTTGATTCTGTAACTTTGACCGTCACGGACGGCTCCGGCGTGACGGCATCGCCCGTGAACGTAGTGGAGAAGGTGCCGGTCGGGATCGTCTTGCCGTCCCACAGGTAGGAGGCGTTGTTGTCCGTGACGGAGAATTTCTCGATGGTCAGCGTGCGCTCCTGGACGGGACCGACCTTGTCGCCCTTGGGCGTGACCGTCACGCGGTAGGTGCCGACGTTGAACACCTTTCCGGAAGGCCTGAACCCGCCTTCTCCGTCGGGGACGTAGACCGACGCGTCGTAGTCCTCGTCCTCGTCTAAGGTCTGCCAGTTCTCGTCCTCGATGGAGGAGAGCAGCTTTTCGATATAATAGCCGTTCGGGTTGTAGACGACCGGGTCGAGCTGCGGGGCCTCGGGAAGCGCCTCGCCGAACTCGTAGTTGAGGGATGCCGTTTCGACGTACTCGCCCTTGTCGCCGGCGTAGCCCATCTGGATGACGCCCTCAGCGCCCTCGCTGGCGGCGAACGTCGTCACGCTGAAGGAGAACAGGGCCTCGATGTTCTCGCGGCCGGTGATCTTGGTGCCGCCCTCGAGCGTGACGGTCGCGCCGTCGAGGACCTGGTCGATGAGGTCCTGCTTGGTGACGCCCTCTTTGAGCTGGAGCTTCACTTCATCGGGATAGCGACCGTTCACCGTGACGGTGATGGGCTTGTCGTCGTCGTCCTTGTTACGCTTCACCTGAGTGGAGAGGTCAGCGTAGACGGTCAGCGACACCTGGCCGAGGACCTCGTCGCTGCCCTTCAGGTTCACGTTGCCGGTGTAGACGCCTGGGTTGACCGGAGCGGCCTTTTCGCCCTGGTCGTCCACGAGCTTGGCGTCGCCGTCGTACCACGTCACTTCATAGGTGGACGCGTCGAGCGACTCGGGGTCTTCGCCCGGGGCCGCGTAGGAGAGGCCCACGGCGGCGTTCAGGTTGTCGAGCGTGAGCAGCTCTGAGCCGCTCTGGCCGTCTACAGCCATATACTCGGCCTTGGCAGAGGCCGCGCCTGTTGCGGTCAGACCGGCGTCGGCAAGAGCACTACCAGTGTCGATGTAGTCAACGGCATAGGTGCCCTCGGTCGCGGCGCCGACGACAACGGTGCCGGTCCACTTCCCGCTTTCAGCGCTGAGCTCGTAGTTCGCCGCAGCAGCAGCCTTCAGCGTAGCCTCGACCGCGATGTCGGCGTTGGAGTTGACCTTGTTCGTGTTGCTGGCGGGAGTGTTGATCTCCTGCTCGCCCACCGTCATCTTGATGTCGAGGTCTGCCGAAGTGAGCGCGGGCGCGTCGCCGGTCTGCAGCGCGAACTGCTCGCAGAGCTCTTCGTACGTGGTCACGCCCAAGACGGCCTTGGAGGGAGCCGCAACGATCTTGGCCTCGGCCTTGGCGATGGCGAACGGAAGAACGTTGTCGACCTCGCCCGGGTCGGTGCCAAGTTTGTTGTTGAGGGCGGTGCTGGTGCCGGCGTTGCTGGTATTCACCGTGTCTTTGACCGTGTACGTCGCGGTGTAGCTGCCGGCGCCTTTCCGGTCGGCCGTGCCCGAACTCGCGACCTGGGCGTAAGCGACGGCGACGTCGTCGCCGGAGACCTTGTACCAGTCCTGGTTGTAGACCGGCCCAGTCGTCGCGCCATTTCCGTCCGTGTAATACGAATACTGGGCGTAGATCGCCGCTTCGGAGGCGTCCGGCTGCTGCGGGGTGTTGTTGTAGACGAAGGGAGCGTCGTAGGCCGGCTTGACGACCTCGACGGCGGTCCAGCCGGTGGCTTCAGGATTCGACGGCTTGTTGGCGTCTTTGTCGGGCAGCTCGGCGGTGCTCGAGTTGAGAGGGATGGCCTCTTCTGTGGTGTCGCCTTCAGCCGCATACGCGGGAGTCGCCTCCAGCGCAGCCTGGGACAGGGCGGCCGCCGGGGTCATGCCGAACGCGAGGGTGCCGGCAAGAATCAGGCTAAGAACCTTGCCCCCCCCCCGGTAGGTCGTTTTCGAAAGAGTGATCTTCGACATATCAGACCTTTCTTAGTAGGTTCATAGTGCAATACATCTGCCATAATCGCAGACGCAGCCAAGGCAGCACCCCATCTTTACGCTTTCTCCACAACCCGCTGCAGCCCCAACGACCCCACGGCAGGCGGTTCCGCCGGCGACCTTCCACGCTTTCTAGGGCTTTCGCCAGGTGACAGACGGGACGAGGTTTCTGGCACGCTGTCACCTCCCGGCCTCTCCCTTGCAGCAGGCGGTTTCGCCACGACGGCGCAGCCGAGGTCAAGCCAAAGGAGGCCTGAGACCTTGGCTCAGGCCGACGACGCGTCGAGGCGAAGCCGTCGCGGCGGAAGCGCCGTCCCACGAGCCAGCGGAGCCGTCGCGGCGGAAGCGCCGTCCCACGACTTCGGACGACGGCTAAAAACATTAGCATTTTCACCACACATGACTCCCAACTTCCCCGCAGTGTGGGTGAAGTTGGGAGTCAAGTAATTCAAAATACCAAGACTTGCTATAATTAGACTCCTAACTTTCCCGCAGTGTGGGTGAAGTTGGGAGTCAAACACAACGCCAAGGAAAGAAGCTCATCATGATGGCCGTCCCCCGTCCTCGTTACCTTGAGAAGCTCGTCGCGAAGCAGCATAACGGACGCGTGAAAATCATTACGGGCATCCGCCGATGCGGCAAATCGTTCCTGCTCTCGACCCTCTATCGCAGGCACCTGCTGGAATCGGGCGTCCCCAACGACCACATCATCGAGGTGGCGCTCGATCAACGTAAACACGAGCACCTTCGCAATCCCGAGGCTCTGCACGCGCACGTCATGGACCAGGTGAAGCCGGGGCAGCCGTACTACGTCTTCATCGACGAAATACAGCTGTCGTACCGGGTCAAACGGCAGGAAGTCGACGAGAATCGCGTCGCGCCCGAAGATCGCGATCTTCTGTACACCACGTTTTACGACGTGCTCAACGACCTGGCGTCCCACGAAGGGTTGGACGTATATGTCACCGGCAGCAATTCCAAAATGCTTTCGTCCGACATCGTCACCACGTTTCGTGACCGCGGCAGCGAAATTCGGCTGTGGCCGCTGAGCTTTGCGGAATACCTTAGCTGCGCGAACGCTGAAAAGACCGACGCCTGGGCCCGCTATCTCGTGTACGGAGGCATGCCGACCGCAGCCTTGGAGCCCGACGTGCAGGAACGGGAGGCATATCTGAAAAGCTTGTTTGACACAGTATATCGATCTGACATCATCGAGCGTTACGATATAGCGAACGCCTTCGTGCTTGACCAGCTGACGCGCGAGCTGGCGTCAGCCATAGGTTCGCTGACCAACCCGACAAAGCTGGCGAACACCTTGAACACCGTCGCTCACGCCGACACAACCGGCAAGACCGTCAAGCGCTACCTTGACGCTTTGACCGACGCGTTCGTCTTCCGCAAGGCCGAGCGCTTTGACGTGAAGGGCAAGCGCTACTTCGACTACCCCATGAAGTTTTACGCGACCGACGTGGGACTTCGCAACGCGCTTTTGAACTTCCGCCAGGTGGAAGAGACGCATTTGATGGAAAACGTCATTTTCAACGAGCTGTGCATGAGAGGGTATTCGGTCGACGTGGGCGCTGTCCGCATCTCGCAAACGGTAGATGGGAAGCGCCGTGACGCCTTGCACGAAATAGATTTTGTCGTGAACCGCGGCTCGCAAAAGGCTTATATTCAGTCGGCGTTCAGCATCGAAGCAGAAAGCAAGCGAGCTCAAGAAGTGACGCCGCTGTTGAAAAGCGGAGATTTTTTCCGAAAGTTCGTCGTAACGAACGGATCCCAACAGCCTTGGACCGATGACGCCGGAATCACGTACGTCGGCGTCATCCCCTTCCTGCTGGACGAAAGCATTCTGGCATAGGCGCTCAACCGCTTTGCCTGCTGAGCAAATTTGCTCAGCAGCATAAGATCCGCAGTCACCTTCCTGCAGATTGTTCTCCAAATATTCCGGAAGGTACTCCCGCAGGTGCTTCCGCCCCGCAACAGGCGCCCTTTCTTCCCCTACCATTCAGGCGGCAAGACCTTAACGCCGGACAGGTCGCCACCCTTCGCCTCTTCGGCAATGCAGGGCAGCATGTACAGGGGCACGTAGCTTACCTCTCCCCCTTCGCGCTGCTCAACCGACACGTTCGCCTCCGACAGCACGTACGCCCGCGAGATCCCATATTCTTCCGACCTCAAAAGGTTGTTCAAAGCGACGTGCCGCTTGTAGTCCTTTCCCGACTTCACCTCTATCGGCAGCGCCGCGTGCCCGTCGGCCTCAACGATGAAGTCGACCTCGCCCTTGCGGCTGTTGCGGTAATAGTGAAGCGGCACGCCGGCGGAAGCAAGCTCTTGGGCCACAACGTTTTCGTACACGCCGCCGAAGTTGACCGACCTCGCGCCAGCCAGCGCGTCAAGGGCGACCGTGCTGCGATACTGGGACAAAAGCATCCCCGTGTCCGAGAGGTACAGCTTGAAACGCCCCTGCTCTTCGGTGCGCTCGAGCATGGGCCGAGGGTCGGTCACGCTCTTCGCCATGAGCGCCGCCCGAGCGCCGACGAGCCACGCGAAATCGTTCGCGTATCGGTCGAACTTCGCTTCGCTTTTCAACGACTTCAGGAGAAAGCGCTTGTTTTCCTTCGCAAGCTGGGCCGGCAACGCGTCGTATATGGCCTTCACCTGCAGAACCCGGTCTCCCGCGTGCTTGGCCATGTCCTCCCGATAAAGCGCGACCAAATCTTCCTGAACCTGCCGAACGGCGCCGAGGTCGCCTTTCGCGTCAACGTATTTCTGCACCGCCTCGGGCATGCCCCCAATCACGAGATAGAGCCGAAACAGGCGAATCATGCGCTCATGAACAGCGTTGTGAACTGGTGTTTTTGCTTTGAAACATTCTTTGATGTCGGCCAGAACCGCCGCCGGGACGCCCTGCGCCTTGCAGAATTCCCAGAACGTGAGCGGATACATCGTCTCGATGCGCATATATCCCACCGGAAGGGATTTCACGTGCGCAAGCTCCACGCCGAGCATGGAGCCGGACATCGCGACATCGAAGCGCCCGTCCTGCACGAGATACTTCGAGAACGTGACGACGTTTGGGGCCTCTTGGACCTCGTCAAGAAAAACAAGCGTGCTGCCCGGCACGACCTGCTTTCCCGAAATCAGCGACAACGCCTCTATGACCTGCTGCGCCGTCGTCGCCGAAGACAGCACCTCGGCCGCGCGGTCGTCGGAGAGGAAGTCCACCTTGATGTAGTCGGCATACTCTCGCTGCGCAAACTGCTCCAGAAGAAACGTCTTGCCGATCTGGCGGGCGCCGTCGACCAGAAGCGCCTTGCCCCTGTCGTTGCTCTTCCAGTCAAGCAGCATGTCGTAAGCGTCGCGATAAAGCATGTACCAGGCCTTTCTACGAAGGTGCCGCTAACTCAACTAAGATTATACGCCATGATGCCGCTAACTCAACCGTAAAAGCAGCCTGCAGTGCCGCTGAATCAACCTGGACTGGCCGTCTGGGAGGGCGGCACGAAGCCGTCGCGGCGGTTCCAAGGGCGTTGGTCAAGCGACCCTGCGGCAGGCGGTTTCGCCGCGACGGCGCAGCCGCGTCTGGAAGCCGGACCCCCGGAATCGGCAGGGGGAGGGTCCACGCGCACTACCTCGCTTCGCTCAGGTCGCCGCAGCGACTGAAAATGTCCGGTGGACATTTTCACCAAGCGAGGACTGTTTGAGCATGGGCCCTCCCCCTGCCTATTCCGGGGCCTTCGGGCCCCCGACGACGCGTCAAAGCGGAGCCGTCGCGGCGGAAGCGCCGTCCCACGACTTCGCGACGACGATTTCCGCAAACCCCAAAGCCAACAAAACATTAGTATTCCGGTCATATTTGACTTCCACCCCCGTGTGAGTGAAGCTGAGAGTCAAACACAACCCCAAGGAAAGAACCTTTCCGAGACGAAACGCTCCTTTTCTTCCCCTACTGAGCAAATTTGCGCTACTATTGAGCAAAATTGCTCAATAGAAAGGGCACCTATGGCCGAATACTGCAGACCCATCGTCGATACGCTCGTGAGCCGCATGAACGAGCCGAGGCGCTTCATTCAAATGCTTGTCGGACCAAGGCAGACAGGCAAAAGCACGGCGCTTCGCCAAGCGCTCGCCCGCATCGGCATCCCCAGCCACGTCGCCCTTGCCAGCATCGATTCGTCAAGCCGCGATTGGCTTCGAGCGCAATGGCTGCAGGCACGCAACCTCGTCACCGACGAGGCGCCTTGCGCCGTGCTGGTCATCGACGAGGTGCAACTTGTCAGCCAATGGTCGTCTGTCGTAAAGGAGCTTTGGGACGAAGACGCCTGGTGCGGATTGGACCTTCGCGTGGTCCTGAGCGGGTCTTCGTCGTTGCTGCTGCAAAAAGGCCTGTCAGAAGGCCTGACCGGGCGATTTGAAATCATCCGCAGCACGCACTGGGGCTTGGCCGAATGTCGGCAAGCATTTGGGTATTCGCTCGACGACTTCCTGTTCTTCGGAGGCTATCCGGGAGGTGCGCCGTTCAAAGGCGACAAGCAGCGCTGGCTCGACTATCTCAACGATGCCGTTATCGAGCCGAGCATATCGAAAGACGTGATCGCCCTTGAAGAAGTGCGCAAACCGGCACTCATGCGCAAGCTTTTCTCGATCGGTGCGCCGTATTCCGGACAAGAGCTGTCGTACCGCAAGATACTCGGGCAGCTGGACGACGCCGGCAACACCACGACCATTGCGCATTACCTCGATCTGCTTGACGGCGCGGGGCTTTTGTGCGGCGTGCAGAAGTACGATCCCAAGCTCATTCGACAAAAGGCCAGTTCACCGCGATTGCTGGTGTACGACACAGCCCTTATGACCGCAACGTACGGGACGTATCGGGATTTTCTGCTGACCGACCCTGACCGCAGGGGGCACCTCGTCGAAAGCGCCGTCGGAGCATGCCTCCTCGCCCGCGCCAAGCAAGAGAGATTCGAGGTGCATTGGTGGCGAGAAGGCGCCAACGAAGTCGACTTCGTGCTGACCCAAGGAGACGCGGTGACGGCAATCGAAGTCAAGAGCGGCCGCGTCAAGTCGCTCAAAGGCATGGCGGCCTTCATCAATGAAGTGCCTCGTGCGAAAAGCCTGGTCGTCGGCTCGAACGCCTGCCCGCTGGAGCGATTTCTCGCAGGGGAGCTTGCTTTGTTTTAGCCGCAGGTGCAACCCCCATGCGGCTCCCCGCAGAGAGCTGTCAGTTCCTGGCGGCCCCACGGACCAGCGCAGCCCCGTCGGGGCGGGCGCCGTCCCTTGAGCCAGCGAGGCAACCCCCATGCGGCTCCCCGACGCTTTGTGGTTCGGAAACGGTTCTTGTGCGCGGGCGGGCGCAGCGCGGTTCTTTTGCTACGATGCCACAAAACACTGCGGGCGATTCGCACCCCGCGCAGCAAAGAGGAAGCGTGCCGCCATGACCCTGCTCGACTACTTGGGAAGCGAATTTTCCAGCTTCGACGAGAAGCCCTTGAACCCCATCGATTCGGCCGTTTTCAGCGAGTTCGCCATGCTTTCGACCGACTGGATCGTGCCGCCCTTGCAAGAGCGGGCGTCGTTCGGACTGGTCGGCACCATCGTGCGCAACCTGCTTTCGTCGCGCACGCGACCGGTGGGCTTCAAAGACGTGCTGAACGCCCGACACTTCCCCACCATGTTCAACAGCCTGCATCCCGAGCGCGAGAAAGCCCTGCTTATTGCGCTGGCGGCCAGCCCGCGGTTTTCCAGCGTGCAGGTGGCGCACAGCCTGGACTTGTTCGACGTAAAGCGGCAGACGCAGTTTTTCGCCACGGCCCTCATCCAGGGCGCTTCGTTCGCCTACCTGGCGTTTCGCGGCACCGACACGTCCATCACCGGATGGCGCGAAGACTGCAACATGGTCTACGAGTTCCCCGTGCCCGCGCAAGTCCAAGCGCTGCGATACCTGGAAACGCTCGCGCCACGGCTGCCGCGCACCATCTACCTGGGCGGACACTCGAAAGGCGGCAACCTGGCCGAATACGCGGCGCTCCACGCGTCGCCCGGCGTGCAAAGCCGCATCGAATGCGTGTTCAACCACGACGCGCCGGGGTTTCAAACGGGAGACGTGGACCCGGCGCTGTGGGAGCCGCTTGCCGGACGCATCCACCGCACCGTTCCCACCGACTCGTTCATCGGCATGCTGCTCGACACGCCCGTGGCGGCGCATGTGGTGAAAAGCGACACGAGCGGGCTGGCCCAGCATTCCACCTACACGTGGCTGACCAGCGAAGACGACTTCGTGTACGCAAGCGGCCTCAGCTCGAGCGCACTTTTGAACGCCACGGTCATGAAGGTGTGGCTGGAATCGTTCGACCGGCCGCGGCGCAAGGCCATCGTCGACGCGCTGTTCGCGGCCATCGAGGCGGCGGGCGTCACCAACGCCACCGAGGTGTTCTTTGGCGGCATGAAGGCAGTGACGCTGCTGACGAAGGCCGCCCGCGCCCTGCCCGCGAAAGAGCGAGACGTGCTGGTAAGCGCGTTGGCAGCGTACGCGGAAATCTACGCAGTGGCCGCCCCGCAGCACGTCAAGGGTCTTGTGCGGCCGAAAGCAAAGGCGTCCGCCCCGCAGCTACCAGAGCGGAAGGCGGGACGAACATTAGAATGATGACTAAATTAGTAAGCTATTTCGAGGGAAGCGCTGGCCACGGGCGCCTTGACCTGGGTCTGAGTCTGTAGGGCGGATGCCGGGCGCCGAAGGCCGAACGCGCATTGGCGTGCGTACTGGCAGTGCGCGAATGAGGCCCGAGGCCGCCGCCTGGCGCTCCTGCCGGGGTTTGCGCGGCCTTTGGCGGGACTCATGCACGTTTTCTGCGCTTTTATGCAGTACTTCCCAGCGATTATGCGCGTTTCTCGGCGCAGGCGCCCCTTCCGCCGGCATCTTCATGTGAAGGAATTGTGTGTTTGAGATTTTCAGCCGATATTTCGCGCTTTCTGCATCATTTGAGGTGCAGACAAGCCTGTTGCTCGGCGCAAGTACGGTATATATACCATAGTAAAGCCGCCACATCAGGCCAAAATGCGCTTGAATGCCGCCGTATACGCCGTTTCGCAGCCCAAATTCCGCGAAATTGATGCGTGAAGGGGGCGATTTTACCCTTTCCGTCTCCAACACACAATTTCTCCATCTCAAGCCGCCCCGAATACAGCCCCGAGAGTTCCACCTCGCCCCAAATCCAGCTCCGGGGAGCCCTATCGCGCCCCAAGGCCGGCCCTGGGAGTTCCGCCGCACATCAAAGGCCACCCCTAGGAGTCCTGCCGCGCCCCAAAGGCCACCCCTAGGAGCCCTGTCGCGCCCCAAAGCAGCCAGAAGCGAAGTCCCGCCGCGCCCCAAAGGCCGGCCCTGCGGGTTCCGCCGCACACCAAAGGCGTCCGCCCGCAGCATGCCTGGGAACTTGTGCGGCCGAAAGCGAAGGCGTCCGCCCCGCAGCTGCCGAAGCAGCTGCCAGAGCGGACGCCTGAACGACGACCCAGTTAGTCAGCGTTGCCTTAGCTCAGGAAATACTGCACGCCGCCTTCGAAGATGGGCTGGTAGCGGTCGCCGGGGACGTTTTTGTACAGGCCGGCGCCGCTGCGCTCGGAATGGCCCATCTTGCCGAACACGCGGCCGTCGGGGCTGGTGATGCCTTCGATGGCGAGCGCAGACCCGTTCGGATTCACGGACAAATCCATGGACGGCTGGCCTTCCGCGTCCACATACTGCGTCGCTACCTGGCCGTTTGCCACCAGTTCGTCCAACAGCGCAGGCGGCGCGACGAAGCGGCCCTCGCCATGGCTGATGGCCACGGTGTGCACCGACCCGACCGGGCACTGCGCAAGCCACGGCGAAAGGCTCGACGCCACGCGCGTGCGCACGAGCCGGCTTTGATGGCGGCCGATGGCGTTGAACGTGAGCGTCGCGCAGTCGGCGTCCATCGGGCGAATGTCGCCGTAAGGCACAAGCCCCAGCTTCACGAGAGCCTGGAAGCCGTTGCAGATGCCGAGCATCAGCCCGTCGCGGTTCTGCAGCAGGTCGCGCACCGCCTCGGTCACTTCGGGCGCACGGAAGAACGCCGTGATGAACTTGGCGGACCCGTCGGGCTCGTCGCCCCCGGAGAAGCCGCCGGGGATCATGATGATCTGGGAATTTTTGATGCGGCGCACCAGTTCGGCCGTGCTTTCGGCCACTGCGGCCGGCGTCAGGTTGTTGATGACGAACGTGTCGGCCACCGCGCCCGCACGCTCGAACACCGCCGCCGTGTCGTATTCGCAGTTGTTGCCCGGGAACACCGGGATAATCACGCGGGGCTTCGCCTGCACGAGCGGGCCCGCATAGCGCACCGGCGTCGCATCGTCGCAGGTGATTTGCGACACGGCTTCGGTCTCGCCGGCCGTGCGATACGGGAAGACCGACTCGATGGCGCCTTCCCACGCGTCCTGAAGGCCCGCCAGGTCGACGACCTCGCCGCACGCCGCCAGTTCGTAGGCCTGCGTCGTCTGGCCGATCTTCGCGACGGAAACGCCCTCGGGCGCCGGGGGCATCGCCGCGCCGGGAGCGACCTCGACGAAGAAGCAGCCGTATTTGAGCGCGAACAGGTCTTCGGCGGCAACGCCGTCCGAAAGCGCCAGGCCGATCCCGTTGCCGACGCACATCTTGAACAGCGCCTCGGCCGCAGCGCCGTAGCCCGGCGTAGAGACCGCCAGCGCCGCCCCGCTGCCGATGAGCGCCTCGACCACGTCCATGGCGCCGCGCAGCGCGGCAGCCTTCGGCAAAAGCGACCCTTCGGCGTAGGCCGGAGACACGCGCACGACGTCGTGGCCGACCCCTTTGAACTCCGGCGACGTGACGCGGCCGACCGGGCCGACCGCCGTGGCGAACGACACGAGCGTCGGCGGCACGTCCAAGTCCTCGAACGAGCCGGACATGGAGTCCTTGCCGCCGATGGCGCCCACGCCCAGGTCGACCTGGGCCATGAGCGCACCGAGCACCGACGCGACCGGCTTGCCCCACCGCGCAGGATCGTCGCGCAGCTTTTCGAAGTATTCCTGGAACGTGAGGTACGCGTCCGCGCGTGCAAAGCCCGCCGACACGAGACGCGCCACCGATTCCACGACGGCAAGATAGGAGCCCTCGTACTGGTTCGCTTCGCTGATGTAGGGGTTGAAGCCCCAGGCCAGGCCTGAGCAGGTGGTGGTTTCGCCGAACACCGGCAGTTTTGCGACCATGGCCATGGAAGGGGTCAGCTGTCGTGCGCCGCCGAACGGCATGAGCACCGTGGCCGCCCCGATGGTGGAGTCGAACCGCTCGGACAGGCCCTTGTTCGAGGCCACGTTGATGTCGGTCAGCAGCGCCTCAAGCGCGTCGGCCAGCGGCGTTTCGCCCGCCTCGTCGGCAGCGGCGGCGTCGGCAAGCACGGCGCCCTGCGCCTCCACGCGCACGGCCTGGTGCTTCGGCGCCCCGTTGCTCGACAAGAATTCGCGGCTCACGTCCACGATCGCGTTTCCGCGCCACTCCATCACCACCCGCGCGTCGTCGGTCACCACCGCGATGGGCGTCGCTTCCAGGTTCTCTTCGACCGCCAGCGCCAAGAACGCGTCCACGTCTTCGGGCGCCAAAGCCACGGCCATGCGCTCCTGGCTCTCGGAAATGGCCAGCTCGGTGCCGTCCAAGCCCTCGTACTTCTTCGGCACGGCGTCCAAATTCACGCGCAAGCCGTCGGCCAGCTCGCCCACGGCCACCGACACCCCGCCGGCGCCGAAGTCGTTGCAGCGCTTGATCATGCGGCAGGCGTCCTTGCGGCGGAACAGGCGCTGGATCTTGCGCTCGACCGGCGCGTTGCCCTTCTGCACCTCGGCCCCGCAGCTTTCAAGCGATTCCACCGAATGCGCCTTCGACGACCCCGTGGCGCCGCCGATGCCGTCGCGGCCGGTGCGGCCGCCCAGCAGCACCACCACATCTCCCGGCGCAGGCGTCTCGCGGCGCACGTGGTCGGCCGGAGTGGCGCCCACCACCGCGCCGATTTCCATGCGCTTGGCGGCATAGCCGGGGTGGTACAGCTCGTTGACCTGGCCCGTTGCCAAGCCGATCTGGTTGCCGTAGGACGAATAGCCCGCCGCTGCCGTCGTCACCAGCTTGCGCTGCGGCAGCTTGCCGGGGATGGTGTCGGCCACCGGCGCCGTCGGGTCGGCCGCGCCGGTCACGCGCATGGCCTGGTACACGTAGCTGCGGCCCGACAAGGGGTCGCGGATGGCCCCGCCCACGCACGTGGCCGCGCCGCCGAACGGCTCGATCTCGGTCGGGTGGTTGTGCGTCTCGTTCTTGAACAGGTACAGCCAGTCCTCTTCCTGGCCGTTCACGTCCACCTTCACCTTCACCGTGCAGGCGTTTATCTCTTCCGATTCGTCGAGCCCGGTCAGGACGCCTTGGGCACGCAGCCACTTCGCGCCGATGGTCCCCATGTCCATCAGGCACACGGGCTTCTCGTCGCGCCCCAGTTCGTGGCGCATTTCCAGGTAGCGCTCAAACGCTCGCTGCACGGCGTCGTCTTCAATGACGACCTCGTCGAGCACGGTGCCGAACGTCGTGTGGCGGCAGTGGTCCGACCAGTACGTGTCGATCATCTTGATCTCGGTGATGGTGGGGTTGCGCTCTTCGCTGCGGAAGTACTCTTGGCAAAAGCGGATGTCGGCCAGATCCATCGCCAGGCCGCGCTCTTTGATGAACGCCGCCAGGCCGTCGTCGTCAAGCGTCAAAAAGCCGGACAGCACCTCGACGTCGGCCGGCTCTTCGAAGGGGATTTCCAGCGTGTCGACCGCATCGAGCGACGCCTCGCGGGCCTCGATGGGGTTGATGACGTAGGACTTGATGGCCGCCACGTCGTCGTCGGTCAGGTCGCCTTCCACATAATACAGTTGCGCCGACCGCACCGTCGGACGCTCGCCCTGGCTGATGAGCTGGATGCATTCGCTGGCCGAATCGGCACGCTGGTCGAACTGGCCGGGAAGGTATTCCACGGCGAACACGACGGCCCCACGGCTGTCGGGCATCGCAAGCGTCGCCGTGTCCGACTGCGGCTCGCTGAAGACCGTCGGCACGCACGCCTCGAACAGCTCGTTGGATATGCCCTCGACGTCGTAGCGGTTGACCAGGCGCAACCCCGTCACGCCCTCAACGCCCAAGATGTCGCGCAGCTCGCGGGCGAGGGAGACCGCCTCGCCGTCGAACCCGGGTTTCTTCTCCACGTACACGCGCAAGACCATCGTTTCGGCCCCTTTCAATCAGACCTGCACTGCCCTTCGGCCTGACTCGCGCAGACGCGGGACGCCCGCACGCCCGCGCAAGCCCGGCCGCCTCGTCTTTCAGCTACGACGCGTCCTTCGCGCCGTCGTCTTTGGCCTTCTCAGCCTTCGCGGCCGCTTTTTCCGCGTTCATCTTCTCGCGGTTGGCCAGGCGAAAACCGCTGCCGAAAAAGCCGCGCTTGGCCTTTTTCGCCTCGGCCTTCTCGGCCTCTTCGGCCTTGGCGGCCTCAAGCTTCTCTTCGGCTTCCTTCTTCTGCGCACGCGTTTCGGCCTTCAAGCGCTTCTGCTCGGCGCGGGCGGCCTTGGTGTTCGCGGCTTCCATCTCTTCTTGGTATTTGCGGCGGATGCGGCGGATCGTGCGGAAGTCGACGAAAAACGCCGCGAATATGAACACATACGCCAGCACCAGGATGGCGAGCGCAAGCCCTTGGGGAATGGCAGAACGCCCGAAGAACGACACGACCGTGCAGACGATGGCCGCGATGAGCAAGACCCACCAAATGCGGCGCCACTTCTTGTATTCGGGCGTGGGCGGATTGTAATACTTCGCGTCAAGGCTGCGCTGGCGCTGGCGCTCTTCTTTTTCCTTCGCCTTGCGCTCGGCCTTCTTCTGTTCCTTCGTCTTTTCGGACGGCTGCACGTGCACTGACGACGCGGCCTTCGTCTTGGGTTTTGCCGCCGCGGCGCTCTTGCGCGTCTGGCCTTTGGGGCCGTCAGTGGTGTAGCGGTCGTTCATGGGATTTCGTTGGCTCATGGATCAATGCTCCCTGTTCAAGTCCCGGCTTTTGCAGTAGGCAAGCATGATACCACGCAAGCCGACCACCCGATGCGATCTTCGGACATCGAGCGCACCCCTTGTCGCCGTCCTCTATTTCTCGAACGGCTTTCCCGTGATCTTCTCGTAGGCCTGGATGTACTTTTCGCTCGTCTTGTCGATGACGTCCTGCGGCAGGCGCGGCGGCGTGCCGGTGCGGTCCCAGTTGGCGGTGAGCCAGTCGCGGACGAACTGCTTGTCGAAGCTCGGCTGGTCCTGGCCTTCGACGTATTCGCTGCCGGGCCAGAAGCGCGACGAGTCGGGCGTGAGCACCTCGTCGGCCAGAATGACCGTGCCGTCCACGACGCCGAACTCGAACTTCGTGTCGGCGATGATGATGCCTTGGCGCTCGGCATGGTCGCGGGCTCGCTTGTACACGGCCAGCGAAAGGTCGCGCAGCGTGGCGGCCGCATCGTCTCCGATGATCTCGGCGCAGCGCTCAAACGAGATGTTCTCGTCGTGGTCGCCGATCTCGGCCTTCGTGGACGGCGTGAAGATGGGCTCGGGCAGCTTCGACGAGTTCACGAGGCCTTCGGGCAGCTTAATGCCACAGACGGTGCCTTCGCGCTGGTACTCCTTCAGGCCGCTGCCGGCCAAGTATCCGCGCACGATGCATTCGGTCGGAAACATCTCGGCCTTTTTCACGAGCATGAAGCGGCCGCGCAGATAGTCGGCGTAGGGCTGGAACTGCTCGGGCAGGTCTTCGACCTCGGTCGAGATGAGGTGGTTTTCCACCACGCCGTCAAGCAGCTCGAACCAGAATTTCGACAGCTGGGTGAGCACCTGGCCCTTGTAGGGAATCTCGTCTTCCAAAACGTAGTCGAAGGCCGAAATGCGGTCGGTCGCCACCAAAAGCAGCGAATCGCCCAGGTCGTAGACGTCGCGGACCTTGCCCTGCGCGTCCGGCTTGATGTCAATGACGGTCATGGTCGTCTCTCTTTCTCGTCTTCGCGTCCTTGTGGTTGCGAGTGGCCTTGGCTTGGCGCGGCGGCAGCGTGACCTTGGAGTTCTTTGCCGCCCACGATCCTTTATGAGTAGAACGGTCAGGTTTTGCCGCGGCATACAGCGGAATGTGGATGGTGAAGCAGGCGCCTTCGCCCTTCGCGCCCTTCACGTCGACCCAGCCGTTGTGGCGGTCGACGATCTCCTTCACGACGGCCAGGCCCACGCCCAAGCCGCCGCTTTCGCGCTGGCGGCCCGAATCGGCGCGCCAGAAGCGCGAGAACACCATCCGGGCCTCTTCGGGCGACAGCCCGATGCCCGTGTCGCGCACCTCGATGAACGCCGTGGTGAGGTCCGACCCGACGCGCACGTTCACGCTGCCGCCTTCCGGCGTGTAGCGCACCGCGTTGGAGATGAGGTTGGCCGTGGCCTGGCGGATCATGTCGGCGTCGCCGAGCACGAGCACGTGGGGCTGCATGTCGTAGGAAAACGACAGCCCGGAATCGATGACGAAGGCCTCGTGCGTGGCCACGATGGACGTGATGAGCTCGCCCACGTCGACGACTTCAGTCTTGATGGGCGTAGAGCGGTTTTCGAGCCTCGACAGCTTCAAAATGGCGTCGACCAGGCGGCTCAAGCGCTGGACCTCGGAATTCACCGTTTCCAAGCGCTGCTCGTCGGCTTCGAACACGCCGTCGACCATGGCTTCGACCGTGGATTGGATGGCCATGAGCGGCGTGCGCAGCTCGTGCGCCACGTCGGTGGTCAGGCGGCGCTCCAGCTCGCGGTCGCGCTCGATGGAGTCGGCCATGGCATCGAAGGTCTTGCCCAGCCGCGCGATCTCGTCTTCGCCGCGCAGCCTCGTGCGTGCGCCCATGTCGCCGGCGGCGATGGCCTCGGCCGTGGACGCCATGCGGTTGATGGGACGCACGAGCCCCTTCGCGAACAGAAAACCCAGACACGACGCCAGCACCATGGCGACGAGCGCCGCGATCATCATGGCCTGGTAGGAGTTGTCGCGCAGCTCTTGGTCCGTGCGCGTGACCAGGGCTTCCGACCCGTACACCCACACGCGGACCGAGCCGACCGCCTTGCCGTCCACCACGATGTTCGCCGTTTCGATGCCCCTTGACGACGGCGGCGGCGCCAGGGTGTGCGTGTCGAGCCCGATGCGGTTGCCGTCGCCGGTGCGCACGGCGGCCGAGTCGTACACGATGCCGTGGTTTTCGTTGTCCGACACGACGATGCCCACGCCTTCGCTCATCGATTCGGCGTAGCGGGCGATGTCGACGACCTCTTCTCGGTACAGCGTGCCCGTGGCTTCGTAGACCTGCTCGATCTGCTTGGCCGTGGAATCGGCCAGCGACTGCATGTTTTCCTTCGTGTAGGTGCTGAAATGCTGGTCCCACACAAACGACAGCACGCCGATGGCCACGAGCACGGTCATGGCGGCGATCAGGGCAAAGGCGGCCGTCAGGCGCGTGGCGTAGGACAGGTCCCTCCAGCGCGGCAGCATGTGGTTGCGCTCTTCGGCCTCGCGGGCTTCACGGGCCGAACGCTCGCGATTCAAATTGATGGGGCCCGAGTCTTCGGGCCCGTTCGAGTACTTGTCGGAAGTGTCTTTGGCAGCCATGAACGACTAGTTGGCCTTCGTGGGGTCCTCGAAACGATAGCCCACGCCGTGCACGGTGTGCAGCCACTTGGGATTGCGCGGGTTGTCGCCGATCTTCGCGCGGAGGTTCTTCACGTGCGAGTCGATGGTGCGCTCGTAGCCTTCGAAGTCGTAGCCAAGCACCTTTTCCACGAGCTCCATGCGCGAATAAACGCGGCCGGGATAGCGGGAAAGCGTGGTGAGCAGTTTGAATTCGCTGGCCGTGAGGTCTATTTCCTCGCCCGAGACGAGCACCTTGTGGCCGGACACGTCAATGGTCAGCTCGCCGAATTCCAGCACTTCGCGCTGAGGCTCGGAGTCGGCATGGACGCGGCGCAGCAGGGCGCGGGAGCGGGCCACCAGTTCGCGGGGGCTGAAAGGCTTGACCAGGTAGTCGTCGGCGCCCAGCTCAAGACCGATGATGCGGTCTTCCACTTCGCCTTTCGCGGTGAGCATGATGATGGGCACGTCGGAATTGTCGCGAATGGCGCGGCAGACGCGCTCGCCGGGGACGCGGGGCAGCATGAGGTCGAGGATGACCAGGTCGAAGTGGTGCTTCGAAAACTCTTCCAGGGCTTCCTGGCCGTCGCCGACCGCCGTAACCCAATAATTCTCGCGCTCGAGATAGGCCGTGACGGCGTCGCGAATGTTCTTTTCGTCTTCAACAAGCAAAATGCGTCGTGTTTCGTTGCTCATGGATAACTCCTCAAGCTTCTGATGATCTGCAGCGATACGTTTCCTACATTATTGCACACTGCAAGACCTTGAACGCCATGCGCCAAGGTCCTGTTTGCGAATATTGTAGCAATTGACGAAATGGACGCCCGAAGGGTCGGGGAAATGACACAATATCACCCATGACGAAGAGCAACACACGTCCATCCTCATCTTCCCGCGCATCCTCGTCCGCCCGCGGCCGACACGGCCGCCAGGCTCGTTCGCGCACGTCGGCGCCGCTGTACGCCGGCAGTCCCAAGACGCTAGGCCCGCACGGCGGACACGTCGGCAACATCGCGGGGCTGGGCGGCATCGGCGTGTCCCACGCCAAGGCCGAAGACGCCCACACCCTGTTCAACGTGGCCGGCCTTGCCGCAGGCGGGCGCCCGCAGCGGCGGGGCGGCGCTTCAGGCAGCACCGGCGACACAGGGACGACCGGGCCTGTCTCCCCCACGTCGCGCACGCAGCCGATCGTTTCGCGCCGGGCGTTTCTCGCAGGCGCCGTCGGGGCAGGCGCCGTCGCGGTCGTTGCGGCCGGCGGCGTGTTTCTGGCCGACCGCGCCAGCAAGCAGGCCGGCGACAACGTGACCACGCTGCAGGTTCCCGACACCGCCGTTGCGCCCACGAGCGAAATGACCATGCTGGACGACTGCCGCGAGCGCATGGAGGTCGTCGGCGATTGGGAGCTGCCGTACGGGTCGCTCGTCTGGGCGACCGACGACGAGGTGGCGGCCTGCCTCGTGCCGGCGGAAGGGGCCTCGCCGCTAACGAAGGCGGTGCTGCTCGCACTGGGCAGCGGGGAGACGACCGAGGTTCTCGGCGGCGCCGTGGGCCAAAACGAAGGCTACGAGATCTACGACGTGCGTGCCACCTCTTCGGGCATCGTCTGGGTGGAGGCCGACATCTTGGACGGCGTCTGGCGCGTGTACGACGCCCCGCTCGACGCAGCCTCGTTCGCCTTGGGCGAACCGGCGCTGCTGGACGAGGGCGAGACGGCCCTATGGGAGACCCCGACGATCGGCATCGTTTCCGACCAGGCGTTTTGGCAGGTTCTGCCGCAGCCTGACGGCGACGCGTCCACCGAGGACTCGCTGCTGAAGGTGCATCGGTTCGGCGACGCGGACAGCCAGGTCTGGTACCGGTCGCACGGGCGCATGGCCACGCCCCCCTATTCGTGCGAAGACGCCGTGGTGATCACGCCGCGCGTCGACGCGTCCGGCGTCTATTACCAGTTGGTGCGCATCGACTCGAACAGCGGCGACGTGACCGACACGCTCACCTTGCCCGGATCGATGAAGCCGCTGGAGGCCGGATACGGCGCCACGGGCTTCGCGTTTTCCTTCGACGCATGGTACGACTACGGCGGCGGCATCGCGAACATCGGCACGTACACGCCCACCGCAAACCCGAACGGGTCGACCGACGCCTATTCGCAGGCGTCGTGGATCTGCTACGACCGCTCGCCCACCGCGCCGCCCGCCTGGTGCGGGGACTACTTCATGGTGAAGGGCAGGTCAAACGTCGTGGGCGTCGACATCAACGCAGGTCAGACGTTTGCGCTCCCCGTGGAAGACGGGGCCGACACCTACGGGGAGTACCTGGCCACGACCGGCCGGAGAAGCACGGCCGTCACTTACGCGAACGTGAACTACACGCCGCTTTCCGGCGAACCGGTGAAATGCTGCAAGGTGAAGGTGTGGCAGCCGGTCGTCGGCGGCGCAGGCAGCAGTGACGAGGACGGTGGCGAGGGTAGCGAGGATGCCGAGGGCAGCGAGGGCAGCGGCACCGAGAGCGGCAGCGGCGGCGACGCGGAAGCGTAGGGTGCAAGCAGTGGCGCCGAGGGTGGTGGCACCGACGGAGGCAGCAGCGGCGACTGAGCCAGAATCGGCGCGGGCAGAAACGCCGGGCGGCGCGACGGCGCCGAGGGTAGCAGCGGCGAGCCTGCGGAAGGCGCCAGCGAAGGCGGCAGCACCGACGGGAGCAGGCTTTGCGCGGTGCAAATTAACAGGCTGTGGCAACGTTTGACAACGGATGCTCGATTTTTGTGCAGTTATGCAGGCTGTGGCAGTGTCAGGGCAAGGTCCGTTCGGGCAACGAATTGTCCCATGGCTTCTGACCAGGCATTTTGAAAAATAGGAAGTTAGTTAAAGGTAATATTTTGGCTCTAAGACAGGAATTCTCTGCCATAACCTGCATAACTGCACAAAATTCCCGATTTCGCTGTCAAACGCTGCCACAGCCTGCATAACTGCACCGCAGGCCGCTTTCGTTGTGTAGGCATTGCCACAGCCTGCATAACTGTCCGAAACGGCCGCTTTCGTTGCCGGGCGTTGCCACAGCCTGCACAACTGCACCGACGGACCCCCGCCGCCGATCTCGGCTTGGCGAAAAACACGCCTCCGCCGGCGCGAGGCCGGCTAGCGCACCGCTCGCAGAACGGCCTGGGCGCAAAGCGCGGCGGCGACCACTTTCACCAGGTCGATGATGACGAACGGCGCAACCGTGGCCAAGAAGGACTCGAGCGGCCCCACGTGCATGACCGCCATGAACCAGGCCCAGCCGCACACGTAGGCCACCGCCACGTACGCGATCGACGCAACGATCGACGCCGCAAGGTTGCGTTGCCGTACCTGAGCCTCTTTCAGTATCGGACGGCCGCCGCGCATCGGCACGCCGAGCGCACGTCGCAGCGCCGCCAAAACCACCAGCGCCAGCGCCGCTCCTACCAGGTATCCCCACAAATAGCCGCCGGTCGGGCCAAGCAGCACCCCGATGCCGCCGCGCATGCCCGAAAACACCGGCAGGCCCACCGCGCCCAGCAGCTCGTAGCCGGCGATGGCGGCCAGGCATTCTTTCGGCGGCAGCACGACGATGGCAAAGGCCACCGCGAAGATCTGCAGCGTCACAGGCACAGGGCCGATAGGAATCGTCACCCAGGCAGACACAGCGATGATCGCGATGCACAGCGCGACCCGGGCCATCGCGCGAGTGCGCGACGGAGCCGCAGCCCCGCCCGTCGCAGCGGCCCGGTCGGACGAGCCGCCGGACGCAACGCCCACCTGGGGCGATTCCTGTTCGGCGGCATCAGTTGGCAGGCCGGTGGAAGCATTGGTGTTCATGAAGGGTCCTTCCGATCAGACACGGTCGCAACGCCGCTCGCACGGCGGCGGGGAAACCATGCTAGCAAAAGCACGTCGATCGCGAACCTCGGCACACGTCAAAGGGTGACAATAAGGCCATCGGCCGATTATCACCCTTCTCGGCAAACCCCCACGCCGGCCGAAACCCCTGCGCCGGCGGTCCACCGCCCCGGCCGGTCCACTGCCCCGGCCGGTCCACCGCCCTGCCGAAATGCCCACGCCGGCCGAAACCCCTGCGCCGGCGGTCCACCGCACCGGCCGGTCCACCGCGCCGGCCGAAACCCGCGCGCCGGCCGAAGCGCCCTCCGCGGCCGAATGGCGCGGCCCGTGCAACGACCCCTGTCATGCCTTGGCCGGCCCCGAATCCGCGAAACGGCACCTGCGGCGTTTCCCTAAAACTTCGCCTTGATCTCGCCTGCCTGCAGCTTCTTCAGGCGGCGCATCTCGAACGCCACGAAGACGACCGTCGCGAAGATGGACAGGCAGTCGGCCGCCGGCACCGCGAAATACAGCGCATCGAGCCCGGTCAGGCCCGGCACCAGGTGCGGCAGCGCCAGAGGCAGCGCCAGATAGAGCGGAATGAGGAACAGGATCTGGCGCGTGAGGGACAAAAAGATCGACTTCATGGGCTGGCCGGTGGCCTGGAAGTAGTTGGAGCTGACGATCTGGAAGCCCACGAGCGGCAGCACCGACAGCTGCACGCGCAGCGCGAACACCGTGAAGTCGCGCAGCGCCGGCTCGTGGATGCCGAAGATGCCGACGATCTGCTCGGGGAACAGCTGGATGAACGCCCATTCCACCGTCGCGATGACCGTGGCCGCGCCGATGCCCCACCACAGCGTCTTCTTCACGCGCACATAGAGCCGCGCCCCGTAGTTGTAGCCCAAAAGCGGCTGCAGCGCCACTGCCGTGCCGATGAGCGCGAACACCCCGAACATGGCCACGCGCTGCACGACGCCGATGGACGCAAGCGCCCCTTCCGTCCCCACCGGATGCGCGGCGCCGTATTGGTTGAGCAGGTTGTTCAGCACGAAGTTCACCAGCGCCATGCCCACCTGCATGACGAAGCTGGCAAATCCAAGCGCAAAGATCATCTTTACCGTGCCCCAGCGCAAGCCCATGAAGCGCGGCCGAATGCGCATGGGGGCGCTCGGCGTGATCAGGAAGTACCACAGCACGAACGCGCACGAAAACGCCTGGCCGCAAATGGTCGCGAGCGCACTGCCCTGCACGCCCCAGCCGCACACCATGACGAACCAGTAGTTGAACACCGTGCAGGCCACCGCGCCGATGACCATGGTCACGAGCGCCCGGTTGGGAGCGCCGGCCGTGCGGATGAAGTTGTTCACGCCCATGCCGATGCACTGGAAGATGAAGCCGCACGAAATGATCTGGATGAACGAACGCGCGTAGTCCCAGTCTTCGGGCGTCGCGCCCGATATGGACAGCAGCGCGTCGATGAACGGCGTGTGGGCAAGCACCGCCACGACGACCGCCAGCGCGATGCTCAGCGTCACCGTGTTGCCGAGGCTGCGGTTGGCCTCGTCTTGGCGCCCCTCGCCCAATCGCAGGGCCGCCAGCGCGTTGCCGCCGTTGCCGACGAGCATTGAAATGGCCATGAACACCGTCATGACAGGCATGGCCACTGTGGCCGTGGCCAGGCCGATCTCGCCCATGGCCTGACCGAGGAAGATGGAGTCGATGACGTTGTACGCGCCGTTGACCAGCATGCCGATGATGGACGGAATGGCGAACTCCGTGATGAGCAGCGGGATGGAGCCCGTGCCCATGCGCGTGACCTTCTCGCCCGGGCCGCCCGAACCGCTGCCGCCCCTGCCGCCCGGGCCGTCGAGGCGCCTCTCCTCTGCCGCTTCGTGCCGGCCCGACGCCGCACCGGCTTTTTCGACCGCCGCGCCTACGCCTTCGCCTGTTCGCCCTTCCGGCGCTGCCTTCGCTTCGCTGTTTCCGCTCGCCATGCGCTTCAAACCTTCCGCCGCATTCTCTTCTTTTTCCTTTTTTCGTAACTTTTTATTTTAGCAATCGGACATCCTGCATCAAAGAACAGGTCTTTTTGAGTGCATTCTTGATCGGTAAAAGGGTGACGGCATTCATGCTGAAGCTTTGGCGCAACCCGTTATGCTACACTGTATGCTCGCTTGTTCTTCGATTGCTAGGAGCACGAATGGCCCTCCATGCCAAGAAGCCGTCGCAAGACGCCTCTCCTGCCCCCCACGAACCCGCACACTCCGCCCCCCGACACGCCAACATGCTCGACCCCGAAGCGGCCGAAGAGCTCTTCGAAGAGATGCATCAGAAAACGCCGCCAGGGCTGAAGGTCTTCGGCATCTTGAGCATCGTCGTCGGCGCGGCGCTGCTGCCGAATTCGGTGAGGGCGCTGCTTTCGATCGGCGACATCTTCCAGGCAGGAAGCACCGACTACGTCACGATCGTGTCGCAAGTGCTGCTCTGCGTGCTTCTTGTCGAGCTCGTCGTCACGTTCGCGCTCTCCATCGTGCTGGGCGTGCGCCTGCTGCTCAACAAGCGGCGCGGGGCGCGGCACATCGCCGAAGCCATGATCTTGCTGCTCATCGTCGATCTGCTGTGCCGGCTCATGCTGTTCGGCATCGAGTGGGAGCTCGTCGTCGACCTGGTCTCCGGCGGCGTGCTCATAGCCATGCTCACGTTCATCGACCCGACGCTTTCCGAAGAGCGCGAGCTGGCACGGCGCCTGCGCCGCATGGAAACGCGCGAAAGCGCCGAAGAAGGGACGCTGGGGCTTGACGAGACGGGGCGCGGCTTCATCGCGCTTGACTTCTTCAACCTGTTCTGGATCTTCGTGATCGCGTGCGTGCTCGGCGACGTCATCGAAACCATCTACCACGTCCTCGTCGTCGATCCCGGCCACTACCAGGTCCGGGCCGGCATGTTGTGGGGGCCGTTCTCGCCCATCTACGGATTCGGCGCCGTGCTGATGACGCTGGCGCTCAACCACTTCCACAAGGCCAACGCGTTCGTCATCTTCTTGGTCAGCGCCGTCATCGGCGGGGCGTTCGAATACGCCGTCAGCTGGTTTCTGCAGTTCGCGTTCGGCGTGGTGGCCTGGGACTACTCGGGCACGTTCTTGAACATCGGAGGGCGCACCAACTTCATGTTCATGTGCATGTGGGGCGTGCTCGGCTTCGTGTGGATCAAGCTTTTGCTGCCGTGGATGTTGCGCTTGGTGAACATGATTCCCTGGCAGTGGCGCTATTCGGTGACGACCGTCTGCGCGTTGCTCATGCTGTTCGACGGCTTCATGACGCTGGCCACGCTGAACTGCTGGTACGAGCGCATGGCCGGGATCCCGCCCGACACCGCGCTGGCGCAGTACTGCGCGACGCATTTCGACAACGCGTTCATGGAGCAGCGGTTCCAGTCGATGTCAATCGATCCGTCCATGTCGACACGCGCGTAGAAGAGGCGGAGAAGGCCGCGGGGCGTGCTCGCAGGCCGACGGGGCGGGGCGCAAGCCTGCGGACGCCGGCAGAAGCGCCGACGCGAAGCTTCAAGCGACAGCAGAGGCACTGGTGGCGCGGCAGAGGCGGCAGGACCAGGACGGACGACGGCCCTGGCTCCCCTGGCCCCGGCTTCGCCCGCACCCATCGCGTCAGACGCCGAGCAGCACGTGGGCCTCGCCGGAAGCGACGGGGGCCGCCTCTCCGTCCGCCTGGCGCACGACGAGGCGGCCGTGCCCGTCGATGCCGCAGACGGTGCCGCGCACGAGCACGCCGCCGCCGTGGTCCTCGATGCGGACGGTGCGGCCCGCCAAGGCGCTCGTTTCGTTGCAGCGGTCGAAAAACGGGGCGAGCCCCTCAAGCAGCCAGCGGTCGTAGTACGCCGAAAACACGCTTTTTACCTGGGAAAACGTCGCATCGAGCGCGTCTTCGAGCGGACTTGCGCCCAGGGCGGGCGCAAGGTCTTCCAGGTAGGCCGGCACGTTCTTGCCTCCCACGTCCGCCGCGGCGCGGGGCCGCCGCACGTTCACGCCGATGCCGACGCAGACGCCGCCTTGGTGCGCCTCGAGCGAAATGCCGCACAGCTTGCGAAAGGGCGCCGGCGCGGGCAGCGCGTCGCACGCGGCAGCGTCCGACGCCACGACCACGTCGTTGGGCCACTTCACCTGTATCGCCGCCGCGGAATCGGGCGCAAACACAGCCACCGCGTCGCGCACCGCCAGGCCTGCGACCAGGCTGAGCGTGGGCAGCTGCGCGAGCGGCACGCGCGGCCGCAGCAGCCACGAGCAGTACAGCCCGCCTTCGGGGCTTGCCCACGCGCGTCCCTGCCGCCCGTATCCGCCGCTTTGTTGCCGCGCCCGAACCACAAGCCCCTCGGGCCGGCCCGCCTCGATGGCTTGCTTCACCAGCTCGTTCGTCGAACGCACCGTCGCCAGGTTTTCTACGCGCAGAAGCACGGGCCGCCTTTCTCTCGTTTCGTCGCCGGCGGGCAACGCGGCACGTTGCCGTGCCTTCGACGCCTGGGAATACGCCGGTTGGCGCACGTCTCGCCTGCAATAACACTGACTAAATTAGTCAGTGTTTCTCCGGCTCCTACAGCTTCTGCGCCCGCCCGACGCGCTGCTCGCGGGGCAGGGCGGCCGCAGCCACGGGCCGGCCGTCGGCGAGCACGTGCCCGGGCGCTATCTCCAGCAGCGGCTCCACGACGAAGTCGCGCTCAAGGGCGCGGGGATGCGGCAGGGTGAGCAGGTCGTTTTCGGTCACGTAGCACTGGTAGTCGACGATGTCGAGGTCCATCGTGCGCGGGCCGTTGGCGATCTCGCGCACCCGCCCCAGGCTGTTTTCGATGGCCTGCAAGTATTTCAGCAGCTCTTTAGGCGGCAGGCCCGTGCGCAGCAGGACGACCGCGTTCAAAAACGGGTCCTGGTCCAGATAATAGGCCGGCTCGCTTTCGTAGAGCGACGAAATGTCGATGATCTGGGTGTCCGGCAGCGTGCACAACGCGGATATGGCCTGGTTGAGCATGGCCCGCTTGCCTTCAAGCTCTTCGCCCGGCTCGGCCACCAGCGGCACGTTGCACCCGAGCGACACGACCGCATACGGCCGCACGTCCTTGAGCGCGGCCGCCGTGACCGCGACGTTGTGCACGCGCACAACCGTGGCGCCGGCCTCGCACGCGGCAAGCGCCTCGGCCGCCGACACCTCGTCGCGATCAACGGGGTTTTCGATGCCGTAGGCATGCCCCAAAAAGCTCTTGCGCGACACGGCGCACATGACGGGGTATCCCAGCCGCGCGAACTCGTGGTAGTTGCGCACCAGCTCAAGCGTCTGCTGCGGCGTCTTCCCGAAGCCCGGGCCGGGGTCTATGCAGATGCGCTCATGCGCCACGCCGGCGGCTTCGAGGGATTTTGCCTGGTCGCGCAGCCAGTCGCGCACGTCTGTCACCACGTCGACGTAGTGCGGGGCGTCCTGCATCGTGCGCGGCTCGCCCTGCATGTGCATGACCACTGCGCCGACCTCGCTCGCCGCTGCGACCTCGACCATCGCCGGATCGCGAAAGCCCGACACGTCGTTGATCACCGCCGCGCCCGCCTGCACGCACGCCCTCGCCACTTCGGCGTGGCGCGTGTCCACCGACACGCACAGCCCTTCTTCGGCCAAGCGCCGCACCACCGGCAGCACCCGCGCCAATTCCTCTTCCACCGAGACTTCGGCCGCGCCCGGACGCGTGGATTCGCCGCCCACGTCGATGATGCGTGCGCCTTCCTCCACCAAAGTCCGCGCCCGTGCGCACGCCGCGTCCGCCGCGACGTACGCCCCGCCGTCGGAAAACGAGTCCGGCGTCACGTTCACGATTCCCATGATCACCGGCACCGACACGTCGAATGAAAACCTGCCGCACTTCCACTGCATGGCCATGCTCCTTCTCGCGGCCACGTGCCGGCCGGGCCGTCTGCCCCGCCGACCGCCCGCCCCTCGCCGTGGAAGGGCGCTTCGCCGCACTGCCTTTTCGCTGTTTGATGTTCCTACTCTAACGAAAGCTCCAGCCCCTGCGCCGGCGCCGCCGCACACCCGTCCGCCCAGGTGCCAGAATACTCGGCAACCGCTTCCGCGCGACCGCCGGCATGCGCTTCAAGCCGGCGCACGCGAAGGCCCGCAGCCTTGCGGTGCGAGCCGTAAAGGAAACGCTGGCCAATTCCGCCAGCCCCGCCCAGGCGAGCCGGCCTTGACCAGCGTTTCCTCTTTGCGTACTTGGTTCGCTTATCGTACGGTGGCGCTGCCGGGCGGGCTACTTCCCTTGCTCGTCGGCGCCGGCCTCGCTGCCCGCGCCCTCGTCCTCGTCCGAACGCGCCTCGGCTCCAGCCTGCTCGCTCGCAGGCGCATCCGCGGGCACGGCGGCCGGGCGGTACGGCCCGTTCGGATCCTGGTCGCCCGGCTCGACGGCCGCGTCGCGCCAGTTCGGGTCGGCCAGCTGCTCGTCGCGCTCGCGGGCGGCCTTCTCTTCGACCTCCTTGCGGGCCAAGATCTCGTCCTCATGCTTGAGGTATTCGTCCCACTCGTTGTTGAGCAGCGCCTCGCACGCTTCGCCTTCCACGGTCTCGCGTTCCAAAAGCACGCTTGCCATCAGGTCCATCTGGTCTTTGTGCGCTTCCAAGATCTCGTGCGCCCGGTCATGCGCCTCCTTCATGATGCGCGCCACTTCCTCGTCGATGCGCCGCGCCGTTTCCTCGGAATAGTCCTGCGTGTTGCCGTAGTCGCGGCCCAAGAACACCTCGTGGGTGGGCTGGCCGAACACCTGCGTGCCGAGCGGGCTCATGCCGTACTGCGTGACGATGGCCCGCGCCATC
Organism: Slackia sp. ZJ119; assembly: GCF_011039175.1. GTDB lineage: Bacteria > Actinomycetota > Coriobacteriia > Coriobacteriales > Eggerthellaceae > Xiamenia. Next base: position 28,263 of record NZ_JAAKEN010000016.1, read on the forward strand.
TTCGACGCACGCTCCAAGTCGTTCGACGCGCCGGTGGTGATGTCGTCGCAGAATATCTCTTCCGCCACGCGGCCGCCCATGAACACGGCCAGGTCGTCACGCATCTCGGACAGCGAATTGAGCACCTTGTCCTCGGCGGGGATGGACAGCGTGTAGCCCAGCGCCCGCCCGCGCGAGATGATCGAGATCTTGTGCACCGGATCGGCGTGCGACAGCAGGTGCCCCACGAGCGCATGGCCCGACTCGTGGTAGGCGATGGTGTGCTTGGTCTTTTCGTCGAGCACGCGGCCTTTGCGCTCCGGACCTGCGATGACGCGCTCCATCGATTCGCTCACCTCTTGCTGCGTGATGATCTTCTTGCCGCGGCGGGCGGTCAGAAGCGCACTTTCGTTCATGAGGTTCGCCAGGTCGGCGCCGGTGAAGCCGGGGGTGAGCTTGGCCACTTTAGCCAGGTCGACGTCGCTGCCGAGCGGCTTGTCCTGCGAATGCACCTTCAGAATCTTCTCGCGGCCCTTCACGTCGGGCGTGTCCACGACGATCTGGCGGTCGAAGCGGCCGGGGCGCAGCAAGGCCGGGTCCAGCACGTCGGCGCGGTTCGTGGCGGCGATGAGCACCACCGAGTCGTTCTTGTCGAAGCCGTCCATTTCCACGAGCAGCTGGTTCAGCGTCTGTTCGCGCTCGTCGTGGCCGCCGCCCAGGCCGGTGCCGCGCTGGCGGCCCACCGCGTCGATCTCGTCGATGAAGATGATGGACGGCGACGCCTCTTTCGCCTGTTTGAACAGGTCGCGCACGCGGCTGGCGCCCACGCCGACGAACATCTCGACGAAGTCGGAGCCCGAAATGCTGAAGAACGGCACGCCCGCCTCGCCGGCCACCGCCTTCGCCAGCAGCGTCTTGCCCGTGCCCGGAGGGCCCACGAGCAAGCAGCCGCGCGGAATCTTCGCGCCCATGGACTGGTACTTCGCCGGATTCGCCAAGAAGTCCTTGATTTCCTTCATTTCCTCGACGGCCTCGTCCACGCCGGCCACGTCGTCGAACTTCACGTCGGGACGCTCTTCCAGGTTTTTCTGGGCCTTGGCCTTGCCGAAGTTCATTTGGGAATTGTTCGCCTTCTGCATCTGGCTGAACAGGATGAACAGCATGACGCCGATGATCAGGATGGGCAGCAGCGACAGCAGGATGTCGCCGAACGCGCTCGGCAGCGTCACCTGGAACGGGATGTCGGGATGGGCCGCCATCAGGTCGTAGATGGCCGCGCCGGTGTAGGTGGACGTGAAGTTGTGCTCCGAGCCCAGGCGCGTCACGTCAACGGTCTCAAGGTCGATGCCCGCCGCCGGCTCCTTCGTGGAGGCGTCTTGCAGCGTGCCGACCTTCGCGTTGAGCGCCTTGAGGGCGCCGTTGTACGCGTCGGCCGCCGACGAGCCCGCCGTGACCGCCGGGTAGTACGTGCCGCTCACCGTGCCGTCGCCGGCGTTGTACACCACGTCGGTGACGCGCCCCTGCTCGACCGCCTGCACGAATTCCGACGTGATGAGGTTGTCGGTGGGCTTCGCTTCGGCGTTGGACATGTTGAAGAACTGCTGGCCCACGAAGAAGGCCACCAAGAAAAACAGCAGCACCGAAATGATGGTGGTCCGAGGGTTCGGCTGCTGCAGTTGCGGTTGCGGTATTTTGCTCTTGTCTGCCATAGTTACCGTTTCTTTACTCGTTATGCTCGGAACTCAACACTGCGATGTAGGGAAGGTTGCGGTATTCCTCCTGATAATCCAGGCCATAACCCACGATGAACTCGTCGGGACATTCAAACCCCGTATAAATGCTGCGCACGTCGGTCTGCGATTCGGTCTTCTTGCGCAGCAGCGCCGCCACTTCGATGGAAGCCGGATTGCGCGCCGACAGGTTCTTCAGCAGATACGACAGCGTCAGCCCCGAATCGATGATGTCTTCCACCACGATGACGTGCTTGCCCTCGATCGAGCTGGACAAATCCTTCAAAATGCGCACCACGCCCGAGCTTTTCATGCCGCTGCCGTAAGACGACACGGCCATGAAGTCGATCTCGACGGGCAGGTTGATGGCGCGTGCCAGGTCGGCCATGAAGATGGCCCCGCCGCGCAACACGGTGACGAGCACGATGCCGTCGTCGGCCTTGTCGGCATAGTCGCGCGTGATGGCGTCGCCGAGCACCATGATGCGGTTGGCGATGTCTTCTTCGCTGAAGAGAATGTTGGAAACGTCGTTTCGCACGAGATGCCTTCCTGGTCGCCATTGTGCTTTGCAAGCCGGCCTTTGAGCGACGGGCACCGTGCTCCAAGCCGCTTGCGCCTTCCCTCCTAGGCCGCCGAAAGCAACCATCGATGACCGATTCTCTCAGCAAATCACTAGGAATTATGCCAGTGTACCATTGACTTTATCGCCGAAGGATGCAATCAGGTAACGTGGATTTGCCAGTCACGATATTTACACGCACGCAGGTTCGCCTTTGAAGTCCGGGAAGTCTCTGAGCAGGCGTTCTACCGGCAGGCCAATGACGGTCGACAGGTCGCCGTCGATGCGTTCGATCAGCTTGGCGCCCTCGCCTTGGGCCGCGTACGCGCCCGCCTTGTCGAACGATTCGCCGCAGCGCAGATAGGCGGCGATGTCGTCGTCGGACAGCTCGCAAAACGTCACGCGGCTCTTTTCGAGGAACGTGCGAAAGCCCAGCGACACGTTGTCGACCGCCGGCGCGGCGAGCATCCACACCGACACCGCCGTGAGCACCTCGTGGGTGCGGCCCGACAGCTGGCGAAGCATGTGCGTGGCGTCCGAGAGGCTTTTCGGCTTGCCGAAGATGACGTTGTCAAGCACGACCATCGTGTCTGCTCCGACAATGGCGGCAAGTCCCGTGTAGTCCTCGGCGAGGATTTCCTGCACGACGGCGCCGGCCTTGCGCTCGGCGAGTTTCTTGCAGGCTTCGTCGGGATCGGCGGCCAGGTCGGGCTCGAGCGACTCGTCGACCGGAGAAGCGGGCGTGCGGACGGTGAACGCGACGCCTTCGCGTTCGAGCAGGTCGCGGCGCCGAGGCGAGCCGGACGCCAAAATGATGTCGAGCGGCGGCGGGGCCGGAACGGAGGCGCTGGCCTGCGGAGCGGAAGCGGTCGAAGCGGAAGGGGCGGACTGGTCGGTCATGAGGGGAGCCTTTCGGATAGAGGGGACAAGGGGTGCAGGGGCTTGGATGCAGGCATCCGCCGCAGGTCAGAGCCGCGACTGTGCGGACCGGGCGCCGAGCGCCGGACGGGCCGAGCCGCGCGGCGGCGCGGCAAGCGCTACCGGTCTTTCTTGCGTCGGGCGCGGAAGGCGGCCATCGGCTCGACGCGCACGCCGTGCTTGTTGGCGCTTACGGCCAGGTCGCCCTGGATGTTGGCCGTGTAGCCCCCCTGCGGCGCACCGTCGGCGAACCCGGCCAGCACGGCCGCCACCGACGCCGCGTCGATGCGGGTGTCGGCCCCGAGCATCGCCTTCAGCCCGCGCAGCACGACCCGGCGCTGCAAGGGCCGCGCAACCGCCCCGAACGGCGGCAGCAGCACGAAGCCTTCCGAGCCGGACGCGTCTTCGCCTGCCGGCTCCACGCTTGCGTCCCACGCCTTGCCGGCCATGTCTTCCAACATGTCGTCTTCGTCGGCGATAAGGTTCATCGTGCGCACGAGCGACGCGGGCATCGCCTCGTTCCACGCCTTCGCCGCCGGCACCACCTCGCTGCGCACGTAGGCGCGGAAGCGGTCGGTGTGCGCGTTCGTCGCGTCCTCGCGCCACAGGTTGCCTGCGGCATCGCATACCACCGGCTTTCCTTCGCGCTCGCGTTGTACCAGGTAGTTGCGCAAATCTTCGCGCGTCACGTCAAGCAGCGGACGCACGACGGGGCCGTTTTGGTAGCGCATCGACCGAAACCCGCCCGGCCCGGTGCCCACGATGGAGCGCATGTAGAAGTTCTCGATGCGGTCGTCGGCCGTGTGCGCCGTGAAGATGCGCCCGTCGGCCAGCGGGCAGGCCTCGTGCTGGCACAGCGACGTCAGCGCCTCGTTGGCGGCCAGGTAGCGCTCGCGCCGCGCAACCGCCTCCACGTTGTCATGCGACCGCGCCGCCATGCCGGCCACGTCGATCTCGCAGAGGAAAAACGGGATGCCCAGCGCACCGGCCACGTTCCCGGCGAACGCCGCGTCGGCGTCAGCGTCTTCCCCGCGCAGCCGGTGGTTCACATGCAGCATGGCAACCGGCCCGATAGCGCCCTCTTCTCGCAGGTCAGCAGCGAGGTAGGCCATCGCCGTGGAGTCCGACCCGCCCGACACCATCAAAAGCACCGGCGTGTCCGGACCGGCCAGCGCCCGCTCATCCAACGTACGTTTCATCGTTTCAAGCATACGGCTCGCGTCCTTCGAACAAACTCCCAATCGCCGCGGCGCCCCCATTCGGCGCCGCAGAACAGACCTTTTATTTTAGCACGTCCGCACAAGCAGGCGAACCCGGCGCTTTCGAACCGGCGCCCTCGGAAGACGGGCCCGACGCCCCGTCGACTCAACCCGTCTGCCGCCGAAAACGGTATTTTCCTTTCCCGTATCCGGCAACCGGCTCGATGATTCCGCGCTCCGCCATCTCGCGAAGGATCGCAGAGCTTCTCGTCGGTTTGAGGCCCAGCACCCTTTGCACGTCCGACCTTCCAAAAGCAGTCTGAAACCCTAACGTCTCTTGCAGTTTCCGAACATGCAAAGCAGTCTTGGCCGTGAATATGCCTTCAATGTTCGCTTTTTCTCTGTCAATATTCGCTTTTTTACCTTCAATGTTCGCTTTTTCCAGCTCCTTGAAGGTGCCGCTTATGTGCATTGCCCGATTATGAAGCGGATGGTCCTCGTCCAGCAGGAGATTGCGCAGGAACGTCTCAAGGTATTCCGTCGTCTCATGAACGTCATTCTTTAAGTCGCTGTAATTCGCCCTGACGAGCGAATTCCGGAAATACCAGGCGTTCTCGGCAAAAACATCGTTTGTCGCATCAAAGCCCAGCGTGCGCAGATACTTGATGAAGAACACTGCCGTCGTTCTGGTGTTGCCTTCGGCGAACACGTGGATCTGCCACAATCGGGACACGAACACCGCAAGATGGCGGATGATCTCATCCATCGAAAGACCCCTGTAAGAAAAAGCCCTCTCCTCAGAAAAGTCGTAGTCCAGCGTTGCCCTGAGCTCCGTCGCGCTGCCGTAGAGCACGGTCGCCCCATTCAACACCCATTCTCGCTTCGTGATGTTGTAATCCCTGCTGCGCCCGGCATGAGGATAGATGCCGGCGAACAGCTTCCGGTGGATGGAGAGATACTCGTTCGGCGTAAAGCTGAAGGCACGCTCGGAAAGAAGCGCGGCGATCCGGGCCGAGACTTTGTCCGCCTCTTCGGTGCGGTCCGATGCGTCACGAGCAGGATTTTGCTCATAGTAGGTTTGAAGAAGCGCATTCGCTTCTTCAAACGTTATCTCGCCCTCAATGTTCCGGACGGCAGTATGCGCCAGATAGTCTGACGTTTTCAGCCCGTCAACCTCTTGCAGGCCAATGGCCGTATGCCACGCATGCCCTTTGTCCCGCTTTGCCGGCTCGGATTCTCTGATGTATTCCTTGAATGGATCGTTGTTCACTCCGCATCACCCTGCCGCTGCTTTTGACTCTGCAAGGAATCCCCCGCTTCGCAGATTTCATTGAACGAAACGCCGTCTTTGACGCCACCCGCTTCAAGCATAAAGCTGACGAAATTAGTCAGCTTTTTCCGAAACTCTCTGCAGAAGCGCTATCGATTCGATGTGGCCGGTGTGCGGGAACATGTCGACCGGCTGCACCTTCTTCAGGTCATACCCGTGCTCGACCAGGTATTTCACGTCGCGGACCTGGGTTTTTGGGTTGCAGGATATGTAGACGACGCGGCTGGGGCGGAGCAGCGCCGCCGCTCGCAGGAAGGCCTCGCTCGCGCCGGCGCGGGGCGGGTCCATCAGCAGCACGTCGGCCGTCTCGCCCGACTTCGCCATGGCGACCATGAACTCGTCGGCGTCGGCAACTTCGAACCGCACGTTTTCCGCCCCGTTGTGGCGAGCGTTTTCCCGCGCGTCGCGAATGGAGGACTCCACGTTGTCAACACCGATGACGCGGGCGGCCCCGCGCTTGGCCGCCACCAGGCCGATGGTGCCCGTGCCGCAGTAGGCGTCGATGACGGTCTGGGCGCCGTCCAAGCCGGCCAGGCTGATGGCCGTGTCGTAGAGCACCTCGGTCTGCCGCGCGTTCACCTGGTAAAACGACCGTGACGACACGCGGAAGGACAGCCCGCACAGCTCGTCCAAGATGAAGCCGGGACCGTACAGCACGCGCTCGGCCTGGCCGAGCACCACGTTGGTCTGGCGCGTGTTGACGTTTTGCACGACGGTCGTGACGTACGGGCACAGGCGCACCAGCTCGCGGCAGAACGACCGCGAACTGGGGAAGGCCTCGTCGTTGGTCACGAGCGTGACGAGCACTTCCCCGCTTTTGTGGCCGACGCGCACCACCGCATGGCGCAGAAAGCCCGTGCCCGCGTCCTCGTCGTAAGGAGCGATCGACCAGCGGCGCATGAGGTCGCGCACGGCATAGACCACCGCCTTGGCCTGCTCGTTTTCCACGAGGCAATGCCGGGTGTCCACGATGCGGTGGCTTCCCTGGGCATACATGCCGCACAAGATCTCGCGCGGCTCGGCCTTCTGAGGCTTTTTCACGCCGCGCCCGTCCTTGCCGCCCCGCGCCGGCGCCGGCGCCTTTGTGCGCTTGCCGGCCGCAAACGGCGAGATGACCTTGTTGCGGTAATAGAAGGGGTCGTCCATGCCGATGATGGGCTCGATGGCGTCAGGCGCGGCCAAGGCGTGGTACAGGCCGTAGACGACCTCGTCTTTTGCCAGCAGCGATTCCTCGTAGGGCTCGTTCACGGTTTGGCAGGCGCCGCATTCGCGGGCGTGCGGGCAGAACTTCAGGCCTGCCGACAGCATGGCCGCGTAGTCCTTGCCGGGCGCGGGCTGCGCCGGCGCGGGCTGGTGCTTGTGCGCAGGGCGCCGGCCCGCCTTCTCGTTCGCGGACCGCTTCGACCTCTCCTGCCCGCCTCCGTTCGCGGACCGAGGCTTCCCGCTCGCGCCTTCGCTCGCGTTCGCCGTCTCGCGCTTTTCGACGGGCGACTTGCCCGCGCGGGCAGGCTGGCTCTTTTTCTGCAATCGTTTCTCCATGAAGACCCTGACTCGCTTTGCTGATATGGGTACACTATTATAGAGTGTCGCGACGGCAATGGACATGCGCCTCGCGCCTTCGCCGCACGAACGCCACGGCATCTCCTAGACCGTGCAAGAGACGATTGGAGTATTCATGACCAAGTTCTCAAACGTCATCGTCCGCAAGCCGGGCCGCTCGCTCGCAAACGGCATCACGAGCGCCCCTGAGCTGGGCCAGCCCATCTACGAGCGGGCCATCGAGGAACATGACGACTACATCGCGGCGCTGAAGCAGTGCGGCGTGAAGGTGACCGAGCTGCCCGCGCTGGAAGAATACCCCGATTCGTGCTTCGTCGAGGACCCGGCGGTCATCACGCGCATGGGCGCCATCATCACCAACCCCGGCGCCGGCACGCGAAACGGCGAAAAGACGGCCATCGAACCGACCATCCGCGAGTTCTTCGACGACGAGCACATCCGCTACATCGAAGAGCCCGGCACGCTTGAAGGCGGCGACGTCATGATGGTGGGCGACCACTTCTACGTGGGCCGCTCGGCCCGCACGAACGAAGAGGGCATCCGCCAGTTCATCGAGATCCTGGAAGGCTGGGGCCTGGAAGGATCTGAGGTGACGCTGGAAAAAGTGCTGCACCTCAAAACGGGCGTCAACTACCTGGAAGACGGAAACATGCTGGTCAGCGGCGAGTTCATCGACAAGCCGGACTTCGCGGACTACAACAAGGTCGTCGTGCCGGAAGAGGAAGCCTACGGCGCGAACTGCATCTGGGTGAACGGCACCGTCATCGTGCCCGAGAGGTACCCGACCGTGCTCGCGGCCGTGCAGAAGCTGGGCTACCCGACGCTGGTGGTGGACACGAGCGAATACCGCAAGGTGGACGGGGGCCTGAGCTGCCTGAGCCTGCGGTTCTAGCAGGCCGGCAGGGAGCTGCTGGCGGCGGCCGGCTGCAAGGAAGCGTCCCGGCCGCCCGACCAACGCAGCGGCGCCCGGCCGAAGCGGCCAGCCGCTTCCTTGCACAAACCTTACAGTCGGCGAAGCGTTTTGCAACGATGCGGACAAGCCGCCGCAATTCCTCGGCGCATCGCTTATCGTAGAGCATGGGGCGCGACCGCCCCATGCTCTTGCCTTTTTTCGAGAGGAAGGACCGTCATGGGATTCATTGCTCGTTGGCTCGTCACCGCCATCGCCGTCGGAGTGGCCGTGTGGCTGGTGCCGGGATTCACCGTCGCCGGAGGCGTCGAGTCATGGGTCGCCATCGCGCTGTTCGCGTTGGTGCTGGCACTTGTCAACATGTCGGTGAAACCGGTGCTGCAAATTCTAAGCTTGCCGGTCACCGTTTTGACGCTCGGAATATTTTACCTGGTCGTGAACACGTTCATGCTCTACATCGCCGCATGGCTGGCCGACGGCATCTTCCAGATCGGCTTCTACATAGCCAGCTTCGGCAGCGCCTTCGTGGCGTCCATCGTCATCTCCCTCGTGTCGAGCATCGTGAACTCGCTCGTGGGGGCCGATTCGTAGGAGCCAAGCGGGGGAAGCCGGAAGCGGGGCGGCCGGCTTCTCGGCCAGACGGCAAGGAGCGGCCTTCTACTCGCCCAGCGCCTCGCTCGCTTCGAGCCATGCCGTCTCCAGCTCTTCCAGCCGCGCTTCCAACTCGTCGATGGCCGCCTGCGCCTGCCCCAGCGCCACGAAATCGGTCGGATCCACTTCCGCCATGTGCGCCCGCGCCTGCTCGATCTTGCCGCGCGTCGTTTCCATCTTGCGCTCGCTCGAATCGATCGCCTTGCGCAGCGCCCGGATCTCGCCGCCGGAAAGCTTTTGCGCGGGCGCGTCCCCTGCAGCGTTCGTTGCGGCGCCCGCCGCGTCCGGCTCCTTCGCAAGCGCCGGCACGCCGCCTGCCCGCCGCCGCGCCTCTTCCAGCTCCACGTATTCCTCCACGCCGCGCGGCAGATGGCGGATGCCCCCGTCGATGACGGCGAACTGGTGGTCGGTCACGCGCTCCATCAGGTAGCGGTCGTGCGTGACCAGCAACAGCGTGCCCGGCCAGCCGTCGAGCAGCGATTCGATGGCCGCCAGCATGTCGGTGTCCATGTCGTTGCCCGGCTCGTCCAAGATGAGCACGTTGGGCTCGTCCAGCAAGATGAGCATGAGCGCAAGCCGCCGCTTCTGGCCGCCGGAAAGGTCGCACACCGGCTCGTTCAGGTCGGCACGGGAAAAGCCCAGGCGCTCAAGCAGGCGGCCGGGCGTGTATTCCTTGCCGTCGAGCATCACGCGGCAGCTGTAGCGGCTGATCACCTCGCGCACGCGGTCGTCCCCAAGCGCTGCCAGATTGTCCAAATGTTGGGACAGCACGGCGAAGCGAACCGTCTTGCCGATCTTCACGTGGCCGCGCATGGGCGCAAGCTTGCCGGCAAGGAGCTTCAGAAGCGTCGTCTTTCCCGCCCCGTTCGCGCCGACGATGCCGTAGCGGTCGCCCGGCCCGACGATCCAGTCCACGTCGCGCAGAAGCGGCTCGCGCCCCTCGAAGCCCAGCGTCACGTTTTTCAGCTCCACCACCTGCTTGCCCAGCCGAGCCATGGCCATGCGCTTCAGCTCCAGCTCGTTGCGCAGCGGCGGCACGTCGGCAATAAGCGCCTGAGCTGCGTCGACGCGAAATTTCGGCTTCGTGCCCCGCGCCTTGGGCCCGCGGGCCAGCCACGCCAGCTCGCGCCGCAGGGCGTTTTGCCGCTTCTCTTCCGCAAGCGCCGCCAGCCGGTCGCGCTCCACCCGCTGCTGGATGTAGGCCGAAAAGCCGCCTTCGAACGGCTCGACGATGCGGTCGTGCACCTCCCACATCTCGTTGCACACCTCGTCCAGAAACCAACGGTCGTGCGTGACCACCAAAAGCGCCCCGTCGCCCGAGCGCCACCGGCGCTTCAAGTGCTCGGCCAGCCACGAAATGGCGCGGACGTCCAAATGGTTCGTCGGCTCGTCAAGCGCGAGCACGTCCCAGTCGCCGATCAGCAATCGGGCCAGGTCGACGCGGCGCCGCTGGCCGCCCGACAGCGTCTTCACCTGCGCGTGCCAGTCCACGTCGCTCACCAAACCGGCAATGATGTCGCGGATGCGCGCATCGCCCGCCCACTCGTATTCGGGAAGGTCGCCCACCACGGCGCGTTCGACGGCGTCCTCGTCGCACAAGTCGTCGGCCTGCCCGAGCATGCCCACGCGCACGCTGCCGTTTTTCAACACGCGGCCCTCGTCAGGCTGCAACGTGCCCGCCAGAAGCGCCAGCAGCGTCGACTTCCCGTCGCCGTTGCGCCCGACGATGCCGATGCGGTCGCCTTCGTTCACGCCGAGCGACACGCCGTCGAACACGTCTTTCGTCGGGAACTCGACCCGCACCTTCTCGCAACCGAGCATGTATGCCATGAAACCCTCCACAATCGTTTGATCAGGCCATGATACCATCGGCCCCACAAGTGGTATACACTTATCCACATTCTTCAAGACGAGAAAGGAAGCCCCCATGAAGGTGCTGCTCATCAACGGAAGCCCGAACAAGCAGGGATGCACGAACGAGGCGCTGGGCGTCATCGCGCGAACGCTGGCCGAAGAAGGCGTCGAATCGGAGACAGCGTGGATCGGCCGCGACGCGCTGCGCGGATGCCAGGCGTGCATGGCGTGCAAGCGCATGGGCGAGAACCGCTGCGTGTTCGGCGACGACGTGGTGAACGGGCTCATCGAAGCGGCGTCACGGGCCGACGGCATCATCGTCGGATCGCCGGTGTACTACGCCGGCATGAACGGCGGGCTGATGGCCGTGCTCGACCGCATGTTCTACGCGGGCGGGTCGGTCATGGCGTTCAAGCCGGCCGCCGCCGTCGCAAGCGCCCGCCGCGCCGGCACCACGCCGACCATCGACCAGATCAACAAGTATTTCCAGATCAACTGCATGCCGGTCGTGCCGTCGACGTACTGGCCGATGGTGCACGGCTCAAAGCCCGAAGACGTGCATCGCGACGAAGAGGGCGTCCAGACCATGGAGAACCTGGCGCGGAACATGGCGTGGATGCTCCACGCCTTCGCCGCCGCGAAGGAAGCCGGCATCGACCACCCCTTCCCCGTGCGCGAGGCGCGGACGAACTTCGTGCGCTAGGAAAACGCCGAGAAAGGCCGTCTTGACCTGCGCAGACGGTGCCAGCCAGCGTTTCTTTGGCAAAAGAAACAGAAAATGCCCCTTGCCACGGGTCCGCAAGAGTGATAAATTGCACAACCAATCGCATACCTTCAAACCGTTGAGGCGAAGATCAAGCCATCACAAGCGCTCACAGAGAGCGGGCACCTGCTGAGAATCCCGTAGAAATGCTGGGTGGTAAATGGATCGCCGAGGGAAAGGGGAAAGGCCGGCCGCACAGGCGAAGGCCGAGTATCTGGACCGTGAGCCCGCGTTAGTGGCAGAACATGTGATGGCATGTTCACAAGGGGGTTCGCGCAAGCGAACCAAGTAAAGGTGGCACCGCAGATCCTGTGAGGGACCTGTCCTTTAGCTCAAGGACAGGTCCCTTTTGTTTTGTGGCACCCCTTCCCGTCCGCAATGGCAACGAGGTATCACGACCGACGCCGCCAAAAGGCTGCGCCCACGCAGACGGCAGACGTTGCCGGAAAGGAAGGAAGGCCATGACAAGCCAAACGAGCGCGAACGCCGCGCACCACACGTCGAAGGGAAGCCGCTCAGGCGGGCTGACGGTCCAAGACCTCATTTTGGTGGCGGTGCTTCTTGCCGCCGGAGCCGTGTTAAAGCTCACCGTTTCGAGCTTCCTCAGCTTCGCGGGAATGAAGCCGAACTTCATCATCGCCATGTACTGCCTGGCCATCATCTTGGTGCGGCCCAGCGTCGCGCAGGCGGTGATCATCGGGCTGCTTGCGGGCCTCATGTGCCAGATCCCCATGCTCAACGCCACGCCCTGGGTCAACATCGCGTCGGAAACCCTGGGGGCGCTCGCCTGCGGCCTGCTCATCCGCATACCCATGCAGGCCGGCAAGGTCAACCTGAACCCGCCGGTCGCGACGTTTTTGTCCACCGTGGTGTCCGGGTATTCCTTCGCGATCATCGTGGGCGTGGCGCTCAACGGCCTCAGCCTGCCGGTGACGCTGGCGACCTACGCGATCATGGTGTTCGGGACGGCGGCCATCAACTGCATCGTCGTGACGGTGCTCGACATTCCGCTGCGCAAGGTGCTCAAGCGCAACGATGACGCGCAAAGTCGCGCCGCAGCGAGTCAAACCGCAGGTCAGACGCCTGTCGCTTCGACGCCCATCGCCCGTTCCACGTCCACCTCGATCATCTTCGACGGCTTCGGCTTCCGCTACGCCGAAGGCGACGCCCCCGTCCTGCGCGACGTCAGCCTCATCATTCCGCAGGGCACGTTCGTCGGCGTCACGGGCGCGGCCGGCTCGGGCAAGTCGACGCTCACCTACGCCATCAACGGCGTCATCCCCCACTGCTATCCCGGCGAGAGCGCCGGCTCGGTTTCGGTCATGGGCCACGACACGGCCGCAACGCCACTGACGGACCTGTCGCGCCTGGTGGGAAGCGTGTGCCAGGACATCGACTCGCAAATGGTGTCTTCGGTGGTGGAAGACGAGGTGCTCTACGGCCTGGAGAACTTCGGCGTGCCGAAGGACCAGGTCGAACGGCGCCTGACCGAAGCGCTTGAGGCCATGGGCATCGCCGATCTGCGCCACCGCGCCATCGACAGCCTTTCCGGCGGCCAGAAGCAGAAGGTGGCCATCGCGTCCATCATCGCGCTCGAGCCGGCGGTGCTCGTGCTTGACGAGCCTACCGCCGAGCTGGATCCCGCCTCGTCGACGGCCGTGTTCGACCTGCTGGCCCGCTACGCCGAAGAGCACGGCACCACCGTCGTCGTGGTCGAGCAGAAGATCGCGCTGCTGTCCGATTACGCCGACACGCTGCTCATCATGGAAGACGGGCGCATCCGCTTCCAAGGGTCGCCGGCCGACGTGCTCATGCATTCCGACGAGCTGTTGGAAATCGGCGTGAACTGCCCGCGGTCGACAAGCCTGGTCAACCGCCTGCGCGACGCGGGACTCTACGACGGCGTTGCGACCCGCAACGTGGCCCAGGCGTGCGCCGTTTGCAAGGAGGTGCTCGCATGATCGAGTTTTCCCACGTCAGCGCCTCGTATGACAACGAGACGCCCATCTTGGACGACGTGAGCTTCAGCATCGGCGACGGCGAGTTCGTCGCCTTCGTCGGAGAAAACGGCGCCGGCAAGTCCACGACCATGCGCCTTGCGAACGGCCTTTTGAAGCCCACGGCCGGACGCGTGCTCATCGACGGCGTGCCCACCGCCGAGCTGCGCACGAGCGAGCTGGCCCGGCGGGTCGGCTTCCTGTTCCAAAACCCCGACCGGCAGATCTGCTGCAACACCGTGCGCGACGAGCTGCTGTTCGGCTTTGCCGCGCAGAACCGCGAAACCGAGGCCGCCCGAGAACAGGTCGACGCGATGGCCGCCCGTTTCGGCCTCGACCCCGACGCCGAGCCCTACCTGCTCAACCGCGGCGCCCGCCAGCTGCTCGCCCTGGCTTCGGTCATCGTGCTGGCGCCTTCCGTGCTGCTGCTTGACGAGCCCACCACCGGCCTTGACTTCCGCGAATGCGCCAAGGTCATGGACGTCATCGCCGACATGCACGCCCGCGGCGCCACGGTGATCATGGTCTGCCACGACATGGAGGTCGTGGGCGACTACGCGCAGCGGGTCATCGCCATGGCCCGGGGAGGCGTCGTGGACGACGGCCCCACCTTCCGCGTGCTGCGCGACCAAGAGACGCTTCGTCGCGCCCACCTCGCGCCGCCCCAGATCGTCGACGTTTCCCTGCGGCTGTCTCGGTGCGAGTCGGCGGGACTGGCCGGCTCGCCCGTGGCCCGCGCAAACACCCTCGACGACATGACCGCGGCCGTCATAGCCCTCGCAACCGCAAAGGAGTCCTGATCATGACCGGATTTCTCGAATTCGTCCCCGGCACGAGCATGTTGCACCGCATGAACCCCGCAGCGAAGCTCGGATGCGCCCTGCTCATCTCCGTCGCGTGCTTCTGCACGTCGAACCTCGTGCTGCTGCTCGCCATTCTGGCCCTGGACTTCGCCCTGGCGGCCAGCTGCTCCCTAACGCGCCAAGCGCTCGGCCTGGCCCGCGCCGTGACGGTCTTTTCGGCGGTGCTGGCGATCATCGCGCTGCTCACCACGCCGACGGGCGCCGTCATCGCTTCGCTGCCGTGGGGCTACATCGGCACCGGCAGCTTGACGGCCGCCGTGCTCGTCATCGTGCGCCTGGTCGCCTGCGCGGTGCCGCTGTTTTTGGTCATGTATGTAACGCAGCTGGTCGACCTCGCGAATTCGCTGGTCAAGATCTTGCACGTGCCTTACAAATATGCGTTCACCCTCATTTCCGCCGTGCATTTCATCCCGGTGTTTCTGAACGACATGTCCGGCATCATGGAGGCCCAAATGGCCCGCGGCGTGGAATTCGACGGCGGCCTCGCACGCAAGGTGCGCCTCATGATCCCGCTGTGCGTGCCGCTTTTGGTGTCGTCGGTGCGAAAGACCAACTCCGCGGCCATAGCCGCCGAGATACGCGGGTTCCACCTGCGCACGCGCACGAGCGGGTTCAAGGACTACCCCTTCCATGCCGCCGACGTGGCAGCGATTGCGGCCTGCGTCGCGCTGCTCGCCCTGGCCGTCGGGTCGAACTTCGTGGGGTGACGGAAAAGCGGAGCGGGGCGGCCTGCGGTTTGCGGCGGCGCAGGGCCGCACCTCGGCTGCCGTCGGAAGCGGCGGCAGCGGCGGCAGGAGGCCGCAGCGGGGCGGCCGTCCCTCTCGAGCCGCCGTCGGAAGCGGCGAAGGCGGAGGTTCGCGACGGGTCGCCCATCCTCCTCGAGACGTCGAGGCGCCGCGGGGCGGGGCAGCAGGTTCGCCGCAGCGGTGCCGCGATGCGGCGGCTTTTGACGGGCGCCGGCCGCTTCTACACGAGCGCCAGCATGGCCCAGACGAAGCCGGCCGTTGCCACGACGAACACGGCGATGAACGCCCACGCGCCCGGACGAGCGAAGTTGATCGTCCAACCGATGCCGAAGCGTTCCGGCAGAAAGACGCTCGGGTCGTCGGGGTTGCAGTAGAACACGCCGAACTTCCAAAACCGGTCGTTGTCGGCGGGCATTTCGTCGGCGGCCCCCATCCGCGCAAACAGGCGCGAGCCGGACTGCCCATAGACGACGCTGATCAGGATCGACACGACCACCACAAGCAGCGCTTCGGCCGTCACGAAGGCAGCGATGACGTCCAGGCTTGTCATTTGCGCGGCCGCCAGCGGAAACGCAATGCCCACGCTCGCCGCCACCAAAAGGCCGGCCGCGACAAGCGCGACGCTTTCCGCCCGTGCGAACAGGCCATACGCGAGCGCCGACGTGGCAGGCGCACCCGGCTCGCACCACCTCTTCGAACGGACGATGCTTACGTGGGCAAGCGCGATGGCACCGCCGACGAACGCCTCGAACAGCAGCGGAAACGCGAAAACGCCCAGCCCTTTCGGCATCCAGCTGCTTATCTCGCCGTCGAACGACATCTGCATGGGGATCTGGTCGGGCATGGCGGGATAAAGCGCCGCGCACAGCGCGAACGTGACCGCCATGACGGGAAGGTAGAGCAGATTCCATTTGAGCGATATCGCGTGCGGCAAGCGGGCCGGGTCCTCGGCGACCGCAGCGCTCGACCGCGCCCCGCACGGACGCCAGCCCTGGTCGCGCTTGTAGACGCGCACCCGCGACCGGAAGTGCAGCATGAGCCCATAGCCGCCCAGGCACAGGAGCAGCACGCCAACGACCATCACGCCGACGACCAGGCCTTCGTCGCCCGACAGCGCAGCCGCGACGCCAGCTATGGTCAAACCTGCGGTCGCTGCACCCACGATGAGCGCATAGCGGCGCTTGCAGTCGAGGATGAAGGGGTTGTGCGCCTCGGCGGCAGGAACAGTGACCGCGAAGGCCTCGCTTTTCGGCATGAGGAAGGGCGTTGCAGCCAGAAGAAGGCCGGTAAGCGGCAGCATCGCAACGAGCAACAGCAGGAAGAACGTGGCGTCGGAAGGGTTCATGACAGCTCCTTGGTCGAGGGGGCGGAAGGGGTAGACGAGGTAGCAGCAGCGGATGAGGTAGAAGCGTTGGACGGAGCAGAAGCGGCAGGCGAGGCAGCAGCAGCGGGCGGCGCGGCGGCGGGTTCGCCGCACCCGAACGCGCGGGCGGCCTGGCGGGCGGCGGCGTCCAGGTACTGCTGCAGCGTGCCGCCGCGGGCTCGCAGGCCAAGCGCCAGTTCATAGAGGGTCTTTTCCAAGGCCGCTTGCGCCGCCGTTGCAGCCGAAGCCGCCATGCCGAGATCCGGGTCGGCGACGACGGCCCCTTTGCGGCCCCGCATAAGAACGTAGCCCTCGTCGCGCAGCACCGCGTAGGCCTTGTTCACGGTATGCAGGTTGATGCCCAAGTCGCTCGCAAGCGACCGCACCGATGGAAGCCCCTGGCCGGCCACGATCTCGCCCGTGGCAATGCCGGCCACCACTTGATCACGGATCTGCAGATACAGCGGCTCGTCGGCCGCTTGGTCCACCGTGATGACCATCGTTCCCCCTTTCGCCTTCAACTTCTGTTATATCTATACTATAACAGATATAACAAAAGAGGGCAACACACAAGTCGACAAGCGTTCCGCCCCTTCAGGCAAGCCGGCGCCATGCTCCCGAATATGGAGAAAATGTGTACTGGAGATTATTTCGGGAATATTCTCCCTCTGCGCATCTTCTTCTCGGGTTTCGCCGGCAAGAAGAATCCAAAACTATGTATATATACGGTAATTTTGCCCTTCCGACACGGTTGAAGCGCCGCGACTGCCGCATAGAGAGCGCATTTCAGCCTGGTTCTTCCGGAAAAATGCACAAGAAGATGCGCGACCTGGCGAATTCGCTCGCAAAAGTCTCAACCTCACATTTTCTTCACATAAAGCTGTGCTCGTCAAGGGGAATCGCTCGAACAGCGCCGCCCAAAGGCCGACATCGAAAGGATCGCGCCGCAATGCCGCCCGCCAAAAGGCGCTGCAAGCGGAACCTGCCAAGGCCCGCCCCGCCATCGGCCCCTTTTACCGCACCTTCGCGACGATGAACGCGAGCAGCGCCACGGCCACCGCCGCGGAAAACCCGAACGCCAGCTGGTACGGCAGAGCCGGGTGCGCCGCCCCTGCCGCCGTCGCGCCGACGGCCGTGATGGCGAACACCATGACGCTCGTGCCGAACGACGCGCACGCCTGCCGCACCACGATGCAGAACGACGACCCCGACGCCACAAGCGGCCCTTGCAGCGCCCCCAAGCTCCACGAGGTCAAAGGCCCGATCAGCCCCGACACGCCGCAAGCTCGCACGCCCTGCATCGCCATGACGAGCCACAGCGGCGTACTCGCGTCCACGAACGCCATCGACACGGCGCCCGCCGCCAAAAACGCGCCAAAGATCAGCCCGACCGGCCGCACGCCGATGCGGTCGGTCAGCACGCCGCCGACCGGATTGATCACCAGCGCCGCCACCGTGCCCGGCAAAAGCACCAGACCAGCCTCAAGCGCCGAGCCGCCGCACAGCCCCTGAACGTACAGCGGAACGACGAGCGTGATGCCCATGAACGACGCGGTCAGCAGGCTTTGTCCGATAAAGCCGCGCGTGAACTGGGAATCCTTGAAGATGTCCATCGAAACGAGCGGATCGGGCACATGCCGCTGACGCCGCACGAACACCGCCAAAAACGCAGCCCCGAACGCGACAGGGCCCCACACCATCGGGTCGGCCAGCGAAAAGCTGCTCGCGTTGGAAAAGCCCAGCAGCAGCCCGCCGAAGCCGAGCGTGGACTGCGCAAGCGACGTCACGTCGAGCCGGGCCGTGCGATCGAAGTGGTCCGAGCGCGGCACGGCGAACAGCGTCCAAACGACGAGCGCCGCCGTCAAGGCGCCCAGCAGCACAAAGAAGCTCTGCCAGCCCCACTGAAAGCTCACGGCGCCGCCGAGGGTCGGCCCGATGTTGGGCGCAAACCCCAGGGCGATGCCCGCGATGCCCATGGCCGTCGCTTGCCGACCGGCAGGAAAACGCCTGATGGCGATCGTCTGCATGAGCGGCAGCAGCATGCCGGCCCCGACGGCCTGCAGCACACGGCCCGCCAGCAAAACCCCGAAAGACGGCGCGACGAAATCGGCCACGCAGCCCGCCAAGAACAAGCCTTGGGCCAGCAGCACCTGCGTGCGCATGTTGAAGCGCCGCTCCAAATAAGCCGACGCCGGCACCGTGATGCCCAGCACCAGCATGTAGCTGGTCGCCAGCCACTGCAAAAGGCCCACGCTCGCGCCGAACGTGTCGCCGATGTCCGCCAGCATCGCGTTCACCGACGTCTGCGACAGGTTTCCCAGCGCCGAAGACAGCACCACGATGGCGAACAGCAGATACACCTCTTTGCGCGAACGAGCCTCGTCGTTCATGAGCGACTCCTTTCGAAGATGCGGCAGATGGCGGCGCATGCCGTCGGAAGCGCGGCCGAAGCGCCGCGGCGGCCGAAGCGCCAAGACGGCCGACGGGGACGCCGCACCCCCAGCGCTGTCGTCTGGCAGGGCGGTCGAGGTGCGACGGATGTCGGAAAGCCGGCGCGGCCGAAGCGCCAAGGCGGCTGAAATGCCAAAGCGGACGGCGGAAGACGCCGTCGCCCGGCACCCCCGCCGCCCTATGAGTTGAACCGCTGCTGCGTCTGGTCAAGCCCTTCGGTGATCAGGCACAACGTTGCCTGTGCCGCCTTGTCGCAGGCATATTCGAAGTCGTCGGCCGCCTCCTTTTTCGGACGTGACAGCACCCAGTCGACCACCGGCATGCGTCCCGGCGGCCTCCCGATGCCCACGCGCACGCGAAACCAGTCGCGCGTGCCCAGCTTGTCGCAGATCGACCGCAGCCCGTTGTGGCCGGCATGCCCCCCGCCGAACTTCGCGCGAACGGCGTCCGGCGCAATGTCCAGCTCGTCATGGACGACCACCAAATGGTCCGCCGACACCCCGTAGGCGTTCATGAGCTGCTTGACCGGACCGCCCGAGGTGTTCATGTAGCTCTGCGGCTTTGCAAGCACCACGTCGCAGTCGCGATAGGCGCCCTTGCCCGCAAGCGCCCCGCATTCGGTCTTCCAGTAGCGCACGCCCACCTCTTCGGCCAGCTTGTCGATGGTGTCGAACCCGGCGTTGTGCCTGGTGTGCGCGTATTCTTCGCCCGGATTCCCCAGGCCGACTATCAAGTATGTCTCTGACACGGCTGTCGTTTCCTTGCTGTGCTTGCAGACGGCGCTGCCCAAGCGTTACTCGAACAGCTTCGACACGCACCCGTTGGTGTACACGCGGCTGATGGTCTGCGCTACCAGCGGACCCACCGACAGCACCTTCACCTTGCCGGTCTGGCGCTCCAGCGGCACGGGAACGGCGTCGGTGACCACGACCTCTTCGATGCACGAATTCTCGATGCGGTCGTACGCCGGGCCGCTGAACAGGCCGTGCGTCGCGCAGGCGTACACCTTCGCCGCGCCTTTCGCCTTCAGCGTGGCCGCCGCCGCCACGAGCGATCCCGCCGTGTCGATCATGTCGTCGTTCAAGATGCACGTCTTGTCGGTGACGTTGCCGATGAGCGCCGTGATCTCCGCCTGGTTGTGCTTGGGACGGTCCTTGTGCATGATGGCCAAATCGCAGCCGAGCATGGACGAAAACTTCTTCGCCGCCTTCGCGCGGCCGACGTCGGGCGACACGACGCACAGCTTTTCGGGATCGAACCCCATGTTGCTGAAGTAGTTCACGAAAATGGGCATGGCCGTCATGTGGTTCACCGGAATGTCGAAGAAGCCCTGGATGGCGTCTTGGTGCAAGTCGATGGTGATGACGTTGTCGGCGCCGGACGCCGTGATGAGACCGGCGACGAGCTTGGCCGTGATGGGCTCGCGCGGCTGGGCCTTGCGGTCCTGGCGGGCGTAGCCGTAATGCGTGATGACGGCCGATATAGACCGGGCGCTCGCGCGTTTGGCCGCATCGGTCATGATGAGCAGCTCCATGAGCGCGTCGTTCACGTCGAAGTCGTTGCCGGCGCACACCGACTGGATGATGAACACGTCGGCGCCGCGCACGCTTTCTTGGTAGCGGGCGTACATTTCGCCGTTCGCGAACTTCTCGAGCTTGATGTTGCCCAGTTCGATGTTGAGTTCGTCCGCGATGACGTGCGCCAACTCGGGATTCACCGACCCGGCAAACACTGCCATGCGCTTTTCCATTTCGGTCATGAACGCTCTCCTTTGCGCCTTGTGGCCCTCGCTTTTCCCTATGGCGCCATTGTAGCGGGGCGCGTTGCCGGACACATCCCCCGCAACCTGTTTTCTTGCATAGAACGCATATTTCCCGTTGCCTGCGAAAGGGAGCGGACAGAAGCGGCGTCGAAGGCGCTTTCGGCGCCGCTTTTCGCCGTCCGGGATCTGCGCTTGTGGCTGGTTGCGGCTGCCGGCCTGCCTGCGGTTGTCGGCGGCTGCCGGCTTGCGGTCGCCTGCGGTCGCCTACGGTCGCCTGCGGCGTCGCGAGGACGGCCTGCGGTGCAGGCTTGCCCGCGGCGCTATTCCTCGGCCTGGCGCTTGCGACGCTTGGCGGCCCAGCCTTCCAGTTCGCGCTGGTCAGAGCGCTCGAGCGCCAGCGCGTCGGCGGCGACGTCTTTCGTGATGCACGACGCCGCGCCGACGACGGCCCCCGCACCGATGGTCACCGGCGCCACCATCATGGTGTCCGACCCCACGAACGCGCCGTCGCCGATCACCGTCGACCACTTCTTCTTGCCGTCATAGTTGCAGGTGATCGAGCCGGCGCCTATGTTCACGCCCTCGCCCATCGTTGTGTCCCCAATATAGGACAGGTGCGGCACCTTCGAGCCCTTGCCGATGGTCGACTTCTTGATCTCCACGTGCGTGCCGGCCTTGGCGCCCTCGCACAAATGCGCCGCCGGACGCAGGTAGGCGCGCGGGCCGCACGTGGCCTTGTCGTCGACGATCGCCTCGATGGCCACCGTCTCGTCGATGACGCAGCCGGCGCCCACGCGCGTGTCGGTCAGGCGCGTGTCCGGGCCGATGACGCTGTCCTCGCCGATGGAGGTGGTTCCCATGAGCGTCACGTTCTGCAGCAGCGTCACGTCGGGCGCGATGGTCACGCCCGGGCCGATCCATACCAGGTCAGGGGCGAGCATGGTCACGCCGGCCTCCATATGGGCGCGGTTGATGCGGCGCTGCAGAAGGCGCGTGGCCTCGGCCAGCTGCACGCGCGAGTTCACGCCGAGGCATTCGGACGCGTCGTCGCAGCGCAAGCCCACGACTGCGCGGCCGTCGCTGCGGCAGATTTCCAGCACGTCGGTCAGGTAGTACTCGCCTTGGGCGTTGTCGTTGGACACGCGGCCCAGCGCGTCGAACAGGGCACGCGCGTCAAAGCAGTAGAAGCCGGAATTGCACTCCGTGATGGCCGCTTCGTCAGGGGTTGCGTCCTTTTGCTCCACGATGCGCTCGACGTTGCCGGCTGCGTCGCGCACGATGCGGCCGTAGCCAAAGGGGTCGGCGAGCTCCATCGTCAGCACGACTGCCGCCGCATCGGCCTGCTCGCGAGCCTCGACGAGACGCGCGATGGTGTCGGCCGTGATGAGCGGGCAGTCGCCCGACAGCACCACAAGCGAGCCGTCGAAGTCGCCCAGGGTTTCGGCGCACACGGCAACCGCATCGGCCGTGCCGCGACGCCGCTCTTGCACGACCAGGTCGCAGTCGCCCTCGACCAGCGGAATGACCTGCTCGCGTTCGTGGCCGACGACGCACGCCACGCGGCCAATGCCCGCCGCATGAGCCGCATCGACGACCCACCGCACGAGCGGCTGTCCCAAAATCTCGTGCGCCACCTTGGGTTTCTTCGACTTCATACGCGTGCCGGCACCGGCCGCGAGCACAACAGCAGCAGCTTCCATTTCGCTCCTCTCTCGATTCCCCGACGCGCGGCCGAAGAAGGATTCTCGTCAAAAAGCAGGGTTGAGTATAGCCCACCCGTTTGTAGATGCTGAGGAACGAGCATGCCGACGCACAAAGGATTCGCCGAACGCAAGGAAAAAGGCGCCTGTCGCGAACCGCGGGGGCATGTTGTGCGCCGCTCCGGTCGTTTTGCATAAAATCGGGCACATTTTGGAAGTTTTTGCGAGCAGCTGGAATAGGCTTTGTGAAGGAAATGTGTAGTTGAGACGCGAAGCTGGTATTTCGACGTTTCGCGCATCTTTTTAGGCAGGAATCACGCGGAAGGCGTAAAAGAAGCGCAATAGATGCGGCATATATACGGGGTTATTGTGCCCAAGGGGGCATTTTTGCGGCGAAGAGCCTGAAAATGCGTATGCAGTGCCACCGAGCGGCTTGAAAATGATGCGCGAAAGGCGAAAATACGCTGGCAGAATCTCCAACACACATTTTCTTCACATATAGATGCGCCGCCTGGCGCTGCGCCACCGCCGCACCAGGATTACAGCCGCCCCAGGATTACAGCCGCCCCGGGATTACAGCCGCTCCGGAACTACCACCGCCCCGGAACTGCTACCGCCCCAGGATTACGGCCGCCCCAGAGCCACAACCCCCCTACCGCGACATGCCTTCGACGTCCTGCTCTTCCTTGCGCAGCGCTTCCTCTTCGGTTCGCCACACCAAGCGCTCGAAGGCGTCGTCTTCCTCGGTTCTCGTGACGGCCCGCCTCAGCGCTTCTTCGCCCTCGGCCTCGCGCAGCACTTCGGGCATCACGGAGAGCGGCGATGCGTCCTCGTCCTCGCGCAGCTCCTGCCGCACCTTCTCGACCAGGTCCTCGCGGCCTTCCTCGCGCAGCACGCGCTCAAGCTCCACCATCACCGCGCGGCGCACGTCCCCCATCGACCCGCCGCCGAGCAAGCCCGTCGGCCCCAGGTCGACGGTGATATGGAACACGTTGCTGCGGCGCTTGGACGCCTCGATGCGCTCGAGCAGCTCGGGGTCGTCGATGTCGCCCAAGCTCACGTTGTTCAGCAGCTTGCGGCCTTCGCGCAGCGCCTCGCGGTCGGCGGTCTGCAGGTTGTCGTCCTCGGACGTGGCCACGTAATGCACGCCGCGCTTTTGGGCGCCTTTGGCCTGCATGAGCAGGAACACGAACCCGACGACGCCCGCCAAAGCCGACGCCAGCAGGATGCCCAGCTTGGCCGTGGCGATGTGCATCTCGTCAGGAAACGCCAGGTTGGCCACGAAAATGGCCATCGTGAACCCGACGCCGCCCAGGATGGACGCGCCCAGCATATGGCCCCAGTTGACGTTTTCAGGCAAGCTGGCCAGCTTGGTTTTAATGATGATGAAACTCATCAGCATAATGCCGATAGGCTTGCCGAGCAAAAGGCCCAGGAACACGCCGTAGAACACCGAGTCGGTGAAGATGAGCCCCATGTCCATGCCCGCGAAGCTGACGTCGGCGTTCGTGAGCGCGAACAGCGGCAAGACGCCGAAGTAGACCCACGGGTACAGCGCCTGCTCAAGCCGCGTGGCCGGCGGGATGACCTGCTTGGCGACGCGCGAGAGCGACTTGACCGTGTGGATGTACTCGCCCTGGGCGATGACCGGCGTCTCCGGCCTGAAGCGGCGCTTGGCCTCGCGCACCTTGTTGCGCGACCATTGCGTGAACGAATGCAGGTTCACGCGCGAGCCCGACGGGATGGTGAACGCCAGCAGCACGCCGGCGATGGTGGAATGCACGCCCGACATGAACACGCAATACCACAGCACAACGCCGAGCAGCAGATACGGATAGAGCGAATAGACGTGCGCACGATTGATCAGCAAAAGCGCCACGACCACCACGGCCGCCAGACCCAGCCACAGAAGCGAGGGGCTCTGGCCGTAGAAAATGGCGATGACCAGGATGGCGATGATGTCGTCGGCCACCGCGAGCGTGCTCAGGAACACGCGCACGCCGCCCGGCACGCGGTTGCCGAGCAAGGCCAAAATGCCCAGGGCGAACGCGATGTCGGTGGCCGTGGGAACGCCCCAGCCGTGCGACGTGGCAGGGTTCGACGCGTTGAAGATGAGGTAGATGACGATGGGCGCCAGCACGCCGCCGACGGCCGCCATGATGGGCAGCAGCGCCTGGCGGATGTTCGTCAGCTCGCCGACGGTCATCTCGTACTTCACTTCCAAGCCTACGAGCAGGAAAAACACCGCCATGAAGATGTCGTTGATGATGTGGGCGAGCGACATGTCCCGCTCGGCGTCACCGAAAGAGAAGCCCACTTCGGTGTGCCAGAAGTGAATGAACGGCTCGTACAGGGGCGAATTCGCCACGATAAGCGCCACGATGGCGGCGGCCAGCATGATGGCGGCGGCCTTCGTGGACGAGTGCGTGAACTGCAGAAGCTTCGCGTACGCAGCCTGATGCCCCTGCACTTCCGAGATGAAAATATGCTTCGTCTTTTCGCTTTTCGTTTCCGGACTCTTCGTTTCCGTCATAGCCACCCTTACGTCCGACACGTCGCCCGACGTGCACCTCGACACGTCGATTTCGGCGTTTCTCTTAAAAACACAGCCATACAGTATGACCCATTCCAAAACGGATGCGAGGCTTGCGCAGGCCGATTTTTGATCGTTTTCACAACTGCCCTCAAATACCAACCGAATCGTTGTCGATATGCGGTATTCTATGCGATGCCCTCTCAGAAATCTAAAACCTGCGAAGACGCCTTTTCGACCAACGGGGAACGGAAATCAAGGGATTGGCAGATGCTGCACGAGGGCGATCTGTTCGTATCGAGACAAGAGGTGATCACTATGAGCATTACCGTCACCGGACGCAGGATGCCCGTGACCGATGCTTTGCGCGACTATGCCGAGGAAAAAATCGGCAACGCAATGAAAGTCATGGACATCGATCCGCTCGTGGCCGAAGTCGTGTTGTACGTAGAGAAGAATCCCGCCAATCCCCGCCCTGCCGTCTGCGAAGCGACGCTGTACACCAAGGGCCACATCGTGCGCGTGGAGGAAAGCGAAGAGGACATGTACGCGGCCATCGACGTGGCGGCCGCGAAGGTCGTGCGCCAGCTGCGCAAGTACAAGACGAAGGTGCTTGACCGCAAACAGCGCTCCGAAGGCGAGTCCATCCGCGTGATCGAGCCGACGATGGGCAACGATCTGGACGTCAACAGCCTGATGGACGAGCTGTCCGCCGACGAGATCGTCCGCGTGAAGGAGATCGAATTCAAGCCGCTGACCCAGGAAGAAGCCCTCGTGCAGATCGACCTTTTGGGACACGACTTCTTCGCCTATACTGATCGCGACACGAACCTGGTCAACGTGCTCTATCGCCGCGATGACGGCGGGTATGGCCTGCTCAAGCAAAAGGAGGAATAAACATCCATGGCGACCATCGACACAATTAAAACTGTGCTGGAAGAGAACCTGGACATTGCGCCGGAAAGCGTGAACGAAGAATCGACGTTCGATTCGCTGGGCATCGATTCGCTTGACATGGTCGAGCTGATCTGCGACCTGGAAGAAGCCTGCGACGTAGACTTCGGCGAACCGGAAGGACTGGAAACAGTCGGAGACCTGGTGGAATACATCGAGTCGCTGTAGCGGCTGGTTTTGCTTGGACTGAAAGGCCTCGGCGATCTGCCGGGGCCTTTTTTTGTGGGCAGGGCCGATGTGGAAGTTCGTGGAGGGCTGGGCAGTTATGCGGGGTGTGGCAATTGGGGCGCCCAAGGTGTGCAAACGAGCAGGCTGTGGCAGCGCCGGGCTCAGGGTTTGCGAAGCGCTGTACAGTTACGCAGGCTGTGGCAATTGGGGGCGTCCGGAATGGACAGTTATGCAGGCTGTGGCAGCGTTTGACAACGAAGACGGGAGTTTTGTGCAGTTTGGCAGGCTGTGGCAGGGGAATTCGGTATTTCTCCAGAGCAGTTGGTATTGACTAACTTCTTGGCTTGCAAAGTACCTGGTCGGAAGCTTGGATGGTTGCTCTGGTTCGACGCATTCTGCCATAACCTGCATAACTGCACAAAAAATCGCATTACGCTGTCAAACACTGCCACAGCCTGTATAACTGCACGCACGCGCTCTTTTGTCGAGCCGAAAACGAGAAGGTTGCGTCCGGGCGAAGCAGAACCAAGCCCGACGGCCTTGGTCTCGACCGAAGCAGCCGCGCCGAGCCTTGCCCGCAACGGAGCATGCGGCGAAGAGGGCGACAACACTTAACAGGGCGGCTCGGCGTCGGCACGCGCGGGGTCGCGGCGGCGCAGGAATTGCTCGACGGCGGGCAGCGGCACGGCGCCGACCAGGGAGTCGACCGGAACGCCGTCCCGGAACAGGACCATCGTCGGAGTGGCCATGACCTCGAAGGCGAAGGCGACGTCGGGGTAGCGGCTGGCGTCACACGTGGCGAACGTCACCGAGGGGTGGCGCTGTTCTGCCTGTTTTAGTACTTGGTACAGAATACGGCACGGGCCGCAGCCCGGCGACCAGAAGTCGACGAGGGCCAGGCCCGGCTTGTCGGTGATCACGACATCGAAGTTGTCCTTGGAAAGCTCAATCACAAGGCGCCTCCTTTTTGACGGGTGCAGTGCAACGGACGGGCCGGACCGGACGGGCAAGCCGGCGGGCCCGGGCAGGGGCAGAGCAGGCCGGACGGGCAGGCACCCGCGACGAAGCCAGCAGCCGACCAGCGCAGCGAGCGGGGCGGGCGGGCGCCCGGGGCGAGGCTCACGGGCGCCCGGCCAGAGCCTCCTTCGCCGCCGACACGGCATAGAGGCTGCCAAACGCGCAGATCACGTCATCGTCTGCCACCATCGCGCGGGCCTGCGCCGCCGCATCGCCGTAGCTTTCCGCCACCGTAGCACGCACGGCGGCCGCTCCGCCAAGCTGGCGCACGCACGTGGCCAAGTCGTCAGCAGAAAGGGCGCGAGGGTTTGGCGGCGTCACCGCGACGACCGCCTTCGCCAACGGAAGCACGGCCCGCACCATGGCCGGGTAGTCTTTGTCGGCCAGCACGCCCATGATGAAGACCACCGGCCGGCCTGGGAACACCGACCGCAGCGAATCAGCCAACGCCTGAGCCCCCTGCTCGTTGTGCCCCCCGTCCACGATGCACACCGGCCCTGCAGCACCCCCGGATGCGGCAATACTCTCGGCGGCGGCGCACTCCTGCCGCCCTGGCGCTCCGGCTGCGGCGTCCCCGGACTTCGGCGGCGCTCCGGCGTCGGCCGAATCCCCGGCGGCGGCCGGCATCCCACCGGCGTCGCGCTCCTGCCGCCCTGGCGCTCCGACGGCGGCGCGTCCCAGCGGCAGCACCTCGAAGCGGCCCGGCCACCGCGCTTCGGCGATCCCCCGTCGCACGGCTTCCTGCGGCAGGCGCCACCCCCGCTCGCGCAGCACCTGGACCGCCTCGAGCGCCACCATCGCGTTGTAGGGCTGATACGACCCAAGGAGCGCCGTTTCGTAGCGCTCCCCTCGGTACGAAAACGGCCTGGTCGTTCCTGAGAGCGGCAGCACTTCCCCTTCGGCAAAGTTAGCCACGTATAACTCACAGCCGGCCCTGCGTGCGGCCGCTTCCACGACCGCCATCGCCTCGGGCTCCTGCGGCCAGCTGACCACCGGAGACCCCGGCTTCACGATGCCCGCCTTCTCGCCTGCGACGGCCGCCAGCGTGTCTCCGAGCACGTCGGTGTGGTCAAGCCCGATCCGCGTGACAACCGCCGCCTCGGGCCGCTCGATCACGTTCGTCGAGTCCAGCCGCCCGCCCAGCCCCACTTCTGCAACCACGATGTCGCATCGTGCCTGGTCAAAGTAGGTAAATGCAACAGCGGTCATCAGCTCGAACTCCGTCGGATGGTCGCCGGTCGCAGCCGCGACCGCTTCCGCCGCATCGCGCACGGCCAGCGTCACTCGCCGCAGGTCGTCCGACGAGATCGGCACGCCGTCCAGCTGGATGCGCTCTTCGAACCGCTCGATATAGGGACTCGTGAACATCCCGACGCGATGCCCGGCCGCTCGCAGCACGCTTTCCAGATACGCGCACGTCGACCCCTTCCCGTTCGTGCCCGCCACATGGACGAACCGCAGCCGCCGCTCGGGATGCCCCAGCGCCTCCATCAGCGCACGGATGCGCTCAAGCCCAAGCCGCGACGTGCGCCACCGCGGCTCGTTCAAATAGGCGACGGCGTCAAAGGTTGTATCGTTCATATGCCTCGATGACCTGCAATTCGTAGTCTTTTCGGTTGCCTTTCACGACCGTGTCCAAAATTAGCCCGCTCGCAAACAACAGCAGCCCCGTGAACACGAGCGCCACGGCCAAAAGCGCCGACGGGAAGCGGTCGACCTGGCCCGTCGCGTAGTATTCGCCAATGACTGGCACGCCCACGATCAGGCCAAACGCCACGAAAACGAACGCCAGCCAACTGAACAGGGCCATGGGCTTGTAGTCTTTGAACAAACTTGCGATGGTGCCGAGCACCTTCAGCCCGTCAGAAAACGTCGACAGCTTCGACTCGCTGCCTTCGGGGCGGTCGCGATAGTCGACGGGCACCTCCACGATGCGCCAGCGCTTGTCGACGGCGTGGATCGAAAGCTCGGTTTCTATTTCGAAGCCGGGCGACAAGACGGGCATGGTTTTGGCGAACACCTTGTTGAAGGCGCGATAGCCGGTCATGACGTCGTTGAACTCGAAGCCGTAGATGACCCGGATGAGCACGCGGACGAGATTGTTGCCGAAACCGTGGAAGGCCCGGTCGTTTTCGCTGGTGTAGGAGCCGTTTGACAGGCGGTCGCCCACCACCATGTCGGCTTGGCCGCTCATAAGCGGGGCGAGCAGGCTGGGCGCAGCCTCGGCGGGATAGGTGTCGTCGCCGTCGACCATGAGATAGCAGTCGGCGTCGATTTCGCGGACCATCGAGCGGACGACGTTGCCCTTGCCGGGGCGGCTCTCAAAGCGGACCTGTGCGCCGTGGTCACGGGCGATGTCGGCGGTGCCGTCGGTGGAGCGGTTGTCGTAGACGTAGACGGCGGCATCGGGCAGCACCCGGCGAAAGTCGTCGACCACCTTGCCAATGGTAAGAGCCTCGTTGTAGCAAGGGATGAGGACCGCGACGGAGGGAGCAGGGGCCGCAGGGGGGCAAGAGCCCGCGACGCCGTTAGAAGCAGCCGACGGGCAGAGGACGGCGGGGACAGACGGCGCCGACGGGCAGGCCATGCGCTCTGCTTGCAGCTCGGTCGTCTTCTCTGTTGCTTCCATACACTCCCCAATCAACTTCCCCAATCAACACAAACGGCTATTATAGCGAAGGAGGACGCAATCGCCGGCCCCTTCTTTGACAAGGGACCAAGAATCGCCCCATCCACAAAGGAAAAGAGGCGGCACATTCAACCTTTTGCCAGCCGGTCTTCAGAACGCCGTCGCCCGGCAAATACGCCTTTCTGACCAGCGCGTTTCCCTTCTTTCCCCTAAACTCGCCTTTTGGGGGATGTTGCCTGCCGCGCCTCTGCGATAGATTTTTCTCATACCGCGCGGGGCTGTCCGCCAAAAAGATTGGAGCAACCATGAACCAAGCCGCCATCGGCGCGTTTGTCGCCACGAAGCGCCGCGAGCGCAACCTCACGCAGGAGCAGCTCGCTGAAAAGTTAGGCGTATCGAACAAAACCATCTCGAAATGGGAAAACGGGCGGTGCATGCCCGACTACAGCGTCGTGCAGCCGCTGTGCCGCGAGCTGGGCATCACGATCGCCGAACTGATGGACGGCGAGGAAAAAGAGTCCGGCAACATCCGCGTGTTCGACGAGCAGCAGGCGCTTGACCTGCTTGAGCGCATCCAGCGGCTGGAGCAGCAACGACAGGTGCTGTACGGGCTGATGCTGGTCGTGGCCGGAATCGCCCTGATGGCCCTGTCGGGGCTGCCGCACGAAAGCAGCCCCGTCAACGATTTCCTGTCGGGCGTCACGACGGGGGTCGCAAGCGGGGCGACCATCGTCGGGGTGTACGCCGTCGCACGCACGTTCCACAAGCAGTAGCAGAAGAGGGCGAAAGCGCTGCGAGAAGCACGAGGCGCGGGCCTTGCGGCCGAAAGAAAGCAACTGGGCCGAATTTCGAGGCCCTCGCAGCAGGCGGCTCGGGCGACGGGGCGGAGCCGAGGTCAAGCCAAAGGAGGCTTGAGACCTTGGCTCAAGCCGACGACGCATCGAGGCGCAGCCCCGCCGCTCGAGCCGCCGTCCCAAGGCCCCGCAACAGCTTGCGCTTCTACCTGCGCCGAAACCTCTGCCGGCGCCGGGCTTCCGCCTGCGCCGGCATCTTCGCCACCTCGGCTCCTGCCCGCGATGGACTTCCGCCCACCCCGACTTCTGCGGCCCCACAAAAAAGGACCCGGCACCACTGCCGAGTCCTTTTCAGTACTTAGTTCGCTTATGCAATCGCGTCGGGCTCCTACCCGCACAAGCTTCCGCCCGCACCAGGCTTCTACCCAGTCCGCGCTTCCACCTGCGTCCGCTACTGCAAAGCGGCGTTGATAGCCTCCACCGACTCCTTCGCGTCGCCGAGCAACATGTCGGTGTTGTCGTTGAAGAACAGCGGGTTCTGCACGCCGGCATAGCCTGCGCCCATCGAGCGCTTCGACACGACGACCTTCTCGGCTTCCCACACGTGCATGACCGGCATGCCGGCGATGGGCGAGTCGGGCTCGGTCAGCGCGGCGGGGTTCACGGTGTCGTTCGCGCCGATGACCAGCACGACGTCGACGCTGTCGAAGTCGTCGTCGATCTCGTCCATCTCATACACGTTGTCGTAGGGCACCTTCGCCTCGGCCAGCAGCACGTTCATGTGGCCCGGCATGCGGCCCGCGACCGGGTGGATGCCGAACTTGACGTCCTTGCCCTTCGCGATGAGCTTGCGGGCCAGCTCAGCCACGGGGAACTGCGCCTGCGCGACCGCCATGCCGTAGCCCGGCGCGATGACCACCGAGTCGGCCGCCTCGAGCATTTCGGCCACCTCTTCGGGAGTGGTGGTGGTGTAGTCGCCGTAGTCCTTGGCTTCGCCGCCGCCGCTCTTCGGGGTCGCGCCGTCGCCGAATCCGCCCAGGATGACCGACGCGAACGAGCGGTTCATGCCCTGGCACATGATGTAGGACAGATACGCGCCCGACGAGCCCACGAGCGCACCCGTGATGATGAGCAGGTCGTTGCCCAGCGTGAAACCGGCCATGGCCGCCGCCCAGCCCGAAAGCGAGTTGAGCATCGACACCACGACGGGCATGTCGCCGCCGCCGATGGCGAGCACCAGATGAGCACCAAGCAGCAGCGCCAGAATGGTCAGCAGCACCAGCGGGAACAGGCCTGCAACGACGCCGCGCGTAAAGATGAGCCATACGATAAGCAAAAGCGACGCGATGACGATGCCCAAATTGATGGCGTTGCGGCCGGGCAGCGTCAGCGGCTTGCCCGACATTTTGGCGGAAAGCTTCAGGTAGGCGACGATGGAGCCGGTCAGCGTCACGGCGCCGATGAACACGGCCAGCCCGACTTCGCCCATGTGGAAGGCGTTTTCGGGGGTGTCGGCGCCGGGCGTGGTCAAAAACGACGTGAAGCCAACGATGACCGCCGCCGCGCCCACGAACGAATGCAGCATGGCCACCAGCTCGGGCATGGCGGTCATCTGCACGTGCTTGGCCTTGTAGATGCCGATGCCCGCGCCGATGGCAAGCGCCACCAGCATGAGAAGGACCGCAATGGCGCCGCCCACCTCGGCCGTGAACGACACGATGATGAGCGTGGCAAACAGCGCCACGGCCATGCCGATAATGCCCATGGTGTTGCCGCGCTGGGCGGTCTTTTGGCGCGACAGGCCCGCCAGCGCCAGGATGAACAGCAGGGCGGCCGCGATGTAGGCGACCGACTGCAGGCTGAACAAAAACGTCGCAAGCGCAACGGCCCGCTGAATAAAGTCTTCGACAAGTATCATTAGTCCTCAGAGCTCCCCTGGAACATCTTCAGCATGCGGTGCGTGACCAGAAAGCCTCCGAAGACGTTGATGGACGCGATGGTCATGGCGATGAACGACAAGGCCGCCACCACGGGATCCGCCGAACCGATGAGCAGCATGGCACCGATGATGATGATGCCCGACACCGCATTGGTGACCGACATGAGCGGGGTATGCAGCGAATGCGACACGCCCGTGATGACGTAGAAGCCCACGACGCAGGCCAGGGCGAACACGACAAAGTGGCTCTGCATGCTGGCGGGAGCCGCGAAAACGAGCGCCACGGCCAAAACGCCGACGAGCACCTTCCACCAGTGCTTCTCAAAGGCCGACTTCTCCGGCTCGGGCGCGGCCTCGGCGGCAGCCGGCTCGGGCGCGGCCTCCTTCGGAGCGGCGGACACGCTGACCGGCGGGGGCGGCCACATGATGGCGCCGTCGAGCGTGGCGGTCATGCCGCGAACGACCTCGTCGTCCATGTCGAAGACGGGCGTGCCGTTCTTCTCCTTCGTGACCAGCTTCATAAGGTTCACGATGTTTTGGCCGAACAGCTGCGAAGCCAGGCCGGGCATGCGGCTCGGCAGATCCTCGTAGCCGATAATGGTCACGCCGTTTTCGGTCGTGTAGCTCTCGTTCGGGCGGGTAAGTTCGCTATTCGAACCTAGTTCTGAAGCACCCATGTCCACTACGACGCTGCCGGGCTTCATGGACCGGATGGCCTCGGCCGTCAGCAAAAGCGGGGCCGGGCGCCCCGGCACCTGGGCCGTGGTGATGACGATGTCGCACTCGGCGGCCTGCTTCGCGTACACCTCGAGCACCTTGTTCTGCTGCTCGTCGGTCAGCGCCTTGGCGTAGCCGTCGGACGATTCCTGCACGACGGGGATCTCCACGAACGTCGCGCCGAGCGATTCCACCTGGTCGGCCACTTCGGCACGCACGTCGGACGCAAACACCTGGGCGCCCATGGCGCCTGCCGCGCCGATGGCCGCCAAACCCGCCACGCCCACGCCGATGACGTAGACCTTCGCCGGGTTCACCTTGCCCGCAGCCGTCACCTGGCCGCCGAACAGCCGGCCGAACGCGTTGGCCGCCTCGATGACCGCGCGGTTGCCCGCCACGTTCATCATCGACGAGCGCACGTCGAGCGCCTGGGCGCGCGAGATGCGCGGCACCATGTCCAGCGCAAGCGCCGTGGCGCCCTTGTGCGCCAGCGCGTCCACCAGATCCGGATTGCCGCCGGGATTCATGCGAGCGATGATCACCGCCCCCTCGCGCACGAGGCCAAGCGCCGCCTCGTCAGGAGCGTTCAGGCAGGTGACCATGTCGGCTCCCCAGGCGCCCGCCCGGTCGACGATGGCGGCTCCTGCCGCTTCGTACTGCGCGTCCTCGATGCTGGCCGCCTCGCCGGCGCCCGCCTCGACGACCACTTCGTAGCCGAGCTTTTGCAGCTTGACCACGGTGTCGGGAGTTCCGGCAACGAGCGTCTGCCCGCCTCCAGTCTCCTTCGGTATGCCTATTCGCATGAGTTTTCCCTTTCCCAACGCTCCCTTGCAATGTTGCGTTGACATTTCCCTTCATTTACCAGGCAAAACAGCGCCATAGCGCCGCACCATGGCAAAAATCGCAAGCGCAAATCGTACCAGTCGTTCGAGGGCAAAGCAACGCATTGTAGGAAATCAGCACATTTGCGTTACAGAACGCCCGAAACGCAGCGAGGGCCGCGAGCGGCCGAACGAAGGAGGCGGGAGGCGGAGGCAACAACCGCAGCCTCCGCAAGCGGACGCCGGAGGCAGCCGCCGCATCCGCAAGCGGGCGGGCGGCGGGGGCAGCAGCAACGGACGCAGGCGGGCGGGGGCAGCCGCGCCGCCCCTTCGCAACCGCTTCCCGCGTAACGGCTTTTCCCCGATGCGCTCCGTTTTCGCGCCCAGACGCTATGCTGATATTCTGACCTGCCGGGTCATATCTTCGCAGCCCCGACACCCGACCGAGCAAGGAGGGCGCCATGGCAACGCGCTACATCATCGACCGGCGGCTGACGCTCCTTGCCGACGGGCAGGACGCCGACGGCCTCCCCCGCGCCACCGTCGTCGCCGAATCAGAGCTCGACGACGTCCCCTTCGTGGCACCCTTGCACAAAGATGCCATGAAATCGCTGATCAGCACTGAAAACACTTACGTGGACACCTGCCCGGACTGCTTCATCGGGTCTGTCGCCATGCCCGACCGCGCCGATCCCGCCAGCGATCCGTACTGCTTCGCGTTCTTCGTCAACCGCGAGCATCTGTTGCTGCTCGACAACGGCCCGCTGTGCGCCAACGCGCTCGCCAAAACGGCGTTGTCGAAGCCGTTGCACGAGGTCACGACGATGTACTGCCTGTTTGAGCTCATGCGGCTTCTGACCAAGGGCGACCAGCAATACCTGAGCGACTACGAGGACGCCATGGAGCGCACCGAAGAGGCCATCCTTGGCGGGAAGCTTCCCGACGCGAGCCACGTCATGCTCGCCTATCGCCGCACGCTGCTGAAGCTCGACACGTATTACCGGCAGCTCATGGACATGGCCGACGACGCCGTCGACAACGAAAACGGCCTGCTCACCGGAGGCGAAGTGCGCCTGTTCGAGCAGCAGCAACGAGCCTGCGAGCGCCTGATGGACCGCGTGGCGACGCTGCGGGAATACTCCGTCCAACTGCGCGAGCTGCACCAGGCGCAGATCGATGCGCAGCGAAACTCCACCATGCAGCTGTTCACCATCATCGCGGTGCTGTTCGCGCCGTTGACCCTGATGACAGGCTGGTTCGGGATGAACTTCACCCACATGCCCGGGCTTGACGAGGCATGGGCGTATCCGGCGTTCGTGCTGGCGGTGGCTGCCATCGTGGTCGTGGAGATCGTCGTGTTCAAGCGGAAGGGGTGGCTGTAGTGAGCGAGGCGGCCGAAGTCGGCGGACAACAGGCGGAGGCAGGCAGCAAATCGAAGCCTTTCGCGGGCGGAAGCGCCCTATGACGGACGAACATGCCGTTTTGCATAAAATGGGCCCGATTTTGCATATCTCCGGACAAGCATATATGGAGAAATTGTGTACTGGAGATTATGCCAGCATTTCCAGAAGGCTTGCGCATCTTTTTGCGGAAACGACGCGCGAAGCAGCCGCCCTTTTCGGCATTTTCTCGGCATGTTCGCACCCATTCGCTCGCCACATGGCGCTCCGACGCCCTTTTGGCCGCTTCTGCGTATGCAAAAGCGGTCAAATTCCGCAAAAAGATGCAAGCAGGTACCATTTTTGCGTTCCAAATCTCTAGCACACAAATTCTTCACACGGAAGCCTCCCACAGCTGCCCAGCAGAGGCCTAGCCACCCAGTCGGGGCCCACCCGGCCGGAGCCTCCACCCAACCCGGGCCCGCCCCGTCCAAGCTTCCGCCCAGTCGGGGCCTTCGCCCAACTGGAGCTCCCGCCCGCCCGGGCGCTTGCCCAACCCGGATCCCTGCCCCAGCTAGGGCCTCTACCCCAGCCGGAACCCTGCCAAGCCGGAGTCCCGCCCAAGCCAGCGGCCTGCTACGCCCCCTCGGCCAGCAGCCGGCCGAGCGTGGTGAAGTCGTCTTCCAGCGCCACCCGCTTCTTGGAGTCGTACAGCGCCGCTGCCGGGTGGAAAATCGGGAACACTTTGAACCTGCCCGCCCGCTGCAGCGTGCCGTGCAGGCGCGTGATACCCACGTCCGTCCTCAAGATGAACTTCGTCGCAAAGTTTCCCAAGGTCACAATATACTCGGGGTTGATCGCGCGGGTCTGCGCCCGCAGATAGTCGGCGCACGCCTGGATCTCTTCAGGCCGCGGATCGCGGTTGCTTGGCGGCCGGCATTTCAGCACGTTGGCGATGAACACCTCTTCACGCGCAAGCCCCGCGATGCCCAACAGCTCGTCGAGGTACTTCCCCGCCGCGCCTACGAACGGAATCGCCTGCAAGTCCTCGTTCTTGCCCGGCGCCTCGCCGACGATGAGCACCCGCGCTTCCGGGTTCCCCGCCCCGAACACGGGATTCGTGCGCCCCTCGGCCAGCGGGCAGCGGCGGCATTCGCACACCTGCTCAAAAATCTCGTCCAGCGACGGCACCTGTCTCGCGTCCATGATCCCCCCTCTTTACACGTACAGCCGCGGCAGGCGGCTCGTGCCGAACCCGATGGCCAGCTCGTGCGTGATGGTCCCCAAAATGTTCGCCAGATCGTCAAGCGTCACGACCGCGTCGCCGCTGCGGCCGACGATGGTCACGCGATCGCCGATGGCCGGCTCGACAACGCGGTGCAGGCTTGTGCGCCGCATGTCGATCTCGAACATGCATTGGTCCATGCACACGTTTCCGACCTGGGGAAACCGCACGCCATCCTTGAGAACGTCAATGCGTCCGGAAAGGTTGCGCCGCAGCCCGTCGCCATACCCGATGGGCAGCGTGCAAATGGCGACGTTGCCGGGGCTGCGGTAGTGCAGCCCGTAGCTGACGCCTTCGTGGATGGGCGGGAAATGCACGTCGGTGATACGCGCGTGCACGCTCATGGCCGGCTTGAGCTGGATCATCTTCCGAGTGACCGGCGATGGCTGCAAGCCGTACAGCCCGATGCCCAAGCGCACCATGTTGAAGGCGGCGTCGGGGAAGCGGATGGCTGCCGCAGAGTTGGCCGCATGCACGATGCCCGGATCGATGCCCGCCAGGCGCAGCGCGTTGACGGCCTCAGCGAAGCGCGTGTACTGGATTTGGAAGTCGAGCGTCTCTTCGTGGTCGGCCGTGGCGAAATGCGTGAACGTGCCCACATAGTCGAGGGCGCGGTGGAAGCCGATGGCGTGCATGAAGTCGACGACCTCGTCGTGGTTGACGCCGATGCGGTTCATGCCCGTGTTAATGGCCAGGTGAAACGGTGCGCGAACCCCGAAGGCGTCAGCGGCCTCGCCGTAGGAAATGGCGAAGTCGGGCGTGTAGACGCTCGGCATGACCTTGTAGGCAAGCAGCAGCGGGATGGCCGTCTCGGGCGGCTGCGACAGCACGAGAATGGGCGCGTTCACGTAGTTCTCGCGCAGCTCGATGGCCTCGTCGACCGTCGCGACGCCCAAGTAGTCGGCGCCGGAATTGAGCGCCGCCTTCGCGCAGGGAACCGCGCCGTGGCCGTAGCCGTCGGCCTTCACCACCGCCATCAGACGCGTGCCCGGCGGCAGGCGCCGCTTCACTTCCTTGACGTTGTGGCGGATGGCGGCCAGATCGATTTCCACCCACGACCAGCGGCGCTGCTCAGTGGGAATCTCGGCGAGCTTGGCGGGGTCGAACGAGCACGCGCCGCCCTGCCGCTTTCCCGCGGCGGCGAACCTCAGCGCCTGCGCCTGCTGCTGCGAGGTCGCACGCGCTTCAGCGTGCTGCAGCCCCTCGGCTCCTATCAGCCCAAACGCCGGCACCGGCAGGGATGCGCGAGCCTCGCCGCCCACGCCTTTGCCGGCCGTTTCGCGCACTTCCTTCTCGCGCTTTTCCATCGCCTCTTTCGCCGACTGGAACCCTGCGGTGCGCTTCACTGAAAATCCGGTGAACCCATTGGGGATGTCTTGCTGTGCCATGAGATGCGTGCCCTTCCGTCCGATCGATCGCGTTAGTATAGCACTCCGGTTTGGAGGCCGCCTGAAACGGCTCCCGTGGTAGAATGCCGTCGGCGAGCAGAAACGCAAGCTGCGCCAAGGGAGGAAGCCCATGCACGACCGCGAGCGCCTCATGCGCGACATCGAGGCCTTTCAGCCTTTCAACGAACAAGAAATCGCAGACCAGAAGCTTATTCTGCACGCCCTCGCGACGGATCCCGCATGCTTTGCGCGCACGGCGCAAGCGCATATGGCGTGCTCGATCTGGACCGTCGATCCTGCGTTTGAGCGCACGCTTCTGGTGTACCACAACATCTACGACTCGTGGAGCTGGATCGGCGGGCACGCCGACGGCATATGCGACCTGGCCGCCGTGGCGCTGCGCGAGCTGGAAGAGGAAACGGGCGCGACGGGGCGGCTCGTTGCGCCGACGCCCGAAAGCCCCGTGTTCTCGCTGGAGGCGCTGACGGTCGACGGGCACGAAAAGCGCGGGCGCTACGTCAGCTCGCATGTGCACCTCAACGTCACGTATCTGGCCGTCGCCGACCCTGACCAGGCCGTTCGCGAAAAACCCGACGAAAACAGCGGCGTGCGGTGGGCGCCGTTGCGCGACGCCGTGACCCTGTCGACCGAACCGTGGATCCGCGAGCGCATCTACGGCAAGCTCATCGCGAAGACCGAGGCGCTCCGGCCCGCCAAGGCCGCCGAAGCCGCCGGCAGGTGACGCCCCCGCCCCCGCGCTCCCCGAAGGCCTCACTGCCTGCAGCGTCAACGATTTCCCAAAATACCCCTTGACCCTTCCGCTGCGTGAGGGTGTACGCTGCTCTTCGTTGGCGACGGAAGACGACCGACAAGCAGCAAGCCGCGACGGAAGGAGCCGCATGGCGCACGGAAAGCCGCATGAACCCCGAACGTACACCGTCGGCGAGCTGGCGGCGCTTGCAGGCGTCACGGTGCGCACGCTGCACCATTATGAGGACGCCGGCCTGTTGAAACCCCAGCGCACCACCGCGAACTACCGCGTCTATGGGCCCTGCGACGTGGAGCGTTTGCAGCAGATCATGCTGTTTCGCGCGTGCGGCATGCGCCTTTCCGCCATCAAGCGCACGCTGGCCGACCCCGCCTTCGACGCGCAACGCGCCCTCGAAGAGCAGCTGGCCGAGCTGCGCCGCCAACAAACGAACCTGACCACGCTCATCGGCACGGTCGAGACGACCTTGGCCGACCTGAAAGGAGAAACCACTATGACGGACAAGCAGCGGTTCGAAGGCATGAAACGCAAGGCCGTTGAGGACAACGAGCGCGAACACGGCGCCGAGGCTCGCAAGCGCTGGGGAGACGCAGCTGTCGACGGCGCGAACGAGAAGCTGCTCGCCATGGACGAGGGCGAATGGCGTTGCGCCGAAGAGCTGGAACGAGCGATCGTCGAACAGCTGCGGACGGCCATGGAGACGGGCGACGTCGCAGGGCCCGAAGCTCAAAAACTCGTGGGCATGCACGCCCGATGGCTGCAGATGCACTGGGCCGACGGCGCCTATGCGCCCGCCGCGCACGTGGCGCTGGCCGAAGGATACGTGGCCGACCCGCGTTTCACCGCCTACTACGACAAAGCCGCAGGTACCGGCGCCGCCGTCTTTCTGCGCGACGCCGTTGCAAGCCAGCTGGGCTAACCTAAGGCAACCGTGGCCACCTTAGGCCGGCCAAGCCTGCGCCCCGGCGCACCCTTCCCCCTTACTTTATTATAAGGAGGTGCGCCGGGGCGCCTGGCCGCCGCAAAGCGCCAGGCCCAAAGCCCGTTACCGCTCGACGACCACGAAGGCGCTCGATTCCTCCCCCAGGCCGAACACGGCACGAACGGTATAGGCATACCCCGGCTCGATCGTGAACGTCGCGGCTCCGTCTTCTCCGTCTTCGGTCGAAACGTCTTGCGACTGCGCGTCCGCATCGACCGCATACGACCCAGGCTCGCTGTTCGCAAGCGCGATCCTCTGAACCTGGATGCGTTTTGCGGGCTCGTCGTAGCTCACGGTCGCTTCGAGCGGCTCTTCGATCCGCGCGTCGACCACCGACGGCTTCACCGCGCCGTCCTCTTCGTAAAACGTCCCGTCAGCAGCAGGCGCATCGCTTCCTTCCGCGGCGTCGCCCACCCACTCGCTCGCGTACGGCTCAAGCGTCAGAGAGACGTTCCCCAGGCTGTCTTTGTACTGCACCGAACCTGCCGGCCGCGTCGAATCGGACTCGGGGAAAACCGCGCTTACCAGCGTTTCGTATTCCTCGGCGTCGCTGGGGCTGCCCAAATCGATCACTTCGATCTTCGTCACGCCCGGATACTGCCCCGGATAGCTTTCAAGCATGATGCCGTCGCCGACGACCTTCACGACGTTGCCGGGCTTGAGGCTGGCCGACGTGATCTCGTTGCCCTCGCTGTTGACGATGGAGACCGCGTCCCCCGTCGGGAAGAACGGCGTTTCGGTCTGCTGGTCGACCAGCAGCACCTGCCCGTCGCGGGCGGCAACCACCATGGCCTGGGTTTCGACGGCGTCTTCGGCGCCCGCAGACGCCGCGTCGCCGGCCTTAGAGGCAGCCGGCGTCGACCCGTCTGCCGCATCGGTATGTTCTGCTTCGGTACTTGGTGCTGTTGAGCAACTTGACAGCAGCGCCATGGCCAGCAAAGCCGGCAGCACGGCCGACGCAGCGGCCGCCAAACGCACGCGAGAGCCCGCAGCGGATGCAGCGGGCCACGAACAATCCCCCGTGATCATGATGAAGCCCTTCACTCTCGGTTGAACGCGACGCAGCCGAGCAGGCGAAAGCCGCAGCGGCCGGTGCGGGCACATACTGTAGCACGTCGAGCAGCCCCGCGCACCATCTCACATGCAAACAGCAGTTGTGCAGAAATCACCTACAACCAAAAGTAGCGAAAGATCGGCCCCGGACGCCTCTCAGCAGGCACTTTCGCCGCGGCGGCGAGGGCGCTGGTCCCCAACACCCCCCACGCAAAACGGGCGGCCCGTCCTTCGACGGGCCGCCCGATTCCGCTTCGCTTTCGCTGCGTGCGCCTTACGCCGCGTTCGCCTCCGGCTCGACCTGGGCGTCTTCAGGGCCTTCGACCGCGCCCGAACCTGCGGCAGCCTCGCCGTTGTCGGCCGCGTCCCCAGCTGCATCCTCGGCTTTCGCCTTCGACGCGCCGATCGATTCGGCCGGCTGCACGCTTCCGTCCACCGGCAGATAGTTGAACTCGATGACGTCGCCTTCCTTGTAGCCCACGATATCGATGAGCTCCGGCAGCGCGAAATC
Source organism: Slackia sp. ZJ119 (assembly GCF_011039175.1). Taxonomy (GTDB): domain Bacteria; phylum Actinomycetota; class Coriobacteriia; order Coriobacteriales; family Eggerthellaceae; genus Xiamenia. Next base: position 69,537 of record NZ_JAAKEN010000016.1, read on the forward strand.
ATAGACGGCCGCGTCGTCTTCGATCTTCACGTAGAAGTGCGAGTTTCCTTCGAGCACGGCGTCGGTGATGTGCGTGATCACGCCCTTCGCGCTTTCGGTCTCCGCCACCACGCCGCCGGTCGTGTCCACGCCGTTGGTGGCCAGCAGCGTCTCGTAGGTCTTCTGCGTCTCGGCCACGGTGTCTCCCACCGCCACGTTCTGGTAGCGGCGAATGTCAATCATGGCAAACTTTTTCACCAGCCCGGCGTCGTCTTTCAGCGCCATGAAGTACGTCGGCTGGTTCGCCACGTTGATGAGCAGGGGGAACGTCGCCGTGTACTGCAAGTTCTGCACCTGGCCCTCGGCCGAGTTCATGGCCGAGTCCTCCGTGGCGCCCGACACGCTGTAGAAGTGCGATTCCTGCGTGCGCTGGTTGACCAGCACGAACCCGATGATCGACTTGTCGGCGGTCGCCGAGGTCACGCCCGTGTACACCCACACGTCGTCGTCCTTGGCGATGTAGTTGTAACCCAGCGTGCCGTCGGTGCCGGGCGTGGTGCGCACGACGCCTTCCTGGCCGAGGAACGAGTTCAGCCAGCCGTTGTGGTACGCGCCGAACCAGTTGTACTGCTTCACCAGCAGGTCGGCCGGGTACACGCGGTCAACCCACTGCGGGCAGTCCTCCACGGCCAGGTCCTGGCACTCGCCCGTCGTCGCGTTCACCAGCACCACGCGGCTGATGGTTTCGCCGCCGAACAGGCCGATGGTGTAGTTCTTCACCGGACAGATCCACCACGGATTGCCCTCTTCGTCGATCTCGAACGACTTCTCGCCGAACATGTAGAAGGGGTAGCGCAGCTGCACGTGGCGATCGATGTTGCGCACGAGCGGCTCGGACTGCGAGTAATGGATGGGGGAATCGCCCAGCCGCACGATCTCGGCGTCCTGCGTGGTCATGTTCACCAGCGCGTACGCCGGAATGCCGCCTTCGCGGTTCGTGAACCACTTGAACAGGTCGGCATAGCCCAGCGGACTCACGCGCACCGGCTCACCCTTGTAGTTGATCTGGGAATACATGTCGGAAATCTCGAACTGGCTGACGTATTCGGGGATCGATCCCATTTCGCGGTTGCCGAGCAGAATGGCCGACGCGCGGTCGATGACGGGAATCTCGGAATAGTCGACTTCTTTGATGTCCTGCGCGAACTCGAGCGTGTCGGTCTTCAGCACGCTCGAATACTTTTCAGCATTGCCCGGAACGATGGGCATCGACAGCACCGCGCCCAAAACGCCCACGAGCGCCACGGCAACGGGAATGACCATGAGGCCCTTGAACGTCTTCGCCTTCTTCTGATCAGGCTCGATGCGGCCCGATCCGTTTTGGTACGCGTGATGTTTCACGGAGAAGAACACGAGCAGCGGCAACAAGACGACCACGGCCACGAACGTCCATGTGTCGACGGAGTGGATGTTGATGGGCGGATGGAACCACCAATACGCGGCCGCCGCGATGACGAAGATGACGACGACGGCCGCGATGACGGCCTTCTTGCCCCATCCGGCCATTTTGTCGGCGAAGTCGATGTCCACGAACGGGTTGCCGCTGCCGCCGTTCTTGCCGCCGCCGAAGTTAAAGCCGCCCTGGCCGCGACCGCCGCCTGAGCCGCCCGAACTCGAACCGCCCGAGCCTGAGCCGCCCGAAGCGCCGCCTGCAGATCCGGAGCCTCCCGAACCCGCCGACCCGTTGCCGGCGCCGCCCTGCGGCGGACCGTCGAAGCGGCCGTCCATGTTGATGCCGGACTGCTTCAGAGCATCGATAAGATTCTCGAACCCGGTCTTGTCGTTGTTGCCCATGCTTTCCTCTCATGTCAACCGAGCGCTTCACGAGGAAAACGCTGATCAGTTTCGCCAGCCCCTGAACCCGCATGACGGAACGAATCAGCGCTTCACGAGGCTTTTTGCCATTCCGGCCACTATACCCGAACGCCCGGCCAATTCCGCAGTCGGGCGTTCGGTCCTATAAGGTTGGCATAAGTTGGAAAACAATTCGTAAACAAGCGCAGCCCATCATAAGTTGCGCCTTGCAACTTACTACGTGCCGAGGCCAGGCCGCACGCGCAGGCGCAAAGCTTTCCCGCACACGCAAAGGCGGACGAGCCGCGCAAGCCCGCCCGCCTTCCGCATTCCGCGAGAAACGCCCGACAAGACCTATGCCTCCGGCGTCGCCAAATTCCGCAGCACGTACTGCAAAATGCCGCCATGCTCGATGTAGCGACCCTCGGTTGGCGTGTCGATGCGCACGACGGCCTGGAAGTCGACCGTCGAGCCGTCCGCCTTTTTCGCGCTCACGTCCACGACCGCCGGACGAGGCAGCCCCGCGCTCACGTCGACGGCGCCGATGCTGAAGCGCTCCGTGCCGTCAAGCCCCAGCGACGCGACGCTTTCGCCTTCCAAAAACTGCAGCGGCAAAATGCCCATGCCCACCAAGTTGCTGCGATGGATGCGCTCGTAGCTTTCCGCGATGACCGCACGCACCCCCAACAGCGCAGGCCCCTTCGCCGCCCAGTCGCGCGACGATCCGCTGCCGTACATCTTGCCGGCCACCACGACCACGTCTTGGCCCGCGCCGGCGTAGTGCTGCGACGCGTCGAAAATCGTCGCGATCTCGTCGTCCAGAAGGTCGCGCGTCCAGCCGCCGCGCCGCCCGTCGGCCAGCAGGTTTTGCAGCTTCACGTTGGCGAACGTCCCGCGCATCATCACCTCGTGGTTGCCGCGACGGCTGCCGTAGGTGTTGAAATCGGCGTCGGCCACGCCGCGTTCGCGCAAATAGGCCGCCGCCGGCATGTCGGGCGCAATGGCGCCGGCCGGCGAAATGTGGTCGGTCGTGATGAAGTCGCCGAACAGCCCCAGCGCTGCCGCGTCGCTGATGGGCTCTTGCGGGGCCAAAGCCGCGCCCATGCCGTCGAAATACGGCGGCCGGCGCACATAGGTGGAGGCGTCGTCCCAAGCGAACGTGTCGCTCGGCTCGGCGCCCAAGGCCTGCCACGCCGCGTCGCCTTCATACATGCCGCGCGAGCCTTCCTCGAACAGGTCCGCCGTCACGAACTCGTCCAGCAGCCGCGCCAGCTCGTCGGAGTCGGCGGCGATATCGGCGAAGAATACCGGCTTGCCATCGGCGCCGACGCCCAAAGGCTCGCTCGACAAGTCGACGTCGACCGTGCCCGACAACGACAGCGCAACGACGTTTGCCGGCGTCATCAGGTAGTTCTGCGACACGTCGGGAGAAATGCGACCTTCGAAGTTTCGATTGCCCGAAAGCACGCTGGCAAGCTCGATGTCGTCGGCAACCGCATGCACGGCGTCCATGAGCGGGCCCGAGTTGCCGATGCAGCTCATGCAGCCGAAGCCGCACGTGTAAAAGCCCAGGCTCTGCAAGCCGTCCAGCAGGCCCGCCCGCGACAGCAGCAGCTCGGTCGCATGGCTGCCCGGCGCCAGAATGGTCTTCACCCACGGCTTCGGCGCCAGCCCCGCCCGTGCCGCGTTGCGGGCGACCAAGCCGGCCTCCAGCATCATGGCGGGGTCGGTCGCCGTCGTGCAACTGGTCACCGCCGCGATGGCGATGGTGCCGTGCCCCAGCTCGCATTTCGCGCCGCACACGTCCACCGACACCCGTTTTGCCAGGTCAAGCCCGCGCTCGGCGCTCACCGCGCGGAAACGCCCGCGCATGTCGGCCACATCCAAGCGGTCGTGCGGGCGCGACGGACCGGCCGCCGAAGGACGCACGGCCGACAGATCCACTTCCACGACCTCGGCATACACGCGCTCGTCTCCATCGGCGCCCCACAGCCCCTGCGCCCGGCAGTACGCCTCGACCAGCGCCACCGATTCCTCGTCGCGCCCGGTCAGCCGCAGATACTCCAACGTGTTGCCGTCTACCGGGAACAGCGTGCAGGTGCAGCCGTACTCCGGCGTCATGTTCGAAATGCAAGCCCGCTGCGTAGCCGACAGCGACGCCACGCCCGGCCCGAAGCATTCGACGAAGCACCCGACGACGCCCCGCGCCCGCAGCGCCTCCGCAAACGTCAGCGCCACGTCCATCGCCATCACGCCCGGCTGCAGCTCGCCCACAAGCCGCACGCCGACCACTTTCGGCACAAGCGTCGTAATAGGCTGTCCAAGCGCCGCAGCCTCGGCCTCGATGCCGCCGACGCCCCAGCCAAGCACGCCGATGCCGTTGGCCGTCGGCGTGTGGGAATCGGTCCCCACGAGCGTGTCGAAGTAAGCCAAAGGTAACTCTTCTGTCGCCGCACGAGGGTCGCCTTCGCCCACCATGACCACCGACGCGAATTTCTCGATGTTCAGCTGATGGCAGATGCCCGCTCCCGGCGGCACGATGCGCACGTTTTCAAACGATTCTTGCGCCCACTTCAAAAAGTCGTAGCGTTCGCGGTTGCGCGAAAACTCCAACGACATGTTCTCATCCAAGCATCCCGCGCAACCCGCCACGTCGGCAATGACCGAATGATCGATGACCAAGTCGCACGGAATTTGCGGGTTGATCTTCTTCGGGTCGCCGCCCAAATCGGCGCACGCCTCGCGCATCACCGCAAAGTCGACGAACACCGGCACGCCGGTGAAGTCCTGAAACAGCACGCGAGCCGGCGAAAACTCCACCTCGCTGCCGCAAGCGCCCGCACAGCCCGCTTCGACGATGCGTTGCGCCAGGTCACGAGCGACTTTTGGATCGCCCGCATTGCGCAGCACGTTTTCGACCAGCACGGTCAAAGAGAACGGCAGCTTGTCCGTCCCCGCAACGGCGCTCACGGGAAAATAGCGCCAACGCGCGTCCCCCACCTGCAAAACAGCGCTGTCGATGCTCTCGTCGGTCATGGTCATCCTCTCATTGTTCGTGGTTTCGCACAACACGTCTGCCGCACGCAGCAGACGAAAAAAAGCCCTCCCGGCGTCAAGATATCGTCGAGGGGGCTTTCAGTGTAGCCGCCTTGTATGGCATGCCCGTTACAAGCGTCACTTTTTCGGTTGGACGTTCTCCAGAATCAGCGAAGCGCGTTTCTTGAGCGATCCGCGGCCGTTCGCCGCGTCGAACGTCATACGAGCCGCAAGCGCTTCCTTCACCTCAGGTGCCAGATTCCCGCTCGAGAAGTCGATGACGGCGTTCAGCATGTCGGAAAACTCGATGTCGCCGTGGTAGCACTGGATGCCTTCGTCGATAAGCGGCCATGTCTTGCACGACAGCGATGGCGACGTGGCGCCCAGCTTGCACAGAAACCGCATCGCGCTCAAGCGCAAAGGACCGCTGCCCTCGTCGAAAAGCGCCGTTTCCGCACCGTCGAGGGCCTTCTCGCACGTTTTGGCATCAAGCGGCACCAGAGCGGTCAACATGTCCAGACACTCCCAGCGCGTCTGCGCCTCGGGGCGGTTGAGCGCGTCGATGACCTGGTCTTTGTACGGCTCAAGAATGGCCGGCTCGACGTGCGCAAGTTCCGCCATAGCCGCCGCTGCCACCTGGCGCTCGCGTCGCGAAGACGCCGCCAACTTTTCTACAAGCTTCTCAAACTGTTCTTCGTTGTTGGTCAAAGGTCGCTCCTCGCTATTCGTTGGCCAGACGATCGACCCCGCCGCGCAGCCAAGGCGACGCACATCGCAAAGCGAGCCGCATACGGCAGGTTGAACGCCCTGAAAGTATGAGACGTATGAATGCTGCGATTGTTATTGTAGAATATTTCGCTTTCATAAAACGGCGCGAATGCGCCCGCTGCAGCGAGAATCCAAACTCGCAGGGCACGAGCACTGCCGCAGGGAAGGCCGAACCCGCCTTCAGAAAGCAAAAAACCGCCCCAAGGCGGCCCCTCCTCTCGCTTCCGCAAAAGAAAGCGCCCTCCGCGAGCGCGACGACCTGTCCTCCCACGGCCTTGCGCCGCAGTACTTTCGGCGATGGCGGGCTTAACTTCCGGGTTCGGAATGGG
>NZ_JAAKEN010000017.1 GCF_011039175.1 Slackia sp. ZJ119
GTTTTGGTGGAAAGTGGAGTGATCTTGGACATAGATCGACCTTTCTCATTTCGGGTTCACAACATTGGACGCCGCCCATTGTGCCACAGATCGGCCCAGTTGGAAAATCTTTTGTGGGGACGAGTCCTTAAAACGTCCCCCATCAGGCGGTATCCGGCCCCCGATTGTGTTCGTTTGTTGGAGATGCGGGGCGCTCCGAGTTCCGGAGCCGACAGACGGGGCTGACAGAGGGACGGAGTATTCGTCAGCTCGGCAAGCCGAGCTGACGAATACTCCGTCCCTCTGTCAGCCCCGCGAGGACGCTCGTCCTTGCAGCAGGCGGTTCCGCCGCGGCGGCGTAGCCGAGGTCAAGCCAAAGGAGGCCTGAGACCTTGGCTCAGGCCGACGACGCGTCGAGGCGAAGCCGCCACGGCGGAAGCGCCGTCCCACGACCCCGGACGACGATTTCCGCAACCCCCTTCGCAACAACCCCAACCCGCCCGCTAAGCCTGCGCCGGATCGGACGGAACAAGGAAATTCATGAGGTCTTCGTCCACCAAATCAGGCTTGCGCATCAGAAACACGACGTCGGAAACGTTTTCGTGTTCTGCCAAATAGGCGTCGAGCGTCTGCTTGATCAGACGCGCGTCAAGCACGTAAACCTTTTTGTAGTGCGCCGCCAAGAACCGCTCCATGCAGTTGGAATACGAGTCGGCGACGATCACCAGTTCCTCGTCTGTCTTGCAGGCGTCGTTGTGGATTTCTATATGGGCGTAGTCGTTGTGGAAAAACTCGCTGTAGCGGTTGGAATACCTGTTGTCGACCCAGGATATGCCCGAAAAGTCAGTCTCGACTAACTCGCTCGGCTCGACCTTTTTCCCTTTGATGTACACCGTGTACGCCGGAAAAGCATCGAACACAAGCTCGGGGATGTCGTCGGAGTATGCTTCGTCAAGCCCGCGCCGGGCGTAGCTGCCGAAAAACGGCGGACCGCCGACGAAGGCGCTGCCGGTCGGGCGCAGCAGGTCGTCTCCCTTTCCGAGCGCCGTCGCAATGCGCTCGTACGCCTGGTATGCGCCGAGCACGTTCCAGTGGTGGTCGGTCTTGTACCAGCCCGCGAGAAAGTCGTCGTAGCTCACCTGCCCGTCTATCCACGCGTACCCGTCGGCGCGGGCGAGCATCGCGTCGGCGGTTTTGGCGTACGTCAGCGGATCGGACATCAGGCCTGCCGCGACCGCGCCGTCGACGTTTTGCGCATCCGGAGCGAGATAGACGAATGTCCGCAGGTCAGCGTGGCGTTTTGCGAAAGCCGACAGGGCGTCGGAAGCGTTCTCGGCCTCGCGCAGCAGCGCTTCTGTGGCCTGCTCCGGCAACTCGGTCAGCCGCTCTTGCGCCGGCACGACAAGGATGTCGGAATCGTAGAACGACGGGTGGCACGGCCACGAGAACAGCGCGTTGGACGCCTCGATGGCACCGCGCTGCCACGCCGCCGTCGCCATGAGCGCCGCTCCCTTCGCCGGAATGCGCTTGCCCACCCCGTCTTCAAGCTTCGCTTGCAGCTTGCCCGACTGAAAGCCTTCCAAAGAAACGGTGCCGCCCATCTTGACCTTGTCCGACTCGCCGGCCAGATACGCCCCGTCGACCGCCGTGAGCCACGAGGGCAGCTGAACGTCTGTGGTGCGCAACGTCAGCGCCAGGGCTGCCGGGCCGCACAGCATCGCGCACAGGATGCAGGCGAACACGGCGTCGCGCACCCGATGGCGGGGCGCCGGCGACGGATGCGACGAATGCGCAGGCCGGGCCGAGCCGGCCTTGGACGACGCGCGGTCAAGCGGCTTTTCCACAACGACCCCCTAGAACTGGAAATAGATGAACGGATTGTACGAGCTGGACGCCACCGACATGCACGACAGCACGAACACGGCGAACAAGGCCACGTCGACGGCCGCGTTGACGGCAGACGCCACGCGAGCGCGGGCCGGCGTCGCGGCCGGGCGCGACAGCGTGACCTGGCACGGCGGCACGGCCTCGTTGCCCTTCTGGGGCGCCGCGACGATTTCCCGGTGCGGATCGCCTTCCGCCCACGCTTCCAGCTTCTTGCGCAGCCACGGCGCCCACGGCAGCGACCCTATGACCATGACGGGGATGAGGCTCACGTAGCTCCACGACTGCAGCTCCCACACCGTCGAGGCGCCCGAGAACCCGTACGCGCCGAACATCGCGCAGAACCACTCGAGCACGTTGTGCAGGCCCGTGACCGCGAACAGCAGCCACCCGAAGAAGAACAGCACGATGCACCACACGTGGGACACGAAGCGCGGCAGGCGCTTCAGCGCCCGCATGATGAAGAACTTTTCCAGCAAAATGAGGACGCCCCAGTACAGGCCCCACAAAAGGAAGTTCCACGCCGCGCCGTGCCAGATGCCGGTCAAAGCCCACACGATCATGGTGTTGGCCACGAAGCGCGGCGTCTTCACGCGGTTGCCGCCAAGCGGGATGTAGACGTAGTCGCGGAAGAAGCCGCCCAGGCTCATGTGCCAGCGCCGCCAAAACTCGGTGGCCGAGGTGGACGTGTAGGGGTAGTTGAAGTTGCGCGGGTAGTCGAAGCCCATCATCTTGCCCAGGCCGATGGCCATATCGGAATACCCGGAAAAGTCGAAGTAGATCTGGAACGTGTACGCCGCCACGCCCGAAAAGCAGCCGACGAACCCGATGTCCGCCGCGCTGCGCGGCAGCAACGAGTCGGCCAACATGCCGGCCGTGTTGGCGAGCAGCACCTTTTTGCCCAGGCCGACGCAGAACAGCCGCAGGCCCTGCGCGAAGCCGGCAAGCGTGGCGCGGCGATGGTCGATCTCGTGCTCGATGTCGGCATAGCGCACGATGGGACCGGCCACCAGCTGGGGAAACATGGCGATGTACATGCCCAGGTACAGCGGGTTTTTCTGCACCTTCACCTCGCCGCGGTACACGTCGACCACGTAGGTGATGGCCTGCAGCGTGAAAAACGAGATGCCGATGGGCAAGGCGAGCTGCAAGTCGGCGATGAACTGCTCGCCGAGCGCCGCATTGACGTTCCGCGCGAGAAAGCCCTCGTACTTGTAGAACCCGAGCACCAGCAGGTTCGCTGCCAGCGCCAGCGCCAGCAGCAGCTTGCGCGGCCACGGACGAGCGTCAGACTTCGAAGCGTGCGATCCGCCGCCCGCCCCGAACCGGTCCATCATGAGGGCAAAAGCCCAGTTCGCAACGATGGAACCGACCATCAGCCACACATACACCGGCTCGCCCCACGCATAGAACAAAAGCGAGAACGCCAGCAGCACGACGTTTTTGACCGACCGCCACGGCACGGCGAAGTAGACGGCCAAAAACAGCGGCAGAAACGCGAAGAGGAATATCGTGCTGGAGAAAACCACCTGGGTGCTCCTTGGTTCGTACAGCCTTTCGAAACGGCACCGCGGGCTTCGCTGCGCTGCGGCAGCATGCCCGCAAAGACGCCAACGCGATATTGTACGGCAACAGGACGCCGCAGCAAAGATTCAGCGGCGTGAAGTTCGAGCCGTTTTGCTTGAAGGGCGGGCCAGGGAAAGCCCAGGCGGCGGGCTCTTGAAGGAGCGCAGGCAAAGGTCCGCTCATCCACTCGCGCATGCAGCTGTTCACGCGGCTTGTGCCTGCGGCATCCTCGCCGCCTATCAGCCCCAGTCGAAATCTTCCTCGTCAAGCACCAGTCCGGACAAACCGTCGCCTTGCTCTTCTTCAAGGCAGAACGCCATATAAAGAGGCAGGTAATAGACCGGCTTGCCTTCGCGTTCGCCGCGAGACACATTGGCCTCGAAAAGCACATAGGCAAAGGGGATGTTGTAGTCGCAGGTGCCAAGCATGTTGTTAAGCGCAGTATGCAGCTTGTAGTCCTTGCCCGACTTCACTTCAATCGGAACGACGAAGCCCTCATGGGTTTCTATAAGGAAGTCAACCTCCCCTTTGCGATTATTATTATAGTAATATAAGGGAAAAGAAGCGCAGGCAAGCGTTTCCGCGACGACGTTCTCGTAAATCGCTCCGAAGTTCCCATCGCCTTGGCCCAAAATGATGTTCCGTGAAGCGGCCAGAGGATACTGTGAAAGGAGTATGCCGCAATCGAGCGAGTACAGCTTGAATTTGGACATGTTCCTCGTTCGCATGAGCGGCGCTTTCGGCTCGGAGACCACATGCGCCTGCAAAGCCACGCCGACCTTCACAAGCCAGTCGAATTCGTTTTCAACCTTGTCGAACGTCATGCCCGATCTGAGGGAATTGAGCACAAAACGCTTGTTCACTTTCGCAAGCTGGCTGGGAATGCCGTCGAAAATCGAGAGGATCTGCATTTTCTTCTCTTGCGAGTATTTGATTATGTCGTAGCGGTACTGTTCGACGATCTCGCTGTTTATTCGGCGTGGCTCGCCAAGGTCTTTGCGATGGTCCAAGAACGCTTGCACCGCCTCCGGCATGCCGCCTACCACGATGTATTGTCGAAAGATGCGAAGAAGCCGCTCATGGAGCGCATCTGCAAGGGGCTGCTTGTTTCTATAGCTTTCTTTGACCGTTTCAAGAACGGAATCAGGCACCCCCAAAGCCCAGCAGAACTCTTCAAAATCAAGAGGATGCATGCGCTCTATCCGGGCATAGCCTACAGGAAACGAAGCGACGCCTTCAAGCGCAGTCCCCAAAAGAGATCCCGAAAGGACAAGGTCGAACCTTCCATCGTCAAGCAAGAACTTCGAGAGCGTAACCACATTGTGCCCAAGATGCTGCACCTCATCGAAAAAGACCAGCGTTCCCGGCTCTATGCCATGCCCAACGATAAGCGACAAGCGGCTGACGAGTTCTTGAGAGCTTTTCGCATCGGCGAGAAACGTTCCGTTCTCCTCGTCTTCAAGAAAGTTCACCTCGATGAATGTTCTGTAATGCTCTTGGGCGAACGCGCGAACAATGAAAGTCTTGCCTGTCTGACGCGCCCCCAGCAAAAGAAAAACCTTGCGAGAAGGGGCCGATTTCCAATTCTCAAGACGCTCGTACATTTTTCTTGCCAGCATGGTCTCTCCCAGAAATCGATTAAAACAGAAAGAATTCTACCTGATTTACAATTAGTACAGAAAGAAATGTGCCGCTTTTGGCAATTAGTACAGAACCGGCAGCACAATGCCGATGCAGATTCACCTGCGAGAATTCAATCGACCCTTTTTGCTTGAAGGGCGGGCCAGGGAAAAGCCCAGGCGGCGGGCGGCGGGGTCGGCGGATTCGAGCACGACGGCGATGCGCTGGCCCAGGCGGTACGCCTTGCCGGTCGCTTCTCCGGTGAGCATGAGACTGCGCGGGTCGAAGGCGAAGCGTTCGCGGCCGAGCAGGCGCGTCGGCAAAAAGCCCTCGGCCGTGCAGTCGAGGCGCACGAACAGGCCGCGCTCGGTCACGCCGGACACGATGGCGGAAAACGCCGAACCTACCGAATCGGCCAGCAGTTCGACCATCTTCGTTTCCTGGGACTGGCGGGCGGCCTCTTCGGCGCGGCGCTCGGTGCGCGAGCAGTGCGCCGCAAGCTCCGCCAGATCGCGCTGCTTCTTCTTCGCCCGCTTGCCCGTCGCCCGAACGCCCGCGCCGCCGGCCTGCGCACGGAGCCGCTCTTTCAGCAGCCGATGCACCACAAGGTCGGGGTAGCGCCTGATCGGCGACGTGAAGTGGGTGTAGGCGGCGCTTGCCAGGCCAAAGTGGCCCTCGCAGGCGTCCCGATAGTCGGCCCGCTGCATGGCCCGCAGAAGCAGCATGTTCACAAGCTCCCCTTCGGGCCGGCCTTCCGCGGCGGCCAGCACCGCCTGCAGCGCGTACGGATTGCCGGCGGCAAAAGCGTCCTGGTCGATGTCCGCAAACCAGGAAAATTCCCCGAACACGCAGGCCAGATCCTGCAAACGCCCCGGATCGGGGGCGGCATGCACCCGGTAGACGCCCGCACCGCCGCCCTGCGCCAGACACGTCGCCACGGCCTCGTTCGCCGCGATCATCGCTTCTTCCACAAGCGACGTGGCATCGGTCTTTTCGCGCACTTCGATGGCGACCGGGCGCTTGCGCTCGTCCAAGCGCACCTTCGCTTCCGGAGTGTCGAACGGCACCCCGCCGAGGGCCTGCCGCCGCGCGATGCGTGCTTGCGCCAGCTCATGCAGCGCCGCCAGGCTCGCCCGCAGGCGGGCCTCGTCGGCAGGCGGCGCGACGGCTGCAAGCGGGCCTTCGCCGGCCGCCGCGTCCGCATCGCCCGCCGTCTCTTCGGCGTGAGCGCCGCCCCCGTCGCTCGCAAGCAGCTTCTGCGCCTGGTCGTAGGTCAGACGCGCCGCCGATCGAATGACCGCCGGATACGCCCGAAACGCCGCGCATTCCGCCGCGTCGTCCAAATACAGGTCCACGTGCAGCACCCGCCGGTCCTGCCCCGGCACGAGCGAGCACACCCCGTTGCTCAGGCGCTCCGGCAGCATCGGCAGCACCCGGTCGACAAGATACGTGCTGGTCCCCCGCTCTCGCGCGTCGCGGTCGAGTGCGCTGCCTTCCGGCACGTACGCCGACACGTCCGCGATGGACACGCCCAGCCGCCACCGGACCTCCCGCGCCGCTCGTTCGGGCCGCAGCAGCACCGCGCCGGCCAGGTCCCAGCCGCCGTCAGGACGCTCGTCGATCGACAGCGCGTCGTCGAAGTCCCGCGCGTCAGCAGGATCCACCGTGAAGACGAGCCGCTCCCGCAAATCGGCCGCGCCGCTCTCAAGCGCCTCTTCGATGCCCACGTCGACCGCTTCCGCCTCGGCCAGCGCCTCGGGCGAAAACGAGACCGGCAGCCCCTGGCGCACGATGATCGACTCGATGGCCAGCGTCTCTTCGTCGACGCCGCCCACCACCTCGGCAACCACGCCGGTGGCGGCGCTGCGGCGCGTGGGATACTCCAACATGGTCACGCGCACCAGGTCGCCGTCACGTGCGGGCACGCCTTCGCCCAGCCGGGTGAACACGTCGTAGGGAATGGACGGGTCGAGCGGCACCACGACGCCGAAGGGCTCGGCAACCTCGTAGCGCCCGACGAGGTCGGCATGCGCCCGCACGAGCACCCGCGCCACCTGCGCCACCGGGCGCTCGTCGGCGCGGCGCCCCTCGTGACGCAGGCGCGACGGGTTGCGCTTCTCGAATCGCACCGACAGCTCCACCTCGTCGCCGTCCATGGCCCCGTTCGCGGCCTTTGCCGGCACGTAGAACTCGCCTTCCGGGGTTTTCACGAAGCCGAACCCGCGCGGCGTCGCTTCGAACACGCCCCGGGGCCGCGCCGTGTTGCGCGAGCGCGTCGTCTGCTTTCCCCGGCCGTGTCCGCGGCCGCCGCCCCGCTTCTGTCGGCCCACGCTACTGCGCTTTCGCCAGGTCTTGCGCCGTTTCGATGGCGACCGCCTTTTGGTTGTCGGTCGATTCCGACAGGCTCACGTCGATGTCGGGATGCACGCCCACCTTGTCGATGTCGTGCCCCAGCGGCGTTTTGTAATACGCGGCGGTGTAGCGCAGCGCCCCGCCGAAGCTCAGGTCGTGCGTGACCTGCACCGACCCTTTGCCCAGCGTGCGCGTGCCCACGAGCGTCGCCCGCTGGTTCTCCTTGAGCGCGGCGGCCAGCACTTCGGCAGACGCGGCCGTGTGGTCGTTCACGATGACGACGAGCGGCAGCGCCGTCGTCTCGGTGCCTGAGGCGTTGCGCGGCGTGTCGGCGGCCTCGCTCGTCTCGATGCGTGCGAGCGTGCCGCTTTTGATGAACAGGCTCGCAATGTCGAGCGACTGGGTCAGAAAACCGCCGGGATTGTCGCGGATGTCCAACACGACGGCTGCGGCGCCCTGCTTCTTCAGGCTGTCGAGCGCCTCTCGCACGAGCTCCGCCGAATTCGACGTGATCTGCTTGACGGTGATGACGCCCACGTCGCCTTCCATCGACGAGCTGACGTTTTTCACCGTGGAATCGCCCACTTTGAGCGTGGTGATGAACTGACGGCCGCCTTCGTCTTCCAGCGACATGGGCCGGCGCCACGTGATGACCACGTCTCCCCCGGCGCGGCTCTTCAGTTCGGCCGTGACCTCGGCCATCGTCCACGAGTCCTTCTTGTCGCCGTCGATGGCGACGATGACGTCGCCGCTTTGCACGCCGGCTTCCTGCGCGGGCGACCCTTCGAACACGTCCACCGCGTAGGTGTTGCCGTTGTATTCCGAAAACAGCACGCCCACGCCCGCGTACGTGCCGGCGTTCGACGCCTCCTGCACGAGCAGCGCGTATTCGTCGGGCGTGTAGTAGTGCATGTAGGGGTCGGCGGCGGCTTCGGCCAGCGCGTCGATCATGCCCTCGGTCGCTTCGTCGATCGAATAGCTTTCCAGGCTGTCGGCGGCCAGCACGTCTTCCACCTCGTTCACGCGCAGGCTCAGCGACGAATACGGGTCCTTGCCCTCCATCGTGGCGCCCGCTGCCGGGCCTTCCGCATGAAGGTCGGCAAAGCCCAGCCGCTCCAGCAGGCTTTCCTGCCCGCGCAGGAAAAAGCCCGCCACGAAGGCAAGCGCAACGAGCGCAAAGCCGACGAACAGGCGGGCGAGCCGTGAATTGCGAGACTGCGTCAAAGACGCAGTCATCGCAAGTTTCGTGTTTTTCGAATTGCGCGCCATAAGGCCCTGTTCGTTAGACCTTCAGGTAGCGGCGCATGGCCAAAGCCGAACCGATAAGGCCGATGACCAGGCCCGACCCCGTCAGGATGAGGTAGATGTACACGAACGTGGCCGCGCCGATGTTGAAGTTCAAGAACAGCAGCTGCTGCTGGAGCACCGGCAGCACGAACATGTGCAGCGCTTCGAGCACGCCGATGGCCAGCGCCGCGCCGATGAGCGCGTGCAGAGCGCCTTCCATCAAAAACGGCCCGCGGATGAAGTTGTTCGACGCGCCGACCAGGCGCATGATGGCGATTTCCTTGCGGCGGGCCAGAATGGCCAGGCGGATGGTGTTGTTGATGAACACCAGCGCGATGAAGATGAGCAGCGCGATGAGCGCAATGCCGATGTAGCGGATGTAGTTCACGAGCGTGAACAGGCGCTCGACCGTCTGCTGGCCGTACTTCAACGACTCGGGCGGGTTTTCCGGGTCGTCGCAGATCTTCTTGAACAGCTCGTTGCCGGCGATGTTGTTGGCAACGTCGGTCACGAGCTGCGGATCGGACAGCTCGATCTCAAACGACGCCGGCAGCGGGTTTTGCCCGTCCAGCGTGTCGATGATGTCGGAGTTCGACGTGGAGCGGAAGTTCTCGAGCGCCTGTTCCTTCGTCACGAACGTGACCGTCTTCACGTCGGGAATGCTTTCCAGGTACGACTGCAGCGACGCGACGTCTTCTTCGGCCGCGTCGTCGGAAATGAACGCCGTGATGGACACTTCGTTTTCCACGCCGGACATGACGTTGTCAACAATGATGCCGCCGATCAGGAAAATGCCGATGATCAGCAAAGACAGGAAAATGGTGACGATGGAGCCAAGCGTGGTGGAAAGGTTGCGCGTGAACCCGCGCAGCGATTCGCGCAGAAAGTAGATGAAACTAGACATCGAAGCCGTACACCCCCCGGTCTTGGTCGCGCGTGAGAGAGCCGCGGTCGAGCGCGATGACGCGCCGGCGCATGTTGTCGACCATCTCGCGGTCGTGCGTGGCGACGACGACGGTGGTGCCCGTGCGGTTGATGCGCTCGAGCAGGTCCATGATGCCGCGGGACGTCTGCGGGTCCAGGTTGCCCGTCGGCTCGTCGCAGATGAGCAGCGGCGGGCGGTTCACGATGGCGCGGGCGATGGACACGCGCTGCTGCTCGCCGCCAGAAAGCTGGTCGGGCCGCTTGTTCAGCTTGTCCTGCAGGCCGACCAGGCGCAACACCTCGGGAACCTGCGTGCGGATGACGTGGCGGCTCTTGCCGATGACCTCCAGCGCGAAGGCCACGTTCTCAAACACCGTCTTGTTCGGCAGCAGCTTGAAGTCCTGGAACACGCAGCCGATGTTGCGGCGCAGATACGGCACGCGCCAGTTGCGCATCGTGGACAGGTCCTCGTCGGCGACGTACAAATGCCCCGACGAGGGCTGGATTTCGCGGATGAGCATGCGGATGAACGTGGTCTTGCCCGAGCCCGAATGGCCCACCAAAAAGACGAACTCGCCCGCATAGATCTGCAACGAGATGTCGTTCAGCGCGGCCTTGTTCGGCTGGGCGGGATAGAACTTCGAAACGTGGTCGAACGTGATGACCGGCATGCCGATGTTTTGGGGTATGTCGTCGACGTCAAGCGCCGGCAACGAGGCGGAAAGCTGCGACGCAGACTGAGCGGCGTCATTGCGCCCGTGAGCGCTATGGCGTCCTGGCCGCACTCCAGCCCCCTGGCTAAAGTCGTTTGTCACAGAATGCTCCGTTCAAGTAGTGATTGCTGAGACTGATAGATTCTAGCAGAAGGGTTCTTACGCCATCGCTGATTTCACAGCTTCGACAATCGCCCGAGCATCGAGCGAGAAGTACTCCAACAGCTCTTCATACTCGCCCGATTTGCCGAAGGCGTCGCGCATGCCGACGCGCGAAACCGGCACCGGGCAGCGCTCGGACAGAAGCTCGCACACCGCCGAGCCCAAGCCGCCGTAGATGCTGTGCTCTTCGACGGTCACGACGCGGCCGGTCTTTCGCGCGGAGGCGACCAGCGTCTCCCCGTCGAGCGGCTTGATGGAAAACACGTCGATGACCTCGGCAGAAACGCCTTCTTCAGCAAGCGCTTCCGCCGCTTTCAGGGCTTGCTCCACCTCGACGCCGCATGCGGCGATGGTCACGTCGTCGCCAGGGCGCAGCACGTAGGCGCGTCCCAGCTCCAGCTGCGTGCCGTCCGCATACACCGCCGGCACCGACGCGCGGCCCATGCGCACGTACACCGGCCCCGGCGTTTCGGCCGCAAGACGAATGGCGCTGGCCGCGGCGGCATAGTCCGCCGGCACGAGCACGCGCATTCCCGGCAGCCCGCGCATGAGCGAGACGTCTTCGAGCATCTGGTGACTGCCGCCGTCAGGCCCGACCGAAATGCCGGCATGGGTGGGAGCGATCTTCACATTCAGCTTGCTGTAGCACACCGTGTTGCGGATCTGGTCGTAGGACCGCCCGGTGCCGAACACCGCGAACGACCCGGTGAACGCCGTGTAGCCGGCAAGCGAAAGGCCTGCGGCCACGTCGACCATGTTCTGCTCGGCGATGCCGCAGTTGAACAGGCGGTCAGCGTGTCCCGCGTCGGCGAGCTTCTTGGTGGTGGTGGACCCAGTCAGGTCGGCGTCGACCGCCACGACGGGCGCCCCTTCTTCGGCAAGCTGGGCCAGCGTGGCGCCGAACGCGGCGCGGGTGGCACGCTTGACCTGGGCTTCGGTTTCGTTCGCAAGCTTAATCACCGCAAACCTCCTTGTACGCGCACGCAAGCTCTTCAAGGGCCTGGGCCGCCTGTTCGGCGTTCGGGGCCTTCCCGTGCCAGCCGGCGGCGTCTTCCATGAACGACACGCCCTTGCCTTTGACGGTCTTCGCCACGATGGCGACCGGCTTGCCGTTCTTCATCGCCTTGGCCTGGGCGAACGCCTGCACGAGCGCGTCCAGGTCGTGGCCGTCGACCTCGAGCACGTTCCAGTTGAACGCCGCCAGCTTGGCGGACAGGTCGGAAATGTCGCACACGTCGCACACGTGCCCGTCGATCTGCAGATCGTTGCGGTCGATTATGGCGACCAGGTTGTCAAGCCCTTGGTGCGCGGCGAACATGAGCGCTTCCCACACCTGGCCTTCCTGGCATTCGCCGTCGCCGAGCAGCGCGAACACCGTAGAGGGGCGCTTTTGCAGGCGCAGGCCTGCCGCCAGGCCGCACGCGACGGAAAGCCCTTGTCCCAGCGAGCCGGTGGACACCTCCACGCCGGGCAGCAGGCTGGAGTCGGGATGGCCCTGCAGGCGCGTGCCCAGCTTGCGCAGGGTCTTCAGCTCGTCACGGTCGAGGTAGCCCGCTTGGGCGAGCACCGCGTAAAGCGCCGGCGCTGCATGGCCCTTGCAGAGGATGAAGCGGTCGCGGTCGGGGTCGTCGGGATTGCCCGAATCGTAGGACATCGACCCGCCGAAGTACAAAGCGGCGAGGATGTCCGCGCACGACAGCGAGCCGCCGGGGTGTCCGCTGCCTGCCTCGGCGATCATGGAAACGATGTCCATGCGCATCTCGGCTGCGCGGCGCGCAATTTCGGTCATGCCAGCTTCCTTCCTTTGTTCGTGTCGTTTCTCTATGAAGAAACCCGCCATCGGTGGTATCCGATGACGAACTCGTCAAGATCTCCGTCAAGCACGGCGTCGACGTTGCCCGTCTCCACCCCGCTGCGAAGGTCTTTGACCATTTGGTAAGGATACAGCACGTAGTTGCGAATCTGGCTGCCAAACGAATTGTCCATCCGCTCGCCACGCAATTCAGCCAGCTCTTCGGCGCGTTTCTGCTCTTCCAGCTCATAGAGCTTCGACTTCAGCACGCGCATGGCGGCCTCTTTGTTCTGCAGCTGCGACTTCTCGTTTTGGCACGTCACCACGATGTTGGTGGGCAAATGGGTGATGCGCACGGCCGAGTCGGTCGTGTTGACGCACTGTCCGCCCGGGCCGCTGGAGCGGTACACGTCGATCCGCAGATCGGCAGGGTTCACGTCGATCTCGATGTCGTCGGGCAAGACCGGCAGCACTTCCACGCCGGCAAAGGTGGTGTGGCGGCGCTTCTTGTCGTCGGTGGGCGATATGCGCACAAGCCGGTGCACGCCGCTTTCGCTCTTCAGCATGCCGAAGGCGTTGCGGCCCTCCACCTGCAAAACGGCCTTGTCGAGCCCGATGCCTTCGCCGGGCACCACGTCGAGCACCTTGAGCTTCCAGCCCTTCGATTCCACGTAGCGCGTGTACATGCGGTAGAGCATCTCGGTCCAGTCCTGGGCTTCCAGGCCGCCGGACCCGGGGTTGATGGTCATGATGGCGTCGCCCGAGTCGAAGCGGTCGGAAAACCACGACGACACTTCCAGCTTGTCGAGGAAGGCGACCAGGGCAGCAAACGCGTCGTCGGCCTCGGCCGCGAAGTCCTCGTCTTCGGCGGCGAGCTCCATCGCGGCCGCGAAGTCCTCGAGCATGGCGCGGGCCTGGTCGTATTCGGCAACGGTGTCGCGCAGGACGCTCGCACGCTTCGAAACCGCCTGGGCGTGCGCCGGGTCGTCCCAAAAGTCCGGGCGAGCCACTTCCTCGTCAAGCGCAGCCAGCTCTTCGGCCACGTCGTCGATATGGAGAAAGTCATGCGCCGCACGAACGCGATCCGCTACCGCTTCGATGTCTTTGTGCTCTGCCATGCCTCACCCGCCTTGCCGTGATACGCGCACGTTACGCTCCGTGACACTTCTTGAACTTCTTGCCCGAGCCGCAGGGGCACGGGTCGTTGCGGCCCACGTTGGCGAACGGGTCGTCGGCGTCCTTCACGTAGGTCTGCGGCTTGACCGGCGCCTGCTTGAGCGGCGGCGTCGCCACGCTTTGCGGCGCCGTGCCGCGGACGGGCGCCACGCCGGTGGACTGCAGGTTCTGCTCCGGGTTGGAGTATTTCAGCTTGCCTTGCAGCGGGCTTTTCTCCTCGCCCAAGTCCGGCTTGTTGGCCGACACGGCCACCTGCAGGCGCAAAAGCGTGCGCAGGTAGTCTTCGTACATGGACGCCGTCAGGTTGCTGAACGCGTTGTAGGCCTCGTTCTTGTATTCCACCAGCGGGTCGCGCTGCCCGAAGGCGCGCAGGCCGATGCCGGCCTTCAGGTAGTCCATCTCCTGGAGGTGCGCCATCCAGCGCGTGTCGATGATGCGCAGCATGACCTGGCTCTCCAGCGTTTTGAGGACCGGCTCGCCCAGCGAGTCGACCTTTTCCTGCAGCAGGCCTTCCAAGTACTCGATGATGCCGTCGACCAGCTCGTTCGGGTCGTCGTTTTCCACCGCGGCGTCGAAGTCGAAGTCCTCGCGGCCCGTCATGGACATGAGCCACACCGCCACCGCCTTCACGTCCCAGTCGTCGCTGGGCAGCTTGGCCGGACAGTTCTCGGCCACGACGGCCTCCACGGCGTCGGCCATGATGCCGGGAATGCGCTCTTCCATGTCCTTGCCGTCCAAAATGGCGTTGCGCTCGCCGTAGATGGCGCCGCGCTGCAGGTTCATGACGTCGTCGTATTCCAGCACGTTCTTTCGAGCGGCGAAGTGCATCGTTTCCACCTGGCGCTGGGCGCCTTCGATGGCTTTGGACACCATGCCGGCCTGGATGGGCATGTCGTCGGGCATGTCGGTCTTTTCCATCATGCGCGAGATGGAATCCATCTTGTCGCCACCGAACAGGCGCATGAGGTCGTCTTCCAGCGACAGGTAGAACTGGGTGACGCCCGGGTCTCCCTGACGGCCGGAACGACCGCGCAGCTGGTTGTCGATACGGCGCGATTCGTGGCGCTCGGTGCCGATGACGCACAGTCCGCCCAGGTCAAGCACTTGCTGGTGCTCTTCGGCGCACGTGGCTTTCGCCTCTTCGAGCGCCCGTGCCCGGTCTTCGGCGGAAGGCGGCACCGGCTCGCCCGCCTCCACCTCGTCGCCGGGGACCAGATCGGGGTTGAAGCCCCGCTGGCGCAGCACGTCGTCGGCCATGACCTCGGGGTTGCCCCCGAGCAAGATGTCGGTGCCGCGGCCGGCCATGTTGGTGGCGATGGTCACGGCGCCCACGCGGCCGGCCTGCGCGACGATGTGGGCCTCGCGCTCGTGGTTCTTCGCGTTCAGCGTTTCGTGCCTGATGCCGCGCTTGTCAAGCAGGCGGCTCAGCCGCTCGGAGCTTTCGATGGACACCGTGCCGATGAGGCAGGGCTGGCCGGCCTCGTGGCGGGCGGCCACGTCGTCGGCCACCGCGTTGAACTTCGCGTCCACCGTGCGGTAGACCAGGTCGTTCTCGTCCTTGCGGATGACCGGCTTGTTCGGCGGCACGGCCACGACCGGCAGCTTGTAGATTTGGCGGAATTCGGCGTCTTCGGTCATGGCGGTGCCGGTCATGCCCGAAAGCTTCTCGTACAGGCGGAAGTAGTTTTGCAGCGTGATGGTGGCCAGCGTCTGGTTTTCCTCGCGAATGAGCACGTGCTCCTTCGCTTCCACGGCCTGGTGCAAGCCTTCCGACCAGCGGCGGCCTTCCATGATGCGGCCCGTGAACTCGTCGACGATCTTCACTTCGCCGTCGGTGACGATGTAGTCGACGTTGCGATGGAAGAGGAACTGCGCCTTGAGCGCCTGCTGCAGGTGGTTCGCCAGCTGGCCGGACGGGTCGGCGTAGATGTCGTCGATGCCGAGCATGGCCTCGATCTTTTCCAGGCCGCTTTCGGTGGCGGTGATGGTCTTTTTCGCCTCGTCCATGTCGTAGTCTTCGTCGCGCTTGAGGCCCGGCATGACGCGTGCGAACTTGTTGTACATGTCGGCGGCCTGGGTGCCGGCGCCGGAAATGATGAGCGGGGTTCGCGCTTCGTCGATGAGGATGGAGTCGACCTCGTCGACGATGGCGAAGCTGTGGCCGCGCTGCACGCGGGCCTCGGCTCGGGTCACCATGTTGTCGCGCAGGTAGTCGAAGCCGAACTCGGAATTGGTGCCGTAGGTGACGTCGGCTTCGTAAGCGGGCTTTTTCGCGGCGTTGGACTGGCCGTTTTGGATGAGGCCTACCTTCATGCCCAGCGCCCGGTAGACGCGCCCCATCTGCTCGGAGTCGCGCTTTGCCAGATAGTCGTTGACGGTGACCACGTGCACGTTGCCGCCGGTGAGCGCGTTCAGGTAGCCGGCGAGCGTGGACACGAGCGTCTTGCCTTCGCCGGTCTTCATCTCGGCGATCTGGCCTTCGTTCAAGGCCATGCCGCCGATGAGCTGCACGTCGAAGTGGCGCAGCCCCAGCGTTCGCTTCGAGGCTTCGCGCGTGGTGGCGAACGCTTCGGGCAGCAGCTTGTCGAGCGGTTCGCCGTTTTCCAGGCGCTGCTTGTAGGCGGCCGTTTGGGCCAAAAGCTCGGCGTCGGTCATGGCTTCGAACGTGGATTCAAGGGAGTTGATCTTGTCGACGGCGCTGCGGTAGCCCTTCATCTGCTTGCCTTCGCCGAACGTCAAAATCTTGGAAAGAAAACCTGCCATAGAGACTACATCGTCCTTTCGCCCGCCAAGGGCGCGATCAGGGTACACAATATCGTAGCGTCCCACTCTAACACAAACGTTTCTTACAGCGCCGGCTTCACCAGTTCAATCCCGAATCTTAACAGCATCTTCGCACGCCGAAGCCGCCCCGCGCCCGCGCAGAAGAGCGCCGCGCGTGCGCACGGAGCGCCTGTGCGCACGCCCGCTTTCCGCGCCCGCGTCCCGTGCGCCCCGTGCGTTTCGCGTCCAGGTCGGTCGCCGGCATGAGCACCTGAGCCGTCCCGCGTCCCGTGCGCCCCGTGCGTTTCGCGTCCGCGCCGCGCACAGGCGCCCTTCCCAGTTCGCAAAACCGGCCGTTTCGCAATGTCTTTTTCGATTTTGCAACCGTACCGTTACAAAAGGAACGTCGGTACGATTGTGCGCATCTGCGGCCACGGCTAGACTCCTTGTCGCACCATCCGACGTTTGACCAGATGAGAGGCTTGCTATGCCTAATTTCCTCCTGAACGCGGCCTGCAAAGGCTCGCGTCCTCGCCGCGTTCCCGTCCTCGAGCGCTTCGTCAGCAGGCCGGCGCTGATCGCCCGGCTCATGCGCGAGCGCCACGTCGCGCGATTCATCGTCGCCCCGCCGGGCTTCGGGAAGACGTCGGTGGCGCTCGAATACGCCGAAACCGTCTTCCGCTTCGAATCGGTGTTCTGGATCGACGGGAGCAGCCCTTGCTTTCTGCGCGACCTCGACAAGGGAATCCTCGCCTCGACGCTGCTTTCCCGCAGCCGCGGCGAGCTGCTCATGATCGTCGACGACGTGCCGCTTCTCGACCTCGACCGCTCAGAGGCGCTTTCCCGCGAAATAGACGCCGTGCTCGACGGCGGCGGAGAGGCGCTTTTGACCTGCGTTCCGGCCCACGACGGCTTCGAGCGCCACCGCGACCGCATCCTGCTGCATTCCCGCGACCTGCTGCTCACCGACGGCGAATGCGACGAGATGCGCACGCAGCAAGACCGCAAGCGCCGCCCCGCCAGCGAGATCGGCGAGACGAACCGCGTCGCCGCCGTCGCCTGGCACTCCCCCGCCGACCCCGAGCCCGAGCCGCACATGCTGGCGGACGCGCTGCGCGAAGACATGCCCGCCTCGGTCAAGGCCTGCCTGTTCGCCCTGCTCGCGCTCGTGGAGGGCAGTCTGGCCGACGTGCGGGCGGCCTTAGGATGCTCCGACGAGGACCTCGCCCACCTGGAGCTGTATTATTCTTATGCGGGAATAAATCGCCGCCTCGACGCGTTCAAAGCGCTCGACGTGGAGCCGACGGCCCTCGCTGCGGCGTTTTCCGCGCACCTGGCGAGCATCGCGCAGGCGACGCGCTTCGACGAGGCCGAGCTTTTGCGGCAGATCGCCGATTTGCTGCTGCAGCGCCGCAAGCCCGAACGCGCCTGCGGCCTGATGAGGACGCTGGCATCGAAGCGCCTGCGGGCGTCGTGGCTCCACGAACGCGCCACGGCCCTCATGGACGCCGGCTGCCTGCAGGCCCCCAACGAGCTGTACGAGTCGCTGGGCAAAGAGGCGCTGCACATCGAGCCGGGCCTCGCCCTGTTCCAAGCGATCCGCCTGCTTCTGCTGGAAGACACCGCAGAGGCCCTGCCGCTCGCGCGGCGGGCCATGGGGCTGGGCGGCGCGAGCGTCACGAACAAGGTCGTGGCTGCGCTGGTGGCGGCGCGGTGCCTGACGGGAAACGACCGAGACCAAGCGCTTGAGCAGGCCCGATCCCTCGTTCCTGATCACATGGAAACGCCCGGGCAGCCCTGCTGGCCCGAAAGCGAGCCGCTCAGCCAAGAATCGCTGCACGCCCTGGTGGCGCTCGTCGCCTCGCCCGAGGCGGACCAGGCCGCAAAGGCCCGGCTTTTGACCCAGCTGGCCGACGGGCAAGCGCCCCGCAGCATGGTCATGGCGGCGACGGCCGCCGTGCTGGGCGGCATGGACCCGGCGGCAAGGCTCGACGACAAGCAGGCGCTGCGTCGCATCGGGGCAGCCATCGGGGCGGGCGCGAACCTGCCGATCGAGCGCGACCCCACCCTGTTCGAAGGGCTGGCCGTCGGGGCTTACGACCGCATGAGCGCCGCCTGGGGCCTGACCGAGACGATCTGGGACGAAGCGTGGATCGACCAGGCGCACCTGCTGGAAGACTCCCTGTACGCCCAACGCGCCTCATGGAGCAACGCGCACCGCCGCTCGACGAAACGCCGCAGCGGAAAGGCGTCGAAGGCGGGCGGCTGGGACGCAGGGCGCCAAGGCGGCGCGACGGGGGCGCCGGGGGCCGTCGAAAAGCTGCGCGTCAAGCTGTTCGGCGGGCTTGAGGTGTACCGCGGCAGGAACCGCATCGATCCGATGCTGTTCCGCCGCCGCAACGTGCGCGTGCTTTTGGCCCTGCTCGTGCTGAACCACGGCCGCGAGATTTCGCGCGACCGCCTCATACGCCAGATGTGGCCGAACTCCAACCCCGACTGCGGGCGGCGCAACTTCTATTCGGTGTGGTCGCTGCTCAAACAGGCGCTGTCGATCGAGCCGCACCGCTGCCCCTACCTCATACGCCAGCAGCTGGGCGTGCGCCTGGACGCGACGCTGCTCGAAAGCGACGCCATGGAGCACGAACAGCTCTGCCAGCGGCTCTTGTTCGAAAGCCCCGACGCCGCCTGCTGGTCGGACCTGTACCAGCGCGTCGCCCTGTCGTTTTCGGAAGACCTGCTGCCCGGCGAAGGCCACAGCCCCGCGCTCAACGCGCTGCGCCGCGAATACCGCACGAAGCTGGCGGACGCGATGACCTCGGCGTCGATGCGGCTGCTCGAGGCGGGCCGCTGCCAAGAAGCGCTCTGGTTCGCCCGCGACGCGCACCAGCGAGACGCGGCCCGCGAAGACATCTGCGGAGCGCTCATGCGCTGCCAGATAGCGGCCGGCCAGCGCACGGCCGCCATCGAAACCTACCACGACTGCCGGCGCCGCCTTGCCGACGAGCTGGGCATCGACCCTTCGATGGAGACGATGCAGCTGTACAACCAGGTCATCGAGGCGGAAGAGTCGTACCGGTAGCGCGGCGGGCGGGCGGCGGTGCGCCCGTCAGCGTGCGTCGGCGCCCGCGGCCGGGGCGGCGGGGCGGCGGCCGGTGAGCACGCGGGGGCGGCCCGCCAGGTCGCACGTGATGCGGACGTCGGAAAAGCCCAGGTCGCACGCGATGTTTGCGGCGGCGTCGAGGCAGGTTTCGTGCAGCTCGAGCGCAAAGCCCGCGCCGGGGCGCAGCGCTCGGGCCGCCCACGGCAGAATACGCCGGACGAAGTCGTTGCCGTCGGCGCCGCCGTCGAGCGCAAGCGCCGGCTCGAAGTCGCGCACCTCAGGCGCAAGGCCCGCCACCACGGCGGTCGGCACGTAGGGCGGGTTGGACACCACCAGGTCGAACGTGCCCATAAGCCGGTCGGGGATCTTCTCGCCCAGATCGCAGCAGAGCACGCCCACGCGCCCTTCCAGCCCCAGCGCCGCCACGTTCTCCTGGGCAAGCGACACCGCCGCCGGCGAAAGGTCGGTCGCGACGACGCTCGCCTTGGGGTGCTCGAACGCAAGCGAGCAGGCGATGCAGCCCGACCCCGTGCACAAGTCGGCCACGCGAAGCGGCGGCGCGGACGAAGCGGCGTTGGCATCCGCGTCAGCGTCGGCAACGCCTGCGGCTCCGGCGTCGACGGCGGCCGCGGCGGGCGTCCCTGCGTCCAAGGCGGCCGGCGCTTCGCCTGCGCGGGCAGGCGCGTCGTCGCCCAGATCGCGCGAGGGCAGCGCCTCTTCGGCCGGCCTTGCCTCTTCGGCCGCCTCTTGCGGCTCCGGATCGACCCAGCGCGGACGCTCGGGGACGGGCAAAAGCGCCAACGCCTCGCTCACGAGCACTTCGGTCTCCGGCCGCGGAATGAGCACGCCGGGGCGCACCTTCACCGTGATGTGCCGAAAGCCCACCTCGCCGGTGATGTATTGCAACGGCTCGCCCGCGCCGCGGCGCTGCACGAAGTCGCGCAGCCGGTCGCGCTCGTCGCCGGTCAGCGGACGGTCGAAGCTCACGTACAGCTGGATGCGCGACAGCTCGCACGCTTCCGAAAGCAGCCATTCCGCCGACAAGCGCGGGTTTTCGTCGCCTTTGCGCTCAAGGTAGCCGACCGTCCAGTCAAGCGCCGCCTTGACGGTCCACACATCTGCGCTCACGAGCGGTTTTCCTCTTCAAAGTCAACGGGATAAGAACCGATTTTCAGCGCGGGCTTGTCGAGCGACACGCTACACCGCCGCTTCGAGCTTTTGGGCGCGGTCGGCCGCCTGCAAGGCGGTGATCAGCTCGGACAGCCCCGCGCCGCCGGCGCCGAGCAGCACGCCGTTGTACGTGCCGTTGTAGCCGATGCGGTGGTCGGTCACGCGGTCCTGCGGGCCGTTGTAGGTGCGGATCTTCTCGGCGCGGTCGCCGCTGCCGATCTGGGCCAAGCGCTCGGCGCCTTCGGCGGCCTGCTGCTCGGCGAGCATCTTCTCGTACAGGCGGGCGCGCAGAACCGCCATGGCCGCGATCTTGTTCTGCAGCTGGGACTTCTGGTCTTGGGACTGGACCACCAGCCCCGTGGGCAGATGCGTGATGCGCACGGCCGAGTCAGTGGTGTTGACGCACTGGCCGCCCGGGCCGCCGGCGCGGTACACGTCGATGCGCAGGTCGCTCTCGTTGATCTCCACTTCCACCTCGTCGGCCTCCGGCAGCACCGCGACGGTGGCCGTGGACGTGTGGATGCGGCCCTGGCTTTCGGTCTTCGGGACGCGCTGCACGCGATGGACGCCCGACTCGAACTTCATGACCGAATAGACGCTGTCGCCTTTCACCTTGAACTGGATTTCCTTGTAGCCGCCGGCTTCCGAAGGCGACACGTCCATGGTTTCGAGCTTCCAACCCTGGTCGCTTGCGAACCGCTCGTACATGCGGTAGAGGTCGCCCGCGAAAATGGCCGCCTCGTCGCCGCCGGCCGCCGCGCGGATCTCCACGATGATGTCCTTCTCGTCGGCCGGGTCGGCCGGGATGAGCATGAACTTGATGTCTTCTTCCAGGCCGGGAAGGCGCTCTTCGATGCCGGCGATCTCTTCCTGGGCGAACTCCTTCATGTCGGGGTCGGACAGCATTTCCTTTGCCGCCACCAGGTCGTCTGCCGCCTGGACGTATTCCTGAGCCTTGTGCACGAGCGGGCCTTGGTTGGCGTATTCCTTCGCCAGCCGGTTGTATTCTTTTTGGTTGGCAAGCACGTCCGGATCGCCCATCTTGGCTTGCAGCTCTTCGTAGGCCTCGATGATTTTCACCAGTTTGTCGCGCATGTCCATATCTGCCATAGTCGCCTTGTCCTCCATCGCCGCCGACGCGGCCGCGTTCGTCTCGGCGCCTGCGAGGCGCCGTCAGTAGCATGTTGAAACTGATTCATGATAGCAGAGATGGAAGCGGTGTCCAACAGCCGTTCAGGGCAGCCCGCACAACCGACACGCCCGCCGCGCCTGAGCAAAGCTGATGGAATTGATCAGCGTTTCCCTACAGCGTCAAGAACTCCGCCGCCGATTCGGCCGCGACCGACCCGTCGGCCACCGCCGTGGTGATCTGCCGCAGCGCCTTCGTGCGCACGTCTCCGGCGGCGAACACGCCCGCGGCGCTCGTCTTGCCGGTTTCGTCGGCCTTCACGTATCCGCCCTCCAGCTCGAGCGCACCCTGCAAAAACTCGACGTTGGGCTCGTTGCCGACGGCCACGAACACGCCTTCGCACGGCAGCTTTTGCGTCGAATGTTCCGCCGTGTTCTCCACCTCGATCCCCGCCAGCTTCCCGCTGTCAGCAAACAAGCGCCTGACCTGGGTGTTCCAAAGTATCTCGACGTTGTCTATCCCTTCGAGGCGCTTGTTGTAGACCGCCGTGGCGCGAAGGCGGTCGCGCCGGTGGACGAGGTAGACCTTCTCGCACAAACGGGCCAAAAAGATGGCGTCGGCCACCGCCGTGTTGCCGCCGCCCACCACGGCGACCGTCTTGCCGCGGAAGAAGTTGCCGTCGCAGGTGGCGCAGTACGACACGCCCTTGCCGGCCAGCTCGTCTTCAAGCGGAACGCCCAGCTTGCGGGGCCGCGCCCCGGTCGCAACGATGATGCAAGACGCCTCGTAGCTGCCGAACGCCGTGTCGATCCTCTTCGGCGTCGACGTGACGTCGACGGCCACCACCTCTTCGTTTATGGTCTTCGCGCCGAAGTTGTCGGCCTGCTGCTTCATGGCGAAGGCCAGGTCGAAGCCGGACGTGCCGTCGGGAAAACCGGGGTAGTTCTCCACGTGCTCGGTCGTTGCCAACTGCCCGCCCGGCGCGATGCGCTCGAACATGACGGCGTCGAAGCCCGCACGCTCCACGTACAAAGCCGCCGTCATGCCGGCAGGGCCGGCCCCGATGACGGCCACGTCGATGACGTCGGTGCAGGCCTTGGACGCCTGCGATTCGGGAATATGGTTTTTGCTTTCCATGAAAGCCGCCTTTCTGAACAGCCTCTTCGCCAGCCAAAAAGGCCGCCGATGACGTTCGACGGCCTGAGGGAAACACCGGGTCGCCGCTCGGGCGCACGACCGCGCCGGGGAAGCTAGCCCAGCAGGGAAAGCAGGGCCTGCTTGAACTGCACGCCGACCACCTGCCTGGCGGGCTGGCCGTCCTCGAACACGACGAGGGTCGGAACGCTCATGACGCCGTAGCGCACGGCGATGTCCTGGCTTTGGTCGATGTCGACCTTGTACACCTTCGCACGGCCTTCGACCTCGGCCGCAACCTCTTCAAGCGTCGGGGCGATCATCTTGCACGGGCCGCACCACGTGGCGAAGAAATCGACCAGGACCGGCTGGTCGCTGTCAAGGACCTTGGACTGGAAATCAGCAGACGAAACGATCTCGCTCATGAATGCCTCCTTCAGGCTGGGTTGTCCGGTTTGCACGCTGCACGGCTGGTCCGATTCGGCGGCGTTCCCTGTGCAGCGCGGTTACCATTGTAAAGGCTCGCAGGGCTTGGCGAAACGTGCGATCCATTCGTTACCGAACAGGAAGGCCCCGATTCGCCGTTCGACACCTTGCCGCCGCGCGACGCGCAGG
This sequence comes from Slackia sp. ZJ119, assembly GCF_011039175.1. Lineage (GTDB taxonomy): Bacteria > Actinomycetota > Coriobacteriia > Coriobacteriales > Eggerthellaceae > Xiamenia. The sequence goes on from NZ_JAAKEN010000017.1 coordinate 23,367, forward strand.
CGAAAGCCGGCGGCATGCCGCGCGTGCAAGCGCCCTGCCGGCCGCCCTCACGTCGGCGGGGCGTCCGCCTCGTGCGCGTCCGCCACTGCGCCCGGCCGCCCCTCGGCCCCGGCCTCGTCGGACGGCCGCTGCGCTTCGACCCGCTTCGAGTCCCGCTCTCGCACTTCGGCCTGCTCGGCCTGTTCTGCCTGCCGGCGCTCTTCGCGGCGGCCCGGCCCGTCTTCGTGCAGCAAACGCTCGATGCGGCGCTCGCTGGTGTTTTGGAACTCCGCCACGAAACCCGCCGACAGGATGCCGCCGGGAATGGCCACGATGCCCACCGACAGCACCATGATGACCGACCCGAGCAAGCGCCCGAGATCCGTGATGGGCGCGATGTCGCCGAAACCGGTGCCCGTGACGGTGGTCACGCTCCAATAGACGCCGGTCAGCAGGCTGTCGAACACGTCGGGCTGGACGTCGTGCTCCACTTCGTACATGAGCACGCTCGTCACGGCGACGAGCAGCAGCAGCACCATGACGGACGCAACGATCTCGTGGCGGCGCTTGGAAACGACGCAGGCGATGGTCTCCAGGCCGCGCATGTAGCGCGACACCTTCACAAGCCGCACAAGGCGCACCAGGTCGACGGAGCGCTTGAGCGCGTCGGTGAGCGGCACGAACCACGAGACGATGTTGGGCAGAAAGGCCAAAAGGTCGATGACGCCCATGAGCGACAAGGCGTAGCGAAGACGCGCCCGGCCAGGGCTCAAAGAACCGTACAGGAGGTCCGCCGTCCACAGGCGGGCGAGGTATTCCGCGAAGAAGCAGACGGTGGACACGCGGTAGAACCACATGACCAGGCTGGCCGCGAAGGGGTTGGCGCCGTCGTCGATCCACACGAGCACGACGGCGGCGTTCGCCACGATGAGCACGAACAGCCCGACGCCGACCGCGCGGGCAAGCGGGCAGGCGCGGCGCATGTCCTCGAGCGCGTAGAACGTCTGCCGTTTGAAGGCCGAGGCCTCTTTCAGCCGACGGAGGCGCGAAGGCTCCTGGCCTTTTTCGTCGAACTCGTCTGTCTGGCTCGCGCCCACCTCGTCTCCCTGCCTTTCAGTCGACCGCTTTCATCGGCGTTTCCCAAGCCGCCTGCACGGCGTTGCAAGAGCAGATTACATGGTATCATGCCATCATCATCGGAGCGGCGAAACGGGGTCAGAGACGCCCCGAGACGCCGCCGCTTCGCCGTGAGAAAGCACAACGACCATGACCGTAGACTTCATTTCGCTCGCCGTCATCACGCTGGCGGCGTTCCTCTGCCCGCTGTTCGCCGCCGCCATCCCCGGAAAGCCCATCTCGGAAACGGTGTTTTTGCTGATCGTCGGCATGGTGTGCGGCCCGCACGTGCTGGGGCTGGTGAGCCTGAGCGACGCGGTGGATTTGCTGTCGGAGCTGGGGCTGGCGTTCCTGTTTTTGCTGGCAGGCTACGAGATCGACCCGAAAAGCGTCATCGGACCTGACGGGAAGCGCGGACTTGCCACGTGGTGCGTCAGCATCGTCGCCGCGTTCGGCGCCGTGTCGCTGTGGCCGGCGTTTTCGGTGAACAGCATCGACGGCATCGCCGTCGCCATCGCGCTGACGACCACGGCCATCGGCACGCTGCTGCCCATTTTGGAAGAGCGCGAGATTCTGCCGACGCGCATCGGGCAAGAGGTGGTGTCCTACGGCACGTGGGGCGAGCTGGCGCCGGTGCTGGCCATGACGCTTCTGCTGTCGACCCGCGCGGAATGGCGGACGATCCTCGTGCTCGTGGTGTTTCTGGCGCTGGCCGTGCTGGTCGCCGTCGTGCCGAAGCGGGCCCGCGACGCCGGCGGGCGGGTCTTTCGCTTCGTGCAGAACAACGCCGAGACCAACTCGCAGATGCTCGTGCGCACCGTGACCATGCTGCTCGTCGGGCTGACCGCCCTCGCCGAGATCTTCGACCTGGACATCGTCTTGGGCGCTTTCGCCGCCGGCTTCATCCTGCGCTACGTCATCCCGGAAGGCAGCGAGGCCATGGAAGGCAAGCTGCGGGCCATCGGATACGGGTTCTTCATCCCGCTGTTCTTCATCGTGTCCGGCGCGAAGATCGACGTGACGGCCATTGCGGCGAACCCGGTGCTGCTCGTCGTGTTCATCGCGTTGCTGCTCGTGGTGCGGGCGCTGCCCATCTACCTGTCGCTGACCACGAGCGCCACCACCCGCGACCTGGGCTTCAACGAGAAGCTGACCATCGCGCTGTACTGCACCACGGCGCTGCCGCTCATCGTGGCGGTGACGACCGTGGCCGTGAACGCCGGGGCGATGACGCAGGCCACCTCGTCGGTGCTGGTGGCGGCCGGAGGCATCACCGTGCTGCTCATGCCGCTGCTGGCGTCGCTGACCGTCCGCGCGGCGAACGCCGACCTGACCGGGGCCGCACGAGAAATCAAGGAAGACCCGCACCGGACGGCCCAGATCTTGCGGCAGCACCGCAAGCTTGAGCTGCAGCGCCACCAGGCCGCCAAGCGGGCGAAAGCCGAAGGCAGGGCGCACGGCGCCGTGCTGGGTCTGACGGAAGAAGAAATGTTGATGCTGGAAGTCAACGAAAGCGGAGAGCGAACCGAGCGAGAAGAGCACGGCGCCCGGCCGGTGCGGCACCGGGGCAAGGCAAGGGCGCACGAGGCGAGCGGAGCCGCCAAAGAGGCAGACGGCCCAACGGCGGCCGACGAGCCGGACGAGGCCTCCGCAAGCAGCGACGCGAAACCGCCTAAGACGTCCTGATCCGCCTGTCCGCTTCCCCCGAACGCGCGGCAGGAGCGGCAGGAGCCGCAAAGGACGCGAGGGGTGCCGGGGGCCGCGAGGGCCGGGGGCCGGTCAGCCTTCTTTCCGGCCTGCCGCCGCGCCGACCCCTTCCTCTTCCGGGAAGAACACGTCCAGGCGGGCGCCTTCGTCCTGCTTGCCCGCAAGCGTGCCGACGACCATGAGCACGCCGGCCACCGCGACGCCGATGACGATCTGGTGCAGATCGGCCACCTTGAAGCCTGCGGCCATGCACGCGCAGTACGCCGCCACGCCGCCGACCATCGACCAAAGGGCGCCGGTCTTGTTCGCACGCTTCCAAAACAGACCGCACGCCAGCACGAACAGAAACGCCGTCTCAAGCCCGCCGAACGCGAACATGTTGATCTTCCAGATGACGTCGGGCGGCACGACGGCCAGCACGAACACGAGCACGCCGATGCCGAGCGTGAACGCCTGGCTCGAAAGCGCCACGGAACGCTCGCGCGGGCGTTTGCCCCGCTTTGCGCACCACGCCAGGCCCATGTCGTTGACGATGGCCGACGCCGACGAAATGAGCAGCGAAGACACCGTGGAAATGGACGCCGCAATGGGGCCGACGATGGCGATGCCCGCCACAAACGGCGGCAGCGTCGACACGATGGCCTGCGGAATGATGTTGTCCACGCTGCCGCCGTAGGCCGCCAGATCTTCCAGCAGCACGCCGGCCGACAGCACGCCGAGCGAGGTGACGCCGATCATCATGGCGCCGATGATGACGGTGCCCCAGATCATCGCCTCGTGCAGCGACCGGGTGTCCTTGTACCCCATCGTGCGCACGACCGATTGCGGCAGCACGAACGTGAACACGCCCACGAGCAGCCACTGCGTGAAGTAGAGCGACGGCGGCATGGCCCCGCCCGAAAACGGCTCGAGCATCGCCGGGTTGTTCGTCTTGATGGTCGCCATGATGTTTTCGAACCCGCCGCCGGCGCCAAGAATGCCCGCGCCGAGCACCACCATGCCCACCAGCATCGCAATGCCGCAAAGCGCATCGGTGACCGCCACGCCGCGAAAGCCGCCGATGGTGGTGAACAGCACCACCGCCGCGCCGAACAGGGCCAGCCCCACCAGATACGAGTAGCCGGTCACGTATTCGAACAGCTTCGCCCCGCCCACGAACTGGGCGATCATCGTGGCGACGAAGAACACAACGATGACCAATGCGCTTATATTCGCCAGCGCGTCGGAGCCATAGCGGGCGCGAACCACGTCGACCACCGTAACGGCGTCGAGCTTGCGGGAGACGAGCGCCATCTTCTTTCCCATGATGCCGTAAAGCAGAATGAGGGCCGTGACCTGCACGACCGCCATGTACACCCAGCCAAAGCCGATGGACCACGCCTGGCCCGGACCGCCGACGAACGTGCTGACCGATCCGTACGTGGCAACGGTCGTCATGGCCAGCACGAACCCGCCAAGCGAGCGGTTGCCGATGAAGTAGCCCTTCACGAAGCTTTGTTCCTCGCGGGCGGTGCGGCGGCGCACGACGACCGAAACGCCGAGCGCGGCCAACAAGAACGCGACGAGCGGCACCAGGCCGGCAACGTTATTCATGGTCGGCCCCCTCTTCGTCGTCCAGGCTGAAGTTCACGAACACCTTGTTCGCCAGCACAACGGCCAGCACGATGGCCGCGATCCATGGGCCGAACGTCCCGCCGACGACCCAGATCGGAAGCCCGGCCACCGACACATCGACCGACGCCAGCCCGATGCCGCCGACAAGCCACACGGCAACGATGACGCCCAGCGCCACGACCGACGCGACCGCCTCGCGGTTCGCCTCGCGCATTTTCTCCCGATACGTTCTCGGCACGCTTCGCCGCTGTCCCATAACGACACCTCCCGTTGTCGATGATTGCGAGGAATTCTAGCAGCCGCCGCGGCGCAACAGGCGCGAAAGCAGCCAGGCGGCACGCTCCCCACACGTAAAAGGCCTGGTACGGCAAGTGCCTTCGAAACGCACGAGACGCCGCAGCAAGACGCCCTCCCCCCGCGCCCCCCGCGCCGCCTCCCAAAAGAAGAAGGCCCGCACGCGGCGGGCCTTCGGAAACGCAGCTTTCTGGGAAGCGGAACGCTCAGGGTGCGCTACAGCGCCGCCTCGCGCACGGTTTCGAGCAGCTTGTCGACCGGCCACGCGCCCAGGTCGCCCTCGTGGCGCTCGCGCACGCTGACGGTCCCTTCTTCGACCTCCTTGTCGCCGATGACCACCATGTAGGGCACCTTCTCGGCCTGGGCCTTCGCGATCTTCACGCGCATCGGCTCGTTCTGGTCGTACAGCTCCGCCCGGCCGCCGGCGTCCTTGATGAGTTTCACCAGGTCAGAGGCGGCGTCGATGTGACGGTCGGCAATGGGCAGCACGATGACCTGCACCGGGGCCAGCCACAGGGGCAGCGATCCGGCGTAATGTTCCAAAAGGATGCCCAAGAAGCGCTCGATGGACCCGAAGATGGCGCGGTGCAGCATCCACGGGCGCTCTTCGGTGTTGTCTTCCGTGCGGTAGGTCAAGCCGAAGCGCTCAGGCATGTTGAAGTCGACCTGCACCGTCGAGCACTGCCACGTGCGGCCGATGGCGTCTTTCACCTTGATGTCGATCTTCGGGCCGTAGAACGCGCCGTCGCCTTCGTTGATCTCGTAGGTCAGATTATGGCGCTCGCACGCCTCCTTGAGCGAGTTGGTGGCGTGGTCCCACATCTCGTCGGTGCCGATGGACTTTTCAGGCCGCGTGGAGATTTCGGCCTCGTATTCGAAGCCGAACGTGGTCATGATGTGGTCGACCAAGTCCAAAATGGCGACAACCTCGTCAACGACCTGGTCTTTCGTGCAGAAAACGTGCGCGTCGTCCTGCGTGAAGCCGCGGGCGCGCATAAGGCCGTGCACCGCGCCCGACATTTCGTGGCGATACACCGTGCCGAATTCGAAGTAGCGCAGCGGCAGGTCGCGATAGGAATGCAGCTCGTTTTTGTACAGCATGACGTGCCCGGGGCAGTTCATGGGCTTGACGCCGTATTCGGTCATGCGCGGGTTCTCGTCGTCGCCCTCGTTGATCTCGAAGAAGTACATGTTGTCGTGGTAGAAGCCGTAGTGGCCAGACGTCTTCCACACGTCGGCGTTGTAGACGTGCGGCGTGATGACCTCTTCATAGCCGCGGTCGTACAAATCGCGCCGCAGCCATTCCTGCATGGTGCGGATGATGCGGGCGCCCTTGGGAAGGTAGAGCGGCAGTCCCACGCCGGCCATGGGATCCATCATGTAGATGCCCAGCTCGCGGCCGAGCTTGCGGTGGTCGCGCTTTTCGGCTTCCTCCAGGTTGTGCAAGTGCTCGTCCAGCTCCTTTTGTTTGAAGAAGGCCGTGCCGTAGATGCGCGTGAGCATGTCGCGCTCGGCGTCGCCTTTCCAATAGGCGCCGGCCACCTTCGTCAGCTTGAACGCCGGGATGGCGCCGGTCGAAGGCACGTGCGGGCCGCGGCACAGATCCGTGAACGAGCCGCAGGCATAGGTGGTGATGGTTTCACCCTCGGGCAGCTCGTTGACAAGCTCCACCTTGAAGGGCTGGTCAGCGAAGAGTTTGAGCGCTTCGTCCTTCGTCACGACGGTGCGCACGAACGGCTCGTCGGCCTTCGCGAGCTCGGCCATGCGTGCCTCGATGCGCTCGAAGTCGGCCGGAGAGACGCTCGCGCCTTCAGGCAGCTCGATGTCGTAGTAGAAGCCGTTTTCCACGGCCGGGCCCACGCCGAACTTCACGTCGCCGTACAGGTCGGTGAGCGCGGCGGCCATGAGATGCGCCGTGGAGTGGCGCAGCAGGTCGAGCGCACCAGGGCTTTTCGCCGTCACGATGGCAACCGCATCGCCGTCGGCCACGGGCGCGGACAGGTCGACCGGCACGCCGTTGACGATGCCGCCGAGCGCCGCCTTCGCAAGGCCCGCGCCGATGGCGGCCGCCACGTCGGCGACCGTCGCGTTTTCAGCGACCTCTTTCTTCGAGCCGTCAGGCAAAACTACGTTCATGGATACATCCTTTCTTGCGCCGGGTGCGCACAAAGCACCTGCACGACCAGGGAATCAGGCGCTTGCACGCCCGGTTGCTGAGAGACTGAAGCTATAGCGTTGAAAGAAGGGCCCGACGCAGGGCCTAGCGAGTTCGCTGCGCAGGCGCACCCTGCTGCGGGCGGGCCGGACGACCCTGGGCCGCCGTTCCGCGACGGCCGCGCGAGGCGACGGAAACCGGCGTGGCGCAATACGGGCACACCGTCCAGGCGGGCTCGAGCGCATGGTTGCACACCGGGCAGAGGTTTTTGAGGCGCTGGTGGCAGCTGGGGCACAGCACATAGTCGGATTCCACGGGATAGCCGCAGTTGGCGCATTCGCCGTATTGCATGAGCTGGCGCTGCTTGAGGGCGATCTCAAGCTCCTGCTCGTCGCGGTCGATCTGCAGCAGCGGCGGACGCAGCAGGCAGTACGCCACCACGCCGACGAACGGCACCAGCGCCACGATGGCCCACACGTACCAGTACGATCCGCGCAGGTAGGCGTCGCGAACGACCCACACGATGGACAGAATGTAGAGCACGACCAGTAAAACCACGACAACGGTCAAGGCCGCCTGCAACTCAGGCGTCCAAAGCTGATTTAGCAGTTCGCTCATAAGGACCTCTCACATCGGTTCGGCTTTTGCGCAAAGGCCGCCTGCCGGCGGACCTCGACGCACCCGACTAGCCATTATAACAAACCGGCTTCAAGCGCAATCAACTGCACCCATATTCCGCAACTGGCGCAGGCCGGCGGCGAAAGGCGGAAAACCAGACGGGGCAGCGTCCCGAAGGCGCTGCCCCGCTTTCTCGATGCAGCGAAGCGGCCCGAGAGGCGCTTGCGACTGCGTTCGTGCTTCTGATTGCACATCGTTCGTACGTATACTGTGCAAGCTTACACACTATTCGTACGAAAAACGTGTAAAGATTCACGCTTTTCGTACGAAAAACGTGTTTTCCGAGGCGGCGGACAACGGCGGCGGATGTCGAACAGCCGGCACGCCCGCCCGGCTAGCCGCGAGCGGCCTTGAGCAGCTTGGCGATGCGGTCGGAGTATTCCAGGTTCTCAAACCCCTCTTCAGCGGCAAGGTCGATGAGCGGGGCGTCGTTCCAAAGCGCCTCCAGGCGGTAGTACTCGCGCGTTTCGGGCTGGAAAACGTGCACGACGATGCTGCCGTAGTCGAGCAGCGACCAGCTGCCGTCCTGCGTGCCTTCGCGGTGCAGCGGCTTGATGCCGCACGTCACGCGCAGCTGCTCTTCCACCTCGTCGACGATGGCCTCCACCTGGCGGTTGTTCGCGGCGGTGGCGATGACGAAGTAGTCCGTCACGCCGATGAGCTCGCGCACCTCCTGCACCATGATGTCGGAGGCCTTCTTCTCGTCGGCGGCGCGGGCGGCGGTGATGGCGCAGGTGCGCGAATCGGCGACGGTCGTTGCGGTCTTGGTCATGAAAAAATCCTTTCAGTCGAGAGGTTCGATGCAACTTACATTTGCAGGTTGGCGGAAAGCGGCGCGGACAGGCGACGCGAGGCGGCGTCAGCGCCGCTTCGCGACTTGCGAGGGCTCCCCTTCGCGTTCGCGCTTGCGCTCCACGTAATGGTTCCACACGTCCACGGTGTCAGGGTGCAGGCACTTGCCCGCAGCCACGAGGTTTTCCAGCGAATGCTGGAACGCGAGCAGAAACAGGTCTTCCAGCCCCACGCGCCCCACGGCCCGGCGCAGCTCGTCGACGCCGTCGTAGCTGCGGTTGGGCTCTATCACGTCGGCGACGTAGACGATCAGGTCCAAGTCGCTCATGTCGACCGAAGCGGCCGTGTGCTTCTCGATGGCCGACAACGCCTCGGGCGGAATCTGTGGAAACTCGCGTGCCAGCGCACGGGCGGCCGTCGGGCCGTGCAGCAGCTGCGGCATGGCCTGAAGCACCAGGTCGGGCACGTCTGCGCCCACATCGTGCGCACGGTCGCGGACGGCCTGGTCGTCCAAGCCCTTGTCCCAGTCGTGCAGAAGCCCCGCCAGCCGCGCCGTTGCGACGTCGGCGCCATAGGTTTTCGCCATGGCCTCGGCCGTCTGCGACACCCCGAGCGAATGGCGGAAGCGCTTGGGCTTCAGGCGCCGCTCAAGATCGGCCTTGCGGGCCTCGAAAAACGCGTCGGAAAGAGCGTCGCCGGTTGCAGACGCGCCTTCTTCGGGTCGAAGCGAATGCGTCAAGAGTCCCCCTTTCGGTACAGTTTATGCTCAAGGACGTAGTCGCGCACCGCCTCGGGCACCAGATAGCGGATGGACTGGCCGCACGACGCGCGTCGGCGCACCTCGGTCGACGAGATGTCGAGGGCCGCAGGCGCGACCGGGCGGATCCGAAAGCCCGCCTGGGCGAGCCTGTCGGCGTCGGCAGCGGCCAGGGAGCTTCCCGGACGGCTCATCACGATGAACTCGGCCAGGTCGACCAGCGCGTCGGCCTCCTTCCATTCCGGCAGCGCAAGCGCCGCGTCGGCGCCGACGATGAACGCCAGCTCAACGTTTTCGGGGTAATGCGCACGCAGCTGGCGCAGCGTGTCGACCGTGAACGTGATGCCGGGCCGGGCGGCCTCCAACGCGCTCACGTCGAACGCCGGGTTTTCCGCCACGGCGAGCCGGCACATGGCCAAGCGGTGCGCCGCGTTCGTGACGGCCAGGTCGCGCTTGAACGAAGGCGTGCCGGCCACCAAAAACAGCACGGCGTCGAGCGCACAGGCGTCGCGCACCTGCTCGGCGCAGCACAGATGCCCCAAATGAACGGGGTCGAACGTGCCCCCCATCAGCCCTAGGCGCACCGGCGCACCGTCGAAGCCGAGGCGGTCGAAGCGCTCGGATGCGACCGGGCCGGAAAAGCCGGGCGCGGCAGGCGCGACGGGCGCACGGGATGCAGCGTCGTCGATCACGCCCACGGTCAGGCCCTTGTCTGGCCGCAGCCGCGCAACACATATTTATAGGACGTCAGCGCCTCGAGCGCGAACGGCCCGCGGGCGTGCAGCTTCTGGGTGGAAATGCCGATCTCCGCGCCCAAGCCGAACTGGCCGCCGTCGGTGAAGGCGGTCGAGGCGTTCGCGTACACCGCCGCCGCGTCGACCTGCGCCAGGAAGTCTTCGATGGCGCGGGCGCCGGCCGCGTCGTTCGGATCGGCCACGATGGCTTCGGAGTGCTTCGTGCCGTAGCGGTTCACGTGCGCGATGGCCTCGGCCGGGCCGCCGACGCACTTCACGGCGATCTCCGGCGCCAGGTATTCGGTCGCCCAGTCGTCCTCGGAGGCTTGTGCCAGCAGCGATTCGTCGACCCCGGCCGCACGGGCCAGGTCAAGCGCCTGCGCATCGCCATGGACGACCACGCCTCTTTCCGCCAAGGCCGCCAGCATGCCGGGCAGCACGCGCGAGGCCGCCGCAGCGTCCACGAGCAGCGATTCGGCCGCGTTGCACACGCCGTAGCGGCGGCACTTCGCGTTCATCACGATGTCGTGCGCCATGGCGGCGTCTGCGCTTTCGTGCACGTACACGTGGCAGTTGCCGGTGCCCGTTTCGATGACCGGAACCTTCGCGCATTCGACGCAGTGCTGGATAAGCCCTGCTCCCCCGCGCGGAATGAGCACGTCGACGATGCCGCGCAGCCCCATGAGCGCGTCGGTTGCGCTGCGGTCGGTCGTCGTGATGGCGCAAACGGCGTGCTTGGGCATGCCCGCCGAAAAGGCCGCCTGGGCCAAAACGTCGGACACGACCTCGTTTGACCGGGCCGCCAGGCTGCCCCCGCGCAGCACCACCGCGTTGCCGGACTTGATGCAGATGCCGGCGGCGTCGGCCGTCACGTTCGGACGCGCCTCGTACACCATGGCGACCACGCCGAGCGGCACGCTGACGCGCTCAAGCTCGATGCCGTTGTACAGCGTCGACTCCATCGTCACGCGCCCGAGCGGATCGGGCAGCGCCATCAGGTCTTCCAGCGCCGCCGCCATGGCCTCGATGCGGCCCTCGTCAAGCGCCAACCGGTCGATGAGCGACTCTTTCGTGCCCTTCTCGCGGGCCGCCGCCACGTCTTCGGCGTTCGCCGCCACGATCTTGGGCGTGTTCGCCCGCAGCGCGTCCGCCATGGCCTGCAAGGCCCCGTTGCGGGCCTGCTCGGTCGTCTGGCCGAGCGCCACGCTTGCCTCCTTCGCCAAAAGCGCCAGGTCGCGCACGTTTTCTGCAATGGTTTTCTCGCCCATGGGCGTCCTTTCGTCCGACTTCTACTCGAATACGACCAGCTCGTCGCGATGCACGAGCGAACGGTCGGCCAAATGAGACAACAGGTGGTTGGCGCGAAGATAGTCGCGCGTGCGGCCGAGCCCCAGCTCGATCTCGTCGCTGCCCGCACGCACGCGGCCGCGGGCGAACACGTGCCCCGTCGCGTCTTTGATGTCGACGATGTCGCCTTCCTCGAAGCGCCCCTCGACCTCGCTCACGCCCACGGTCAAAAGCGAGCTGCCGCGCTCCACGAGCGCCCGGCGGGCGCCCGCGTCCACCACAAGCGAGCCGCGCGTCGCGTCTCCCAGCGCCAGCCACAGCTTCTTCGGCGACACGTCGTGCGGAGAGCGCCGCGGGCTGAACAGCGTTCCCACGTCGCGCCCGCGCACCGCGTCCACAATGACGTTCGGCCGCCGCCCCTGGCAGATGGCCATGGGTATGCCGGCCACCATGAGCACCTGGGCCGCCTTGATCTTCGTGACCATGCCGCCCGACCCGACCGCCGATCCCACGCCGCCGGCCATGGCGATGACCTCCGGCCCGATGACCTCCACCTTCGACAGCAGCTTGGCGTCGGCGTGCGTGGCGGGGTTGGCGTCGTAGAGGCCGTCGATGTCCGACAGGATGACCACCAGCCCCGCGCCCACGAGCACCGCCGCAAGCGCCGCCAGCGTGTCGTTGTCGCCAAAGCGGATCTGTTCGACCGACACCGTGTCGTTTTCGTTCACGATGGGCACGACGCCCAAGTCGACCAAGCGGTGCAGCGTGTCCCGCGCGTGCAGATACGCCGTGCGATCGGCCGTGTCGCGCCTGGTCAGAAGTACGGTCGACGTCAACATGCCGCGGCGAGCGAACGCTTCGGCGTATGCGGTGGAAAGGGCGCTTTGGCCGACCGAGGCCGCCGCCTGAAGGCTGGGCATGTCGGTGGGGCGCTTGTGGATGCCAAGCGCTTCCAAGCCGCACGCGATGGCGGCCGACGTGACGATGATGGGGCTGAACCCCAGCGCGCGCACATTGGCCATCTGGTCGGCCAGCGCGTCGAGAAAGGCGTAGTCGATAGAGCTTTCCGACGTGGTGAGCGTCGACGAGCCGATCTTCACCACGACGATGTCGGAAGCATGCGTTGCGTGCGTTTCCACGGCTTTCCTTCCCTATAGATCCAGCTCAACGTAGATGTCGTCGCCGCGGATGGACGATTCGAACTCGAAGGCGTACCCCAGGATGCGAATCTCGTCGCCGTCGACCGCGCCGGCCTTTTCAAGCGCGTCGTCCACGCCGGAGCGCTTGAAGCGGTGCTGCAGAAACGCGATGGCCTCCTCGTTTTCCCAGTCCGTCTGCACGACCCAGCGCTCGACTTGCGTCCCTTCGACGCGAAAGACCCCGCCGCCCAACGGCGTAACGTCGAAGCGCTTGCTGCGGGCCTCGCGGCGCAGCTCCCACACGGCCTCGAATTCCGTCGCGTCGGCCTGCTTCGCCCGCGCCGCCTCGCGCAGCTCGCGCACTTTCGTGGCGATGGCGGCCTTGAGCGAGTCGACGCCCTTGCCCGTCAACGCGCTTATGCGGTAGAGCTTCGGGTCGACGGGGCTGGGGGCGAACTCGTCGCCGCCGGCCGCCGCGACGGAGTCTTCGCGAACCCGCGCCGCCAGCCGCTCGCACGCCTCGTCGGTGCCTTCCACGTCGATCTTGTTCGCCACGACGATGCGCGGGCGGTCTTCAAGGCCCTGGCCGTAGAGCCGCAGCTCTTCGTTGATGACGTCGTAGTCCGAAACCGGGTCGCGCCCTTCCCAGTCGCCCGTGAGGTCCACCACGTGCACGATGAGCGCCGTCCGCTCGATGTGGCGCAAAAACTCATGCCCCAGGCCGCGGCCTTCGTGTGCGCCTTCGATGAGGCCTGGCACGTCGGCCATGACGAAGCTGAGGTCGCCCGAGGTGGCCACGCCCAGGTTGGGTACGAGCGTCGTGAAGGGATAGTCGGCGATCTTGGGACGGGCCGCGCTCATTTTCGCGATGAGGGACGACTTGCCCGCGCTCGGCATGCCCACGAGCGCCGCGTCGGCCATGAGCTTCATCTCCAGCTCGATCCAGCCTTCCTGGCCCGGCTCGCCCAGCTCGGCGAAGGCAGGGGCGCGGCGCTTCGACGTGACGAAGTGGATGTTGCCGCGGCCGCCGTGGCCGCCTTCCGCCACGATGACGCGCTCGCCGTCGTGCGTGAGGTCGGCCACCAGCTCGCCGACCTCCTTCTCGTCTTCGAAGTATTCGTGGATGACGGTCCCGACCGGCACTTTCAAGACGAGGTCTTCCCCACGTGCGCCGTACATGCGGCTGCCTTTGCCGTGGATGCCGCGCTGCGCCTTGAAGTGGTGCTTGAAACGGTACTCGATGAGCGACGAGATGCTTGCGTCGGCCTGGACGACCACGTTGCCGCCATGGCCGCCGTCGCCGCCGTCGGGGCCGCCTTTGGGCACGTGGGCCTCGCGGCGAAAGGACATGCAGCCGGCCCCGCCGTCGCCGCCTTTCACGTGGATGCGTACTTTGTCGATGAACATGCGACCTCGCTTCAAGATGAACGTGTGCAGTAAGGAGAAACGATAGCCTACGTTGGGGGTTTGTGTCGAACTTCCATCCAGAACGTAGGATTCCAAGGCGGCGGGCGGACGAGGCGCGAGTTCTAGATAACGCTGATCAAATCCATCAACGTCAGCGCTCTGCCCCATGCGCAAAAGGACCCCTCGCGCGAGGGGTCCTTGCCACAACCGTTGTCCGCGAAGCCCTACGCTTCGGCGACTGCCTCTTCCACCGTTTCCTCGGCAGGAATGACGTGGATGCGGCGCTTCTGGCCGCGCGTGAACTTCAGCGTGCCGTCGCACAGGGCGAACAGCGTGTCGTCCTTGCCGCGGCCGACGTTCTCGCCCGGATGGAAGTGCGTGCCGCGCTGGCGCACGATGATGTTGCCCGTGTGCACGGCTTCGCCGGCGAACTTCTTCACGCCAAGTCGCTGAGCGTGGGAATCGCGACCGTTTCGGGTAGATCCAAGACCTTTCTTATGTGCCATGATTCGGCCCCTCTCCTGTTACTCGGCGTCCTGGGACGCTTCGGCTTCCTTCTTCGCCTTCGGCTGGGCCTTCGGGGCCACATCGGTGCCGACGGACTCGATGCGCAGACGCGTCAGGTGCTGGCGATGGCCGCGCTTGCGCTGGTAGTTCTTGCGCTTCTGGAACTTGAAGATGATAACCTTGTCGGCGCGGAACTGCTCGATGACGGTGGCCTTCACCGGCGTCTTGGCAGCCTCGGCCGGATCGGCGACGACCTTGTCGCCGTCGACGACGCAGATGGCTTCGAGATCGACCTCGCCGCCGACCTCGACGTCAAGCTTCTCGACGTTGATCTTGTCGCCGGGGGCAACCTTGTACTGCTTGCCACCGGTTTTCACGATTGCATACATGCGCTTCTCCTTGAAAAGTGACTTGAGCGATAACTTGCAAACGGCGCCGTAGCGACCGGCTGCACGGTGCAGCCTTTCCGCACGGCGACGCGTATCATCGCACTCTTCCATGCGCCCCTTTGGGCACAATGTTCGCATAATACCACACGAACCCGCCCTGGGCCCAAAACTCCTTATGGAGGTTTAGTGTGCGTCCGCCCACGTCGGACCGACCCCCACGTCCACCTCCAGCGTCACGTCGCAGTTTGCCACCGACATCATCACTTCGCGCACCATGGCGCTCAAGCGCTCGACTTCCTCGGCCGGGCAGCTGAAGTCCAGCTCGTCGTGCACCTGCAGCATGAGCTTCGCCTGGAAGCCCTCGTCCATCAGGCGCTGCTGCACCTCGCGCATGGCCTTTTTGATGATGTCCGCCGCGCTGCCCTGCATGGGGTGGTTCATGGCCGTGCGCTCGCCAAAGCCGCGCTGGTTGGCGTTGCGCGACTTCAGCTCGGGAATGTGGCGCTTGCGGCCGAACATCGTCTCGGCAAAGCCGCGCTGGCGGGCGTGCTCGACCGTGTCGTCAAGGAACGACCGCACGCCGGGATAGGCCTCGAAGTAGCGCTCGATCATCTCCTTCGCTTCTTGGAAGGGAATGCCCAGGCTCTGCGACAGCCCGAAGGCCTGCTGCCCGTAGACGATGCCGAAGTTGACGGCCTTCGCGCGGGATCGCATCTCGGGCGTGACGCCTTCAAGCGGGATGCCGAAGACGTGTGAGGCCGTGGCGGCGTGGAAGTCGGCACCGGAATTGAAGGCTTCGAGCAGCTTCTCGTCTTGCGACAAGTGGGCCAAAAGGCGCAGCTCGATCTGGGAATAGTCGGCCGAAACAAACTTGTCGCCGTCGCGCAGGGGCACGAAGCAGTCGCGGATCTGGCGGCCGAAGTCGGTGCGGACCGGGATGTTTTGCAGGTTGGGGTCCGACGAGGACAAGCGTCCGGTGGAGGTGACCGTCTCGTGGAACGTGGTGTGCAGCCGACCGTCGCCGGCGGACGCGGCGATCTTCGGCAGCGTGTCGATGTAGGTCTTCTTGATCTTCGACAGCTCGCGGTAGCGGATGACCAGGCCGGGAATCTCGTGGTCTTTCGCCAGCTCGGTCAGCACCGTCGCGTCGGTGGAGTATCCGCGCTGGTTCTTCTTCAGCGGCGGCAGGCCCAGCTTGTCGAACAGGATGGCGGCCAGCTGCTTGGGCGAGTCGATGTTGAACGTCTCGCCGGCCAGCGCGTAGATCTGCTCGGCCAGCCCCTCGATCTCGCCCGACGCGTAGTCGTCGAGGGTGCGCATGCGCTGCGAGTCGATAGCCGCGCCGGTGCGCTCCATGATGGCGAGCACCGCCACCAGCGGCAGGTCGATGTCGAAGTAGGCCGCGTCGCTGCCGTCGTCGGCGAGCGCACGCGTGAGCGGCTCCACGAGCGCGAAGGCGGCCGCCGCCTGCTGGACGAGCGCACCGGTGGGGTCTTCCACCTCGGGCAGCACGCCGCCCAGGTGCTTCTCGGCCAGCTTGGCCAGCGTGTATTCGCTCACCGACGAATTCAGCGCGTAGGCGGCAAGCCCCAGGTCGAAAGCGTCCATGGCCATGAGCTCGGCGTCGCTGACCACGGCGGGCTTCGACGTGTCGGCCGGATAGGCCGCATGCACGAGCTCCTTCACGTCAAGCGCCGCGAAGGGGGCCGTGCGCACGAGCAGCGAAAGCACCCGCAGCGCCTCGTCGCCTTCGAAGAGCCCGACGCCTTGGCTCGTGCCCACCGCGCACACCTGCGTCTCGAACAGCTCGCCGGGGCTTCGCACCCCCAGCGCCGCCGACACCCGCTCGCCGCGGGCGAGCGCCGCATCCAGAAGCTCGCTCGCCTGGGCGCCCTCGCACACCGGCGCATCGACGAGCGCCGCTTCCTTTTCCGGCGGCACCTCTTCGCCCGCCAGCTTCAGCACGCGGGCAAGCTGAGCGTTGAACTGCACTTTCTCAAACGCTTCCTTCACGCGCTCGGGATCGAACGCGGGGAAGGCCGCCCCTTCCAGGTCGAGCGGGAAGTCCAGGTCGCGCACGATGGTGGCCACCTGGCGGCTGCCGAACGCCGCGTCGCGGTTTTCCTCGATGCGCTCCTTTTGCTTGCCCTTGAGCTCGTCGGTGTGCGCGTAGAGCCCCTCCAGGCTGCCGTACTGCCGCAGCAGCTTCGCCGCGGTCTTCTCCCCCACGCCGGGCACGCCGGGAATGTTGTCCGACGAGTCGCCTTTGAGCCCCAGGAAGTCGGGCACCTGCGCCGGCGTCACCCCATAGCGGGCCAGCACCTCATCGGGCCCGTAGATGGCGACGTCGGTGATGCCGCGCTTCGTCGCCACGATGCGCGTAAGGTCGCTGGCCAGCTGAAACGCGTCGCGGTCGCCCGTCACGAGCAGCGTTTCGTAGCCCAGCTCCTCGTCGCGGGCCGCGATGGTGCCCAAAATGTCGTCGCCTTCCCAGCCGTCGATGCGCACCACCGGCACGTTCATCGATTCCAGCAGGTCCTCGATGATGGGGAACTGCACGCGCAGGTCGGGGTCCATCGGCGGACGCTGGGCCTTGTAGCCTTCGATGGCCGTCTTGCGAAACTCTGGGATGCCAGCGTCGAACGCGCACACGACGGCGTCGGGATGCGCAAGGTCGACGAACTTCAGAAACATCGCCATGAAGCCGAACACCGCGTTGGTCGGCGTGCCGTCCGCGGTGTTCATGGGACTGTCCACCGCGTGGAACGCGCGGTGCATGAGGGAGTTGCCGTCGATGACGGCGATCTTTTTAGCCATGTTCAACCTTTCCCAAAAAACATTGGCTCTGACAGCTTTCGAGTATAGCGCAGACGCAAGACGCGAAAGTTGACAGAGCGGAAGCGGCCCTGCCTCAGCGGTTGTCCACGTTTTCCGGATAGAGGTCGTGTTGGCTCAAGCGCTGCCAGGCCACCTCTTCCCAGCGCGTGTGCGGCCGCCCATAGTTGCAGTACGGATCGATGGAGATGCCCCCGCGCGGCGTGAACTTGCCCCACACCTCGATGTACTTCGGGTCCATGAGCGCGACGAGGTCGTTCATGATGACGTTCATGCAGTCCTCGTGGAAGTCGCCGTGGTTGCGAAACGAGAACAGGTACAGCTTCAGGCTCTTCGATTCCACCATGCGCACGTCGGGCACGTAGCTGATGTAGACGGTGGCGAAGTCGGGCTGGCCGGTGATGGGGCACAGCGACGTGAACTCGGGGCAGTTGAACTTCACGAAGTAGTCGCGGTCCTGGTGCTTGTTGACGAACGTTTCCAGCACGGACGGATCGTAGTCGCTCGGATACTCGGTCGCCTTCGCGCCGAGCAGCGACAGGTCGGACAAATCGGCAACGCCGCGCCCCGATTGCGCGGGCATGGCGGCCTCGCGGGCCCTGCGGGCGGCGAAGGCCGAGCTGAGAGAGTCGGACGTGGACATGAGGCGGGTCCTTTCGGAAAGCTAAGTATGATGGTATTAGTCAGCGTTTGCCTGGACGAGCAGCGGATCTTGGGCGCCGCAGGCCGCAAAGGCCGCTTGGCGGTCCCGGCAGGTGGCGCACGCGCCGCACGGCTCGTCGCCGCCTTCGTAACACGACCAGGTCAGCTCGTAGGGCACGCCCAGATCCAGGCCCGCCCGCACGATGGCCGCCTTGTTCATCTGCACGAACGGCGCTTCGATGCGCAGTTCGCCCGCCGTGCCCTCGCGCACCGCCGCGTCCATGGCGCGCACGAACGCCAGCGAGCAGTCCGGGTAAGCCGCGCCCGCCGCGTCGTCGGCGTGCGCCCCGTAGCAGAGCACCGAGCAGCCAAGGGACAGCGCCATGGACGCCGCCGACGCCAAAAACAGCCCGTTGCGAAACGGCACGTACGTGCTGACCGGGCCTTCCCCGTTTTCGGCCTGCTGGTCGGCGTAGCTTTCGTGGGGCACGTCGGCGTCGGCGTGCACCAGCAGCGAACAGGCGCTGTCCGCGAACACGGCGCCCAGATCGAGCGTGCGAAGCGGCACGCCGTAAAACGCGCACACCGCCTCGGCGCTGCGCAGCTCGCGCACATGCTTCTGCCCGTAGGCCACCGACAGCGCAAAGACGTTTTCCGCGCCGCGCCGCCCGACCGCCCGGGCCAGAAGCGTGGTGGAATCCACGCCGCCCGAGCAAAGGACAAGGGCCTTCTCGTCCGTCATCTAAACCCCCTTTTCCTGGCCAGGCCAGAGAATCTTGTGCAGCTGCACCTGCAGCGTGACGCCGTCCAAGCGACCGTCCACGACGAACCGCGCGATGTCGGCCGGGTCGACGGCGCCGAACACCGGGCTGAAGTACACGTTGCAGCGGCTCGTCAGGTCGAAGGCGCGGACTGCCTCGGCCGCCCGTCGCAGGTCGGCCTCGTCGCCGATGACGAACTTCACCGTGTCGTCGACGCCGAGCAAGGCGATGTTGCCGCGCACCATGTGCCGCTCCATGCCGCTTGACGGCAGCTTCCAGTCCATCGTCAGCCCCACGCGCACGCCCTCCGGCCGCCGCGCAAGATCGGCGCGAAGCCGGACGATGGGCCCGACGTCAACCGCCCCGTTCGTCTCTATCTCCACGAAGCGCACCCGCGACAGGCCGGCCAGGCGCTCGACAAGCGGCGCCAAGGCAGGCTGCAGCATCGGCTCGCCGCCGGTGAGCGTGACGAGCTCGGCCTCTTGCGCCGCCACGAACGACGCCAGGCCGTCGATCGATTCCCATGCGACCGGGCACGCCGGATCGCACGCCCAGCGCGTGTCGCAATACGAGCACGCCAGGTTGCACCCGCGAAACCGGACGAACGCGGCCCGCTTGCCGGCGCGGGGGCCTTCGCCGTTCAGGCTCACGAACCGCTCGGCCACCGGCAGCAGGCCGTCTGAGGCGCAGGCGGCCTCGGACGGCGCTTCCGCAGCCGAGCCTCCCGCCGCTTCCGCCGGTCCCGCTTCCGCCGCAGCGGCTTGCGCCTCAGCCACGGCGGTACACCGCGCAGTTGTTCGGCGTTTCATACACGTCCACCTGCGACATCGGCAGGCCGCGGTCGCTCAGGCGGTCGAAGAAGTACCGCGCCAGGTTTTCGGCCGTCGTGCGAAACGGCATCGTCGACAGCGTGAAGCCCTCCGTCTCCAAGCAGTCAAGCGTCTGCGGCGCCAGCGACCCCTCTTCCACGATGAACGTGTGGTCGAGCTCTTCGGTCAGCTCGCGCAAGGCGCTTTTGAACTCGCCGAAGTCGATGACCATGTCTTTGTAGTGGCCCTCCTTCTGCAGCTCGTCGACGCCAAGATAGGCCACGACGCGCCAGCGATGGCCGTGCAGGTTCTCGCACTTGCCGTGATAGCCGGTCAGAAAGTGGGCCGCGTCAAAGGTGCTTTCGGTTCTCAATCCGTACATAGTTGCCTTTCAGTCGGCTTGTTCGCGTTTCTGACCAGCCAGTATAGCGAAAGCCTTCCGAGCCTTGGCCTCCATTCACCCAATCGGCAGAGAGAGGGGGATGCGGGCGGAGCCGTCCGCTCAGCCGTGCGCCGCGGGCCGTTCGACCAGCACGCCGCCGTCGAGCGCCTCGATGCGTGCGCCGACGATGCGGCCTTCCCGAACTTCCAGCTTCGCCACGCTGCGCGGAAAGCCGCCGCGCGGAAGGCTGACCGAGCCCGGGCAGACCACAAGCTGCGCCGGACGCGCCGCCGGGCCCCATTCGAGCCGCGGCACGTGGGTGTGCCCGTGCACGCACACCTGCGGGATGGGGTCCCCCGCCGCACACCCCGCGCACCCGTTGAACCCGATCTGCACGTCGCGCGGATAGTGGGCCACCAGAAAGCGGACGCCGTCTATGACCGGGCGGGCAAAGCGGGCGACCGCATCGCCGTATTCGTCGAAGTCGTTGTTGCCGAGCACCGCATAGGTGGGAGCCAGCGCCTCGAGCTGGGCCAGAATGCCCGGGCCGCAGATGTCGCCCGCATGGATGATCGCGTCGCAATCGGCCAGCGCGACATACGCCTCGCTCGGCAGCCTTCCGTGCGTGTCCGACAAAACCCCCACAAGCGCCATGGCCGGCCTCCTTTCGTGTGCTCGCCCATGATAGCGCAGCGTCCGCCGGCAGGCCAGCAGCGGGACGCCGCGCCCCAAGTTCCACATCGCCGCGCTCGCCGCCGCGCCGCGCTCGCAGCCGCGCCGACTGCCGCGCCGCAAGTCCTGCGCTGCACCGCCCTGGGTCCTGCGCCGCCGCAAGCTTGCGCCGCCGTGGTGCCGCCGCGCCGCTCAAGCAACAAAAAAGCCGCTCCCCCGGCACAGGGGAAGCGGCTTGGAGGGGCTGGGGTTCAGGTCCCGCGCGGCGCTATGCCAGCAGCGCGAAGCCTTCCTCGAGCTTCTGCTCGCACTTGTCGAGGTTTTCCTGGGCGAGGCTCGGGTTGTGAGCGCCCTCGGAGTTCTCGACCATCACGTAGTCCCAGTAGAACTGCGCGGCGCGATGGACGTCCTGGGCCTTGGCCAGCGTGTCGGCGTCAAGCGAGTCCTTCTTGGCGGTCAGATCGTTGATGTACTTCTCGATCTGGGCGGCAAGCTCGTGCTCGCGGGTGACGGTCTGCTCTTGCCAGTCGGCGATCTGCTTGGCAAGGTCGGCATGGCACGGAGCGCACTTTTCGGAGATGGCGGGGTCTTCGGTCGGGTTGACCAGCTTGTGGCTGGCGAACTCGGCGCCGTCGTCACCGGTGGCAGGAGCCATGTGGCAGTCGGCGCAGTCGTAGCCCTGGTTCGCCATGTTCGAAGGCGACGCGCCGTAGATGGTCTCGTATTCGGGGTGCTGGGCCTTGAGCATCTTGGCACCGGTGTCCGGGTGCTCCCAGTCGGCAAAGCCCATCTCGTCGTAATACGCAAGCATCTCTTCGGCGCCCATGGCCTTGTGGCCCTCATAGGGGTTGGTGGTGTATTTCGTGTCCGGGTTGAAGTAGTACTCGTTGTGGCACTGGCCGCAGGTCTGGGCTTCGACGGCCGTGTCCGCCGCTTCGCTGCCGAGCGCACGCTGGAAGTGCTTTTGGGTCACGACGACCTTGGACGGATCGTTCTCGTGGCAGTTGTAGCAGCTGACGGGCTCGGTGAAGTCGCCGATGAGGTCGGCGAACGGCTGGGCGTAGACGTCCTCGCCTTCCGCGTTCACCTTGGCCGTGAACTGCGGCGTCTTGCAGGTGATGCAGTTCGCGAGCGTCTTTTCGTTCACGCGCGGCGTCTCGTTGATGGACGTGAGCGTGTAGGAGTGGCTGCAGGCCTCGTCATAGCCCTTCGCGAAGCCGTAGCCCTTGTACATGGTGTTCAGCTCGGGGTATTCCTCGAGGTAGTTCATCTTGCCTTCGGGCGAGTTCTCTTCGTTTTCCATATAGGTGGCGTACTGGTTGGGGTAGGCGTCCTTCCACATGGCGGCGGTCACGACGCCGAACTCGTCGGGCTCGGGCGTCTCGACGGCGGCGGGCGTCGTCTCGGGCTTTTCGGCCGAGGCCTCTTGCGTCGCAGGCGCAGGCTCGGGCTCTTTTTCAGCCGGAGCCGCACATGCGGCAAGGCCGGCGACGAGCACCAGCGCACATGCCGTAGCGGCGATGACCTTCTTCTTGCCTGTCGATTTCTTCATGGTTCCCACCCTTTCTTTCCCTTTTCCGAACGTCGTCTTCCAAAGGATCGCCCAGACCGCCTTTTTGACAGTGCGGGCTTTTACATCTTTCAACATAGTAAGCAATGGACGTATCATGAAGGAAGGGACGCTTTTGTGAAATCAGAAGGGGACAGTTCTAAGATTGATGGGGACGGTTTCATAAAGGGATCACAGAAGTAGCATTTGTCGGACACGCTCGCAGGAGCGCTTTTGGAGGGAGCGACATGCATCTGGACAAGGAAAGCGCGACGCCGCTGTACCTGCAAATGTATACGCGCATCCGCAACGACATCGAACAGGGAACCTATCCGTGCGGGGCCAAGCTGCCCTCCATCCGGTCGATGGCCGAGAACCTGCAGTGCTCGCGCAACACGGTGGAGGCGGCCTACACGCACCTGGTGAAGGAAGGGTTCGTCGCCAGCCGGCCCGGGTCGGGATATGTGGTGCAAGACGTCGGCATGCTCGAGATGGGAGCGCAGCGCACAGAAGAGCCGCTCATCGGGGCGACGACGGCCGGCGCACGCTACGACTTCACGTACGGCAACCTGGAAGCCGGCACGTTTCCGGCGCTTTCGTGGCGCATGATCGCCGACGAAGTGCTGATGGGCGTTGAAAGCAGCGCCTGCGACACCTACACCGACCCGCTCGGCGAAAGGGACCTGCGCACCGAGATAGCCTGGCGGCTGGCCACCCAGCGCGACGTCAACTGCACCCCCGACGAAGTGGTCGTCCAAAGCGGCACGCAGTCAAGCGTGCAGAACCTGCTGTGCCTGTTCGACTGCGCGAAAGACGTGGTGGCCATGGAAGAGCCCGGCTACGACGGCGTGCGCACGGTGTTCGAGCGCAGCGGGTTTCGCGTGGCGCCGTGCCGGGTCGTGCCGGGTCTGGCGGACTCGGCCGGGCGCGACCTGTTCTTCGAAGACCTTGAGCGGCACCGGCCGCGGCTTGTCTACGTGACGCCGTCGAGCCAGTTCCCCACCTGCGCCGTCATGCCGGCCGTCATGCGAGAGCGGCTGATCGCCTGGGCCGACGAGACGGACGCCTACATCCTGGAAGACGACTACTGCCGCGACTTCCGCTACCGCGAGCGGCCCATCCCGCCGTTGCAGTCGTTCGACCGCAACAACCGCGTCATCTACATGGGCACGTTTTCCAAGTCGCTGTCGCCCGCGCTTCGGATGAACTACCTGGTTCTGCCGCCAGAGTTGATGAAGCGCTGGCGCAAGGCGTTTTCAGGGGCCTACCCCACCGTGCCGTGGCTGTCGCAAGAAGTGCTGACCCGCTTCATGACCAGCGACCAGTGGGACCGCCACGTGCGTCGCATGCAGGTGCGCAACCGCCGCAAATTCGAGACGCTCATCCGTGCGATCGACCGGCATCTGGGCAAACGCGTCGAGGTGCTCGAAAACGGCACGGGGCTGCACCTGCTCGTGGCCGTGAACGACGGGCGCGACGAAGACGAGCTGATACAGGCCGCGGCGAAGCGCGACGTGGCGGTGTACGGCACGAAGAAGTACTGGATGGACCCCGCCAAAAGCCGCCGCGGCTGCATCCTCATCGGGTTTTCCGCCATCGCCGAAAAAGACATCGAGCCGGGCATCAGGGAACTGGCCCGCGCATGGTTCGAATGAGGCGCACGGCAGCCTTATTTGAAGCGCAGGCAGTGCGTGAAGCCGGCCCACGACAAGGGGTCGGTGTCGCGCACGTAGGCGCCGAACGTGGGCGCGTGGACGTAGCGCGTGCCGCCGTTCGTGATCGCAATGCCCACGTGTCCGTTGTAGCCGTCGCCATACCCGATCCACAGCACGTCGCCGGGGCGGGCCTCCGACACTTCCAAGCGGGCCGCAGCGGCGTGGTAGAGCGCTTCGGTCTGATGCGGCAGCGACATGCCGATCTGCAGGTAGGCCCAGCGCACCAGTCCCGAGCAGTCGAACTCGTCAGGCCCTTCGGCGCCCCAGACGTACGGGCAGCCGATGCGGGACAGCGCGTAATCCACCACCGTGCCGTGCGACGGGATGGACCGGGTGGCCCGCGACGTGTAGGAATACATCTTGCGGGACGATTCGTAGTTCACCTTCGCACGCTTTGACTGGGCTTCCTCCACCAGCTTTTCCACTTCCACGTCCATGTCGGCCAGCAGAAGCTCGAGCTCTTCGATGGAGCTTTGCGTGCTTTCCCTGATGGAATCGGCTTCGGCCATGTAGGCCGCCGCCCGCAGCTCGTCGGCCTGAAGCTGGCTTTCCAACGCTTCCACCTGGGCTTTCAGGTCCTTCGTCTGGGCGATGCGCTTGCTGTCCTCTTCGTTGAGCACCGACAGCAAACTCCAGTTCAGGGCGAATTCCTCGAACGTGGTGGCGCCGAGCACCAGATCCCACGTGGACGACTGGCCGTCGCGGTACATCGTGCGGGCGCGTTCGGCGAGAATGGCCTGCTGTTCGGCGATGTCTTCGTCGGCATGGGCGATGGCCGTCTGCGCCTCTTCGATGGAATTGACGCACTCGTCGTGCTCGTCAAGGGCTTTGTAATAGTTCGAGGCCGCCACGTCCAGCTCGTCTTGCAGCGCCACGATCTGTTCGCTGATGCTGCGGGCTTCCTCGATGGCTTCCTCGGCCGCCTCTTCGGCCTCCTTGGCGGCGCGTTCCTCTTCCTCGCGCTGAAGGCGCTCCTGCTCCTCTTCGAGACGGCGCTTTTCTTCTTCTTCCAGGCGGGCGGCCTCTTCGTCGGCCAGACGCTTGGCCTCTTCGGCCGCCTCTTTGCGGGCGACCTCTTCTTCTTCCTGCTTTTTAAGGGCGTTGTAGTCGATGTCTTCGTCGGCCCAGGCGTGGGCCGATCCCAAAAGCGTCGAAGCCCCGATGACGAGAGCTCCGGCGAGAAACGTGCGGCGATTGATGAGCTGGTGCGGTTGAGTCATGTATCACTTCCGGTCGCTGCTTAAAGGTCAAAACATGAGTAAAATCATAATCTATGAGGCATAATCATCACATGACGGTTAAGCGACAAAAACCTTACTATAGGGACGGCGGCAGGTTCAAGTGGCTCCATGCATCGAACGCATCTTGTCCATCAACGTAAGGTTGCAGCCCGCGAACGGCAGGTTGCAGGCGGGCGCGTAGCGGTCCGCCCCTGTCCGGCGGGCGACAGTCGCAGTCCTGCGGCGGTCGCGGGAAGGCGAAGGCCGGCCCCATCCGACGCGCGGCCCGCTCCCGTCCCCGCTACGCGCGGCCCGCTTCCCTGCCTGCGTCCTCTTCCAGCACTTTGAGCGCAGCGCCGTAGCCGCCCTGGCCGTAGGCAAGGCACTTCGACACCCGCGCGATGGTGGTGGCGGAAGCGCCGGTGGCCGCTTCGATGGCCGCATAGGACAGCCCGTCGGAAAGCATGCGGGCCACGGCGAGCCGCATCGACGTGTCTTTGATCTCGCGGATGGTGAACAAGTCCTCGAGCAGGGCGAACACCGTGTCTTCGTCGTCAAGACGCGCCAACACGCGCAACAGGTCGTCCACTTCGGGCGTGCGCAAGCCTTCCATCAGCGCACCTCCTGGCGAAGCAGGCCGAACTCGATGGAATCGACGAGCGCGTTCCACGACGCCTCGATGACGTTCTCGGACACGCCGACGGTGCCCCAGCTGGCCTCGCCGTCGGTGGTCGTCACGACGACGCGGGTGATGGCGCCGGTGCCCACGCTTTCGTCGAGCAGGCGCACCTTGTAGTCGACCAGCTCCATGTCGGCCACCGCCGGATACGATTCGGTGATGGCCATGCGCAGCGCCGTGTCGAGGGCGCCGACCGGGCCCACGCCCTCGCCGGTGGCCACGAAGCGGCGCCGCCCCACGTGCACCTTCACGGTCGCCTCGCTTTCGGCGTCCTTCGCGAGCGCCCCGTCGTCTTCGCGGTCGTCCACGATGACGCGGAAGCTCTCGAGCGTGAAATGGGGCTTCAGTGATCCCAAATGTCGCTGCAGCAGCAGGGCAAGCGAGCCGTCGGCCGTTTCATACGAATACCCCGCCGCCTCCCGGCGCTTTATGTCGTCAAGGATGACCTGCACTTTTTCCGGGCAGTCCCGCAGGTCGAACCCGAGGCCTTTCGCCTTTGCCACCAGCGACGCCTTGCCCGCAAGCTCGCTGACCAGCATGCGCTGGGAGTTGCCGACGCTTTCGGGCGACGCGTGCTCGTAAGCCTCCGGAAAACGCGCGATGGCGCTCGCGTGCAGGCCGCCCTTGTGCGCGAAGGCGGCCGTGCCGGTGTAGGGGTGGTGCGCCGGCACCGACACGTTGCAGCATTCGGCCACGAAGTGCGACACCGCCGTAAGGTCGCGCAGGTTGTCCGGCCCGACGCACGCCGCGCCCATCTTCAGCTCCAGATCGGCGATGGTCGTCAGCAGATCGGTGTTGCCCACGCGCTCGCCGATGCCGTTCACGGTACCTTGGACCTGCCGCGCCCCGGCCCGCACGGCTTCAAGCGTGTTGGCCACCGCGCAGCCCGAGTCGTTGTGGCAGTGGATGCCGATCGTTTGGCCCGGCAGCGCTTCGACGACCGCCCGCGTCGCCTCGAACACGTCATGCGGCAGCGCCCCGCCGTTCGTTTCGCACAGGTCGATGGAATCGGCGCCGGCGTCGCTTGCCGCCCGCACGCACGCGAGCGCATACGCCGGGTTGGCCGCATAGCCGTCGAAGAAGTGCTCGGCGTCGAACACGACGGTGCGGCCCGCCTCTTTCAGGAAGGCCACCGAGTCGGCGATCATGCGCAGGTTTTCGTCAAGCGTCGTTTGCAGGGCGCGGGTGACCTGCTCGTCCCACGTCTTTCCGACGATGGTCGCAACGGGGGCGCCGCACGCGACGAGGTCGCGCAGCCCCTGGTCCTCGCATGCCGCCACGCCCTTTTTGCACGTCGACCCGAACGCCGCGATGCGTGCGTGCGCAAGCGGCATCGCCTGCACGCGCTGGAAAAACGCGATGTCTTTGGGATTGGAGGCCGGAAAGCCGCCTTCGACCACATCGATGCCGAACGCGTCGAGCCGCTCGACGATGCGCAGCTTGTCTTCCAATGAAAGCGTGATGCCTTCGCACTGCTCGCCGTCGCGAAGCGTGCAGTCATAGGTTTGCACTCTCACAAAAACCTCCCTCTGACCAGCGCGTATTCAAAAGCGCCCCACAGAAGGCACTGCAGGGCGCATACAATCGAACCTGATGGGAACAACGGCTACTTCACCGTGACGGGCGTCAGCCACTCGGCATATTCCTCGACTTTGCCGTACACCACGTCGAAGAAGCGGTCCTGCAGGGCGCGGGTGACCGGGCCCGGCTTGCCGATGGCGCGGCCGTCGACCGAGCCGATGGGGGTCAGCTCGGCGGCGGACCCGGTCATGAACACCTCGTCGGCGATGTAGAGGTCGCTGCGCGTGAGCGACTCTTCGAGCGCGGGAATCTCCAGGTCGTCGGCCAGGCACAGCACCGAGTCGCGCGTGATGCCCTCAAGCAGGCCGTCGGAGGTGGGAGGCGTGGACAGCACGCCGTCGCGCACGACGAAGAGGTTCTCGCCCGTGCCTTCGCACACAAGGCCCGCCTCGTTGAGCATGATGGCCTCCGCGTAGCCGTGCTCCTTGGCTTCCAGCTTCGCCAGAATGGAATTCATGTAGGACGCCGTGGACTTCACCGCCGGCGGAATGGCGTTGATGGAGCGCTGGCGCCACGACGACACGCCCACCGACACGCCGTTTTCAAGCGCGTCTTCGCCCAGGTAGCTGTCCCACGGCCACGCCGCGATGACCACCTCGACCTTCGCGCCCGTCGGGTCGACGCCCATGACGCCGTAGCCGCGATAGACGATGGGGCGGATGTAGCAGGCCGGCAGGTTGTTCGCCTCAATGAGCTCGACCGTCGCGTCGCACAGCTCGTCGACGGTGTAGGGCAGGTCGATGCAGGCGATCTTCGCGCTGCGGTGCAGGCGCTCCATGTGGTCGCGCAGGCGGAAGACGTTGCTTGTGCCCTCGGGGCTTTTGTAGCAGCGGATGCCCTCGAACACGCCCGATCCGTAATGCAGAGAATGCGACAGCACGTGGGTGGTCGCGTCCGCCCACGGCACCAGCTCTCCGTTTTTCCAGATGTAGTCCACTTCGATGATGTCCGCCATAGCGTTTCCTTCTTCCCGCAAAGCGCGTCTTCGATGTCGCGCCGCTTCTCGTGCTTGCATACACAAATGACCATTGTAGCGCCGGCGAGGCCGGGCAGAACGCGAATTCCCGCCCGCGGCGCCATAATTAACAGAAGATGTAACAATGCTCGGCCAGGCGGCGGCGCGGGGCGGCAAGCGGGGCGGCGCGGCACGTCAAACGCGGCAGCAAGCGGGACAAGGCGGCGGCGCGGGGCGGCGGCGAAAGCGCGGGGACAGGGCCGGCGGCGCCTCAGGCGGGCCAGGGGGCCGCGCTCCGTCCGCAGCGCGGGCGCGGGGGCGTCCTCACGCCGACCACAGATACCCAACGCCGCGCACCGTTTCCAGGTGCTGCGCCAGGTCAGGCCCGAGCTTTGCCCGCACGCGGCGCACGTGCACGTCGACCGTGCGACTGCCTCCGTAGTAGTCGAAGCCCCACACCCGGCGCAGCAGCGCGTCGCGCGAATAGGTGCGCCCGGGATGCGTCACCAGAAACGACAGCAGCGCGTATTCCAAATAGGTGAGGTCGAGCGGCTTTCCCGCGACGGTGACCTGGTACGTCGCCAGGTTGATGACCATGTCGTCGACGGTGATGAAATCCGCCGTCGTGCCTTCCGTTCCCGGCCACAACAGCTGCCGGATGCGGGCGGCGCATTCCTCGCTCGACGCGCCGTGGACGACAAAGTCGCTTTTCACCTGCACCGGAAGGCGCAGCTCGCCCAAGCTCGATTCGTCCACGACCGCCAGAAGCGACGCCACGTGGTCTTCCAGCAGCAACGTCTCCACCGACGCAAGGGTGGCCAGCACGTCGCCGCGGGCCTCGTACACGACCAGGTCGCACGTCGGGTGCTTGCGCAAAAGGCTCGGGAACGCCGCCGACGAGCCCGCGGCCACGTCCACGTCGAGCGTCTGCAGCACCGACTGGAACTTGTGGGCGTTGTCCAGGCTGTCCGCCACAAAGATGACTGATTTGCGCATGGTTACAGCACCCCCAGGTATCGGTCGCGCTCCCACTGGGAAACCACCGACTGGTAGTCGTTCCATTCGTCCCGCTTCGCCTGCACCAAATACGAGAAGATGTGGTCTCCCAGCACGTCGCGCATGAACTCGGACGCCGCGAACCGCTCGACCGCTTCGCCGAGGTTGTCCGGCAGCGGCGCGAACCCGCGCTCCTTCAGCTCTTGGCGCGACAGCTTGAACAGGTCGGTTGCCTCGGTGGGATCCGGCAGCGCCATGCCTTCCTCGATGCCGCGCAACCCCGCCGCCAGCATGACCGCGAACGCCAGATACGGGTTCGCGCTCGGATCGGGGCTGCGAAGCTCCAAGCGGCACGCGCCCTCGTTTCCCGGACGATACCCCGGCACGCGCACAAGCGTCGTGCGGTTCGAACGTCCCCACGACAGATAGATGGGCGCTTCCCCGCCCGACACGAGCCGTTTGTATGAATTCACCGTCGGGTTTGTGACCAGGCAAAACTCTGACGCATAGCGCAAAAGCCCCGCCGCGAAGCTCTTCGCCGTGTCCGACAGGCCGTACCCGAGGGAATCGGCGCTGTCGAAAAAGGCGTTGTCGCCGTCAAGCGTCTGCAGGCTCATGTGCACGTGCATGCCGCTGCCCGGCTCGCCCGCCATGGGCTTGGGCATGAACGACGCGTACACGCCGTGCTTCATCGCGATTTCCTTCACGACGAGCTTGTAGGTCATCACCGCGTCGGCCATGGACAGCGCGTCGGTGTAGCGCAGGTCGATCTCATGCTGCGACGGGCCGTTCTCGTGGTGGGAGTATTCCACGGGAATGCCCATCTTCTCCAGCGTGAGCACCGTGTCGCGCCGCAGGTCGGACGCATAGTCCAAGCTGGTCAGATCGAAGTAGCCCCCGTGGTCGAGCACCTCGGTGCCGTCGGAATCTTTGAAGTAGTAGTACTCCAGCTCGGGCCCGACGTTGTAGATGAAGCCGGCCTGCTTCGCCCGCAGCACCCAGCGCTTGAGCACTTCGCGCGGGTCGCCTTCGAAAGGCTCGCCGTCGGGCGTGCGGATGCTGCAGAACATGCGTGCCACGGCGTTGGACTGGGGCCGCCACGGCAGCACCTGGAAGGTGGAGGCGTCGGGGAAGGCGAGCACGTCGGCTTCCTGCATCTGCGAGAAGCCCTCGATGCAGCTGCCGTCGAAGCCCATGCCCTCGGCAAACGCGCCTTCCAGCTCGCTGGGGCTGACGGCGAACGACTTCATGTGCCCAAGCACGTCGCTGAACCAAAACCGCACGAAATGGACGTCGCGGCTTTCGATGGTTTTCAAAACGAAGTCTTGCTCGGGGTTGGAAGCCATAGAAGAGCTCCTTTGCTCGCGTTGCTCGACGGCGCTTTGCCGCGCTCGTCTTCCAGGTCATGCGCAAGCCATTATAGCCCTTCGCGTTTCGCGCATGTTTCAAGCCGGGAGACGATTCCCTCCCGCCCGTCCGAGCCCGACCGGCCCGGCGCACGTCTTTCAGTCGAGCTCGCGATAGTCGGCGGCCGCGTCTTCGGCGTCGTCATAGGCGTGTTCCGACGCGTCCTGCGCCGACGCGCGAGCCTGCGCCGCAAGCGCCTCAAGCTCGGTGGCCTCGGCCTTCGAATAGACCACCACCGGCACGAGCCGAATCGTGCCGTCCTCGATGTAGACGTCGAACATGTCGCCGCATTCCAGCCCAAGCTCCCTCACGAGAGGCCTCGGAATGGTCACCTGGAAACGGTCTTTCAACTCTGACAGCATGGCTGCTCCCCTCGACGTGTTTTTGGAACGCCGGATATGATAGCAGATCGTCACCCTGCCCGCTCGCTTTTGCGGGCCCGCAGCCCTTCGTCGACGATCACCTTGATGACGGCCTGCCGATTGATCGACAGGCGCCGGGCCGGACGTAGCTTCTTCGCGAATGTTTCGGGGGCGCGGGCGGCACCTGGTATACTGGATTGTTATGGAAAACACAACGACACCCCACCCCGCAAAGCGCCTGGCCGTCGTCACGATGGGCGTGAAGCTCGGCGACGAGACGCGCGGCTACACGCGGTTTCGCAAGCTGTCCGAAATGCTGGTGGAAGCCGGCTTCGAAGTCGACCTGATCACGTCGTCGTTCCAGCACTGGGACAAGGCGCCGCGCGACACGAGCGACCCGGCATACCGGCGCCACCCGTTCAACGTCGTGTTCGTCGACGAGCCGGGCTACCGCAAAAACCTCGACCTCGCGCGCATCCTGAGCCACAGGAAGGCGGCGCGAAACCTCGCGTCGCACCTGCGGGAAAACGCCGGCGCCTATGCGGCCGTCTACGCCGAGATCCCGCCGAACGACGTGGCCCGCGCGGCGGCAGAATTCGCCGCTGAACAGGGCATTCCCTTCGTGGTCGACGTCAACGACCTGTGGCCGGAGGCCATGCGCATGGTCGTGGACGTGCCGGTGCTGAGCGACGCGGCCTTCTATCCGTTCTCCCGCGACGCGCGACGCGTCTACCGATCGTGCGCCGCGTGCGTCGGCACGAGCGACGAATACGCCGCGCGGCCCTTGCGCGACCGCGCAAATCCCTGCGAGACGCTGACCGTTTACGTGGGCAACGACCTGGCCGCCTTCGACGCGGGCGTCGCCGCGCATCGAAGCGAGATCGAAAAGCCGCAAGACGAGTTCTGGGCCGTCTACGCCGGCATGCTCGGCGCAAGCTACGACCTGGCCACGCTCGTGCAGGCCGCCGCGCTCGTGGACGAGCGCCAAGGCGAGGCGGCAGACGCGCCCCGGCTGCGCGTGAAGATCCTCGGCGACGGGCCGGACCGCGCCTCGCTCGAAGCGCTGGCGGCGCAG
Source organism: Slackia sp. ZJ119 (assembly GCF_011039175.1). Classification (GTDB taxonomy): domain Bacteria; phylum Actinomycetota; class Coriobacteriia; order Coriobacteriales; family Eggerthellaceae; genus Xiamenia. Next base: position 55,562 of record NZ_JAAKEN010000017.1, read on the forward strand.
CTTCGCGCACCGGTCGACTTCGTCGGGTACGCGCCTTACGAAACGATGGCGGCGTGGCTCGCGGCGTCGGACGTGACGGTGAACTCGCTCGTGGCCGCCGCGCCGCAGAGCATCGTCACGAAGATCGGCGACTACCTGGCCAGCGGGCGCCCGATGATCAACACCGGGTCGAGCCCGGAATTTCGCGCGAAGGTGGAACGGTCCGGTTTCGGCGTGAACGTGGAAGCCGAAGACGCCGCCGTGCTGGCCGGCGCCTTGGAGGCGCTGCGCGACGACCCGTCCGCCTGCGCCGCGATGGGCCGGGCCGGACGCGCCGTCGCCGAGCGCGAGTTCGACCAGGCCGTGTCGTATCGGGCCATCGTCGATCTGCTCGCGCGTCTCGTCGGCGAGGCCCCGAAGCGGCCCGCCACGCCCGCAGACGCGCCCCGCGACGTCCCGTCTTAGCCGGCGCGGCCGCTGCAGCGCGAACGCCAGCGCCGCACGCCTGCCGCCGCCCGCCTTGTTCCCACGCCGTTTTGACCGACCCCCGCAAAGGAGCCCGCGCCCATGCAACGCACCGTCCCGTTCTCTCCGCCCGACATCTCCCAAGCCGAAATCGACGAGGTCGTCGACACGCTGAAAAGCGGCTGGATCACCACCGGGCCGAAGACGAAGGAGCTGGAACGGCGTCTGGCCGCCTTCACCGGCGCCGGCGGCGTGGCGTGCGTGTCGTCTGCCACCGCGGCGCTCGAGTGCATCCTGCACCTTCTGGGCGTGCGCGAAGGCGACGAGGTCGTCGTGCCGGCCTACACCTACACCGCCACGTGCTCGCCGGTGTGCCACGTGGGCGCGACCCCCGTCATGTGCGACTCGCAAGACGGCGCCTACGACCTGGACCTCAACGCGGTCGCAGCGGCCGTCACGCCGCGCACGAAGGCCATCGTCGCCGTCGACCTGGGCGGGCGCATGGCCGACTGCCGCAGCCTGCTCGACATCGCCGAAGCAACGCGACCGCAGTTTCGGGCCGCGTCCGACGTGCAAGAGGCGCTTGGCCGCATCGCCGTCATCGCCGACGCGGCCCATGCGCTCGGCGCCGTCGACCGCGGCGTGCGGGCCGGCAGCGCCGCCGACTTCAGCAGCTTCTCGTTCCATGCGGTGAAAAACTTCACGACGGCCGAAGGCGGGGCGCTGGCGTGGCGGGCGGGCCTGTTCGACGACGACGCCCTCTATCGCCAGGCCATGCTGCTGTCGCTGCACGGACAGACGAAAGACGCGCTCGCGAAGGCCAAGGGCGGATCGTGGGAATACGACGTCGTCTTCCCTGGCTGGAAGTGCAACATGACCGACATCCAGGCCGCGCTCGGACTGGCCCAGCTCAAGCGCTACCCGAGCCTTCTCGCCCGCCGCCGCGCCATGGTCGCCCGCTACGAAGCGAACCTGGCGCACCTGCCGATCAGCTGGCTGCGCCACTACGAAGGCGCCGACGGCGCGAGCGCCGCGCTGGCCGCCGACGGACCGGCCCGGCTTGCAGACGACGGCTTCTCGTCAAGCGGGCACCTCATGATGGTGTCGCTCGACGGACGCTCTGCCGCCTTCCGCAACGCCCTCATCGAAGAGCTGGCCGCATCCGGCGTGGCCGCCAACGTCCACTACAAGCCGCTGCCGCTGCTTTCCGCCTATCGCGACCTGGGGTTCGACCCGCGCGACTTCCCCCATGCCACGGCCCTGTTCGAACGCGAGGTGACGCTGCCGCTCCACACGCTGCTTGCCGACGACGACATCGACTACGTGTGCGACGCCTTCGCCGCCGCCTATGCCGCCCTTGATGGCCGAGGCCTGCGCTGATGCTGTACGCCAAGGTCGGCAAACGCGCCTGCGACATCGCCGTGTCGCTTGTGGCCCTGCCCATCGTCGGGCTGGCCGTCGCGTGCCTGGCCCCCCTCATCCGCTGCGAGGACAAAGGGCCCGTCTTCTACAACGCGCCGCGCGTCGGGCAGGACGGCAAGCCGTTCGTCATGTACAAGCTGCGGTCCATGCGCGTCAACGCCCCCGACCTGGTCATGGAGGACGGATCGACCTACAACGGCGCCGACGACCCGCGCATGACGCGCGTCGGGGCCTTCATGCGCAAGACGAGCCTCGACGAGCTGCCGCAGTTTCTGAACGTGTTGAAAGGCGACATGTCGGTCATCGGGCCCCGCCCCGACCTTCAGCGCGAAACCGAGCTCTACGAGGGCGACGAGGGCCGCAAGCTGGAAGTGCGCCCCGGCATCACGGGATACGCCGCCGTGTACGGCCGCAACTCGCTGCCGTGGAAAAAGCGGCTGGCCTTAGACGTGTACTACGTGGACCACGTGTCGTTTTGGCTCGACGTGAAGATCTTCTTCAAGACGTTTTCGACCGTCATCGGCCAAGAAGGCGTCTATGTCGACGAGGGCGACACAAAATAGTGCACATGCACAAAAACCGCCTGCGCATGCTTGGAAGGCGCTGGCCGAAGGCCGTCTTGGGCCGAATAAGCGGGCCGGCACCCGGCGGCTTCAGGTCTCGTTCGCCCCGCCGTCAGTGCGCACGCTCGGGCATGCGGGCGTGCTTGCCGCGAACCGCACGCCCCGCGCCTGCGCCGCCGCCTTGCGACGCGCACAGACGGCGGCGGATCGCCAACCCCAGCAGAACCGCCGCTGCAACGCCCGTCGTCGCGCAGCCGAAGGCCAACCCGGGCGGCGCGTAGGAAAGCTCGACGGTCGAGCGCCCCGGCGGCACGTCCACGCCCAGGAAGGCGGATTCCGCCAGCGGCACGACCTGCGCCGAAGCCCCGTTCACGCGAGCGCTCCATCCATCGTCGTAGGGAATCGTGAACATGACGAGCTCGCCGCCTGCGCCGGCGTCGACCGTTGCGCGGACGCGGGTGCCCTCATGAAGCTCCACCGCGGCCTGCCCCGCCCGCAGCTCTTCTATGACCTGTTGAAACGCTTCCATGTCAAGCGCGTAGAACACGCAGCTCGTGTCGTTTTTCGGGGCGGCGTCCACGTTATGGCCATCGTCCAAGACGACCTCGTACGGCGGCAGGCTCTCGTCGGCCACATCGCCGAGCGTCACCTGGTACGTGACGGCGTCGTCGGAAAGCGGCCCGAGCGGCGTCACCGCCTGCTGGAAGCGGTAGGCCTGCTTCATCGCCGCGCCGCCCTCGACCGCCACGAAGCACGGCTGTTTGTCGGTTCCCACCACCGCGTAGTAGCCGATGGCGCCGGCAGGCACGTCCACCTCGTAGCGCACCGGGCCGCCTTGCGCCCGCCCGTCGTGCGCCACGCGAGCCCGAGCCGGGACAAAGACCGCCACGTCTCGGCCGAGCAACGCGCTGGCCAGGGCGTTTTGCCGCTCGAAGACGTTTTGCGGCGTGTCGAGCGCAAACGAGCGCATCTCGTCGGACGCCGCATACCCCAAAGGCAGCGCCCAGGGGTTGCAATACAGCCGGCTGCCTTCGATGGCGGGCACGTCCGACACCGGATCGAGGCCCGGCGCGACAAGCGGCGTGTCGACGTACTTCACGTCCAGCAGCGAATCCATGAACAGCTGCGGGGCGGCGTAGCGCGTCGAAATGTAGCCTTCCGCGCTGTAGCCGATACCGTTCAAGAACCTGATAGCGTATCCGTTGTGAGCCGAGCTGTACGACGAGATCTCGTCGTAGCCCGAGGCCATGCCCTCGTTCAGGGCCGCCTGCAGGATGCGCGTGTAGGTCTTCGCGAAGCGGAAGTCGGACGGGTCGTAGGCTTGAAGCGCCGCCGCCTGAGAGCGCGACTCGGCCGCATAGGCGTCGTGGGGGCCCTGCTGGTAGGCGCCGTAGATCTGCCCCCACGCGAGGTTCGCGTTCGCCCCCGCCTCAAGCAGCACCGACGCCAGAAGCGCGGCGCATGCGACGCGGCGAACAGCCGGCCGCGCCGCGGGGTTGCCGTGCACAAGTCCGAAGAAGACCCCGCACGCGGCCAAGACGAGCACCGACGCGGCCACGCACCACAAGCTGGCGACCAGGCCCGCCAGCGCGGCCGCCGCCAGGCCCGCCGCAGGCAGGGCCACCGACAGCGCGACCGACGTGCGTCCAAAGCGGCCGCCTGCGGTGCGGTCGACGACGCAGGCGCTCGCCCACAACAGCAGCACGCCGAAAAACTGCGCGTTGCGGCAGTAGAAGCCCCTCGGCGCGCGCAAGCCGCACCAAAAATGGTACAGCGGCTTTATCCACACCGAGGCGAACAGAAACACGACGCCGACGCAGACGGCGGCCTTGAGCGCCCAAGGCACGCGGCGCGACGTCAGGAACAGAAGAAACCCGACGACGAGCAGCGTGCCGGAGAACAGCTGGGGCGTCGCTTCGAGCACAAAGCCGCCGCTTGCCAGCCCGCGCACGCAGTCCGAAAGCGGATAGGCGTTGCGGGCGTAGGCGTCGTAGAGGCGCTCCAGCAGCCCGGCGGGCGCGTCTGCGTCCGGGGCAGCAGGCGCGTCCGGGGCGGCGGGCGCAGCAGCGGCGGGCACGTCGGCGTCCGAGGGAGCGGCCTCGCCGGCTTCGGCAACGGCCGCGACGGGCTCCAGCGTGCCAGGCGCCTGAGGCGTCACGTCTTCGCTCACGTCCCCGACGAGCGAAAACACCGTCGGCAGAAAGATCCACCCCGCCAACGCCAGCGCTCCGACGAGCGCGGCCGCCCCGGTGGCCAGCGCCTTCGCGAACCGCCGCGCATCGAAGGCAGGCTCGTCCAGACGCGCACAGACGCATTCCAGCAGCGCATAGAGCACCGTGAACGCCACCAGCATGTAGGCGCTGTACCAGTTCGCTGCGACGGCGGCCGCGACCGACCCCAGCAGCAGGCCCCACTTCCCCTCGCGCACGCACCGCCACGCTCCCAGCATCGCGAGCGGCAGAAACACCAGACCGTCAAGCCACATGGGGTTGCGCAGGTTCGTGACCGACCACAGCGAAAGCGTGTAGCACAAAGCGAGCGGCAGCCCCAGCGCACGCACGCCCGGAAAACGGCGGTGCAAGTAGAACATCATCGCAACTTGCATCGCGCCGAGGCGCAGGGCGCAGGCGACGAACGCGAACAGCGTGTAGGAGTCGCCGAACAGCGGCAGCAGCAGGTTGAACGGGCTTGACAGGTAGTAGCTGAACAGGCCCCAGGCGTTCGAGCCGAGCGCCTGGGAGGTGGTGTAGGCAAGCGCTTCCTCGCCGCCCAGAACGCGCTGGTACCAGCTGTAGAAGTCGACGTATTGGTACTGCAGGTCGTCAGCGAGAAACGACGCCGGGCCGAAGGGGTAGACGCCGCGTGCGGCGGCAAGCGCACACAGCGCCAGGATCGGCAGGACAAAGCCTGCGGCCCAATACGCGACGGAGGCGGCGCGAAGGTGGCGCTTGGAAACCGCAGCGTCAGTCATCGCTTCGCCTGCGCACGAGATAGAGCGGGCGGCGCTTCGTTTCCAGATACGCCTTCGCAAGGTACTGGCCGATGATGCCGAGGCACAGCAGGTTCAAGCCGCCCATGAACAGCACGATGCACGCAAGCGAGGGCCACCCGGCCACCGGGTCGCCGAACAAAAGCGCCCGCACGACGATGATGACGACGAACACGAACGCGAGCAGGCACGACAGCAGCCCGGCCAAAGACGCGACCGAAAGCGGCGCCGTGGAAAACCCCACGATGCCGTCGAGCGAATAGCGGAACAGCGAAAAGAAGTTCCACTTGGTCTCGCCCGCCGCCCGCTGCACGTTTTCGTACGGCAGCCACTTCGTCTTGAAGCCGACCCAGCCGTAGATGCCCTTCGAAAAGCGGTTGTACTCTTTAAGGGACAGTATGGCGTCGACCACCCGGCGCGTCATGAGCCGGTAGTCGCGTGCGCCGTCGACCACGTCGACGTCGGAGATGCGGTTGATGATGCGATAGAACTGCCGGGCGCAAAACGACCTGACGGGCGGCTCGCCTTCGCGGCTGACGCGACGCGTGGCCACGCTGTCGAAGCCCTCGTCGACCAGCGCGGCGTACATGGCGGGCAGCAGGCTCGGCGGGTCTTGCAAATCGGCGTCCATCGTGCAGACGTAGTCGCCGCGTGCTTCCTCGAACCCGGCGAAAATGGCCGCCTCCTTGCCGAAGTTGCGCGAAAAGCTCAGCCAGCGCACCGCCAGCAGAGAAGGGTCGGGGCTTTCCAGCGCCTCTATGACGCCGAGGGTGCCGTCAGTGGACCCGTCGTCGACGAACACGGCTTCGAAGCGGACGTCCCCGTCGCGGCTGCGCATGTCTTTCGCGACCGCGCACAGCTCGGCGAAGAAGAGCGGCAGGCTCTCTTCTTCGTTGCGGCAGGGCACGACGACGGAAATGAGCGGCACAGGGCGAACCTTTCTACGAGAAAGCGCACAAGGAGGCGCGAAAAAGCTGCAAAACACTTATATTAGTATAGCAGAGGCAGGCCAAGGGCCGCCGAAGACGCGCGACGGCCGTGCGCCCGCCTCTCCCAAGCAGGATCGCGCCCCCAAGGGCCGCCTCGTCACTCGGCCGCGTCGTCGCCTTTCGCGAGCAGGCCGGCGGCCGTCTCGCGCAGGCGGTCCGCTGCGGCCTGGACCGCCTCGGTGTCGTCGCCCTGGGCCGCCGCGGCCGCTTCGCGCTGCTTTTTCGTGAAGCCGGCCGGACGCTTGTTCAGCAGGCGCCGCAGCTCGGACGCGTCGGCTTGCACCGCCTTCTTCTCAGCCTTCTCAAGCTCTTTGCCGTGCGCGGCCAGCGCGGCGTCCACCTGGGCGAGCAGCCGCTGCGCCTCGTCGTGCACGGAAAGCGACGCGCGGCGCTGCTCGTCCTGGGCGGCGTAGGCGGCCGCGTCGGCGATGGCCTGCTCGATTTCCGCGTCGGACATGCGGTCGGAGTCGTCAATCACGATGGACTGCTCTTTGCCCGTGTCCAAGTCCTTCGCCGACACCGTGAGAATGCCGTTCGCGTCGATGTCGAACGTCACCTCGATCTGCGGCACGCCCGCCGCCGCCCGCTTGATGCCCTTCAGGCGAAACGTCCCGATGGCCTTGTTGTCCGCCGCCATGGGACGCTCGCCTTGCAGCACCTTCACTTCCACGCTCGTCTGGAAGGGAGACGCCGTGGTGAACACCTGGGAATAATGCACCGGCAGCGTCGTGTTGCGCTCGACAAGGCGCGTCGCCACCCCGCCGACCGTTTCGATGGAAAGCGACAGCGGCGTGACGTCGAGCAGAAGCAGGCTGTCGGCCCGCACGAGCCCCGTGCACGCGCCCGCGAGCGTGGAGGCCTGCACGGCGGCGCCGGCGGCCACGCATTCGTCGGGATTGATGGAAGCCGACGGCGTCTTGCCGGTCAGGCGCTGCACGTGGTCCTGCACGGCGGGAATGCGCGTGGACCCGCCGACGAGCAGCACGCATCCCAGCTCGCTTGCCGCGATGCCCGCGTCGTTCAAGGCGGTGACGACCGGCGTCGTGGTGCGTTCGACCAAATCACGCGTCAGGTTGTCGAACTCCGTGCGGGTGACGACCGTTTCGAAGTGGATGGGGCCGGCCGGCCCTTGGGCCAAAAACGGCAAGTTAACCGTGGTTGACTCCAGCGAGGAGAGGTCCTTTTTCGCCTGTTCGGCCGCTTCCTTCACGCGCTGGTGCGCCGCGCGGTCGGCCGCAAGGTCGATGCCGTGCGCCGCCTGGAAGTCACGCGTCAGCTTCTCGGACAGACGCTCGTCGAAGTCGTCGCCGCCCAGGTGGTTGTCGCCGGACGTGGCAAGCACTTCGATGACGTCGTCGCCGATCTCGATGATGGACACGTCGAACGTGCCGCCGCCCAGGTCGTACACCATGACCTTCTGCGGCACGCCGTTGTCAAGCCCGTAGGCGAGCGCCGCGGCCGTGGGCTCGTTGATGATGCGCAGCACGTTGAGCCCCGCGATGCGGCCGGCGTCTTTGGTGGCCTGGCGCTGCGAGTCGTCGAAGTAGGCCGGCACCGTGATGACGGCGTCTTCGACCGGCTGCCCCAGGTAGGCCTCCGCATCGGTCTTCAGCTTGCGCAAAATCATGGCGGAAAGCTCTTGGGGCGAATAGGCCTTGCCGTCGACGGCCTTGCTCCAGCGCGTGCCCATGTGCCGCTTCACCGAAGCGATGGTGCGGTCGGGGTTCATGGCCGCCTGGCGCACCGCCACCGTGCCGACCAAGCGTTCGCCGTCTTTCGTGAACGCGACGACCGAAGGGGTGGTGCGGCCGCCTTCTGCGTTCACGATGACTTCGGGCCGGCCTCCTTCCACGGTATAGGCGCAGCTGTTCGTCGTTCCCAAGTCGATGCCGATCGATGCCATTTTTCGTCCTTTCAACGGGCCGGATCACAAAAGGTCGGAATTGTCGGAGCGGAAGGGGCCGCACAGGCCCCGCGTTTCAGCTTAGAGGCAAAAGCCCACGGGGCCGCAAAGGCTCGGCCCGCAGCACCAGATGGCGCAGCACAGCGTGGCCGGGTCGATGCCCATGGAAAAGCCGCGTTCCTCGGTCTGCTGCTCGTAGGTGCGGCTGGCCTGCTGGAACGTGCGCTGCACGCGCTGGTAGTCGGGGTTCGACGGGTCCATGCGCACGGCGCGGCGAATCTGTTCGAGCGCCATGAGCGTGTTGCCGGCGCCGTTGTTGGCGATGGCGCTCAAATAGTACCAGCGGGCGTCGCGGCCGTGGCTCGTGACGGTGTTGAGCGCATCGACCGCCTTTTGGTAGCGCTGCGCGTTGATGTCGTCGATGACCTCGCGCACGACCGCGCTGTCGCCCGCCCCGGCCTCGGGATGGATGGGCGCCCCGCTTGCAGGGCCCGTCGCGCCGAAGCCGAACAGGTCGTCCCAGTCGAACCCGTAGCCGGTCCAGCCGTAGGGGCCGCCTGCGCCGTAGGGGCCCTGCCCGCCGGGCTGGCCGTAGGGGTTCTGCCCGCCGGGCTGCCCGGCGCCGGAGGGGCGGTAGGCCTGGCCGCCGCCCGAGGCTCCCCCGCCGGCGGCGCCCGGTCCCCGCGACGCCGCGGCGGCGCGGGCGTCGCGGGTCACGTACTTTTCCGGGTTCACGATGCGGTCGTAGGCCTCGTTCACCTCGTTCATGCGAGCGACCGCGCCCGGATCGTTCGGGTTGAGATCGGGGTGGTTCTCACGCGCCTTCTTGCGGTACGCCTTCTTCACCTCGTCCGGCGTCGCATCGGGGCTGACGCCGAGCACCTTATAGGGGTCCATCGCCACGGGAGCCCTCCTGTCCTGACGCGACGGACGCGCCGCCGTCTTGCATCTTTTTCTGGTAGCCCTGCCACATGCCGCCGTACAGCACGCTGCGCATGACGTGCACGTCACGCTCGAGCGGCAGGCGCTCGAAGGCGTCGGCCGCCAGGTGCGCGAGCACGCCGAGGTATTCGCGCATGGCCTCGGCAGTGAGCGTCGTGCGCGCGAGCGGGTTGTACGAGCCGTTCGCGCGGTCGTCGTCCAAATCGACCACGGCGTCCATCACGTAGACGAACTTGCCGAGACGCGCTCCGAATCGCCGCAGGTCGTGGGCGAAAAACCCGTCCTGGCACACGAACAGCTCGCCCATGAGCGCCCCGAACAGGTTCGCCGCCTCGTCAAGGCCCGCCGGCTCGCCTTGCGCCGACGCCAGCCCGCGCCGCTCGGTGTCGGCGATGGCCGCCATGGCGCTCTCAGCCGCCGCGCACTGCCGCGCCCGCCGCATGCGCACCTTCGCATATGGGCCGTCGAGCGCCGATGCGGCCAGACGCGCCTTCACGTTGCGGTCGTCGCGCCAGTCGTCGAAGCACTTGTGATAGGCCAGCGCCACCGTCATGTCGGCCGCGTATTCTATGGGCGCCGAGGTCACGTAGGGCCGCGGCTCCAAGGGGTGCATGATGCAGCGGGCGGCGCCTTCGCGCTCGACCGCCTCGTCCATCGACCCCAGCACGAGCGCCAAAAGCACCATGTCGTAGGACAGCGCCAGGCGCGTGCGTTGGCCCGTCTGGCGGCCGAGCGCCCGGCACAGCCCGCAGTACACGGCCTTGTAGCGAGCCTGTTCGGCGTCGGTGAGGCTGCTCAGGCTGGGAGTCACGAACCCGAACACGGCTCAGGCCTCCATCCGCTGCATGAGCGCGTTCAAGGCCTGGATGCCGTCAAGGGCGCGGCGCACGTCCTCGGGCGGCGCATCGTCGAACGTGCGGTCGAGCACGGCGACGATGTCCTCTTCGATGAGCGTGAGGATCCGGCAGCCCTCGTCCGTGACGCGAAGCGAATAGGCCCGCCGATCGCCGTCTTTGCGGGCGCGTTCCACGAGGCCCTTGTCTTCAAGCTTGCGGCAGACGGCCGCGAAGTTCGTGCGCAGGATGCCGGCGCGGTCGCTCAGACAGCCCGCCGTCAGCCCGGGCGAGCGCGACAGCTCGGCCAGCACGTGCATCTGCTGCAGCGTCAAGCCGTTTCGCTGGCAGATGGGGCCGGCCACGTCGTTGAGCAGGCGGCACATGCGCCACGAAGCGAAGAACCACTCGTCGCGCAAACGTCGAAGCGATGCGACGTCCATGCTAGGACTTCTTCCGCACTTCGGTCTTGCATTTGGGACAGACGACGCGCAACGTCCCCTTCCCTTTCGGCACCGAAAGGACCTGCCCGCAGCCCTTGCACGTGAAATACGTGGTGGTCTTGCGGTTCTTCCAACGCTTGTACAAAAGGTTGACCTGGGCTTTCGGCTTGCGCACAAGCTCTTCGTAGCGCCGGTTCTCCGCCGCGCGGCCGGACGCGTTTTTTGAGCAGGTGCGCCAGAAGGCGTAGACGAGCAGCGCCAAGGACGCCAGCGACAAGAAGCCCGACGGAACGAGGATCTCTGCGAACATGGCCACGATGGCGACAACGACGAGGAAGCTCGTGAACGCATCGACGCCGTAGCGCCCGTACATCAGCTCGGAAAGCTTGTAGCCGAGCCGGTCCAAAAAGTTTCGCATGCCACACCTGTTTCTTCGGTCGGGGCCGGTAGAATTATCGTAGTTTAATACTATTTTTCCAGCGCTCCGGCGCAAGGCGACGATTCCACACGTCCGACGCAAGGCTGTTGCCCGGAAGACATAAAGCCCCCTCGCGTACAAAGGCCGCAAGGGGGCGGGGCGACGTCGTTTTCGCCCCTTGCCACGGCGCAGACAGGGCAAGGGGCGGGGCTTCCCTAGTCTTCGACGCGGATGACGCTCGTCTCGCCGACCAGCACGGCTTCAAGCTGGGACACTTCCTCGATGACGGCGCGGACGCTCGATTCGCGGGCCGTGTGCGTCACGTACGACAGGTTCACCTGGCCGCCTTCCTTCTTGCCGCGCTGGATGACCGAACGCACCGACACGTTGTGCTTCGAGAAAATGCCGGCCGTGGCCGCCAGCACGCCGGGCACGTCGTTGACCTGGAACCTGATGTAGTACTTAGTACGCAAATCGTCCACCGGCACGATGGGCAGGCTGTCGGTGCAGGTGCAGCCGACGATGGGCGCCACGCCCTGCTGTATGTGCCGCGCCACTTCCAGCACGTCTCCCATGACGGCGCTCGCAGCCGGGCCCGCGCCCGCGCCCGGACCGAAGAACATCGTCTCGCCCACCGCGTCGCCGACGACGTAGATGGCGTTCATGACGTCGTTCACCGTGGCCAGCTGATGGCTCGTCGGGATCATCGTAGGATGCACGCGCACGTCGATGCCTTCGTCGGTGCGGTGCGCGATGGCCAGCAGCTTCACCGAATAGCCCATGTCGCGGGCCGCTTCCAAGTCGATGGACGACACGTGCGTGATGCCTTCGGTGAACACGTCTTCAATGGTCACGCGCGAGTTGAACGCAATGGACGCCAGAATGGCGATCTTGGCCGCGGCGTCGTATCCGCCCACGTCAGCGGTGGGATCGGCTTCCGCAAACCCACGCGCCTGGGCGTCGGCGAGCGCTTCGGCGTAATCGGTGCCGCGCTCGGCCATCTCGGTGAGCATATAATTAGTAGTGCCGTTCACGATGCCCATGACCGACGTGATCTCGTTGGCGATGAGCGAATGCTTCAGCGGGTCGATGATGGGAATGCCGCCGCCGACGCTCGCCTCGAACGCCAGCTCCTTGCCCGCCGCCTCGGCCGCGTCCATGACCTCCTTGCCGTGCGTGGCCATGAGCGCCTTGTTCGCCGTCACGACGTTTTTGCCCGCCGCCAGCGCCGCCAGCACAAGCTCGCGGGCGACCGTCGTGCCGCCGATGAGCTCGATGACGATGTCGATGTCCGGATCGTTCACGATGTCGCGCCAGTCCTCGGTGAAGATGTCCGACACCCCGTGGGCCGCCGCCTGCTCGGGCTCGCGCGAGCACACGCGCACCAGTTCCACGTCGATGCCCAGGTGACGACAGAAGTCGCCCGCGTGGTTGTGCAGAATGTCGATGCAGCCGCCACCGACCGTGCCCGTGCCGACCAGCCCAACTTTGATAGCCATGAAAGATCCCTTCTTCGCAGGGCGCACGTGCGCCGATGAGCTCAAATGCTGTTCGCATTGTCGCACGGACGGCGGCGTTTCGTCTCGCAGACCACATGATCCGCGCATCGATGCGGCAAGTGGGCGGACGGGCGAAAGGGGAAAGGGGGACGGAAGCCGCCGGACGGAGGTTTCGTCGCGACGGCTTCGCCTTGAGGCGTCGTCGGATTCCCGAGGGCCCCGGAATAGGCAGGGGGAGGGCCCATGCTCAAACAGTCCTCGCTCGGCGGAAATGTCCACTGGACATTTCCGTTCGCTGTGGAACTGCGCGTGGACCCTCCCCCTGCCGATTCCGGGGGTCCGGCTTCCGAACGCGGCTGCGCCGCCGCGGCGGAACCGCCTGCCGAAGAGCAAGATCAGGCCCGAAAACGCGGAAAGGCGGCGCGGATAGCACATCAATCGCGGCTTTCGCTGCACGGGAGGCGCGACAAATGTGCGGTTATGCATTTTGAGCGGACATCCATTCACGCTTTCGTCGCAAGAGGCCCGGCAAATGTCCGCTCCGATGCGAGCGTCGAATGAATGTCCTCTTGCTTTTTCGTTAGCGTTTTATCGTGAAGTTGGCGCACGCCCCTGACCTGGGCTTTTCAAAAACGCTTTTCGGGAAGGACAGGCCGAAGGGCCAAGATGCCGCCAATCCCGCCGATTCTGCCTTGCATAAGCGGACATTCGTTGGACCTTTGCACGCCAGTCGGACCGTCGGACGGCGGAAGAGGCGGCCAGGAGATGCGAAGCTGTGGGACGGCGCTTTCGCCGCGACGGCTTCGCCTCGACGCGTCGGCCACCTCGAGCCAAGGTCTCGAGGTGGCCTTTGGCTTGACCTCGGCTGCGCCGCCGTGGCGGAACCGCCTGCCGCGGGGCGGAACATTGTTGCCGGCAAGGCTTGAAGCCGCCCGTCCCGTCCGCCGGCTCCAGGGCGAAAGGCGTCCGGAAGAGCTGCGAAGGCCCGAGCAAGCATGAAAGTCATCGTCCAAAGCCGTCGGCAAGCGCCCGGAAACATGGAAAGGCGGCGGGAAGCGCTTTTTGCTTCCCGCCGCCTTGCGTGTTCGCCGGCCGCGGCGCGATGTGAACTGAGGTGAAGAAAGGTCGTCGCGCGGCGGCCGCCGTCCCGGCGCCGGCAGTATGTGAAAGGAAGCCGGCGCCCGGGGCCCCGCTCCGGGCGGGTCAGAAAGGTTGTCCCGGGGCGAGGGGGTGCGAAGGGCCGTCCGGGGTCCCGCCCGGCGGCTCGTCTCGTCCGTGGGCCGGCGGCCCACGGGGGCGGCTGCTAGAAAGCGCCAGCAGGCGCCCCCGCGGGCCGCCTCGCGGCGGCGCCCCCCTTGGCGGCCGGGGACGAGGGGCAGAGGCCCTGGCCCCCGGCCCGAAGCCGGGAACGGGCAGAGGCCCGAATCCCGGCCCGGAGCCAAGGACGCGGGCGAAGGCCCACGCCCCGGCTTCCAGGAAGGCGGCTCCCCCGAGGGGCCCGGAGGCCCGGAGGCCCGGGGCCCTCTCAGGGAAGCGTCAGGCGGTCAGCCTAGCGGGTGGCCGTCCACACGCCGGAGCCGTTGACCCAGTAGCGGCCGACCCACTCGTTTTCGGCCATGGCGCCGGAGGCGTCCATGTAGTACCACTTGCCGCCGACCTGCTGCCAGCCGGTGAGCATCTTTCCGAAGGTGCCGTCGTGGGAGGTGTTGAGCAGGTACCACTCGCCGTCCACCTTGGCC
>NZ_JAAKEN010000018.1 GCF_011039175.1 Slackia sp. ZJ119
TTGTGAACCCGAAATGAGAAAGGTCGATCTATGTCCAAGATCACTCCACTTTCCACCAAAACCTACGGGGGGGGGGCAAGGTTCTTAGCCTGATCCTTGCAGGCACCCTCGCCCTCGGCATGACCCCCGCCGCCGCCCTGACCCAGGCGGCGATGGACGTTACGCCGGCTTATGCAACTGATACGGTCGATCCGACTCCTCTTACGGACTGGAATAATCCTGATTTTAAAAAAATAGCCGTTGCTGACGCTAAGGCGACGCTGGTGGTCACCGGACCGGATGCGGTTACATATATGCCCGAGAACCAGGATTTCAGCAGTGAAAACTTCGCCGCTCTTCTGACCATTGAACCGACGGGCGAGTCTGCGACGCCGGTGACCTACAAGCTTGATTCGGAGCTGTTTGAGCTAACTCAGGTTAAAAAGGGTGAGGATTCCTCCGTCGTAGCTGATCAGGGTGTTGTGAGCGGCCTTGATGCTGGCACGTACACCGCCACCGTTGCGCTTACCGATGGCGCACCGAAGGTTGTTAGTGCTTCTGACAGTCATATCGCCGCCCCGGATGCTGATAGCCCTGTTGCCATCACCAACAGCGAAGCAAAGATCATCATCAACAAGACCCCCATCCCGAATTCTGCATTCGAGCCGGCCACGGGCTACGTGGGCGTCAGCACGGTGAGCGCACTCGAGGCTGCATCCAAAGCTAACGTCAACATTCCAGGCTACGGCCTGTACAATCTGATGGATCCTGACGGAAGCAAGGGCTTGGCTTCTGCTCTTGTGGAATTTAAATACGGGACGAACGCTACGGGCACTAGCACGCCCCTCGTTAATTCGGATTCGGACCCCAAGTTCGTAGATCCCGGCACCGTGGACGTGAAGGTCAAACTCACCACAGATGGCGCGAAAAACTTCAAGCTCGCCACTCCCACCGGCACGGATGAAAGTGATGGAGCAGAGTACGTCACCGTCCAGGCTGCCATCGAAGCTGCGAAGAACTATCAGGCCAAGTTCGTGACGACGACTAGCTTTACCGCCACGGAGTCTGGCGCGAGCGGGTTCACGGCTTGGAAGGCCGCTACTAACGACATCAAGACTGCGGTTGAAGGCGCCATCTCCGTCGAGATCCCTGCGGCCACCGAGGCCGGCAAGCCGACGCCGGTTACGCCTTCCAAGGTGACCTACACCACCGACAAGAACGTGCCGGTCGAGGTGAAGGATCTGGTTCCGGGCAAGTACTTTGCCGTCGTCAGCGTCGAGGGCGTGGATGATCCGGTCGCCAAGCTGCCCTTCGACATCACGGGCAGCTTGGTGAGTGACGTCAACATCAAAGTCAACGGTGCCGCTGCGAACGTGGTCAAACTCGACTGGGAGAACAAGGACATCGAGCAGCAGATCAGGGACGGGTTCGCCGCCACGCTTGCCGGCGTGACCCCTGCCGTTCCGGTGAGCATCGACAACTTCAAGTTCGACGTGAAGACGCCGCTGCCTGAAGCCGACGGCACGGGCCAAGTGACGGTACTTCCCGCCGATGGCAGCGTGTACACGGGGTCCCAGACCATCACCTACACCTTTGGCACTGACCTGCCCGCCTTCAAGCTGAAGAACGCAAACAGGCCCTATGCGGGTTCCAGCGTAACGGCTAAAAACAGCAAGCATGACGGTTACCTCGTGACGGACCTGTTCGACATCCCGCAGGTGACCGACGAGAGTGAGGCCGACGAAGACAAGAAGAAGCCGCTCAGTCCTACCGCAAGTGGCTCTGCGACCAACGACTTCGACGTGGCGGTCACCTATGTCGATGCCGCCGGCAAGACGGTCGAAATCGAAGATCCTAATAAAGATGGCGACGACGCCGACGCGTACCTCTACGACGCCCGTACCTACACCATCACCGTCAAGGGTACCGGCGACTACGTCGGCACGCAGACCTTCCAGTTCACCATCGACCCGTACGAGGTGAAGGCCGAGAACGTGACCTGGAACGGCAACAAGAGCGGCGTCGTCTTCAACGCCTCCACGCGCGACTGGTACATCCCCTACAGCGGCAGCCCGCTGACGCCGACGCCGGTCATTGACGTCGGCTTCCCGGCCAGCGTGGGCACGTTCACGCCGAAGCCTTCCAATCCCAGCGACAAGACGCCGTGGAACTACACCATTGAATGGACCAACAACGAGAACGTCGGCAAGGGCGCCGCGGTGCTGAACTTCTCGGGCAATTACAAGGGCTCCGTCGAGATCCCGTTCAACATCACGCAGTGCGTGCTGAACTCCGCCAACGCCAGTGCCGTCGCCGACAACCAGTTCGCCACCGGCTTCCCGGAGGACCCGACCGCCGCGAACGTCGTGAACCCCGTCGTCACCTACAAGCCCACCACGGGCGAACCGGTGACGCTGAGCCCCGCCGACTACGAGATCGGCAAGGTGACCAAGGGCGCCACGAGCAACGGCGTGACCACCTACGCCTTCGAGGTCAAGGGCAAGGGCAACTACACCGGCTCCTTCACGGGCACGTTCGCCACGTCCGACCAGGACATCAGCAAGCTGTGGACGGCCGAGGTTGCCAAGGGCGACTACGTCTACCAGATGGGCGCTAAGGTTCCCGCTACTGTCGTGGTGAAGAACGCCAAGACCAAGGAGACGGTCACCGAGGCCGGCAACTACCGCTTGGTCTACGAGAACGACACCAACGCCGGCACCGCCACGGTGAGGGTCGTGGGCATCGGCCAGTACGCCGGCGCCATCGAGCTGACCTACGAGATCGCCCCGCTGGAGATCTCGCAGAAGTCCGTGGCCGACATCAAGACGACCGCCCCGGCGGCGGGCTACACGTTCGAGCCCGGCAAGGTGTTCGAGCCCGAAGTGGTTTGGAACACCTCGAAGATCAAGCCGAACAACTACGCGGAAACTATTGATCTGAACAGGCTCGTCAACGACCTTGAGATCACCTATGCCGACAACGACAAGGCCGGCACCGCCCAGCTGATCGTCTCCGGCAAGGAGGACGGCAACGTCACCGGCTCCTACGCGGTCGACTTCGCCATCAACCCGGCCGACATCACGAAGGCGGCCGTCGACGTGGCCGCCGTTGCCCCGGGCGCTTCGGCGACCGACGCGGTGAAGGTCACGTTCGGCGAGACTGAGCTCGTGGCCGGCACCGACTACAAGGTGGCCGCCGCGGAAGGCGCGACGGTTCCCGGCACGGTGGCCGTCACCGTCACCGGCGCGGGCAACTATGCCGGCGAGGTCAAGAAGGACGTCGACGTGCTCTACGACGTCGCGCAGGCTACCGTCACGGTCGAGGGCGCGGTCTACAACGGCTCGAAGCAGACGCCCAAGGTCGAGGTCAGCTACACGGCGGACGGCAAGAAGGTCGTCGTCGACCCGAAGGCCTACGACGTGAAGGTTGACGGCAACGCCACCGACGCCGGCACCTACAAGGTGACGGTGACGGGCGACAAGGCCGCCGGCTGGACGAACTCGGTTGTCAAGGACTTCGTGATCGCCAAGGCCGCCGGCCCCAAGACCGCGACCGTGACCTACACCGCGGCCGGCATGCCAGTCGTAACGATCCCCGGCCTGACCGAAGGCAAGGACTTCAAGGTCACGCCTAACGAGGCCCAGGGCAAGCTCGCGATCACCTACATGGGCAACTACACCGGCTCCGCGACGGTCGACTACACGCCCGCGGCCAAGCCCGTGACTCCCGCCCCCGCCAAGCCCGCCGCCGGCAAGACCGGCTGGGTCGGCTCCGGCAACGACTGGGCCTACTACAAGGACGGCCAGGCCGTCAAGGGCGGCTGGGAGCTCATCGGCGGCGAGTGGTACCACTTCGAGAAGAGCGGCAAGATGACCAACACGAAGTGGTTCCAGGACGCCGACGGCACCTGGTACATGCTCAACCAGTCCCACAAGGGCGAGTACGGAGCCATGCTCAAGGGCTGGCAGAAGGACGGAGGCGACTGGTACTACTTCGCCAAGTCCGGCGCCATGCAGTCCGGCTGGGCCAAGGTCGACGGCGAGTGGTACCTGCTGAACACCAAGCACGACGGCACCTACGGCCGCATGCTCACCGGCTGGCAGCAGGTCGGCGGCAAGTGGTACTACATGGACGCCTCCGGCAAAATGGCCGAAAACGAGTGGGTCGGCCGCTACTGGGTCAACGGCTCCGGCGTGTGGACGGCCACCCGCTAGGCCGCGCCTAGGCAGCCGCTGACGCTTCCCTGGGGCCGGGGCCTGGGCATCCGCCCCGGCCCCAGGCCCGGCGGCTGGGGTCCGGGATTCTTCCCGCCCCGGCCCGCCGGGCCCCTCGGGGGAGCCGCCTTCCTGGGAGCCGGGGACCTGGGCTTTCGCTCCTGTCCTCGGCTTCTGCGGCCGGGACCAGGGCCTTCCGCCCGGACCCGGCCGCCAAGGGAGGCGCCGCCGCGAGGCGGCCCGCGGGGGCGCCTGCTGGCGCTTTCGAGCAGCCGCCCCCGTGGGCCGCCGGCCCACGGACGAGACGAGCCGCCGGGCGGGACCCCGGACGGCCCTTCGCACCCCCTCGCCCCGGGACAACCTTTCTGACCCGCCCGGAGCGGGGCCCCGGGCGCCGGCCTCCTTTCACATACTGCCGGCGCCGGGACGGCGGCCGCCGCGCGACGACCTTTCTTCACCTCAGTTCACATCGCGCCGCGGCCGGCGGACACGCAAGGCGGCGGGAAGCAAAAAGCGCTTCCCGCCGCCTTTTTCGCGTCTCCGGGCGCCTGCCGACGGCTTTGGACGACGGCTTTCATGCTTGCTCGGGCCTTCGCAGCGACTCCGGACGCCTTACGCCCCGGAGCCGGCGGACGGGACGGGCGGCTTCAAGCCTTGCCGGCAACAATGTTCCGCCCCTCGGCAGGCGGTTCCGTCACGGCGGCGCAGCCGAGGTCAAGCCAAAGGAGCGCCGAGACCTTGGCTCGGCGCGACGACGCGTCGAGGCGAAGCCGTCGCGGCGGAACCGCCGTCCCACAGCTTCGCGACAACGCTTTCCATGCTTCCTCGGCCCTTCCCGGCAATCCCGGGCGCCTGGCGGCTCCACGGACCCAGCGGAGCCTCGTCGGCCCAGCCGCCGTCCGACGGCTTCGGCCGTCGATTCTCACAAGCGACGACGCGCCGCCCCCCTTCGACTACCCCTCCACGATGTGCGCGTCTTCTTGCGCGACCGGTTCTTCGCCGCGCACCTCGCGCAGCTTCTGCAAAAACTTGCGGTCGAGCTCGGCCAGCCCTTCTTCGGTTTCGGCCCATTGGTGCGTCAACGTGCCGAACGGCAGCTCGAACCCGCATGCTTCCAGGCCCTTGCACACCTCGTCAGGCCCTGATGCCTTCCAGCCGTACGATCCGAACGGGATGCCGATGCGCGTCCGCGGCGACAGCCCCTTCAGGTAGCACAAAAAGCTGGCGACGGTGGGCATCATGCCGTTGTTGAGCGACGGCGACCCCACGGCGATGTAGCGGGCGGACAAGACATCGGTCATGATGTCGGAGACGTGGTTCACTTTCAGGTCGAACAGCCGCGCGGGGATGCCTTCTTCGATGAACGCCTCCACCAGCTGCAGCGCCATGGCTTCGGTTGCGTGCCACATGGAGTCGTACACGACGATGGCGTAGTCGTCGGGCTCGAGGGAGGCCCATGTTTCGTAGGCGGCCATGATGTCGGCGATGTAGCTGCGCCAAATAATGCCGTGAGCAGGCGCGATGAGGTCGATTTCCGTGCCGGCGAGCGCGTCGAGCAGACGGCGCACGTGCTTGGAATAGGGCATCACGATGTTGGCGTAGTATTTCTTCGCCTGCTGGAGCACCTCGTCGCGGCCGACCTCGTCGTCGAAGTGCTTGGAGGACGCGAAGTGCTGGCCGAACGCGTCGTTGGAGAACAGGATGCGGTCGACGTCGGAATAGGTTGCCATGTTGTCGGGCCAGTGCACCATCATCGCATGGGTGAACGTGAGCGTGCGCTTGCCGATGGAAAGCGTGTCGCCGGACTTCACGGGCAGGTAGGCATAGTCGTCGCCGTAGTGGGCACGCAGGCCGCGTTCTCCCCACGGATCGCTCGTGACGATGACGGCGTTCGGCGCTTCCTGCATGATGCGCGGAATGGCGCCGGAGTGGTCCTGCTCCACGTGGTTGGACACCACGTATTCGATGCGGGCGGGGTCGATGATGCCGGCGATGCGTTCGATCATTTCGTCCGCGAACGGGCCTTTGCACGTGTCGATGAGCGTGACGTGCTCGTCGACGATCAGGTAGGCGTTGTAGGTGGACCCGCGTTGGGTCGTGTATCCGTGGAAGTTGCGCTCGTTCCAGTCGATGCCGCCGACCCAGTAGACGTCCGGTTTGATCTCGATCGCTCGTAGCATGGAAGTCCTTTCTTGCATGGTTGCACGATAGGCCGATTGTAGGCCGACGCCGCGCCGACCTGCGCGTATTGCTCTGCTTTTCCACGTCAGAGAGGGGAATTGTAATAAAACCGACACATGGGCCGGCGGGGAAGGGGCAGGCGAAGCGGGGCGTGGCGGGGAGCCTGGGGGGGAGGCCTGCGGCGGACGAAACGGGGCGTGGCGGGAGACGCAGGGTCGGCTTGCCGGCGGGTTCCCCGCGCCATTCCCTCGATCTGCGCCGCCGTCAGAAATCTTCCGTCTTGAACGTTTCGTACCCTTCGTAGGCGTAGCTCGCGTCAATGCCCTTCATGTAGACCTCGCGGTCGCGCACGCGATTCGTCAACGCGTCTCTGAGGAGCACTTTTATCTCAGTGCTCCGTATAGGGCTTCGCTCCATTGCTAGAAGATAGTCTTGCTTGTCCACCTTGCTCCAGTCGACGACGTAGCCGATTTCTTGGCGAAGCATATGGTCGAGCCATATGCGCAGGCTGCGCCCATTGCCCTCTCTGAAAGGATGGGCGACGTTCATCTCGACGTACTTGTCGACGATCTCGTCAAAGGACGACTGCGGCATCTCCTCTATCTTTGAGACGGACTCCTTTAGATACAGGACAGGAGCGAACCTGAAATTGCCCTTGGATATGTTGATATCGCGCAACTTTCCTGCGAAGTCATAGACCTCGTCAAAGAGATGCCCGTGAATGAAGGCAAGGCTTTCGAAGGATCCTGCCTCATGCGCGGCAAGCAGGTCCTTTTCAAACAGTTCGGCGGCCTTCTGTTTCGATATGCGTTCTTCTTCGCGGGCAAGCGCTGCGGTGTCATTGATTGACAGCCTGTTTTGGAGAACCAAGGAGACCCCTTAAACGGTGCGGACATAAAAAACGGTGCCCCATGAGGCACCGTATGATAATTTGGTAGCTCCGACCGGATTCGAACCGGCGACCTCCGCCTTGAGAGGGCGGCGTCCTAAACCGCTAGACGACGGAGCCACATATGTTGTTGCGCTGCAGCGTAAGTGGCTGGGGTGGAAGGAGTCGAACCCTCACATACGGCACCAGAAACCGCTGTCCTGCCATTAGACGACACCCCATCGGACTTCCGATACACACCCGCAAGAGGTGTGAGCGCGAGAAAGTATATTACGGCAATACCCCACTCCCGTCAAGCGCTTTTTTCAACTTTTTTGGCCGAAAATGAAGAGAACGGCGAACGGCCTTGGAACACGCCGGGGGAGTTGGCGGAAGGACGGGGGATTGCCCCGTCTGGCAAGCCGGCGAGCTTCCCAACGATGGGGCGAACAACCAAAGGCAAAGCTGATGGGATTACTCAGCATTTCTCTATGATCGCGGCTGCCGATGTCGTGGGCGCCGTCGAAGCACGTCGTCGAGGCGCGGCGGCTTTCCTGGGGGGCGCACGTTGGCGTTGGCGGCGGATTGCACTGCGGCGAATTCGTCCCTTTTGGCCGCAACGCCGCCGTTCAGGCCGATTTTGTCCTCCAAACGGTGTAGCAATGGGGAGAAAATCCGAAATGGTTTCGGAGACGATTTGAATTGTCGCCCGGTAGCGCTATGATGGCGCCCATCGATGTTCGAGCGCCGATGGGAGGAGGCCGCCGTCATGATGAGGAAGCGCGATTCGGTTGCGCCGGGACGCATTGTCGTCTCGGGCGCATTGGCGGTTCTTCTGGGCGCATCGATGCTGCCGGGGTGCGTGCCGTCTGGAAGCGCGGAGGCCACAGAGCCTCCGGCAGACGCGGCTGCCCAGCAGGCCGACGAAGAAAAGCAAGCTGCCCTTGAGCGCAAGCGCGAGGCCTATGAGAACGCGCTTGAGGAGAAGCGGGCCGCCCGTGGCGAGGCCGCTGCAGCCGCAAGGGCCATCGGGGAAGAGATTCGCCGCCGCCAAGAGGCGCTGCAGGAGATCGCGTTCGTCGGCGAGGGCGTCGTGAACCACGGCGACACCAACACCAGCTCGGCCACGGCCCGTTCCACTTCCGCCGCCCGCGCTGCCGCCGAGGCCGCCGCTGCGGCGGCCGACGCCATCTCGTCTGCCGGCGAGATCGAGGGTTTCGGCGGTTTGGGCGGCGCGTATTCGGGCGGGGGCTACGAGCCGCCTGAGATGACCGACAAGCTCACCATCGACGACATTCTCGCGTGCAAGTCGCGCCAAGAATTGGTCGACCTGCTTGCGCCGGTGTACGCCCGCTACGCCCAGCAGTACGGCCTGCGCTATCCGGGCGTCTTCGCCGTGCAGACCATCTACGAAACGCTTGGCGGCATCGGGTCGGGCGGCTCCATCGCCAACTGCGCCCGGCAGGACAACAACTTGGCGGGTCTGAAATTCGTCGGCCAGGCCGGCGCCACCGAGGGCATCGTGTCCAGCGAAGGCGACCATTACGCCCATTTCCCCACGGTGGAGGACTACATCGCCTATTGCATGAAGTTCGTCGGCACGTCGCAGACCCATTCCGACAGCCGCGCGGCGCAAAATTCTATGGTCGACTTCACCGACGTGTACGTGCGCCGCTGGTTTTTGGGCGAAGGCAATGAAGACGTCTATCCGTATTACTACGAGAATATGTTGACTGATTACGTCACCTATGGCATGTCGAGCTACGAACTGTAGGCCGCGCCGGAGGCGGCGGCTTCGGTTCGTCACTTGAGCGGGCGTGCCACTGCCAGCACGGCGACGCTCAGCACGCCGTTCACGGCGGCGAGCAGCCAAAGCGATCCCGCATATCCCCACGCGCCCACCATGGGCCCGAACAGAAAGCTGAACACCGAGCAGCCGATGTAGGCGAACAGGTTGACGGACCCGATGATGGCCGAGGTCTGACTGGGCTCGACAGCCACGAGCAGCATGCGCAGCGACGTGGAGTTCGTGATGCCCATCGACACGCTGAACAGGGCGCACGTGCCCAAAAACGCCGCCGTGGCGTGGGCGGCCAGCGTGCACGCCATGCCGACCGACGACGCGCACAGAAGCGCGATGCCCACCCATAAGGCGTGCTTGCGCGTCAGGCGGGCGGTCAGCGGGCCGCCGATCATGCTGGGCGCCATGGCGGCCGACAGCACAAGCGCGGCAAGCAGCGTGGACGACGAATGCAGCTCGGCCACGGCAAGCGGCGAGGAAAACGCTTGGAAGAACGACCCTGTCACCCACGTGGCCAGGTACGTGCAGTTCGCGATGAAAAACGCCCGCTTCGCGTTGCGCGGAATGAGCACCGACACCTTCAACACCGAGCGCTTCGAGGCGCGGACGGCCAGCGGATCGGGCACGAAGACGAGCCCGCACGCCGAGACGGCCAAAATGGCGGCCATGGTCCCGAAGGCTGCCTGCGTGCTGTGCGTGGCGCCGAACAGCACCCCGACACCAACCGACCCCATCATGATGCCCACCATCGATCCGCAGCTGGCCATGGCAGACCCCAAAGAGAGGTTGTAACGCGAAATGCAGTCCACGATCAGGGCCGATACCGCGCTCATGGCAAGCCCGGCCGCGACGCCTTGCACGAACCGCGCCGCCAAAACCATGAACGAGTCGCGGGCCTGCAGGAACAGCAGGCAGCCGACAATGGCCAAAGCCACGGTCAAAAACGTGACGCGCCGGCGCCCGAACGCATCCGACAGGCGGCTGGCAAGCAGCAGCGTCAGCACGACGCCGCACAGATACCACAGCATCGTGTAGGAGACGTCGGCGTTCGTCAGGCCGATTTGGCTTTGAAACGTCGAGTACAAAGGGATTGGCACGGCGGTGGATGCGAACACCGCGAAAAAGATGAGAGAGGAGAAAACGAACCCCCGCATCGCCTGGCTTTTTGTGAGATCCCTGCGCTCCATGTCGCTCCTTTGCACGAAAAATTGCAGGGGCAGTATGGATTTCGGCTTTATCGAATGCAAGTGTTGCGGTTCAGAAAGTCAAATAAGGAGTGACCGGCGCTGCAAGAGCGGCGAGCGGGGTTGCAGGCGGGGCGTTGCGAGGGAGCGAGCGGGGTTGCAGGCGGGACGCTGCGGGGCCGCGGCCGAGCGGGGCGCAGCATGGCGCCGGTTTGCCGACAAAGAGGCGGCCTTTCTTGCGGAATAATGTGGAGAAAATGTGTATTGGAGACGCAAGAGCTGATTTGTGCGCACTGTTGCATCAAACAGCAAGAAAAACCTTCGGGGCGTAAGAAGAAACGCGGTATATATACCGCAAAATCAGCCGATTTGGGGACGAAAAGCGCCTTGTGGGTGACAATAATGCTGTAATTATGCGGTATCGGGGTGAAGAATCACTCGAAATGATGCGAGAACTGGCAAATATCGCCCGCAAAATCTCCAGTACATAAAACCTTCACATTGCTGGTGAGCGGGAAGCGTATGGAGCGGCTTGGAGAAGGCTCGCCAAGGATGAGGTTGGCGGCTTCGGCGTCGTTTTGGCCCGTGAGGGCCTCACCTGCCGTCGAAGGCGCGACACGGCCAGATAAACGAAGACCGCAACACCAAAGGGGATGCTGCGGTCTTCGAAACTCAGAGCCCGTGCGCCCACGGAGCGCTCGCGCGTTCACGCGTACGCTTCTTAGCGCATGCGGCGTCCGCCAAAGATGCGGGCGCGGCTTGTCATGCGGGCATGGGTCTTGCGGTCGCTGCCGGCTCCGCGGCCGAGCGCCTCCATCTCGTAGGCGGACTGGCGTGCGTCGAGCGCGTGCCCCACATGGGTGCTGATCTCGTACGCGTTGGCCTTGGCGGCAATCAGGTAGGCATTCATACGGTTTCCTTTCTCATCAGATGCCTGTGCGCGATCCTTTTCACGCGTCTTGCGCCGGTCGCCGGAATTAGCTTGACATTCCACCGACCGTGCGCTACATAGCGAATATGCCAGAAAAATGTTACAACGGTGTTAACCGATGCCCGGGCACACGAGGTGCCCAAGCCGGGACTATTCCTCGTGCACGAGCATTCCTTGCACTGCACATAAGCGCAGGCGAGCGATGTATCAGAAAAAGGCGCGGCAAGACCGCAGATCCACAAAAAACAAAGCGTCTGCAGGGGAATATTGCTGAGTGTTTTGATCATCGAAACAAGGCTGCGAAAGGGAGGCCGGCGGCGGCGAAAGGCGAAACGCCGTCGGCCGCCGGGCTTCGTCGGGCAGCTGCGCCCGTCGCACGCCCGGGCGGGTGATGCTGCCCCCTCCGGCCGCCGGGCTTCGTCGGGCTGCTGCATCCGTCGCACGCCGCCCCTTCGACTGCTGCCCCCCTCCGGCGTCACTCCTGCGGCAGGATGCGGTAGAGGCGCATGTCGCCTTCTGCCAGCACCGCTTCGAAGCCGGGGGTGCCGTCGGCTATGGTGTCGATGCCTTTCCAGTCCTCGTCGTGCTTGTACAGCTCGATGTTGCTGTCGGGGTTGTGCGGCTTTCCCTGGTCAAGCTGCAGCACATAGGCGGCCCCGACGGAATCGACGGCGCCTTGCACGTCGGGCGATTCCGCAAATTCGGCAAGGTGCTTGCGGATGACCAGGCTGGCTGCGCTCGCGTCGTCGGGCGACGTGACGTCGCCGAGGGACCGAAAGTACAGGTTCACGTCCGTGGTGCTGGCGCCGAAAACGCTGCCGTCATAGGGCTGGTTGACGACAAGACCGCCTTTGGCGACCGACTGGACCTGTTGGAGAAACGCCCGCTCGTCCGCGTCGAGCGAATCGGGGCGAGACGCGTCGTTCCACCAGGAAAGGGTGCCGGCGACCTCGCCGAAAGGCGTCGACGCGGACAGCGGGCCGAAAGAGACGTTCGGACAGTACAGAAGCGCGGCTGCCGTTGCAAGCGCAGCGACTGCGGCGGCGGTGCAGCCGCGCGAGGACGCGTGCAGGCGCCGGGCCGCGCTCATGGCGAGCCGTGCGCAGGCGGCAAGGCCCAGGGACGCGACGGGAAAGCCTGCCAGGGCGACGATTCCCGCGATGCGGTAGGCGTCCGAATACCAAAAGCCGCACAGCACGGTTTTGAGCACGCCGTCGGTGCCCGCCGAAACGGCGTAGAGGACAAGCGCCAAAACGTATGAGGCGGCAAGCCAGCGCAGGCGCCTCTCGCGCAGGGCGCACACGACTCCGACCAGGCACAGCGCCGCCAACAGCGCCTCGGTGCCGCTGCCGGGGAACGAAAGCGTCGCCGCGGCCGCGGCCGCTTCGGGCAGCGAGAGCGTGGCAGGCCACTCGAACGAGACGACCGACGCCAGCGGGGGTGCGAAGACGAGCGCGATCCAGGCGCCGCAGATGACGGCCGCCGCACCGATGCCGAACCCTGCCGCGCCGATGCGGGCTTGCCGCCCGCGCCAGCCCAAGGCGGCGGGAATGTCGCAGGCGCGTCCCACGCACAGCGGTGCCAGCAGAAACGCTTCGGTGAACAGGGCGTTTGGCTGGGTGAACACGCACGACGCGGCCGTGAGCGCGAAGGCGCAAAACAGCAGCGCCCGCTCGTTTTTGCGAAAGCCGTCTTGCAGGCCCAGCGCGAAAAGCGCGACGGCGCCGGGAACCGTGCAGAAGGCGGCCAGGTTCGAATACAGCGGCCCCCACGTAAGCAGGGTCCAAGGAAACGGCCCGAACGCGAGCATGGCCGCCGCGCCCGCGACCACGACGACGGGGCGCTTGGGAAAAAGCGCGTTCGCCAAAAAGCAGCAGCCCAGCGGCAGCACGAAGGCGAGCAGGGTGTAGTTCGCGGCGTTGGCCGCCAGGGTTGCCGGTGCGCCGACGGTTTCGGCGGCCATCGCGGCAAGGGCGTGCCAGCCGGAAGGGTAGTAGGAGGGCGACTCTTGAACCGGGGAGGCGCCCTGAGCGGCCAAGTCCTCATAAATGGAGCCTCCGAACAGGGAAAAGTCTCCCGATCCGGCGAATGCTGCGATAAGGTTCAAATGGGTGACGTTGTCCCATTTTTGGACGAATGAGCCCGGCCCGTCAAGCGAAAGCGCGAAGATGCCCGTCGCCAGGACGATCCCTGCCGCCACGTAGGCGGCAGGCGAGGCGCCCGCCAGCCCGACGGCGCAGCCCCGCAGCGAGAACAGCGGCACCGGCTCGAAGTCGAAGGCTCGCTTGTGCTCGTGGCGGCCCTTCCGGGCAAGGCCGCGCACCGCAAGGCCGACGACGCCGGGGGCGCATCCCAGCGCGAACAGCCCTACGGCTGAAAGCGGCACGCTCGCCGCCGAACAGGCGAGCGAGACGACGCCGTACAAAAGAAAAGTGCAGCCGGCCCCGGCGCCCAGCGCGATGAGCGGCGGCAGCCCCATCGCCGCCAGGGCGAGGCACCCTGGCGCGACGGCGTATGCGGCGGACGCGAGCGCGGCAAGGAAGAAGGTCGGCCACATGGCGGGCTCACCGCCCGGGCTCGCTCGGCGCGTCGTCCCATGCGGCCAGGTCGACGTGGCGAAAGTGCGTCTTGACGTCGCCCGGCATCGCGTACACGTCGCCGTAGGCCTGCTCGAGCACGGCGAGGGGGTCGTGAGGCCCCCAGCATTCGACGCCGTCGAACGTCATGCGCTGCAAGGGGAAGACGTTTCCGGCGGGCGCGATCGTCGCCGCAGGGTAGTCCTCGTTTTCCGCGCCCCAAAGCAGCGCATGCCCGGCGCCTGTTTCTGCGCCGGCGGCCTTGCAAAGCGGGGCCAGACCGGCCTCTGCCCGCGCGAACGCTTCCGCGACCGGGCGCACCCGCGCGTCCGACGCGTCCAGGTAGGGCGCTTCCTCCCAAAACGTCAGGTCGGTCTTTTGCGCCTCGCGAAGGCGCTCTCGCGCCGAGGCGTGGGCGGCCAGGGCGGCGGCGCGGTCGTGCGCGTCTATGACGTCATAGGGAAACAGGTCCAAAAAGCACGGCACGGCCTCGTCGGCCCAGCGGAAGCGCACCTGTTTGCAGCAGGCCCAAAAATCGTAGACGACGCTTACGCGGAAGCGCTCGTCGGCCTCGGCGGCGCAGGCGACGCGGTCCAGGTCTTGGCGCAGCAGCCCCAGGTCGATGTCGTCGTCCCAGGGGATGAAGCCTTTGTGTCGCACGGCGCCGAGCAGCGTGCCGCAGGCGATCCAGTACGTTGCGCCGCACGACGCGCACAGCTCGTCGAACGCGGCGAGCAGCTGCGTGCAAAGCTCCTGGTAGCGGCGCAGGCGCCCCTCGGCCGCGGGAATGTTCGCGAAGAAGCGCTTCTTCGCGTCGGCCAGGCTTTCGCCGTCGCGCCGGTAGGCGTCCCAGGCGAACAGCTCCATTGCGGCGGCGTGCGCGTCCATGGCGCCTTGGGTGTGGCGAACCGCAGGCATGACAACCTCTTCGACCTCGTGCACCATGTGGCTGCGCAGCAGCACCAGGTCTTCTTGGACGGTGCGCACCCGGTTGTGGATGTCGCCCACCTCTTCGTACATCGCATGGAACGAGCGGGACGACGGCGGCAAAATCCCTTTTAATTTCGTAAGAAAACCCATGGTCAGCCTGTCTTTCGGCGGCTTTTCGCCAGCAGCATCTTGTCGGCCTCTTCGAACAGCGCCTCGCCTCCCACGACCGTGAGCGGGCAGTCCTCGCCGCTTTCGCGCACGGTCGTGACGGCTTGCGCGATGCTGTCCAGGTCGTCGGCGTCTTCGAACAGCACGCGGCACGACCGGCCGTGCAGGTAGGTGCCCAGCGCCAGCGCGTCGGACTCGTCGACGGCCGACAGCACTACGATCTCGCTGCCCGACCGGTCGATGCGCTGGTCGATCCAGTCGTTGATCAGGCGGTTCGCATGCGTCGGGTTGTCGCCGCACAAGCGTTCGACCGCCAGGGAGCGCGGCAGGGTCGCCAGCACGGCGTCGGGCAGGGAGATCTGCCCGCCCACGGCGAGCAGCGTGTCGAACCGGCCCGATTCGAGCGCCTCGCGCAAGGCTCCGTCGATGACGCCGGAATCGCGCAGGTAGAACAGCGCCGCGTCGCGCTCGAGCGTGTAGGGCAGAAGCGACAGGATGTCGCCCGTGCAGCCGTCCCAGGTGAGCACGGCCGTCGTGCCCGACGAGCCCAGCGCGTCCCAGGCGGCCAGCGCCACGTCGTGGGGGCTGTCGCCGTCGATGCGCTCGATGGCGGCGCCTTCGAAGAGCTTGCGCAGCTTCGCTTCCAGCGCCTCACTCACATGGCGTCGCCCGCCGACGAGCACGATCTTTTTCACGGGCAGCCCGTCCAGCGCACGCGCCGCGATGTCGGGCACGCCGTTTTCCTTGACGAGCAAAAGCGGCGCGTCCAAGCGCTTCGCCACGTGGTTGCCGAGCATGCACAGCGAGCTTTGCGACCCCGGCGCCAGCACGAGGGTGCCGCCAAACGCGTCCGGCTCGGCGAAGCGCGACCGCTCGAACAGCTTCACGGCCGACCCGTAGCGGTCGTCCCCCGCGACGGTTTCCACGGCTTCATCCACGTCTTCCACGTCGGGCAGCTGCATGACCGAATACACCAGCTCTTCGGCTTCGTTCGACCCGGTGTGCCCGCCGAGCATGCGGTAGAGCGTGCAGACGGTCTCGGCGTCGCCGATGGCCCGCAGATGCCCCTTCTCGATCCAGACGACCTTGTTGCACAAGCGCTCGACCTGTCCGGTCGAGTGCGACACGATAAGCACGGTGACCTGGTGGTCTTTGATGAGCGACTCGATCTTGCGCTCGCATTTCTGCTGGAACATGAAGTCGCCCACGGCCAAGACCTCGTCGACGATGAGGATGTCGGGCACCACGACGGTGGCCACGGCGAACGCGACGCGCGCGATCATGCCCGACGAATAGTTCTTCATCGGCATGTCCAAAAACTGCTCGACTTCGGCAAAATCGACGATCTCGTCGAAATGGGCGTCGATGTATTCTTTGCTGTAGCCCAAAAGCGCCCCGTTGAGGTAGATGTTCTCCCGCGCCGTCAGCTCAAGGTCGAAACCAGCACCAAGTTCGATAAGAGGAGCGATCGACCCGTTGATGACGCAGCGCCCCTCGGTCGGCTCAAGCACGCCGGCGATGATCTTCAAAAGCGTGGACTTCCCCGAGCCGTTCGTGCCCATGATGCCGTACACGTCTCCGCGCTTGATGTCGAACGATATGCCGTCGAGTGCGCGGAACTCCTTGAAGCGCAGCTCGTGGCGGGCAAGCGCGATGGCGTATTCTTTCAGCGAATTGAGCTGCTGGCTGGCCATGTTGAAGACCATGGACACGTCTTCGATGGCGACCATCGTCTCAAGCCGGGCGTCGGCCTCTTCGTCGAGCGTCGACAGCAAAAACGTGGTGTTGACAACTTCGGGCATGGGTGCCTTTCCGGGGCGGGCAAAACGATGCGGGCCCTATACGTACAGGATGAACTTCTTCTGGGTCTTGTGGAACACGAGCAGGCCGGCGCCGAGGGCGGCAAGCGCAAACCCCGCGCAGACGGCGTTTTCGACAAGGCTGGGCGTCTGTCCCCACAGCACGATCTCGCGGAAGTAGGTCACATAATAATACATGGGGTTCCACTGCATGACGGCCATCATCCAGCCCTGCAGGATGGACGTGGGGTAGAACAGCGGCGTGGCGTAGGTCCAAGCCGTCACGACGACGCTCCACAGGTGGATGACGTCGCGGAAGAAGACCGCCGCGGCCGAAAGCAAAAGCCCGATGCCGAAGCTGAACGTGACCACGTAGACGAGCAGAAGCGGCAAAAACAGCACATTGGCCGTGGGAACGATGCGGAAAAACAGCAGCACGGCGGCCACCGCGATGAGCGAGAACAGAAAGTTCACAAGCTGGAACAGCACTTTTTCCAGCGGGAAGAGAATCTTGTGGATGCGTATCTTTTTGATGAGCGGCGCCGAGTCGATGATGGAGTTCATGGCGGTGGTGGTGGAATCGGCCATGAGCGCGAAGATGGTGTTGCCCAAAATCAGATACACGGGGAAGTTCTCGATCTCGAAGCGGAACATGAAGCTGAACACGGCCGTGAGCACGACCATCATGAGCAGGGGGTTCAGCACCGACCACAGGATTCCCAGGGCGCTGCGGCGGTACTTCAGCTTGAAGTCCTTCGACACCAGCATCGTGACAATGAACAGGTCTTTTTTCAGGCCTGTCGCCTCGTAGTCCGCCACCGACTCCCTCGCTTTCTCCGCGCACTTGCGCCAAATGCATCAATCCTACCGAAAAGGGCCGCCGACCGCTGCCATTCCATAGAAAGGCCAGACGGGCGGCTCGGCCGCCGTTTCGCCTGCGCTGCGGCGATGCGTTGAGGCCGGGCTGCGACGGCTCTCGCCCTGCCGGCGCGGCGCACTGTTTTGTTCCTTTCGGCGAAATGGGGGCGGGGCGTGCAATGCCGGTCTGCGGATTGCTATACTAAGCAGGTTGTAATGCAAACGAGAGGTGTGCGCGTCGGCCATGGAATGGTACCAGCCTGTCATAGTGTTTTGCGTGGCGTTCGTCGTCACGTACTGCATGGTGCCGGTTTCCAAGCGCATCGCGAAGGCTCTCGGCGCCATCGACTACCCGGGCAACCGCCGCGTCAACCGCCAGCCCGTTCCGCGCTGCGGCGGCATCGCGCTGTACGCCGGCATGGCGGCCGCCTGCTTCATGGCGCTGGTGGGCGTGCGCTGCCTGGGGTGGACGTTCGAGGACTACTACGTGCTGGAGGGGATCGACTACCCGCTGCTGTTCGTCGGCGTCACGTTCGTGTTCACCGTCGGGCTCGTGGACGACGTCACCCAGCTTTCGGCTTTGGTGAAGCTTGCCGGGCAGATCACGGGCGCGGTCATCGTCGTGGCGGCGGGCGTGTCCATCGGCGGGGTGCGCAGCATCATCGAGGGCAACTATGTCGCGCTCGGATGGGCCGACTGGCCGCTCACCGTCGCCTACCTGGTCGTGTTCATCAACATCACGAACCTCATCGACGGCCTCGACGGGCTGGCGGCGGGCCTTATCGCCATCGTGTCGACGGCCTTCCTGTATCTGGTGTGGGTGCGCGGCAGCTACCTGCTCATGTTCGCCTGCATCGCGCTCATCGCCTGCTGCCTGGCTTTTCTGCGCTTCAACTTCTTTCCGGCGTCCATCTTCATGGGCGATTCCGGGTCGCACCTTTTAGGGCTGCTCGTCGGCATCGTGTCGGTGGTGGGCGTCGTGCGCACGCAGGGCTTCGTCGTCATGCTCGTGCCGCTCGTCATCGCCGGCGTGCCGGCCATCGACACGGTTTCGGCGTTCATTCGGCGTCTGCGCGGCCATCAAAGCCCTGGTCGCGCCGACATGGGGCATGTGCACCACCGGCTCATGCGCGCCGGCCTCAGCCAAAAACGCGCCGTCGCGGTGCTGTGGCTCAGCTCTGCGGCGCTTGCGTTCGTCGGCTGCATGATGGTCGGCCTGTCGGGTCCGACGCGCTGGAGCCTGTTCGGCGTTTTGGCCGTCGTCATCTTTTTCGTCATCT
The DNA here is from genome assembly GCF_011039175.1 of Slackia sp. ZJ119. GTDB lineage: Bacteria > Actinomycetota > Coriobacteriia > Coriobacteriales > Eggerthellaceae > Xiamenia. Next base: position 18,770 of record NZ_JAAKEN010000018.1, read on the forward strand.
GGCGGTTCGGCCTGTTCCGCCCCGTTTTGAAGCATCACTACGACAACCGCGACAAGCGCGGCCCGCGCCTGCCTCGCGACCAGCGCTAAGAAGGGGGGATCGTGGCAAAGGCACGCCAAGGAAAACATGCGGCGACCGCCCCGTCGCAGGGGCCGGTCGAGAAGTCCAAGGGGCGCACGGCGCTTGCCGTGCCCCAGGCGCCGCCGCCGAAGGGTCCCACGGCCGAACAGCGCAAGACGTCGCGGCGCAAGGCCTTCATCGCCGTGCTGTGCATGGCGCTGTTCAGCTGCCTGTATCTGGGCGCCGGCTACGTCGTGGCGGCCACCTTCCCCGACCGGCAGATAGACCAGCCGCAGGCGGCCGTCCCCTTCGACGTGGCCGAGTCGCAGACAGAGCAGCTGACCGACCCGTTCTACGTGCTGCTCATCGGGTCCGACTCGCGCAAGGGAACGGCGCTGTACACCGGAAAGCCCACCGACGGGTCCCAGGTCGACCAACGCTCCGACATCATGACGCTCATGCGCGTCGATCCGCAGACCTATCAGATCACGCTCGTGACCATTCCGCGCGACACGCAGCTGGTCGGCTCGCCGGTGAAGATCAACGAGTCGCTGACCGGCAACGACCCGATGCAGGTGGTCGCGGCGGTCGAGCGTCTGTGCGGCGTCGAGGTCGACTACTACATGATGACGACGTTCGCCGGCTTCGAAGGGCTGGTGAACGCTTTGGGCGGGGTGGTGGTCGACGTGCCGCTCACCATCACGGTGGCCGATCCGCTCACGGCGATGCCGGTGACCGTCGAGGCGGGGGACGACCAGCGCCTCGACGGGGCGCAGGCGCTCGTGTTCGCGCGGGCTCGCAAGGAATACGTCGACTACCAAGACGTCTTCCGCCAGCAAAACGTGCGCACGCTGGAAGAGACCATGATCGAGCAGGTGCTCGGCGAAAACAGCAGTTCGAAGCTGGCGGGCGCCTTCGACGACCTGCGAGAGTTCACCGAGACTAACATCGATCTGGAGTCCGCCGCGCAGCTCGGTCTCGACTTCATGAAGCACCGCGACGAGATGGTCGTCTACTCGTGCAGCGGCCCGTACGACGGGGGCGAAAACGAGTCCGGCATGTGGGTCGTTCCCGAAGACCCGGAGACGTGGGCGGAGCTCATGAGCGCCGTTGACGCCGGCGAAGACCCGACCGGCATCGTGCCGCTGCCGGTTCTAGAAAAGCAGTAGGAATGCAACAGGACTCTTCGAGGTGTGTTACCATGGAGCATCTTGAAGAGAAAACGAATGGAGTTTCGTGCTGAACACCCTGGCCACCATATTCAAAGACAACTGGGAATGGCGCAAGCAGATCGGCCGCCTCGCCATGTTCGAGCTGGTGAAGAAGTCGAGGGGCGCCGTGCTCAGCTGGGCGTGGTTTTTCATCAAGCCCGCCATTTACATCTTCTGCTTCTGGTTCGCGCTCGCCCTCGGCCTGCGCGTCGGCAGCCCCGACCCTTCCGCGCCGCCGTATCTGTTGTGGCTGTGCGCCGGCATCATTCCGTGGTTTTTCATGCAGGACATGCTCAGCACCGGCGTCGACGTCATGCACCGCTATCCTTATTTGGTCAACAAGATCAAATTCCCCTTGAGCGGCATCTCGTCCATCTTCACGCTGGCAACGATGATCGTGCAGCTCATGCTTATGGTCGCGCTGTTCGTTATCTATTTCGCCTGCGGCATGGGCTTTGACGTGTACCTTTTGCAGGTGCCCGTGCTGCTTGCGCTCATGTTCATGTTCTGGGACGCCGTGTCCATTCTCTGCTCGCAGCTCAGCGCCATCAGCAAGGACTTTGCGAACCTCATCCACGCCATGGGCACGCCGTTTTTCTGGCTGTCCGGCGTGCTGTTCTCCGTGCAGGACATCAACGTCGGCTGGATCCAGACCATCCTCGACTTCAACCCCATCACCTTTTTCGTGACGGCGTTTCGCAATGCGTTCTACGACAAGACGTGGTTTTGGGAAGACACGTCCATGTGCGTGGGATTTCTCGTCGTGTTCGTTGCGACGGTCGTCGTGATGGCGGTCATCTACCGCAAGTTCAACGAGGAGGTGGCCGATGTCCTCTAGCGAAGAGGGCGCAGCGGAAGACAAGCTGCTGCGCAAGACGAGCATTTCCGACGAAGTGGTCATCGAATTCGACGACGTCACGAAGACCTACAACCTGTACAAAAACGACCGCGGACGCTTTCTCGGCATCTTCAACTACAACCGCAAAGGGTCGTTCCTCGGCAGCGTTGACGCCTGCAAGAACCTGTCGTTTTCGGTCAAGAAGGGCGAGGCGGTGGCGTTTCTCGGCCGCAACGGCGCCGGCAAGTCCACCACGCTCAAAATGGTGACGGGCGTGGCGCATCCCACGAGCGGCACCGTGAAGGTCAAAGGGCGCGTCTCGGCGCTGCTCGAGCTGACGGCCGGCTTCGACAAGCAGCTGACCGGGCGCGAGAACATCGCGCTGCGCGGCCAGATCATGGGGCTTACCCGTGCACAGATCAAAGAGCTCGAGCCGGGCATCATCGAATTCGCCGAGCTGGGGCTCTACATCGACCAGCCCATGCGCACCTATTCAAGCGGCATGAAGGCGCGGCTGGGCTTCGCCTTCGCGGTGGCCATCGAGCCGGAGATCCTCGTGGTCGACGAGGCGCTGTCGGTGGGCGACCGGGCCTTTCAGCGCAAGTGCATCGAGCGCATCCGGGAAATCATGATGGACGAGACGGTCACGGTGCTGTTCGTCACGCACGCTTCGTCCACGGCGCAGGAGTTCTGCAGCCGCGGCATCGTGCTCGACCATGGGCAGAAGGTCTTCGACGGCTCCATCAACGACGCCACCGACTACTACGAGAAGAACTACTAGGGGCGAAGGCATGGGTCGCACACGTCCAGTCCGCCTGCTGTTTTTGCGCGTCGGGCGCCGGTGAGGCGCGATGGGTCCGGGCGAGGCGAAAGCGGCGCGGGATGCGCGGGAGGCGCACGGCGCGAACAGGGGCGACGCGCCCCGGAACGCGGCCGTCTCCGGTGCCGCCGGCAAGCGCGGCGCGGGCGTTTCGCGGCCTAAGGCTGCCGCCGTGGCGTGTTTGCGCGGGCTTTTGAACGCGTGGTACCGGCTGTGCCGCGCGGTGCTTCCGCGTCGAAACCAGGTGCTTTTGCTCTCGCGCCAAAGCGACGAGCCTTCTTGCGACTTCCAAGTGTTGTCCGGCCAGTTTCGCGCTCGAGGCTTTTCCGCGGTCGTCATGGCCAAGCGCCTCTCGCGCAAAAACGCGCCGGCCTACGGCTTGTTCGCCCTGCAACAGACGGCACGCCTGGCCCAGTCCCGCCTGTGCGTCATCGACGGCTACAACCCCGTCGTCAGCCTGCTTTCCCTCGACGTCGCGCCGGCCGCGGGCCAAAGCGACGCGCGGCGGGCGGATCCGGTCGTCATCCAGATCTGGCACGCGTTCGGGGCGTTCAAGGCGTTCGGCCGCCAATCGACGGACACGGCGGAAAACTGCAGCGGGCAGACGGCGGATCTTTTGCGCATGCACAAAAACTACTCGTGGGCGGTCTGCTCGGGCGAGCGGTGCCGCGAGGCCTATGCAGACGCGTTCGGCATGCCGCTCGAACGCGTCGTCGCGAAGGAGCGCCCCTGGTTCTTCAAGCTCAAGCGCCTGGGGGAGGCCCGAAAAGCGAAGACGCCGCGCACAGGCGGGCCGCAGGGCATCCTGTTCGCGCCCACGCTGCGCAAGAACCCGGATTCGCCGCGCCCTCTGAACGATCTGCACGAGGCGGGGGCGTGGAGGCGTTTGGAAGAAGGCGGCGCGGCAACGGTCGTCTGGTCGTTCCATCCGCTGGAGCGCAAAGACTGCGCCGGCGCGTCCACGCTCGACGCGCTCATGGCGAGCGACCTGCTCGTGACCGACTACTCGTCGGTCGTGTTCGAAGCGTTCCTCCTGGGCGTGCCGACGCTGTTTTTCGTGCCCGACATCGACCGGTACCGCCGATCGCCCGGCCTCAACGCCGACCCGACGGCGCTGTGCCCGAGTTTGTGCTTTACCGACGAAGCGGCGCTGCTCAAGGCATTGGAAGGGTTCGCGTCGGGGGCTTGGGACTATCCTTGGGACGAATACCGGCGGTTCGGCGCCAGCGCGTTTGACGAGGGCGACGCGCCGGAAGACGCCCTCGCAGACTTCGCCGCAAGCCGCCTGGGCGGCGGGACGGCGGGCGAGGGGCCCGGCAAGGCATAGATGCGGCGTCTTCTGACGCAGAAACTGCCGCGTGCAACAGAAAGGAAACACATGAAGATCGCAATCGCTGGAACCGGGTATGTGGGGCTGTCGCTCGCGGTGCTGCTGTCTCAGCGCAACCCGGTCGTCGCCGTCGACGTCGTCCCGGAGAAGGTGGCGCTCATCAACGAGGGCAAAAGCCCCATCAAGGACCGGGAGATCGAAGCCTACCTGGCCGAGGCCGACCTTGACCTTGTGGCGACGGTCGACGGGCCGGCGGCCTACCGCGACGCCGATCTGGTGGTCATCGCCACGCCGACCAACTACGACCCGCAGAAGAACTTCTTCGACACGAGCCACATCGAAGAGGTTGTCGACGCGGTGCTCGCCGTCAACCCCGACGCGGTCATGGTCGTCAAGTCCACGGTGCCGGTCGGCTACACCAAGCGCATGACCGAACTGTATCCGCAGGCGAAGCTTTTGTTCTCTCCTGAATTTCTGCGCGAAGGCAAGGCTTTGTACGACAATCTGCATCCCTCGCGCATCATCGTCGGCGTGCCGTCGGAATCGGCGCACGCGCCAGAGCTGAAACAGGCCGCCGAAACGTTCGCGGGCCTTCTGCGGGCCGGCTCTCTCGAGCCGGACACGCCGGTGCTCATCGTGCGGGCCACCGAGGCCGAGGCGGTCAAGCTTTTTGCGAACACCTATCTGGCGCTGCGCGTGGCCTATTTCAACGAGCTGGACACCTACGCCGAGATCCGCGGGCTCGACACGCGCCAGATCATCGAGGGCGTGTCGCTCGACCCGCGCATCGGCGGCCACTACAACAACCCCTCGTTCGGCTACGGCGGCTACTGCCTGCCGAAGGACTCGAAACAGCTGCTCGCGAACTACGAAGACGTGCCCGAAACGCTCATCCAGGCCATCGTCGATTCGAACCGCACGCGCAAGGACTTCATCGCCGACCGCGTGCTGGAGCTGGCGGGCTATCGCGAAAGCGAGGCGTCGAAGATCACGGTGGGCGCCTATCGCCTGACCATGAAAAACGACTCCGACAACTTCCGCTCTTCGGCCATCCAGGGCGTCATGAAGCGCATCAAGGCCAAGGGCGTTCCGATGCTCGTCTTCGAGCCGACGCTTTCCGACGACGAGTTCTACGGCTCCGAGGTCGTGCGCGACTTCGCCGAATTCTGCGACCGGTGCGACGTGATCATCGCCAACCGCATGACGGGCGAGCTCGAAGGGGTGAAGGAGAAGGTGTACACGCGCGACCTGTTCACGCGAGACTAGGGAAACGCTGACCAAAGCCGTCTTGCTCCGGGCATCCGCCCTTCGGGCCCGGGGCTGGCGGAATTGACCAGCGTTTCCCTGGGCCCTGCGCCCCCTTGGCGGCTTCGTGCGCTCTGGCGAAATAGGGTCATAAACTTCAATTATAGCAGACGTTCGTATCGTTTTCGTCACAGCACATGCAACGATATGTCAACATGAAACCAACAGTTGTGTTACGGGCGACGATCATATGTCGCATCGGCGATTGTGGCGACTTTGTGAAGATGTGCTTTTGCTAGATTCTTCCGTGGTGAATCTATTGGTTGACCTGGGGAATTGGGGTATTTCTCAGACGGGGAGACAGCGAAGGTCGTGATAATGGTGAACATGTCGCAAAAATGCCGAAACGAAGCGGCACCGGTTTTGACGGCTCACGTCGAAGAGGGAGGGGAAGCCAAGGAAGAACTGCAGGCGTTGCAGGAGGCTGTGCGGGCAAGCCGATGGATGGCCCCTCCGGAAACGCTGGAAGACTACCGCACCTATTTGGGGCGAAACGTCATCCGCCTGCGCTTCGAGGCGTCCTACACCAAGACGCACCTGGCCGATCTGCTTCACGTCAGCCGCCCGTTCATCGACCGCATCGAGAACGGATCGGCCAACCCGCGCCTTTCGTGCCTGCACGAGCTGTCGCTTGCCTTCGACACGACGATCGACGAGCTGTTGGCATCGCCGCCTAAGGAGCACGAAAGCTACCGGCGCAGCCCGCTTGGCCTCTACGTCGAATAGGCGCACGGGGCCGGGGCTGTGCGCTTCCTCAAGGCGGGGCGGGCGGGTTGTATGCAGATTTGCAAAATACCCCGCGGGCCGCTTCTCTTCTCCTGTTATACTGTAGAACGTAGCAAGCATTTAGTATCTTATCGAAAGGGGATACGCATGACGACGAAAGTAGGCATCAACGGATTTGGCCGCATCGGACGTCTGGCGTACCGCGCCATGGTCGACGATCCTGAGATCGAGATCGTCGCCGTCAATGACCTGGGCGACATTCCGACGATGGCCCATCTGCTCAAATACGACTCCGTTCACGGACGCGCCTTCGAGACGGTGGAAGTGACCGAGGACGGCTTCATCGCCGACGGCCACAAGGTAAAGGTGCTCTCCGAGCGCGAGCCTGCCAACCTTCCGTGGGGCGAACTGGGCGTCGACGTGGTCGTCGAGTCCACGGGCTTCTTCACCGACGGCACCAAGGCAAAGGCCCATCTGGACGCCGGCGCGAAGAAGGTCATCATCTCGGCTCCGGGCAAAAACGTCGACAACACCATCGTGGTGGGCGTGAACGACGCCGACTACAACAAAGAGACCGACAACATCGTCTCGAACGCCTCTTGCACCACCAACTGCCTGGCTCCCGTGGCCAAGGTGCTGCTTGACAACTTCGGCATCAAGCGCGGCTACATGAACACCATCCATGCGTATACCAACGATCAGAAGATCCTTGACCTTCCCCACAAGGACTTGCGCCGCGCCCGCGCTGCCGCCATGTCGATGATCCCGACCACCACCGGCGCCGCCCGTGCGGTTTCGCTTGTGCTGCCGGAGCTCAAGGGCAAGCTCGACGGCTTCGCCACCCGCGTCCCCACCCCCGACGGCTCCATGGTCGACCTGACGGTCGAGCTTGAGCGCCCGGTCACCAAGGAAGAGATCAACGCCGCCATGAAGGCTGCCGCCGAAGGCGAGCTGGCCGGTGTGCTGGAATACACCGAAGACCCCATCGTCTCCATCGACATCGTGGACAACCCGGCTTCGTCCATCTTCGATTCCGGCCTGACCATGGTCATGGGCGACAACTCCGATCTCGTGAAGGTCGTGTCGTGGTACGACAACGAGTGGGGCTATTCCAACCGCGTGAAGGACCTCGTCAAGATGATGCTCTAAAGCATCCCTCCCTGTTGTCATGCACGAAGGCCGCCTAAGGACCCCTCTTCGCGACGAGCGATGAACGGGAGCCTGGGCGGCCTTGTTCGTTTCGGGGCTCATGCCCTTCCTGAGAGAAAAGGTGAAGCTGAATGGCCGACATCAAAACCATCGACCAGGCCGACGTTGCCGGCAAGCGCGTCGTCGTCCGCGTCGACTTCAACGTGCCCATCAAAGACGGCGTCGTTACCGACGACACGCGCATCCGCGCAGCGCTGCCGACCATCAAAAAGCTAGTCGGCGACGGTGCACGCGTCATCCTCATGAGCCATCGCGGCCGTCCGTCGGGCACCGGCGTCGAAGAGGAGTTCTCGCTGCGTCCGGCCGCCCTGCGCCTGTCCGAGCTGCTCGAGCGCCCCGTGGCGTTTGCGACCGACACGGTGGGCGAAGACGCCCAGGCCAAGGCTGCGGCCCTGCGCGACGGCGACGTGGTCGTGCTCGAAAACCTGCGCTTCGACAAGCGCGAGAAGAAAAACGACCCCGATTTCGCCCGCGAGCTGGCCGCTCTCGGCGAGGTCTACGTCAACGACGCCTTCGGCACCGCGCACCGCGCCCATGCCTCCACCGCCGGCGTCGCCGCGCTGCTGCCGGCCTATGCGGGCTATCTCATGCAGCGCGAAGTGGGCACGCTCACCGGCATGCTCGAAGATCCCAAGCGGCCTTTCGTCGCCATCCTCGGCGGCTCGAAGGTCTCCGACAAGATCAAAGTCATCGACGCGCTCATGGACAAGTGCGACACGCTCATCATTGGCGGCGGCATGTGCTTCACGTTCTTGCTGGCGCAGGGCAAGGCCGTCGGCACGTCGCTCAAAGAAGAGGACTGGGTCGAGCGTGCGAGCGAGATGCTTGCAAAGGCCCAGGAAAAGGGCGTGAAGCTGCTGCTGCCGGTCGACGTGGTGGCGGCGGACCGCTTCGCGGAGGACGCACGCGTCGCCACGGTGTCGGTCGACGACATTCCCGCCGACATGATGGGGCTCGACATCGGCCCTGAAACGGCGAAGCTCTACGCAGACGCCGTCGCCGAGGCGAAGACGGTCTTCTGGAACGGCCCGATGGGCGTGTTCGAAATGAAGCCGTTCGAGGCCGGCACGAAGGCCGTGGCCGAGGCGGTGGCCGCCAACGTAGAGGCCGACACCATCATCGGCGGCGGCGATTCGGTGGCCGCAGTGAACAAGTTTGGCCTGGCAGACGCCATGACCTTCATCTCCACGGGCGGCGGCGCTTCGATGGAGCTGGTGCAGGGCGAGGCGCTTCCGGGCGTCGAGGCGTTGAAGTAACCCAGAAAGGAGCTGCCCTATGGCACGCAAACCCATGATGGCCGGCAATTGGAAGATGAACAACACCGTCTCCGAAGCCGTGGTGCTGACGCAAGAAATTTCGAACCACTTCGAGAAGGACTGGGGCGACAGCGTGGACGTGGTCGTCTGCCCGCCGTTCGTCGACCTCAAGCCGGCCAAGACCGTCATCGACTTCGACAAGATGCCCATCGCCGTGGCGTCGCAGAACGTCTATTTCGAGCCTAAGGGCGCTTTCACCGGCGAAACCTCCGTGGCGATGATCCGAGAGATCGGCTGCGCGGGCTCCATCGTCGGCCATTCCGAGCGCCGTGAGTACTTCGGCGAGACGAACGAAGACGTGAACAAGAAGGTGAAGGCGCTCGTCGCGGCCGACCTGTACGCCATCGTGTGCGTCGGCGAATCGCTGGCCGTGCGCGAGAGCGGCGAGATGATCGACTTCGTGTGCGCCCAGGTGCGTGCCGCGTTTGCCGGCGTGTCCGTCGAGGACGCCAAGACGTGCGTTGTGGCCTACGAGCCCATCTGGGCCATCGGCACGGGCCGCACCGCCACGCCCGAGCAGGCCGAAGAGGTGTGCGCCGCCATTCGCGCAACGCTGGCCGAGCTGTACGGCGAAGAGGCGGCGGAGGACATGCGCGTGCTCTACGGCGGCTCGATGAACCCGGGCAACGTGGAAGCGCTGCTCGCCATGCCCAACATCGACGGCGGCCTCATCGGCGGCGCTGCTCTGAAGGCGGCTTCGTTCATCCAGCTCGTCGAGGCGTGCCTGTAGCAGCGCATCGCGTGCGGCCGCGTCGGGCGCGAGGGAGGCGCCGATGAAAGCCGTCTTGGCCTGAAGCCTTCGGGCGCCGTCCTGCGGGCTTGGGGCCGACGGAGCCAGCCGGCGTTTCCCGCGGCCGTCGGCGCGGCCGTTTTTCCTGTACGAGAGCGCATGTGCCCGTGTCGGCGGCGCGGATGCGCTCGTTTTTCGGAAAGGGTCGGCCTATGAGCGACTCAACTGTGACGCCGGAAGGGCTCACGCTTCCGGCCTGCCTTATCATCATGGACGGCTTTGGCATCGACAAGGCCGGCGCGGGAAACGCCATTTCCCAGGCGAGCACGCCGAACCTCGACGCGCTGTTCGCCGACAGCCCGCACACGCGCCTGCAGGCTTCAGGCGAGGCGGTCGGCCTGCCTGACGGGCAGATGGGCAATTCCGAAGTAGGGCATCTCAACATCGGAGCCGGCCGCGTCGTGTTCCAGGAGCTGACGCGCATCAACCGCGCGTGCGCCGACGGATCGCTGTCCGCGAACCCCGTGCTGAACGACGCCTTCGCGGCCGCATGCGCCGAGGGGGCAGCCCTGCATCTCATGGGGCTTCTGTCCGACGGCGGCGTGCATTCTTCGAACGAACATTTGTACGCGTTAATGCGTGCGGCAAAGGCTGCCGGCGTGCGCGACGTGCGCGTGCACTGCTTCATGGACGGCCGCGACGTGCCGCCTTCGAGCGGCATCGACTACATTGACGAGTTGCAGCGCGTCTGCGACGATTTGACCGATGGCGCGTGCGCCTGCCAGATCGCCACCATTTCCGGGCGCTACTATGCCATGGACCGCGACAACCGCTGGAACCGCGTCGAGCAGGCCTACAACGCCGTCATGTGCGCCACGCCCCTTGTCGATCGCACGCCCCACGACGTCATGGCACATTCCTACGACGAAGGCGTGACCGACGAATTCGTCGTGCCGTCGGCGCTTTCCGACCGCGGCATGCTCGACGGAGACGCGGTGGTGTTCTTCAACTTCCGCCCCGACCGCGCCCGTGAGCTCACCCGCAGCATCGTCGACGCCGACTTCTCCGGCTTCGACCGTCCGCGCCGAGCGCAGGTCGCGTTCGTCTGCCTGACCGAGTACGACCCCGACATCGCCGCTCCGGTGGCCTTTGCGAAGGAGTTCCCGGAAAACGTGCTGGCGGACGTGCTGGCAGGCGCGGGCCTGCGCCAGTACCACATTGCCGAAACGGAGAAGTACGCCCACGTCACGTTCTTTTTGAACGGCGGCCGCGAAGAGCCGAAGGCGGCCGAGCAGCGCGTGCTCATACCCAGCCCGAAAGTGGCCACCTACGACCTGCAGCCCGAGATGAGCGAGCCGGAAGTCGCCGAAACGCTGGCGGCCGCCATCCGGGCGGGCGAGGCCGACGTCTTCATCGTGAACTTCGCCAATCCCGACATGGTGGGGCATACCGGCGTGGTGGAGGCGGCTGTCAAGGCTGTGGAAGCGGTCGATGACGGCGTGGGAAAGGTGCTCGACGCCGTGCGGGAGGCCGGCGGCGTGGCGTTCGTCACGGCCGACCACGGCAACGCCGACCGCATGATCGCCGAGGACGGGTCGCCCTTCACGGCGCACACGACCGCTCCGGTGCCCTTCGCGTTCTTCGACGCCGCCGGCATCGGCAAGACGCTCGTCTGCGAAGAGGGGGCGCTGTGCGACATCGCGCCGACGCTGCTCGACGCCATAGGCGTGCCGGCTCCGGCCGAGATGACCGGTCGCTCGCTGCTTGTGGGCGCAGACGCATAAGAGCTGCGCATCGCCAGGGGAAACTCTGACTAAGGTAGTCAACGTTTCCCCTGCGCCGTGCTTGGGCCCCGTTTCGCCCGTTCTGCCGCAATGCGCCGGTTCGTGGAGAATTGCGGTTCTTGCAACGAATCGCTTGTCCAAGGTGCGCCGCTTCTCTATAGTAGGTAAATTGCGTATTGGCATCGACGAAGGGGCAGTTTTGAACCCGATAGCTATCATCTTGCTTGTGCTGCTGATCCTTTCCGGGATTGGCCTCATCATCTTCATCCTGTTGCACTCCGGCAAAGGCACCGGCATCTCCGACGCCATTGCCAGCTCGGTCTATTCGACCCAAACCGGCACGAGCATCGTGGAAAAGAACCTCGACCGCATTACCATTGCGCTCGTCATCGTCTTCATGGTCAGCCTCGTGCTGCTCATGATCTTCTATCCGCAGGGAAGCATCACGGCGGGTCAATAATTTTTTCAAATTGCCCCCTTTTCATCGATCAGGTATTGATGTACACTGATCGCCGTTGCTTTTCAGCAACCAATGTCGGAGTGGTGGAACGGCAGACACGCTAGCTTGAGGTGCTAGTGCCCACATCTCGGGTGTGCGGGTTCAAATCCCGCCTCCGACACCAGACGAACAAAGTGTGAACCCTTCCGAGGGTTCACACTTTTTTTGTGCCGCGAGCGTGACGCGAATCTCTTCCAAATCGCCAACTTCGTCACGGAAGTTGAATACGATCAGGGCGCAATCCGCGAACAGATACACTTTGTTGACCACGTTGCCAAAGACGAAATCCTCGTCCGAGCGATCGAAGCCGTGCGTCATGAACGACACGATATCGTCCTCCGTGACCTCGCATAGCTGGCTTGCGAGGATTCCGAGGCGGTTGTGAAGGTTCTTCAGCTGCAGCTTGATCTGCTCGTTACGCTCAACCATCTCGTCTGTGACGAAGCCATTCATAGCTGCCTTGGTCAGATTGTGCTGCTCGCGTTCTAAAGCTGCGATCTGTTGGTTTGCTGCCTCGATCTCCGCCTGTTCCTCTCCAGGCTCCGTGTATGCTTCGACAATGCGGCGGGCGACCATGCGCATCTTCTCCTCGTTCGAGCATATGTCGAGTACTGCGTCTGCTATGGAGTCCTCAACAAGCTCGCGCCGCACCCACGAGCGGCTGCATCCGCCGTTTGCCTTGCAGGCATAGTAATAATAGCGACGACCGCTCTTGCCGGTTCCGCCGCAGCCGTGCATGGGCTGGCCGCAGGAGCCGCAGTAGAGCTTTCCAGTCAGTCTGTAGTCCTCCCACGATTCATCGGCTCGGCGCTTCTTGGGAACGACGGCCTGCGAGCGCGAGAAGGTCAGCTCGTCTATGATCTGTGGCATGCCGTCCTCGACTTCAATGCCTCCCCATGAGTATAGCCCCGTGTATGCTCTGCGGTTGAGGATGCGGTATGCCCAGTTGTAATCGACAGGTGTTCCCTTCGATGTAGTCCAGCCGCGTTCTGCCATGGTGCGGGCGATGGAGTTGACGTTCTCTCCTCTAATATGCAACGCGAACATCTCGCGGACGCATGCCGCCTCGCCCTCGTTGATGACGTACCTGCGCGTCTCTGGGTCGGTATCGTATCCGAACAGCTTGTATCCGTTGTTCCTGGCCTTGAAGGCGTTTCCCTCCATCCCTCGTCTCACCTTGCGTGCCAGATCGGCCACGTAGTATTCGGACAGTATTTCAAGCAAGCCTTCCTGTAATCCGCCCTCGGGCGTATCTTCCACCTTCTCCATGGCTGAAATGACTCTGACTCCGCATTCGCGCAGTGCTTTCTTGTAAGTTGCCGAATCGTATCGGTCGCGGGAAAACCTATCGAACATGTAGACGACCACGTAATCAGATTCTGGGGCGTTCGCTATCATCTTGCGAAACTCCGGTCGTTGGTCGGTTTTTCCAGAAAGCGCGTAATCGGTGTACTGCCTCAAAATCTCAATGTCCTTGGCATTGCAGAAGTCTCGGCACACGCGTATCTGGTCGTCTATGGACGCCTCGCGCTGCTTGTCGGATGAATAGCGGGCGTAGAGTACGGCTGTTTTCTGTGTCATAATTGGGACCTCTCCTTTTTTTTGGGGGGGTACAGCCCCGGCGATGTGTCTTGGCGGACGCGCCGGGGCGCTTCTTTCTGTAGCTCTTATTTTTGCATTAAACGATCTCCTTGCCTTTTCTTGAGGACCACTGTGTTGGTCCTCAATTGCTGCTCCAGATAGTACGCGAATATATCTCCGTATTACGTTTCACACTTATCCTGATGTCCGGTCATGATATTCATTAAGTTCTTGTCCGTTTCATGATTTCGGAAACGTTTGAGCAAATCCACCTGCTGCGGTCATAAGTGCTCGCTGACCATCAGGACTCATTTGCCGGTAGTAATCAATAAGTTGTTTTTCTTCGTCTGAGTACTCACTTGACTCTCCATAGAAGTCTGCAACATCGACGGAGAAGAAGCGACAAAGAGCGATAAGGGTGTCAGCGTCTGGTTGTCCTCGCCCAACCTCCCATGCACTTACGGTTTTGCCGCTTTTCCCAACTGCTGCGCCAACTTCATCAACGCTATATCCCTGTTCAGTGCGAAATCGTTTGATGGCTTGAGCGATGCGTTTTCTTATTATGTCCATGTAACCTCCTCGTCGTTGTAGTTGATTATAGGAGAAGCATAGCGAAAAAGCTACATTTTGTAGGGTAAATATCATTAATTGGGCTTGGATTCCTATATTTTTACGGTATAGTAAGCGAGAAGCCTACAAAACATAGGAAGGAGCAAAGATGAAAGCTTATGAAGTGATCGATGCGAAAGTTCAGGAAAGGGGAATTACCAACGCAGAGCTTTCTCGCCGCACTGGTATTGATTCCGAACTCCTGCGCCGCAGCCTCATTGGTGCTCGCAAGATTGCGGCAGATGAATTCATTGTCCTTTGCCGCGAGCTCGAATTAAACATCAACAGCTTTAATTCCGTTGGGTCTGCTCCTGCGGTGTGATTGAGATTTTGAAGAAAGGAAGTGGGGCATCGAATGAGTGCCGAAAAACAACATGCGGCCTTTTGCCAACGGCAGTTCGCACTCGACCTGTTCTGGCGCATACGTCTTTGGAAGTGGCTTGGAAAGCCGACTAAGAGGTAGCCGTGCGCTGGACAACTAGTGAAATACGTTACCTCGAAGAGCACGCTCACGAAGGGGCGCGGGCGATAGCCGAAGCCCTCAATCGCTCCGTTGAATCAGTGCAGTGGCAGGCCAGCCAATACAGGATTTCTCTCCGCGTTAAGTGGCATTGCCCCAAATGCGGGCATTGGGTGCGCAAGCCCTTGAATAGCCGCACCGGATGGTGCGCGGTATGCACCAAGTCGGAGCGCCGGCATCAGCTGGAGCAGGAGGTACGTGATCTTGAAGAGGAGGTGAAGCGAGAGCAGGAAGAAAACCGCAAGCGACAGGCGCTTTACTCGCGCAAGAACCGTTTGAAGCAGAAAAAAGCCTCAAGCAAACCACAAGTCGTTCAAGAAAGGGGAAATACGTGAAACGCTGCAAAAAAGAAGCGGGCGCTTACACCGACCAAAGTATCCGCGCCCGAACGCAGGCCCGAACCTGCATCGCAATGATACCACCGAGAGAGGTCGAACATCTAGCCCTCACCATGCCGCCCATGAACGCGGAGCATGCGTTTTGGATTCGCAAGGTGGACCGTGCCGTGCTGCGCGAGGTTCGCCGCCGAAGCGAGCGGCGTCGCGAGAGGGCCGTTGACGCGGCAATTGGCTTGGCGACGGCGGCTTCCGCGGCGTTTCTCCTCTACGCCGCCATGCTCTTCGCGTGCCTGTAGGAGGCTTCCATGGGATACGGCGAAGAATACGGCTCGAAGAAGAGGGGCGTTCAGGGCCAGATCCGCGGCATCGGCCTCGAAGGAGAGAAGGACGTGAAGGAGGCCCAGGCCTGGATCGACGCCAACGGGCACGCCTACAGGTTCATGGTCCGAAACGCCCGCAGGCTGCACCGCAAGGGCTACGTGTCGGCAAACTACCTCGTGAACATGGTCCGCAACGAGCTTCACGTGAAGGTAAAGAACGGCTGGTCGCCCGCGCTGGCTCGGATCATGGAGAACGACTTTCCCGACCTGAAAGGGGCGTTCCGCATGTACAAGAGCCAGAGCGACGGGTTCGTGTGATGTGGCAGGCCAGGCACGCAGGCAGCGCCAAGTGCGACATAGCGCTCGACAAGATTCCCACGAAGCAGCGCCCGCGCTGGAACGGCGGCAAGCGGCCCTACACGCCCAGGGGCACCGCGAATGCCGAGAAGGCGATCAGGAGCGCGTGGCTCGAGCAGGTGGGGCACCGCTGGACGGGCCACGAGGGGGAAGTGCGCGTGACGATTCTCGTCGAGCGCCCTCTTTGCAAGAGCAATCCGAAGTACTGGGCCGGCAGGGCCGACGTTGCGGCGCCGGACCTGGACAACATCGCAAAGCTCTGCTGCGACGCGTTGAACGGCGTTGCCTACGCGGACGACAGGCAGGCGACGCGGCTCCACGTCGCCAGGCTTCCCCGCGCCCCGTTCCGCAGGCACTGCCGCATCCGCATCCGCATCGACTACTACGAGGAAACCTACGTCAAGGAGAAAAGACGATGAAACAGGAAATCAAGGCCAGCTTCAAGCAGGCCACCATCAAGGCGGGGACCGCCACCCTGCAATTCGAAGTGCTGCCAAGCGCAGAAGGATTCACCGAGGTGATGAAGATGACGGGCGGCGTCGTGATGCTGACCGTCGAGACCGAGCAGCAGGAGCTGCCGCTTGATTGCGACAAGCCGGCAGAAGGCCAGACCACCATCAACAACTACTTCGTGAGCGCCGACACGGGAGAGGTCGCTGATTGCGAGGAAGCCATCGAGGCGGAGATAGTTGACTTCGGCCTTGCGCTGCCTGAAGGGAGCGAGACCGATGATTAAGGCAACTGCCAAAAAGCAAGACAAAGCGTTCGATCCCAGCGTTTTTGGCTTCGACGCCAGCTGTACGAACGGGAAGGCGCTGATTTTCTCGTCGGTTGCCACGCAAGGCGGTGGGGAATAGTGAAGATCACCAACGCATTGAACCTCCCGCAGCCATTCGTCGACGCTGCGACGGGCGACCACAGGCACGTCGACAAGCGCTACGGCGCAACGGCCATCCTGAATGGCACTCGCGAGGCGATCTTGCAGCGCAGGCACGACGACGAGATCACCGGCGACGTGGCCGACATGGTATGGGCCATCTTCGGAACCGCCGTCCACGGCATCCTGGAACAGGGCAGCGAGTCCTCAAGCCAAATCAAGGAGAACAAGCTTGTGGTCGACCTCCCCAACGGCTACCAGCTTTCAGGCGTGTTCGATTTGTACGACGACGCGACAGGGACCGTAACGGACTACAAGACCGCCTCCGTGTGGAAGATCAAGTTCGGATGCCGGGAGGACTGGAAGCCGAAGGCGGGAACGGGCCAGTTCGACGATTGGCGCAAACAGACGCTCATATACTGCTGGATGCTTCGTCAGATCGGCTTCGACGCCCGCCGCGGCGAAATCGTGGCCCTTCTGAAAGACCACAGCAAGACGAAGGCCAAATTCAACAAACATCCGCCTCTGCCCGTGTGGCAGATAGGCTGGGACTTCGCCGCAGAGGACTTCGCGGCGATAGAGGCCTGGATCATGGAGAAGTTCGAGGAGATAGATCGCTGCGAGCAGCTGCCTGACGAAGAGCTTCCCCTTTGCACCGAGGCGGAGCGTTGGGCGCGTGCCGGAAAGTACGCGGTGATGAAGCCCGGCCGCAAATCCGCAATCAGGCTCTACGACAGCGAAGAGGACGCGCAGGCGCGTGCGGAGCGCGAAGGGAAGGGCTGCTACGTGCAGCACCGGCCCGGCATCGACCCCAAGTGCATGGACTACTGCTCGGCCTGCGAGTTCTGCACCTACTGGCAACAGGCATACGGCAAGGAGGCGTGACCATGGCAGAGCAGGTCTTCAAGAAGGAAGTCGACGGCTATTACGGAGGCGACTACAGAAACGATTTCTTCGGCGAATCGGAAATCATGGTGCATGTCACGCTTCGCGAATACCGCGACCTGGTCATCGACAAGGCGAGGCATGCCGAGGCGATCCGCCTGAAAGACGAGGAAATCCGCAAGGCCAACGGCGAGCGAGACGCGGCAAAGCAGCAGCTTCAAGGAATCCTTGAAAAGCTGGGCATCGAGAACGAAGGGGCGGAGTCATGAGCGATTGCGCAGAGCGCCTCAACGAACCAAACGACGACATGGCTGAGAAGCGCGAGCTTCTGCGAAAGCCCTTCTCGCATGATGAAATCGAGAAGCTTCCGCGCTACACGGGCCAGAAGGTGGACGGGAGGATTCCCGCCGACGCGTACGGGTACTGCAAGGAGTGCGGCAAGCGCCACGCCCTGCCCGCCGTCCATCTCGACTACGTGGGGCACGCCGGCATCACAGACCGCCTGAACGACGCAGACCCGGAGTGGAACTGGGAGCCTTTGGCGTACGACGCCTGCGGCCTGCCGATGTACGACAGCAACGGCGGGCTTTGGATAAGGCTCACGGTGCTCGGCGTCACGCGCTTCGGCTACGGCGACGCCCAGGGCAAGGTGGGGGCGAACGCGGTGAAGGAGACCATAGGAGACGCCATCCGCAACGCTGCAATGCGCTTCGGCGTCGCCACCTACCTTTGGAGCAAGTCCGAGAAGGCCGACAACCTGCGCGAGCACGCCGAGCCCGAGGAAGGCCGTGAAAGCCGGTCCAAGCCCCGGAACCGGCGCGACGGGGCAAGCGCCCGGCAACAGGTCGAAGCGCCCGCTGCGGCCAAGCAGAAGGCCTCAGCGGGGCGCAAGGAAGCGTTCGCGCACATAGCCAGGCTCAAGATGCGGGCAATCGAGGGCGGCGTGAAGGAAGACGGCGTCAACTCCTGGTTCGAGGCAAAGTTCGGCAAGGTCGGGATGAACCGCCTAAACGACGCGCAGTTGGAGGAAGTCGCCGAATACCTCGAAGGCATCGTGCGCGACGCCCAGCGTCTCGGGCAAGCGGGCGGCGGGCAAGCGGCGGAGCGCGGCGCGGGCGAAACAGAAGCAGACGGGGGTGCGAAGTGAGCATCAACAAAGCGTGCATAAGCGGCAACCTCGGGCGCGACCCGGAGCTTAGGGCTTCCGCGTCCGGAACGGCGGTCTGCCAGTTCAGCGTATGCGTGAGCGACCGCAGGAAGAACCGGCAGGGCGAGTGGGAAGACGTTCCGAACTGGGTGGACGTCGCGTTCTTCGGCAGCCGCGCCGAGAGCATCCACAAGCACCTTGCCAAGGGCTCGCTGGTGTTCGTCTCCGGCAGGCTCCATCAGAGCACCTGGGAAGCCAGGGACGGCCAGAGGCGCAGCAAGCTGGAGATCGTCGGCGACGACATCCATTTCGGAGGCGGCGGCAGCCAGGGCCGGCAACGGCCCGCGCGGCCAGAACCGCAGCCAGGCTTCGGCTGCCAGGATCAGCCGGGCTTCGACGCTTCAGCGGGAGCGTACGACGAGGAAATTCCGTTCTAAGGGGATTCGATGGGCAGATCGTTCACATGGTTCCCAAAGCTCACGAGAACGGTCGAGCGGGTGCCGGAGGGGCAGCGAGGCGTGCTCCTCTGGGCGCTCGCCCTCTACGGGACGGACGGCGTGGAGCCGGAGCTGGAGTACCCGTTGGACATGGCGTTCGAGGCGCTTAGGGACGATATAGACAACAGCTTGCGCAACCGCTTAGGGAACAAAGGGGGAAGGCCTAGGAAAACGAAGGATTCAGGAGAAGAAACGGAGGTTCCAAAACCAGAAAACCCGGGTTTTGAGGAAGGAAACCGCCGTTCCGAAGCGCAGGAACCCAAACCAGACCAGACCATGCCAAACCAATCCAATACAGACCAGACTACTGGGGAGGTTCGCGCCATCGTCGCATACCTCAACTCCCAATCCGGTAAGCACTTCAGGGCCTCGGCGGCGTCGACGGCCAAGCCGATCAAGGCGCGGCTTGCCGAAGGATACTCCGTGGAGGACTTCAAGCGCGTGATCGACGTGATGTGCGCGGAGTGGCTCGGCGTCACGGCCAAGGACGGGCGCGACATGACGCAGTACCTGTGCCCGGAGACCCTTTTCGGCGGCAAGTTCGAGCGCTACCTGAACTCGCGCGGCAAGTCGGAAGGAGGCGGGCAGGATGTTTTTTCCCAGTACGCATGAGTGCCCGCATTGCGGCGCCGAGCTCAGGCTGCGCACCCTGGAGTTCAAAGACAGGCCGGTCTTTGCCGGCTGCGAGCCGTGCTCGTGCGACGGCGCTGCGAAGGAGCGCATGGAGGCGGAAAGGGCCGAGGCCGAGCGCGGGCGGCGCGATGCCGAGCTTGCAAGGCGCAGGGCGTACGAGAAGGCGGGCATAGCGCCGCGGTTCGAGGCGGCGAGCCACGCCATGGCGGCGGAATGCGCCGACTGCGTCCGCGACGGCGCGAACCTCTACGTCTGCGGAGGCGTGGGGACCGGCAAGACGACGCTTGCCGCGGCGGTCTCGCGCATCCTCGTCGACCAAGGCCTCAGCGTCAGGTTCACGGCAATGTGGAAGATCCTGGACGCGATGAAGAGGGGGTTCGACGAGGGGCGCAGCCCGCTTCCGGCCTACCAGAAGGCCGAAGTGCTCGTGCTGGACGACCTCGGCAAGGAAAGCCCGACCGACTTCGCGCTGGAGCGCATCTTCGCGCTGGTCGACGAGCGCTACGGCCGCCTTCTGCCAACCGTCGTCACGACCCAGTACTCGCGCCAGGACATCGGCAGGAGGCTCGCCAAGAACGGCGACAAGGACACGGCGCAGGCTATCGTGTCAAGGCTTTTGCAGGACTGCCGGACCGTCGAGCTTTGCGGCGGGGACAGGAGGCTTCGATGATCGAGCTTCACGGGCTGTCCTTCGAAAAGGCGATCCTCTACGGCCTGCCGCACATCGGGGCTCGCTATGCGCGAAGCGGCCAGAAGTGGGAGAGGAGCGGCGCGAGGAGGCACGAGCGGACGCAGGAATGGTGCGCCGTGTGCGGCAGGCCGTCCGAGAACTGCCACCACGTCGTTCCCGTGTCGAACGGAGCAGTGTTCGAGCTTTGCACGCCGAACGGGACTTTCCCTTTGCGCTCGCCCCTGTTCGCCGTGTGCGGCAGCGGCACCACGGGATGCCACAACGGCTTCCATGGCGGCGCATGGCTCAAGGCCAGATGGGTCTGGGACCTGCCAGAGCACAGGGAGGCCTGGTGCAGCGGGGAGCTTCTTTCGCGGTTCGCTCCGCACCACCCGGCCCTGTACTGCTACGGGCGATGGGAGATCGAGAACAGAAAGACCGGGCTCGTCGTGGCCCATCGAGAAAGGTATTGAAATGAGGATGAGCAAATACGACCTGATCACCGAGATCGCCATGCTTTGCGACGAGAAGGACGCCTGCAGGCGCGAGCTGGATGAGCTGCGGCGCGGAATCGAAGCCTGCGCGGCTGAAAGCGACGGCAAGGGGTTCAACGCGACCGACCTCATGTGCCTGAACGCAGGACGCAGGAAGATCTTCGAAGACTGCACCTACCCCTGGAACGGAGTGGAGGCCTGGCGCGACGAGGACACGGGCGAAGTCAAGTTCACCAGCTTCGAGAAGTTCCGCGAGAGCCGCTATGGCCGCTGCCCCGATTCAATGAGCAAGCGCGACTTCTTCGAGTACTTCGACGGCGACTTCCGCGCCGAGTACGAGGAGAGCAAGGCGCACGCCGTCGAGAGCCTCAAGGAGGGCGAAGATGAGCTTCGGGCTTCATGACAAGGATTGGGTGGACCAGGACGAGGCGGAGCCTGCAAAGTGCGGCGAATGCGAGTTCTGGGCCGAGTGCCCCTGCGGCTGCGGCTGGGGATGGTGCACCGACTCGCGCTGCGACTTCACGAAGGAGGACGAGCCGTGCGTCTAGCCCTCCAAGGGTGCCTGCGCATGCTGGCGGCCGCCGCGTGCGCCGCGGTCGCCTTCTTCGGCTTCAGGGCGTTCGCCTGCTGGGCCATATTAAAAAAGCGTCTTGAAAAGCATAAACAAGTTATCGTTTAAGTATTGCTATAAAGCAATAACTAGTTTATACTAAAGCTGCGGACGAAAGGAGGCGGGCATGCAGCCACCGACGGTCCGAGAGGTCGCCAGGATGCTTCAGGCGGAGGGCTGGGAGCTGGACCGAACCAGAGGAGACCACCGACAGTACAGGAAAGGAGGAAGGGTGGTCACCGTAGCCGGGAAGCCCGGCGAGCACCTTGACCGGGGCACGTGGGCGGCGGTGAAGAGGTCGGTCGGCTGGTGACCGAGGAGGGGGCGGGGGCAGACAGGCTCCCGCCCGGCATCCGACCCGAAGCGCACGGCTTGGCGGCATCGCTTCGGGGCGAACGAGAGGATTCTACCACGGAGGGCTGCCGCAGCGAGGCCGACGGACGGGCGGAGAGGCCCAACGAGGAAGTGAGACGGGAGGAGCCATGACTTACACGTACGAGGGGGTTATCGAGCAGGTGGACGGCGACTGGCTGGTAACCTTCCCCCAGTTCGACGGGACGTTCGGAGGGGGCAGGAGCATCCGCAAGGCGTGCGAGAACGCGGCGGAGGCCCTGCGCCTGCGGATCGCCGGCATGGTCGACGACGGAGAGCCGCTTCCGCGGGCCAGATTCAGCAGGCCGCCGCAGGCGGTGTTCTCGGTGGACGTCGACGAGCGCTACATCCAGGCGACCAAGACGGTGAGCGCGAAGGAGGCGGCGGAGATCCTGGGCATCAGCAAGGGCAGGGTGAGCACGCTCGTCAAGGAGGGCAAGCTCGACACCGTCCTGGTCGACGGCAGGAGCCGCGTCACCATCGCCAGCGTGAACGAGCGCAAGCGCAACCCGCCCGCCCCGCACCGCCCGAGGTCCGGGCAGTGAGCCGCACGCGCTCGTTCTGCCCGCACTGCGGATGCGTCGTGCCGGCGGGACAGAGGTGCCGCTGCCGCCCAAGGCCCAAGCGCAAGCCGACCAAGGGAGACCTTGCCCGCGGGCAGAGGGAGCCTTGGCGAAGCGAGTACTCGAGGTCCGAGTACCAGAGGGCGAGGCAGGAGGCGATAGATCGAACGAAGGGGCGCTGCTCGGACTGCGGGACGGTCTGCGCTCGGCTGGACGGCGGCAGGTGGCGCACCGCAGGCATGGGCGGCGAGGTTGACCACGCCAGGGCGCTGCGCGAAGGCGGCACGAACGACCCCGGCAACCTTGAGCTTCGCTGCAAGAGCTGCCACGCCAAGGCCGACGCGGCAAGGAGGGCTCGTCGCCGCTGAACGCCTTCAGAAGCGCATATCGCCTGGCAGATGTCGATTAGCCTAACGTTAGGCTAACGTTAGACCCTAATATAATAGAAAGTAAAGTAAAGCAAGGGAACGGGAATGCAACCGAAACCCGAATCCAAGAGGAAAAGCAAAGCAACGGAAACGCAACCGGAACCCGAATCCAAGAGAAAAAGAAAGAGAAAGAGAAAGACAACTGCAACCTCGAAAACGCGCAGAACTCCGCGCCTTGCCGCCAGCGTCAGAGCCTCTGCGCCGCACAGGCGTCTCCGGCGGAGCCCCCCCATACCCCTCCGAAAATCCAGGGGAAATCCTACCTACCCCGCGCCCCCTATTTATTTTCCGCCGCTGCGAAATTGGGAGTCCGGGGGTGAGCCTGCATCCGAGCGGATTCCGAGCCGCTAAAGTCTCACGCCGCGCCTAGCCTTTCACGAGGCGAAAGGAGCGGCGCGATGAAACCGATGCCAGAGCTTGAAATACGAGAGCTTCCCGTTGCGGAGCTCGTCCCGTATGCCAACAACGCAAAGAAGCACCCTGAGAAGCAGGTGGCGGAGATCGCTGCCAGCATAGCTGAGTTCGGGAACTGCGACCCGATAGGCGTTTGGCGCAACGGGCAGGGGCGGGCCGAGATCGTCGAAGGCCACGGGCGCGTATTGGCGTTGAAGAAGCTGGGCGTCGAAACGGCGCCGGTCATATTCCTGGACCATCTGAGCGACGAGCAGCGGAGGGCCTACGCCCACGTCCACAACCAGACCACGCTTTCAAGCGGCTTCGACTACGACGCGCTCGTGGCGGACATGGACAACTTGAACATGGACTGGGAGAACTTCGGCTTCGAAGACTACCTTTACGACCCAGACGAGGCGGCCGGCGTTGCAGACGAGGAGGTTCCGGAGACGATCGAATGCCGCTGCAGGCCCGGCGAGGTGTGGACGCTCGGAGCGCACCGCGTCATGTGCGGAAGCGCGACTGACGAATCGGACATGAGGAGACTTGCGGGGGGGGGGGGGTAGTTCAATTGCTGCTCACTGACCCGCCTTACGGCGTTTCGTACGTCGGCAAGACCAAGGACGCTCTGACGATCGAGAACGATTCAAAGGGCGATTCAGAGCTGCTCGACTTCCTCGTCGACGCGTTCTGCAACGCCAAGTCTTTCATGGGCGACGGGGCGGCCTTCTACGTGTTTCATGCGGACAGCAAGGGGCATGTGTTCCGCAACGCGCTCGACGCGGCCGGCCTTGCCGTGCGCGAATGCCTCGTGTGGGTCAAGAACAGCCTTGTGCTCGGCAGGCAGGACTACCAGTGGAGGCACGAGCCGTGCCTTTACGGCTGGAAGGACGGGGCGCACAAGTGGTACTCCGACCGCAAGCAGACCACGGTTCTCGAGTTCGACAGGCCGACGGCGAATCGGGAGCATCCGACCATGAAGCCCGTTCCTCTCCTGGCGTACCTCGTGTCGAACAGCACGAAGGCCGGCGACTCCGTGCTCGACGCGTTCGGCGGAAGCGGATCGACGCTCGTCGCCTGCGAGAAGCTCGGGCGCAGATGCCTCACGATGGAGGTCGACCCGCACTACTGCGACGTTATCATCCAGCGCTGGGAGGGCATGACCGGGCTGAAGGCGGTCAAGGAGAATGCCTGAGAGGGCGAACCGCGGCCATCCTGGCGAGCCTGCCTGCTCGATTGCGGGAGCATCGGACGATCTGCCCGCGCTGGGCCTTCGCCGCCGCCAGGTCCGTCCTTGCGATTCGCCGATTCCACGAGCGGAGGGAGCGAGAGCTTGATCAAGAACTGCGAGATATGCGGGCGCGAGTACGTTGCGCAGCGCTCAACGGCAAAATACTGCTCGAACAGGTGCAGGCTCATGGCGCAGCGCGGCGTTGCGTTCAATGGCGAGCTCGAAGCGCCGGACGTGCGCGTCAGCATGACGCAGGAGGAGGTGCTTTCGCTGGTAGGCCGCGCCCATGACGCCGCGAGCGACCTTTCAAGGGCGTCCATGCTGACGCCCGCGCCCCTGTGCCTATCGCTGAAGGCGGTCTCGCAGAAGCTTTCGGACGCTTTGAGGGCGGAGGGGCTGTGAGGGGCAGGAAGCCGCAGCAGGGCGCTGCCAGGCGCGGAGCGAGCGACTCCTACGCCATGTCGAGGCCCGAGGAGGTCAGGGGCGTTGCGATGCCGCCCGACGTCATGGCAGACCCGGTGCAGTCGGAGATCTGGGCGTGGGTGGCTCCGCCCGTGAACCGCTTCACGGAACAGGACGTGCCGAACCTCCGCCTGCTCGTCTACTGGCACGCCGTTGCCGCCCAGGCGCGGCAGGCCCTGCACTCGGACGACGGCACGGTTCGAATCTTCGACAAGATAGGCGTGAAGCCCTTCAAGACGGAGGACGGGCGGAGCATCCCGCTTGTGCGGAAGAACCCCGCGCTGCAGGTCATGAAGGAGGCGAGCGCCGAGATCAGGGCGCTCTCGGACATGCTCGGCCTTTCGCCCCTCGCGCGTTCGAGGATAGGCCTCATGGACGCCGCCACGGTCAAGACCGCCGCCGACACCGCCGCCATGTTCCGCTCCATCGACGCCGCCTACGAGCTTCCGGAGGTCGTGGTGGAAGATGCGGAGGACTGACACCGAATACGCGGCGGAGGGCCTGGCGATGGCTCGCGACTACGAGCGCTGCCTGTCGTCCATGTGCCGCCACGTGTCGAACGACCAGCACTACGGGCTTCCGTTCCTGCTCGAGCCCTTCCAGCGGGAGAACATGTGGAAGCCGATCTTCGCCTGCGGGCACATGGAAGGAGGGAGGTTCAAGCGGCGGTTCAGACGCGCCATATTCGGCCTTCCGTCCGGATACGGGAAGACGGAGTTCGCTGCGGCGCTGGTGATGACCGTCGCCACGATGGAGGTGGTCCACAACGGGCAGTACGGAGTCGTCGCGTCCTCCAAGGACCAGGTGCGCAACATATTCGAGAAGATCGCCACGATGATAAAGCTCAACGCCACGTTCAAGGAGCAGTGGGACGTCGGGAAGGACGTGATCACGCACCGGGAGACGGGCGCGAAGATCATGGTCCTGCCGAACAAGGCGGACGCCCTGGAATCGTGGCACTTCAACGTGCTCGTGTTCGACGAGCTCCACGTCTACCGCGACTCCAGGGTCTGGGATGCTGGGCTGAAAGGCCAGAAGGTGCTGTGGAACCCGATGGCGATCGGGATCACCACCGCAGGCGACTCCCGCGAAGGCTTCCTGTGGGACACGCTGGAGAAGGCGGGCGAAGACCCGGGCATGTACCTCTACTGGCTCGGCCTGGACGACTCGGACGACATGGCCGAAAAGGCGTCGTGGGACAAGCTCATGTGCGCCCCGTGGGTGACGTGGGAGTCGATCGAGGACCAGCGCGGAATGGCGACCTCGAAGCGCTCCTTCGAGCGCTACACGGCGAACCGCTTTCCAGCGGACCGCGACTCGTACTCCTGCTTCACGAGCAGGCAGCTGGACCGCTGCTGGCGCGGAAAGAACGACTTCGACTTCTCGAAGCCTTTCACGCTCGGCATAGACGGCGCGACCTCCGGCGACAGCTTCGCGATAGTGGCGTACCAGTCGCGCAAGAACGAGAACGGCAAGGCCTGCGGCCATGCCAGGGAGTGGGTGTTCGACGAGCCGGACGAGGAAACGGGGCACTACAACCTTTCTCAGATCATGGAGCTGATAGCGGGAATCTGCCAGCGGCACTGGCCGGAGGTGGTGGGGATCGACCCAAACCGCCTCATCGTGATGGATTCGCAGCTCCGCGACATCTACGGGATAGACACCGTCTCGTTCGCGCAGAACAACGCGACCATGTGCCAGGCGACGAGCCTGGTGACGCATCTCGTCAGGAGCGGCAAGCTCAGGCTGAAGGGATGCCCGAAGCTCAGGGAGCACCTTGGGAACGCCGTCGAGGAAGAGCGGGAGCCGTACGGCACGCGATTCGGCAAGGACTCGCGCAAATCAAAGATCGACGCCGCCATCGCGCTTGCGATCGCGGTGCTGGCCTACGAGAAGCTCGTGGACGGCAAGGAGGGCCACGTGCCCGTCTACTGATCTCACGCGCCCCGTAACGTCCGCTCATCGGACGAAAGGACAACGCTGTGGGATTGATGCAGAGGATCACCGACTGGCTGCTGACGCCTGCCATGCAGCCGCGAATGCTGGACGCGCCCGGCATGGCCGACGACGCGACGCGCCTGTTCGAGTACTCGAGCCTGTATTCCGTCGCCTACCTCGCCTGCGAGCAGACCAAGGCACGCTCGCTCGGATCGCTGCCCGTCTCCGTCTGCAGGAAGGACGGCGCGGGCCGCGAGAAGGTCGACCACCCGCTCTGCGACCTGCTCGCAGGGCGGGCGAACGACCTGATGACCGGTCGCGACCTGCGGCATTGGATATCGATCAGGCGCGACACCTTCGGCAACGCGTTCGTCTGGGTCGAATGGTCGCGCGGCAGGCCCGTCGCGCTGTGGCCCGTGACGTCGCACGTGCAGATCGACTTCGACAGGAGCGCTCCTGCGGGCCGAAGGGTGCGCTACATCGTGCCCAACGGAGACAGGTACGTGCCGTCCGGCGCGTACTTTCCCGGCGAGGTGGTCAACGTCCGCGCCTCCGTGACCAAGGACGGCGTCCACGGCCAGTCGATCGCCAAGCTCGCCGCGCACGACGTCGGCCTTTCGGTCGATTTGGAAAAGTTCTACTCGGCGATGCTTAACAACGGCAACCACCAGCTCGGCCACGTGGAGGTCCCGGAAGGCAGGATGAAGCCCGAGGACGTGGAGTCGCTCAAAAGGGCCGTGGAGGCCAAGCGCGGGATCGACGAGGCTGGCAAGTCGCCCATCTTCGGCTACGGAGCCAAGTGGGTGACGGACCAGCAGACGATGCGCGACGCCTCCCTGATCGAGCAGCAGGCCTGGGTCTTGCAGCAGGTGTGCCGCGCCTGCAACGTGCCGCCGTGGATGGTGTACGACAGCTCCGGCGGGAACGGCAAGTACGCGAACGCCGAAAGCTCCCGCGTCGACTACGTCACGAACACGATCATGCCTGACGCGTGCGGCCTGGAAACCGAATTGAACGCGATCCTGGAGGCGATGGGCGAAGGCGGCCTGTACGTGAAGTTCGACCTCAACGGCCTTATGCGCGGCGACAAGGCGTCCCAGGGGCGGTTCTACCGCGAGATGGTCTACATGGGAGCGATGACGCGGGCGGAGGTGCGCGAGAAGGAAGACCTGAACCCCATACCGGGCCTGGACAGGCCGCTGGTTCCCGTGAACTACGGAATCCTGGAGCCGAACGGCGAGGTGACCGTGCTGGCCTCGCGCGGCGAGCCGTCGGACGGCATGCAGGCTGGAACGACGGACTAGGAAAGGAAGAGCCATGTTCGAAATCAGAAACGAGGCCGAAGGGGTCGAGATCCTGCTTTACGACCTCATCGGCGAAAGCACGGACTATTGGACCGGCAAGACCAGCGGAATATCGGCCAAGGCGTTCAAGGCCGCGCTGGACGAGGCGTCGCCGAAGCCCGTCAGCCTGCGCATCGACAGCAGCGGCGGCGACGTGTTCGAGGCGTTCGCCATGTGCAGCGCGATACAGCGGTATCCGGGCAGGGTGACCGCACACGTCGACGGCCTTGCGGCTTCCGCCGCGTCATACGTAGCAGTCGTCTGCGACGACGTCGCGATGAACGACTACGCCTACATGATGATCCACTGCGCCAGCTCCTACGGGCGCGGCAACGCTCGCGAGCTCGAGGACGTCGCCGCCCGCCTGCGCAACATCGACGCGAACCTGGCCGCGATCTACCAGAAGCGCAGCAGCCTGAGCATCGAGCAGGTGCTTGACTATATGGCAGACGAGACGTGGTTCACGGCGTCCGACGCCATGGAGTGCGGCCTTTGCACCGAGGTCGTCGAAACCGAAGAGCGCATGGCCGCGTGTATCGACCCCGCCGTCGCGAACTCCTACAGGCACGTTCCCGAAGGCGTCGCGCTTCGCAGCGCACAGGAGGAATCTCACGCGCCCCGTACAGTTTCCGTCGAGGCAGTCAAGGAGGCTGCTTACGCGATTCTGGACGGAAGAATCTACTGGAAGGAAGGCCGGAATGAATAGCAAGCAGCTCTGGAACAGGCGCACCGCGCTTGTGGCGGCCATGAGCGAGGCCGCCGCTGCGGGAAGCATGGACGAGGCCCACCGCATAGAGGGCGAGGTCAGAGCGCTCGACGCCGTGATCGCCGAAGTGATCGAAGAGGAGGACGCCGCTCGAGCCGCGCACGCCTCCCATGCGGTCGCGTCCGAGAGCTCGACGCTCGGCGAGAGGCTTTTCGGCGCAAAGGCGGCGTTCGGCGGCATCCATCCCGGCTTCAAGGCGACCGCGCCCGTGAAGGACGCCGTGGGCGGCCTGCCAACGCCTCAGATCTACCGCCGAGACCTTCCCGGCCCCGTCGCGCCTCCGACAGGCTTTCTCGGGACGCTTCCGAAGGGGACCACGGACGGCGACGAGCACTTCTTCAAGACCCCCGTCCTCACCAACGCCGCTGCGGGATGGGCTTCGGGAAGCAAGCCCGAGTCCTCGCTTCAGTGGACGGAGGGCGTCGCCCACATCGAGACCATCGCCCACTGGATTCCGATCAAGAAGCAGATGGCCAACCGATACAGCCAGCTTGAGGGCATCGTGTCCAACTCGCTCATGCTCGGCCTCGACCTCAAGTGCAACGAGTACGCGCTTCGCGGCTCCAACTCATCCGGCATCGTCGGCGTCGCCAACACCAGCGGCATCCTCACGCACGCCGTGCGCGGCGCTTCCGCCGGCAAGAACCTCAAGGACGAGTTCCACGCGATGGCTCGCAAGGTGCGCGTCGCCTCCGGCATCGCCGCCGGCTACGTCTGCATCTCCCCGTACGCCATCGAAGAGCTTTCGCAGCTCAAGGACGGCGAGGGCCGCTACCTGTTCCCCGACATCTCAAACGGCGGCACCATCGCCGGCCTGCAGGTGGTGGAGGACGTGAACATGACGCACGCCGCCAAGGAAACCGCGCTCGTGTACTACGCCGGCGGCGCAACCTGGGACGTCGCAGACCCGCAGGAGGTCTCCGTCGGCCTCACCAACTCCCAGTTCATCCAGAACGAGTACACGATGCTCGCAGAGCTCACCGCCGCGCTGCGCGTGGACATGCCCGCCGCGTTCTGCTACTGCTCCGACCTCGGTCTGACGGCAGAGTAGGGGGAACGCGATGACCGGATCGTACACAAGCCCCAAGCGCGTCGAGCGCGACGGCGTCCTGGTCGCCTTCGAAGGAGAAGCCATGACCATGGACGAGGCCGTTTCGCGCGGCCTCGTCAAGGGCGAGAAGCCCAAGAAGGCGACCGCCAAGGGCAGGCCTGCAGAGGCGGCCGAGGCCGACGAGCCTGCAGAGGACGCAAAGGAGGCCTAGCGTGCTGACGGCGCCAGAAACCACCACGCGCGTCGCCAACTCCGAGGCGGTGTCCCTTTCGCTGGACGCGGATTCCGCTCTCTCCCAGGTCAGGCTCGTTCCCCGCTTCGGCGGGGAGCGGGTCTCGCCCCTTGTCGACGGCGCTTTCGACTTCCCGCACGTCGACGCGCCCGACAGCGTGAGGCTGGAATGGCTGGACGCGGAGGGAAGGAAGCTGTTCGCGTCGCACGTCGAAGTCGTGTCGACGCACTACTTCCGGCTTGCGGCGCTGCGCGGCTACGGCGACGGCCAGGACGACTTCGACCGCCTTTCCGACGAGGCGCTCTATTGGGCTCGGCAGGCCGCGACGGAGGTGTTCGAGGAGAACGCCCGCCGCGCCTTCGTGCGCCGCATCGGCAGGACGAAGGACTACGGCAGGGAAAGCCTGCTGTACCTGGACCACAACGACGTGCACGAGCTTTTGACGGAAGGCTACAGGCTCGCGAGCGACTGCCAGGTCGAGCGCTCCGGAAGCATCGCGCGGCCCTTTCCCGCGTGGATCGAGTACGTTTACGGATGCGGCCACATGCCCGCCCAGGTCTCTCGCGCGGTGCTCGAGCTCGCGGCGTACATGCTGCGCCCGACCAACAGGCCGATAGGGGCGACCGGCGAGAGCACTGACGCGGGTTACATCCATTTCACCACGGCCGGCCGCGACGGGGCGACGGACATTCCGGAAGTGAACGCCGCCATAGAGCAGTTCGGGCGCGGGGAGCGGCGCGTATGGTGACGTTCGCGCTGGCAAGGAACGCCCTCAAGAGCCGCCTCGACGCCGTGTTCGGCTCCGAGGCGTTCGCGGACCTGTACCCGGGCGTGCAGCCGCCGAAGGTGTACCAGGGCTTTCCCGTCAACGAGCCTCCCTTCTACGTCGCGGTCGACGAGATCGTCGACGCCGCGGCATCGAGCGGCGCGGCGTCGATGGGGCATGCCCGCATCGACTTCACGCTCAACGTCTGGTGCTTCGCGCGGCATGCGAGCCTGGAGACGGCTGCGGACGCCCTGCTTTCGTACGTCGACGCCGTGTTCGCGTCGGTCTTGGCCGACCAGCAGCTCTGCATGGCCGTCGACAGCGCCTTCCCGAGAGTCAGGGACGCGGGAACCGGCGCAGACGGCTCGAAGCGCTACGTCGCGGCGGCGACGGTCGAGGTCGCCTGCTCGGTCTGCTCCGCCTGCCACGCCGGGATAAAGGAGGTCGTAGATGCAATTGACGGCGAAAACTAGGATCGTCGCCCATTTGGACGGGCGCGACATCCGCCTCGACGCCGGCGAGGCGTTCAGCGGCACGGAGCGCGAGGCCAGGCGGCTTCTCGCGCTGGGGCTCGTCGAAGGACGCCGGCAGAAAAGGAAAGAGGGAGCAAATGAGCGTTAACACTTCTATCGGGCTTATCGCCGTCTCGAAGCAGGACGGCAAGTCGAATCCGGCCTCGGAGCCGTCGTTCCAGCACGGCCTGACCGGCGGCCAGGTCTTCAAGCTCGACCGGACCGTCGAGAACGCCAACGTCTCGTGCGGCGTGCGGTCCGGAACCGACTCGTACGTCGATTCGATCGGAACCGGCGTGGATTTCGAGACCTACGGCTATTCCGACGTCGTTCCCCTGTACTACTACGGTGCGCTCGGCAACATCGTCTCGTCCGAGGCCGACGGGAAGCCCGGGCTTCACCGCCACGTCGCGACGATGGGCGACTCGCTGCCGTACCTGACGTTCTGGGGGCGCATCGGGAACGAGTTCACCCGGACGGACTCTTGCAAGATCGACCAGCTTGAAATGGAGTTCGAGGGCAACAAGCCGCTCTCGTTCGGCGTGACGGCGGTCGGGATGGGGGCGGCGCTCGGCCTTGACTCCATCCCCGGCGCGAGCGACCCTTCGTGCTTCGACGGGTACTTCGTCCCGACCGGCGGAACGTTCAAGATCGACACCGCGTCGTCCGCGCCGGTCGAGGCCCCGGTGCTGAAAGGCTCGCTCGCGCTTGCGAACTCGTGCGAGACGAGCCAGCTTGCGGGGCAGATAACGCCGGGGGCGGTCGACGAGGGGAAGCTGAAGTGCAGCGGAAGCGTCACCGTCAAGCCCGACGACCTGACGCCCTACAAGCAGATGGTGACCGGAAGCGCCAGCGGAAGGACGCCTACGGGGACGATGGTGTACGGGTCTTTCGAGTGGACGTTCCGCCATTCGAGGAACCCCGACCACACGCTCTCCATCTCGTCCGGACGCGTCCCGTTCACCTGCGACTTCCCGGAAGTGAACCCCGACGGCGGAGCCGCTGAGCTCGAGTTCTCGTTCGACGACATAGGCGTCGACACGCGCGACGGAAGCCCCGTCACCGTGGTCGTCGTCAACGCAACGGAAAGCTACTAGGAACCGACAGGAGCGAGAAATGAAGTACGGTGCAATCTTCAGCGTCGACGTGTACGACTTCGACCGCGAGACGGGCGAGACCATCATGACGCGCCCGTCGGACTACATCCAGATGCAGCTTTGGGGCGCGAAGCAGGACGCGAAGGCGATGCCGGAAGGCGTGCGCGACCTTCTGA
The DNA here is from genome assembly GCF_011039175.1 of Slackia sp. ZJ119. Lineage (GTDB taxonomy): Bacteria > Actinomycetota > Coriobacteriia > Coriobacteriales > Eggerthellaceae > Xiamenia. The sequence goes on from NZ_JAAKEN010000018.1 coordinate 51,466, forward strand.
ACAACTACGCGATCGTGTACTTCGCCCTCAAGCGGCAGGGGCGTCTATCAGACTACGGCGTCGAAGACGGCCCGCTTTCGGCCGAAACGCTCGAAGGGCTTTCGGAGCGCGTATCGGTGTACGTCAGCTACGTCGGCGAGGACGACCTCCCTATGAAGGCGCAGAAGAAATAGCCGGGATCGCCCTGGCGAGCGGGCAGAGCCCCTACGACCTCGCCCGCCTTCTGGAGCGGTACCCGGATGTCTTCTGCGCCTATTACAGGCTCGTCCTCAAGCGGCTCGAAGGCGCTGAAGGGCGAAAGGGGCGCAGCTTCCAAGAGCGGCGAGAAGCGACGAGGCAGGCGAGGATCAGGGGGTTGAGGCGTTGAAAGCGACGACGGTCGGAACGGCGGGCGGCGGGGCCTTCGTCCAGGTCGAAGGGCTCGCTTCGCTCATGCGCCACTTCAAGAACGTAGACCCCAGGCTCAAAAGGGCGTTTCAAAAGGCCCTCAAAGAGTCCGTCTCGCCCGTGCTCGAAAAGGCGCGGGCGAACGCCTCGTCCATATCGCTGAACGGGACGTACGCCGGCTCTCTGTCCATAGCGTCTCGGAAGGGCGGATCGATGTACGTCCTGAAATCCACCGACCCGGCGGCGGGCGTCAAGGAGTTCGCACGCCAAGGCGCGACGTACCGCCCAAAGCCGACCGACAAGCGCCGCAACGCGCGGTCCATGGCCTCGTTCCCCGTCGGCGTCCCCCGCAGGGCCAACGCCCCCCGCGCGATGATACCGGCCGTCGACGACAGCACGGAAGAGATCGTCGAGCGCATCGACGCTGCGCTCGCCGACGTGATGGACCAGGCAGGCGGCTAGGCATGGGCAAGGCATCGCTCACGATAAGCATAGGCGGAGAGTACGACAACAAGGCGATAGCCAGGGCGCAGGCAGACCTCAAGAACTTCCAGATCGAGGCGGCCCGCTCGTCTTCCGGCATAGCCTCGTCGATAGTCGGCGTCGGCGACAAGCTCGTCGCGGCCGGGGGGAAGGTGTCGAGCTTCGGAAACAGCGTTTCTGGCATGGGAAAGAAGCTCACCGTCGCCGCCGTCCCGATCGCAGCGCTCGGCGCAGCTGCCGTGAAGTCGTTCACCGAGGTGGAAAAAGGCTCTCACGCCGTCATAAAGGCAACGGGCGCGACAGGCAAGGCCGCAGAAGAGCTGGTAGGCTGCTACCGCGAGGCGGCGGTGGGCGTCGTCGGCTCGTTCGAGGACATAGGCTCGGCAACCGGCGAGCTCAACACGCGCTTCGGTTTCGTCGGCAGGGAGCTCACGTCGGCGACGGAGCTCACCGCAAAGTACGCCAAGGTGACCGGCACGGACGCCACGCAGGCCGTTCAAGAGGTCGCGAGCCTCATGAACGACGCCGGCATAGAGGCCGGCGAGTACTCGAACGTGCTCGACATGCTCACCGTCGCCGGGCAGGCGTCCGGCATAAGCGTCTCCAAGCTCGCGACGTCGGCGAACGACAACGCCGCCGCCTTGAAGGAGATGGGATTCTCGACCGAGGCCTCGATAGCCCTTCTGGCGAACTTCGAGAAAGAGGGAGCCGACACGACCGGCATCCTCGCAGGCATGAAGAAGGGCGTTGCGAACTGGGCGGAAGAAGGGAAGAACGCCGACGTCGAGTTCGGCAAGTTCGTGACCGGCGTCCAGGACGGCACGGTCACGCTCGCCGACGCGATAGAGGTCTTCGGGTCGAAGGCCGGGACCACGATGTACGACGCTGCCAAAAAGGGCCAGCTCGACTTCAAGAACATGTACGACGCGATCGTGAACGACTCTTCCGGCGCCCTCGACGAGGTGTACGAGAACACGCTCACGGCCCAGGACCGCATGGAGGTCGCCAGCAAGAAGATACAGGACAGGCTCGCCGACACCGGCGGCGTCATCCTGGAGAAGGTCGTTCCCGTCGTCGAGGCCGTGTGCGGCAAGATCGACGAGCTGGCCGGATGGTTCGACAGCCTTGACGGCAGCACGCAGGACGCGGTCGTCTCGTTCGGGCTGCTCGCCGTCGCGTCCGGGCCGGTGCTCGCCGCCGGCGGGGAGCTGATCTCCACTGCTGGGAACATAGTGAGCGGCGTGGGAAGGATGGCTACCGAGTTCGGCGTCTGGACGAACTCGCTCGGAGTCTCGAAAACGGCGGTCGACGGGGTTTCCGAGTCGAGCAAGGCTCTTGGGACGGCGGCGACGGCGGCGAGCGGCGGCGTCGGCAAGCTCGACTCTGGCGTGAGGATGCTCGACTCGGCCTGCAAGGCCACGGCCATCGGCCTCGTCGTGGCCCTCGTCGCCGACCTCGTCGGGCAGCTCGCCGCCTACGCGTCGCACGAGGCCCTCGTGAGCGACGCGACGGCCGGCATGACTGAGGCGATCGGCGAGGCGAAGGCCGCCTACGAAGGCTACGCGCCCTCGGTCTCCGGGGCCGCCGGCGCGATGGACGGCGCCGCCGCGAGCGCCGAAGGCTGCCTGAAGGCCCAGGCCGACCTTGCGAAGACGATGCGCGACACGTGGAGCGACTACGGCACGAACGCCGCCATGGTAGACGCCTACGCGGCGACGATCGGGGAGCTTGCGGCCAAAGGGAGCCTGAGCGCGGCAGAGCAGGAGCGGCTGCGCGACGCCGTCCAGGGCTTCAACGAGATCACCGGCGAGAGCATATCGGTCGTCAACAGCCAGACAGGCGAGCTTTCCAAGCAGAAAGACGCGATCCTCCAGGTGGCGGAGGCGTACAAGGTGGAGGCGGAGGCCGAGGCCGCGCGAGAGCTGTACAAGGAGACCACCAAGCAGCTCATACAGGACCAGCTGGCCCTGAAGGATGCCACCGACGAGCTTGCGGCGTCCGAAGAGGGGTTCGGGATCTGGCTCGGCGACTTCCCGGTCGTCGCCGACCCTGCGTCGCTGAAGCACCGCGAGCTTCGAAAGAACGTCGAAGAGCTGACCGCCGCCGAGGAGAGCGCGTCGGAGACACTCGAGCAGCTCATGGGCGTCATGGCGTCCGGCTCTGGCAGGTTCGAAACGCTCGACTCAGCGCTCGAATCGTGCGGGGCGTCGATGGCCGACTTCGGCGACGCCTCAAGCGCCCAGCTCAGCGCATTGAGGGGAAGCTTCGACGGCTCGCTCAACAGCATCGTCCGGGCCTGCACCGAAAACGGCGTCCGCATCCCGTCGTCGCTCGCGAGCGCGATAACGGCCAATTCCGGGCTTCCGCAGGACGCCCAGCGGGCGATGTTCGACGCCCTGGTGCTCAACATGGCCGGCGGCAACGTCGAGGCCGCCGCAACGGCCCTGGGCCGCGACATAGACGAGGGGCTGCGAGCGGGGATCGAGGGAAGCGCGGCGATCCCCGAGGCGGCGATCGGGATCATGAGCGAAAGCGTCATCAGCAAGGCGAAGGAGAGCTTCCAGAGCAGCTCCCCGTCCCAGGTCATGGTGCAGCTCGGAGTCGACGTCGACGCTGGCCTCGCGAACGGGATCGACCAGACGGCGTCCTTGCCAATAGGCTCGATGACGGCGCTGAACGCCAAAATGCAAGACCAGATCAAGGGATTCCCCGACTTCGCGAAGAAGACCGGCGACGAGTCGGGCAAAAGCCTTGCGAAGCACCTTTCGAGCCATGCCGGCAACGTCGGCAAATCCGCGTCTTCCCTCTGCGACAACGCGAAAAAGGGGATCTCGCCCATGCCCGGGGACGCCATGGCGACCGGCGACGCGTCGGGATCGAACCTCGCGGCGCATCTCGGAAAGCACGCAGGCGGCGTGGGCGCGTCGTCGGCGAGCCTGCTCGCGTCGATGCGCAGCGGAGTCTCCCCGATGCCAGGCGACGCCAGGGGCACGGGCGACGCGTCGGGATCGAACCTCGCGGCGTCGCTCGGAAGGCACGCGGCGAACGTCGGCGGCTCTGCTTCGAGCCTCCTTTCTTCCATGAAGGGCGGAATAGCGCCGATGCCGTCCATGAGCGCCGACACGGGAACGGCCTCCGGGTCGAACCTCGCAAGCTCGCTGCAGAAGCAGTCGAGGTCGGTCAAGACGAGCGGAACGACCCTCAAGAACTCGGCCTACAACGGCGTCATGGCGGTCAAGAGCGAGTTCAGGTCGGTGGGCGGCGAGGCCGCTTCCGGGTTCTCGAGATCGATCTCCTCCAAAAGCGCCCACGGAAGCGGCAGGAAGCTCGGCAGCAGCGGCGTGTCCGGCCTGCGCAGCGGGTCGTCCGGATCGTACAGGGCCGGCACCGATTTCGCGTCCGGCTACGCCAACGGCATAGGGGCGGGAGGCTCCTGGGTGTACCAGCGGGCGTACGGGCTGGCGAGGCGGGCGGTCGCGGCCGTCAGCGACGCCCAGAGGTCGTCGTCTCCGTCGAAGGAGACCTTCGGGCTCGGCGTCGACTTCGGGGACGGCTACGGCGACGGCATCCGGGACAGGTACGGGCACGTCGAGAAGAGGGCGTTCGGGCTTGGGGAGAGGGCCGTCGAAGGGCTGCGCTCCGAGCCGCCGCTCCAGGCGTCCGCTCCCGGGAGCTCTTTCGGAAAAGGCGGCGTCGAGGGCAAGAGCGTGACGGTGAACATCTACGTCGATTCGAAAAAGGTGGAAAGCGGCGTGAGCCGGAAGATGGACTCGGCTCTGGCCCAGGTCGTCGGAGAGGCGGAGAGGTACGCGAACATGGGAGGCCACTATGGATATTAGGCCGGTATCAGGGCTGCGAGCGCGGTACGTGTCAGACGCCGTCATAAGCCTCGAATGGGACGACGCGCAGCCTTACGACGGCGTTCTGGTGGAGTACAGGCGCGGCGTCGAATGGAAGAGGTACGCCAACGCGGGCTCTTCCGGAAGGTGCGAGTTCGTGCATGCCGAGCCGAACGGATGCTACGTGTTCAGGGCCGTCGCGTTCGTCGGAGGCGACCTCGCCGCCCCGGCCTACTCGAACGCGGTCTGCACGACGCCGGCCCCGCCGACCAGGCTTGAGGCCGTGCGCAACGGCGACAACACCGTGACGCTGGCGATCGGAAACGACGCCCAGGAGCACGCAGAGGCGACCGAGCTGCAGCGCCTTCCGGAGGGCGGCGGATGGGAGCCGGCATCTACGGTAGACCCGTCGCTTCCGTCTTTCGTCGACGAGTTCGGAGGCCCTTGCCGCTACAGAGCCAGAAACGTCGCGTCTGGGCTGTGCTCGGCGTGGACGGAGACCGAGTTCGACGTCCCGGTCGTCGCTCCGCCCGCTCCCCCTTCCCTGTCGCATCCCGCCGACGGGGCGATAGTCGCGCTCGACGACGGCCCCGTCGCGGTCGAATGGGCCTACAACACAGTCGACGGCTCGCCCCAGGAGGCCGCCGAGGTCTGCTATGGGTTCGGCGACGACCTGCAGGTCGCGTCGGTCGGCGCCGAGACCCGCTGCGAGGTCCCTCTTCGAGACGGCATGGCGGAGATGTCGGTCAAGGTGCGCTGCAAGGGCGCTGCCGACGGGTACTCCGGCTGGTCGGCCCCAAGGACGGTCAACGTCAAGAAGCGCCCGCGCGTCGTCGTCTCAAGCGTCGAGGCGTCGCGCTTCCCGGCCGTTTTCGAGTTCGACGTCTTCGACGAGAGCGGCGCCATGGCGTACGCGGTGGCGAAGGTCTCGAGGGGAGGCGAGGCGGTCTGCGAGAAGGTCGTCAGGGACGCGCGCGTCGTCTTGGGGGAGTCCGAGCTGCCGCTCTCGGACGGGGCTGAATACGTATTCGAGGCGACGGTCGTGTCGACCTCGACGCTGAGCGGGACTGGCGCGGCGGCCTTCGTGGCCGAGTTCGACGCGCCGGCGAAGCCCGACCTGTACCTGAAGGAGTCGGACGGCGCGGTCGAGCTGTTCGCGCGGCCCGGAAAGGGCTCGCCCGTCGAAACGCGGTCGATAGCGGTGTTCCGCGCGAACCCCGACGGGACGTCGACCGCCCTTGGAGGCGCCGGCGTCTCGGTGAGGCTGACCGACCGGATTCCCCCGCTCGACGCAGAGGTCGAGTACCGGGCCGTCGCCTACGCCGACGACGGCTCGCAGGCCGCGTCCGTGCGAAAGACCGTCGTGAGGTCGGACGGGCGGATCTACTTCAACTGGGGCGAAGGGTTCTCGGAATGCGCCTATTGCTGGCGCAAGGCGTCCTTCGACGTCGGGGCCGAGGTCGAGAGCAAGACGTTCCGAGTCCTCGGGAGGCGCTCGCCCATGGTGTTCTTCGGCGAGCAGGAGTCGGTTTCTCCCTCCGTCTCCGCCCAGGTCCCGATAGCGGGGATAGGCCATCACGACCGCCGCGGCACGACGGAGGCGTTCAGGGAGCTTGGAAGGCACAGGGGCGTTGCCTGCCTGCGCCTGCCCTACAGCAGGGGCTTCAAGGCGTTCGTCGCCTGCAGCGTCAAGACGGCCGTCGACAACGAGCGCTACCTCATGGCGGACCTGAGCGTTGCGTGCGAGGAGGTCGACCATGGATTGGCTTAGGTCGGGGCGGACGGACTCGTTCACGTTCCAGCGCATAGCGTGGCCCTCTTTCGACTACGTCGGCGACATCGCATGCGTGACCTCGTGCTCGATAACGCGCTCGGCCGGGACCGGCCTGAAGGTCTCTGCGAGCCTCGGCGTGAGCGAAAGGCTCGCGATCGGCAACGACCTGGTGCGCATAGTCAGCCGCAGCGAGCTTGGCGGCGTGCGCGAGGACGTTGTCCACGCGACGCTCTTCGCGTCATGCCCGTCGCGCGACGCCTACTACGGAAGCTCCGAGGGCGTCGTCGACCTGTACAGCACCTTGACGGTCCTCGAAAAGAAGAAGGTCAGGAGCACCCTGTCGATTCCGGCGGGAACGAACGCGGTCGACTGGGCGCGGGAGGCCGTAGAGTCGCTCGGCCTCCGCTGCACCTTCGCGCCGTCCTCGGCGCGGCTGAACGTTGCCAAGACCTACGAGCGCGACACGTCCTACCTTGCGGTCGTGAACGGCCTTCTCGACTTCGCCAACTACGCGAGCGCCGACGTGAACGGCTACGGCGGAATAGTCCTGAAGCCCTACGTCGATCCTTCTGGGCGCTCCGCCGCGCGAACGATAAGAAGCGACGCGGACGGGATCGCGGCACCGGAGTTCTCCATAGAGGAGGACTACTTCGACGTTCCGAACGTGGTGTCGCTCGTGTGCTCGAACGAGAAGGGGTCGTGTTCCGCGACGGCCGAGTTCTCAGACCCTGCCAGCCCGCTTTCGACCGCCAACCGCTTCGAGGTCACCTACACCGAGCAGATAGACGACGTCGCCTCTCAGGCGGCCCTCGAGGCGAAGGCGAGGTCGCGCCTGCAGGACAAGCTGTCCTTCGTCGAGCGCACGACGGTCCGCCATCCGTACCTGCCTGACGAGGTCGGATCGGTATGGGCGGTCGAGTATCCGCAGGCCGGGTACTCCGTGCGCGGCACGATCTACGAGCAGGACATCGAGATGGCCCCTGGAATGGAGACGAGAACGACGCTCAGGAGGTTCGTGGATGTTGGATGAGTCGAAAAGGCTGGCGGCGATCGCCACCGCGAAGGGCGGCGGGCGCTTGCGCGTGAGGCGCGGGACGGTCGTGGCCGTGTCGGGCAGCTTCCTGGAGGTGGTCGTCGACGGCGACGGCGGAGCGACGACGGTTCCGGCCGCCTGCGACGCCGAGGCGGGCGACCGGGTCGTCGTCCTGTGCGACGGGACGGTGTGGGCGGCGATCGCTGCGTACAGATAGGAGACGGAATGGCAGAGCATGGAATAGTGCTTGACCTGAAGGCCGGCGTCGGCGATGGCAACCCTGCCCTGACGATACGGCAAGGAGAGCGCGACAGCGAGGTGATCAGGGCGGCCATCATGGACGACGGGGCGCCTGCCGACTTGTCGGGCCTTGCGGCGGTGTTCAACTGCATAACTCCAGGCGGAAACGTCGTGAGCGACGACGCCTGCACCGTCGAGGGGAACGTCGTCACCTACGTGGTGAGCGAGCACGTCGCGGCGACCTCCGGTCTCATCAGGCTGGCATACTTCGACCTGGTCTCCGAGGACGCCTACCGAGACTCGACCGAAGGGATGCTCATAACCGTGTCCCCTTCGAACTCGTCGTGCGTCCCGCAGGACTACTACAGCACGCTCGCCCAGCTCACGTCGCAGTACTACGCGGCGATCAACGGAGCGAAGGAGCAGACGGCGAACCATGCGCTGCTGTTCGGCGAGGCGGAGCGCGGGCGGGCCGAGAGCCATGCGGCGGAAGAGGCCCGCCACGAAGCCTGGCTCCAAGAGGCTCAGGCAGACCTCGACGCCTGGTTCTCGCTGACGAGGTCGAAGGTCGACGCCTGGTACGAGGAGGAGGACGGCAAGCTCGACTCAGTGCTGAAGCTGGTGCGGGAGAACGTCAAGGCGACCGCAGACAACTCGGCCAAGGTGTCGGCGCTGTGGGGCGCGGTGTTCGCCCAGGTGACCGGCAACCCGTTCACGGCGTCGCTGGAAAGCCTCGACGGATTCACGGTGAGAAGCGGAGTTTGGGACGGCGACGCTGGAAGGCTGGTGTGCTAGATGGCGAGGACATTGGGGTCGCTCAACGTGGGCGACAAGGTGAAGTTCGGCAGCATCTACGGCGAGCCGATCGTCTGGCGCGTGCTCGAGCACGGGCACAGCGGGTACCCCGCCGGCGTCACGACGCTTCTGACGGACCGCATCGTCACGCTCAAATGCTTCGACGCTAAAGAGCCGGGCAACAGCGACATCGAACGGAGCAAATACGGCAACAACGATTGGGGCGTTTCCAACCTTCGCCAGTGGCTCAACAGCGACGCCGCCGCCGGCTGGTGGTACAGCGCCCAGCACGCCGCCGACGCGCCGCCGACCGGTTCGAATTGTTACGGCGGCTATAACCATTACAAGGACGAAGCAGGTTTTCTCGCAGGATTTACGGCACGGGAGCGCGGCATGCTGGTTTCAACGCCGCTGCAATATGCCGGTTGGAGTTCTAACACGGACTCTTCGACCGATAAGGTGTTTCTGCTGTCTATGACCGAAGTCGGCGATTATGCTCTTTCGGGCGATGGCGCCAAGTTCGCATGCTTCACCGACAGCGTTTCGCGGCTTGCCAGGCCCACTGCAAAGGCTGTCGAAAATTCTACTTACAAAGAAAGCAGACTCAACGCCGACTCGGGTTTTGATTACTGGCTGCGCACAGGCAGTTCTAACTCGAACATGGCTCGCCGCGTCGAAGGCAGAGGCGGCGTGTCACCCAATGGCGCGTACGCGGGTTTAGTCGGCGTTCGCCCCGCATGCAACCTGTCCTCTGGTGTCTATGTGTCAGACGCGACGGACGCCGACGGCTGCCATGCGGTGGTATACAACAAGCCGCCGACGGCACCGGCAACGATAACGCTGCCCGACACCGTGCTGTCGGGAACAGCCTATCCGGTCGCATGGGGTGCTTCGACCGACCCCGACGGCGACGGCGTCGGCTACGTCCTGGAGAGGACGGTCGGCGGCGGCCAGTGGGAGCAGGTCTACGACGGGCCTGCAGAGTCGTTCGAGGACAGCGTCCCGAGAGGGTCGGGTACGGTCGCGTACCGCGTGAAGGCACGCGACGGCAATGGCGCCGAGAGCGGATGGACGCAGAGCGAAGAGCGGGAGGTCGTCGACAACCGCCTTCCGGAGATCGTCTCTGATTCTTCGACGGACGTGCCTTGCGACGTCGATCCGCCGTCTGTGACCTACTCCGTTTCAGACCCCGAAGGCGCCGCCGTGACGGTCGTCGAGTCCCTGGACGGCCGGGCCGTGCGCGAGTTCGAGGCCGCGCCTGGCCGGGAGGAAACGCTGTCGCTCGGCCATGAGGCGTGGCTCGCGGTGCCGAACGGCGAGCACGCCTACAAGGTGGAGGCGACAGACGCCAAGGGCGGCGTCGCGGCCAGGGAGTGGGCGTGGACGAAGTCGGTGACCCGCGTCGACCTCGAGCTGGCCGAGCCGCTTCCCGCCGACGACATGCCGATGGTCGCGGCGGTCGGCGTCGTGGCGTCTGCCCCGCAGGGCAGCACGCTGACCGTCGAGGCGTGCAACAACGCCTACGACGAGCAGCCGGCCTGGGAGGACGTGACGGACAAGGTGCGCTCGCACAGAAAGATCGTGTTCCAGAACACAGAGAAGACGGCCGAGTCATGGGGCGTGAACGTGCGCGTGCGCCTCGAGCGCGGGAGCGCCGAGGGCGAGTGCTGGGTTCAGTCCATTTCGGGCAACTTCGAGTAAGGAGGGGCGATGATACGCCACCGTGAGGACAGCATAAAGGCCATCAACGCCGCCAAGCGGGCGGCGGAAGAGCGAGAAGCGATGCTCGACGGGGCGGCCGCCGCCATCGCCGGCGTCGAGGACGCCCTTTGCGACATGGACGCGGGCGTCGAAGGCAGGATCGCCGCCATAGAGGACGCGCTGTGCGAGCTTGACATGATGGGAGGGCGGCAATGAACGAGATATGGGCGAACCGCTTGATAGCGGGAACGAAGACGTGGGAACAGGTGCCCGCGTCGCGCAGGGAGGGCGTCGCCGCCGTGCTCGCCGAAAGGGTAGAGGTCGGCGAGTTGTCCGACGAGCGCCGGCGAGAGATCGTCGGGGAGCAATAGAGGAAGGAGAACGAAGGATGGAAGGATTGGCCGTCGAATGGCAGCCCGTCGTTGTCGCGTCTTTGATGATGGCGCTCGACGTCGTCACGGGCTTTGCCGGGGCCGTCAAAAGCAGAAACATCCAATCGGGCAAGATGCGCGAGGGGCTTTGGCACAAGGCAGGGTTTTTCGGGCTTATCTCGCTTGCATTCGTCTACGAGGTCGCCGCGGCCTGGATGAACTTCGAAGCAGACGCAATGGGGCTCGGCGTCGCGGTCCCCGAGCTACCAGCAGTGTCCGGCGCGTGCATCTTCATCGTTGCGACCGAGGTCGTGTCGGTCTGCGAAAACCTCTGCACCTTGAACCCCGACGTCGCGAAGCTCCCGGTTGTCAAATCGATCAAGCAGCGCGGAAGCGACGGGGCAGGCCCTGGCGGCGGGCAAGGCCAGGACTAGCTGACAGGAGGCGAATATGAGCAACAGCGGATTGGTGAACCACACGAACATCAGCCCCATGAAGACCGCGATGAGCGGCAAGAAGAACCGAAAGATCACCGTGCACCACATGGCGGGAAACCTCACGGTGGAGCAGTGCGGCAACGTCTTCCGCCAGCGCGAGGCGTCCGCCAACTACGGCATCGGCAGCGACGGGCGCGTGGGCCTCTACGTGGACGAGGGGGACCGCAGCTGGGCGTCGAGCAGCAGCATCAACGACTCCCAGGCCGTCACCATAGAGGTGGCCAACAGCAAGGCTGGCGGCGACTGGCCGGTGTCGGACAAGGCGTGGGCCAAGCTCATAGACCTGTGCGTCGACATATGCCGGCGAAACGGGATCAGCAAGCTCGTGTGGACCGGAGACGCGAGCGGCAGCCTCACCTGCCACTACATGTTCGCGGCGACCGCCTGCCCCGGGCCGTACCTCAAGGCCCGCATGCCGAAGCTCGCGAAGGCCGTCAACGACAGGCTGGGCGAGGCGCGGGTCGGCTGGATCAGGCAGGACGGCAAGTGGTACCTGTTCGACAAGGACGGGTGGATGCTCGTCGGCTGGCAGAAGAAAGACGGCCGCTGGTACCATCTCGCATCAGACGGCGGCATGGACGAGGGCTGGCTGAAGGACGGCGGGTACTGGTACTACCTCGAACCAGGCCATGGCCACATGCGCACCGGCTGGATCAAGGTCGGGAAGAAGGACTACTACCTCCATCCCAAGAAAGACGGCATCCACCCCGAAGGCTCAATGGTCGTAGGCCCCGCCGACATCGATGGAAAGCACTGCGAGTTCGGGGCGGACGGGGCGCTGGTCCTGTGAGGTTTGCGCTGCGAGCCGAATTGCGAGACCGACGTCCCGATGGCGGCTGTAGAATAGGTAGCGAGACCGATCTGGTCGATTGATCTCAAAACGGTGGTTTATGCATTCCTGCGCCAAGCCGTTTGTCTGCGGAAACGCAAAGGTTATTAACATGGTAAGGCTCGAAGTATAATTTCTGTGGGGTGATGTTTTACATGGAAAACGTTTCAAGCAATAAGAAAGTCAAGCGTTCGCTTCGTGAAAAACACATGGCGGATACGTTGCTTAAGCTGTATAAGCAATGGGTTGATGCAGGAAGACCTAACGTAAATGATCAGGCAGCCTTCACTAATGGTATAAGCAAACCGAAGCCATGACGCAGTATGATGGGTTCCACCTTTCTTCTACATGGTACACCAGAAACGAACAGCCGCCTTCGGGCGGCTTTTTCTTTGCCTTCCAACCTTGCGGTCCCCTTGTCCTCACCGCATCGGCGCATGGCCTGCCGTGATATACTCTGCACGATTATGCAAACGGAAGGAGAGCGGTATGACAAAGAGCATGTTACGGAAAGCGCTGTGGGGGTGCATGGCCGCCGTTGCTGCGTTGCTGCTGCTGCCGTGCGTCGCGTTCGCCGGCACGGTCCAGCCAGGCAATTCGAACGACCGGGCCGTTATCCAGGCGGAGCTGGACGAAACGGGCAACGTCACGCTGGTGAAGGGCGCGACGTACTACCTCAACGGCAACCTCTACCTGAAAAGCGGCAGCACCATCAATGCCGAAGGGGCGACCATCGTCTCTGTTCAGGGTGCGCTGCGCAACTCGCCCGACCGGGCCAATTACAGCGCCATGAAAAACGTGGTCATCAACGGCGGCACGTGGAAGTCGAGCGACGCCAACTACGACAAGACCATGTTCTACTTCGCCCACGGGCAGAACATCACGGTGAAAAATGTGACCATTGAAGGCAATTACGCAGGTCATCTCATCGAGATCATCGCCTGCAAAGACGTCGTGATCGACAACTGCCAGCTTGTCGAGAGCAAGGGCAAAGTGAACAAAACCAGCGTCGAGGAAGCCGTGCAGATCGACATCGCCGCATCGCGCACGTCTCCGACGCTTGCCGGCTTGGGAAAGCCCGAGCTTGTGAAGGGCCAGACCTGCCAAAACATCACCATTAAGAACTGCCTTGTCCGCGGCGGTCGCGGCGTGTGCTCGAACTATGCGGCCAGCGACAGTGACAAGGCCTATCGCGGCAACTACCACAAGAACATCGTTCTTGAGAACAACACCATCGTCGGCATGTCGGCCGAAGGCGTGGCGCTGTTCAACGTGGCAGGCGCGACGGTCAAGAACAACGTCATCGTGTCGAACAGCAGTCGCGTGAACGATTCGTATTCCGTCGGCTTGCACTTCCACATCTTCGGAAACGGGAAGGTGGGCGCCTATTCGAATGCCGTCTACAACGTGCAGGGCAACAAGATTTTGGGCAGTCGCCAAGGCTTGTACTTCTATTCCCATACCAGCTCTCAATTCGGTACCGTCAATGTGAAGAACAACAGCTGCGGTTCCTACAACAGCAAAGATGCGGCCATCGTCGTGAAGAAGACGAATACCGTCAGGGAATCCGGAAACAGCACCTACAAGTGGGACGGGTCGTTCAACACGAACATCGCCGGGTCGAAGCCGGGTTACCACGCTGCATCCAAGCCCTCTGCGAAAGGTGGTTGGAAGTCCGATTCCAAGGGCTGGTGGTACCAGAATGCCGACGGCAGCTATGCCAAGAGCGGCTGGAAGCGCATCGACGGCGCGTGGTACCACTTCACCGGCTCGGGCTACATGAGCACCGGCTGGGTGAAGGACGGCAAGACCTGGTATTACTGCGACAAGAAGAGCGGCGCCATGAAGACCGGATGGGTCCGCGACGGCAAGTCGTGGTATTACCTGAGTGGGTCCGGCGCCATGAAGACCGGTTGGCTGAAAGATGGCAAGTCGTGGTACTACCTGAACGGCGCAGGCGTCATGCAGACGGGCTGGACCAAGGTCGGCAAGGCCTGGTACTACCTGAACGGCTCGGGCGTCATGCAGGCGAACAAGTGGATTGGCGACTACTACGTGCAGGCCGACGGTTCGATGGCCGTGAACAAGAAGATCGGCGCATACCGCGTCGGGGCTGACGGCCGCTGGGTGCGCTAGCGTCGGTTTGAGCTGAACGCTGCGCGGAAGCGCCGGTGAAAGCAGGGAAGGGGGCAGGGCCGTGGGCTTTGCCCCCTTCTTGTTTTGGAGCGCGTGCGGCGGCGAGGCCGCGCCAAGCCGAAGGCCCCGCCCCGCCCGCCGGCCCCGGCCCCCTCCCGAGGGCCCCCGAGTTGTGGAGACGCCCGAAGCCTCCACCAGGCCTTATGGAGGAAGAGGAGGAATTCCCCCCGAAAAGCGAGAAAACCCTTGCCAGGTGTGGGGGAGGGGCGTATTATATCTCCTCGCGCCGCTGAGGAAGACGAAGCGGCCGGGCACCTTGAGAACCGGATACTGGAGCAGAGAAGAAGACCAAGACGAGCGACATGAGAGTCGTTTCCTTTGGATCCGAAAACGGGCAGATTCATTTATTTTTTGCGGAGACGCCGCCGGGGGGCGAGCCCCCCGGCCTGTTTCGAACGGAGAGTTTGATCCTGGCTCAGGATGAACGCTGGCGGCGCGCCTAACACATGCAAGTCGAGCGGTTAAGCCACCTTCGGGTGGGAATAGAGCGGCGAACGGGTGAGTAACACGTGACCAACCTGCCCCGCGCACCGGGACAACCCGGCGAAAGCCGGGCTGATACCGGATGCGCCCCCGCAAAGGCATCTTCGCGGGGGGAAAGCGACAAGCGGCGCGGGATGGGGTCGCGGCCCATCAGGCAGTCGGCGGGGTGACGGCCCACCGAGCTTTCGACGGGTAGCCGGGCTGAGAGGCCGATCGGCCACATTGGGACTGAGATACGGCCCAGACTCCTACGGGAGGCAGCAGTGGGGA
>NZ_JAAKEN010000019.1 GCF_011039175.1 Slackia sp. ZJ119
GACCCTTCAGAAAGAGAATTGAAAGCAATCTGGACACCTGATATGCATCTTGACCGCGCAAACCCATCTTTGTACTCGTTTGTCCAGGTTGCTATTGCAGTGTCCAACTTACGAATTCAATTAAGCCCCGTTCGCCGACTGCGCTCTAATTTGTCGATACCGCGAAAAACGCCTTGTCAGCAAGTATCGCATGTGGTAGTTTGTCCTCGGCTCATCTATTTTGCGACACAGCGGCGAACATTCCCGCTTTTCGAAAGGGCAAACAATCATCCCCATATTTCTCATGGTACCCGTGTGCTCGAAAGCGAGCGCATATTCCACCCATCCGACCTGTTAGGAGGACCAGGTGAAGTTTTTCCTGGACACCGCCGATCTCAAGGAGATCGAAGAGGCAGCTAGCTGGGGCGTGCTTGCCGGCGTCACCACCAATCCCACGCTGTATTCGCGCATCGGGGGCAAGCTGTCCGATTTCCATGCCCACATCAAGCGCATCTGCGAGATCGTGGACGGCCCCGTTTCGGCGGAAAGCGTCGCTATGACGCGGGACGAAATCGTGCGCGACGGCCGCGAGCTTGCCGCCATCGCTCCGAACGTCGTCGTGAAGGTGCCGACGATGATCGAGGGCCTTGCCGCCACAAAGCAGCTGGCCAGCGAGGGAATTCCCGTGAACATGACGCTGTGCTTCACCGTTCCGCAGGCCATCATGGCCGCCCGCGCCGGCGCACGCTACATCAGCCCGTTCGTCGGCCGCTTCGACGACATTTCCGAAGCCGGCCTCGACCAGCTGGGCGACGTCATCGAGGCCATCGGCAATTACGACTTCACGGATTCCACGGTGGGCGGAGAGCAGATCGAGGTCATCGCGGCGTCGGTGCGCAGCGCGCATCATGTGGCCCAGGCGGCGCTTTTGGGGGCCGACATCGCCACCGTGCCGTTCGCGACGCTGAAAAAATGCGTGCAGCACCCGCTGACCGACCGCGGCCTTGACGCGTTTTTGAAGGACTGGGAGAAGGTAGCCAACGCATGAGCGATGAATCCCCAGAGATCGCAAATTCGGTAGAAGAGGCCGCTGAAAAGCCGAAACGCCGCGGCCGCCCGCGCAAGAACCCGCTGCCCGAAGACGGCGGCGAGGGCGCTGCGCCGGCTGCGGAAGAGACGTCGGCCTCCGCTCCGAAACGCCGCGGCCGCCCCCGGAAAAACCCGCTGCCCGAAGCCGAAGCGCCGGCCGCCGCGTCCGACGCGAAGGCAGACGGCGCCTCCGGCAGCGCCTCGAACGTCGAGGCTGCGACGGACGCCGCCCCGAAGCGCCGCGGCCGCCCGCGTAAAAACCCGCTGCCCGAAGAAGCCCCGGCCGTCTCGGGCGCGTCCGATGCATCGGAAGAAAAGCCTGCTCCTGCGCCTGCCGCAGAGGCCGACCGCGCCGCCGACGCCGAAGACGCCGGCGGACAGCCGGTCCGCAAAAGCGTGCACGTGCAGGGCCAAAACGCCAAGCAGCGCAGGCAGCAGCAAAACAAGCAGGGCGGGCAGAACAACCAGAACCGCCAGAACCAGAACCAGAACAACAATCGCAACCGCCAGAACAACAACCAGCAAAACCGCAACAACAAGCAGCAGAACAACAACCGCAACAACCGCTTCCAGCGTCGCCAGCACAACCAGAACCGCGAAGTGGTGCCGAGCGTCACCCGCGAAGATTTGGCGGCGCTCAAAGTGGCCGAGCTGCGCGAAAAGGCGGCGGCGCTCGATCTGGACGTGAAGGGCCTGAAAAAGGCCGAGCTGGTGGAAGCGGTGTTCGAGGCCAGCGTGAAGGCCGAAGGCTTCATCGAGGTCGAAGGCGTGCTGGACATCCTGTCCGACGGCTACGGCTTTTTGCGCACGTCGGGGTATTTGCCGGGCGAAAGCGACTGCTACGTGGGCGCCCAGCTCATCCGCCGCAACGGCCTGCGCAAAGGCGACAGGCTCAAAGGGCAGACGCGTCCGGCGCGAGAGAACGAGAAGTTCGCCGCCATCCAAAGGATTTCCCAGGTCAACGGCCATGCTCCCGAAGAGATGACCCGCCGGGTCAAGTTTGGCGACCTGACGCCGGTCTATCCGGACGAATGCCTGGTCATGGAGCACGGCAAAAACGCCGTGACGGCCCGCGTCATCGATCTGGTCAGCCCCATCGGCAAGGGCCAGCGCGGTCTCATCGTGTCGCCGCCGAAGGCGGGCAAGACGACCATCTTGAAGGACATTGCCGCCGCCATCAGCGCAAACAACCCCGAAGTGCATCTCATGTGCCTGCTGGTGGACGAACGCCCCGAAGAAGTCACCGACATGGAGCGCTCCATTCACGGCGAGGTCATTTCCTCCACGTTCGACATGCCCACCGAAAACCACATCGCCGTGGCCGAGCTGGTCATCGAACGTGCAAAGCGCCTGGTAGAAGACGGGAAAGACGTCGTCATCCTGCTCGACTCCATCACGCGCCTGGCCCGCGCCTACAACTTGGCGCAGCCGGCGAGCGGCCGCATCCTGTCCGGCGGCGTCGATTCCACGGCGCTCTATCCGCCGAAGCGCTTCTTGGGCGCGGCCCGCAACATCGAGCACGGCGGCAGCCTGACCATTCTGGCGTCGGCGCTCGTGGACACAGGCTCGAAGATGGACGAGGTCATTTTCGAGGAATTCAAGGGCACCGGCAACATGGAGCTGAAGCTCGACCGCAACCTGGCCGACCGGCGCATCTTCCCGGCCATCGATCCGGTGGCGTCGGGCACGCGCAAGGAAGAACTGCTGCTCAAGCCCCAGGAAGCCCCGCTCATCTGGGCCGTCCGCCGCATTCTGGCCAACACGAATTCCACCGAGCGGTCCATGGACATGCTCATCAAGTCGCTCAAGCAAACCGATGACAACCAGGAATTCCTCGTACGCACGGCAAAGAAGGCCCAGCACACCAAAGCGGAGGCCATCACGGAGTTTTAAGGAGACAGAAGCGGAAGCGCCGATAAACGCTGATTGAACAGGTCATCATTTATCGGGGGACGCCGCACGTTCGTGGAACCGTCATGGGAACCGCAGCCGACAAGGCGCGGTTTCCGTGCGCTTGGAGTACCATGGCACCAGTCAACCAATGAGGAGAGCCCATGCAACAAGATCCATCGTGGTCGTCGCAGGCGTGGGGAAGCGGGGGCGAAAACGTCCCGCCGCCCGCCCCGCAGCCGGCCCAACCGGCCCAGCACTACGGCGTGCCGGCTTCCTGCCAGCCGCAACCGGCCTATGCCGCTTCGCAACCGGCCTATGCCGCTTCGCAGCCGGCCTACACCCCGGCGCCTCAGCCTGCGAAAAAGCGCGGCTGGATCGTTGCGCTCGTGGCCGTCGTCTTGGCCTTTCTGCTCATTGCCGGCGCCATGGCGTCGTGCGTGTCGGTCTTCTCGACCGCCGGCTCGCTTGCCAGCGTGTCGTCCAGCGGCACCTACGGCGACACCATTGCCGTCATCGACCTTGACGGCACCATCCAATACGACGGCAGCGCCTGCAGCCCCGAAGGCTTGAAAACCCTGCTTGACCAGGCTTCGGACGACCCTGACATCAAAGGCGTGGTGCTGCGCGTGAACTCCGGCGGCGGCACGGCCACGGCCGGCGAGGAAATGGCCGAATACGTCAAAGACTTCGAAAAGCCCGTCGTGGTATCCAGCGCGTCGATGAACGCGAGCGCGGCCTACGAGATCTCCAGCCAGGCCGATTTCATCTACACGGCCAAAACGACCGCCATCGGCTCGATCGGCACGGCGCTCGAGGTCACGGACCTGTCGGGCCTGCTTGAAAAGCTCGGCATCTCCATCGACGTCGTCGCCAGCGCCGACAGCAAAGATTCCAGCTACGGCTATCGCCCGCTCAGCGAAGAGGAACGGGCCTATTACCAGAAGATGGTCGACGCCATCAACGGCACGTTCATCGCGAACGTGGCCGAAGGACGCGGCATGGCCGAAGACGAGGTGCGCAAGCTGGCCACGGGCTTGACGTTCACCGGCATGGAAGCGGTCGAAAACGGGCTGGCCGACGACATCGGCACGCGCGAGGACGCCATCGCGAAAGCCGCCGAGCTGGCCGGCGTCTCTGACTACGACGTGTACGACATGGGGGAGTCGAGCTACGACCTGTCTGGCCTGCTGGGCCTGCTGTCTTCTGAACAGTTGCAGGACGACCGCCCCTTGAACGCAAAGGAATGGGATCTTCATGCCAACGCCCTCTCATAACGACGAGGAACTGATCGAAACCGAACGGACGTGCCGCGCCGGTCGCAGCGCGGTGCCGTGGCCTGCACGCGCGGTCGTGACGGCCGGCATGCCCTACGGCAACAAGCCGCTGCACTTCGGCCACGTCGGCGGCGTATTCGTGCCGGCCGACGCCTTCGCCCGCTTTCTGCGCGACCGCATCGGCGCTGAAAACGTGCGCTTCATCAGCGGCACCGACTGCTTCGGCTCGCCCATCAACGAGGGCTACCGCAAACTCGTCGAGGCGGGCGAGTTCGACGGCACCATCGAAGAATACGTGCGCCGCAACCACGAGGCGCAGAAAAAGACCCTCGACGCGTTCAATATCAGCCTGTCCATCTACGAAGGCTCGGGGATCGGGCATTCGGGCGAGGTGCACCAGCTCATCAGCGAGCGCTTCATTGAAAAGCTCCACGAAAACGGCTGGCTGCGCCGCGAAAAGACCATGCAGTTCTACGACGCCGAGGCCGAAACCATCCTGAACGGCCGGCAGGTGGTCGGCCGCTGCCCGGTGCAGGGCTGCAAGTCCGAGCACGCCTACGCCGACGAATGCGACCTGGGCCACAGCTACGCCCCCGAAGACCTCATCGCGCCTAAGTCGTCGTTGACCGGCACCGTGCCCGAGATGAGGCCGGTGGAAAACTGGTACTTCGACCTGCCCGCGTTCGCCGACTTTTTGCGCAAGCACGTGGCGGGGCTCGAGGCCGACCCGGACGTGCGGCCCATCGTGTCGCAGACGGTGAAGGAGTTTTTGGCGCCCCCGATCATCTACATCAAAAACGAGATGCGCGAGGCCTACGAGGCGATCGCCGCCGATCTGCCGTCGCACGTGGTGCGCGACCCGGAGAAGGGCAAGCAGAGCTTCGAGGTGGAGTTTTCGACCATCGGCGAGCGCGACGAGGCCCGCAGCGTGCTCGAACGCGCGGGAATCCGCTTCCGTACCGGCAAGACGCTCGTGCCGTTCCGCATCACCGGCAACATCGAATGGGGCGTGAAAGCCCCGGTCATCGACGGCCTTGAAGGTCTGACCGTGTGGTGCTGGCCGGAAAGCCTGTGGGCGCCCATGTCGTTCACGATGGCGATCAACGACAAGCTGGGCCTGCCGCGCGGCAGCTGGCGCGACTTTTGGTGCGACGAAGACGCCGAGGTCTACCAGTTCATCGGCCAGGACAACCTGTATTTCTACGGCGTGGTGCAGCCGGCCCTCATCGAGGCGCTGCGCCCCGGCGACATTCTCATTCCCGGGCCGACCGACCGCCCCGTGCGCCAGACGCGCCTCGTCGCGAACTACCACATCCTGTTCGGCAACAAGAAGGCGTCCTCGTCAAGCGCGGTCAAGCCGCCGACGGCCGACGAGCTGCTCGAGCACTACTCGGTCGAACAGCTTCGCGCCCATTTTCTCGCCCTTGGCCTGGGAATGAAGTCGGTGGGGTTCAAACCCAAGGCGTTCGACCCCGACCTGGAAAAACGCGCCGATTCCCGCGTGGCCGACCCGGTGCTCAAGGAAGGCGCGTTGCTCTCCAACGTGTTCAACCGCCTGGCCCGCAGCTGTTTTTACGAGGCGCAGAAAAACTTCGACGGCTTCATGCCGCTGGGGCAGGTGTCGCCTGAGGTGCTGCGAAAGACCGACAAGGTGCTGCTCGCCTACGACGAGACGATGAAGCGCGTCGAGCTGCACGCCGTCATGGCGCAGATGGACGAGTTCATCCGCTGGGCGAACAAGTACTGGACCGACGGCATCAGCGCTGCTCAGAAGGGCGAAGACGAGGCGGCGCGACGCCAGGTGCTCGTGGATTCGTTCTTCTTGCTGCGCGTGGCGACGCTACTCATGCATCCGGTCGTGCCGGAGGGCACCGAAAAGATCTGCGACTACCTGTCGTTCGAATTCAGCGACTTCTTCAGCTGGAACTACGATTTCGCCTCGATGGAAGAGCTGTGCGGCGCCGCCGAGATCAACGAGGGGCGCCACCGCATCCGCTCCCTGCCGCCGCGGTTCGACTTTTTCCCGAAATAAGCCGTCCGCCCCGGCGCCGCCTTGAAGAGGGGCCGCGCCGGGGCGTTTTTGGCGGGCGCCGCTTGTCGCCTGGCCGTGCAAAGGATCTGCATGCAAGACGTTGACATTTTTTCTGACGGGTCGTCGCGGGGCAATCCCGGCCCTGGCGGCTATGGGACCGTGCTGCGGTTCGTCGACAGCCAGGGGCGCGAGCACCGCAAGGAGCTGTCGGCCGGCTATCGCGAGACGACGAACAACCGCATGGAGCTTCTGGGCGCCATCGTCGGCCTGGAGGCGCTCAAACGGCCGTGCTCCATCACGCTGTACTCCGACTCGCAATACCTTGTGAACGCGTTCAACCAGCATTGGATCGACGGCTGGCTCAAGCGTGGGTGGAAGAACGCGAAGAAGGAGCCGGTGAAAAACGTTGACCTCTGGCGTCGGCTTTTGGCTGCGAAAGAGGCGCACCAGGTGCGCTTCGTGTGGGTGAAAGGGCATGCGGGGCATCCCGAGAACGAGCGTTGTGACGAGCTTGCCACGACGGCGGCAGACGCCCCCGACCGGCTTGACGATGTGGGCTATCGCGAAAACGCCTAAAGGCGGCGGGCGGCGACGGCCTGCCTGCGCAGGGCTGGCGGAACCGATCGGTCCGTGCTGCCGCGCCTCTGGGCGGGCACGGCGCTTGCCTGACCGGGGTCTGCGTGCGGGCAGGCTGCAGCGCCTGTCCGGGCGGGCCTGCGTGCGGGCAGAACCTGCCCGTTTCGAGAGCCTACGGCCGCCGCATGGCGCTCCTGCTGGGGCTCGCGCGGCCTTTGGCGGGGCCTATGCACGTTATCTGCGCTTTTATGCAGTACTCCCCAGCGATTATGCGCGTTTTTTGGCACGGGCGCCCTTTCCGTCGGCATCCACATGTGAAGAAATTGTGTGTTGGAGATTTTTAGCCGAAATTTGGCGTCTTCTGCATCATTTAAGGCGCAGAAGGGCTTGTTGTTCGGCGTAAGTACGGTATATACACCGTAGTAAAGCCGCTCTATCAAGCAAAAACGCGCTCGAATGCTGCTGCATACGCCGTTTTGCAGCCCGAATTCCGCCAAATTGATGCGCGAAGGGGGAGATTCTGCCCTTTCCGTCTCCAATACACAATTTTTCCATCTTGAGCCGCCCCAAATCCAGCCCCCGAAAGTCCCGCCTCGCCCCGAAGCCTGCCCTCCGGTCCCGCCCGCCCTCTTTGGTCGGCCCCGGGGAGTCTCGCCACGCCCCGAAGCCTGCCCCGGGGGGTCCTGCTGCACCTCGAGCCTGGCCCCGGGGAGTCCTGCTACCTTCAGAGGCCGGCCTGGAGCTCCGCCGCCCTCCGAGGCTGCCCCGAGGCGACCAGGGGCGAAGCTCTGCCGCATCGGCGTGAGCAGGTGCGGCGCGGGGGCTTCCGGCAGCGCCAAAGCCCTGAAACCGGCGGGCCAAAACAACGGCGTTTTCGGTACAGCACCAAAAACGCACGCTTCTCAACTGCGGATATTTCTTGGATGTTTCATCGGGCGAGTGTGATGAAGTCGTGGCTCTAATGCGTCCATGGCTTGTCAAGGGTGTTTTTCTGGTCATGTCTTTGTTAGGCTGTGTTCAACTGCCTGAGTGTTTCAACACGACTGGAGGATTTTTATGCGACTTACCGCGACCCGCAAGACCGTTTCGGCTTGCGTAGTAGCATCGGCGCTCGCTTTGGCGCTGGCCGCACCGACGACTGCTTTCGCCGTCACTTCGGCTGAAAAGCAGGCCGAAGCGCAGGCTGTGCTCGCTTCTCTCAACACGATGCAAGCCCAGCTCGACCAGGCTTCCAACGATCACTATCTGGCCGTCGAGGCCCAGCAGCAGGCTGAAGCCGACGCCCAGGCCGCGCAGACCCGCATCGACGAGGCCAGCGCGGAAATCGCCGACTTGCAGAGCCGTTTGGGCACCCGCGCCCATTCTATGTACAAAGAAGGCAACTCCACGTTCCTCGACCTCATTCTGGGGGCCACCACGTTCTCGGAATTCACGAGCCGGTGGGACTTGCTGGTGTCCATCAACCAAAACGACACCGATTTGGTGAACGAGACCAAGGCGCTGCGCACTGAAATCGAAGAGCAGAAGGCCGTGCTTGACGAGCAGACGCGCGTCGCGGCCGAGAAGGCCGAAGAGGCCGCCCGCATCGAGGCCGACGCGCAGGCCACGGTCTCCGCGATGGAATCGACCTACAACAGCTTGAGCGCCGAGGTCGCCGCCCTGCTTGAACAGGAGCGTGCGGCCCAGGAAGCCGCCCAGGCTGCCCGCGCCGACCAGGTTCTGGCCGCCGCCGCGCAGTCCGCGCAGGCTGCCCAAGCCGCCCAGGCCGTGATTCCGCAGCAGACCGACGCCATCGTTCCGGAAACGACCTACGCTCAGCCGAGCGGCGGTTCGTACGAGACCATGGATTCGGCTGCGGCCGAGCAGCTGGTTTCTTCGGGCGGCGGCACCATCGTCGGCTATGACGCGAACACCGGCAACGCCATCGTCGACCGCGCGTATGCGGCGCTTGGCACGGCGTATTCGTACGGCGCCTGCAGCCAGGACGCGTTCGACTGCTCCGGCTTCGTCAGCTACGCGCTGACCGGCGGGTACGACCGTCTCGGATCCACGACCACGTTCATGAACAGCTACCAGCAGGTGTCCGACCCGCAGCCGGGCGACATCGCGGTGAACGACGGCCACTGCGGCATCTACGTCGGCGACGGCAAGATGGTCCATGCGGCCACCTACGGCGTCGGCGTCGTCGAAGGCGCCGTGCAGGACGGCATGATCTTCGTACGGCCCAACTAGGGTTCTGGCGCGGCCATGGCGCTGCGCGAACCGTGCACCCCTTCTCAGGCATGAAGCCCCGGACGCGCTAAGCGACCGGGGCTTCTTCTTTGGGCGGGGTCGGGAAGACGGCCCTGTCGGGCGTCGGGCGGCAGCCCCGACCGCCGCCCCGGCAGCCCGCCGCCTCGTGCGGGAGCTGACCCCCATCGGGCGGCAACCGCCGCTCCGACCGCCGCCCGCCGCCCGAGGCGCCCTACTTGTGGTAGTAGCGGTGCTGCTCGTATTTGGGCTCGCAGCACACGTTGATGCCGAGCGTGCGGTAGAGCTTCTCGTCGGCCGACGAGATGATGACCGAGAAGAACGCGTCGCATCCCCGCAGGTCGTCGACGTGGCTCATAAGCTGCGCTGCCAGCTCGCTTTGGCCCGAGCTGACCGCGACGGCCATGAGCGTCTCGTCGGAATGCAGGCGCGGGTTCTGGCTGCGCAAATGCTCGGTCTTCAGGCGGCAGATGGGCTCGATCACCTCGTCGGTGATCACGTCGACGTCCTCCACGTCGGCGAGCGCCTTCAGCGCGTTCATGAGCAGCGTGGACGCCGCCCCTAAAAGCGTCGACGTCTTGCCGGTGATCACCGTGCCGTCGGGCAGCACCATGGCGCCGGCGGGGCTTCCGGTCGTTTCCTCTTTCACGAGCGCGGCCGAGCGTGCCGGCGAAAACGACTGGTCGATGCCCGCCTGGCTCATGAGCATTTCGATCTTGCCCACGCGTTCCTCCCCGTCGCCCGTGCGCTTGGCGTCCACGGCCGTCTGGAAGTAGCGCCGCACGATTTCCATGCGGGCGGCCTCGCACACCGCGTCGTCGTCGCTGATGGCAAGCCCTGCCATGTTCACGCCCATGTCGGTGGGGGACTGGTACGGGCACGACCCTGAAATGCGGTCGAGCATCGTTTTCAGCACGGGGAAGATCTCCACGTCGCGGTTGTAGTTCACCGTGCGCTCGTCGTAGGCTTCCAGGTGGAACGGATCGATGATGTTCGCGTCGTCCAGATCGGCCGTGGCGGCCTCGTAGGCGATGTTGGCGGGGTGCTTCAGCGGCAGGTTCCATATGGGGAACGTTTCGTACTTCGCGTAGCCGGCGTTGACCCCGCGCTTGTTCTCGTGGTACAGCTGCGAAAGGCACGTGGCCATTTTGCCTGATCCCGGCCCCGGCGCAGTCACCACGACGAGCGGGCGCGTCGTTTCCACGAAGTCGTTTCTGCCCAAGCCCTCATCGCTGACGATGCGGTCGATGTCGTAAGGATAGCCCGCGATGGGGTAGTGCAGATAGCTTTTCACGCCCAGCCCGTCCAGCCGCTTGCGGAAGGCGTCGGCGGCCGGCTGGTTGGCGTAATGCGTGATGACGACGCCGTTGACCGCAAAGCCCATTGTGCGGAAGATGTCCATGAGCCGCAGCGTGTCGTCGTCGTAGGTGATGCCCAGATCTCCGCGCACCTTGCTCTTCTCGATGTGGTTTGCGTTGATGACGAGGATGATCTCGACGTCGTCGGCCATGGACTTCAGCATGCGTATTTTAGAATCAGGTTCGAAACCAGGAAGCACGCGGCTCGCGTGATAGTCGTCGAACAGCTTGCCGCCGAACTCCAGGTAGAGCTTGCCGCCGAACTGGGCGACGCGTTCGCGAATGTGCCTGGCTTGCAGATCGATGTACTTGTCGTTGTCGAACCCGATGCGCATAAAACCCTCTTTCGCCGTGAAACCGCTGTCAATCCTAACCGCTTATTGTAAGGCGGGCCGGCTGGCAAAAGGCCGAGCGTGGGTCGAAATGCAGAAAAGGGCGACGGCGGGCCGCGTTTCGGCTTCGTAAAACTTCGGGCCGTCGCCGCGCAGGCCGCCGCGGCGCTCCTACAATTGGGTCGTTTGCGCGACGGGAAAAGCGGCTTGCGTCTGGGCGCAGGGCGCAGTCGAGGCAGGGGGTCTTTCATGGCAAAGCACATCTTCGTGACCGGCGGCGTCGTCTCGTCGCTTGGTAAGGGCATCACGGCGGCCTCGCTCGGACATCTGTTGAAGGCCCGCGGGTACCAGGTGACGATGCAGAAGATGGACCCGTACCTCAACGTGGACCCCGGCACGATGAGCCCGTTTCAGCACGGCGAGGTGTTCGTCACCGACGACGGCCATGAAGGCGACCTTGACCTGGGGCATTACGAGCGCTTCATCGACGAGAATCTCACGCGCGAGTCCAACTTCACGCAGGGCTCCATCTACCAGACGCTTATCGCGCAGGAACGCCGCGGCGATTTCCTCGGCGGCACGGTGCAGGTCATCCCGCACGTGACCGAGGCCATCAAGGCTCGTCTGCGCCGCATCGCCGAGCAGTCGGGCGCCGACATCGTCATTTCCGAAATCGGCGGCACCATCGGCGACATCGAAGGGCTGCCGTTCATCGAGGCGGCCCGCCAGTTCAAAAAAGAGCTGCCCGACGGCGACGCGCTGTTCGTCCACGTGACGCTGGTGCCCTACATCGCCGCAGCTCACGAGGTGAAGACGAAGCCCACCCAGCATTCGGTGAAGGAGCTGCGCTCCCTTGGCGTGCAGCCCGATTTCATCGTGTGCCGCAGCGACCACGACATCGACGAGAAGGTGCGCGAGAAGATCGCCCTGTTCTGCGACGTGGCGCCGGGAGAGGTGGTGTCGTGCGTCGACGCGCCGTCGATCTACGAAGTGCCGCTGTCGCTGTACCGCCAGGGCTTCGACGCACGGGTGCTCGCGAAGCTGAGCCTGCCCGCCATGCCGGCGAACCTGGCGCCTTTGCGGTCGTTTCTGGAGGCGAAGGAGCACGCGCGGGGCACGGTCGACATTGCGGTGGTGGGCAAGTACGTGAGCCTGCCCGACGCCTACCTGTCGGTCATCGAAGCGCTTGGGCACGCCGGCGTGTTCCACGGGCGGCATGCCTGCGTGCACCTCATCGACGGGGAAGAGCTGAGCGACTCCACCGCGGCCGAGGCGCTCGACGGCATGGACGGCATTCTGATTCCGGGCGGGTTCGGCCAGCGGGCGTTTGAAGGCAAGATAGCCGCCGCCCGTTTCGCGCGGGAGAACGACGTGCCGTTTCTCGGCATCTGCCTGGGGCTGCAGGCGGCGGTCTGCGAATTCGCACGGAACGTGTGCGGCCTGGAGGGCGCCACGTCGGCCGAGTTCGCCGACGAGGCTTCGGCTTCCGCTGCCGGCAGCGGCCGTGCGCGGCGGACGGCGGCCGACGCGGCGCTGCTCATCGACCTTATGCCCGAGCAGGCCGACGTGGAGGACAAGGGCGGCACGATGCGCCTGGGCGCCTATCCGTGCAAGGTCGTCCCTGGCACGCGGGCGTTTGCGGCCTACGGCTGCGAGCTTGTCTACGAGCGCCACCGCCACCGCTACGAGGTGAACAACGCCTACCGCGACGCGCTCGAGAAGGCCGGCTTGGTCGTCTGCGGCCTGTCTCCCGACGAGCGCCTGGTCGAGATGGTCGAGCTGCCCGGCCACCCGTGGTTCGTCGCCAGCCAGGGGCATCCGGAGTTCAAGAGCCGCCCCACGCGCCCGCACCCCCTCTTCCGCGACTTCGTGGGGGCCGCCATAGCCCGCGCGGAAGGCGCTGCGTCGCCGGCGGCCGAGCAGCCCGCTGCCCATCCCGAAAGCGAATAGCGCCGCGCCTGGCCCGTCCGTGCAGGGCAAGGGGCTTCGGCCGGCGTTCGTCCAGGGAAGCGCTGGTCGGTTCTGGCGCCCTTGCAGACGGGCCGGCGCCTGACTTCGACCAGTGTTTGTCTGGCACAAATACTCTCGAACGGATATAATACCTTCCCGTATACGAGGGAAGCGTCGATCGATTTCGCCAGCCCTGGGCCCGCATGGCGGCGCCTGGCGGGCCTAGAGCTCACACGCGCACGCCGGTGCGCCCGCTCGGCCTTCGGCCGCCATCCGTCCGCCCTGCGGACCCGGGCCAAGACGGCTTTGATCGGTGCTTCCCTAGGGGGAGGAAGACTGCTATGATCGATTCGCATGGTCGCACGATCGACTACTTGCGCATTTCGCTGACGGACCGCTGCAACTTCCGTTGCATCTATTGCATGCCGGAAGAAGGGGTTGCGGCCAAGGGCCACGATGAGATTTTGCGCTACGACGAGATCGTCGACATCGTCAAAGAAGCGTCGCGTTTGGGCATTACGCGCCTGCGTCTGACGGGCGGCGAGCCGCTTGTGCGCCGCGGGGTCGAAGGGCTCGTCGAAGAGCTTGCGGCCATTCCCGGCATCGAGTCCATCGCCATGACCACCAACGGCGTGCTGCTGCCGAAAATGGCCGCCGACCTGCGCCGCGCCGGGCTTTCTCGCGTGAACATCTCGCTGGACACGCTCGACCCGGACCAGTTTCGCCGCATCACGCGCTGCGGGTCCATCGAGCAGACGCTGGCCGGCATCGACGCTGCGCTGGAATACGGCTTTTCGCCGGTGAAGATAAACGCCGTGACGGTGCGCAGCTTGGGCCAGGACTTTCTCGCGTTCGCGAAGCTCTCGCTCGACCGTCCGCTGCACGTGCGCTTCATCGAGTACATGCCCGTGGGCGAAAGCACCGGGTCCGACGGCACGGGCTGGGGCAAGAAAGACGTGATTCCCAGCGACGAGCTGCTCGGGCTGCTGAACGAGCAGGCGAAGGCGGAAGGCTTGGGCGAACTGGTGCCGGCCGAGAAGCACAAGCCGCAAGGCTGGGGGCCGGCCTCGTATTACACGTTCGAAGGCGCCCAGGGCACGGTCGGGTTCATCAGCCCGCTGTCGCGGCACTTCTGCGCGGAATGCAACCGCCTGCGGCTGTCCGCCGACGGCAAGATCCGCCCGTGTCTGTTCTCGGACGAGGAATACGACGTGCGCGGCGCCTTGGCCGACGAAGGGCCGGCCGGCGTGCGGCGCGTGCTGCAGCAGGCCATCGGCGCGAAGCCCGACGAGCACCACGACAAGGTGGGCACCGAGCGGCTCATGTCGCAGATCGGCGGGTAACGCGTCTGCGCGGGCGGCGTTCGCGCGGCCGCATGCGAAAGCGGGGCGTGCAGGCGGGCCCCTCGGCGCCAAACGACAGGAACGGCACTACGAAAGAAGGCGAAATGGTTGATCAGCTGACCCATATCGACGAGAAGGGCGACGTGCGCATGGTGGACGTGTCCGCCAAGCCCGACACCGAGCGCGTGGCGGTGGCCGAAGGCTTCATCGCCATGAAGCCTGAAACGCTCTCGCTCATCGTCGAGGGCAAGGCGGCGAAGGGCGACGTGCTCGCGTGTGCGCGGGTGGCCGGCGTCATGGCCGCGAAAAAGACGAGCGATCTCATTCCGATGTGCCATCCGCTGGCCATCACGAAGGCGAAGGTGGAATGCACGCCGGTGTTCGCCGGCGAGCGGCCCGACGGGGCGGTGGGCATTCACGTGACCACGACCTGCGGCGTTACCGGGAAAACCGGCATCGAGATGGAAGCGCTCACGGCGGCCGGCGTCGCGTGCCTGACCGTTTACGACATGTGCAAGGCGGTCGACCGCGGCATGGAGATCACCGATGTGCGCCTGCTGCGCAAAGACGGCGGCAAAACGGGCCTGTGGGAGCGCACGCCGTCGGCATAAGGCGAAACGCGGCCGCCGAACGTCGGCGGCCCGCACGGCTTCCGTGCGCCTGCCTGCGTTCAGGAAAACGATGACGGAAGCAGTCAACGTTTCCCTCGGGCAATCAGCCTTATGCGGAAAGGAAGCACCGATGACAACTTCGTGGGGAAACACCCTGCTCATTGCGAACCCCGTGGCGCAAAACGGCAGAAGCGCGTCGCTCGTGGACCGTGTGGCCGGGCTTTTGCGCGGCAGGCTTCCCCGCGACAGCTTCCGCGTCGAGCTGACGAAACGCGCCGGGCATGCGGTCGACATCGCGCGGGATGCGCAAGGCGTCGACACCGTGCTCGTGCTTGGCGGCGACGGCATCGTGCACGAGGCGGCCAACGGGCTGATGGCACGCCCTGCCGACGACCGCCCGGTGCTCGGCGTCGTCGCGTCGGGGTCGGGCAACGACTTCGCCAAGGCGATCGGCATTCCGTTCGATGTGGGGCAGGCCTGCGAGGCGCTGCTTGCCTGCGAGCCGCGACGGATCGACGTCGGCCAGGTCAACGACCGGTACTTCGTCGAGACGCTGTCGTTCGGGCTTGATGCGGCCATTGCGCTCGACACGGTGGTCCGTCGGAAGAAGACCGGCCGCACTGGCACGGCGCTGTACATGGAAAGCGGGTTCGACCAGCTGCTGCATCACCTGGATGCGTTCGACTACGCGCTGCGCGTTGGAGACGATGAGACGAAAACGGGACAGTCGATCACGTTCGCGGTGCAGAACGGGCCCTATTACGGCGGCGGCTTCAAGGTGTGCCCGGACGCGAAGCTCGACGACGGCGTCTTTGACCTGTGCATCGCGCATCCGCCCATCGGCGTGCTGCGGGCGTGCTGGCTGTTTCTGCAGGCGAAAGACGGGCGCCACACGAAGTCGCGGCAGGTTGAAATGCTCCGCGCGGCGTCGCTGCATCTGGAGTTTTCCGAAGAGCCGCCCGCGCAAACCGACGGCGAGCGGCTGCGCGGCACGTCGTTCGACGTTCGGATGCACCCGTCGGCCCTGAGCGTGCTCGCTCCGGCGATGCGTTAGCGCGGCGGGTCCGGGATCGCTCGGATTGCTTCCGTTTTCCCAGGTCGCCGGCGGGCGAGCGTCGCTTAAAATTCTGAGCGAATCAATCAGCATTCAACGCCCGCCGCCTGCCTGCCGCCCGCTCGCAGCGCTGCTCGCCTCATAAACCAAGCGGCCGCCCGAAGGCGACCGCTCGCTGGCAAAACCGTATGCCGATTCGGCTATTTCACCACGCGCACGCGGAACACGCGGTCGATGGCGTTCAGGCGGTCGATGGCGTCGTCGGGATGCCCCGGATTGCCGGCGTCCAGGTCGAGCATCGTGTAGGCGTAGTCGCCGCGAGACTTGTTCGTCAAATCGACGATGTTCACGCCGGCCTCGCCGAAGATCTCCGTGATGCGCGTCAGGGCGTTCGGCACGTTGGCGTGCAGCACGGTCACGCGGCGCAGGCCCTCGGGCACCGGTCCCATGTCGCAGGCGGGGAAGTTCACCGAGTTGGTGATGTTGCCCGTCTCGATGTAGCTCATCAGCTCGCGAACGGCCATCACGGCGCAATTGTCCTCGGCTTCGGCGGTCGAGGCGCCCAGGTGCGGCAGCACGACGGCGTTCTTCATGGCGACGACGGCCGGATTCGCGAAGTCGGTGAGGTAGCAGCCGACCTTGCCGGATTCGAGCGCTGCGGCCATGGCTTCGTCGTTGACGAGCGAGTCGCGCGAGAAGTTGAGGAACACCACGCCGTCATGCATCAGCTCGAACGCGTGCGCGTCGATCATGCCCTTGGTGGATTCCATGGCCGGCACGTGGATGGTGATGTAGTCGCAGGTGCGGAAGATGTCGTCGAGGTTGGCGACGTAGTGCACCGCGCTGTTGAGGCGCCACGCGGCCCCGACCGAAACGTAGGGGTCGTAGCCGTAGACGTCCATGCCCAGGTCGATCGCGGCGTTGGCCACTTCGGCCCCGATGGCGCCCAGCCCGATGACGCCGAGCTTCTTGCCCTTGATCTCGTGGCCGGCGAACGCCTTCTTCGCCTTCTCGGCCGCCTTGCCCACTGCCGGGTCGTCGGCGTTGTCGCGCACCCAGTTGATGCCGCCGACGATGCCGCGGCTGCCGAGCAGCAGTGCGCACAGCACGAGCTCTTTCACCGCATTGGCGTTGGCGCCGGGGGTGTTGAACACGACGATGCCCTCTTCGGCGCAGCGGTCGAGCGGGATGTTGTTCACGCCCGCGCCCGCTCGCGCGATGGCCAGCAGGTCGTCGCCGAATTCCATGTCGTGCATGGCGGCGCTGCGCACGAGAATGCCGCTCGCGCTTGCCGCGTCCTCGGTCAGCTCGTAGTCGGCCGTCAGCAGGTCGGTGCCGTACGGCGAGATGTTGTTCAGGCAGTGGATTTTGTGCATGGGTGCCCCTTGTCGATCGATGTGCGAACCTGCTCGGAAGACGGGGCGCAACGCCGGTGCGGCGCCGCCTGCGCTTGAGAGCGTCTTTCATGGTGGCCCTGCGGCGTCGGATTGTCAACAAGCGCGGGGGCGCCTGCACGGGATTTGCGGGAACGCGCCGGCTGCAACGGGCGGCGAAAAGCAGGAATGTAATAGAACCAAGTCCTGACAACGAACCGATTCCGTACCTGCGCTTTTGAAGACCGTGCGATGAGTGTAGGCGCAGGCCGGGCGGAGTGCTACAATGGGCGGCTAGGGAAACGCTGATCAAAGCCGTCTTGCCATGCGTTTGCAGGGCGGATGGCTGGGGGCCGAAAACCGAGCGAGCGCACCGGCGTGCGTGGATGAGGCTTGAGGCCTCCAGGCGCCGCCCTGCAGACGCAGGGCTGGTGGAATTGGTCAGCGTTTCCCTAGTATTGTCAAATGCAAGAAGGGACGGGTATGTCAGGGCATTCAAAGTGGGCTACCACCAAACATCGCAAGGCGGCGCAGGACGCGAAGCGTTCGGCCTTGTTCTCCAAGTTGTCGCGCAACATCACCGTGGCTGCGAAGGAGGGTGGTGACCCCAACCCCGAAAACAATGCGTCTCTGGCAGCCGCCATTGAAAAGGCGAAGGGCTACTCCCTGCCGAAGGACAAGATCAAGACCGCCATCGACAAGGCGTTCGGCTCGGGCAAGGACGCTGCCAACTACGAAACGGTCGTGTACGAGGGCTATGCCCCGTGCGGCGTCGCCATCCTGTGCGAAGCGCTGACCGACAACCGCAACCGCACCGCCGCCGACGTTCGCGCGGCGTTCAACCACCATGGCGGCAACCTGGGCACGTCGGGCTCGGTCGCGTTCATGTTCGAGCGCAAGGGCGAGATCCTCGTGCCGAAAGAGGTCGAAAGCGGCGACAAGAAAAACCCGATGAAGCCCAACGGCGCGGCGGCCGACGAAGAAGAGTTCGAGATGGCCGTGCTCGAAGCCGGCGGCGACGACGTCGAGGACGCCGGCGAAGAATGGGTCGTCACCACGGCGCCGGCCGACCTCATGGCTGTGAAGAAGGCGCTTGAGGCCGCGGGCATCGAGGTGAAGGGCGCCGAGCTGACCCAGGAGGCCACCACGCCGACGAGCCTTTCGGTGGCCGACGCGAAGAAGGTCATGCGCCTGGTCGACAAGCTGGAAGAGCTCGAAGACCTGCAGAACGTGTACCACACGCTCGACATCACCGACGAGATCGCCGAGGCGCTGGACGAGTAGTTCCGCCGTGCCGGTTTGCGACGCGCGGCTTGCGCGGCGGCCGGCAAACAGCAAAACAGAACCAAGTACGAAAAGCGGCAGGCAGCGACGCCCGCCGCTTTTTTTGACGCGCGGCCACGGCGGCCGCTGCCGGGCGGGCCACGCTTCCCAGGCACGCCTCGGCCTCTGGCGTATACTGTCGTCTGAGGTCAAAGGCGCCTGCGCACCAAGCACGCGAAAGGAGGCACGGTGGGACGCGACCACGCTGACGACAATCCGTTTCTTCGCGACTACCTGGCATATCTGCGCGTCGAGCGCGGACGTGCCCCGCTGACCGTCGAGGCGTACGGGCGCGACGTGCGGTCCTTTCTTGCGTTTCTCGGCCGTGACGGCGCCGACGGCGGCCTGCTCGCGGTCACGCCGGAAGACGTGTACGCCTACGAAGCGCAGCTGGTCGAAGACGGCATTGCGCCGACGACGCTGCGCCGCCGGCTCACGGTGCTCAAAGGGCTGTACAAGTTCTTGATGCAAGAGGGGCTTGTCGACAAAAGCCCGCTTGCCCAGGTGCGCCCCCCGAAATCGCCCGAGCGCCTGCCCGACGTGCTGACCGTCGCCCAGGTAGACGAGCTGCTGTCCCAGCCGTTTCGCCCCGACGCCATCGGCGCCCGCGACCGGGCGATGCTCGAAGTGCTGTACGGCTGCGGCCTGCGGGCGAGCGAGTGCGTCGGGCTCGACCTGGGACGCGTGCTGCTTTCGGAGGGATACCTGCGCGTCGTGGGGAAGGGGTCGAAGGAGCGGTTGGTGCCTATCGCCGGCATGGCGGCCCGTGCGCTGGCGGCGTATCTGGAGGGGCCGCGCTTGGAATTGGCGGCGGCGGGCCCGCGTCCGGCGGCCGTGTTTCTGAACTCGCGCGGCGGGCGGCTGTCTCGGCAGACGCTGCATGCGGTCGTGGCGAAGGCGGGGCGTGCGATCGGCCGTCCCGACCTGCACCCTCACACGCTGCGGCACTCCTTCGCGACGCACCTGTTGGAAGGCGGGGCCGATCTGCGCGTCATCCAAGAGCTGTTGGGACACGCCGACATCGCCACGACGCAGATCTACACGCATGTCGGCCGGGCGCACCTGGTGGAAGAATACCTGGCCGCCCACCCGCGGGCGTAGCGCCGGTGCCCCGGCCGCCGTCTGACGGCTCTGCCCGGGGTCCCGCCGCGGCGGCCGCTCGGCCCGCCCTGCCGCCCGGGTCTCGCCACGGAGGGTGCCGCCGTCCTGCTGCCCGGGGGATGCGGCGGGATGCCGCCGGGGGCGCGGTGGGAAGCGCCGCGCCTGGAAGGCCGCGCCGGGGGACGCCGTCCCACCGCCGCCTGGGAGGGTTGCCGCGGGACGCCGCCGCCGGACGGAAGGCGGAAAACCGGCTTCGAACGGCGCAGAATCAGCCCATCACAAGCTTTTCACAACTCACATTATGTAGTAAAAATCTGCCAAAAATGGCAGATTTTTACTACATATGGTGGTTCTAAAAAAGAAACACGCACCATGTAGGAATTTTCCTGAAAAGCTACCGAACACCTTTTCGAGCGTGAATAGAACACCTGTCTTCGCTCGGGGGGTGGAGGGGCGGGATGCGTAGGGAGGGCGGGGGATTCGGTGTTGCAAAGTGGGATGCGAGGGTATAGGATAAGGGCACCGAAAGGGCAGTGCGAAAGCACTCCGGGAAGGAAAGCATGGCTGAGGACACCGAACAAGCAACGGCGGGCAAAAGCCCGGCAGCGCCGTCGGTCGACCTCTTCGGAAGCTACCGCCACAAGGTAGACGAAAAAGGCCGCGTTTCCGTTCCGGCGGACTTCCGCCAGTTCTTTTCGGGAGATCTGGTGGTAACGCGCAGCCCTCATGACGAAGCGTTGTACGTGTTCGACCCCGACGGTTTCAACGCGTGGATCGACCAGGCCTTCATAGACAAGTTCGGCAAGTTCGACAGCTCCGATCCGAGGCATGTCAGAACGCGCCGCACTCTGAAGTCGCGCACCGCGAAGACGAGTCTTGACAAGGTCGGCCGCATCACGCTTCCCGCGGCTATCCGCGAGACGGCAGGAATCGAACGCGACGTGGTCATCCTGGGCAACACGGGTTACTTCGAGATCTGGGACGCAAAGCGCTTCGACGAGATGGATCAAGAGGCCGACGTGAGCTTCTTGTTTGGCTAGTCGAAAGGCGTGAGCGAATTGACGTTTGAATATCGGCATACACCGGTCCTGCTCGCCGAGTGCCTCGAATACTTGAATCTTCAACCGCAGCAGACATTCGTGGACGCAACGCTCGGCGGAGCAGGGCATTCTTATGAGGCGGCCAAGCTCATCGGGAGCGGAGGCGTGCTCATTGGGATCGATCAAGACACGGTGGCCCTTGAGGCCGCCGGTCGCAAACTCGGGACGATCCCCGACGAGGCGCGTCCGACCCTTGAACTCATGTACGGCAACTTCGGAGATTTGGACACCGTCCTGCTTGACGCGAACGTGCCCGGCGTCGACGCTTTCTTGTTTGACCTGGGCGTTTCGTCAGTGCAGATCGATACGCCATCGCGTGGCTTCTCCTTTAAGGAGCAGGGCCCCTTGGACATGCGTATGGATCCGGGCAAACAAACCCTCACCGCAGCTGAGATCATCAACACCTACAACGAAGCAGATCTCGCCCGGATCTTTCGCGCATACGCTGACGAGAAGTGGGCAAGCCGCATTGCCGGATTCATCGGTCGTGCGCGTCAGAAAGCCCCCCTCGAAACGAGCGAAGAGCTGGTGGAGGTCATCAAGGCCGCCATCCCTGCATCGGCGCGTCGCGCGGGCGGACATCCGGCGAAACGGACGTTCCAAGCGCTGCGCATCGAAGTGAACGGCGAGCTCGACGTGCTCAGAAGCGGTCTGGAAGCGGCGGTGCGGTGGCTGAACCCAGGGGGGACCCTGTGCGTGATCAGCTATCACTCTTTGGAAGACAGAATTGTCAAGGAGACGTTCCAGTCGTTCTCAAAACGGTGTACCTGTCCGCCCGACCTGCCGGTCTGCGCGTGTGGGAAAAAGCCGATAATCGAAGTCGCAACCAGAAAGCCGGTGGTCCCTACGGCGGAAGAAGTCGAGCGCAACCCGCGGGCCCGCAGCGCAAAGCTGCGCGTGGCTCGCAAGTGTCCTTCCAACTTCGACCGATGACCACTTACTACAGTATAAACGCATTGTCAACAGGTATTTCTGCGGAGCTCGGGGAGGGGGATGTCGATGAGCGCGCTTCCAGCCTATTCATCCTACGGGTCCCCGGCCCGCGAGCGTCGCTCGGCGCCCGCCCGGCCTGCTTCGCCGGTGCGCGTCGTTCGCGGCGGCGCTCCTCTGACCAGCCCGCATCCCGCCAAATCGTCGATCGCGGTTCGCGTCGTCATCTGCATCGCCCTGATCGCTGCGGGCTTTTTCGCCTGCCTTCTGCGCGTGCATTTGTCGTCGACGGCCGTTTTGGCTTCCGCTGAGACCACGCGGCTCGAGCAAGACGTTGCAGACGCCCGCTCGGTCGCGACGCATTTGGAAGTGCAGCAAAGCCTGCTGTCCAGCCCCGCACGCATCAGCGACGAGGCGCAGGCTTTGGGCATGGTGGAGCCTTCCGACGTAGCGGTCATCACCATGGAGCAGGACGTCGTCGCCACCGACGACGCCGGGTCCCTGTCGCTTTCGCAAAGCGTGTCCAACGCAATCGAGGTCGGAGCATAATCCTATGGCCCGCATGTCTCAGCATCGCAGCGATCGCTCGCGCGAGAGTCGAACCTCTCGCGCGGGTTTCGGCTCTTCCGGCGGAAAAGCCCCGCGCGGCTCGTGGACGTCCCGGGACGGACGGGCGGCCCAGCGCGGCTACGCCCACGCCGCGCCCGCGCCCAACGACGGGTCCGTCCGCATCGAGGTTCTGTTCGTCGTCTTTGTCGTCGTGGCCTTCGTTTTGCTGGGGCGCCTGCTGTTCGTGCAAGTCGTGTCGGCGCCTGCGCTGCAGGCCGAGGCTGCCGAGCAGCGCACGGAGGTCCGCGTGCTCGAGCCGCGCCGGGGTACCATCTACGACCGCAACGGCACGGTGCTGGCCATGTCGGTCGAGGCGACGACGGTGACCTGCGACCCCATCCAGGTTCGCAAAGGGTACGACGACGCCGTTGAGCGCGTGCGCAACGACGAGCAGGAAGAGCTGCTCTACGACATTCCCTACGTGGCCGAAGTTCTGCACGAATACCTGGGCGGCAAGGCGGACGACTATCTTGAGCAGCTGCAACAGGAAAGCCGGTACGCGCTCGTTGTCCGCAAGGCCGACGAGGACAAGGCCCAGAAGCTGGAAGACCGTCTGAACGAGCTGGGAGTGGTGGGCTTTTACTTCGATTCCGACCCGCGCCGCGAATACCCCCACGGAGAAGTCGCCGGACAGCTCATTGGCGCCGTGGGGATGGAGACGGACGCAGACGGCAATCGCGAATACTACAAGGGCGTGTCGGGCCTGGAGCTTTGGTACGACGAAATCCTGTCCGGCAAGCCGGGAAGCGTGACCCGTGAAATCGGGCGCGACGGCACGATCATTCCAAGCGGCCGCAGCGAGGTGAAGCCGCCCGAAGACGGCCAGGACATCGTCGTGTCCATCGACTTGGAGCTGCAACAAAAAGTTGAGGACGTCCTGAAAAGCGGCGTGAAAGACCTTGACGGCAAGAGCGGCAGCGCCGTCGTGCTCGACGCGGCCACCGGCGAGATCTATGCGGCGGCGTCGCTTCCGCTGTTCGACCCGTCCGACCGCAGCGAGGTGAAGGAGGGCGCGACCGCGCTGAAATGCGTGAGCGACCTGTTCGAGCCGGGCTCCATCTTCAAGTCCGTCTCCACGATGGCCGTTCTGGAGACCGAAACGATGTCTCCCGACGACAAGCTGTTCTGCCCGGCCGTCATCGAGGCCGACGGCTACCAGATCTCCGACGCGCACGAGCGCGGCGACGCCACGTTCACGCTGCGCGAGATCCTCGACCAGTCGTCCAACGTCGGCATATCGTTGGCAGTGGAGAAGATGGGCTTCGACAAGCTCTACGACTCCATCATCAAGTACAACCTGCACGAGAAGACCGGCGTCGACTTCCCGGGCGAAGGCGAGGAAGGCACCGACGTTTTGGGCTGGCTGCCGCCGTTCAAGGACTGGGGCCGCATCGCCGGCTACAACATCAGCTTCGGCCAGGGCGTGTCGGTCACGCCGCTGCAGATGGCCCGCTTCTACGGCGCCATCGTCAACGACGGCGTGGAATGCACCCCGCACTTCCTCGTGTCCTACCCCCAAACGGGCGAAGTCAAGGAATACCCGTCCGAAGACGTGGTCGACAACAAAGAGGCCCTGCCGGTGATGACCGACATGCTGAAGACCGTCGTCACCGACGGCACGGGCAAGAGGGCCGCCATCGACGGCTACAGCGTGGCGGGCAAGACCTCCACGGCCGAAATCTACGACGAAGAGAACGGCGGCTACAAAGAAGGCGTCTACAACCTGGCCTTTACCGGCTTTCTGGCCGACTCGTCGAGTTCGTTGGTATGTTTTGTGGGAGCGAACGAGGTTCCAGACGACGGCGTGGTCACTCCGCTGTTTAAGGATATAATGACTACCGCAATCGACCGTTTCAGGATTTCGCCGGAAGAATGAGGGACCGTATGGCTCAGACCTGCAAAGAACTGTTCGAGGGTGTGGAATGCACCGTCCTTGGCAACCCCGATGACCAGGTCACAGGCCTCGCCTACCGAAGCGACGCCGTCAAGCCGGGAGATGCGTTCTTCTGCATCGTCGGGCTTTCGACCGACGGCCACTCGTTCGCGCAAGACGCCATCGACCGCGGCGCGAAGGTGCTCGTGGTGGAGCGCAAGGTGTATCTGGCCGACGCCACCGACGTGACCGAAGTGGTGGTGAAGGACTCGCGCAAGGCCATGGCCCGCGCGTCGGCGAACTTCTACCGCCATCCGTCGCGAGCGTTCGACCTCGTGGGCGTCACCGGCACCAACGGCAAGACCACGACCACCTATTTGGTGGAATCGATCGTCCGCGAAGCCGGCAAGCGCACCGGCGTCATCGGCACGGTGGGCGTGCGCATCGGGGACGCGGCTCAAAAGTCGTCGCACACCACGCCGGAATCGCCCGACCTGCAGCGCATGTTCTCCGACATGCGCGACGCGCACGTCGACGTGGTGGCCATGGAGGTCAGCTCGCACGCGCTCGACCTGCTGCGCACGTGGGGCGCCGATTTCGCCGTCACGGCGTTCACGAACCTCACGCAGGACCACTTGGACTACCACCACACCTTCGAGGCCTATTTCGAGGCGAAGGCGAAGCTGTTCAGCAAAGACTACCCGGCAAAGCGCGTCATCTGCATCGACGACGCCTGGGGCCGCGAGCTTCTGCGCCGCTGCAGCGCTGCGGAAGAAGCCGTCATCTCGACCGGGTTCGCCCAAGACGCGCAGATCCGGCCGGTCGAAGTCGACTACGGCCTGGGTTCGACGACCGTCACGCTCGACGTGCGCGGTGCCCGCCACACGTTCACCTATCCGCTCGTCGGCGCGTTCAACGTCGAAAACGTCATGACCGCGTTCGGCATCGGGCTGCAGCTGGGCTTTTCCGCCAGCGACATCATCGACGCGCTGTCGGGGGCGGCCCAGGTGCCCGGGCGGCTGGAGCGGGTCGCAGGGCCTGCCGAGGCCGGCATCGGGGTGTATGTGGACTACGCGCACACGCCCGACGCGCTGAAGAAGGCCGTCGATTCCATCCGCGACCTCACGAGCGGCCGCACCATCTGCGTGTTCGGCTGCGGTGGCGACCGCGACGCCACGAAGCGCCCGATCATGGGCGGCGCGGCGCTCGATGCGGACTACGTCATCGTCACCTCTGACAACCCGCGCACCGAAGACGCGCTGGCCATCATCGACGACATCCTCGTCGGCATGGTCCCCGGCGAGGGGCGCTACGAAGTGGAGCCCGACCGCCGACGCGCCATCGAACGCGCCTTGCGCATCGCGCGTCCGGGAGACGCCGTGCTCATCGCCGGCAAGGGCCATGAAGACTACCAGATCATCGGCACCGAGGTGCATCCCTTCGACGACCGCATCGTGGCGGCGCAGGAATGGGAGCGCATCGCGGAGTCGGCGTGCGAGGAGGCGTGACGCCCATGCGCATGAGCCTCAAACAGATCCACGAATGCACCGGCGCCACGACGGTGGTCGAGCCGCTTGACGCCCGCGCCTTGGCGACGGGCGTTTCGTGGGATTCGCGCGACGTGGCTGCAGGCGACGTGTACGTGGCCCTGCCGGGCGAGCGCGTCGACGGGCACGACTTCGTGGTCGACGCCCTGAACGCCCACGCCGTCGCCGCCCTCGTCATGCAGCCGCTCGGCGCCGACGTGCGCCTGCTGGCCCGCGAAATGGGCGCTGCGGTGTTCGAGGTGCCCGACACGGCGCACGCGCTCGTCGACATGGCGCGTTTTTGGCGCACGCAGCTGCACGGACGGGTCGTGGCGGTGACGGGATCGACCGGCAAGACCACCACGAAAAACCTCGTGCGCGACGTGGCGGCCGCCCGCTATTCGGTCGTCGCTACCCAAGGCAACCAGAACAACGAGCTGGGCGTTCCCAAGACCATCCTTTCGGCGCAAGTCGATACCGACGTCGTCGTCGTGGAGATGGGCATGCGGGGCGCGGGGCAGATCGCCGATCTGTGCTCGTTCGTGCGCCCCGACTGGGGGGTCGTGGTCAACGTGGGCGAAAGCCACATCGAGCTTTTGGGCTCGCGCGAGGCCATCGCCCGGGCGAAGGCCGAGCTTTTGTGCGCCCTTCCGGAAGGGCGCGGCCGCGCCTTCGTCAACGGCGACGACGACTTCGCGGCCTTCATGGCCGAACACGCCCACCTGGACGTTCGCTGCGTCGAGACCGTCGTGTTCGACGGATCCGGCGAATCTGCCGGCGATCCGGCGAAGTATTCCTTCGTGAAGCCCGAAGTGGCCACTCGCGTGTGGGCCGACGACGTGACGCTCGACGCCCAAGGCCGGCCCGTGTTCACGGCGCACGCCTGGGGCTTTTTGCCGACGGGCGATCCGGCCGCCGCCGACGCACAGGCGAGCCTTGAGCAGTCCTACGTGGACGGCGAGGATTTGAGCCCCGACGAAGAAGGCTATCTGAGCGCCGAGTTCCAAGAAGAGACCGCCCGCTGCACGCTTGCGCTGCGCGGCGCCCACAACGTGGCGAACGCGTGCGCGGCGCTGGCCGTGGGGCGCTCGCTCGGCATCCCGCTCAAGGAGTGCGCCGCCGCTTTGGCCGCGTCGCTTCCCGAGGCCGGCCGCATGGAAGTCGTGGCTGCCCGCGGCGGCTTCTCCATCGTCAACGACGCCTACAACGCCAACCCCGATTCCATGAAGGCGTCGCTCGCGGCGTTCTGTGCGCTTGCGGTGCCGGGCCGCCATGTGGCCGTGCTCGGCGACATGGGCGAGCTGGGCGACTACGAGCAGGCCTGCCATGAAGGCGTCGGCCGCGCCGCCGCCCGCCAGCCGCTCGACCGCCTCGTGTGCGTAGGGAAGCGGGCCCGCTGGATCGCGGCGGCCGCCGAAGCGGAGGGCATGGACCCTGACCGCATCGTCGCCGTCGACGCGCTTTCCGAAGTCATCGGCGATTTGGACGTGTTTCTGGAACCGGGAGACGCCGTGTTGGTGAAGGCTTCGCACTTCATGGGCCTCGACCGCGTCGTGGAAGGACTGAAGAACTGATGCCCGCCGTTTTCGTCCAATATCCGACGTTTCTCGTGTTCGTCGCCTTTACGTTGACCGTAGTGCTCACCATTTTGCTCATGCCGCTGTGGATCAAGTTCTTGCGGACGAGTCACATCGGCCAGCAGGTTCGCGCCGACGGCCCTGAAAGCCACCTGGTGAAACAGGGCACGCCGACGATGGGCGGCGTCATCATGCTGCTTGCCGTCATCGTGTGCGCACTCGTGGTGGGGCGTGCCAGCAGCGACATCTACGTGCTTTTGGGCGCCACCATCTTGACCGGTGCGCTGGGACTGGTGGACGACGCCTCGAAGGTCATCAAGGAACGCTCGCTCGGCCTGACGCCCAAGGCGAAGCTCGTGGGGCAGTTTGCCATCGCCACGGTGTTCTGCCTGGTGGCCGTCAACGCCCTGCACGTGGCGCCGACGGTGGAGATACCGTTCGTCTGCACGCTTGACCTGGGCGTTTGGACGACGACCGTGCCGGTTGCGGGCGGCGTCTCCATCCCATGGCTGTATCTGGCGTTCGTCGACGTGCTGCTCGTGGGGCTTTGCAACGCCGTGAACCTCACCGACGGGCTCGACGGCCTGGCGGCCGGCACGGTCATGGTCGTCATGCTCGTCATGGCCGCCATCGCGTACCGTTCCGACATGCTGGGGCCGGCCATCTTCGCCTCGGCGCTCGCGGGCGCCTGTGTCGGGTTTCTGTGGTTCAACTCCTTCCCGGCCGAC
This sequence comes from Slackia sp. ZJ119, assembly GCF_011039175.1. Taxonomy (GTDB): domain Bacteria; phylum Actinomycetota; class Coriobacteriia; order Coriobacteriales; family Eggerthellaceae; genus Xiamenia. The sequence continues at coordinate 27,882 of NZ_JAAKEN010000019.1, forward strand.
ATCTTCATGGGCGACACCGGATCGCTTGCGCTCGGCATGGCGCTCGGGTGCTTGGCGGTGCTCACGAAGACCGAGTTCGTGGTGCTCATCATCGGCGGGCTGTTCGTGGCCGAGGCGCTGTCGGTCATGATCCAGGTCTTCTACTATAAAAAGACGAAGAAGCGCATCTTCTTGATGGCGCCTCTGCATCACCATTTCGAGAAGAAGGGGTGGAGCGAAACGAAGGTGGTCGTGCGGTTCTGGATCATCTCCGGCGTGCTGGCGGCCCTCGGCTTTTCGCTGCACTTCGCCCAGACGTTGTTGTTAGGAGTCGTATGAATGTGACGGAACATGCCGCCCTGACAAACGAAACCGCCGACGCGCCGAACCATGTGGGGCGCGTCTTGGTCTTGGGGCTGGGGAAGAGCGGGCAGGCCGCCTGCCGGTATCTGCAGAAGCTCGTCGGCGGGCGCGTGGACGCGCTTGCGGTTGCGGCCGGCGCCGACACGCCGGCGGCCCGCGCGTTCGTGGAAGGGCTTGGCGCGGGCGTGGCGGTCGCGTTCGGCGACGGCGGCGTGCGCGAGCTGGCGGAAGCCGCCGGCGCCGACCCGGACGGCCGTGCGTTCGACCTGTGCGTGGCCAGTCCCGGCATTCCGCCGCACGCGGACCTGTACCGCGACGCGCTTGCCTGCTCGGCCGAAGTGGTGTCCGAGCTGGAGCTTGCCTGGCGCGAAAGCGGCCCGGACGCGCGGTGGGCCGTGGTGACGGGTACGAACGGCAAGACGACGGTCACGTCTTTGCTTGCGCATCTGCTCGCCGACGAGCAAGGCGGCGTGGCGGCGGTCGGCAACATCGGCGAGCCTGCCATCGAGGCCGTCGCGTCGGGGGCGGTGCGCACGTACGTGGCCGAGGCGTCGTCGTACCAGCTGGCGTCGTCGCCGCGTCTCGTGCCCGACGTGGCCGTGGTGCTGGGCATCACGCCGGACCACCTGTCGTGGCACGGCGGGTTTGATCATTATGCGGAAGCGAAGCTGGCCCTCGTGGAGCGCATGCGGCTTGCCGGGCGGGGCGCGGCCGTGCTCGACGCCACGAACGACGTCGTGCGCGGCGAGGTGCGCCGCCTGCGTGCGCTGCCGCCAAAAGGCGGCTTTTCCGTCGTGCCCGTCGGCACCGCCGACGGGCTTGCCAGCGACATGCGCACCCGCTGCGGCAGCGAGAACGCCGCCTTCTTGGACGCGGACGGCCTGCTTGTGGTGGGCTTCGGCTCCGACGACACGACGCTTGGCCCTGCGTCTGCGCTGCGCATCGCCGGCGAGCACAACGCCTTGAACGCCCTGGCGGCCGCTGCGGCGGCGCTCGTCCTCGGCGTGGAGGCGGCCGACGTCGCCGCGCGGCTCGCCACGTTCGCGCCGCTCGAGCACCGCATAGAGCCGTGCGGCTGCGTCGCCGGCGTGGCCTGCTACAACGATTCCAAGGCCACCAACGTCGACGCGACGCTCAAGGCCTTCGCCGCGTTTCCGGCGTCTCCCCTCGTGGTGCTGCTCGGCGGCCGCGACAAAGGCACCGACCTGGCGCCTTTGGTGGCTGCCGCGGCCGCGCACGCCAAGGCCGTCGTCGTGTACGGCGAGGCCCGCTTCCGCTTCGCCCAGGCGTTCGGCCTGGCCTTCGACGAAGGGGCGGGCTGCCCCTACGTGATGGCCGACGATTTGCGCGAGGCGTTTTCCGAAGGGATGGCGCTGTGCGACCCGGGCGACGTGCTGCTGCTGTCGCCGGCGTGCGCCTCCTTCGACGAATTCTCCTGCTTTGAAGAGCGCGGGGACGTGTTCAAGGCGCTCGTGGCCGCGCGTGCGGCCACGACGGGGGAGGCGTGAGTCCCATGGCGCGAAGACTGACGATTTCCGGGGACGAGAACCCGGCCGTTCTGCAAGCGGTCGTCGCCGTCTGTGCGGCCCTTCTTATGCTTATCGGATTGGTCATGATTTATTCGACCGGCTCCATCGAGGCCATCTCGCTGGACTGGTCCCCTGAGAAGTACTTCCTCAACCAGCTCGTCTTCGCCGCCATAGGAACGGCGCTCGCGTTTGCCCTGTGGGCCTTCGTGCCGTATCGCGTGTGGAACACGCGGCTCATCTACGTGGGGATTTTTGTCGTGTGGCTGTGCTTTATCGGCGTGGCGCTGACCGGCGAGGGCATCTTGGGCGCCCGGCGCTGGCTCGACATCGGGCCGTTCCGCTTCCAGCCGTCCGAATTCGCCAAGATCGCCTTCGTCATGGCGACGGCCTATCTTGTGTGCCGCTATCGGGACGGGTCGCTGTCGCTGGCAAAGGTCGCGCTCGGTGCGGCCCTGTGCGTGGCGGCTCCGTTGGCCATGCTGCTCGTCACGCAGTCCGATCTCGGAACGACGATCATTTGCGTGGTGGGGATCGGGGTCGCGCTTCTGTTCGGCGGCGTTCCCCTCAGGTGGCTGTTCGGCGGGGCGGGCGTGATCGGGGCGCTCGGCGCCGTGGCCGTTCTTGCGACGCCGTACCGGCGCGCGCGCCTGCTCCAGACGTTCGGCCTGATGCAGGGCGATGCGGGGGACGGGGCTGCTTCCTATCAGCTCACCCAGTCGCTCTACACCTTCGCCGACGGCGGCCTGTTCGGCGTGGGGCTGGGAAACTCGAAGGGGAAGTTCCAGTACCTTCCCGAGGCCGAGACCGACTTCATCTTCTCCATCGTCGGCGAAGAGCTGGGATTCGCAGGCGCCCTCGTCGTCATCGTGCTGTTCCTGCTCATTTTGGCGTGCGCCCTCAAAATAGCGGCGTCTTGCCCCGACCCGTTCGGCAAGATGCTTGCCGGAGGGTGCGCCGCCATGCTCGTGTTCCAGGCGTTTCTGAACATCGCCTGCGTGATCGGCCTTATTCCCACCACGGGCAAGCCGCTGCCGTTTTTGTCTTACGGAGGCTCGTCGCTGATGTCAAGCCTCGTTGTCATCGGGATCATCTTGTCGGTTGCGAAGGGCAGCGCGGCGCCCGACGTGCATCGCGAGCGCCAGCAGAACTTGCGGGTCGTCAGCCACGGCGAGCCCTACGTGCCGCCCCGTTCGCACCGCCATGTTTCTGACCAGGGCTTTTCGACGTCCTTCGGGCATACGGCGGCCCGCACGACCGGACGCTACGCCGCATCCGCCCGGCCCGCCTCGGCCAGGCGGGGGGCGCCCGGCGCACAGCGGTCCTACGGACGATCAAGGAGGTAGCCATGCGCGTCGTTTTGTCGGGCGGGGGAACCGCCGGCCACATCAATCCGGCCCTGGCGTTGGCCGAAGAGCTCAAGGACCGCGGCTGGGACGTGCGCTTCGCCGGCACGCCGCGGGGCATCGAGAGCCGTCTTGTTCCAGAAGCAGGTATTGTTTTCAAACCGTTCGAGGCCCAAGGCTTCGACCGCGCCCATCCGGCGACGCTGCCACGCGCCCTCGCGAAGATCCAGAAGAGTACGAAGCAGGCGAAGAAGTGGTTTTCCGCCGAGCGCCCCGACGTCGTTGTCGGCTTCGGGGGCTACGTGTGCATCCCCGTGGGGCGGGCCGCCGAGCAGATGGGCATCCCCGTCGTCGTCCACGAGCAGAATTCCGTCATGGGCATGGCGAACAAGTACCTGGCGAAGAAGGCGGCGGCGGTGTGCCTCACCTACGAGCATGCGGCCAAGGACGCAGGCGACGCTTCGAAGGTCGTGGTGACGGGCAACCCCGTGCGCAAAAGCGTGTTCGCCGCCTCGCGCGAAGAGGGCCGGGCGGCTTTCGGCGTGCCTGACGACGCGACGATGCTGCTGGTCACCGGCGGAAGCCTGGGCGCCCGCCACCTGAACCAGGCCCTGGTGGCGCTCAAAGGCCGCCTGCTTGCCCACGACGGCCTGCACGTGGTGCACGTCACCGGCCCCAAGGAGCTTGCGAGCGTGCAGGAGGCGCTCGCGCTTGCGCCGGAAGAGGCCGCCCGCTGGCAGGTGCTGGGCTACACCGACCAGATGGGGCTTGCCATGGCGGCGGCCGACGCCATCGTGTCGCGGGCCGGAGCCACCTCGCTCGCCGAGATCTCAGCGCGGGCGCTGCCGGCGCTGCTCGTGCCGTTTCCCTATGCCACCGAAGACCACCAGACGACGAACGCGCAGGCCTGCGTGGACGCGGGCGCGGCGCTTGCCATAGCCGACGCCGACGTGGAAGGCGAAGGCTTCGCCGACGCGCTCATGCGCCTGGTCGAGGACGAGTCGCTGCGGGCGTCGATGCGCACCGCCGCCCAAGCCGCTCCCACCAAAAACGCCGCGGCCCTGCTGGCCGACCAGGTGGAGCGGGCCGCCCGCGCCGCCGCGCCTTCGTAGGGCCGCCGCCCGCAGCGGCCGTGCCTGAAACGTGAAAGTTGCGCAAAGGGGCGCACGGGGGCGTGCGCGTTGGGCTATAGTGTCGAGAATCTCGGGAAACGCCGATCGATTCCGCCGGCCCTGCGAAGGCGAGCCGGAACCAGGCATTCGCTTCGCCTGCGCAGGTCAAGACGGCCTTGATTAGAGTTTCCCTCGGTGAACAAACGAATGATCCAGCGAAGGACAAGGGTATGGAAGACAAGCCTCTCACGCGACTCCATTTCATCGGCATCGGCGGCGTCGGCATGAGCGGCATCGCTCGGGTCGCGCACGACCAGGGCATCAAGGTGTCCGGGTCCGACCTGAAGGAGAGCCGCTACACCAAGCAGCTCAGAGAAGCCGGCATCGACGTGTTCATCGGCCACAGCCCCGACAACATCCCTGCGGGCGATCCGGTCGTGGTCGTGTCCACGGCCATTCTGGACAACAACCCCGAATACCGGGCCGCGAAAGAGCGCGGCCTTCAGCTGTGGCACCGCGCCCAAATGCTCGCGCGGCTCGGCGAGGGCCTGGAAACGCTCGCGGTGGCCGGCACCCACGGCAAGACCACCACGTCCTCGATGCTTGCGAGCACCTTGCACGAAATGGGCGAAGACCCCACCTTCCTCATCGGCGGCATCGTGCGCTCCTTCGGCACGAACGCGCATTCTGGCACGGGAAGCGCCTACGTGGTGGAGGCCGACGAAAGCGACAAGTCGTTTCGCCACCTGTCTCCTTCGGCGGTGCTCGTGACGAACATCGAGGCGGACCACCTCGACCACTACCGCGACCTTGACGAGATCTACGAGAAGTTCTCCGCGTTCATCGCGTCGGTGCCCGAGCGCAGCGGCGTCGTGGTCGTTTGCGGGGAAGACCCCGCGCTCGTGCGCATCGCCCGCGCTGCGGGCCGCACCCTGTTCACCTACGGCTTCGGGGCCGACTGCGACATCGTCGTGCGCGGCTTTGCCGCCGAAGGGGTGGGCAGCCGCTTTCTGGTGCAGCTGCCCGACGGCCAGGCCGTGCCGGTGTCGCTGCGCCAAAACCCCGGCATCCACAACGCGCTCAACGCGGCGGGCGTCGTCGGGCTTCTGTGGGCCAAGGGCTTCGACCCGGTGGCCGCCGCTTCGGCGCTCAGCACCTTTGCCGGCGTCCGTCGCCGGTTCGACCTGGTCGGAAAGGCCGACGGCGTCACCATCGTCGACGACTACGCGCACCATCCCACTGAAATCGCCGCTACCATCAAGGCGGCTTCGGGCCTTGGCTACAACCGCATCCACGTGGTGTTCCAGCCGCACCGCTACTCTCGCGTCGGCCTGTTCACCGACGTTTTGCGCGACGAGTTCGCCTGCGCGTTCGACAACGCCGACCTGCTCACGTTCATGGACGTGTACTCCGCCGGCGAAGCCCCGGTGCCGGGCGTGTCGGGAAAGACGTTCCTGTCCGTCGTGCTCGACCACGAAGGCTGCCCCGAGGCGCACTACGTTCCTCGGCGCATCGAGCTGGCCGGTGCGCTGGCCGCCCAGGCCTGCCCTGGCGATTTGATCATCACGATGGGCGCCGGCGACGTGACGGCGGTCGGCCCTGAGCTGCTCGACGTCCTGGCCGCCCGCGAAGCGGCCCGGAACCGGGCGGAATAGGGGCTTCATGGCGGCAAAACACGCATCTCCCGTGCAGGCCCTGCTCGTTGACGAAGCCTTCGACGGCGAAGTGTTTCCCCACGAGCTGCTGGCGAAGCACACGTCGTACCGGCTGGGCGGCCCGGCCCGCTTCTACGTCGAGGCGTCTTCGGTCGGGGCGCTGCGCCAGCTTGTGGACACGTGCGCCGAGCACGGCACGCCTTGGACCGTCATGGGGCGCGGGTCGAACCTGCTCGTGGCGGACGAGGGCTTTCCCGGCGTCGTCGTGACGCTGGGGCGCGACTTCCGCACGTTCCGCTTCGACGAGGAGTCCTCGCGCTTTTCGGTGGGAGCCGGCGTGCTGCTGTCCTCGGTCGTGCACGACGCGTTTCGCCGCTGCCTCGAAGGGCTCGAGTTCGCCGTGGACATTCCCGGCACGGTCGGCGGGGCGCTGCGCATGAACGCCGGCACGCGCGAGACGGGCATCGGCGACCGCGTGGCGTCGGCGACGGTGCTGCGGGCGGGCACGGGCCTGGTGCGCCTCGAGGCCGACGACCTTGCGTGGGGCTATCGTCGCAGCCCGTTTCTGCCCGACGACGTCATCGTGGAATGCGAGCTTTCCGTCGCGTCGGGCAACCCCTTCTACATCCGCAGCAAGATGGAAGCGGCGCACGCCCGCCGCCGCAAGACCCAGCCGCAGTCGAAGGCGACGTGCGGCAGCGTTTTCCGCAACCCGGAAGGAGGGTCCGCAGGCCAGCTCATCGAAGAGCTGGGGCTCAAGGGCAGCCGCATCGGCGGCGCGTCGGTGTCTGACGTGCATGCGAACTTCATCGAAAACGACGGCACCGCCTCGGCCCAAGACGTGTCAGACTTGATCGAGATGATCCAAGAAAAGGTAGAGCAGGCCCATGGCATCAAACTACAGCCGGAAGTCCGGTTCCTCGGGTTCGCGCAGGACCGCTAGTCCGCGCCGGTCGGAAGGCGGGCGCCCCTATGCCGCGCGTCCGTCGTCGGGCTACGTGCCGTCGGGCCAAGGGCATCAGCCGTCGGGCTCGCGGCGCCGTCCGCAGCAGCCCGACCCGCGCCTGCGCTCCGTCACCGTGCGCGACATCGAGCGGGCCACGCGCCAGAAGCGGGCCCGCCAGACGTACCGCCGCCATCTGGCGTCGCTGGGCGTGGCGGCGGCGCTCGTGATCGTGCTTGTGGGCGCGGGCGTCTTTCTGTACCATTCGAGCGTCTTTCGGATAGAGACCGTCACGTTCAACGGCGCCGAGCACCTCACGAGCGAAGAGATGGTGGCCCTTGCCGACATCGACGAGGGGGCGACGCTGCTCAACATCGACGTGTCGGCCTTGCGCGACAATCTGCTGGAAGACGCGTGGATCGAGGACGTGGCCATACACCGGGTCTTTCCCGATTCGCTCGAGGTCGACGTGACCGAGCGCACGGTGGCGGCCGTCGTGGAAGTCCCCACCGCCAACGGCGCCGACACGAAAGACTGGGCCATCGCCTCTGACGGCATGTGGCTCATGCCCATTCCGAAAAAAGGCACCGAAGAGGCCGAACGCACGAGCGAGCGCGTCTACGAAGACGCCGCCGGCGCCCTGCACATCACCGAGGTCCCCTACGGCACGCAGCCCAAGGTGGGCGAGCGGTGCGACGATGCGAACGTGAACAACGCGCTGTCCATCGTCGACGGCTTGACGACCGAGCTGGCCGACCGTGTGACCAGCGTAAAGGCCACCGAAACCGAATCGACGACGCTCACCATCAAAGACGGCCCCGACATCGTGTTCGGCACCGACGAGCACGTGCGAGAAAAGGAGCGGGTCTGCCTGCAGATCATGGAAGACCATCCCGAAGGCGTGGCCTACATCAACGTGCGCACCGTCGACCGGCCGACCTGGCGAGCCCTGTAGCGGGCCTTGCGCCCGGGTTTCAGGCCGGCGACACCCCCGGTTTTCCTGCGGTTTCCCGTTGCCGACGGATATTGCGCCATATCGTCAGATTGTGTGCATGAACCTCCGTTCGCAAGGGGATAATTTGCAAATAGTGGGTTTATGTGTACAATACCAGGACGTATACCCGGAAATCAGGAGCCCTTTCCAACAGAAAGCGACCCGTAGCGTGGAGGATAAGATGCCTAAGAATCTCGGCGAACATCTGGCGGTCATCAAGGTCGTCGGCGTAGGCGGCGGCGGCACCAACGCGGTGAACCGCATGGTGGAAGCGGGGGTCCGCGGCGTTGAGTTCATCGCCGTGAACACCGATCGACAGGCATTGCTCATGTCCGATGCCGACAAGACCATCCACATCGGCGAAGAGCTGACCCGCGGCCTGGGCGCCGGCGCAAACCCCGAAGTGGGCTGCCAGGCGGCCGAGGAAAGCCGCAACGAGATTCGCGAGGCGCTGGCCGAAGCCGACATGGTCTTCGTGACGGCCGGCGAAGGCGGCGGCACCGGCACGGGCGCCGCGCCCATCATCGCCGAAATCGCCCGCGAGGAAATCGGTGCGCTGACGGTGGGCATCGTCACGAAGCCGTTCTCTTTCGAGGGGCGCACGCGCCGTAACCAGGCCGAGCAGGGCATAGATCTGCTGTCCCAAAAAGTGGACACGCTCATCGTCATCCCCAACGATCGCCTGCTTGAGATCGTCGACAAGAAAACGTCGATGCTCGACGCCTTCCGCATCGCCGACGACACGCTGCGCCAGGGCATCCAGGGCGTGACGGACCTCATCACCATCCCCGGCCTCATCAACCTCGACTTCGCCGACATCCGCACGGTCATGAAGGACGCCGGCACCGCCATGATGGGCATCGGCGTCGCTCGCGGCGAAAACCGCGCCCTCGACGCGGCGATGCAGGCCACGAACTCCAACCTGCTCGACGCGGCCATCGCCGGCGCGTCCCGCGTGCTGTTCTCCATCGCCGGCGGCCCGGACCTCACGCTGACCGAGGTCGACGAAGCCGCCCGCACGGTGGAAAGCTGCGCGGACGAGAACGCCAACATCATCTACGGCCAGATCGTCGACGAGGGCATGGGCGACGAGATCCGCATCACGGTCATCGCCACGGGCTTCAAGATGAACGCCCAGGCCCAGCAGTCCATGGACTTCGGCCGCAAGGACCTGTTCTCGGACAACGTGCCCCAGCCGATGAGCCCCGTGCCGCCGAGCACGTCGTACGCGTCGCTGACTTCCACGCCGGGCCGTTTCGACGACGAAGACTACATTCCGGACTTCTTGAAGCGTCAGCGCTAAACCGTTGGACGAAGCGCTTCCACAACTGCCGCTGCCCCGACTCGACGCGCGCTCTTTCGGTGCGCGTCGTCTTGTCATGCTGACCGACGAGGCCCTGTCGCAGGCGGTCGGCGTGCGCATCGCGTTCACGGGACGCGACGGGGGCGCGTCGGAAGGCGCGTTCTCGTCCCTCAACTTGGGGTTGCATGTGAACGACGACGCGGACGCGGTGCTTGATAACCGCCGGCGCGTGCTCGAGGCGCTTGAGGCGCCGAGCCCCGCGTGCCTGACGTGCAACCAGGTCCACGGGACGCACGTGGTCGTGCTGAACGACGCGGACGATCTTGCGGCCGTGCAGCGCGAGGCGCAGGAAGGCTGCGACGGCGCGGTCGTCGCAGCGGCGAACACGTCGGCGCTTCTGTGCTTTGCCGACTGCGCCCCGGTCATCATAGTTTCCCCCACGGGCACGTTTTCCGTCGTGCATGCAGGCTGGCGGGGCGCCGTGGCCGGCATCGCGTCGAAGGCGCTTTTTGCCATGGCGCAGGCCGACGGCTGGGCGGACGCGGCGGCCTATGCGCGGGGCTGCAACCTCTACATCGGCCCGCATATCGGCGTGGAATGCTTCGAGTGCGGCCCTGACGTGCAGCAACGTTTTCTCGACGCTTTCGGGCCGGCGTGCGTGCGCACCGACGGCCATGTTAGCCTGATGGAAGCCATAGCGGCGGACGCATGCGCCGCCGGCGCGGTGCGCGAGCGCGTGGCGTGCGCGAACGTGTGCACGCGCTGCAACGACCAGGCATACTTTTCCTACCGCGCCTCAGGCGGCGTCTGCGGGCGCCACGGCGCGGTCGCGTTTCGGAGGGAGGACTAGGCATGGGCTTTCAGGACCGCTACGACGCCACGCTGGCCGAGCTCGCGAGGGCGTGTCAGGCGGCGGGGCGCGACGTGGGCGACGTGCGCGTGGTGGCCGTGTCGAAAACGGTCGGCGCAGATGCCGTGGCCGAGGCCCTGGCCTGCGGCTGCACCGATTTCGGCGAGAACCGCCCCGACATGCTGGCGGAAAAGGCGGAAGCGTTTCCGCAGGCCTCGTGGCATTTCATCGGCAACATCCAGTCGCGCAAGATCCCTGAGATCGCCCGCTTCGCCACGCTCGTCCACTCGCTGTGCGAGCGGCGCCACCTCGAGCGCTTCGACCGCGAGGCCGCCTTGCTCGGCCGCACGATCGACGTGCTGCTGGAGGTCAACGTGTCGGGCGAGGCCAGCAAAAGCGGCATGGCTCCGGCCGACGTGGCCGGCTTCATGGCGCACGCCGCATCCTTCGACCACGTGCGCGTGCGCGGCCTTATGACGATGGCGCCCCAAGGCGACCGCGACGTGGCGCGACGCTGCTTCGAAGAGCTTGCGGCTTTGCGCGACGACGTGCGCGAATCGCTGCCGGAAGAACAGGCCGCCGCCTTCAATGAACTTTCTATGGGCATGAGCGAGGATTGGCGGGAAGCCGTTGCGTCTGGGGCTACCATAGTGCGAATCGGCCGGGCGCTGTTCAGCGACGCGTTTGCAGCTGACGCGACCGTATCATAGAGAATGTGTCGACGGTGCGTCCGTCGGTTTTTAGGATAAAAGCAGGTGATTGTATGGACTCTTCTCGTGGAAGGCGGTCGCAAGGCGGCGTGTTCGACGGCTTGAAGTCGCGTTTGGGCTTTTCAGGCAGCACGCCTCCCCTCGATGACGACGACGAATACGGCGGAGGCTTCGCCGAGTTCGAGGAATACGGCGAAAGCTACCAGCCGGCCGGCGACGCGTCGACGTCGAGCGCCGCGCGGGACCCGTACGTGTCCGTCACGACGCGCCCCGCCTATGCTCGCAGGCCAGGGGGCGTTTCTGTCCCGAACCTCGTATCCATCGAAGACGTGCGGGCCCGCACGCAGCTGCCTGACAGCCTGCAGCGCGACCCGCTGCCGCCGCGCCAGACGTCCTCGGCTCGTTCGGGCTACCGGGCCGAGCGCACCATGGTGGAAACGGCGAACCCGGCCCATCCCAGCACGCCGAACGGCCGTGCCGCCGCCGCTTCGAACCAGGAGCGCTCCGAAAGCATCAACCGCATCATCGCCTCGGCCGACGCCGAACGCGCGTCGGGTTCGGGGGCCGGTGCGGCAACGGGCCGCGGGGCTTCCTACGACCCCTACGACGCCTATGCCGGACGCGCCGGCGGCTCGCACATTCCCTCGCGCGGCCTGAAGGTCATCAAGCCGCGCGAATACGGCGACGTGGAATCGGTCGCGCGGGCCATCAAGGCGGGCGACGCGGTGGTGCTCGCCCTGGCCTCCACGCCCGACGCCTTGTCCAAGCGCATCCTCGACTTCGCGTTCGGCGTGGCGAGCGCCCTTGACGCCAGCGTCGACTGCGCGGCCAGCAAGGTGTTCGTCGTCACGCGCAACGGCGCCCTGACGCAGGCCGAGCGCACCACGCTGAAAAACCAAGGAGTGCTGTAATGGGCGCGGGACAGCCGCGTACCGTGGCCTCCGCCGCCGTCATCGGCGCAGGCACCATGGGGTGCGCGGTCCTCTCCGGCATGCTTGCCGCGAAAGAAGGCCCCTTTGCGGGCATCGGCCCAGCCGACGTGGTCGCGGCGGACCCGGGCCAGGCGCACCGCGCTTCGGCGTCCGAGCGCTTCGGCGTGCGCTGCGTTGAATGCGCCGCAGACATCGACCACGCGGTCGACGTCGTGTTTCTGTGCGTCAAGCCGCAGGTCATGAACGAGGCGCTGCGCCAGATCAACGAAAACCCGCTGCTCGTCGGCGAACATATGCCGCTGTTCGTCACCGTGGCGGCAGGGCTGAAGACGCCTTCCTACGAAGCGGCGCTGCCTGCCGGCGCCCGCGTGGTGAGGGCCATGCCCAACACGCCGCTTTCCGTCGGCGCCGGCGCTACCGGCCTGTGCGCTGGCGCATGCGCCACAGCCGACGACGTGGCCGTGGCGCACGGGCTGTTCTCGGCTTTGGGCTGCGCGGTCGTCGTGGAAGAAGACGCCATGGACGCCGTGTGCGCCGTGAGCGGGTCGGGCCCGGCCTACGTGGACGCCTTCATCGAGGCGCTGCGCGACGCCGGCGCGTCCCTTGGCCTTCGCGCCGAGGTCGCCGAGGCTCTGGCCCTGCAAACGGTGCTGGGGGCGGCCCGGCTGCTGCAGGAAACCGGCCAGGCGCCCGAAGAGGCCCGCCGCGCCGTGTGCAGCCCCGGCGGCACCACGCTCGCCGGGCTCGACGCGCTGTTCAACACCGGATTTCAAGCGAGCGTCCAGGCGGCCGTTATCGCCGCCGACCAGCGATCGAAGGAGCTGTCTGCATGATTGGAAGGCTTATCGTCTCTCTGGCCGATGTCTACAGCATGGTCATCTTCGTCTACGTGCTGCTTTCGTGGTTTCCGACCAGCAGCGGCATCTTGTACGACATCAACACCGTGCTTTCGCGCGTTTGTGATCCGTATCTGAATCTGTTCAAAAAACTCATACCGCCTATTGGAGGTATGGTGGACGTTACCCCCATCGTTGCGCTGCTTGTATTACAATTTGGATCACGACTGATCGCTGGCATTTTATAAGGGATCTGGCGTTCCGTTTTGCATGAGAAAGGTTCCCCTATGGCAATCACCTCCGAAGACATTCACAATCAAAGCTTCTCCATCGACCGCAAGGGCTACGACGTCGACGAGGTGGACGTGTTTCTCGAGCGCGTCGCGAACGAGATCGACGGCCTGAACGACACCATCGCGTATCTGCAGTCGCGCCTGGAAGAGGCGAAGTACGAAGGTCGCGAGCAGCAGGCGGCGCCCAAGCCTCCTTCGGTCGACACGAAGGTGATCGCCGAGAAGGACGCCCGCATCGTTGACCTGGAGCGTCAGCTGGAAGCGAAGAAGGCAGACGACAACGCCATCGCCCAGGCGCTCATCATCGCGCAGCGCTCGGCCGACGAGATCATCGCGAACGCCAACGCTCGCGCGGCGGCCACCATCAACGAGTCCGAGGAAGAGGGCCGTCGCATCGTCGACAAGGCCGAAAACGAGCGCAAGAAGGTGCTTGCCGCCATCAAGAAGCTCGAAGACGACCGCGAAGATGCCCGCGAGGCGTACAAAGACCTGCTGACCGACTTCATCGGCGACGCCAGCCGCAAGCTGGCCGAAATCGGCGAAGCCGCCCCGGCTGCGCCCGTGAAGCCCGGCCACGCCTATGCGCCCGAGCCGACCAAGCGCGAGGAATCGTACAAAAGCGCTGCCCAGGCGCCCATCCGCCCCGGCAACACGGCGTCTTACAGCACGCCGCAGGTGACGGGCACGGTGGCTGCGGTCACGCCGGTGGCCTCGAAGGTGGAAAAGGACCTTTCCGGCTTCGGCGACACCGAAGACGCGTTTGAATTCGAAGAGCTGGACTAACCGGCTCGCAAGACGCCGCACGCGGCGCATAAGCAGAAGCGAAACAAAGGGGCCTGCGGGCCCCTTTTTGTGGTGTGGCTGGGGTGGCGAAAGCCTCAGGCGAAGCGGCATGGGAGGGCGGCAATCCGGGCGGGGCAGCGCAGGGAGCCGTCCAACCCTGCAGGCTCCAGGCGTCCTCGCATATGGCAAAAGCCCCCCGGTGCGGCGGCATATGGCAACCCTGGGAGGGGGGAAGGGTTGGCCAATGTCCCCCCCCACGGGGGGCTTAAAGGACACACGGG
>NZ_JAAKEN010000020.1 GCF_011039175.1 Slackia sp. ZJ119
CCCGGGGGGGCCGATATTCCCACCCCTGGGCCGGGGCGCTGGTCGCATCGGGCCCCCCGCACCGGGGGGCTTTCATGGACAGACGGGCAGCAGCTTCGGCATGGCGACGGCCCGGAGGAGGGGAAAGGACCGTCGCCATATGCTGCCAAGAAGCCAGCATTATCGCGCAGCGGCGCGGCAACACCGCAGCGCGACAATGCTAGGGAAACGCTGATTAAGGCCGTCTTGCCACGCGTTTGCAGGGTGGATGGCTGGGGGCCGAAAACCGAGCGAGCGCACTGGCGTGCGTGAATGAGGTTTGAGGCCTCCAGGCGCCGCCCTGCAGACGCAGGGCTGGCGGAATCGATCAGCGTTTCCCTAGGGCAGCACGCAGCTTTGCTGCTGCCCGTCGTCGACAGACCGGGCCGATGCGGTCCTGTTCCCGTAGGTGCTCGAAGCCCAGCGGGCGATGCGCAGAATGGCGTAGCACGACAGCAGCCCGACGTAGATCGAAACCGACAGCGCGGCATTCGGGCGCGTTGCGCTTGCCGGCAACAGCAGCACGACGGCGTGCAGCGTCGCCAGCGCGAAGAACGGATAGGCGAGCTTTTGGACCGTGCGCCAGGCGTTGCCGGCCATGTGATGGCGCACGGTCACGAGCGAAGTGACCGAGAGCACGATCAGCAGGCACAAGACGACGGCAGCCAGGCACAACGAGGCGATGGTCGTGGCTTCGGCCGACCCAAAGCCCTTCAGGGCGACGCCGAGATAGACCGGGGCGTAGCTTCCCACGTGGCAGGCGGCCAGCAGCGCCGCAACGAGGGACAGCTGGCCGCGCACCGGCATCAGCAGCCGGCGGACGCGCGAGGCCTCGGGCAGCACGCCAAGATACATCACCAGGGCAAACAGGGCGTAGGGCAAAAGGCCCTTGCGCAAAAACGGCAGCAGCTCCCGCTGCAGGTCGGGCAGCACGCTGCCGAGGGCTCCCGACAAAAACAGCAGGTCGACGGCGACGACGGCGACGTAGGCGATGCTCGCATGACGCATGAGCAGCGGACGCAGGCATGCCGCCAGCACTGCCGCCGCAACAAGGGCTATGATCAAGTCCATGTCAGCGTCCTTTCGTTTGGAGGGGCGATTTCGATGCAGAGCGTGCGGCCGCCAAAGAACCCAGGCACGCGCCGAAAACCGACAGGGCGGCGCCCAGCAGCGCTGCGCACAGCATCGTGAGCAAGCCGGCGGCTGAAGGCGCAAAGACCGTGCCGACGCTCGCGAACAGGATGGCGACCGTCGCCGGGTAATAGGAGGCGCCGTAGCCGATGCCGACGGCCATGCCGCGGTTTTTCTTCCCGCGCCAGGCAATGCTGCACGCGACCGCGACAAGCGCCGGCACAAGCGCGGCGCCGCCCATGACCGGGCTCATGGTTGCAAGGAATCCGGCGAAGGCTGCAAGCGCGGCAAAGCACCATGGCAGGCGCAGGCCCTTTTCTGCGACGACGGTGATGCAAAGGGCGGAAGGAAACGCGACCAGCACTGCATGCAAGGCGACGACCTGCGGAAACGCAAGCGCCAAAGGGCGGGTGGCCAGGCCCGACGCCAGCAGGGCCGCAAAGACGACGAGCGCGAGCGCAGCCTGCCTTGCGATGCTATTCGTGCGCATGAAGCCCCCGTCCCTCGGCGTCGTGCGCCACGAAGGCGACGACGAATTCGGCCCAGGCCCGATAGTGCACCGCTTCGGTGCGTTGCATGCGCTCAAGCCAGGCGGGAACCCAAACGCCCAGGTGGTCTGCGAGAAAGGCGTCTTGCTCGCATTGCCAGCGCCGGATGAGGCGCTCGTCGTTCGCTTCATGCGCCTCGGCGAGCCGCGCGTGCAGCTTGCTCATGAACTCAAGCTCGTATCCGACGTGGTCGTCGGGTATGCGGTTCTTTCGCACGACCGCCAAGCCGCAGCGCTCGTAAAACTCGCGCACCTCGCGCGTCGTTTCCGACAACAGCCGGCGGTTGCGGCCGTGGTACAGCGATTCGTACAAGGGGGCAAGCGGCGGCCGCGGCCCGACGAACAGCTCGGCGTATTCGCTGCGAACGCGCCGGCCGAGGTCCTCGTCGTTCTCGTCGAGCGAGGCAAGGTGCGCGAGCAGCTTCTTTTCGCAGGCAAGCTTCCAGCCGCTTTCGGCCTGCAAGGCGCTGCGTGCAGACGTTATCTGGCCTTTCAGCTGTTCGTCGGTCGGCTCCTGCAGAAACGCTTCGGCGGCTACAAGGTATAGCCCCGCTCGCCACAAGGCGTTTTCTGCCGGGCCTTCTTCCGGTCGGTGCTCGTTCATGGCGCGTGCCCCCTTGGAATCGTGCCCTAGGCCATCGGAATGAAGCGGATGTTGGGATCGGTCGCCTCGACGGTGAAGCCCTCTCCCTCGGCGACGCCGCCCTGCTTTTCCAGCTCTTCGATCGTGCCGACCGTGAGCACCTTGACGGGGCAGGCGGCCACGCAGGCCGGGTCTTCGCCGGCGTCGAGGCGTGCGGCGCACATGTCGCACTTCACCATGCGGTCGTTCTGGTCGTTGCGCTGCGGTGCGCCGTAGGGGCAGGCCGACTCGCACGAATAGCAGCCGATGCACACCTCGGGGTCATGCACGACGAGGCCGTCTTCTTCGCGCTTTTGCACGGCGCCGGTCGGGCACACGTCGACGCAGGCCGGGTTGTTGCAGTGGTTGCAGGCAAGCGAGATGTAGGGCCCTTTCGCCTGGATCTGCGAGCTGGTCGCCTGGCGGGGGTACACGCCCGGGGTCAAGCCGTGGCGTGCGCGGCAAGCTGCCTGGCAGGTCTGGCAGCCGATGCAGTATTTTTGATCGAGAAGAAATCCCATTTGAGACATGAGAAGCGTTCCTTTCAGCGTGAGTGAGGCAGCGAATCGTTAGGCTTTGGCGACTTCGACAAGGCAGCTTTGGAAGGCGACGCCGCGTCCGAAGTCGGCTTGGGAGTCGGTGGTGACGCAGTTGACGTTTTCGACGCCGGTCATCGCCGGCCAGGTGCTCTTGTAGGTGCAGGCCACCCCGGGCGCCATGAGGCCTTCCACGATGCGGGCAATGCGCGACAGCGTTCCGCGGTCGTTCTTCACCACGACCTCGTCGCCGTCTGCAATGCCGCGCTCCTTGGCGTCGTCGGCGTTGAGGTACACATAGCTTTCGCTGAACAGCAGGTTGTTGTCGTCCATGTTGCCGAACACGCCGTTCAGGAATTCTTTGGCGGAAGGGTTCACCAGCGCGAGGGGATATTTGGCGAACAGCTCCGGCGCCTGGCTTTTGCTTTCCGGATCGGGGGTGTAGACGACCGTGCGCGTGTCGTGGTCGGCTTCCAGCTCGTCGCTGGCGAACTGGAACTTCTTGGAGGGCGTGTCGAACCCTTCTTCCAGCTGGGCTTCCCACGTCTTGGGCTCGACGTCGTACCAGCCGTTTTTCACCAGGTCGTCGTAGGTGTAGTCCTTGCCGTCCAGGAAGATGGCGCGCATGTCGTCGTAGGTGCGGTTGAACACGTCGTCGTCATAGCCCATGGCCTGGCCGAGCAGGTTGCACAGCTCCAGGTTGTCTTTGCACTCGCCCAAAGGCTCGATGACCTTCTCGTTGAAGCAGTCGTAGTTGTGGCCGTATCCGCCGTTGAACTCTTCGTATTCGAAGAACGTCGGCGCCGGCAGCACGATGTCGGCGTATTCGACCGTCGGCGTGACGAAGATGTCGTGCACGACGGTGAACAGGTCTTCGCGCTCAAGGCCTTTCCGTAC
Organism: Slackia sp. ZJ119; assembly: GCF_011039175.1. Classification (GTDB taxonomy): domain Bacteria; phylum Actinomycetota; class Coriobacteriia; order Coriobacteriales; family Eggerthellaceae; genus Xiamenia. The sequence continues at coordinate 3,752 of NZ_JAAKEN010000020.1, forward strand.
CAAGTTCTGATTCGGGTTCGACACCATGGGGTTGCCGCCGAAGATCATGATGGAGCGGATGGGGTTCGTCTCGAAGTCGTGGCCCTCGCCGTAATTCACGCCCGTGAGCGCCTTGCCCAGCGCCGGCGAAGAGTAGTTGCGGATGGTGGATTCGTCGGACGCCTCGGTGGGAACCGTCTCGGTGAACATGTCGAGGTTCGCCGCCGCGCCCGTGCTGTAGCCGCCGGAGCTTGTCATGTTGAAGTAGCACTCCGGGTGTCCGATGAGGCCGGTGAGCAGCTTGATGGAGATGTGACTCATGCCGCCGTTGTTGCGACGGCCCAGCTGCAGGCCGGTCTTCAGGCAGGCGTTCTCGCGGTTCTCCCACAAAAGCTCGGCGAACTCGGCCACCTGCTCGGCGGGGATGCCGCATTCGGCGGCCACCTTGTCGGCGCTCCATTCCGCGACCGACTTCGCGTAGTCTTCATAGCCGATCGACCATTCGTCGATGAAGGCCTGGTCGATCTTCCCCTCGTCGATGAGGTATTTCGCCACGCCCATCGCGAAGGCGCCGTCGGTGCCGGGAAGCAGCTGCACGTGCAGGTCGGCCCACTCGCATTCCGGCACGCGCATGGGGTTCACGACGGCGATCTTGCCGCCGGCCTTGTGCATTTCCTTGATGAACTTCATGGTGTGCAGGCTGCCTGCCGCAGGATTGTGGGACCAGGAGATGTAGAGGTCCTTGTTGGCGATGTCCTCGGCACGCATGACGGTGATCGACCCGGTCGTGTAGGGCAGCGAGAACACGTAGCCGTTGTTGCACATGCTCGCCTCGTGGTAGGTCGCGCCCATCTTGAAGAAGAGCGGCTCCAAGCAGCGGCGATGGATGGCGCCTTGGTTGCCCTGGTAGCGGAACCACGTGATGGCCTCTGCGCCGTTCTCTTCGATGATCTGCTTCCACGTGTCGGTGATGGTTTTGATGGCCTCGTCCCAGCTGATGCGCTCGAACGTGCAGCCGGGGCCCTTCGTGCCGGTGCGCTTCATCGGGTAGAGGATACGGTCCTCGCGATAGACGTAGTCGACGTAGTTCTGCGTTTTCACGCACAGGCCGCCGGCGGTGTAGGGGTTGTTCTTGTCGCCGCACACCTGCACAAGCCGTCCGTCGACGACCTTGCTCATGATCATGCAGGTGTCGAAGCAGTTGCGCGAGCAGGCGCTGTGGTGCCACTCGCCCTCGGAGGTTTCCGCTTCGTATTGGTAGCCGGTCGTCTTGGCCTCGTCGTTGCCTTTCGAGTCGGCGTCGGCTGCGGCCTGCGTTTCAGCCGCCTGCTCTTTGGGGGTGCAGGCGGCCAGCCCGCCCATCGCGCCGACGGCAAGCCCGGCAAGGGCGGACCCTGCGACGAACCCACGACGGCTCAACCGACCTCCCCCCGGCGTCGTCTGCGGCATTCCTTCGATGCTCTTCGTCTCTTGCGCCACGATTCCTCCTCACGAGTCGTTCTGCTTTGGCGATCGGACCGTTGTCGTCCGAAAACGATTCGCAGTATCCGGCCGGGAGGGGAATCGCGCATCGACGAGACTCGAGTATTTTGCGAGAAAAGGGCGCCCAGGCATCCTAAAAACTAGGGGACAAAGCGTTGGATGTTCGGCAAACGGCCAGGTCACGGGCATGGCGTGCGAAGGGGCGGCGCGGCGGGCGGCCAAGGGCCGCGCAAGGCGCCCAGGGCGGCAGGACGCCTTGGGCAGGGGCGCTGCCTCGGTTCGAAAATGGCCGCCGCGCCCCAGGCGGGAGCGCTTCGCGAGGCGGTTCGCGGCGGCAGGGCGTCTTGCGCGGCTATTCGGAGGGGTGCGCCTGCTCGTAGCCGAGCGCGATCAGGTCTTGGCGCGTGTGGACGCCGGTCTTTTCGTAGATGTGCTTCACGTGCGTCTGGACGGTCGACGGGCTGATGCACAGCAGCTCGGCGACGGCGGGCACGTTGCGTCCCGACAGCAACAGCTCGGCGACTTCGCGCTCGCGCCGCGACAGGCCGAAGCGCGCGACCCAGTCGGCGGCGGCCTGCTCTGCGGGCGTGGCGGCCGCCCCTGCGTTGCTTGCCGGGGCGGCGTCTGCGGCGTCTGCGGCGGCCTGCTCGGCGGGCCCGCCCGCTGCATCCGCCGGGGCCGCCGCAGACGCTTGCGAAGCCTTGCCTTCGGCGCCTTGCCCGGTCGCGCCGGACGCGTGCGCAGCCTCGGCCGCACGCTTCGCCAGCGCCGCTTCCAGCTCGACGCGCTGGAACGTCGTGTTGACGCGCATGATGGAGAAAATGACGGCGATGACGATGACGTTGGCGCACACGAGCAGCACCATGGTCAGCGCCGTCGAATGCAGCGGAACGACAAGGACCCCCACGACGACGCCCGCCGCCTCGGCGAACGCCAAAATGGCCAGGCCGCAGCCGAACAGCATGCGGGTGGAGAATCCCCGCCGGCGGCAAATGGCTGAAAAATGGGTGGTCAGCTGCACTTCGGCGATATTGTGCGCCGCGAACACCAGCGCGAAGGCGACCACCTGGACGTTGGAGTCGATGATGGCCACGGCGGTGAAGCCGGCGAACATGAGCGGAACGAATATCCAGAAGGTCTTCACGGCCGGAAGGCGCAACACGTAGGTCATGACGGCCAGCGACAGCGACACGATGACGACCAGGGCTGCCACCGAAAGCGAGAACGCCAAGAACAGCGACGCGCTGCCATAGAGGCGCGAGACCGCCAGCGGCCACATGATGCCGAACGCGAACCACAAAACGGAGGTGTAGAAGGCGATCTTCCACTTGGTGAACGTGCTGCGCTCGGGCTCGACGACTTGCGCGATGCCTTCCGGGGCCGCAGGCGCCGCCTCGCCGCGCCGGCCGATGTCGTGAAGCAGCACCGCGGCGCACGCGATGGGCAGCACGACCACGACAGGCAGCGACACGGCGGCGTTGTTGTTGACGGCCAGCGCATAGATGCCGGCCGCAAGCGCCATGGCAAGCGGCACGGCCCGCATGCTGAGCCGCACGCTCACGCTGCGGTACATGCTTGCAAAAGCCAAGGTCAGAAGGGCGTCTCCTGCGCCGGCAACGGCGAAGGCCGCAACGTATGCAACGGCGGGGGCGGAAAGCGAGACGAGCGCGAGGGCAAGCAGCGTCCCACCCGACGCGCCCAGCGTCCCGCCCGCGACGAGCGCTTTGTCGGGCACGGCCTTGCCTTTGCGTCCCAGCAAAAACGGCGCAAGCAGGCCCGCCGCGCAGGCGACAAGGTATCCCAGGCGCCCTTCGACAAGGCACGCATACGGGTCGGGGGCAAAGGCGACCATGAGCGGCGCAAAAAAGACGCACATGCGCCACGCATACAAAAACGCCTGTCCGCAAAATCGAAAAGGTGGTATGGCCAATTGTGTTTCCATGCGCCCTAGCATACCATTACGCCCCCCGATCGTGTCCCGCCGTCGGAAACTCGGAAAGCCGCACAGGGCAAGTTCCCCTGGTTTTGAGGATGAAAAAATCGGGCGCGGCGAAGCTTCGGGGCGGTTTCGGCTCCGGCACAGCGGCTGTTTTGGATGGTTTCGCCATATGCTGCCACGTTGGTAGCAATTCGGGGGCGGCAATCCAGACGGGGCAGCACGACGCTGCCGCAGCGGCACGTTGTCGGACCGTTGCTCGGCCTTATGCGGCTTTTCGGACGACGCAGGGAAAAAGGCGAGCGGGCTTGTAAGCCGGGTTCTGTCGAGGGCGATCATTTATCTCGAACCGCCGTCGCCGACGGCCTCTAGCACGCAACCCGAACGCAGGACGGGCCGCCCTGCAGCGTTCCTATTTGCGCTTGCTCCAGATGGGGTTTGCCAAGCCGCGCCGTTGCCGACGCGCTGGTGCGCTCTTACCGCACCGTTTCAGCTTTTCTCCTGCGCAGCAGGGGAGTTTTCTTTTCTGTGGCACTGATCCGTCGGGTCGCCCCGCCCAGCCGTTAGCTGGCATCCTGCCCTTTGGAGCCCGGACTTTCCTCACGCCGAAGCGCGCGATCGCCTGGCCCGCTCGCGGGGTATCATTCTAGCAGCATTCCGCCGTATCCATGAAAGGAACGTGAACCGTGGGCGTCTGTGCGCTGGTTGCAGCATCCGATTTCAACAGGGAAGACTTTTGCGCCCGCCACGCTGCGGGCTTCTTCGACTACGTGATCGCCGTCGACGGGGGATATGCGCACCTGGAAAGCGCGGGCGTGAAGCCCGACATGGCGCTGGGCGACTTCGACTCGCTCGGCTACAAGCCCACGGGCCTGCGCGTGGCGGCGTTTCCTCCCGAAAAGGACAAATCCGACCTCGAGCTGGCGTTCGACCGGGCGGTCGCGCTCAAGCACGACGAGGTCGTCGTGTACGGTGCCCTCGGCGGCCGCCTCGACCACACGCTGGCGAACCTGCAGCTGTTCGCGAGGTTCTCCGAGGACGGCCTCTACGTCACGGCGGTGGGGCAGCACGAAGCCATCCGCGCTCTGACCGGGCCCGACGTGCTGGAGCTGCCGGCGCTTGAATCGGGGACCGTGTCGGTGCTTTCGGCTTCTGACGTGGCGCAGGGCGTCATCGAGACGGGCATGAAGTACTCGCTTGACGACGAGCCGCTGACGAACCGCACGTCGCGCGGCGTGTCCAACGAACTCCAAGGGAAGCCGGCGACCGTGGCGGTCGAAAGCGGCACGTTGCTTGTGTTTTATCCGTTGGGGTAGGGGGAGGTTGTTGCCGCGAGGAAAGACTGAAGGGGCTTGCGGAAATTGTCGTTGCGATGTCGTGGGACGGCGCTTCCGCCGCGACGGCTTCGCCTCGACGCGTCGTCGGGGTCCCGAAGGCCCCGGAATAGGCAGGGGGAGGGCCCATGCTCAGACAGTCCTGAGCTCGCGCGAAACGTCCACAGGACGTTTCGGCTCGTGCGGAACTGCGCGTGGACCCTCCCCCTGCCGATTCCGGGGGTCCGGCTTCCAACCTCGGCTGCGCCGCCGCGGCGGAACCGCCTGCAGCGGGGTCGGACGTCCTCGCCGGCAAGGTTCGGAGTCGCCCGGGGGCTGACAGAGGGGCTGACAGAGGGACGGAGTATTCGTCAGCTCGGCTTGCCGAGCTGACGAATACTCCG
>NZ_JAAKEN010000001.1 GCF_011039175.1 Slackia sp. ZJ119
GGGTGGCGCATCGACTATTTCCTGGTCAGCGAGGCGCTGCGCGACCGCGTGACGAGCGCGTGCATCTACGACGAGGTGATGGGCAGCGACCATTGTCCCGTCGCCCTCGAGCTTGACCTGGACTGAGGCGCCCCCGGCGTCGTTTCGCTTCGGCGGCAGGTCGAAGCCCGATGCGGCCGCGCCGTGTGACGGTTCACGCCCCCTGTCGCAGCCGCTTCTGCGCATGTGCTAGAACCCAAGTTCTGCAGCTAATAGAGGCCGTTTACCCTATACGACCCGGGTAAACGGCCTCTCTTCTCGTGACATTTTCCGTGGTGGAACAGCCTAGCTCCGCGGTTTCTTCACAACCGACATCACCTTGTTCATCTGGGACTTGGTCATGACCTCGCGCGACAGGTCGATGCCGACAACATCACAGAGCGCGTCGGTGAGGTCCGTGCGGTAGTCGAAGTGGTAGACGTTGGCGTCGAGGCGGTGTCCCGTCATGTCGGCGAGCGCGTCGGCGACGGCCTGCGCCGACGGGCGAGACCCCGTCGTGCGCTCTGCGTCCGCCTGCATGAGCCGCATGACGGCGAGCGCCACGTAGCAGATGAGGAAGTGGGCGCGTATGTGCGGTTCGGTCCACACGTAGACCGGGCGCGCGTCCATCGTGGACTTGAGCACGCGGAAGGAGTCCTCTATGCGGAAAAGCCCCCGGTAGGCCTCGATGATCTCGCGCTCATCCCACTCCTGCTCGGAGGTGATCACGCAGTAGTAGCCGTCCATGGCCTCGTCGGCGGCGATCCTCTCCTCGTCGAGCACCCAGTTGTGGCTCGCCTTCTCGCCGGTTGCCCTGACCACGGGCACGTCCTTCGCGTACCTCGCCGCGCTGCGGGCTACGGCCGCCGACATGTCGCCGCGCGCGATGGCGGCCTTTGACTTCTCCACGACCTTCTCCCTCTCGTGGCGCGCCCGCTCGAAGAAGTCGCGCGACCAGAACGCGACCTCCTTGACCGGCACCATGACGCGCTCTTTTCCGCCCTCCGGGTTCACGACGTACACGGCCTTGTCGGAGATGCGGCTCTTGACCTTGAACCGGCCCGGCTCTGACTCGACGTACCCGGCGTCGTCGAGCACCCACTCCTTGAGGCTTTTGGCCGCCTTGCGCACGGACTGCGAGAGGACGAACCCGTTGCCGTCGAGCGTGCAGGCGGCGATGTTGTTCGACGTGTTGAGCCCTTTGTCGGCGACCACGACCACGCGCTCGCCATCTGGATTTGATAAGTCCCTCAAACCGGCCTTTTTCATCATGGGAAGCATTGTCGTCATATCGTTTTGGTTGCCGGCGAACAGCTCGTAGTCAAGCGGTATGCCTTTCGCATCAAGCAAAAGCCCCATCTGCACGATTGCCTCAGGGCGGTGCTCTTTAGAGACTCCTTTTTTGCGAAGCCCGCACTCGTCCTCGCCGTCGATCTCGAAGTAATAGTTGGTCACGTCGTAGTAAAGCCGTGTACGATTACGTGGTCCACGACTTGCTTCAAGAGCGGCATTCATGTGCTTGACCAGCGCATCGGCGTTTTCGGCCAGGTAGTCGAGCGAGCGATATACGTCGTCCAAGGTGAAGCCGCACTTGCGGGGAAAGCGCCCTTTGGCCGCGAGCGCCGCCCTCTTGGAGCCGGGGTCCGAGATGCGGTTCCAGACGAGCAGCTCGAGGATGCGGCACGGGTCGAAGGAGAAGCTGCGGGCCGTGCGCTTGCGCTCGAAGAAGCCCCATATCCCCAGGTCCCGGTGGAAGTAGGCGCTCGGCACGGCCGCGCCCATCTCCACGCGGCCCTCGGCTCGCTTGTCGATCTTCTTCGCGGTCGAGAGCTTGACGATCACCTTGGACGGCTCTGGTGCGGCCTCTGCGTTGCGCCTCTTCACCTCGGCGCTCCACCAAGCCACAGGATCGGGGCAATCGTCACTTGTGAGCTCGTCCACGTACCCGATGGATTCCAAGTGGCGAGACTTGGTCTTGCCGTCCACCCGATAGCTCTCTCCTATCGAGAGATACATCCTGCCGTTTTTGCGCTTCTCTTTTTTGAGATACAAGATTCAGCTCCTGACCTGCGTTGATGTCTTTCCATTATATCATAATACGGCACGTTGTAGTGCGCAGAATGTCATAAATTCTTGACAAAGACAGAGCCCTGCAGTGGCCTCTGATCAGGGGACATGCAAAAACAGGTCAGCTAATCAGCTGCAGAAGTCGGGTGGCGCATCGACTATTTCCTGGTCAGCGAGGCGCTGCGCGACCGCGTGACGAGCGCGTGCATCTACGACGAGGTGATGGGCAGCGACCATTGTCCCGTCGCCCTCGAGCTTGACCTGGACTGAGGCGCCCCCGGCGTCGTTTCGCTTCGGCGGCAGGTCGAAGCCCGACGCGGCCGCGCCGTGTGACGGTTCACGCCCCCTGTCGCAGCCGCTTCTGCGCATGTGCTAGAATGAAGCGCATTTTCATCTGCTCGCAACGCTAGAAAGATCGCTATGGACAAAGAGAAAATCGAGCAAGGCGTGCGCCTCATCCTGGAAGGCATTGGCGAGGATTCGACGCGAGAAGGCCTGGTCAAAACGCCGGAACGCGTGGCTCGCATGTACGAGGAAATCTTTTCGGGCATGACCGAGGACCCCGCGGTGCACTTCGAGACCACGTTCGACGAAGGGCACGAGGAAATGGTCATCGTCAGCGACATTCCGTTCTATTCGATGTGCGAGCATCATCTGGTGCCGTTTTTCGGGAAGGCGCACGTGGCCTACATCCCTGCCCGCGACGGGCGGATTTGCGGGCTGTCGAAACTGGCGCGGCTCGTGGACGCGTACGCGAAGCGACCGCAGGTGCAAGAGCGGCTGACGTCGCAGGTGGCGGACATGCTGATCGACCAGCTGCATCCGCAGGGCGTGCTGGTGGTGCTTGAGGCCGAGCACATGTGCATGTCGATGCGCGGCATCAAAAAGCCGGGCTCGAAGACGATGACGAGCGCGGTCCGCGGCATTTTCGAGCGCAACCAGGCCACCCGTTCAGAAGCGCTGTCGCTTATTTTCGCGCCGCAACACTAAAGAAAGGAAATCCCTTATGAAGTGCGTAGTTTCCGTTTTGGGCAAAGACCGCAAGTTCATCGTGGCGAAGGTGTCGAGCGTGCTGGCCGAGTGCGGCGCGAACATCGACGACATCAGCCAGACCATCATGGGCGGCATCTTCTCCATGACGATGCTGACGACGCTCGACGCCGAGGTGGCCGACTTCAACACGGTGCAAGAACGCCTGGCCGCGACCGGCGAAGAGCTGAACGTGCAGATCGTCATTCAGCGCGAAGACGTGTTCAACTACATGTACAAGATCTAAGGAAACGCTGATTGCTTCCGCCAGCCCTGGACTCGCATGACGGCGCCTGGCAGCGTTTCCCTAAGGGAACGTCGCTTTCCAACCTGTTGCCGAAACGACGCGCAGAGGGCCGGCTTTATATGCTACTGTTATAGCAGCATTTAGTGAAGAGAAAGGCTGCTTCCATGGCAACTGATACTGTGCTTGAGCCGGTCGCTTCCGTCGTCGATGGTGTGGCGGTGACGGTCAATTACCGGACCGAGAATGGCGTCCCTGTGTCTGACCAGGAGATTCGTGCGTATATCGACCGCGGCAACTGCCACCACCCGGGCTGCACCGTGCGTGGGCTCGACCTGACGGTCGACGGCGACGACATCGACATCCGCTACGACCTGTCGCCGATGCCCTTCGAGCGCATCCGTCGCATCACGGGGTATCTCGTGGGCACGATGGACCGCTGGAACGACGCGAAAACCGCCGAAGAAGCCGATCGCGTGAAGCATTCCGTGCCGGCCAACTGCGGCTGCTTCGAAGGGAAGTAGGCTGTTCGAGCCTCGCTGCCAACACGCGCGAGCGGCAGTCCGCAAGCAAGCGATTGTAACAAGAAAGCCCGGTTGACCGGGCTTTCTGTGATGTTGAGGGCGGGCAGGTGTCTGACGGCGGCCGACGCGTCCCTTGTGCTGCAAGGCTTCGCGGCGGGGCAGCTTTCGCTCGCCGCAGCCGTCCCGCGCAGCCGTCCCGCCGCCGCCTGCCTCCTAAGAGAGCGGCGCTTTGGATGTGCCTTAGGCCTTAGGCGCGGGCTTCGTGGTCTTGCGGGCCGGCTCGGAGAACGCGGCGGCGCAATGGGGGCAGCGCGTGGCGCCGTCCTTCACTTCTTCCAGGCAGAACGGGCACGTCGGCGGCGTTTCGACCACCTCTTCGCCGGCCTTGTTCCGCTTCAGCAGGCCGCTGCCGGCATTCTGCACCTTGTTGATGCCTTTGACCAGCAAAAACACCACGAACGCGATGATCAGGAAGTTGATGCAGGCGCTGATGAACGCCCCGAAGTCGATGGCCGTTCCGGGGACGACGAGCCCGTCGATCGATCCGCCGCCGAAGATGAACGTGATGAGCGGATTGATGATGTTGTCCGTCAGCGACGTGACGATGCCGGTGAACGCGCCGCCGACGATGACGGCGACAGCCAGATCCATGACGTTGCCGCGGTTGATGAATTCCTTGAATTCGTTCAAAAAGTTCTTCATGATCGCCTTCCTCGTTTCGTTGAGCTTTCCCGTCATCAGTATAAGAAAGGCCGTGCTAGAATGCCAGATGCGATATGCTCGCCGCTGCGGCGATTGCGTGGCGGCACGGTTGAAGGCAAGCGAAAGGCAAGCTCGTGACCAGGATTTATTCTCGCACGGTGCCGCTTGGCGCCGATATCGTCGATGTGTTTTGCACGCTGCAGAAGGGATTTACCGACCAGTTCGTGTATTACCGGAAAGACCGGCCGGTGCGCTTCATGGGGCTAGGGCGCTGCATTGCGCTGCCGACGCTTGAGGGCGTAAGCGTCGATCTGGATGGCGAGGCGGGACACCAACCGGTCTTTTTCTCGTTCAACCGGTTTGACGAAAGCAATCCTAAGCCGACCGACGAGCTGTTCGCGGCGTTTCCGCGATTGCGGCTCATGCTGCCGGAAGTGGTGCTGATTGAGGACGAGCAAGGCGCGTTTCTGCAGGTCAACTCGCTGGGGCCGGTGTACGAGGGGCGTGTGGCGCGGTTTGTGCGCCAGGCTGCGGCCGCGCCGGCGCGGACGGCGCGCAAGGTGGGCTATGCGCTTGTGCCCGATTCGCGCGAGCAGTGGTTTTCGATGATGGATGCGGCGCTTGCGGCGATAGCGGCGGGCCGCGTGCGGAAGATCGTGTTGTCGCGGCGGCAAAAACTCGTTGCTGACCAGCCGTTTTCGTCGAAAGACGTGCTGGTGAACCTCATCGACGGGTCGTCGCTGGGCGCGGTGCTGCTGTATCGCTACGCCGACGTGTTCTTTTGCGGTTGCACGCCGGAGCTGCTGGTGCGCAAGCACGGCTGTCAGGTGGAGTCGATGGCGCTGGCAGGAACGGTGCCGGTTGGCGGCTCGGAGGAAGAGCGGCAGGCGTTGGCGGCGGCGCTTTTGGCCGACGAGAAGAACCGCGTGGAGCACGACTACGTGGCCCGGTTTGTGCGCGAGGTGTTCGACCGCACGTGTTACGACGTCGACGTGCCTGGTCAGCCGCGTGTTCTGCCGCTTGCGCACGTGCAGCACCTGTACACGCCGGCCCGCGCCCGCATGCTTGAAGGCATGGATCTGCTGACGATGGCGGAAGACCTGCATCCCACGCCGGCAGTGTCGGGCACGCCGGTGGGCGAGGCCCGCATGCTGCTGCGCGAGGTCGAGCCGTACAACCGCGGTTTTTTCGCCGGGGCCTGCGGATACGTGGACGCTGCCGGCGACGGCGAGTTTTCCGTGGCTCTGCGCACGGGCGTGTTCGACGGCGAGACGGGCTGGGTGTATGCCGGCTGCGGCATCGTGGCCGGCAGCGACGCACAGGCCGAGTTCGACGAGATCGACCTGAAGCTGAAAACGATCCTGACGGCGTTCGGGTAGGAGCTCTCTGGCGGCTTGGCGCCGGGGCGGCCTGGCTTTGACGGGTGGGCGCCTGGTTTTAAGCTGGTGCTGGCTGCTTGGCACTCGGTCGGGCGCGGCTCGGGGGGTCTTGCACCGGCGTTGGTGCAGTTTGGGCGGTGTGCTGCCTGTTTCTACGCGGTTTGGGTGCTCTGGCACCAGTTTCAGTGTGAAGAATTTGTGGAGTTGAGACTTTCAGCCGCATTTTGATGGGTTCGCGCATCAAAACGCGGAAAACGAACCCCGTTTCGGGCCGATTTTCAGCTGCTTGCGGTTGAAAAGGGCGTTCGATAGGCCAAAATTACGGTACATATCCAGAATTTCAAGCGGCCGCTTCGTGAATCCGAGGGGCGAAAGCGGCAATTTGATGCGCGAAATCCGAAATTTGCCGTCAAAAATCTCCAACACACAAATTCTTCACATGAAGCAGCCGACAAACGGCCCCCTGTCGCGCCCTGTATCGCATTTCAAGCGTTTCAGCGCGGGCGACCTTGGGGGCACGCGCTGTTTGGCCCGTGCGTCCATGGGCGGCGTGTTCCGAGTTGATGCGGTTGCGTTGAATTGTGGCCCTGCGAGGTATGGAAATAGTACCATTGGCGATGCCGTGACAGCGCCGACTGAAGGAGCATCGGAATGCCACAAGCAAATCCCCAGGCCGTAGGCTTGTTTTTAGAATCGTTTTTCGACGAGCTGTGCGCGTGCGGCGTGCGCAACGTGGTGGTGTGCCCCGGCTCGCGATCGACCCCGCTGGCCATGACGGCGTTCGAGCTGTCCCAGCGCGATCCGAAGCGGCTGCGCGTGCTGGTCGACGTCGACGAGCGCGGCGCGGCGTTTGCGGCGCTGGGAATGGGAAAGGCGACCGGCGTTCCGGCGGCGGTGATCTGCACGTCGGGGTCTGCCGTGGCTAACTTTTACCCGGCGGTGCTGGAGGCTGAATCGTCCGGCGTGCCGCTGCTGCTGCTGACCGGCGACCGCCCGCCGCAGCTGCAGGGCCTCGGCGCCCCGCAAACGTGCGACCAGCTGCACCTGTTCGGCTCGCACGTCCGCGCGTTTCGCCAGATGCCGGTGCCGGACGCCTCGGAAGACGTGCTGGCCTTCGCGCGTCAGGCGGCAAAAGAGGCGGTCGTCGCCTGTGCGCCGCGCCGCGGTCTGGGCAGTTTGTCGGTGCCGGTGGCGGGTGCGAGCACAGGCGGCGCGGTTCATCTGAACTTCCCGTTTGACGAGCCGCTCAAGCCGGACTTCTCGGAGCATTCGCCTGCCGAGGCCCTCGGCAACCCTTCGCTCGTGGCAAAGATCAAGGCGCTGCGGTCCAAGGAGATCGAAGGCTGCATTGCGCCGGCGACGTGTGAGCCGAGCGACAAGGCCATCGAAAGCCTTTTGCACACGCTGCGCAAAAAGCGCGTGCTGATGGTGGCCGGCGACGGCGCCGTGTTTTCGGAACGGGAAGCCCGCGCCGTGCTTGACCTGGCCGATTATGCATCCATCCCCGTTTTGGCCGACCCGCTTTCAGGCTTGCGCTGTCGCGGCTACGGCGTCTCCATCGAGGCTTACGACGCCGTTTTGGCCTCGCCGCAGGGCATGCCCGAAGCGCTGCGCCCTGAGGCCGTCATCCGCTTCGGCCGCTACCCGGTGTCGAAGCGTTTGACGCAGTGGCTGCGGAAGCTGTCGGCGGAAGGCATGTTCGCCGTAGTGGTCGATCCGTGCGAGACGCGCGATTTCAATGCGGCGACAGACATCTATCTGCCCTGTTCAGCGGCTGGTTTTGCGAGCGCGATCACCGGCAACTGGATCGGGCGGTCCAAGCATATCATCGGCGTGACGCCGACGCAGCGGTCGTTTTTGGGCGCATGGATGCAGGCGAACGAAAACAGTGCAGCCATGCTCGACCAGGTCGAACGCGCCGAAGGGGCGGACTCGTTCGAGGGCGCCTACGTGCACGCGCTCGTAGACGAGCTGCCGCCTGACGCGTGCCTGTTCGTGGGGAACTCCATGAGCATCCGCGCGGTCGACACGTTTTGTCGCCGCCAAGGCACGACGATCCAGATTCTGGGAAACCGCGGGCTGAACGGCATCGACGGCACCGTGTCGACGATGTTCGGGGCGTCATGGGCCCAGCCGATGCGTCCGGTGACGCTGCTCGTGGGCGACCTGGCCCTGTTGCACGACCTGAACGCGCTGGCACTGCAACGCGAGCTGTTCGCGCTCGGCCTGCCCGCGCCGAGCATCACCATCGTCTTGCTCAACAACAACGGCGGCGCCATTTTCGACATGCTGCCGCAGCAGTCCGACGAGCCGTATTTCGAGCGGCTGTTCCTCACGCCGCAAGACGTCGACTTCGAGTCGGCCGCGCGGGCGTTTTCGGTCCCTTACCAGCGCGTCGGCTCGGTCGCGGAGTTTCGCGAGGCGTACCAGGCGCAGACGGGCAAGCCTGGGTTTCACCTGATTGAGATAAAAGTCCCGCTCAGGGGCGTGAAAGATCGCTACGCGCCTTATTGGGGGCTTGCGTGAGGGAAGGTTGCGGTCGCATGGACGTTGGCGGCGTTTGCTACGGGCATCGGTGGTGGGCGCCCGAAGCGGGGCGGAACGTTTTGCCGCCAGTCGTGCTGGTGCATGGGTTCGCGCAGAGCGCCGCGTCGTGGGACGCGGTCGCTCGGCGTCTTGCCGAAGATCGGGCGGTATACGCGCTTGACCTGCTGGGATGCGGCGGTTCTGACTGCCCGGAAGATCCGGAAGCCTACAGCTTGGCGGCTCAAGGGCGGGCGCTGGCAGCGTTCGTGCGGCTTGTGCGCGAACAGGCCGCCGCGCCGGTCGCCTCGACGTGCGTCGGACGTGCTGCCTCCGCAGAAGATGCGGCCCTCGCCGGCGATGAGGCGTGCGTGGGGGTTCCAGCCCCCGTCAGTGGTGCGGCCCCGGTCGGCGCAACGTCTCCCGGGGGTGCAGCCTCCGCCGGAGCTCCGACCCCCGCCGGCGATGAGGCGGGCGTGGGAGCTCCAGCCTCCGCTGGAAGCGCTGCCCCCGCCGGAAGTGCGGCCCCAGCCGGCGCTGCCCCCGCCGGAAGCGCGGCCCCTGTCGGAGCTTCGGCCCCCGCCGGCGATAAGGCGATGTTTCACGTGAAACCTTGGGTGGTCGGCTACTCGATGGGCGGGCGCGTGCTGCTGGCTGCCGCAGCTGCCGACAAGGCGTTTCCCCAGTTCGTCGGCGGCGTCGTGTTGGAGTCGGCCGGTTTGGGTCCCGCCTCGGAGTCAGACCGCGCAGCCGCTGCCCGCGCTGACGCCCGCCATGCGGCGATGTTGCGCACCAAGGGCGTCAAGGCGTTTTTCGCATACTGGGAAGGCCTGCCGCTGTTCGAAACCCAGCGTGCGCTGCCCGACGACGTCCGCCGCTCTGTTGCCGCAGAGCGCCTGGCCCACGACGCCGAATCGCTCGCCCGCGCCTTCGACTGCGCCGGCCAGCACTGCATGCCTGCCCGCGGCCAGGCGCTCGAAACCTTGCAGCGCCTGGTCGCCGCCGACGTTTCCGTGTGCTACTTGGCTGGCCAGCTCGACCGCAAATACGCCGCCCTTGCCGCGGATCTGCAGGCCGCCCTTCCTGCGGCGGCCGTGCGGATCATTCCCGGCGCCGGCCACAACACGCACCTGGAAAACCTCGAAGGCTTCCTGTCGGCTTGGACGTGACGACAGGGACGTTTGCCGCCGCGTCTGCCGTCCAGCCTCGCCGTCGCGTCGGTGCCGCATCTGCCGGCACATCTCCCTCCGGTTTTATTCCCGCTTCTCAACTTATGGCACGGCAAAAGTGTTACCATTTAAACCGTCTGCGCACTGGACGAACACAGGAGGGAGCGTCGATGAGCCAGGTCGAATGGCAGCCGGGCAAGGCCTATCGCGAAATCGTGTACGAAACCGCGGAAGGCATCGCGAAAATCACCATCAACCGGCCGGAATGCCGCAACGCCTTCACGCCGCTGACCGTCAGCGAGCTGTTCGACGCGTTTTCCGAGGCGCGTGACGACGCAAGCGTGGGCGTCATCATCCTGACGGGCAAAAACCACGACGGCCGCCCCGAGGACCAGGCGTTTTGTTCGGGCGGCGACCAGAAGAAGCGCGGCAACGGCGGGTATGTGGGCGAGGACAACATTCCGCGCCTCAACGTGCTTGACGTGCAGCGGCTCATCCGCGTGGTGCCCAAGCCCGTGATCGCCATGGTGAACGGCTATGCCATCGGCGGCGGGCACGTGCTGTCCATCCTGTGCGACCTGACGATTGCGGCCGACACGGCGAAATTCGGGCAGACCGGCCCGAAGGTGGGCTCGTTCGATGCAGGGTACGGCGCGGGTTACTTGGCGGCCATCGTCGGCCAGAAGAAGGCTCGCGAGATCTGGTATTTGTGCCGCCAGTACACGGCCGCCGAAGCGCTGGAGATGGGCCTGGTCAACAAGGTGGTTCCGTTCGATCAGCTCGAAGACGAGTGCGTGTCGTGGGCACGCGAGATGATGCAGTTCAGCCCCACGGCGCTGCGTTTCATGAAGGCGTCGTTCAATGCGGCCACCGACGGGCTTGCAGGCCTGCAGCAGCTTGCCGGCGACGCGACGCTTTTGTATTACACGACCGACGAGGCGAAAGAGGGCCGCGACGCCTTCAAAGAGAAGCGCTCGCCCGACTTCAGCCGGTTCCCGAAATTCCCGTAAGAACCCGAGCGCTGTACGGTCTGCAAACAGAAGCAAGTACGGAAGAAGGACTATCCAGCAACCCCGTCAAAGCCGCGGTCCCAGCCCAGCCTTCGGCGGCAGGGCCCGCCCCCGCTTCCGCCGGCGCTTCTTCAGCCTGACGTGCCCGCGCAACGCGTTCCGGCGCAGCTTCAACGTCTCGGCAGTCCTCGACCAAAGCGCCGCCATCCCGGCGGCAAAACCATTCGAAAGCGAGCGAAACATCCTCATGATCAGCGCATTTGAGACCTCGGTGCGGCTGCACCCTCAAAAGACGTGCTTTTTGTACGTCAACGAGGCCGGCGAAGAAGAGGCGTATTCCTATCGCGAAGTGCGCATGATCAGTGCGGCCTTGGCTCGCATTCTGCGGCGGCGCGGCGTGCGGCAGGGCGACTGCGTGTCGGTGGATTTGGCCAACACGCCGGCGTTCGCGTTTCTTCTGCTGGCGGCGGCCTATGGCGGGTTTGTGCTCGTGGCGCTCAATCATCGGCTCACGGCGAGCGAAAAGCTGTCGCGCGTCATGGAGATCGACCGCAGGCACGGTCTGAACGTGGCGGCCGCAGTTGATGATTCTACCGTAACGGACCTGATCAACAGCGCAATGGCCCACCTTTCCGGCGACGACGCCCCGGCGGTCGTGCTGGATCGCCCGTCGCGCTCGGTCGTGAAGACCAAAGTCGAGCGGTCCCGCAAAGAACGCGTCCGCACGCTGTTCGGAGGCCGCATCGCCGCCATGGAGGCCCGTCCTCGCAGCACCCGCGCCAACGTCCGCGCGACCACCGGCCAAAGCTTGCAGCGCCGCCGCGACGAAACCGCCCGCCAAGACGCCGTCGAAGGCGTCATCCACTTCGCCGAACATGCGGCGTCGGTGTTCGACCGGTCGTCCCGGGCGCTGGTCATGTTCACGTCGGGCACGACGGGCCACCCAAAAGCCGTTGCGCTCACCTGGGAAAACATCATCGACGCGGCGCTTGCTTCCAATTGGGTCCTCAACAAGCAGGGCGAGGGCCTGTGGCAGGCGGCCCTTCCGCTGTACCACATCGGCGGCTTTCAGGTGGTCGTGCGCAGCATCCTCAACGGCTCGCCGTTCGCGCTCTACCACAGCTTCGACGCGAAACAGCTGATCGCGCACGGAAAGCGCATCGGCGCCACCCACGTGTCGGTCGTCGACAAGATGCTGCAGGACCTGCTGGCCCACGGGTCGCGCGAAACGCTTGCCCGCTACGAATGCGTGCTGCTGGGCGGCGGCCCGCTGAATCCGTCGACGCTTGCGCGGGCCTGGTCGAGCGGCGTGCGCGTGTATGCGAGCTACGGCATGACCGAGACGTCGTCGCAGATTGCGTGCGCCCTGGTCACGCCGTCGTTTCAAGGAGGCTTGCACCTGTTGGACGGCTACGAGGCGCAAATCGTCGATCCCGATGCGCAGGGCGTGGGGCGCTTGGCCGTCAAGGGCCCTGGTGTCTTCAACGGCTACCTGAACGCCCGCGCGGCCTTCACGGTGGACGGGTTTTTCCTCACGGGCGACTCGGCCGCGCTGCTCGGCGGCCGGCTGTACGTGAAGGAGCGCACCGAGGACATGTTCGTGTCGGGCGGCGAAAACGTCTATCCGGCCGAAATCTGCCAACGGCTGCTGCAGATTCCCTCGGTCAGCGACGCGTACGTGTTCGGCGCCCACGACGCCCGGTGGGGCCGCCGCCCCATCGCGTTTGTGGAGCGCGACCGCCGCGCCGCGGCCGCCGGGGCTCCAGCAGCGGGCCAGCAAGGTTTGCCGCAGACGAATCACCTGGTCAAGCTTGGCATCGAAGAGCAGCTGCAGGCGCGGCTTTCCAAGCTCTACCAGCCCAAGCACGTGTTCGTGGTCGACCAGTTCCCCCGCAGCGGCATCGGAAAAGTAAACCGCGGCTTACTTCAAGAGAGCTACCAGCAGCGCATCCAGGTGGAAAAGGTGACGCTGTACCGCATCAGCATGCCGTTCAAGAAGCCGTTCCACACGCCGAAAGAAACGCTGCGGCACCGCGAAGTGATCATCGTCGAAGTGACCGACTACGCGGGCCGCACGGGGCTGGGCGAGTGCTCGACGTTCACGACCGATTGGTATCTGCCCGAAATCCTCGACGACGACGAGCGCGTGTTGCGCGAGCGGTTGGCGCCGGTGGTGCTGGAAACGCCGATGCTGCACCCGGCCGACGCGGAAGGCGTGTTTGCGAGCTACCCCGAGCTTGAGGACTTCCCCTTCGCGCGGGCAGCCATTGAGCAGGCGTTATGGGACCTGTACGGCAAGATCGTGCAGAAGCCGCTGTGGCAGCTGATCGGCGGGGAGGCCAAAGGACTGACAAAGCCGCCGACGCCCGCGCAGCTTCCGGCCGACCAGACGGCGCCGGAGACCATTCTTGCTCCGGCAGGCGTCGTTTTGGGCGTCGGGCCGGTGGGCGAGACGGTCGCCCTGGCTCGCCAGTGCGTGGAGGCGGGCTATTCGCGGTTGAAGCTGAAGGTGGTGCCGGGTTCGGCCTTCGCGTGCGCCTCTGCCGTGAGAGAGTCGTTTCCGCAGGTCATGCTTTCGGTCGACGCAAACCAGAGCTTCACGTTCCGCTCGATGGACGAACTGGTGGGGCTCGATTCGCTGCGGCTTTCCTGGATCGAAGAGCCGCTGGCGCTTGACGATGCCAGCGCCCCGCCGTCGACGGACATCTTCGCGCGGCTGTCGAAGCTGCAAAGCGCCATGAAGACGCCCATCTGCATCGACGAGTCCATCGAGTACCCGCGCGACTTGGCCCGTGCGCTCAGATACCCGAACCTGACGTGCTTCGCCGTGAAGCTGTCGAAGTTCGGCGGGGTGGAGCCGACCATCGAGTTCATGCGGCTGGCGAAGGCTCGCGGCATGAAGGTGTGGATGAGCGGCATGTACGAGACCGGCATCGGGCGGCGGTTCAGCGCGGCGTTCGAGTCGGTGGCGGCGGTGTCGATGCCCGGCGACGTCGGCGCCACGTCGCGCTACTTCGCGACCGACATCACAAGCCCGCCGTACGAGACAGTGCAGGGCTCCATTCCCCTGAACACGGCCGGCCATCCCTACGGGATCGGCTGCGAGCTGGACCGCCAAGCCTTGCAGTCGGTCCTGGTCAGCCGCACTGTCATCGGGTAGGGCTTTGTTTTGCTCGCGGCACGCGGGCGGGGTATGGCCTTGTCTTCGCGCCGGGCGGGACTGGGCGTATGTGCGGGGGTTTGGCCTTGCTTGTGCGCAGGACGGGGCTTGGCTTCGCTCGCGTGATGCGGGCAGGGTTTTGCGGCGCTCGCAGGCTTTGACGCTTTGGCTTGCGGGGCAAGGCGCGTTTGCGGGGTTTTGGCGCTCACGGCGATGCGTGTAGATGCTCGCAAGGCCGTACATGCGCGATTTCATATGAAGAAAATGTGTGTTGGAGATTTTAAGGCCTGATATTTCCGGTTGTCGCATCTTTTTGGCGAAAATCGGGGGCAAATGAGGCGAAAAAGGGCCGAAAAATGCGCGAAACGGGCCTTCTGGGGTGCGGAAGTGCTGGAAACTACGGTATATATACGGCTAAAAGCCGGTCGTTCGACCAGTGGCGGAGGCAAAAAGATGCGAACGGACGTAAATATCGAGTCAAGAATCTCCAACACACAAATTCTACACATTAGGCGCCGCAAAAACACGCCCGAAACGGGGAATCTGCCTCGGACGGAAGCGGCCGAGGGGCATCTGTCGCCTCGCTCTTCCCGCTGACTGCCATCGGCCGCAACCGTTTGTAACGGGATGGAAAAAACAGGGCCTGCTCAGTGGGAGATTGCATGATTACGGTAAGATATGCAGAAT
The DNA here is from genome assembly GCF_011039175.1 of Slackia sp. ZJ119. Lineage (GTDB taxonomy): Bacteria > Actinomycetota > Coriobacteriia > Coriobacteriales > Eggerthellaceae > Xiamenia. The sequence continues at coordinate 14,513 of NZ_JAAKEN010000001.1, forward strand.
TGTACAAGGAGAAACGAGGTAATCATGAGAGCTTCAGGTTCGTCGGGCGTCACAAAAGTGAGCGGCCTGTCAACCACCCCCGGCGGAGAACCGGGCCTTCCTGGCATCGATGCGAACGCCGGACACGGCAATCTGGGCCTGTTTCGCCTGGTTACGACGGTCATCACGCTCATCATCGGCGCTGGCGTGTTTTCGCTCTCCGGCGACCAGGCTGCCGGCGGCGCAAGCGGCTGGGCCATCATTACGGCGTGGAGCATCTCGGCCATCGGCGTGTTGTGCCTGGTGCTGTGCTTTTTCGCCCTGTCGCGCGTGAAGCCGAACCTCAAAGGCGGCATCTACAGTTATGCAAGCACCGGCTTCGGCGACTTTTTGGGCTTCAACAGCGCCTGGGGCTACTGGATCTCGGCCCTGCTCTGCACGGTCAGCTTCTCGGCCCTGCTGTTCAGCGCGATGTCGTACTTCTTCCCGGTGTTCGGCGCCGGCAACAATCTGCCGTCCATCATCGGGGCCAGCGTCATCTTGTGGTTCTACATCTTCTTGGTGTCGCGCGGCATCAAGGAGGTGACCGGCATAAACGCCGTCATCACCATTTCGAAGATCGTGCCTATTTTCGTGGCCATCCTGTCCATCATCTTCCTGGCGAAGTTCGACCCGGCCATCTTCATGGAGAACCTCTCCCACGGCGCCGACCCCAGCTTGTCGTTCTTCGACCAGGTCAGCAACACGATGATGGTGACCATCTGGGTGTTCGTCGGCATCGAGGGCGCCGTGGCCATTTCGGGCCGCGCCAAGAAAGACTCCGACGTCGGCAAGGCGACCATCATCGCGTTTGCGTGCGTGTTGACCATCTACCTGCTGGTTTCCATGCTTTCGATGGGCGTCATGCCGCTGTCGCAGCTGGCCGAGCTGTCCAACCCGCCGCTGGCCGGCGTCATGGAATACGCGGTCGGCGAGTGGGGCGCCATCCTCATCAACTTCGGCGTCATCTTGTCGCTCATCGGCGCCATGCTCGGCTACACCGTGCTGTGGAGCGAGTCGCCCTACGAAGCGGCCTCGCAAGGCGTGTTCATCAAGGAGTTCGCGAAAACCAACGGCAAGGGCGCTCCGGTCGTCACGCTGGTCGCAAGCGGCGTGGTCATTGAGATCTTCCTGATCACCATGTTGTTCGGCGAGCAGACCTACCAGTTCTTCTACACGCTGTCCGCCGGCATGATCCTGCTGCCGTATCTGCTGTCCGCCGCGTACTTCGCGAAGATCACGTTTACCGAGCCGCAGGCGTTCAAGGGGCGTCTGGGCGGATCGATCATGGCGTGGCGCATTTTCGGCATCTTCGGCGTGGTGTATTCGTTCTTCCTGGCGTGGGCGTCGGGCGCGGTCGGGCTGACCATCATGTCGCTTCTGTACCTGCCGGGCATCTTTGTGTACATCAGGGGCAAGAAGGAACGCAGCCAGCCCTATCTGGCGACCATGGTGGACAAGGTGGTCGTGGGGATCATCGTGGTTGCGTCCGTCGTGTCGCTCGTGCTGATCGTGACGGGCGTCGTCACGTTTTAACGGCCGGTGCGTCGGAAGCCGCCGGCCCGGTAGCTTCCGACGTGCCTGCTCGCCGGCATGCTGGCTATTCCGGCCGCGCAGCAGCACCGCTCTCGCCGCAACGCCGCGCCGCCCGCGGCAGCAGCACCGCTCTCGCCGCAATGCCGCCCCGCCTGGTCCGCACGCCTGCCGAAGGCGCGTGCCTTTCTACTCCACCGTTTCCCCGATGAAGCGCTCGGCGTTGTGCCACAAGATGTTTTCCAGCTCGTCGTCGGTGAAGCCGGCGTGAGCGATGGTGCCGTACTCGTCGGCCGGGTCCCACATGGGATAATCGCTGCCGAACATGACGCGGTCGGTGCCCCACAGGCGGGCCAGTTCGCGCATGCGCCGCGCTCCCAGCATGAACGACGAGCTCGACGTGTCGATGAACAGGTTGTCGTTGCGCACCGCTTCGTCGTGCAACACGTCGTAGCCCACCTCGAACCGCGACCAGCTGCCGTAGTGCGCCGCGTCCACGCGCAAGTCGGGGAAGGCGCGCAGCACCTTTTTCAGCCGCGCGGGGTTGGAGTGGTCGTAGCGGTAGTCGCCCGTATGGATGACGATGGGAAGCCGCCCTTCGATGATCTCGTAAAACGCCATGAGCCGCGGATCGTCCAGGTCGACGTGCTGGCTGTCGGGATGGATTTTCGCGCCTTTCAAGCCCAGGTCGATGGCACGCTGCACCTCGCGCTCGGGATCTGCGTAGTCCTGGTGCATGGTCATGAATCCGATGAATTCGGGGTGGTCGGAGCAGGCCTGCGCGATGAACGTGTTGATCGATTCGACGGCTCGGGGCGACGTGGCGACCGAATGCACGAGGAAATGCGTGATCGGAGCCGTTTTCTGGCATGACAGCAGGTGTTCGATCGTGCCCTTTCCATACATCCCGACCGAGTAGAAGTCGCAAACGGCTTCGACGGCGCGGCTGGCGATCTTTTCCGGATAAATATGAGCGTGGGCATCAACAATTGCCATGAGAGCGGCTCCTTCTGTCTGCGTACTGACGTATCATAGCGCTGCCTCGGCCGGATTTCCCCAGCAAATGGGCAGTGGCGGGGAATGCCCGCGCCGGCCTCGGCCGCTTCGACGCGATAAACAGTGCAAAACGACGAGACTGTTTCTCGCCTTTCTCAAGGAGAGGCGCAAAATGACGGACACATTTTTGGCGATTGGATATACAATATCGGATCGATCTCATCACCTATGAGACAAAAAACGGCCTGGCCGGGGAAGCCGGGTTCGTGTTGTGAGACGTTTTGCGATTGCGGGCGCGTTCGAAGATAGGAGGTCCGAAACGCGGCGCACATCGCCTAGAGGAGGAACGGATCGTGACAAGCAGCAATACGCAGAAGCCGATGATCCTGATCGCGGACGACGCGCTCATGAACCGGGTCATGCTGAAGGACATGCTCGGCGACGGGTATGACGTGATCGAGGCGTCGGACGGCGAGCAGGCGATTGCGGCGGTGCAACGCTATGGCGCTGCCATCTCGCTCATTCTGCTCGACATCGTCATGCCTCGCATGGACGGCTTCGACGTTTTGGCCGTCCTGAACAAGCGCGGCTGGATCTACGAGATTCCCGTCATCATGGTCACGTCGGAGGAATCGCCCGTTTACGTCGACCGCGCCTTTGCGCTGGGCGTCACTGACTTCTTGACGCGCCCCTACAACGAAGCCGTCGTCCGCCAGCGCGTTCACAACACGCTCGTGCTTGACGCGAAGCACAAAATGCTGACCGAAGCCGTGTCGAACGAGATCTCTAAGCGCGAGAAGAACACGAACCTTTTGGTGGGCATCCTCAGCCACATCGTCGAATTCCGCAACGGCGAAAGCGGCCTGCACGTGCTGCACGTCAACACCATGACCGAGCTTTTGCTCAACCAGGTGGTCTCCATGACGGACAAGTACAATCTGTCGTCCGAGGACATCGAGCTCATCACGACGGCGTCGAGCTTGCACGACATCGGCAAGATCGCGATCGACGACGCCGTCCTCAACAAGCCGGGACGCCTGACCGCCGAGGAATTCGAGCACATGAAGCAGCACACGGTCATCGGCTCGCAAATGCTCGACGAGCTGCCCTACGACCGCCGCAACAACCCGCTGATCGACCGCGCCTACGAGATTTGCCGCTGGCACCACGAGCGCTTCGACGGACGCGGTTATCCCGACGGCTTGAAAGGCGACGAGATTCCCATATCGGCCCAGGTCGTCGCGCTGGCAGACGTGTACGACGCCCTCACGAGCGAGCGTGTGTACAAAGAGGCGTTCTCGCACGAGAAGTCCATCGACATGATCCTCAACGGGGAATGCGGGGTGTTCAACCCGCTGTTGCTCGAGTGCTTGCAGCAGGCCTCCGAAGGCATTCGCAAGCTGTTGTCCATCACGTCGTTCGGCGATCGCACCGGCAGCGGCATTCGCGACGCCATCGACAACACCATCGGGCTTGACGAGGGCATTTCCCTTCGCAAGTCGCAGGAATTGCTCAACTTCGAGCGCATGAAGTATCAGTTTTTCGCGTCGAGATCCAACGAGCTGCAATTCGAATACCTGGCCGACACCGACATGGTCACCATCGACGACTGGAGCGAAAGAAGCCTGAACCTGCCTCCGGCCGTGCAAAATCCCCTGGAAAACGAGTGGCTGAACGCGGTTTTTGGGGAAGGGTGCCTGAAGTCCCTCTGTGAGCGGATGCGGAAAACCACGCCCGAAGCGCCCGTTATAGAAGAGGACTTCACGGTCGAGATAGAAGGCGAGCCGCGCTGGTTCCGCATCGCGGCGCATGCCCTTTGGACTGAAGACGACCAACCCCAGTTCGCAGGGGTTTTCGGGAAGGTGACCGATGTGCACGAGCATCATCAGGTGTCGAAGGGACAGGCGTAAGAGGCGAGCGGCGGGTGCAGGTCTGGCAGCAGGCGGACTTGGCGGCGGCCGGCAGGCGGCAGGTTTGCGTCGGGCGCGGCAACGGGCGGCAGTCCTGGTAGCGGCCGGCAGGCGGCGGGCGTAGAAGGTTCGCGGCGGGCGCAGGCGGTCGGGATTCCTCTCTAAATGTGAAAAACTTGTGTGTTGGAAATTTTCGGACCGAGAATGGCGGGGCCGCGCATCATTTTCGCGCATTTTGCGCGTTTTCAAGGCGAATTCATGCCGAAGTCAGCCTTCCGAGGCTCCATTTTCGCTAGAAATGCGGTATATATACCTAAAATAGAGGCGCTGGAAGACGCCGTTCGTGGCAAAATGATGCAGCGCCCTCGTTTTTTACGGCCCAAAATCTCCAATACACAACTTCTTCACAAAAGACGAGACCCCTTGCCGGGGCCTCGTCGCGATACTGCGGGATATAACGCTAATTTGCGGCTTAGGCGTGTTTCGGTGGGGCTGATCGACTGCTCGGCTGCGGTTTGACGGGCTTGACGTGCTTGCCGGTCGCGGTTTTTCTGCTTCCGGCCGCTCGGCTGCCGTTCTACGCCTTCGCCTCTTTTGCAACCTTGCCGTTCTGCGGCTTTCGACTGCCGGCGGCTTACTGCCTCCTTCGGCCTTTGCTGCTTCCGGCCGCTCGGCTGCTGCTTCGCTGCCGCCTTCCGACCGCCGCTCCGCCGTCCTGCTGCTCGGCTAGTCTTCCTTCACGACGAGCACGTCGCAGCGCATGTTGCGAATCAGGTAGGTGGAAACGCTGCCCACGAAGGCGTACTTGATGTTGGACAAGCCGCGCTCACCGCATACGACCAGGTCGGGGTTCATCGGCTCGACCAGCTGCGTGGCCAGCGTGTCGGTGATGCGGCCGGCGCGAACCACCAGCTCAACCGTCGGGATGTTGGCGTTGCTGCGTGCCTGGCCAAGCAGTTCGGCGAGGTCTTCCTCGATGCGCTTGGCGCCTTCTGCGCACAGCGCTTCGAAGTCGACGCCGGACGCCTCGTAGGGCACCGAGTCGATGACGTGGCCGAACACCAGCTCGGCGCGGTTGCTCGCAGCAAGGGCGATGGCTCGTTCGGCCACGGCTTTCTGCGTGGAGGATCCGTCGAGTGCGGCAAAAATGCGCATGTATCGTTGGGCCATGATGATTCCTTTCCTTGGTGCGATGATGCTTTATTGTACCAGACCGCCGGTCACCTTTGGTGACTCCGGACTGGTTGCAGGCGAAGGGGGTGACGCCAGCGCGGTCGTACCGCTGCGACCGCCGCGCTGTCTCAGTCGTCGCGCCGCTGCGGCCGCGCTACCTCAGCCGCTGCGCCACTGCCGCCGCACTGCCTCGGCCGCCGTACCGCTGCGACCGTCGTGCTACCTCAGTCGCCGCGCCGCTGCGGCTGCTGCGCCGCCTCTACCGTTTGAACACCTGCGGGTTCAGGCAGTCGTGCGGGACCAAGCCTTGCAGCACGTCGATGGGCGCTTGGGTGGCGCGGCGTATCAGTTCGGCGCCGGACTGCTCCGACCAAAAGGCGGCGTGCGGCGTCAGGACGGTGTGCGGGGCCGCAAGCAGCGGGTCGTCCGGCGAGATGGGCTCCCCTTCGAACACGTCGAGCCCCGCGCCGAACAGCCTTCCCTCCACGAGCGCCTCGGCCAGCGCCTTCGTGTCGATGATCGGGCCGCGCGACGTGTTCACCACCACGGCGTCGGGCTTCATGAGCGCGATGGCGTCGGCGTCCAGCAGGTGGCGCGTCTCGGGCAGAAGCGCGGTGTGGAAGCTGACCACGTCGGCCTGGCGCAGCACGTCTTCAAAGGCCAGCACGGGAAAGCCCTCGGGGGTGTGGTCGCCCGGCTGCAGGGAATGCGACGTGCACACCACGCGAAAGCCCAGACCACGAGCCTTTTCCGCGACGGCTCGCCCGATGTTGCCCATGCCGACGACGCCGAACGTACGGCCGTGCACCTGCCCGAACGGTCGGGCGACCAGGAAATCCCACTGCCCTTTGCGCAGATTGGCGTCCAGTTCGGTGATGCGCCGCAGCACGGCCAGCGCGAGCGTGACGGCGTGGTCGGACACCACGTCGGTGGCATAGCCGGGCACGTTGCACACGGCGATGCCGCGGGCGGTGGCGGCGGGGATGTCCACGTTGTCCACGCCCACGCCGGTGCGCGAGATGACCCGGCATTTCGGCAGCGCATCGATGACCCGCTTCGTGAACTGGCCATACGACGTGATGATGCCGTCGGCGTCGGCGGCGTTTTCGATGATGCCGTCCTCCGAAGGGTCGTGGAACACGGCGAATTCCATGTCGGCCTGCCTGACGAGGTCTTCGCAGATCCTGAGGTCGTCGAAGCTCGTGTCAACGATGACGATTTTTGTCATAGATCCTTCTTTCGTGAAAACAGTTGTCGCGTGGCCGTCGGACGGCGCTTCCGCCGCGGCGGCTTCGCTGGCTCGTGGGACGGAGCCCGCGCCGACGGGCGACGCGTCGTCGCGTCCGAGCCAATCGGTCCGGGCTCCTTTGGCTTGACCTCGGCTGCGTCGTCGTGGCGAAACCGCCTGCCGCTGCAGCTGGGCTGCGGAACGAATCAGTGCTTCTCTAGGGTACCGAATAGGGCCGCGGCGGCTGGCTGGTGCGGGCGAATTGTCATGCAGCCGCCACGGACGGGGTTGCGAAGCCGTCGCGGCGAAACCGCCTGCAGCAGGGTCCTGCCTGCTGCAGGCGGTTTGGTTGCTGCCTCGGCTTCCTGGCTGCCGCCTGCTGCCCCCTCTGGCCTGTTGCCCCCTCCCGCTCTGCTGCTGCGGGCGGAGCGCTGCCCTCTCGGCGGTCAACTGCGGCGCTTTTTGGTGCGGCGGCGGTGGGCGTTCGTGACGCCCTTTTTCGCGTCGGACGCCTTCTCGCCGCGCAGGCGGCGGGCTTCTTCTCGGCGTTCGCGCAGGTCAAACGTCTCATGGCGAAGCGTCTGGTACGATTCGAAGCGCTCGGGCGCAAGCTGGCCCGCTTCTACGGCGGCCCGCACGGCGCAGCCTGGCTCGTCTTTGTGGCGGCAGTCGCGGAACCGGCAGCTCGCGGCCAGCGCCTCGACGTCGGCGAAGGCGGCCTCGATGCCCGTGTCTGCCTCCCACAGCCCCAGCCCTCGCACGCCGGGCATGTCCACGACGTTTCCGCCGCCGGGGATGCGCACCATTTCGCGGTTGACCGTGGTGTGGCGCCCTTTCCCGTCCTCGCGCACAGGGGTGGTTTCTTGCAGATTGAAGCCCACCAGCATGTTGACCAGGCTTGACTTGCCCACGCCGCTTTTGCCGATCAGCACGGCGGTGGTGTCTGGCGCGATCAGCTCGCGAACGGCCTCGACGCTGGCCGGGTCGTTTTCCGACACCACGAGCGTCGCCACGTCGGGGCCGGTCAGCGCTTCCACGCGGTCGCGCATCTCTTGCACGTGGCGCTCGCTTTCGGCCAGGTCGGCCTTCGTGAGCACGACCGTCACGGCCGCGCCCGTTTCGTAGGCGAGCACCAGTTCGCGCTCGAGCCGGCGCACGTTCACGTCGGCGAGCGGCTGGGCGACGATGACGCGGTCGAAATTCGCGGCCAGGACCTGGGGCAACGCCCGATCGGTCGGGTCTTTGCGCACGAAGGCCCGCACGCGCGGCTCCACGGCGGAGATGATGCCCTTGTCGTGGCCTTGCGGCACGTCGACCGTCACGCGGTCGCCGATGACGGCCCGCACGTCTTCGCCCTTCACGAGCGCGATGGCATGCTCGCAGCGAATCTCGCGGCCGCTGGCGGTTCTCACCAGGGGAAATCCGCGGTCGAGCTTCACTACTTGGCCGGCAACGGTGCAGGGATCGTCGCCGGCGACCTCGTCGTTCGTGCTTGGTTCGTCGTTCGCCGGCACGTTCCGCCCGGCGTTCCCGTCGATTTCGTCGCGCACTGCTTACCGCCGCCTTTCGGACAGAAGATAGAACACCATCATCATCGCCAGACCGATCGACACCAGCACCGCGCCTGGAATGAACGCGCGGGGGTCGAACGTCTCGTGGACGGTTTCGCCGGGGCTGACCACCGACACGTCCTCGGCATGCAGGTCGGATGCGCCGTCATGCTGTGCGCACACCAAATGGAACGTCCCGCGCACCTTGAGGGTGGTGCCGCGCACGCCGTAGCGGCCGTACTGGTCGATCTTCGCGGCGGACTCTTCGGACAGGTAGACGGAGACGGTCGATGAATCGGCGGCGGACGACAGCACGATCCATCGGTAGCGCCCGCGCAGCGTCGCGCGGATGCTGTCGCCGACGACTTCGCCAGTGACCTGGACCGTTTGGTTGTCGAAGTAGGGATCGGCTGCGCTGAGGTCTTGGATTGACGTGTCGTAGATGAACGAGCTGTCGGGAAGCTGCTGCGGCATGACGGCGTTGTTGTCGGAAAGCCAGTCGTCTTTGGGGGCTTCTTCGCTCGTGCTCGGCGCGGCCGGCTCGTCGGATTTCGGCTGCTCTTCCACGTCTGGCTCTTCGACGCCGCCGAACAGCGGGCTTTCGGCAGGCAGGCCGAAGTCGTCGACGGAATTGCCGTCGGCGGCTGGGTCGTCGGGGCCGGTCTTGCGGTCTTCGGGGGCGGCGGGATCGGCGTTGCCGCCCTGGCCGCCCTGGCCGGCGGCGTCGGTGTCGCCTTCGCCTGTCGCGGCTTCTGGGCCGGCGCCGTTCAGGGGGCCTGTGCCGGCTGCGTCGCCGGGCAGCGTTGCGCCTGCGTCTGGGACGCCTTCGCCGGCCGCGCCCTCCGCGTCGGGCCGGGGGTCGTCTTCGGCCCAGGCCAGGCAGGGGCTTCCAGCCGGGCGTGCCGCCTGCGACGCGGCTTTGCCTGGCACGGTCGTCTCTTGCGTTCCCGTCGCGCTGCTCGCTGCCAGCGGCGACACCAGCGCGACGCTTGCGGCAAGGACGACGGCTGCCGCCGTTCGTGCGATGTTCGCGGGCCACCTCATGAGCGGCGGCCCCAGCGCCTCGGGTTGAGCGACACGACGACTTCCACGATAAGCGCGATGAGCGTCACGAATTCCAGACGTCCGGCCCACATTTGAAAGATGTAGAACGCCTCGAGCGTCAGGGGCATGCCCGCCGCCGTGATGCTCGACGACAGGCCGCCGTTGGACGCCATGGCGACCGATTCGAAGATGGCCTGGGTCGCCTCGTAGCCGTGCGCGATGCCCACGAGCGCCCCGACAAGGTAGGTGACGATGTACAGCACGAAAACCGTCATAGCCTCTTTTACCAGCTCAGGCGAGAGAATGCGGTGGCCGACGTGGAAATACGACACCACCACGCGGGCCGAGTCGGGCGCGAGCGCTTCTTTCACAGTGGATATGAGGGACTTCAGGATGATTCCCATGCGGCTGAACTTCAGGCCGCCGGTGGTCGATCCCGCGCTGCCGCCGACGCCCATGAGCAGCGCCACGACCAAAAACGCGCCGGACGTGAACACCGTGGTCAGCTGGTTGGTCGTAATGTTGAGCAAACCGGTCGTAGAAAACGACGCGACGATGGTGAACAGCCCGCGGCGCAGCAGCACCGGCAGGCTGGAAAATTCGGCGCTTCCGATGAGCGACGCGGTGAAGACCAGGGTCATGATGGACAGCCACAGGATCATCGTGCGGATCTCGATGTCGCGGAAAAACGCGTCGAGCCGGCCCTTCCACACTTCGGCGAACAGCACGAAGTTGATGGAGCCGCCCAGCATGAGGATCATCAGCAGAAACTCGATGGGCACGGAATGGTAGTACAGGACGCTTTGGCTCATGGGCGCGAATCCGCCGGTCAGAAACGCGGTGATGGACAGCCACAGCCCCTGCAGGAACGCGCGGGCGGGCTCCATGCCGATGAAGACGCACATGAGCGTGAGCGCGGCCGTCGCCAAAATGATGACGCCGACGGCGATCTTTGCGATGAACTGGGCCGTTTGCACCACGTTGGGAACCACGTGCTCGCTGCGGCCTTCCGACACGTACAGGCTGGCGCCCGCGCCGCGCCCGAACAGGCCGAACGACAGCGCCACCACGATGAGTCCCAAGCCGCCGATCAGGTGCAGCATGAAGCGCCACATGTTGTCGGCGTAGGACAGGTGGTCAAGGTCTTGGATGATGGACGCGCCGGTGGTGGTGATGCCGGACACGCCGTCGAACAGCGCGTCGGCGTAGGTGGCGAAGTGGCCCGACAGGTACAAAGGCAGCGAGGCCAGCACGGCCAGCACGATCCAGGCCAGGCCGGTGATGACGATGGCTTGCTGGCGGTTGAGACGGCCGGGGTCGATGTGCAGGAAGCGAAGCGCCGTGCCCGCGATGAGCGACACGCCGATGGCGAGCAGGTAATGGCCGGCAGGCGTCCATTCCTGAAACACGAGCGCCGTCACGAACGGCACGAGCAGCGCCAGCGTCGAGAACGAGACGAGCACGCCGAGGTAGTGTCCGACGACTCGCAGGTCGTAGAGCGTAAACCGCTGCCACATGGCTTATCCGTACACGAGGCGGACGAGCACGATGATGATCCACAGGAACAGCAGCATGCACACCAAAAACGCGAGCACCACGCCGACGCTCAGCGCCGGCACCTGAAAAGCGGTTCGTGTGTCGCGTTTCCTACGGGCCATAGTCTCGCTATTCTAGTACAAGAACCCCAGTCCACAGACGCGAATTCGCATCTGTGAGCAAAGGGGCACACGGCGGCGCGGGTGGGGAAGCGGGGCGGGGGCGCGGCCGCCGCAGCAGCGGGGCGAGGCAGGTAGAGGAAAGCGGCAGATGGGGGCAGCACGGCCGCCGCAGCAGCGCGGCGGCGCCGGCAGAACCGCAGCGCCGGCAGCACTGCGCCGGCAGCGCCGCGACGCCTGCAGCGTTGCGGCGGTTGGCACTGCGACGCCGGCAGCACTGCGCCGGCGCGGGTGGGCAACGGCTGTGTTACCTTCTGGTCGCGGCGGCGTTTCAATGGCTTGTTTCCGCAGTTCGCGGCATGAAAACCCGGTATAACCCATGATGCGAGATTCAGTCATCCTCATGATTTTAGGGAAACGCTGATTAATTCCGCCAGCCCTGAATCCGCATGACGGCGCCCGGCAGCCTCAGGCCTCGTTTGCGCACGCCAGTGCGCGCGCTCGGCCTTCGACCGCCGGGCATCCGTCCTGCGAATCCAGGACAAGACGGCTTTAATCAGCGTTTCCCTAGAGAAAGGATCGTGGCTTATGGGCACCGAAATCAAGAAGAACTCTCAGTCTTGGAAAAACCTTGAACACGCGCTGGGGCTGGAATGCCGGGCCTATTGCGAATACACGTTTTACAGCCAGCAGGCCGCCAAAGACGGCTATACGCAGATCAGCGAGATTTTCGCCGAGACGGCCGACAACGAGCTGCGCCACGCGAAGCTGCTGTTCAAGAAAATGCACGACGACGCGATTCCGCACACGCTGGACAATTTGGAGGCGGCGCGTCGCGACGAAGAGGTCGAAGGCGTCGAGACGTACCAGAGATCCGCGCAGGAAGCTCGCGACGAAGGCTTGGACGACCTGGGCGAATGGTTCGACATGCTCGCGGACATCGAGCTGCACCACAAGGAGCGCTTCGAGACGCTGATCGGCCGCATCAATGCCGACGAGGTCTTCCATCGCGAAGAGCCGAAGGTGTGGTACTGCACCGTGTGCGGCCACATCCACGTCGGCACCGAGCCGCCGGAGTGCTGCCCGGTGTGCGACCACCCGCGCGGCCATTTCGAGATCAAGGCTGGAAACTACTAGAGAAACGCTGATTGCAGTCGTCCCGCTTGTGCTCGGCGGCGAAGCGGGCCAATGCTTCCTAGGGCCGCCCAAACGAGCCTTTCTTCAAAGGGGGCGCTGTGTCTTCCGTCTCGGCGCCGTCACGACATGGGATGCGACAACTCCGGTATGACCTGGGACGATGCTGTCAGCCGGAGTTGTCGCGCACGTTTCGCCGACAAAAGAAAGCAGCGCCCTTGCTGAAGGGGCGCTGCCTCAACACCCAATCGCCGAAATCTCGCTGCGATTCGCGATCAAGAAGAACGTTGTTTCCGCCGAAGGAGAAGCCCGGAGGCACGGCGCGTTCCTCGCTGAGTGTACGGCCATGATAGGTCCTGCGCGTTCAGTTATCAATATCTCAATTACTAATATGTAAATCTTTTACATAAGATAGTTACAAAAGTGGATAACGATAGTCAATTACGAGATAATGGCTTCCGGAAATGCGCCGCCCCAACGGCTGCGCTTCGGCGAAACGGTAGAAGCGCCAGGTCGCGCGAAGAGGCTTTTGCAGCCGCGTGACCAGGCGATGCGATATAAAGGACGGTCTATGGCAGTACGGAGCATGGATGACATAGTCACGCTGCTCAGCGATGACTTCTTCTACCGCGTCCGCACGATGGCCGACTGCGATTTTGTGCTGTACGAGGATTTGAACGGCTGGGAATTCCCTGGCGGCATGACGCAGGACGAGGCGTGGCGGCTGATCACGGCGGTGCGCAAGCAGGCGGCCATCTTCCCGCCGGACGACCCGTATCGCACGGTCGACAGCTGGTTTGTGACCACCACCGTCATCGCACGGGACACCAAAGACCTCGAGCTGCGCTGCATGGCGGGCTTCCCGTTGGACAGTGCGCTGGAAACGCTGCAAGGGTCGCCGTATTTGACGAGCTTCATCGAGCGCACGCTTTTGCAGGGCATGGTGGCCGACCGTGCGCCCATCACTGCCGAGCGCGTCCACGAGATATTTGCCGGCGCACCGGTGGAAAACGACGTCGAGCGCGTGGTGAGCAACTACTTCGAAATCAGCCACGACGCAGATGACCTGGCGCGGCGCGACATCACGTATGGCCTGATAGAGACGTTGTATTACCGGCTGGTGGAAGGCACCGACGTGGAGGCGCTTCCCGAGCGCGGCGAGGTGCCGCCGGTCGATCCGCGCGTGCTGCCGCCTTCGACGCGCGAGTGCATCGACTCGATCCTGCGCCGCACCGACCTCGAGAGCGGCGACGAGCAGCGCATGGGACCGTTTTTGCGCATCGTGAACGTCACCTGGTTTTTCTGGAACTTCGACGTGTTCCCGCGGTTCAACACGCTGGTGGGGCTGTTGCTGCGCAACGTGCTGGCCATCAAATGGGGGCTGCCGGTGCTCAGCTGGCTGCCGGTGACGTATTATCCGTTTGGCGACATGAACACGCCGCGCATGGAGCAGGTCTACCGGAGTTGGGCGGTTGACCAGGGGTTCGGCCTGGATTTCACGTCGTATTTCACCGTGTACGCCAAGCAGTACCTGCGCGAGCTCGACAAGCTGTCGGAAGCGGTGCGGCGCTTGTGGGACTTCAACCGGCGCGTGGGCGAGACCGTCTCGGGCGATTTGAACGAGCGGCAGAAGTCCATCGTGCTGGCGGTGAGCGTCGACCCGGACGCGGTGCTGCGCATCGACCCGCACCGGCGCACGTTCCGCGTGGCCTACGCGACGGCTCGCAGCGATTTTTTGGACTTGGAGCGGCAGGGATATTTGGCTCGTGAACAGCAAGGACGCGCCTTTGTGTTTCGCGCGACGCCAGAGCTGCGCCGCGTGCTGGACCAGCTGCACGAGCAGATGGAGGCCGAGTAGCGAGGGTGCTGGGGCGCCGGCCGCGGCGGCGGACAAGGCTGGCCGGGCCGTCAGGGCGGCAGGATTCCCGCGCGGGCGGGTTGCTCATATGAAGAATGTGTGTGTTGGAGATTTTGAAGGCACATTTTGATGCCTTGCGCATCATTTTCGCCACTTCAAGGGTCGTTTGAAGCGGAAATCGGCTGAATTTCGCCTTTTCGAGGCCTAAGTTCTCCCGAAATTGGCGCATATATACCGAATTTAAGCGCCTAACTGCTGGTGACAAGTCGAAAATGATGCGCGAACAGGATGAAACCGCCATCAAAATCTCCAGTACACAAATTATTCATATTTAGCAAGAGGCTGCGGGCGCAGATTCAGCCGAACAGGGTGTTCGGCTGCCCCTTCTCCCGCTCTCGTGCCCGTTTTGCGTTCGCCTGGCGCCTGCTTCTCCCCTTCGCTGCCACCTGCGGTTCTCCTGCTCGCCTTCCGCCGCCTCCCTCTCCCCGCCGCCTGCCTTTTCTTCCGCTCCCGCTTCCGTCCATGCCGCTTTCTCTTCCTCTGCCGCCCGTGCTTTCCCGGCCCTTCTTCCCGCTTCCGCCTGCCTTCTCTTTCTGCCCCTTCCGTGCGCGGATTCTCCCGCCCTGTCGATTTTGCGGCTGTCGATTGCTGCCACGCGTTGTGCTACTCTGGACCGCGAGACAAAAGAACGCCCCGCGACCAGGAGGAACGATGATCAACGAGAAGATGTACGAGCTTGGCGACGAGCCGAGCGCCATCCGCGAACTGTTTGCCTACGGCATGCAGCGCAAGGCGGCCATCGGCGATGACAAGGTGTTCGACTTCAGCATCGGCAACCCCAGCGTGCCGGCGCCGGAAAAGGTGCGCCAGGTCATGTTGGACAAGCTCGACACCGATCCGGTCGCGTTGCACGGCTATTCTCCCGCGTCCGGCATTCCCAGCGTGCGCGAAGCCATGGCGCGTCACATCCGCGACACGTACGGCGTGCCCGCGCAGGCCAACCAGGTGTATATGACGGCCGGCGCGGCGGCTGCTATCGCCATTTCGCTCGCGGCGGTGACCCACCCCGGCGACGAGGTCATCGTGATCAGCCCGTTTTTCCCCGAGTATTCCACCTGGATCGGCGCGTCGGGCTGCACGCGCGTCGAGGTGCCCGCGCAAGTGCCCAGCTTCCAGCTTGACGTGCCCGCCATCGAGGCCGCCATCACGGAAAAGACGAGCGTAATCATCATCAATTCGCCGAACAACCCGGTCGGCGCGGTGTATACGCGCGAGAACCTGGAAGAGCTGGCGGCCATGCTCTCTCGCAAGGAAGAAGAGCTGGGCCGTCCGTTGTTCCTGCTCAGCGACGAGCCGTACCGCGCCATCACCTACGGCGTCGAGGTGCCTTACGTGCCGGCCATCTACCCGCGCACCATCGTGTGCTACTCGTATTCCAAGGCGCTGTCGCTGCCGGGCGAGCGCATCGGGTACGTGTACGTGTCGGATCTGATGGACAATGCGGCCGAGGTGTCAACGGCCGTCGCGGGCGCAGGGCGTGCGCTTGGCTACATTTGTGCGCCGGTGCTGCTGCAGCACGTGGCGGCGGCGTGCGTTGACGAGCCGTCCAATGTGGAAGCCTATGCGACGAACCGTGCGCTTTTGACCGAAGGGCTGTCGGCGCTCGGGTACGAGTACGTCGAGCCTGACGGAGCGTTCTATTTGTGGGTGCGTGCGCTCGAGCCGGACGCCCAGGCGTTCAGCGACCGCGCGAAGCAGTTCGAGCTGCTGCTGGTGCCCTCCGACAGCTTTGGCGTGGGCGGCTGGGTGCGCGTGAGCTATTGTGTGGCCCGCGAAACCATCGAAAACGCGATGCCGGCCTTCAAGGCGTTGGCAGAAAGCTACGCGAAGTAGCGAAAGCGGAAGAGGGGGCGACCTGGGCGGGCGTGCGACGGCCCGGGCTAGCGGATGTCAGTGAGCTTTGCTGCCCACCGCTCGTGCAACGGCCCGAGCAGGCGGACGACGGTGCCTCCGCTCGCCCGGGCCCGGTCGCGCCCTCTACCTGTGTTCGCCCTTCTGTTGCCCCTTCCTCTACCGACCCCTGCCTTTCTGCCCCGGTGCGCGGGCCTTCTCTTGCCGGAAGGTTTCTGCGAGGAAAACGGCGCGTAACGCCTTCGCAGCCTTCGTGAAGGATGGCCGGGTTTTGCCGCTCGTCGCGAGGCGGCGCGGTATCATAGCGGGCGACACAACAGACGCAACATCGAACGAAAAGGAGGGCGCATGGACGCCAAGGTCTACGAACTGCTGAACGACCAGATCAACAAGGAGCTGTACTCTGCGTACCTGTACATGTCCTTTGCGGACCACTACGAGGAAGCCGGCCTGAAGGGCTTTGCGAACTGGTACAACATCCAGGCTCGCGAAGAGCTCGACCACGCTCTGATCTTCCGCAACTACCTGCAGGAAAACGCCCAGCCGGTGAAGCTGCTCGCCATCGCCGAGCCGGACAAGGAGTTCTCCGACTTCCTGTCGCCGCTGGAGGCTGCGCTCGAGCACGAGAAGTACGTCACGAGCCTCATCGACGCCATTTACGCCGCCGCGGTGGAAGCGCACGACTACCGCACGATGAACTTCCTCAGCTGGTTCATCGAGGAGCAGCAGGAAGAGGAAGACAACGCCGAGACGATGGTCACGCGCATGAAGCTGTTCGGCGACGACGCGAAGGCGCTGTACGACCTTGACCAGGAGAATCTGGGCCGCACGTACTCCACGCCGGCTCCGCTGGCAGGCGAATAAAGGTTGAGGCTGAGGCTGCGAGCGAGGCTGAAGCAGCTGGCTGGCTGGCCGGGCTGACGAGTGGCAGGCTGGCCGGCTGGCTGGGCTGGTCGGGCTGGCTGGCAGGTTGAAACCGAACTAGGTTCTAATACCGAAGTGAGGCCCGCTTCCCCGAAGAGGGGAGGCGGGCCTTTTTGCGCCGTCGCACGGCTTGGGCGGCAGGGGTTGGGGTTGCACCGGCGACCGGCTTGGCGGCAGACACCGGGGTGTGACAGCGACCGGGGCGGCGTTGGCGCCGGTGCGGCCGCAGCGGCTGGACCGAGGCGGCGACCGGCGTCGGGCGGCTGGTGCTACACCGGCTGGGGGTGCTGCGTCGGCTGGGGCTGCGCCGGCTGGCGGCGGGTCGGCGCTGGCAGCATCCGGGGCGGCGACCGGAACAATAAGCCGGCGGGCGGCAGGCCCTTCTCGTTCGGCTTGTTCGGGCAAAATATCCGGTAATTTCGCCATTTACCCTCAAATTATGCCATTTACCCGCCAAAAAGGCTTCCCCTTATACGTGAAAATTTGTAGAATGCCGTCCATCCGACAGGGTGCCAACGACAAACCAACGTGACTATCTTCGCCAAGTAACAGTCTCCATAAGGTTTAAGCGAGCGACCCGCTCAGCGGTGATCAGGGCGTATCATACGGCTTATGAACTGTCGGTATTCCTTTCCGCAAGGCCGGGCATTCCCCCGGTCTTGCCTTGTATAAGGGGGAATTGCTTATGGGCACGGCGCTTCTGTGGGCGGCTTTGGGAACGGGCTTCACCTTCCTGATGACCGCGGTGGGATCGGCTTCGGTGTTTCTGTTTCGCGGGCGAGGGTCCCTGGTGCTGCAGCGCGTTTTCCTGGGATTCGCCGCCGGCGTGATGATCGCGGCGTCGGTGTGGTCGCTGCTCATTCCCGCCATCGAGCGGGCCGAGGAAGCGGGCCAGATCGGCTGGATTCCCGCAGCGGGCGGCTTTGTTTTGGGCGTGCTGTTCCTTATGGTGCTGCACCGCTTCTTGCCGCACCAGCATCCCGACGACGACGCGCCCGATGGCCCGCCGACCACGTGGGGCCGCCCGATGCTGCTGTTCACGGCCGTGACCTTGCACAACATCCCCGAGGGCATGAGCGTGGGCCTGTTGTTCGCCATGTCGGCGCAAAACAGCGGCGATCCGGTTTTGTTCGGCATGGCGCTGGCGCTTGCGCTGGGCATCGGCATCCAGAACGTGCCCGAGGGCGCGGCCGTGTCGCTGCCGCTGATGCATGACGGCATGAGCGCTCCTAAGGCGTTCGGCATGGGTGCGCTGTCGGGCTTGGCCGAGCCGGTGTTCGGCATCTTGGTGGTGCTGTTCGCGTCGGTCATCTCGCCGTACATGCCCTGGATGCTGGCGTTTTCGGCGGGCGCGATGATGTATGTGGTCGTGGAGGAGCTCATCCCGGAAGCGCACTTGGGCGAGCGCTACAACGCGGGCACCTTGGGCGTCATGGCCGGTTTTCTCGTGATGATGATTTTGGACGTGGCGCTGGGGTAGCGGCTTGGGCTGCAGCCGCGGCCGGAGGCAGGCGCGGCTGCGAGTGCGGCTGCGGGGCGTTTTCCGGCGGATGCGGGCGTTCTGCCCGTTCTCCAGCCCTTCTAAAAGTGAAGAAAATGTGTACTGGAGATTTTGCCAGGCGATTTCAAGCATCTCCGCATCATTTTGCGCAAAATCGTCCTCCTCGCGGCTGAAAAAGGGGCCTTCTGCGCCGATTTTTGCGCGTTTTGACGCAAAACTACGGTAAATATACCGCAGTTATCGCCCTTCAAACGCGAGGTGCTCGCCAAAATGATGATTCGAGGTGCGAAATGCTGCCAAAAATCTCAACTCCACAAACCCTTCACAATTTTCAGCCCCTATTGGCACCGAAAAGGGCAGGTTCAGCCCCTATTGTCGCTGCACGGGCGGGCACTGGCGTCTGGCGGGCCTTGCGGCGTCGAACATGCTGGCCTCTGCGCCGCTTACGCCTCGAACAGCACGGCGCCCGAGGTGAAGCCGCCGCCGAACGCGACCAGCACCACGTTGTCGCCCGGCTGGATGCGTCCGGAGGCGTACGCGTCGGACAGGGCCATGGGCACGCACGCGCTCGACACGTTGCCCCATTCCGCGATGGACAGCTGGAAGCGCTCGATGGGCACGCCCAGCTTTTTGGCGGCATAGGCGATGATGCGCTCGTTGGCCTGGTGCGGCACGAACACCTTCACGTCGTCAAGGGCGAGTCCTGCCTGGTCAAGCGCGTGCTCGACGGCCTCGACCATGGCGTGCGTCGCGAACTTGAACACGCGCTGCCCGTGCATGTACAGCGACTGGCGCGGCCGGCCTTCGGCCACCAGGCCGTCCACTTCCAGCTCGGCGTCCAGTCGCGCCAGCGCCGGATCGCAGCTGTCGAGCGCACGGTTGCCCTCGGCCATGACCTTTGGCGTCACGCCGTCGACGGCGAAGGGGATCACCGAATCGTAGGCCGCCGGGCAGGTGAGCGCGTTTTGCGGGTCGTCGTCGTTGCGCAGGTAGAAGCTGCGGATGCCCGGTCGGTCCGGGTTCCACTCCACCACGGCGGCGCCTGCTCCGTCGGCGAACAGCACGCAGGTGTTGCGGTCTGCCCAGTTCGTGATGCGGGTCAGGCGTTCGCTGGCCACCACGAGCGCCCGGCGCATGGTCGGGCGTCCGACTCCTTGGTCGGCGGCAGCGGCCGATGCGGCCAGCATGTTCTCGGCCAGCGACAGCGCGTAGATGAACCCGGTGCAGGCTGCGTTCACGTCGAAGGCTGCCGCGCGGTCAAGCCCCAGGCGGCGTCGCAGCATGCTGGCGGCCGACGGAACCAGGGTGTCGGGCGTGATGGTGGAATACACCAAAAGGTCGATGCTGGCGGGGTCGATGGCCTCGGCGGGCGTGAGCCCCGGCGTGGCGATCACGTTGTCCAGCGCAGAGGACCGGCCCCAGCCCAGCGCCTCGCGGGCGGCGGCTTCGGCCAGGTCGGTGCCTGATTCGGCCACGCTGACGTGGCGCCGGTGGATTCCGGTGCGCTGCCTGATCCACTCGTCGCTCGTGTCGACCAGTGCGGTCAGGTCGTCGTTTTCCACGGTCAGCGGCGGCAGTGACTTTCCGCTTCCGATGATGGTGCAGCCCATGCATACTCCTAACGCGATCCGCCGAAGACGCACCGGTGCGCCCTGTCAGGCCCGATCGCTCTATGATGACTAATTTACTCAGAAAACACTGGTGAAGCCCGTCTTGTCCTGCGAAAGCCGTCTTGCCCTGCGCGGCGCTGCCGGCACGGGACAGCTTCAGACTTCGTTTGCACACGCCAGTGCGCTCGCTCGGCTTTCGGCTGCCACCCGTCCGTTCTGCGGATCCAGGCCAAGACGGCTATAATCAGCGTTTCCCTCGATATGGTACGCTCGCGGAAAGCCCCGCCGCGGGGGCGGGGCCAATGCTCGTGAAAAAACCGCGCTTGCCGGGGGGCGAGGGCGGGTGCGCCGGCCGCGCACGCCGCGCCGGTCGAGTTTGCTGCTCCGTCGCACGTGCTGCTGGCTTGCCCCCGCTGCCCCGCTTGCGCCTGCGGCACCGGCCGGGCTGCGGCACCGGCCGAGCTGCAGCGCCGTCTGCGCCTGCCGCATCGGCAGCCCCGATGCGCCGGCCGGGCTGCGGCGCCGTTTGCCCCTGTCGCGTCGGCCGTGCTGCGACCCCCGCTGCCCTTGCTGCGGCGCCTACTGCTTGAACCGGTATCCGTAGCCGCGCACCGTCTCGACGATGCCGGGGTCGTAGCCGGCCGATTCGATCTTGTCGCGCAGGCGCTTGATGTGCGTGTCGACCGTCTTCGTCTCGGTGAGGTATTCCCAGCCCCAGGCGTCGCGCAGCAGGTCTTCGCGCGAAACCACCTTGCCGGCGTTCTTCATCAGGCTCGCCAGCAGCTCGAACTCGCGCGGCGTCAGCTCGATCTCGCCGTTTTCGCCGCTGGCCGTGTGCGCGTCCTCGTCGAGCGTGATGCCGCTTGCGGTGATGGCGCGGCTCGCGTCCGGGAAATCGCCGTTGTTGCCGCGGCGCAAAAGCGCACGCACGCGGGCGATGAGCTCGCGGACGCCGAAAGGCTTCGCCAGGTAGTCGTCGCCGCCGATTTCCAAGCCCACGACCTTGTCGAGCTCGGTGTCGCGCGCGGACAAAAACAGCACGGGGACCGTCGTCTTCGCGCGCAGGTGGCGGCACAGTTCGTAGCCGTCCATGCCCGGCAGCATGATGTCGAGCACGAACAGGTCGTAAGGATTCTTCATCGCCAGCGCCAGGGCGTCTTCGCCATTGTTGACCACATCGACGAAGAAGCCTTCCTTTTTCAGCGCATAACTGACGAATTCGGTGATCGAGGGTTCGTCGTCAACAATGAGAATGCGGTGCGGCGACTCGTTCATAATAGACCCCTTCCTTCGCGAAAGCGCTAAAACCAATCGTGCCCAGAATAGCAAACGGAGGTTTCAACGATGTTGTCCGTATCGTACAATTCTATCCGAAATTTCGCTTGCTCACATTATCATACCAACTTACTCAACTATACGCGCGGCTCTAAAGATCGCACTATCAAGAGGGGGATTGTCAGAAACATGTTACTTGCTGTCGATGTGGGGAACACCCAGACCGTTGTCGGCGTTTACGAGGGGAAAGACCTGCGCCATCGGTGGCGTTTCTCGACGAACAAGCTCTATACGCCGGACGAGTTGCGCATCAAAACCATGCCGCTTTTGGCGTCGGAGAACATGGCCTTCGAAGACGTGCACGGCGTGGTGGTTTCGTCGGTGGTGCCGAGGCTGACCGACGCGTGGTGCGAGGTCACGCGGAGAACGATCGGCCGGCCGGCGGTCGTGTGCACGGCGGAGACGGCGGGGTCGCTGTTCCCGACGAGCTACCCGAACCCCAGCGAGATAGGAGCCGATCGCGTGGCCGACGCCGTGGGGGCCTGTGCGCTGTACGGGGCTCCCGTGGTGGTGGTCGATTTCGGCACGGCGACGAACATCGAAGTGGTCGACCGTGACGGGACGTTCTTGGGCGGCGCCATCGCGCCGGGCATGGACACGGCGGCATCGGCCCTGTTCGAGCATGCGACGAAGCTGGGCGCCATCGATTACGTGAATCCGCGCACGGCCATTGGCACGAACACGGTCCAGGCGATGCAGATCGGCATCGTGGCGGGCGAGGCGGAGCGCGTCGACGGCATCGTGTCCCGCATGTTCGACCAGCTGGGCTATAAGGCGCCCGTGGTGGCGACGGGCGGCCTGGCCAGGCGCATCGCGCCGCTGTCGCGCACCATCACCGAGACGAACCCCGATCTGACGCTCGAAGGCCTGCGCCTGGTGTACGAGCACTGCGTCGACCGGGAAGAGGCCGTCGTGTGCGAGCGGATCGGGTACTGAGGCAGGTCGGGGGAGCGGCAGCAGCGGCGGAAGCGGCGGCAGTGTTAGAAGAAGCAGAAGCGGAAGCGGAAGCTGCGGCGGCGGAAGCAGCGGGCGCGGCCGTCCGGCCCCGCCGGGGGTGCGGCGACGTTCGTCTGCTGCTCGCTCCGGGCTTCGACAGCGCCCGCCCGCTGGCATCGCTGGGAGGGGGTGCCAGCGCCGCTTGGCAGCCTGGCCCTTCCCGGTGGCTATTGTCGCAGGCCGGAAGCGTCTTCGCCTTGCAGGTCAACCTCGCCCCAGGATTCCAGGACCAGGCCTTGCACGCGGCTGAACTCGCGGATGTTGTTGGTGACCAGCGCAGCGCCCCAGGCCAGCGCCGTGGCCGCGATGAGCATGTCGTTTCCGCCGATGAGGCATCCTCGGGTTTTCAGGTCGTGCCGCAGGCGGGCGTAGTGCGCGGCGCACCGGGAATCGAAGGGCAGAATCTGCAGGGGCTGCAGCAGGCTTTGCACGCACAGGCGCCCTTCTTCCGGGTCGTTGCTGTTCTCGGCGCCGAACAGCAGCTCCGCTTCGACCACGGCAGGAACGCCGACCAGGTCGGGAGACGAAATGCGCATGAGCTGGTGCATCGTGGGAAGGTGGCCGCGCATGATTTCGATGCAGATGTCGGAATCCAGCAAGTACACAAGTCCCCCTAGGCGAACAGGACGATGTCGTCGAGGGGCTTGGAAGGCTCTTCTGGGACGACGAACGAGGGGTCGGTCAAGCGTCCGCACACCTGCTCGAAATAGCCTTCGGGCCACGCCGAACCTTCGTTGTCGCGCTGAATAAGGCCGACGACGTACTTCGACAGGGACTGCTGCGCCTCTGCTGCGTTTTGGCGCAGCAGGTTCATGGTGGCATCGTCCAAGTACAGCGACAGTTGCGGCATGGCGACCTCCTTTATACTTGTCGACAAGTATATATGCGCGGGCGGGGAAAGGCAAGCTTGCAGCACCGCCCGCCCGGAGCCCCGTCCGGCCCCGTCCGCCTTCCGACCGCTGGGAGGCTGCAGCGGCCTGTTCGCCGCCCGTTCCTGCTAAATCGGCCCTTTCGCGAGTCGGGGGGCGGCGCGGGCGTGCGAACAGGGTATACTTGCGGGATTATGCGCGGCCGCAAGACGCAGGCTGCGCTTCCGCAAGCAAGAGAAAGGGCCCGACGTGTTGACCGACATTGAAATTGCCCAAGCAGCAACCCCCCAACCCATCAGCGCCATCGCCGAGAAGGCGGGCGTGCCGGCTTCGTATCTGGAGATGTATGGCACGAACAAGGCGAAGGTGGACTACAACCTGCTGAAAGACGAGCAGCACACCCCCGGCAAGCTGGTGCTGGTGACGGCCATCAACCCCACGCCTGCCGGCGAAGGGAAGACCACCACGACGGTGGGTTTGGCCGACGCGCTGTCGCTGCGCGGAGAAAACGTGGTCGTGGCGCTGCGCGAGCCGTCGCTCGGACCGGTGTTCGGCATAAAGGGCGGTGCGGCCGGCGGCGGATATGCCCAGGTCATCCCCATGGAAGACATCAACTTGCACTTCACGGGCGACTTCCACGCCATCGGCGCGGCCAACAATCTGCTGGCGGCCATGCTCGACGCGCACATCCAAAACGGCAACGAGCTGGGCATCGACGTGCGCAAGATCACCTGGAAGCGCGTCGTGGACATGAACGACCGCCAGCTGCGCCACATCGTCGACGGCTTGGGCGGCAAGGCCCACGGCGTCCCGCGCGAGGACGGCTTCGACATCACGGTGGCCAGCGAAGTGATGGCCATCTTCTGTTTGGCGACGTCCATCAGCGACCTGAAGGAGCGCCTCGGCCGCATCGTCGTGGGCTACACGGCGGATGACAAGCCGGTGACCGCGCACGACCTGCATGCAGAAGGCGCTATGACGGCCCTGCTCAAAGACGCGCTGAAGCCGAATTTGGTACAGACGCTCGAAGGCACGCCGGCGTTCGTGCACGGCGGCCCCTTCGCGAACATCGCGCACGGCTGCAATTCCATCATGGCGACGCGCATGGCGCTTGCGCTCGGCGACTATTGCGTGACCGAGGCTGGCTTCGGCGCCGACCTGGGCGCCGAGAAGTTCTTGGACATCAAGTGCCGCCTGGCGGGCCTCAAGCCCGACGCCGTGGTGGTGGTCGCGACGGTGCGAGCGCTGAAGAACCACGGCGGCGTGCCGAAAGACCAGTTGAACAATGAAAACCTGGAAGCGCTGGAAGCCGGCCTGCCCAATCTGCTGCAGCACGTGGAAAACATTACGAACGTGTACCAGCTGCCGTGCGTGGTGGCGATCAACGCTTTCCCGACCGACACGCCGGCCGAGCTTGCGCTCGTGGAGGACAAGTGCCGCGAGCTGGGCGTGAACGTGGCGCTGTCCGAAGTGTGGGCGCGAGGCGGCGAAGGCGGCCTGGCGCTGGCCGACGAGGTCGTCCGCCTGTGCAACGAAGGCGACGCCGAGGGCCGCAGCGCCGACACGTTCTCGTTCTCCTATGAAGACGACCTGTCCATCGCCGAGAAGATCGAGGCCATCGCCCAGCGCGTCTACCATGCCGACGGCGTGGTGTTCGAACCGGCGGCGAAGAAGGAGATCGCCCAGCTGGAGGCGCTCGGGTTCGGCAACATGCCGGTGTGCATGGCCAAGACCCAGTACTCGTTCAGCGACGACGCGTCGAAGCTGGGGGCGCCGCGCGGGTTCGACGTCACGGTGCGTCAGGTGAAGGTGTCTGCCGGCGCCGGGTTCATCGTGGCGCTGACCGGGTCCATCATGACGATGCCGGGGCTGGGGAAGAGTCCGGCCGCCTTCCGCATCGACGTGGACGACACGGGCAAGATTTCCGGTTTGTTCTAAGCGACGGGGAGGCGGAAGGCTTAGGCGGCCCTCGCAGGGCCGCCGTGGGGCTGCTGGACGGCCGATGCGGGGGGTTTTGCGAGTTTTTTGCCGCCGCGCTGGTCGGACGGCCGCTGTAGGGCTGCTCGGCGGCCCTGGCCTTCCGCCTCCCTTCGTCTGCCGCAGGTAAGGAGCCAAGCGACATGGACGTGCAATTCATCGAAGACCTTGCCAGCTCGGCGCCGACGCCGGGCGGAGGCGGCGCGAGCGCGTACGTGGGCGTGCTCGCTTCGTCGCTCGCTTCCATGGTGGGCAACCTGACCGTCGGAAAGGCGGCGTATGCCCAGGTCGAGGCCGACGTGTACGTGGTGTTGGAAAAGCTGGCCGCGCTGCGCGGGCGCTTGCTGGAACTGGTTGACGAGGACGCCCGCGCCTTCGCTCCTTTGGCTGCGGCCTACAGAATGCCCAAAGGCACCGACGACGAGCGTGCGGCCAAGCACGCGGCGCTGCAAGAAGCCCTCGTCGGTGCGTGCGACGTGCCGTACGAGATCATGGAGACCGTCGGGCGTGTCGTCGAGCACATCGGCTTTCTGGCGGCCAACGGCAGCCGCATGGCGCTGTCGGACGCTGGCGCAGCGGCCGCGTTCGCGCGTGCGGCGGCGGACGGGGCCAGCCTGAACATCTTCATCAACGCCGCGTCCTTGGACGACGAGGCCCAGGCGCAGCGCTACCGCGACGCTGCGGAGGCGCTCGCCGGGCGCATTCGTGTGAAGTGCGACGAGATTTTTGCCTTCGTCAAGGACGAGGTGTCGTAAACTGCCGGGCATGGCAAAAAACGTCGCCGAAGGGAACAGAGTCATGGCTGAGCTGCTGCGAGGGAAGCCGGTTTCGGATGAAATAGCCCGCAACATCGAGTCGCGGATCGCCGCGCTGCACGAACTGGGCGCCTGTCCGGCGTTGGCGCTCGTGCGCGTGGGGGAGCGTCCCGACGACGTGGCGTACGAGCGGTCCGTCATGAAGCGGGCCGAGGCGCTCGGCGTGGTCACGCGGCAGGTCACGCTGGCGGCGGACGCCGAAGAAGACCAGGTCGTTGCCAGCATCGAGGCGATCAACGTCGACGAGGACATCCATGGCTGCCTGCTGTTTCGGCCGCTTCCGCCGCATCTGGACGAAGAGCGCGTCTGCAATGCGCTGGCCGCGAAGAAAGACGTCGACGGCATTACGAACGCGTCGCTGGCCAGCGTGTTCATCGATTCTGGCCAGGGATTTCCGCCGAGCACGGCCGATGCGTGCCTGAAGGTGCTCGACCATTACGGCGTGCCGCTCGAAGGGGCCCGCGTCGTGGTGGTGGGCCGCAGCCTGGTGGTGGGCAAGCCGGTGGCCATGATGCTGCTGGCTCGGCATGCCACCGTGACGCTGTGCCATTCGCGCACGCCCGACGTGGCGGCCGTCACGCGCGAGGCCGACGTGGTGGTGTTCGCGTCGGGGCGGCCCAAGCGGTTCGGCGCGGAATGCGTGCGTCCCGGCCAGGTGGTCATCGACGTGGGCATCAACTTCGACGAGGCGGGCGTCATGTGCGGCGACGTGGACGGCGCGGCGGTCGAGCCCATCGTGCGTGCGCTCACCCCGGTGCCGGGCGGCGTGGGCACGGTGACGACGGCCACGACGCTGCTGCACACGGTCGAGGCCGCCGAGGTCGCCGCTCGCGAGCAGACGGACATCGCCATCGAGCGGCTGATGTAGGGGGTGTCGGGAGCGGCGGCGTTTCGTCGCCGTCGTGCCGCTGCCGGTGTCGCGCTGCCGGTGTCGCGCTGCCGGCGTCGTCGTGCCGCCGCCGTCGTGCCGCTGCCGCCGCCGTGCTGCCGCCGCCGTCGTGCTGCCGCCGCTGCTGCCGGCGTCGTGCCGCCGGTGCCGCCGTGCCGCCGCTGCCGCCGTGCCGCCGCTGCCGCCGTGCCGCTGCGGGTGCGTCGTGTCGCCGGCGTCGTGCCGCAGCCGTCGTGCTGCTGGCGTCGTCGTACCGGTGCCGCGCTGCCGGCGTCGTCGCGCCGGTGCCGCTGCCGCGCTGCCGGTGCCGCGCTGCGGGTGGCGCGTGGCTTTCCAGACAATCTTTACGCGACAAGGAGCAAACATGGAGCAAACCAAGACGCTGACCGACGAGCAGCGCGAGGCGCTGGCCTTTGTGGGCAGCGTCCTGTCGCCGTTGTATCTGCAGGACCCGCGCAAAGGCAGCGCGGGCGAGCTGTTCGCGTCGATGGCGGCGCTTGACGCCGAGGAAGCGGCCGAGGGCTGGCCTTTCGTGGCGTCGGCCGAAGCCGTCGGGCCGCTGCGCCTGATGGTGGACGGGCTGGCCGACGGCATTGACGCCGACGACCTGATGTGGGAGTACCGCCGCCTGTTCATCGGGCCGGGGCGGAAGGCGGCGCCGCCGTGGGGGTCGGTCTACACCGACCGCGACTGCGTGGTGTTCGGCCTGACCACGCTGGATTTGCGGGCGTGGATGCGTGCCAACGGCATCGAGCGCACCACCGACGAGAAGATGCCGGAAGACCATATCGGGCTTTTGGTTTCCCTGATGGGCTGGCTTGCGCAGGAAAAGCCCGAGCTGGTGCCCGAATTTCTGCAGAAGCACCTGCTGACCTGGTCGTCCCATTATCTGGAACAGCTTGAGGCCGCGGCCGAGCACCCCTTCTACGAGGGCCTGGCGCAGCTGACGCGGTTGACGCTTGAGGGCATCCAAGACGATCTGGGGCTTGAGGTCGCCTATCCGCGGTACTACCGGTAAGGGGGCGACGCCGGCTTGTTCTGTTCATGTTGACGAAGTCGACCAGCATTCAGGGGAACGACAGCGGTTTGTTTCGCCGGGCTTCTTGGCACTTAAAATCGCCCGTGACCTGCGATGACTCTTCGGGGGGTTGCCGCGGCTCGCGGGCGATCTTTCTTTTCGGCAATTCGTGCCACATTTCTCTTGACGACTGTGCATAGTGTGTATATAGTGTATATATCAGTTATGTACACAGAGCGCCGTCCGGCAGCGGAGGCTGCGAGCCGAGCCGCCCCGCCGAACGGGCGACGGCTCGCCAGGGCGACAGCAGAGGCTGCGGGTCGGGGCTGGGCGGACGCTCAGTCGGCGACGACGCTGGCGCACGAAGCATGCGGAAGGAGGGAGTACCGTGGACCTCATCGTTTCAAACAGCAGCGACCGGCCCATCTACGAGCAGATCACCCGGCAGCTGAAGGACGCCATCCTTGCCGGCGACCTGGTGGAAGGGCAGCGGCTTCCCTCCATTCGCGCCCTGGCGAACGACCTGCGCATCAGCGTTATCACCACGAAGCGTGCCTATGCCGACCTGGAGGCGCAAGGCTTCATCGAGACGGTGCAGGGCAAGGGCAGCTTCGTGGCGGGCGGCAACAAAGAGCTGCTGCGCGAAGAGCGGCTGCGCTCGGTCGAATCCCTGCTTGAGCAGGCGCTTCGGGAAGCGGAAGGCGCCGGCGTTCCGCTGGAAGAGGTGCATGCCATGCTCGACCTGCTTGCGGGAGGCCCGTAGGAGCCGCCGCCCGCGCCGCTGCGATGGCCGCTGCTGCTGCGACGGCGCCGCGTTTCCCCTGGCGCCGACCAGCGGAAACGCCTTCCTGTTCCCATCGATCGCCTGTTCGAAATCCTGCCGCGCGGCAGGGTCGGCCTTCTGCACCCTTGATACGTTCGTCCCCTCGTCCTTCCGCCCCGAAAGGAGCGCTCCCATGAGCGATTTGCTTGTCATCCGCGACCTGTGCAAGTCCTACGGCGACTTCGCTTTGCAAAACGTCGGCTTCAGCGTGCCGGAGGGCTGCGTCGTCGGCCTTGTCGGCGGCAACGGGGCCGGCAAAACCACGGCCATCAAGGCGGCGCTTGGGATCGTGCATGCCGACAGCGGGTCGATCCGCCTGTTCGGCGAGGAGACGGCCGATATGTCAAGCACGCGGTTTTCCCAGGTGAAACAGCATATCGGTGTGGTGTTCGACACGTGCTCGTTCCCGTCGGACTCGACGGTGAAAGACATCGGCGCCATCATGGCCAGCTCGTACGCCGCATGGGACCGCCGGCGCTTCGCCGACCTGACGGAGGCGTGGGGCCTTTCGGCGAAGAAGAAGGCGAGCGACCTGTCGCGCGGCATGGGGATGAAGCTGTCGCTTGCGTGCGCCCTTTCACACGACGCTGACCTGCTGATACTCGACGAAGCCACGGCCGGCTTGGACCCGCTGGCTCGCGAAGACGCCCTCGACGCCCTGCGCGGCTACCTGGCCGAGCGTGACGGGCGCGGCATCCTCATGTCCAGCCACATCACGAGCGACCTGGAGAAAATCGCCGACTACCTGGTGTGCATCGAGGACGGCCGCATCGCGTTCTCGTGCGAGAAAGACGTCGTCACCGGGCTTGCCGGCATCGCGCACTGCCGCGAGGCCGACGTGTCCGCCCTGCTGGCGTGCGGCCTGTTCGTGCCGGGCACCCTGCGGGCCGAGCGCCGTGCGACCGAGACGGCCGTGCTCGTGCCCGACCGCTTCGCCTTCGCCGGCGCCTTCCCGCGCGTGCAGATAGACCCCGCCTCCATTGACGACTATCTGTCGCTGACGTTGCGCGGCGACGTGTTGTAATCCCGGCTCATCGGACTAGAAAGGGATGTTGTCATGAAAACGATGCTCCTGGCCGACTTCATCACCACGCGAAAGTACCTCGTGCAGCAGTGCGTGCTGTCGGTCGCGATCGGCCTGTTCGTCGGCATTGCGAACCATTCGGCCTTGCTGGCGTCAA
Organism: Slackia sp. ZJ119; assembly: GCF_011039175.1. Lineage (GTDB taxonomy): Bacteria > Actinomycetota > Coriobacteriia > Coriobacteriales > Eggerthellaceae > Xiamenia. Next base: position 44,461 of record NZ_JAAKEN010000001.1, read on the forward strand.
ACATGCTGGTCGTCATGCTGTTTGTCATGCTGAGCATATCGCTGCTGGCGTTGGACGAGCAAAACGGCTGGCAGAGGTTCCGTCTGACGCTGCCGGTGTCGCGAAAGCAAGTGGTCATGGGGCGCTACGTCAGCCTGCTGGGCGTGGCGATCCTCAGCCTGGGCGTCTGCCTGCTGACGGCGGCGATCATGTTGGGCGTCGGCTCAGCGGCTCCGGGCGTGGTCGTGGTGGACGAGCTGGTGGAGGGCCTTGCGGGGGCGGCGTCCCTGATTGTCGGCAGCGCCGTCGCGCTGTGCCTGGTGACGCTGCTGGCGATGTCGATTTCCCTGCCTGCCATGTTCCGCTTCGGCATGACGAAGGCGACGCGCTTTCTGCCCGCGCTGTGCCTGCTGCTGTTCTGCATCGCGGTCATGCTTTCCGCGCAGTACGCCGCCGAGGTGGAAGCGCTGCTCAATGCGCTCCCGACCTGGGTGTTTGGCCCGGTCGGCCTTGCACTGCTGGCGGTCGCCGTGCTGGCGATATACGCGGCGTCCTGCGCCGTGTCGGTAAGGCTGTATGAAAGTCGGGACTTTTAAGGGGGGTAGGGCTTGCCGGACTCTGGGGCGGGGTAGAAGCCACAAGGGGCAGCCTTGGAACGAGGCGGAAACCCCATGCTTGGCCGGCATAGAGACGAGGTAGAATCCCCAGGGGTTGACTTTGGGGTGAGGTGGAAGCCCCATGCTTGGCCGGCATAGAGACGAGGCGGAATCCCCAGGTGAGCCGGCATTGAGACGAGGTAGAAGCCTCAGGTGAGCCGGCATTGTGATGAGGTAGAAGCCCCAGGTGAGCTGGCATTGTGATGAGGTAGAAGCGCCGAGGGGCAGCCTTGGGGCGGGGTAGAATCCCCAGGTGAGCTGGCATTGTGATGAGGCAGGAGCCCCAAGGGCTGGCATTGAGGCGGGGTAGGGCTTCCCAAGGCTGGAACTGGAACGAGGCGGAAACCCCATGCTTGGCCGGCATTGAGACGAGGTAGAATCCCCAGGTGAACTGGCATTGTGATGGGTAAAAACCCCAGGGGTTGGCATTGAGGTGGGGTGGGAGCCCCAAAGGTCGGTCTTGCATGAGGCGGAATCTTGCTTTGGGGCGGTCTTGGTAGGGGTTTTCGCGGCTGAACGCGCCGTTTGCTTGAGAGAGGCTTGATTTGGGGCGGCATAAAATGGAGAAAATGTGTGTTGGAGACGGAGAGGGCAGAATTAGGACCTCTACGCATCAATTTTGCGAAATGTAGGCTGCGAAACGGCGTATGCGGTGGCATGTATGCATATTTTGGCTCGATAAGGTGGCTTTGCTAAGGTATATGTACCGTACTTGTGTTGAGCGAAGGGCCCTTCCGGACCTCAAATGATGCAAAACTCGCCAAATTTCGGCTGAAAATCTCCAACACACAATTCCTTCACATGGGAGTGCCGGCAAAAGGGGCGTCCGCGGTGGAAAGTGCGCATAATCTCTGGTAAGAGCTGCATAAAAGCGCGGAAGATGTGCATGAGCCCCGGCAGAGACGGCATGAGTCCCAGCGGAGACGCCACGAGCCCCGCCAGAGGCCGCGCAAACCCCGGCAGGAGCGCCACACGGCGGCAAAAGGCCTGCCGCGGCTGATGCGCGGCGTCAGTGAAACGTGCCGAAGTACCAGCAGATGTTCGCCAGGCCTAGGACAATTGCAAGGGCGGCCAGCCCGACGGCCAGCCAAAGCCGTTTGGGGCGGTCGGTCAGCGCACGGCCCCACCAGGAATTCCAGCTCATGATCTTCTTCTTTCCTCGTGCGCTCTGCAAAGGCACGCTGTCTGCGTTCGTCCCGTTCGTCACCGGTCTAGGGAAACGCTGACCAATTCCGCCAGCCCTGCGCTAGCGAGCCGGCGCCTGGAAGCTTCAGATCTCGTTCGCGCACGTCAGTGCGCTCGCTCGATCTTCAGCCCCCAGGCATCCGCCTCGCCGGCGCAGGGCAAGACGGCCTTAATCAGCGTTTCCCTAGCCGTCCGAGCGGCCTATGCGCCCAGTGCGGTCGATGCGCGTCCGGGATTGACAATGGCCGGCTTCTTCACGAACTTAGGCGGAAACGGCTCGTCTATCTGGTGGTATTTTAACATCTGCTCGAGCGGCTGCACGTTGGGGGCCTTGAACATCTTCGACGAGCCGGTCGCGAGCAGGCTGCCCGCCTCGCTGCGGATTTCGGCCTCGGCCAGCAGGATGTGCCGCCCGGTCCTCACGGGTTTGGCCCGCGCGACGATCGTGCCGCTGTTGACCGACTTCAGGTCGTTTACCACCAGGTCGAGCGTGGCGTACCCTTCGTGCTCGTCCACCTCGCCGTACATTGCCAGGTACGTCACGGTGTCGAGGATGGATGCGTACACGCCGCCGTGGATGCCGCCGAACGAATTGAGCAGCCGCGGCACCACGTCCACCTCGGCCTCGCACAGTCCTACGCGCAAATCGGTGATGCGCATGCCGAGCATTTGGTAGAACTCGCCTTTGCCGACGATGTCGATGAACATGCGGACGTGGTCGGGATTCAACTTGCGATCAGGGGAAAGGTATGACATGAAACGTCCTCTCGGTTGGGTCGGGGTGGAGAAGGGGAAGCGGCCCAGCCGCCGTCGTGCTGCGTTCGTCGTGGCGTTGCCGCCGCCGTGCTGCCGCCGCCGTGCTGCTGCCGTCGTGCCGCTGCCGGGGCCGTGCTGCATCCGCCTGCGTCGGCGGCCGCGCCGTCGTGCCGCCGCCGTACTGCCGCTGCCGTCGTGCCGCTGCCGCCGCCGTCGTGCTGCCGCCGCAGTGCCGCCGCCGTACTGCTGCGTCCGCCGCGGCACGGCAGCCGTCGTGCTACTAGGGCGCATCTGCTGCCCTGATCAGGCGTGCTGCGCCAGCAGCTCTCGGGCGTGGGTGAGCGAGGTTTCGGTTATGTCGCCGGACAACATGCGGGCGATTTCTGCGGGGCGGTCTTCGGCGGCGAGTGGGATCAGGTGCGTTTCGGGTGCGCTGTCTGCGCCGGACTCTTTCCGTACCAAGTAGTGAGACCGACCTCGCACGGCCACCTGCGCCAGGTGCGTCACGACGATGACCTGGTGCGTCGTCGCCAAGTCGGCCAGCACGTCGGCCAGCGCGTTGGCGACCGATCCTCCGACGCCGGCGTCCACCTCGTCGAACACGAGCGTGTCGACGGCGTCGACCGAGCCCAGCGCCACCTTCACGGCCAGCATGACGCGGCTCACCTCGCCGCCCGAAGCGATGCGGGCAAGCGGTCGCGCCTGCATGGAAGCGCCTGGTCGGAAGAGGAATTCAACTGCCGACGAACCGGCGCGGGTCCACGAGGCGCGTGGCAGCGGGGCCACGTCGCACACCAGCTCGGCCCCGCCCATTTCCAGGCGGTCCATGTGCGAGGTGACGGCTTGGCCGAAGCGCGGGGCCGCCTCGCGGCGGGCCTCGTCAAGCGCCGCGGCGGCTTTGGCGAGCGCGGCTTCGGCCCGCTCGACCGCCGCCTGGGCGGCCTTTTCGCGCTCGGCCCCCTCGTCAACCATCGACACCAGGTCAGCGGCTTGTTCGCGGGCGGCAAGCACGTCTTCCATGCGCGGGCCGTACGTGCGCAGCAGCCCTTGCAGCGCTGCCATGCGCTCTTGCTGGGCGGCCAACGTCTCGGCGTCGAAATCGATGGCGTCGCGGTAGTCGAGCGCTTCGCGGGCGACGTCTTCCAGCACGTATCCGGCCTCGCGCAGCGACTGGGCCAAGGGGGCCAGCTCGCTGTCGTAGCGGGCGCCGCCGTCCAACGCGGCGATGGCCGATGCGAGGGAATCGATGGCGCCGCCTTCGTCGGAAAGGGCCGCATGGGCGCCGTTGGCAGCCCGGGCGAGCGATTCGGCGTGCTCGGCTTTTTCCAGGTCGGCGGCGAGGGATTCGTATTCGCCGGCCTCGGGCGACACGTCGTCGATGCGGCGCAGGGTGAAGCGGGCGTCGTCGAGCTGGGCAGAAGAGGAAGCTGCGGCGTCGCGAATGCGGGCGAGCTCTTTTTCGGCCGCCTGGGCCGCGGCGAGGGCCTCTCGGTAGGACGCGAGGGCGTCCTGGGCAGCCGGGCCGGCCCAGGCGTCGAGCAGTTCGGCGTGGGTTGCCGGGTTGAGCAGGCGCTGGTGCTCGTGCTGGCCGCACAGGTCGATGGATGGCGCCACCTGCCGCGCAAGGTCCTTCACGCTGGCCATGGACCCGTCGATGCTCACGCGCGACCGGCCGTCGGCGCGAACGCGGCGCTGAGCCACCAGTTCGGTTTCTTCGGAGGCGTCGGCGGCATCATCGCTTTCAGGGCTGACGTCTCTTTCGGCCTCGGCGTCCCCGGCGGCCGCATCATCTGCCGCATCGTCCGCCGCTGGACGGCAACGCAGGAAAAACCGGCCGCTGACCTGGAGCGATTCGGTCCCGTCGCGCACGAGGGACTTGTCGGCCCGCTCGCCCATGAGCAGCTTCAGCGCTGAGAGCAGGGCCGTTTTTCCCGCGCCCGTCTCGCCGGTCAGCACCGTCAGGCCGCAGGCCGGCTCAAGCACGGCATCGCGAATGAGCGCCAGGTTCTGAACCTGTATCTCATCGATCATGTGACCCCTCTTCTTTCCGTTCGGCGGCAAAACCGCCGCAGGTTCGTTCGGAGTTCTCAAGTATAGCAAGGAAATCTTGCTCGGATTTCACGGGCTTCTTATCTGCATGGGATCGCTTTCTTGCGCGGACCTGACGCCGCGCGGCGCGATTTCTTGCGCGAATCGCCTGCGAACCGTGTCGAAAGAGACGCTGGTTTTTGCCGGGGTCTGGCAGATGCGCAAGCGCCGCGCGGCTTGAAGCACCCAGCTTGGCAGCAAAAAGCCGCCGCATCGGGGGATGGTGACGCGGCGGCTTCTTGGGCGAGCGGATGGACGTTGTGCTCGGGGTGCGCTGACTGCCTCTACTCGCCTTGCCTGGCGCACACAGGCCAAGGCGGCACGAGTCGGTGTTTGCTTAGCGAATGATGATGGGCCAGTCCATGGATCCTCCTCAGGTTGCGTCATCTCTCTTGGGATGCATGGTAGACCCGTTGTGTATAAATATCAATATCTAAAGATTCGATAATTAAACTAGTTAAATATGACAGTTTGAATGGGAAACTTTGATAGAAAGTGGGCGTGCGGGCGGGGTCCCGCCCGCCGTGGACGGTTTCGTCCCCGGGTGCAGCCCCGCCCTCCAGACGCGCCCCGCCCGCTCGGCCCGGCCCTCTAAACGCGGTCTCTCAGCGACCGAAAGCCGTCGAGGGTCCATTCGACGTATGCCCAGCGGTCGGCCCGCTCGTAGTCCAGCTCGAACCGGTTTTGGGCTTCGTTGAACAGCAAGTGCTCGTCTAAAAACGCTTCGAGCGCCGCCGTTTCGGCCTCGTCGTGCGGACGGTGCGCCCTCGCCACGGCCTCGACCAGCTCTTCGCGCGTGTCGCGATGCCACGTCCCTTCCATCTCCGTGTATTCCAAGCGCGGGAAAAACCCGCGTGCGAACAGCAGGTTCATGAGCGCGACAAGCTGCACCGGCTGCATGGCCTCGCTGTGCGCCCGCCCCATCGCCTCGAAGATGCGCGGGTCGCGGTAGGGAAGGTCGCCGGCGCCGATGGTCAGGGCGACGCGGTCGGTCGCGTGCGCTTCCAGCTTGCCAAGCGCGTCCAGTACGTCGTTGGTCATGAGCGATCGCGACGACAGCGCTACGTCGGCCTTAGGAAGGTCGTCCCAGTTTTGCTGCCAGGAGCGCTGGAAGGTGAAAACGGTGCCCGGCTCTGCCAGATCGGCGACGTTTTTCCCGGTCAGCGGGCCGTCTGCGAGCAGCGCGTCGCCATCGACGACCGGGATGCCCTGCCGCTTTCCCGCGGCCGTCAGTTCGTCAAGCATGACGCGCGAGAAGTCGACCGCGCACACGCTGTGGCCTGCCTTCGCGAGCGGGAAGGTTGCCACGCCGGATCCGCAGCCTGCATCGAACAGCGTTTCGCCTGGTCGCAGGCTTAGCAGGGCAAGCAGCTGGTTGATGTAGTCGCTGCGGACGGGCTTGTGGGCAAACGACGGCGCCTTCTTGTCCCACCAGGCCCGCGCCGCGTCGCTGCCGGCCTCTTCGCGGTCTTTGCTGCTGCTGGCCTCGTTGAACACGCCTGCCCAATACGCTGCCGAATGATCCATGCCGGCCCCTTTCGCTCGATGACGCTGCCTTTGCCAAACGCCGGCTACGGCTCGGATCGACGAAAGAAGCCGGCGTTTCTTCTTAGTATATACTCAATTGAGAATAAAATGAAGGCGACGCATGCGCTCGAAAAAGGGAAGCACATTTTGCGACGTCGCCCTGTTCGGTGTGATGATCAATCGCAATACCGTATCAAGAGCGTACTTCGCCGCGGCGTCGTGGTAGCATCAAAACCCGTTTGTGCCGATTTTGAAGGAGCCCGATGTTTACTGCCGACGCCATACGCAACGCTTCTGGGTCGAAGACGTACGACCGTGGGTGCGAGATAGCGTCGACAAGCCTCGTCACGGTGCTCGGGCGGCTGCGGTCCTTTGACGAGCGCGGGAACCTGCGCTTGCAGGCGAAGGTGCGCAGCTCCAGCGGATGGGCCGACTATTACCAGGTCGGCGTTGTGATCGACGATGTGGGCGATGCGGTGCTGTCCAGTTCGTGCACCTGCCCCGCCCATGCGGGGAACGGACGCGTATGCAAGCATTGCGTCGCGGCGGCGCTTGCGTTTTTGCATGACCCCCGGTCGTTTCTCGACCGCACCGGCGTGATGGAGGGTGCTGCGCGGGCCGGCTCGGCGAAGCGAGGCCTGCGTGCTGCGTCCGGCGCCGTCGATGCGCTGTGGGCCGACCAAAACGCCGACCAGCACGTGTTCGGCCGCTTGGCCGAAGACCCCGCTGCCGGCGCTGCGTTCGGCCCCGCCGCCGGCGCCCCTGCCGCCGCTCGTGCTGCTGCGTCTGCCAGCGCCGCCGTCCGCTCCTTCCCGACGCAAAACCCCTTCCGGTCCTCCGACCCACTTGCCGACGATTCCGAGACCTCGCCCGAGCTGGCGGTGCTCATGGACCGCTACGCCCCCGAAAAAACGCCGCTGCGCAAGGTCCGCGACGGCGGCTACGTCGAAGAAGAGCTGACGGGCGCGTGGCTGCAGCCGGTGCTCACCGAGACGATCCACGGGTGGAAGGCCAGCTTCAAAATAGGGCACAACAAGACGAGCTACGTGGTAAAAAGCATCTCCGACCTGCTTGAACGCGTCCGTGACCACCGTTCGCACTTCTACGGGAAAAACCTTGCGTTCACCCATTCGCTCACGGCGTTCGACCGGCGCTCGCGCCTGGTCCTGGGGCTTTTGCAGCGCGTCGAGGACCGGATCCAGCGCTCGCCCCTCGACGTTACGTTCCGGTCCCGCCCGAGCCAGACCCTGCAGCGGGAGGTCGATCTGCTTGCGGAAGAGGTCGTCGAGCTGCTTGACATCCAGCGGCGGGCCGACGAGCCGATCATCGTCGAGGACCCGGCGCTGTACGGTCGCGGGCGCCAGGCGGTCCGCATCGTGCGCGAGGACCCCGCCTTCGACGTCGAGCTGTTCCAAGAGGGCGACCAGTGGGTGCTCGACGGCGGCGGCACGGTGCCGTTCGTGCGGTCGGGCGGCCGGCTCTTCGTGCTGCGAGCGAACGTCTTCTACGACTGCTCGCCGGACGTGGCGTCGCTTTCCGAGTTTCTGACCAGCCTGTATGCGAAGGGCCGCCTGCAGCTTTCCGCGAAGGACGTGCCGCGGTTCGCGTCGACGCTGTTGCCGGCGTTGGAAGAGCGGCTTTCGATGCACGTGCCCGACGAGGTCCGCGCCTTGAAGCCGGTGCCGTGCCATCTGGAGTTTTACTTCGACCGGGAAGCGCATCGCGTGACGGTCGAGGCGTACGCGAATTATGCGGGCAGGCGGATCGCGCTCGGCGGCGTGCGCAGCGCGGGGCGGCCGGAGGGCGTTTTCGACCCGGACAACGCCGGGGGAAAGCTGTGCCCGGTGCGCGACGAAGCGGCGGAAAGCGCGGCATATGACCTGGTGGGAGAGTATTTCACGGTCGATGCGGCAGAAGCGGCGGCAGCGGGGGCCGACCTGGACGGGTCGGACGTGCCCTTCATTGCGATCGACGACGAAGGCGCCATGGTGGCGCTTCTGTTCGGCGGCCTGGCGCGGTTTCGCGAGGCGGGCGAGGCGTTCACGACGGCGGCGTTCGACCGGCTGCTGTTCGACCGGGAGCCGACCATCGACATCGGGCTTTCGCTGACCGGAGACCTCATCGATATGGACGTGTCGTCGAGCGATTTGGACGCGGAAGATTTGCGGGCGCTTTTGGGCAGTTTCCGGAAGCGGCGGAAGTTTCACCGGCTGCGCAGCGGCGCGTACCTGAGCCTGCGCGACTTCAACGAGCGGCAGCTTGCGCAGCTGGAGCAGATCGGCGACGACTTGGGCGCAAGCGACCGAGACCTGGTGAGCGGCGCGTTCGAAGTGCCGGCCTACCGGGCGTTTTACCTGGCCGCGGCCGCGCCGGACGCCACGTGCGACGAGGCGTTCAGCCAGCTGGTCGAGTCGTTTCGGGAAGCGCGGTCGGCCGATTTCGCGGTGCCGCCGGCGCTTGCGGGCGTGCTGCGCCCCTACCAGGTCGAGGGGTTCCGGTGGCTGTCGCTGCTGTCCGAATGCGGATTCGGCGGAATACTCGCCGACGAGATGGGGCTGGGCAAGACGCTGCAGGTGATCGCGTGGCTGCTCGCGTGCCGGGAAGCGGACGCGGCGGCCCTGGCGGGTGCGGCTGGCTCCGCGGGCACGGCCCCGGCGAGCGCGACGCTCCCCGCAGATGCGGCCGACCCCGCAGGTGCGGCCCTGGCGGGTGCGGCGCTCCCCGCGCTTGAGCCCGCCCTGCGCCTTGGCGCCGACTGCCCTGCGCTGGTGGTGTGCCCTGCCTCGGTCGTGTACAACTGGACGGCCGAATTCGAGCGATTCGCCCCTGACCTGGTGGTACGCACGCTCGCGGGCACGAAGTCCGAACGCATTGCCACGCGGCGGCTTCCCTGCGACGTGCTGGTGACGTCTTACGACATCGCCCGCATCGACGGCGAGGCCCTGGCCGAGCGCGAGTTTTTCGCCATCGTCTTGGACGAGGCCCACTACATCAAAAACCAGTCGGCCAAAACCACGCGGGCGCTGAAAAAGCTGCGCGGGCGCCACCGGTTCGCGCTGACGGGCACGCCGATGGAGAACCGACCCAGCGAGCTGTTCAGCCTGTTCGACTTTCTCATGCCGGGCTATCTGGGCAGTTACATGGGCTTTCGGGAGCGCTTTGAGCTGGGCGTTTTGGGCGGCGACGAGGAAACGGCTGAGCGTCTGCACCGGCTGGTGGGGCCGTTCGTGCTGCGGCGCCTGAAGGCCGACGTGCTGACCGAGCTGCCCGACAAGCTGGAGACGGTGGTGCGAGCGTCGATGGGCGCGAAGCAGCGGCGGCTCTACGACGCCCATGAGCAGCACGTCCGCGAAGAGCTGGCCCTGCAGATAGCCGAGAGCAAGAAGCGGCGCCACCAAAGGGCGTCCGGCCCGCGCGAGCACAGCGTGGAGATCCTTGCCGAGCTGACGAAGCTGCGCCAGCTGTGCTGCGACCCCGGCCTTTTGTACGAGGACTACGCCGGCGGCGCGGCAAAGGTGGACGCCATCATGGACCTGGTGGGCTCGGCGGTGGAAGCCGGCGAGAAAATACTGGTGTTTTCCCAGTTCACAAGCTTTCTTTCGGTGTTGGCCGAACGCATGCGCGACGAGCGGATCGACCACTTCGTGCTGACGGGCGCCACGCCGAAGCGCCGTCGGCTCGAGCTGGTCAACAGCTTCAACGCGGGCGCCACGCCGGTGTTTTTGGTGTCGCTGAAAGCCGGCGGCACGGGGCTGAACCTGACGGGCGCGTCGGTCGTCATCCACGCGGACCCGTGGTGGAACGCGTCGGTGCAGAACCAGGCGACCGACCGGGCACACCGCATCGGGCAGGACCGGGTGGTGAACGTGTTCAAGGTGATCGCAAGCGGCACCATCGAGGAACGCATGGTGTGTTTGCAGGAGAAGAAGCTCGCCTTGGCAGACGGGCTGATCGGCGGGGAAGGCATGACCCTGGCCGCGCTGACCGACGACGATTTGCTCGACCTGCTGAGCAGCGCCGGCTAGAGCGGGCGCTGCGGCGGGCGCTGCCCCGACGGAGCGCCCCGATTCCGGCCACCCTTCCGCCTGTCTGGCGGCGCTGTTTCCATTTGTTAGCCTTAGCTTACTCGGCGGCTTCTGCGGCCTCTTCCGCTTCCAGCTCGGCGTTCTGCTTCTTGATGCGCTTGGCGAGCACGACGCGTGCGATCAGCAGGCTGACCTCGTACAACGAGATGAGCGCCGCGAACATGAGAACCATGGTGATGGGCGAGGCGTCCGGCGTGGCCATGGCCGAGAGGATCATGAGCGCCACGTACACGATGCGCCAGCTGCCGCGCAGCTTCTTGTACGGCACGACGTCGAAGATGACCAGGTAGAAGATGATCAGCGGCAGCTCGAACGCAAGGCCGAACGCCAGCTCGAACTTGATGATGATGTCCACGTACGTCGACATGCGCGGCTCGACGTAGCCAAGCCCTATGGCCTGGTCAGTGAGCCATTGGAACGCCGGGTCGAGGATGATCGCGTAGCAGAACACCGTGCCGAACACGAACAGGAACACGGCGACGGCGAACGTGGGGACGAACCATTTGCGCTCGCTGGGCTTCAGCGCCGGCAGGAAAAACGCGAGCAGCTGCCACAGGATGACGGGAGCGCACGCGACGATGGCGGCCCACATGGAAATGAGGAAGCGCACCGAGAACGACTCGAACGGGTCGAGCGCCACGAGCGCCACCGAGCCGTCGGCCGCGCGAGGCAGGTACTCGGCGATGGGCAGCAGCAAAAACTGGCCCATGGTGGGAGTGGCCATGTAGAACACCACGACGGCGACGGCCAGACAGACAACGATGCGTACGAGGCGCATGCGCAGCTCGCCCAAATGGTCGAACAGGGGCATGCGTGCCGGTCCGATAGGCATTAGTGAGCCCCTTTCTCTTCAGCGGCGCCAGGCGCGTCGGATGCGCCGGTCTTCGTTTTCGCGGTCTGCGCCGTGCCGTAGAGGCTGGCCGCCGAAGGCTTGTCAGAGCCGGCAGATTTCGCATCGGCAGGCTTCTGGCCAGCCGGTTCGTCGGAGGTGGCCGTAGCGCTGTCGGTCTTTGAGGCCTCCTTGGCGGCCACCGGCTTTCTGTCCGCGACCGTCTTTGCGGCAGCCGGGGCCGCTGCCGCCTTCGCGGCCTTTGCGGCTTCCTTTTCCTCGGCCGCCTTCGCTTCGGCCTCCGCCGCTTCGGCGGCCTTCTTCGCCGCGCGTTCCGCGTCGTAGCGGGCCTTGCGCTCCGAGAACGTTTCCTGCCGCTTTTCCTCGGCCTTCGTCGGTGACTTCTCGGCCGTCTTGGCTTGAGGCTTGCTTGCGCCCGCAGCGGTCTTCGACGTCGACGCGCTCGATCCGCTCACCTTCTTCACGCCGTCCTTTGCGCTGGTCACAGCCTTGTCAACGACATCGAGCGGATTCTGGAACGGCGTGTCGGAATTCGGATCGTACACCTCGTTTTTCAGCACCTTGTTCATTTCCTCTTGGGCGCTGCGGAATTTCGCGATGCCCTGCCCGACCGTTTTTGCGATGGCCGGCAGCTTGTCGGGCCCGAAAATGAGAAAACCGAACAGCAGAATGAGGAAAAGCTCAAATCCACCAATACCAAACAAAGTTATCCCCTTTGGACTCACTGATACCCAAATGTGCGCGTGACCTGCGCAGTCGCGAAGGCTGCGTCTGGACATGCAATCATCCATGGTACCACACGACCTTTCACGCCGCGTCAGAGCGCTTGTTTTACAGAAAAAGCATGGGAGGGAGCGGGGCGGGCAGGTCGCGGCGCAGGTCATGCGCGGGAAGCGGGGTGCGGGAGCGGGAGGGCGGTGGCAGCAGCTGGTGGCAGGGCGGCTGGCAGCGGCTGGGGCGGGTGGTTCGCGCTTCTTCCACAGGGGCTTCACGATCTTCCGCTAAAATAATTCTTTTTGTGACTTCATTCGACCGACAAGGATTCACATGGGCCTTTCATACACTGCCGCGCGTGCGATCAGCGCTGTTTCAACTTGGGGGCTGAAGAACGTTTTCCGACGTCCGGCGGCGAATTTTCCGGGCAAGATCGCGCTGTACGTCGATCCGGCGGTCATCGGGCACGCCAAGGCGAAGCTGCGCCGCGGGTCGGTGGCCGTCGTGGGCACCAACGGCAAGACCACGGTGACGAACCTGCTTGCCGACGTGCTGGAGCAGGCCGGCGGCTCGGTCGTGTGCAACCGCACGGGCGCGAATTTGGATTCCGGCGTCGCGACGGCGCTGCTTCACGCGGACGCGGCCGACTGGGGCGTCTTTGAAAGCGACGAGTTGTGGCTCGCGAAGATATTGCCCCAGCTCAAGGCCGATTATGTGCTGCTGCTCAACCTGTTTCGCGACCAGCTGGACCGCTGCGGCGAGATCGATCGCATCCAAGACTCGATCGTGCGGGCGCTCGCGTCGTCCCCGAAAACCGTGCTGGTGTACAACGCCGACGACCCGCTGTGCGCCACGATTGCCGCACGCGCGTCCGAGCAGCCGGGGCGGGCCGACACGCCGTCGATCGCGTTCGGCGTGCGCGAGCCGATGGGGCTGGCGCAGAACACGGTGACCGACGCGACGATGTGCCAGGCGTGCTCGACGATGTTCCAATACGCGTTTCGCCAGTATGGGCAGTTGGGCGAATATCGTTGTCCGAACTGCGGTTTTGCGCGGCCGGCGCTCGACTTTGCAGCTGAGGGCGTGCGGCTTGATGCAAAGGGGCTGGCGTTTGAGGTCGTGCGCGGCGGCGCGGCGGGCCGGTCGGTTGAAGGTGCTAAAACGGAATCGGCAGGCCGGTTTGGTGAAAGTGTTAAAACGGAATCAGATACTAAAACAGAATCATTCGGTGAGGGCCGGCCTCGGGGCGCCGCCGGGGCGAAAGGCGTCGAAGCGGCGTCCGTCATGGCGCTGCATGGCGCCTTCAACGGGGCGTACATGGTGTACAACCTGCTGGCGACAGGCGTGATGGCGAGCCTGCTCGGGTGCGGCCAGGCGGCCGTGCAGCGGGCCGTCGACGCGTTCGACCCGCGCAACGGGCGGCTGCAAGCTTACGAGATCGGCGGAAGGAAAGTCCTGCTCAACCTTGCAAAAAACCCGACCGGGTTCAATCAGAACCTGAAGATCGTCGCGCAGGACGAAGGCCGGCCGGCGGTGGCGTTCTTCATCAACGACAAGGAGGCCGACGGGCATGACGTGTCCTGGTTGTGGGACATCGACTTCGAAGAGCTGGCGCACAACCGGCCCGTTGCCGTGTACGCGGGCGGCATCCGCGGGGCCGACATGGCGGTGCGCTTGAAGTACGCCGACATAGCGGCAGAGCGCGTGGCGTCGCCGCAGGAGCTGTTGTCCCAGCTGGACAAGCTGCCGCGCGACGTGAACGCCTACGTGATCGCGAACTACACGTCGCTGCCCGGCGTGAAGGCGGCCTTGGATGCGGCAGCGGGCGAAGCGGGCAGCGGGGCCGACGTAGCAGGACGCACCGTGGCAGAACGTGGCGACGGAGCAGCAAGCGGCGCCGGGGCAGCAGGCGCTGGGGTGGCAGGCGGCGCCGGGGCAGCAAGCGCCGGGGTGGCAGCAAGCGGCGTGGGCAGCGCTGCGGGCGCAGGCGGCTCGACCGCCGTGGCGTCGGGGGGCGCCGCTGGCGCGGGCGCAGGCAGCGCCGCCACGGCTGCCGAGACGGACGCTTCTTTTGCGGCCGACTCTGCTGCGGCAACCTCTTCCCAACCTTCCGCCGCCCAGCCGGCCGACGACGCTTCCGCTGCGCCGGTCGTGATCGCGCACCTATTCCCTGACCTGCTGAATCTCTACGGCGACGGGGGCAACGTGCGCGTGCTGGAGCAGCGGCTGCGGTGGCGCGGCGTGCCCGTCGAGGTGCGGCGCGTCAACCATGGCGACTCGATCGACCTTGCGGGCGTCGACGTGGTCATGATGGGCGGCAGCCCGGACCGCGAGCAGCGGCTGGCGTCGGCGGATCTGCTTGAAATGGCCGATGACCTGCGGGAATACATCGAGTCTGGCGGGCCTTTGCTGGCGATTTGCGGCAGCTACCAAATGCTTGGGCGGCAGTGGCTGCTCGACGGCGAGGAGGTTGCGGGGCTGGGCATCATCCCGATGACGACGGGGCGGCCGGGGACGTCGGCGGATCGGCTGACGTCGAACATCGTGCTGCGGTCGCCGCTTGCGAGCGAGCCGGTCGTGGGGTACGAGAACCACGCGGGACGGACGTATTTGGACGACGGCGTGCAGGCGTTCGGCGAGGTCGTGTCGAGCGAGGGTTGCGGCAACAACGAGCAGTCGAAGCAAGACGGCGTGCTGTACAAAGGGCTGGTCGGGACGTATCTGCATGGGCCGCTGTTGGCGAAGAATCCGCAGGTGGCGGACGAACTGCTGCGGCGGGCGCTCGAACGGCACGCGGTGCGCACGGGCGGCGCTGCGACCGCGGTGGGTGCCGCCCCGGCCGCTTCCGCTGCCGACGCCGAGACTCCAGCGGACGTGGTCCTGGCGCCGTTGGACGACGCGGCGGAGCACCAGGCGAACGCGGAGCTGTGCCAGCGTTTCGTGCGATAAGGGGACGTGCCCGTTGAAGCCGCCCGCCATTTCCGCCTTCACGTTGAAGGTCGTTGCGATCGTGGCGATGACCTGCAATCATGCCGCGTACCTCTTCGACGGCGTCATGCCCGCGCCGCTGCTGTTCGTCTTTTACGCGGTCGGCGGGCTGACGTTTCCCATCATGGCGTTTCTGTTGGTCGAAGGGTACCGGCACACGTCGAGCCTGCGGCGTTACGCGGGGCGGCTGCTCGTGTTCGCCCTGGTGTCGCAGGTGCCGTACTGGCTGTTCCTCGCACCTATGGGCAACGTGCTGTTCACGCTTCTGATCAGCCTTTTTGCGCTGTATCTGTACGATACGGTGCAAAGCCGCCCGCTTTTCTGGCTGGCGTTTGCGGGCCTTGTGCTGCTCAGCGCGGCGTGCGACTGGGGCGTGTTCGGGCCGATCATGGTGCTGATGATGCGCACGGTGCCGGACGAGCGGCTGCGCATCGTCTGCCCCATCGTGATGGTGATGCTGGCGTCCGGCATCCCGCAGCTGCTGGAATTCTTGGCGACGCGCGACCTGATGACGCTGTCGTTCGCCCTGTACGCGCTGCTGGGGAGCGCGGCCGACATGCCGCTGCTCATGGCCTACGACGGTCGTCGCGGCCGTCCGATGAAGTGGCTCTTTTACGCGTACTACCCCGCGCATATCGCGGTGTTAGGCCTGGTCGCCATCGGGATGGGCGCGAACCTGCCGCTGCCCTTGTGGTAGGGGAGGCGCCGCAGCGTAGTGCTGGCAGAAGAGGCGGCAGATGGTGAAGGCCGAGGCGGCGGCTGTGGCGGCAGAGTCGCGGCGGAAAGCGGCAGTGAAGGGCTGTGGCGGCCCCAGCGGTTGTGACGCAGAGTGGGAGCGGCGGGGATGGAGAGGCCGGGGCCTCCAGGCTCACGTTTCATGTGAAGGAATTGTGTAGTTGAGATTTTAGGACGCCGAATTGGCGTCGCTCGCATCATTTTGGTGCGATTTCGGGGATTCTGGAGCGAAAACCGGCCTCGAAGACGTCGATTCGGGCGTTTTCTGGCTTCCGAGTCGGCAAAACTACGGTATGTATACCTAATTCTGTACTATCCTCGCTCGAGGAATATGCTAAAATGATGCAACAAGCAGCAAAACAGCTTAAAGAAATCTCCAGTACACAATTTCTTCATATTCAAGTGAAGGCAATGCGCCCGGCGGGCACGATTTGTCTGCACTTTGCGGCCTGTTCGACGGCCTCGGTCGCGGCGTGTTTTTAACTCTTGCGCGTCGTGCGTGACCTGCGGTTCAGGTGTGGCAAGCAGGGGAGCGACCTGCTATAATCGAGGCACCGGCACGGCCCGTTCGTCGTAAACGCTTCACGGGCGGCGCGGGGTTTTAGAATGGGTGGTAGTTGCCTCTACCGCCCATTACTTTTCGTTAGCGTCATTCCCGTCGCCATCCGATCGTTTTCTGCCTGGCCGGTATTCCTTCCAAGCGAGCCACGCCTCCAGCAGGAACGTGGCAATGGCAGCAGCAGCTGCCAAGGTGGAGAGGATCGAGTCGAACATAGGGCATCACTCCTTCTTCAAGAAGCGCCGCCCGCGTCGGACCGACCGGTGCCTGGTCCCGACTATAGCACGAGCCGGACGAGCAACGGTCCGCGTCAGGCTGGTTTAGCCGTTGGTTCGCTTGGTGGGTTTTGGCAACAAAAAACCCAGGCGAGAGGCCTGGGTTGGGAGTTCGGATGGTGCGGGCGAAAGGACTTGAACCTTCACGGGGTTGCCCCCATACGGACCTGAACCGTACGCGTCTGCCAATTCCGCCACGCCCGCGTCCTTGGCGCTTTCCGAGAAAAGCAAGACGTTATGATAATCGAATACGTCCGTCGGCGCAAGAAGAATTTTGAGGTTTTGCGAAAGACGGCGAAAAAAGTCGTCCCGCGGCCGACGAGGCTCCGATGCAGCACCGTCTGACGCTGCTGCAGGACTCGGCCTCCTGCCTCCCTCCGCTTGCTGCTCCGGTCGCTCTGTTGCTCCGTCCGGTGCGGCCTCGTTCGCTCACCTGTCTCCCTCCGCTTGCCGCTCCGGCTACTCCGCCCCTCCCGCCGCCCTCCGCTTGCTGCGCCGGCAGCAGTGCGACTACAGCTTCTGCGCTGCCCCACCATTACTGTCCTAAAAAGAGGACAGTAATGTTCGAAGGAGCACGTATAACTGTCCTAATTATGACCCATTAACGCAACAATAGCTCAACCCGCCCAGCCCCTCTGGATGCGACGTTGCCTCATACACCAAGCACGTATCAAAACCGTGTCGCATGCGGTTGCGTCCGTATCAGCAGCGCTTCAAAATCCATAGCACACGGTTCTGGGCGTATCTATCCTCGCCCGCCCCAGAAAGTCAGCCAAAGCAGCTTTCCCTTTGTCGCATGCGTGCCCCAGGGGCGGTTCAGGCGTCTTCCGAAGCAAAAGGTGTCCGAAGTCTCGGCATATGTGGAGATTTCTCCACATATGTGTGCTAGATAGCGTCCTCTTTTCAGGACCTTCCACAAGATGTTGTGGCTAAACTGGGTGCGAAACAAGCCCGAAATCGAGGCGCAACCAGTGATTGTGCTGATGGATAAAAACCCAGGTAAAACGCCAAAAAGTTTCGCGATTTGCTAGATCGATAACCCCATTCATGATAGAATGTCACGAACAAGTTGCCGAACTGTTGACTACCAAGGCTAACAATTATGTAAGCGTACCTAAACCGTCTCAGCTGCAGCAGAAGGCGGAAGGCTTTGGGGAAAGCACGGCAAGTTGAAAAAGTAGGCATCCATCAGCGGAAATGCCAATCCGGGCTACAGGGACGCTTGGGTTGGCACGAGTAGTCCTCGCGGGTATAGAGGGTGGGGTCGACGTGGCTTTGTCGACTCAGGGAACGCCCCTTATACGCGCGCGAGCGGGCGCGCGATTGTGGCCAAGCGTCCGCTCAAGGGGCCCCGAATCCTTTGTGAGGGAAGGAGGAACCATGTCTGAGCACACAACTTCTACACAATTTCAGACATCTGGCTCCAACCAGAACGTCGAGACTCCCCTCGGCGCGACCGAATTCGACATCGCGGCGAACTACGCTGCGAACATGTCCCGGTTTGGCCAAAGCGGCCTTTCCATGGGCACCACGCCGCGGCAGCTGAAGTGGCCGTCCAAGGTGCTTGCGGTCATGTTGTCGATCCTCGTCGGGTTGACGTCGTGGAACTCGATATCCATCGCCGAAGCGCGGTCGATCGTCATCCCCGACGATGAGACGTCGCTGGCGAGCTCGCCGGCCGACGAAGGGGCTGATGCGAAAGCCGAAGACAAAGCCGCCCAGGACGGCGGCGACGAGGACAAGGGCGACAAGCCCGACGGGGACGAAGACCCCGCGTCCGACTACAGCGAATTCCTTCCCGCAGACCTGGTTGAAGCCGACCAGGTTTTGCCGTCTCTTTCGGAGTCCCTCACCTCCAAGACGACCGCCGGTGCCCTGACTGCAGCCGCTGTAGAAGCCAAGAACAAGAACCGCAAAGACGCCGACAAGCTCGATCCTGAAAAGGCGCTGCAGGACGCCTTTGGCGAGCGCTTCGCTTACACCCTCACGCCGAGCGGCGCGCTGAAGGCATCTGACGGCTCGCATCAGATCGGCGGCAGCTCGGTGGTGCTCGACGCATCGCTGGGCGATTTGGCCGACACGCTCGACGGCGGCTACCTCGGCGGCGCGGCAGACGGCGACGTCGTGGTCCTCACGTTCGAGGCGCCGTACGTGTATCAGCGCACGGGCAACGCGAACGGTGAAGACGACAAGGAGGGAGACTTAGCGGCTTCTTCCGAATCTAGTACTAAATCAGCACTTGAAGACGCAGCCGCAACCGAACTCGAGGCTGCGGCCGCCGTGGCGGAATCCGACGCCGGAAATGTGACCGTCGCGGCTGACGGCACCGAATACGTCCAAACCCTCAGCCGCGAGGAATGGCTCGCCAACGGCGGCGACAAGACAGGCGGCCGCGTGGCTCTTTCTGCGTCTGATCTGCCGCAAGGCTGGACCGCCTGGACCGAGCACGGCGGCAAGTACCTGAAGGCCACCCCTGAATCGCTGAAGGAAGGTCTGTCCGGTCGCATCGTGCTGCGCTACGAAGGCGCCCAGGACGACAACGGCGTCACGGTGAAGGAGACCCGCGGACGGCTGACGGCGGACGCCGCCATGCCGAGCCTGGTCGCCACGATTGCCGGCGACGTGCCCGCAGTCGTCGAGCTGCCTATCCACGGCGGCTTCATGGTAGGCAGCTATACCGCCGCCGACAACGCCGACGCCGACGACATCTATTACTCTTATATAAAGAATGGCGCCGCCACCGTGTGGGTCGACAATGCCGAGCCGACGCTGGCCGTCACCGCAGAGGTCAGCCCGCTTGACAAAGAGCCGACGATGGGCACCGAGCGCGGGTATGCCCCGTACCTTGTCAAGGTGGTCGCCGCGAAAGGCAGCGAAATCGAGAAGAGCTGCACGGTGCGCCTTGTCGACGAGCCCGACGCAGAAGGCAAGGGCGGCTTGGAATCCGACGGCCTGATAGCGCTGAACGTGACGAAGCTTTCTGAAGAAGAAGTGGCCGCCATCGATCCGACCGACTCGCAGACGTATTCCATCGCGCCGGCCGCGAAGGTGACCGAGGTGGCGCCGGGCATCGTTGAAGCCTCGTTTGCGGCTGACGCCGAAATGAACGAGGGCGACGCGCGGCTGTTCTACGTCGCCGTGCCCTACGAGATCGAATCGCTGAACTTGCCCGAGGGCGCCGAGTGGTACGACGCCACGCAGCTTTCCTTTAGCGTGACCGCGGATCTGAATGCGAAGTTGGTACAGGAAGAGAAGCTTATCGACGCCGAGAAGCCTGAAGACGCGCTGGCGGAAGAGGAAGCCGAATTCGTGTGCCCGCCCATCATGCAAGAGGTGTGGTTCTATCCGCCGACCGAGCAGCCCGCCGAAGACGAGGGCGAGCAGCAGCCTGCAGAAGACCAGTCCGTCGAAGGCGACGAGGCCGAAGGCGAGCAGCCCGCCGAGGGCGAGCAGCAGGACGGGGAAGACCAGCCCGCAGAAGGCGAGCAGCTCGCAGAAGAGCAGTCCGCCGAGGGCGAGCAGCAGGACGAGGAGTACCGGCCTGCGGACGACGAGCAGCAGCCTGCCGATGAAACCGGCACTGACGAGCAGCTGGAGAACCCCTTCCTCGACCTGCCGCAGTACGACCCGGCCGTGACCGAGGCCATCGCCGGCACCAGCCTGCGTGCGGTCAAAGCGCCGCTTGGCCGCACGGCCTTCATGCTGCCGGCGTCCGCCAAGCCGCCCGCCGCCGAAAAGGGCCGCGGCGAGGATACCGAGCTGACGACGACGTTCTATCGCGCGTTTTCGACTCGCGCCACCTATTCGCTTGCGCCGCCGATGAGTGCAAACACCGCCACGCTCACTGACGCCAACTTCAACCCGACGATCATTCCGAACGGCTTGTCCACCAACCTGGGCAACAACGTGTATCTGGTCAACTCCAAGGAAACGCCGTCGCTCAGCTTGCAGATCCTCGGCAGCGGCACCGGCTACTGGGGCGGCTACAGCGCCTACGGCGAAGACTTCTACGGCACTTACACGAAGCCGGAGGAGGGCACCGCGTACGTCTATGCGAAGAGCCAGGAACTGGCCGAAGCAGATCCTACGAAAGTAAAAGACTTTACGGACAGCGCAACCGAAAACCAGCTTACCGGCGAAGCGGCCGCTGCGGCTGCCGACAGAGCTATCGCGTACGCCGAGGGCAAAGCCGGCGCAGACGAAAACGAAGGCGACGGCTTTGGGCCGCTCAACTACCGGACAGAAATCGAGGCGGCGGAAAACCGGCAGGGTGCTCTGGCTACCGAGATTAAGACCAAACAAGCCGAGATTGGAACGTATGATGAAGCCATCGAAATGGCGCGGCAGGTCATCAATGCGTATCCGTCGGAGCAAGAATCTTATCCAGATTGGACGAGCCATATCTCGCTAACCGAGGACAATACGGCCGTGTTTTTGGCTCTTGGGGCTCGAATAGGCTATACGGGCTCCCCTACTAAATCAGCCGTCGAGCAAGCCATTGAATACTTCCAAGAACAAAAGGAGACCGCCGAAACCGCCATCAAGAACGACGAAGCCGAGATCGCCAGGCTTACAGACGAAGTGCGCTCGCTCAAAATCCAGGACTACAACGAGCAGAAGGACGCTCGCGGCTACGAGGAAATGCGATCGCACCTGTACCTGCATGTGCCTTACCTGTACAAGAACCCGGCCGGCGGCATCAACTCCACCTATTCCTATGCGGACTGGCAGGCCCACGGCGGCAGCTATGACTCCGAGGGCGGTCCGGCCAACAGCGAAGCGCCGCTGTTCGCCATCAACTTCGGCACCAACGTCGAGACCATTCTGAACTATTGGAACGTCTACCTTATTCCGGATCCGAGCGAACAGAACAAACGCATTTTGCTCAACGACGTGCTTCAGATCAGTCCTGGCGACACCAAGAGGCTTGACGATCTGTGCGAGAAGGCTGGCGTCAACATCAGGGGACTCAACTTCAAGCAGGGCGTGTCCGGCATCATCATGTTCGAGTGGCATGGCGCACAGGGCTCCGACCCCACCAACACCGGCTACGAAGAGCGCATGTACTCGACCGGCTTGAACCAGCGCGTGCCCAACGGCACCATCGCCATGCTGGGCGACATCCCCGAAAACGGCGGCGGCGACATCTTGCTCGGCGGCGACACCTATGCCTGGACGAGCGTCAACGGCTCTATCGCCACCACCTTCTACCCCAGTAGCAGGCGTGGGATGAGGTTCAATGCGGCGCTGGGCGTAGGCCACAACAACTCCGTGCGCAAGATCACGCTGCTGAAGACCAACCTCACGTGGGAAAGCACCTATAAGGCCATTTCCAACAATATCTTGTTCGACCGCTACAATTATATGGTATACAAGATCGACACCGCCAACACGTCGACGGGCAATTCCGAAATCGACCATCTGACGTACTTCTTCAACGTCACGAACACCGGCGAAGGCGGTTACGGCATTACGCCGCAGGACCTGAAACAGTGGTACTACAACAACGGCAACCCCGTCATGAACATGATGGACGAAAGTCAGCAGCTGGTCGCCGACCAGTTCGTCGGCATTCCCAACAAGGGCGGCGTGCTCATCTACAACACCACCAACTGGGTGGATGCCGACTACAAAGCGCTCGACATGCGCCAGTTCAGCAATTTGGACTCCATCATGGAGCGCGCCGAAGCTCGCAAGCGCATCTACACGGCCGACCTCGACGTGAAGGGCCCCGTGACGGTGCAGGTGAAGGGCGGCCAGAAGTTCGAGTTCAACCACAAGGGTGAACTGAAAATCAACGACGGTGCGGCTGAGCCATTGGAGAACGAGACTCATGTCTATGCCTCAGAAGGCGGCACGCCTGTCACCGTGAAGTGGAACAAAGACCTGCGCGAATGGGTCAACACTGCAAACAACGACATCGTGACCATCCCGAATTGGTACGGCGATGTGACACCCGACGAAGACGGCAAGTTGGCGCTGTACAACGAAGAGACCGGCGAGCTGACGGTTACGCCCGATGGCGCCATCATGCAGTCCAACGGCAGCGGTACGTACACCTACACGCCGAAGGACTGGCGCCTGGAGCTGCGCGTCACGCCCAAGACGCAGGAAGACATCGATAACGAAACCGTCACCACCACGCAGCATCTTGAGCGCGTTGTAGAAGAAAAGACCGCTGAAGACGGGACTAAAACTAAGCAAGTCACCTTCAGGGACATCGACAAAAACCGCACGGTTGCCATCAACGACGCTTTCAAGAACTCCGCGACGGGAGTGCATGAGCCTCGCGATGGGTCAGTGGAACTCAACGGCGGCACCACCACCATCACCTTTACTCGGACTGAAGACTTGGTCGATCCGGAAAAGAATGACGGCAACTACATCTATATCTACGAAACCGTTCAAAAGCCCGACAGCAACGTGAACGTGCGGATGCGTCTCATGTCGCGCGGCGACGGCGATGAGGCCACCGCCACCTACGACTACGCCGGCGGCACTGGCACGCGCACCTTCATCTACGATCGCGCTACCGACAATCTGCCAGCAAACAAGATAGAACCAAGGTTCGACGACAAAGGCAACCCCGAGATCACGACGCAGGCCATTCCGTACCAAACCAACGGGCAGACCGGCCAGGTGAACTTCCGCTTGTACGACACCGAAGGCGGACATTTGTTCCCTCGTGACAAGGTGGTCGACTACACGTATCTTGAAGGCGGCACCCCGCAAAGCATCATCGTGGAATCGGATACCGCCGCAGCTGGCAACACGCCCACCTGGAAGGATCTCCAGGGCAATGCGGTCACGCTCGCCCCTGTCCACACCATGGAAACCGTGTCCACCTACAACTACACGCCGCAGGACCAAGATGGAAGCGCACCGGTGCGGGTCTACCTCTCAGCCGACGGCTCTTATTACCGGGTCGACAACAGCAAACAGGTGGTGCCGAAGGAGGGCGACACGCTGGAGCCGGACAACCAATCCGAATACCTCTACACGTTCACGCCCGACGGCACCCCGCAAACGGTCGCCGGCAACGGCGTGTCCACCTGTATCATGGCGGTGCCGTACACCACGAATTTGAAGAGAAGCATCGGCGCGTTGGGCGAGGGCTATTACGTTGACCTGGACCCGTTGACCACCGTTCGCTTCGGCAAGCTGGGCTATACGAAGGACTACACCTGGTCTGACACAGTCGCTCCTTTCAGCAGCATGTTCAAAGGCCCCGAGGGGTCTATGGAGGTGAAGAAGTACATCTGGGAGATCCAGAACAACGAGCTGGAGAAGGTCACATCCACGGAAAACAGCTACTTGGGCTATCCGGTCACGTATGAAATCGGCGACATCAAGCTGTCGGGCAACATGCCGCTGTATGGCAAAAACCCGCTGTCGACCACGGTCGGCCCGGACATCATCGACCAGCTGCCTGACTACTTCCATCTGTACAACATCGAGATCGACGTCACGTCGACGTCGAACGATGCCAAGACCGCGCTGGCGCAGTATTTCAACACCAACACCGGCAACGGCGTGTCGGACACCGGCGCCGTCACCATGGGTGACTTCGTCGACGGCATCGACCCTGACTACGAGCGGGGAACAAACGTCGTGCAGTTCCGCGTGTCCTTCCCCAGCCAAGTGGCAAACGAGCTGGACTACACATGGATCAACATGGGCGCCCCGAAGTACGTGGAAAACTCCAAAAAGGAAGTCGGCACGGACGACGAGGGGAACACGCTCAACAAGTACACCTTCCGTCTGGGCGGCACGACGTATGAAGACGCCATCGCCACGCGCATGGCGCAGCGCGAGACGACCGACGCCGAAAACAACACGACATTTGGCACCATCGCCAGCGTGCCGGGCTTCCAGAAGAACCTTGGCGACACCGAACCGTCTGAATACCAGTTCACCGGCATGTTCCGCGTGAACATGAAGACGCCGGTCGAAAACGGCCAGACGCTGCCAGTGGCCGTGCGCGTGACCGGCGCCATGACGCTGCCCACCTTGAACTATGTGAACAGTGCGCATATCGAATACGGTCTGCGCACGTGGAATTACGCGAATTCGGCTTATACGTCGCAGGCCGACGTGACCCCTTCGGCTTCGGCCGTCTATACGGTCGCGCTCAAGCCCGACCCGAAACTGAGCGCCACGGCGCTTGCGAAGGCGGTCGTACCGTTCCAGAAGAACGCCGAGATCGGTCCGGAGCGCACGACGAAGAACGCTGCGCTGCAGCCGGTGTTCCAACGTTCGGGCGCAGGCTGGCGCTTCACGCTTGACAACAAGTCGAAGTCCAAAATGAAGCCGGCCGTTTTCTCGATGGGGACCGTCTATGAAGACCCGCAGAACTCTTGCCAGGGCTACAACGCCGAGTCCATCAACTTGTCGAAGGGCCTGCTTGCCCACAGCAAGATCAGCAAGGTCGAAATCGTCTCCAAGAAAAAACTCGACAACGCGCTTGCCGGATCGACAACTCAAACGCGGACCTTGTCGATGAGCGATCTCAACGAGAAATACCTGGACAGCGAGAGTAAAAACATCATCATCAAGAAGGGTGCGTGGGACAACGAGTATTTGGTTTCGGTGAAGATCTACTTCGACGAATTCGATTCCATCCAGGAACTGGCGGTTGGCTCCAACGGACCTTGCCAGGTTGAAATCGTCGGCACGCCGGTGGGCTTGGCTCTCATGGAAATGACGGGCACCTTCTCGACGACGTATGAAGACTATGCGCAGAACCAAAAGGTGCGCAACGTCGCCGCTTCTCCCGCCAAGGCCTCTTTCGTGTCCATGAAGGCGCCGTACCGGCCCATCATCACCGTGCAGGGCATGCGCGACTCCACGTTCACGGAGCAAGGCACTGGCGACTATGGCGCCACGCTGGGCGCCTTGGATCTGGTGAGGACGAACAACGTGGTCACTCAGGCAAGGCCGTCCAAGTATGAGGCGGGTGGACATGCCACGTCGCCGTTCAATACCTACAACTACTTTGAAGGCTATCCGGGCATTCCGGGCACCGGCTGGCGCATCGGCATATCGAACGACTCCGAGTTCGACATGGGCAACACCGTCATCAAGGTGGGCACCGTGCTGGCTGAATCGAAGGGCGCCGGCAAGATCGCGACGCAGGCCAACCAGGTCGCCTCCATGCCTATTCCGTTCAAGGACGCCGACGAAGGAAGCGGG
Source organism: Slackia sp. ZJ119 (assembly GCF_011039175.1). Taxonomy (GTDB): domain Bacteria; phylum Actinomycetota; class Coriobacteriia; order Coriobacteriales; family Eggerthellaceae; genus Xiamenia. The sequence goes on from NZ_JAAKEN010000001.1 coordinate 70,050, forward strand.
TTGGAGTACTTTGACGCGAAATACCTGGTCATCAGCCCGGATATGTGGCAGACCTCGAAAGGCCAGAAGACCGAGTACAAAACCGAAAACGGCGTCTTTGTGAAGGACGGCAATGGCGACCTTGTGACCGAGACGGTTGACGCCATTGTCCGCAAAGGCGGTGTGTTTGGCGACTTGGTACTGAAATACAACTTGAAGTCCGAAGCGAACGATGCTCCTGAGCACACGTTCGCCATCGACGGCGCCTACTTGCGCGCCGTGGCCGAGCAAAACAAGCAGACGCTTGGCGACGATGGCCAGGTGGTGGAAGGCGATCGGCAGCCCTTGCTGTCTGTCGCTGAGGAAGCCAAGCTTGAAAACCTGAAGACCGACTCGGACGAGCAGAAAAAGTTCTTGGATTCGATTGACGCCAAGGCCGCAGCGGCAAGGCTTCACGGCATCACCATGAACGAGGCCGGCTACATCATCATCGACTTGAAAAAGGTGGCCAGCAGCGGGTTGCTGTCCAAGGGCGCGGCCGAAGGCGCCAATCTGCCCGCCGACTTCTACCTGCGCGGCTTCGATCTGGCCATGGAAAACTTCGGCTATGGCCTGAAGCCGGACGGCAGCGCGTTCATCGACGTGTATGGCCAGCTTGAAAACGTCCAGACCACCGAAGACGACCTGTGGCTGGGCGCCACGTTCACGACCGATTACGGCAATGCTGCGTGGGATACCGCCATCGACAGCAAGGGCGTGCTGTTTGCGGCCCACACGCCCCACGGCATGAAAGTGACCGTGCGCAGCATGAGGCAGGCCGCATCGCTGGGCGACCCGAACGCCAAACTTGGCAATGACGAAAAAGTAATCGTGACCGACGCCGCCAACACCGAAGGGGTGCACGAGGCGTACTTGAACCAGGAAGGCTCGGGCTGGCGCATCAACTTGACGAACACGTCCTCTTACGCCATGCCTAAGGCTGTCCTGCGTGCGGGCGAGGTGCTGACCAATTCGCTCGGAAGCAATACGTCGACAAGGCAGGTGTACGCGGTTTCCAACGAAACGGGCCTCGCGCACAGCGACAATCGCATTCTGTATCGCGACGGGAAGCCGGACAGCAACCTTGTGAACTTCCGCGCGTCGCATTTGGTAGCCAGCGCGGCTGTGGCCGAAGCCGCCACCTACGGCGACTTGACGCTTGAATTCGTGCATGACGGCGACGGCAAGACGAACGACCAGTCGCGGGAGCAGTTCGTGATCGACGGCGCGTATCTGCGTGCGGCGGCCGAGCAGGGCGACGCGGGCAGCATTAATGCGGAAGCGGCCAAGAACGTCGGCATTGCCAAGAATGACGGCGGGTTCCTCGTGGTCGACCTTGCGAAGCTGGCGAAGAGCGGGCTGACGACCAAGGGCGGCACCGCTACCTTCCCCGCCGACTACTATCTCTGCGGGTTCAGGCAGGAATTCACAGACTTCAAGGGCAACGTTACGTCTGAAGATGCCTACATCGACGTGTACGGCGCGGTGGTCAACCTCGGCGAGATGACGTTCGGCGCCTCGTTTGAGACGAACTACGCCAAGCCGCGCTGGAACAGCGGCATTGACGCGCAGGGCAAAATGTGGGGTGCTCGCGCACCGTACAAGCTGGGCGTGAAAGTGGAAGGCATGCGCGACAAGCCGACGTCCAAGAGGGGCAACACCGAAAACGCTGTGACCGATCCTAAGAATAGGTACAGCATTCTTGAAGCCTTCATGGACCAGCCGGGCAGCGGCTGGCGCGTCACGCTGACCAACCCCACCGACTACCAGGCTCCCGAAACCGTCGTGCGCGTCGGCAACGTGCTGGAGGGCTCCCTCAATACCAATGACAGCGTCAATGCATGGACCGGCAAAGAAGTGGTCGCCACGTCCAACGAAGGCCTGACGCACACGGCCCGCGCCATCCAGCATCGCGACACCGATCCGGAAAGCGGCCTCGTGAACTTCCGTGCGTCGCACATCGTTGCGAGCAAGGGCGTGACCGACAACGCCACCTACGGCGACCTGACCATCACGTATCTGCCTGACGTCAATGCTAGGGGCGCCCAGGAAGAGAAGACGTTCACCATCGACGGCGCGTATCTGCGCGTGGCTGCCGGCCAGGCCGAAGGCGATACCGAGACCATCGGCGAGCAAGAAATCAATGCTGCCGAAACCGCAAAGGTCGGCATCACGGCCAGCAACGGAGAGGTGTCCATCGATCTGGCGAAGCTGGCTCAAAGCGATCTGGCGGGCGCAAAAGAGGGAGAAGGCACCTTCCCGACCAACTATTATCTGCGCGGCTTCGACCTGAAGCTGACGAACTTCTCCGAGCAGGTGAGGGACGAGTCGAATGCGTACCTGGAAGTGCACGGCAAGGCGATGAACCCGAGCGTGCGCATGACGCTCGGCGCGTCGTTTGAAACCGACTTCGACATCAAAAAGTGGAACAGCGGCATCGACGCCCAGGGCAACATCTGGGGCGCCCGCCTGCCGCATCGTTTGGGCGTCGAGGTGCAGGGCATGCGCCATTCGGTCACGTACGGCGCCAATCCTGAGAAGATCGACAACACGGAAAGCCCCGTGACTGACACCGACAACACGGGCAACGTGCTGGAAGCCTACCTGAACCATGGCGGCAGCGGCTGGCGCATCAACGTGTCGAACGGCGCCTATGTCGTGCCCCGTGCCGTGCTGCATGTGGGCAGCGTGCTGGAAGGCTCTATTGGAACAAGCAACCCGGCGTACAGAATAGGCCAACAGATCAACGCTGAAAACGAGACGGGCCTTCACCACGTTGACCGCTATGTGCCGTATCGCGACACCGCCGAAAAGGGCGGGTTGGAATGGTTCGACGCATCGGCCATCGTGATAGGCAAGGGCCTCAAGGATGATGCCGACTATGGCGATCTGCACATCCAGTACTTCCTTGGCGGCAACGACGACGGCGGCAAGCCGCGCACGAATGGCCAACGGCTGAACACCTTTGTCATCGACGGCGCGTACCTGCGTGTGGCGAGCGGCCAGGAGCCCAGCGCAACCGTGAACGGCGAAACCATCACGGCTGACGTGGCTCGTCAGCGGGGCATCTACACGATGACGGGCAACTCCGAGCAGGCGCTCAACACCGGTGCGCTCGTCATCGACCTGGCGAAGGTGGCCACAAGCCAGCTGAAGGGCAAGAACAGCGACGCCACTTTCCCGACCAACTATTATCTGCGCGGCTTCTCCCTGGATCTGACCAACTTCATCAGCACGGGTTCTGACGACGACGCCTACGTTGACGTGTACGGCGCGGCGATGAACATCGGCCGCATGCCGCTCGGCGCGTCGCTGCAAACTGTCTACGATCTGCATAAGTGGGACAGCGGCATCGATGCACAGGGCCAGATCTGGGGCGCCCGCGCACCGTACAAGCTGGAACTGACCGTGAAGGCCATGCGCGAGGCTCCCGCGCCTGGCAAGGATGATGCCACGTACACGCGCGTGGGCGGTGACGTCGAAGGCTATATCTTCGACAAGGGCAGCGGCTGGCGCGTGAACATTTCCAACGACGCAGAATACGGCATCGAGAAGGCCGTCGTTCGGGGCGGCGTCGTGCTGAGCGAAGGCTTGGGCACGAAGACCGACATCCGCAGCAGCTCGCCCATCATCAAGGCGCACAATTCGCTTGACTACGGTCGCACGGACAGGAAGATTCCGTACCGCGACACCGAGTATTCAGAGCAGGGCTACGTTGGCCTGACCGACTTCGAAGCGCAGTACCTGGCCATCAGCCCACAGGTGTACGGCGAGAAAGGCGGCCAGCTGGGCGACTTGACGCTGCAGTACTTTGACGACACGAAGCTCGCCGGCGAACAGCAAGAGCAGAAGCTCGTCATCCCGGGCGCGTACCTGCGAGCGGTCGCCGGTCAAGAGGGAACCGAGCTGCCGCTGCCGGCTGACGCGGGCGAGAATGACGAGCCGCAGCAGGCGACGGTTGCGGCGGCGAGTGCGCTTGGCATCACGAAACGCGCCGATGACGACTTCATCATCATCGACTTCGCCGCGCTGCAAGATGCCGAAGGCGCCATCAGTCTGCCTGAAACGTTCTATCTGCGCGGCTTCGAGCTGAAGCTGACCGACTTCAAGCCGGGCCTGAAGCAGGAAGACAACGCGTTCATCGAGGTGAACGGCACGATCGTCAACCAGGACGACATGTATTTCGGTGCCACGTGGGAAACCGATTACGAGCGCGTGAGGTGGAACAGCGCGGTCGACTCTCAGGCGCTGCTGCGCGGCCGACCGTATCCCATCGATGGCACGCCGGCGTTGAGCGATTACGTCATTAAGACGTACGGCCAGACAGACCCGGGCAGCGGTACCTGGAAGTCGGGCGTCCTGCAAAGCAGCTGGGACGGTCACAGCAAAATCACGCAAAACAACTGGATCCCGAGCCAGCGCGGCTACTACGACTATGCGTCGGGCTATGAGACGAAGCTGAAGAACCCCACGCGCTTCACGATGGAGCGCGGCGGCACGGCCACGGTTTCACTGCTGGACAAGAGCAGCCGAAAGGATGCGCGCTTCACCGATTCGGTGGACGAGCTCATCGGTTATGAAACGCATCGGGTGGTGCTGTCTGGCAAGCTGTTCCAGCAGCCGGGCACCGAGCAGACGTATAAGGATAGCGTGAACCAGTATGCCGGCATCGCCGAGAACCTGAAGCTGCAGTACTACGACAAGACCGACGTCAACGGCACAAACCTGAAAACGGTCGACTTGAAGTCGCTGCTCGAATTCGTGTACCAGGCAAAGATCGGCAAGGAAGAGATCGAGCTGGCGAAGAAGGACACCCTGAGCACGCGGAAGTCGCGCAAGTGGGATCGGGCCACCTATACGGATCAGAGCATCGCGCGAAGCAGCCTTGCCAAGAATATCCAGGATGCGGTCGCCATTGATGAGACTACCGGCGACATCACCATTGACTGGAGCCTGTGGAACAAAGGCTACCTTGTCAATGTGATCATCGATTTCTCGCAGTACAACAATTGGGTGACCGATGACACGAACGCGTTCGTGCGTTTCGACGGCAAGATGACTAATCGCCTGATGCGGGTCGAGCTTGACTCCGACTTCCGCACGCGCCAGCCGGTCGACTGCTGGACGCGCGGCTGGACGAGCCGCGTGGCGATGGATGCCATTCTGCCGCCGATCCGCCCGAATACCAGCATGGGCGCGTACGGCCACGAAGCCAATGCGGACGGCCCGGCCGACGACAGCATCTCCACCATGCATATCAACAAAGCGGGGCTCTTCTCTGACGGCACGCTCAGCTTCACCGAGCGCAACCGTTTCATCGAGCGCTACTGGGCCCAGTACCCGTCCGGCTCGTCCGAGGTCAAGAAAGACAAGCCCATCGCGTATCGCTTGGAGGAGAATTCCGGCTTCCGCGCAAGGGTGACGAACAAGTCTCCCCATCCCATCTATCTGGGTGCGGTGCTGTCCATCGGCAATCTGACGGCGCGTTGGGACAGCGATACGCGCGGCGATAAGGAAATCGGCCAGTCGAAGGACAAGAACTTCGGCTTCCATACCACGTTCCTGTCACTGTCCGAAGGCCTCATGAAGAACACCGCCATCGACTACGTTATCGTGAAGACGGTGCCGGCCGGCACGAAGATAAGGAGCGGCGAGGGCCGCACGACCCAGCTAGTGAGCAAAGGCGACAACTATATTTGGAATGGTCATCGTTACGACTATCGCTACATCGATCCGGCCGACACTGACCAGTTCACCGGCCTTGGCACCTACATCCCCAAAGTCAAGCACACCACCTGGGTGCTGCTGTGGGGCGACAAGCTGAAGGACGATGAGGCAAAGGGCCGCAACATCAGCGACAAGCTGAGGAGCTACGCCACGACGCTGACGGCGGACAAGCAGCTTCTGACTACATTTGTCAACCTGCCGCTTGCGAACACCTATCAGGACGAGAACGGCAACACGTGCTATTACAAAGTCGTCGATATTTCCGACTACATGAAGAACGACGACGGCACCGGGGCCGTCGAGCTGCCGGCCAGCCTGTGGGGCAAAAACGAGGCGTACTACTTCGAAACGCACTTCTCGAACGTGGCATCGTGGTTGTACGAGGACGACAACGTGTACATGGACGTGTTCGGGTATTCCATCGACTCGCCCGACGTGAACAACGCCACCGACCCGTACTTTGCCGAATCGAACGACGCTGACAGCACGTACAACCAGTACGACATCGCGCATTACGGCACCACGCACAGCTGGGGCTGCCCGGGCGGCGGCTACAATATCGAGCCGCGCTACTTGGGCTACAGAGCCTACGTGGGCAACTACTACACTGTCGTGGAAGGCGATTCCGACTTCCATGCCACCTATCCCGACGCTACGTGGGATGGTTGGTATGACACGACTGACCATGACGAGCAAACGCGTTCCTACGACGAAGCGAACCTCTATGCCACTATCGGCATCCCCGGGGCGCTGAACGGTGCCAACTCGTATTACAGCTCGTCGCTGAAGCAGGCCAAAGACGCCGTGGCCAAGACCGATCTGAGCAACAATGCCTTTGACCAGTCGTCCAAGAAGGGCGACCAGGTGAAAACCATGTGGGGCGAAGACGGCGCGGGCTATCGCTTCTCGTTCGGCAACTTCGGTCGCAAGATGTTCGAATCCGAGCTGCGCATCGGTACGCTGGACCGCAAAGAAGAAACCAGGTCGGTGACCACGTCGCAGTACAAGAAATGGAACGGCAATGTGACGGATGGCAGCGAAGTGTATGCCGAAACCATCACCCACAGCAACGACGACGTCGAAGAATACGAAAACGCGGTGCGCGGCTTCCAGACGAAGGCCATCGCGCTGTCGAAGGAAGTCGTCGACAACACGCAAATCCGCCGCGTGGTGGTGACGTACTTCCCGGCCGGCCGGGTGCTTCCTTACACGCGTCCGAGCAAAAAGACGCTGGTCATCAACAATTCCGACGCTACCACCGACGTGGGCAACCTCCACATTCCGGACGTTCCGAACGCAGGTACGAAGTTGGTGAGCTTCGAAGAGCTGAAGAAGAACAACAACGGCGTCGTTGTGCTTGATTGGGACCTGTGGGGCAAGGGCTACGTCACCAACGTCGTCGTGCGCTTCGACGGCGTGGACGTGGGCATGGGCGCCAATGACAGCAACCAGCTGGACAACACCGGCTACGTCGACTTGTGGGGCGAAAGCAACGCGGTCGCCGACATGCCGCTGACGTCGTGGTTCGGCTGCGACTACAAATATGAAGGCTGGCACTACCAGCTCAATGAAGTCAATCCGGACAACAACCAAGGGCCGCTGCGCCCCTATGGCCTGAACCGCGGCAACTACCGGTACTACACCGAATTCCCCTATGACTCAAACCGCTCCAGTTCGTTCCGCTGGGTGCATCACAACGGCTGGCCGAACGTGTGGGCCAACGACACGTCCTGGCCGTCCGGCTTCATCAACGGCTACACGCGCGTCGGCGACTTCGTGCAGTACATGTCCAACCACTCGACGGTGTCGAACGTCACGCTGCCTGAAAGCTCGTACGACCCGACGCTCATGCCGCAGTTCAAACGCCTTATCGCCGTTTGGCAGGGTTACTGGCACGGCAGGAACAGCTCTGACGCCGGCGGCGACACCGCTTGGCTGTTCGGCCGCGTGCCGGAGGTCGATGAAGACGTCGAGGCCAAGGCGTTCGCGCGGTCGACCACGCCGGGCGGCTCGGAGAGCTACAACCCGGTGAATGACACCAAGGACGTGCTCGGTTTGAGCGATGAGGCGACCGGTTATCTGGACGAGCCGGGTTCGGGCTATCGCTTCACCATCGCCAACAATGCCGAGGCTGACAAGACCGACATGGCCAAGGCCTACTTCGCCACCATGAAGATCCCGGTCGCCGAGGAACAGAAGAAGAATGAAAACGGCGATCTGGTGAACACCGGCAAGTACGTGAACTTCACCACGGAATCCATCGTGCTGTCCAAGGGCGTGTTCGAGCGCTCGACCGTCAAGTCGTTGAAGCTGAACACGAAGCCCTACGGCCAGGGCGAAAAGACCAAGGTCGTGAACGGCGCCGACCTTATTGCGCTGGCGAAAGCGACGGTTGCTGATGACGGCACGGTAGTGCTCGCGAACACGCCGAGCGCTGAGGCCGCGTACCTGAACTACGCGGTGTATGACAGTGTGACCGGCCGCATCAACGTGCCGAAGCTGAAGACGACCACCGAAACGAAGGACGTGACGACGTACACGTTGGTGAACGAGGGCGGTACTGCTCTTGAAGGCTACGCGGTGACGTATGACGCCGGGGCTGAAGCCACCGACGAGACTGAGAAGTATAAGGTCACGAAGGATGGTGAAGAGGCTGTCGAGTTTACGGTCAAGGATGAAACTCCCGCCGATGCTGCCGAAGGGCAAAAAGTACTGAAGGTGTACCAAGTAGTCAAACCGGAAGACGAGGGCGGCGAGTCGACGAGCGAGCTCGTCGGCACCATCAAGGAAGACAAGACTACCGAGCAGGTTGAAAAAACCGCCGCCACCGACGAAATCCTGCTCTATCGTGACGCGCAGGGCAACATCGTCATCAATGCCGCGTTCTGGGACGGCGATTACTTCCGCAACCTGGAACTGTTCATGCGCGACTTCAGGAACAACACGAGCGCCGGCGATGCGGGCACGGCATTCGTCGAGCTGTTCGGCACGGGCACGAACCGCTGGGTCGGCCAGAAGGTGTATGCGACGTTCCGCACCGATTGGCTGACGCCGTGGTGGAACACGAACAACACGCTGCACAACTACAGCGATTCCAATGGCGAGCTAACGCTGGAGCCCAGCTTCGAGAAAGTGCGGCGTACGCCCAACGTTAAGGCCAGCCGGGATGCGTCGTCGCTCAACTGGGTGTTCCGGCGCGGCGGAGCCACGACATGGTGGACGAACGTGTGGAACACGGGCACGAGCACCAGTGAGTCTTCCACTGGTTGGACCGGCTACCGCTACAACATCTTCAGCCGCGAATTTGGGCCGTTCTCCGACAAGGTAGCCAGCCTGTCGGGCAACGCGCCGTACACGGACACCGACTGGGCGCGTCTCAACATCGCGCTGCCGCCGATGCGTCCGCGCGTTGAGATGTACTCCTACGTAAACGCCGACGGCGCGAACCTTAGTCAGAACGGCACCAACTTGACGAAGGCGAGCGGCACCGTGAAGCTGCACCAGGCGAATCATACGTCGGAAGCGGCGTCGTCCAGCTACGACACGCAGTACTACGCGAACCCCGATTCGCCGCGTGCGTACTACCTGGACGAGACGAGCGGCTATCGTGCGGTCGTCACGAACGATTCGGAATACTCGCTCAAGCCGGGCGCGACGCTGGTGTTTGGCGAGCTCATTCCGGTGTCGTACGTCAATGCGCCGGCGCTGCTGGGCAACACGGGCTTCCGCACCACGAAGCTGACGCTGTCCAAGGCGCTCTACGACGCCGGCACGCGCTACACCGAAACCGCCACCGGCAAAGAACTGACGATCGATGCGAGCGGCCAGCTCCTTCGTCCGGACGGCGCCGCCGTGGCTGAGGACAAAGCCACCACCGAGCATACGATCAAGTCCATCAAGCTCGTGTACCGTCCGTATAACTCCGCTCGTGCGCTGAAGGGTGACGTGACGACGCGCCGCACTTCCGACGGCACGTTGCACAGCGTGGACGGCCTGGTAACTGCCAAATACGATGCCGACCAGGTGAACAGCTGGTTCGCCAACGGGTCGGACGTGGAGAAGCCGGCGCCGCTTGGCAGTGAGGTCTTCTACCAGAAGTTCGTGAAAGAGGGAACCGACGAGGCGAACTACCTGCCGGTCATGGAGTCCTTTGACGCGACGGCTGAGAACTTGGCAGCGGCTGTATCCGATAACAGTACCAAGTTGTATGTAAGCACCGACAAAGGCAGCGGATATGCGCCCGTTACGTTGCAGCAAGTGCCGGCCGAAAATGCTGGCGCCGGCTCGACGTACACGTACACGGTCGATGGCGCCGCAGCGCCCGAAGGCCAGGGCGGGGAAGAACCCGCTGCTCCGCAGCCTGTCGTCATCGGCACGACGCAGCTGTTCGTGCCCACGAGCGACGAGGCCGTCATCTATGCGGAGTCCGTCAAGGCGAAGGAAGCCAACGGCAGTCTCTACATCCTCGACGGCGAGACCTACCGCGCCGTCACTATCCAGCGTACCGCGCAAGAACCGGCGCCGACCGGTGGCGAAACCACCGGTCCTGCGAACCCGCCCGCGACCACGTACACCTATGCCTACGTGGTCGACGGCGAGGCCGCTTGGGGCATCACGCGCGACGATGCAGGCAACGTGACGCTCGACGCCTCGAAGTGGATGTTCGGCGATCTGGTGAAGGTCGTCATAGACTACGGCTACTTCCAGAAGCGCCTGACCGGCACGAACGCCTACGCCGACTTCTTCGGCTACGCCATCGACTCGCCGGACGTGAACAAGCGCGACGCGCGTTACAACCACAGCAGGTGGGATTGGTACTACGACGTCGTGAAGCTGCCGGCCGACTTCCGCACGGAATACGACATTGCCGGTTGGAACTACCTGGCTCTGGGCAATAACGACGGCAAGGATACGAAAGACTTCACCGGCCAGTCGACCTTCGAGGAAAACTCTTACGACGAGCTCACGCGCTCGCACGACCATGGCACGCTGTATGCGCACCTTGGCCCCACCAGCCAACGCGTCGTTGCGAAGTCGTACTTCTACGGCGACAACAACAACGCGATCCTTCCGATGAAGGAGGGCATCGCGCTTGCCGACACGAACGAAGCGTACTTCCGCTACTACGGTGCGGGCTTCCGCTTCACGTACAGCAACTATGCTGATCCGGACAAAGACTACGACAAGGCCGTCTACAACATCGACTACCCGATGCGCGACTCCGTCATCACCATCGGCGCCATGCCGGAAGAGGACGTGCCTAGCCTCGACCAGTCGCTGTGGTTCAACAAGAAGCGCTGCTTCGACGCAGCCTACGTGTCGCTGTCGAAGGGCTTCTTGGAGGCCACGACGTGGAACGCGGCCACGAACAGCACCGACGGGGTCGAGCCGGGCAACGCCATCAAGTCCATTGAGGTGCAGGCGTACGACCAGAACGACACGCCGGCTTTGCGGACGTACAACCTGAACGTCGCCGACCTGCTGGCGAAGAACAAAGACGTTGAGGGCAATGTGAAGATTCCTGCCTCGATGTGGGAAAACGGCTATCTGAGCAAGGTGACCGTGAAACTGTCGCACTTCAACGCCGGCGTGCGGCCCGACGGCGTCTGGAACGCGCCGAACGCCTCGGCCAGCAACGCTGCCATCGACGTGCTTGGCCGCGCCGATTCGTCGGAGCAGCGCATCAAGCTGTGGTCCAGCTTCAACACTGACTACAATGCCAATGATTACCTGAAAGGTCAGCTTAATGACAGCGGCAAATGGGACCACGCCGATAACATGTACAGCTCGCGCACGTCTAAGACGCTGGGCCTTTCGTCGAGCAAAACGTCGTATCTCGGCACTGAGTCAGAGAGCATCGACCGCGGCATGGATCTCAAGGACGTTGCGGCCCTGAACCTGCGCATCGACGGCATCGAGCCCAGGGTGAACACCCACACGTTCCTCTACGGAGACGAGCTGGGCTTCCTGGACGAGACGATGGAATACTCCAACGACGGCGAGCCCAGCAAGCCGCTTGAGACGCTCATGGGTTCCAGCAACTCCGGGTGGCGCTTCTACCTGTCCAACCCGAAGTCGTTCGCCATGGACAGCGCACGCGTGACCATTGGCGTGGACAACGCGAAACTGTCGTCGAGGTCCGGCGGCCACAAGATCGACGAGAGAAGCAATCACCTGAACTACGACGGCGGCGGCGTCATGTACGGCGAGCTGGTCGACGGCCAGTGGCGCGGCTTCGAAGTGGAACATCTGTATGTGAATGAGCAAGCGCTCGCGAACTTCTTGGCCGAGCCACTCGCGCGAATGCAGAGCGGATCCGTGTGGAGCAAGCTGAATTCGAAGATGCCGAACGGGGTCGATTCGACCGAAGAGCTTGTCGACACCTACGAGCACCTGACGACGCGCATGAACCCGCAACAGAACCTTGCTGCGCTCGATGCGTTGAACGAAGAGCAGGTGAAGACACTGCTTGGCGACAGCAACGTGGTCGTGACGCACATCGCACGCAGCCCGCAAACCGACAACAGCGGCAAGCCGACGCAAGACGCCACAACCAAGACAATGCGCGTGCTGCAGAGCAACGGCCTGTATGCCAACGTCAACACGTACATTGCCACGCTCAATCCTTCTTCCGGCGAATCAAAGAAGGCAGACAATACCATCAAGCTGGCAGACTGCCTGGTCAAGAACAAGGACGGCCACTGGGTCATCGACGTGGCGTCTCGAAGCACGTGGAACCCGTCGACGCCTGCGAACTCCGACGGCGAGCGCTACTTCATGACGGCCACGTTCCACTTCCCCAGCTATGCGGCGAACGTGGAATACGTCGACAACGAGGCGAACAACGCCAAGGCCGTCAACCCGAGCCAAGACGCGACCAACGCCTACATCGAGGTGCACGGCGCCCCGACGCGTGCGACCGTTCTGGCGCTGAACGCGGCGTTCTCGACTGACTACAACACCGACAACTGGAACAACAACACCTACACGCCCACGATTGCCGGCGACTATGCCAAGATGCGCGTGCTGACGGCTGTTCCGTCGGTGGACTCGTACTTCAACTGGACGGGCGGCCGGACCACCGACAAGAAGCATTCCGAGGCCAACAACGAAACCGATCCGGTGACGCACAAGCCTCTGAGCGGCAAGTCGGTCACCAGCGTGCCGTATCGCTGGGGCGAGGAATTTGCGCGCTACACCCCCGAACAGCGCGCGCAATACGACGAGAAGGCCTGGTACGAATACATCCTGCAGAACCAGGCGAAGTCCATGGCCGAAAACGGCTTCGTGGACCTGGCCGTGAACGGCGTGAGCAGCATGAGGGCGAACGACGAGAACGGCAACGAAATAGTCGAGACGCGCGGCTTCATTGCGCAGGAGCTGCAGATCGACGGCTTCTACCTGACGCTCGATGGCGATTCCAAGCGCAAGAACGTGAACAGCAGCACGGCGATCGCCGCTCGTGGCAACAAGGTTGTTGAGCGGGCGAATCCGCTGCCGGTGCCGTCGGTGCTCAACGGCAATGGCGGCACTCCTGTTGCAGGACTTGATCCTAATATCGACCGTAAAGGCACGGTCACCTACACCGCGCCTGCGAGCGAGGAAGTGACGAATCCCGAGCCGAAGACGCTGAACGTCACGGTCGTCTACGGCGAAGGCGAAGGCGATGCCGCCGCGCTCATCAGGGGCTTCAAGGTTGCCGGCGAAAGCGAGAGCGACCCTGAGCTCGTGTTCGAATGCACCGCGACGAACAACAGCGACGGCACGTACACGCTGGCGGTCACCAAGGTGCCGGACGATTCCGAGTACGTCACGGACGGCACCTACACCCTGACGCTTGCCGCTGGCCAGCCGGCGGTGCCCCTCACGCCTGCCATGCCCATCGACTATCGCTGGTACAACCGCGGCGGCGAGATCGCCGATCTGTGGCTGTACGACTACGCCACCGTCGTGCCGCACACGATAAAGGGCACCACGGCGGGCGGCGCGACCTACACGATGGAGACGGAGGAAGAAAACACCAAGACCGTCTACACCGGCGTCATCTTGGGCCCGAACAACACGCGCAAGGAACCGGTCGCCAGCATTGAGATGACTGACGAGGTCATCGAATACCTGCTGGAAAAGAACGCGGACAGCACCGCCATCAAATGGAACGACAACAAGGCTGCGTCGAACCCGTCCGGCTATTACGAAAAAGACGCCATGCTGTCGCTGAAGTTGGACAAGGAATCCCTGCAGGATCTGGCCAACAAGTTCCCGAGCCAGGTGAAGCTGCGCAAGAAGAGCGGCAGCAACGAATTCGACTACGCCGAAATTGCCAACGTGCGCCTGAACTACAAGGTCATGTCGGCCGAGCTGTACCTGAACTACCCGACGTACATTGCCGAGGAACGCAACGTGCTGTCCACGGAGAAGGCCGGCATGAACACCTCGCTCACCGCGCGCGTGTTCGGCACCGTGCACACCCACGGCACGCCCACGTCTTTGACGGCGCCCTATACCTACAGCGGCTCCATGTCGTCGACGGCCTACTTCTTCCCGCAGTCGAGCTTCTATGGCAACATCGACCGCACGTCCATGAAGTCGGTCTCCATTTCGCAGTTTGACGCGGCGTCGTCGGCGCAGGCGTTCAAGGCCGGCGCCAACGACACCGTGCAGCCGTCCAACCAGCCCGAAACGCTGACGAACACGCAGAAGGCCAACAGCACGAACCAGGCCATCGTCACCGTGGCGAACAAGGAAGACAAGAACGGCTACCTGTTCACCGTGCGCAACACCACGCAGGCTCGCGCCGACCGCACCACCGTTTCCATGCGCATCGATTCGGTGTCCATGAAGGCGGCGTCCATGCGGACGGACGGCTCGGGCGCAGATCCCCTCGACACCAACTGGTACTACAAGTACCGCGGCGTCGTGCGCGGCTTCAAGACCGATCAGCTCGACATCTCCCAAGCGCTCATGACCATGGGCGAGCTTGAAGACGTGACGCTCACGTTCCTGCAGCCCGACGGCCGCGTCGTCACCGTGAAGGTGCCGTGGGATTCCGCGCTGTGGCAGAAGATCTTCCAGACAGGCTCGAAGAGCTACAAGCTGAACTTTGCGACCGAGTGGAAGGATGCCGGCGATCTGAGGAACCTGAAGGCCTTTGGCGACGCGGAAAACCGGAACCAGAAGCTAGAGGTTTCCTTCGGCCAGAACCCGACCGCCTATGAAGATGCGGTTAAGGCCGACAGTGACAGTTTGAAGTACTACGAGATCGACGACTTGTACCTGTCGCGCGTCGACTTCAACTACGCCTCCATCGAGCCGTCGTGGCGTGCCGATGCGGGCACGCGCCCTGCCAAACCTGGCTACACGCCTGCCACGCCGAGCCCCGACGTGCCGGCCGACGACCTGGGCGAGCTGAACGTGCGTGCCACGGGCTCGGCCGACTGGTACAACTCCGGCGGCAACACCGCTCCGTTCAACAACGCTTGGAACGGCACGGTGGGCTACTACAACTACAACAACGACTCCGGCTGGGTGTACGGCACCGACGCCACGAAGACCTGGTGCGTGGCGCCGTACATGACCACGAGCACCTGGTGGTACCACTCCAGCAACTATGGCCGCAACTACTACTATTACTATCCGCACAACAACACGCTGCACACCGAGTTCTTCCTGAAGCAGAAGGGCGTGTTCGACACGCGCGGCAACGCCTACAAGGGCTACTACCGCGACGCGTACGAGTCGAGCGAGATCACCAAGATCGACACGACGCGTGCCTGCGCGGCCATTTCCGTGGCGCGTCCCTACCTGGAGACGCATTCGTACGTGCGTTACGGCGACGTGGCCAACTACACGAACACGGCCGTTTCCGACGGCTGGTCGTCGGACAGCAACCGCACCGAAGTGTCCGTGCCCTACGGCAAGACGTTCAACTTCTGGACCACGCTGAAGAACCAGACCGCCACGTCCAAGCTTGACGACGTGGACGTGACCGTCACGTTCCCCGTGCAGCTTGAAAAGAACGTGCGCAAATCTGCAGCCCTGACGGACGCGACCGACCACTATTACACCGGCTTCCATGCCATCAACTACAACGTGTCGGCGGCGCTCATCAATTCGTTCCCGACGGTTGACCCGACGGCTGAAGGCAACACGGATACGGATCTTGACCGTGCGAACCCGAACGACGGCGTCGGCAAGATCCGCATCATGGGTCTGTCGCCGTACCAGGTACTGCAAACGTCGCAAGATGGCGTGTCGTACCTAGGCGCACAAGTGAAGATCGTCCTGAAGCCGTTCTATGTGAACGGACGGCTGGCTGGCTTCGAGCTTGACGAGAATTCCACCGGCGAAGACCGTGCGGGTGCGAAGGTTACGGCCGAATCCAAGGTTTGGGAGCCGGCGGAGAACCTGTACCACGAGATCGAATACGGCGAGGACGGCTATGCCGAGTACCGGCAGTCCGACACAGAGACGGTGCAGACGCGCTTCTACCTGAACAAGGACGGCTCGTTCAGCCTGACCGAGAAGCAGGTGTACGACCTGGGCATCGAAGTGCCGGTCACGTTCCAGCTGTACTCCTGGAAGAACATGCAGGAGGATTTGTTCAGCGGCTTCGTGCAGGGTTGGACCGGCGGTGCGAGCGGTCACCACGAGGAATCCACCGTTGCGACCAAGAGCATCGAAAACCAGACCATCAGCGTGCAGGGCTACGCCGACTCGAACTTCGAGACGCAGCGCTCCATCCAGGTGGTCACGCAGAACCACCTCGACGGCTTCCGCGAGCCGCCGCTGGACCTTCCGTCCATGGCGACGCCTGCCAACAACATCGCGCCGGTCGACAACGCGTCGGACAACTATATCCTGCAGCGCCAGGACCGCTCGCTGTACTTCGTGTCCAACATGTACTACGACGCCGTCAGCCGCGTGGCATACGCCGACGTGAACTCCGGCGAAACGGTCAGCGACAAGACGGCCTCCGACGCGAAGGCCGACATGACGCCGCTTCAGATCATCGAGAACTTCGACACGCTCTATGAGCTTGAGAACGGAGCAGACCTGTCCGCCGCCGGTGTCACCTTCTACAAGGAAACCGTCACGGTGCCCGAAAAGACCGACGAAGGCCAGACGGGGAATCCGCCGGTGACCCCGCCTGCGGGCACGCCGGGCGCCCCGGCCGAGCCCGAAAAGGTCTACGACCCGATCGCCGACACGGCTGCCGCCTACGAGTTCCAGGAAGAAGGCAACCAGCTCTACTACAACAACAGCCCGGTTGAAGGCAAACCCAATTATGTGAAGGCACGCCTGGTGGCGACGACCGACGAAGCCGGCGCCCCGACAGGGTCCTACACCTATTACATCTCCGAAAAGAGCGTGATGGAAAACGCTTCTGACGCGGAGAAGGAAACCGCGAAGTGGATGCTGCGCCATGAGGGCTATGTGCTCGACGTCATCTACCAGTACAGCGACAACTCCTACACGACCGTCGCCGCGCCTGACGGCACCATCCTGTTCGACTCGACCGGCAAGCTGTCCAACGAGTTTGCGGCCAAGTTCAACAAGGGCACCAACAACAACTTGTTCGACGCGTCCGGCCGCCAGGTTTACGACGCAGACCTGAAAGAGGTCTATCTCTACGACGGCGAAGGCCAAGACGCTGCCCGGACCACCTATAAGGCGGGAGACCTGGTCGACGAAGCCGTGCCCGATGGCTACGTCATTCGCGTCGACGTTGCCAAGTCTTCGGCCGACGGCCAGGGCAACACCGATCCGTCCAAGCCGCAAAACTCCGAAGCGACCGCTGCGACGCGGAAGGCCACGGTGTACGTGTCGCGCGGCCCGACACCGGCAGCGGAAGTCGAAGCGCAAGAAAACCTGCTCGAAAAAGTCGTGGCCGAGAAGATGGACGAGGGAAGCGCCAGGGCTCTGCTCGCGAATGACTACGAGATCGATGACACCGAATACGTGTACGATCGCGATCCCAATACCCAGAACAAGGTGCTTTCCGCCGAGCTGACCGCCGAAGCCGAATTTGACGACAACGGCGTGAAGACGAAGAATGCCCGGGTGAAGCTGACGGTGTCCAAGGGTCCCGATCCGCTGCAGAAGTATCTGGATGCGGCGGCCACTTCGGTGGATGCTGCCAAGGCAACCCTTAAAGCAGACGACTATATGGTGGAAACCGAAGAGGTCTACAGCGACACGGTGGCCGAGGGCGCCTTTGTGTCCATGGAACACACCACGCCCACGCCGCAGAAGACCCAGGCGAAGGAAGGCGTTGCCAACCCGATGCCGATCGGCCTGCCCGCTGCGGCCAACGAGGCGTATGACGCTTACGAGGCAGCTGCCGAGGCCTACGTGGCCAAGCTGACTCCGCACGTGACGCAAGGCCTGTTCGACGACGACGGCACCATCATTCCGTACTACCGCGACAAAGACTCGGACAAGCTCGTGGCGGTCAGGGTGACCAAGAAGGCCGGCTTCGATGCCCCGACGTATTGCGACGTCGCGGGTCAGCCGCTGCCGCGCGACACGGAGCTGTACGACGTGAACGGCAGCGTGATCGACACGGCGTCGACCACGCTGTACGGCTATGTCGCCCAGCCGGTCACGCGCAAGGCGCGTCTGATCGATGGCGGCGCGATCGAGCATTACTACACCGACCTGAGCAACAACGTCGTTGCCATCGAACGCGTCAACGGCAGCGAAACGACGTATGTGGACAAAGAAGGCAACGCGGTCACGATCGAAAAAGTCGAGGAGACCGTCGGCGCAGGCCAAGAGGGCGACCCGATCTATAAAGACGGCGACGTCACCTACGACGAGAGCGAAGTCGTGCGCGACATCACGGCGGACAGCATTTCGTACTACCACATCTCCGACACGGCCAAAGCGAAGAAGCTCACGCGCGAAGTGGGCACCAAGAAGACCACCTACAGCCTTGTCAAGCTGGCCGAAGTGCATGCCGACGCCGGCGCAGGCGGCCAAAGCGCCCAGGGCTCCTACGTCGACGGCGACGGCAACCCGGTCGTCATCGACACCCTTGGCCCGCGGATCTGCAACGCCGACGGCGATCGCATCGATCCGAATTCGCCGTCCATCACGCGCGTGCCCGTGGCCGAAGGCTCCGACCAGCTGATGACCGTGCTGTACAGCAAGGACAATCCCCAGCAGCAGGTCTACTATGACGCCTACGGCAACCTGGTGAACGTCACCACCACCGTGACGGTCACCGAAGAGCATCCGACTGAGGTCACGCTCAACACTCTGAGCGGCGCCGAAAGAGCGACGCTGGAATACAATGCCAGCAATGACATCGTGAAGGTGACATGCGCGAACGGCACCGTGTATTCTGGCGACAGCCTGGACGTTTCGAAGAACGAAGACACCGGCTTCATCACCTTGGCCGATGCCGCAGGCAAGGTCATCGGCACCATCGCGATGGTCACGAACAGCGTCACCGCGGTCGACATCGTTGATTCGCAGACGAGCACGCCGTGTACCTGGCAGAAGAACGGCCTGGTCACGCTGTATGAGCGCAAGGCCAACCTGTGGGATGCCGACGAGCCCTACCAGATCGACTGCTTCGGCACTCGTTACGCAGAAGAACCGGGGCGGAACCTCGATCCCCTGCAACGGGATCTTGCGCTGCCCCTTTCGGAGTTCGATGCGGATACGCTCTATCTGATGCCTGAAGGCATCACCGAGGACGTGCCGACGTACCCGACCGCCGTCGAGTGGGGCAACGAAGCTTATGCGCGGGCAACTTATGAGATCGCGAAGCTGTATGAGTCTGCCAACGTGCCGGCGCTGTACGAACGCGAAGCGGGCAGTTATCGCTTGATGTTCTATGGGTACAACGGCCAGCCTGCGGAGATGATTTCTGGTCCTGGTAGTGAAAGCGTACCTAATCCTGAATACGACTCTATCCAAGACAAGATCCCGCTGTACGGCTGGAATGAACCTCCCGTGCCGTCGCACACCTATGAGCGCGGCCTTGTCACGATTCGCGTTTCCAAGGGCAAGGACCCGGCGGACGCCGAAATCGAACGCCTGGACCAGCTGGTCGGCGCCGACATCAACACGGCGCTGCAGCAGCTGAAAGCCGAAGGCTTCCGGGTCGACTACGAGCACAGCACGCCGGAAAGCGGCGAGGCCGACACGAAGAAGGTCACGCTCAAGAAGCGCGAAAGCGAAGTCGGCGGAGAACCGACCTACAGCTACACCGTCGTGACGGCGCACTACACCGCCGAAGGCGGCGAGCGCAAAATCACGAAGATCGTCGAAGGCGAAACGCAAACCCTGGTGACGGCTGAAAAGAACGCCGACGGCACCTTCACGCTCAGGAAGTCCGGCTCGTCCGAGGAAATCGGCACCGTCATCGAAGAGGCGTACGACCTGGCGAACCTGACCGGCGAGGGCATCGTCAAGGAAGAAAGCGCCCTTTACGACTACGGCCTGGTCACCAAGGTCGAGCGCGTGGGCAGTTACGACTACACGGGCGAGCAGAAGTCTGTCGTGAAGGTGCATGTGTCCAGCGGCCTTACTGAAGAAGCCGCTCGCGCCAAGCTGTTCAATTCCGTCATCGGCATGACGGCCACCAAAGCCAAGAAGATCCTTGAGGAAAACGGCTACACGGTCGACGACTCCTTCACCTACGAAAACTCCGTCCTGGACGAGAACAAGCAGGTGAAGTTCGCGCAGGACACCGTCATGTGCGTCGACATCCTTACGCAGGAAGTCGAGGTGGTCGGCGACACCGCCGAAATCAAGCTGGCGGTGGACGGCGTGGTCGACCCGAACGTGGCCGCCGTCACCGTGTCGGTCATGCTGGCCGGCGACAACATCGTCGAAGTCACCGATGAGGCGGGCAAGAAGCAGTCCGTCACGATGAAGGAAGAGAACGGCAAGAAGAACCTCTATATCGACGGCAAGCTGTACGCCGAGGCAGTGTCCATCAACAAGGCCGCTGCTGCTGGGAAGGAGTCTTACAAGGCCACGATCAAGCCTGCAGCCGGCGGCGCCGAGACAGAGGTCGACGTCGAGATCGACGACGACAAGAACATCGTGAAGGTGAAGGAAGGCAGCGTTTGGATCGACGTTGAAACGAAGCACGACAAGGTCACCGGCGCTTCTTCGTTGGTGCGGAAGGGCGCCGGCGCGAAGTACGCCGACGTGGTGTCCACGAGCTTCCCGCTGGCTGCGACCAGCTGGGAAAGCTCTGCCGTGCTGCAGTACCCCTCGGAGCAGGCCAGGATCAAGGTCAACGTCAATGCGGCGGGCGACCAAATCAAGAGCTACAGCATCGGCTCCGTGGTCTACAACGTCGAAAAGTGCGAGAAGAACGACGGGTCCTTCACCATCTACCGGAGCGACGAACTGATCGGCACGGTGACGAATCTCGTCCGCGACAGGAACAGCGACGGCACCGAGCTGACGACAGGCTCGGCCGACCTCACGTATGCGCCGGTGACTGAAAACGTCCTGATCCGCGTGGACGAAAACGGTGCCATCGTCTCCTACAAGCCCATGGGCGCGGAGAGCATGACGCCGGTGAAGCACGTTTCGGGCGACAACGGCACCGTCACCATCGCGAATGTGGAAAACAACGAGCCTATCGCGACGGTGCTCAGCTACACCGTCGTGTCGAACGACACCGCGGCCGGCGACGACGTGGACGTGGAAAACAAGACCGTCGTGCTGACGCTGTCCACCGGCCAGGAAATCTACGAGGGCGACACCCTCGTGCTGAAGGTGGTAAAGGACAACGAAGAAAAAACGTACGAATGCCGCCTTGACAGTGCGGGCAACGTCGCGCAGGTGCGCGAAGAAGGCACGACCGGCGAATGGATCAAGGCGACGCTCGTCGACACCGCAAACGGCACCGAGCTGAAGCAGCACTCGGGCGAGGCGACCACCACGAACTACGGCATCGTCATTACGAACGAAGCGGGCGTGGAAACCCAGGCCACGGCGGAATACGAGAGCGGCGACAAAGCGCTGCGCATCAATCGCGTGAAGCTTGACGGCAGCAACGACTGGATTGTCGTGTACGAGTCCACTGATGGCGGTGTCATTACGCTGTACACTGATGCAGGCATGAATCCTGATTCCGTACTTGGTATGGTTACAAAACTTGCTGACACTACTGAGTCTCTCTACGAGGGCGAAAGCCTCGGCGTCGTCGCGGGCACCACGCCTACCGAAGAGACGCGCAAGACCTTCGACACGTCGAAGGTGGTGAAGGGCACGGCGTCGTCCACCCGCTTCACGAACTACACCAGTGGTTCCAACGACGGCCACCATCAGGGCCACTGGTCCTGCTGGGGCAGCTCGGCCGACGAAAGTTCCGGCACGCTGTATCTGGGCTACAAGGGACAGGGCTCGTTCTTGACCGACTTCCGTCAGGTCGACACGGCGCCGAACACCACGGTGTTCTCGCGGTCCGACTGGATGACGGCGCCGATATCGACGGTGGCGCCGGAAGCTACCAGCTACATGGAGCAGGGCATTTCGCCGTACTATTACAGCCAGTGCACGTCGTGCTCGGGCGCGTACTACCACAACAAGACCATCCACCACATCTATGGGTCTGCGAACGCGCCGTCGGCCGACCCGGCCAGCGCGGGCAACATCCGCGGCATTTCCACGGCACACTGGTACGGCGGCGGCCTGCGGTGGCACTACGATTACCCCAACGGCACCACGCGGTACAACTCCGTGGGCTCCTATACCTACAACACCGGCGCCCACCTGGCGCTCACCCAGTCGTTCAGCGACGCGAACGGCGAGGCCACGTTCGACGCCTACTACGTGAAGATCAAGCAGCAGGCGCTGCCTTACCTGACCGGCTTCACCGTGAACTTCTCCGACGGCCAGAGCGTGTATGTGGACGGTCACACCGTGCGCGAGGCTTACGTTGAAGCGCTCGGCGGGAAGGACGAGGAAACCGGCGAATACCAGGTGAACTCTGCGGACCAGATTAATCCGACCTCGGTTCAGGTCGACAACGACGGCTACTACTACCTGCGCGTGAACCTGCTGGGCACGAACGACGCTGCGGCAGCAACAGAAGGCGGGCTGACGGTCCAGAAGGCCAAGGAGGCCGAGGGTACCCTCAACTACAACAAGGACAAGGTCTTGGCCGTGGGCGACAGGCACGTGCTGACGCTCGGCAAGGACTCCGACGCGGCCTATCGCGACACGTTCGACGACTACGCCGAAGACACGCCCGAGTTCTACGTGAAGTCGGTCGTGTACGAGGTCGACGTCAACCAGGCAACGCTGGCTTCCACCGGCTTGCCGGAGAAGCCCGACTACGGTCAGTGGATCGCCGACAACCTGTCTTCGGGCAACGCCAACGCATGGAACAACGCGCTGTCCTACGAGGTGACCGGCCGCTTCATCAAGGCGGGCGTTACCACGACCGCCACCACCGACGTGGCCATGACGGTCGGCGGTGCCTATGCCGGCGGCGACACGGCGGGCAACCCCTACACGCACCTGCCGGCCCAGCGCTACGACGCGCCCACGAGCCGCGCCGACAACAACGCCAACGCCACCAACCGCGATTCCAGCGAATATGGCCGCGGCACGTGGTCCTACAAGAACTACCACCGCACCGGCGCCTGCCACGACACGCGTTGGTGGCACTGGGGCTGCGGCTGGCACGGACATCACGTGCACTACTACTCCTTCGACGAAGGCAAGATGCGCCATTTGCGCACGTCGGTTTCGGCGTACACGATCGAATCGAACAACTTCGTGCGCAAGTCCATTGAGCGCAACAAGGGCAACCTCGGCGTGCAGGGCAACACCCACAGCACGAACACGAACTCCGACCAGCGCATTTACGGCGATGACGAAGGCATCTTCTCGTCGTTCTACCGCCTGCCGAACGCATCGTACTGGACCAACTACAAGTCTGCCTCCGACCAGGTGCGCGTCACCGAAACGCTGCCGACGGTGTACCCGAGCAAGGACTTCGAGTACTACGGCTTTGTGGGCACGGGCATCAAGTTCTACCGTTCGAGCGACTCCAGGATGGTCGACGGCCCGACGAACAAGCTGGCAAGTGCGCTCGGAAACGACGGCACTCTTGACGAAGACACGAAGAACGAGCTTGAGAAGTCCATCACGGGCGTCACGGCGGCCAACGTATGGGCGCACCTGAACCCGTTCACGAACTACGCCGCGGTGGAGCGCGACGGCAACTTCCAAAACGTGTTCATCACGCTGCATACCACCACGTGGAGCAAAGACGAACCGGCCGACGATGCTCCGGAGGCCGACAAGGCGGCCTATGAAGAGATCGGCTGGTGGAAGGACGTCAGCAAAGGTCGCACGCTGCGCATCCGCCTCGACGGCTTGTATGAGGTGAAGCCTTACACGCTCCAGGCTGAGGACTGCCCGGGTGGCAAGTACACGAAGCAGCTGCTTGTCGATAGCACCAGCAGCAACTCTGCCAGTGTGCGCGAGTATGCCGTACAAACGTTCGGTGATGAGGGCACCGCAGCCGACAATGGCCTGACGCAGTACCGCTACAAGTACTACAAGCTTGACGGCACGCCGGTCGAAGAAGCGAAACCGAACGACGTGGTCTACGTCGAAACGCTCGTCGACACGAACTTGAATCCGATTGCCAACGACAAGCTCGCAGAAGCCCGCGATCCGAAGGATCCCACGAGCCCCGGTCTGTACTACCTGTTCACGAAGGGCCTCGACGCCAACGGCGACGCGGTCATCTACTTCGAGCGTCCTTACGACCACACGCCCGACTTCATGGACGCCCAGTACTGGACCGTGGCGCCGGAATACACCTGGTCGAAGAAGGACAACAAGCTGAGCCTGTCGAGTCTGCCAAGCACTGGCGAAAACGGCGTGGCTGCGAATCAGACCAACGTACCCGGCCTGTTCACCGACCATGACGCGCTGACGCTGCATCTGCCCGACGGCGAATTCGTGACCAGCTACGACGTGGATCTGGGCCCGTACGGCGGCGACGCCGACGCCACCACCGAGACCGCGCGCGCCTATGACGGCGACGGCGGTTCGGGCGTGGGCGTGTCCGACTACGTCACGCTGGGCCGTCCGTATCTGTACAAGCACCAGAAAAGCCCGCTGTATGAGGCGATATCTTCTGTCGCTATGGGCAGGGCGGCGAACAACGCGGTGAGCAACTACATGGGCGAAAGCACCCAAGAAGCGACCTGGAGCAACTACATCGACAACGCCGTGGCGCATGCCAAGGCCACTTCGACCCGCTACTACAGGCCCAGCGGCACCAACGACCGAGCTGACGCCATTACCAGCCCGGACATCACGAGCTACTATTACAACAACTGGCGCGTCACCGATCAGTGGCGCAAGGAATGGAACTACCTGAACGGCTACAGCTATTCCCATGTGCCGTCGCATACCGCCGAAGACACCGCCTGGATGGTCGACTACAAGGTGGCCTACGGCTTCAAGGCGTCGTTGCAAACCGAGAACAACGCCGATCTGACGGCCAACGCCGAATCGAAGAAACGCGTATACTACGGCGACCAGTACGTGTCGGACTCCGACTCGTACAGCTACAACCGGCGCAGCTGGTCCACGAAGTATGGACTCGAGACCGACCACAAGGAGATCTTCGACTTCGGTGACGGCGAGGCCAACGACAACATCACGCCGACGAAGGCCACCTACGAGGTGCGCTTCCAGAACCGCAAGGACGAGCACGCGGGCAACAGCACGGACCATCGCCGCGCCGCGCACCTGAGCAAAGTCGTGCTGACGAGCACCTTCGAGGAAAACGAGGGCACTGCGGCCAACAAGGCGTTCCGCCTGCAGAACCTGTACGTGCCGGCCTACCTGGCGCCCAACGGATCGAGCGACTGCACCGACCATGAAAAGGGCGTCTGCCTGGACTACCAGTACACGACGTACGTGAAGACCGACGAGGGCAAGTACGTGCCGTACAACGGCGAGCGCAAGGTCGCTGCGATCGAAGTCGAGCCTGCTTCCGGAAACGAGCCGGCCGAAACGAAGCTCGTGCAGGTGGCCTACGCTCCCAGCAATAATGACGTTAACGGCAAGCAGATCTGGCTCAGCATCGCCCAGGACGTCTATGTGAAGAACGACCCGAACCAGTTCATCGAGGCGCTGCCCTGCACCGAGATGGAAGAGGTGACTCAGGAAGGCACGAGCGAAGTCAGCTACAAGCCCAAGGCGAACGCGAGCGATGCGGCTCAGAAGGCCCACGAGGACATCCGCTGCCTGTCCTGCGGCGCCGGCTGGTTCAAAGCCACCGCCTTCGAGTTCTCCTATCTGGACGCCGTCACCCAGCAGCCGGAGACCCTGACGCTCACGTGGGACGAGATGAAGGCCGCCGGCATGGTGTCCGGCCCGTACGAGCTGACGGGGGCCACGACTTCCTACAAGGCGCTGGACGAAGACACGGAACAGCGCGTGTACGTGACGAAGCAGAACGACGATGCCAACACCTACGTCGACTCGAAGGGGAACGTATACGGGGCCAGCGAGGTGTCCACGCACACGAGCGCCGCGCAGATCAAGTACAACTACAGCACGGGCGAGCCGATCATCGACCATGACGGCGACTACGTCATCGACGTCGAGAAGCTGCTGCGCAACTGCAAGAAGCAGGGCGACGGCACCTACCAGTGGACCATTACGAAGGCGGACAGTTCGACCAAGACGATCACGCTCGGCACGTACAAGGCCATCGCCGCGACGAACACCGGCACGAACAACGGCACGAACACCATCGACGGCTACGTGAGCGTCAACGACGTCAACGTCGACTATGCGCGTCCCGTCTTCACGTCGGTGAAGATCACGTTCCAATCCGGCTATGCCAACCGCCGCTTCCCGTCGACGCTGCTCGATTCGGGCCAGTGGCTCACGCGCAAGAGCGAATGCAACGTGAACACCACCGGCACGGACAACGTCTCTGTCGACACGATGGCAGGCTCCAGCTACACGAACTACGCGTTCAAGTACGACGGCGTCTTCGTCGACCGCAAGGCGAGCGACTTCGTGGCTGCCACAACGGCTACGAACTCGCTGTCGAAGAACAACGTGCTGCCGGCGACGGACGCAAGCAAGGACGACAACCCGGCGAAGTGGTCGATGTCGTCCACGCCGACGTTCGGCAAGAAGGGCCTGGCGTACGCCGGCACCGAGTCGCGTCATGCGCTGACGGTCGACGTGTCCGCGAAGGACCCGAACGTTGAAACGCGCTCGGACCGCATCGACACCACGGCGTCGTACGACGTCGAGCACAAGCTCGGCCTCATGGACGTGTCCATGGTGCGCGGCCGCCTGCTCTACGACGACGCCATCAACTACGGCAAGTTCACCTACACGGTCGGCACGGGCCAAGATGCTACAACGGAGACGGCCACGCGCCTGAAGGACACGGTGTTCGCCTACGACGCCGACGCGAAGTCCATGACCAATCCGTTCAGCTATTCGGTGGACAACCTCACGAAGGAAAACATCAACGCCGTGAACGACATTCCCGACGGTGCGCTGTATCCGGGCGACTACGTGGAATACACGCTGTACCTGGGCGCTCGCAACGAGTCGCAGGTACCGCTGTCGCACATGGACGGCCGTTTCACGGTGACCAAGGGCCAGCGCATCATCGGTTGGGAAGTGGTCGATGACGAGAAGATCGAGCCGGGCACGCTCAACACCGTGGGCGCCACGGGCGTCCTGATCGGCACCGGCGCTACCGACTCTGCCGGCAAGCGTGTGACCAAGGTGCTCGGCGTCACCGACGATGCCGGCAATGACGTTGCAGGCGCAACGTCCGCCACGGTCACCGCGAAGCTGGCTGACGAGGCCGGCCAGGTGACGCTGGACAACGCGCCGGCGTCCACCGACCTGACGCGCAAGGCCGAAGGGCAGGCGCCTGCGGGCGACAACCAGAACCAGGTCGAAGACTACGGCAAGTACCGCCAGATCGTGTTCTCCGTCGGCTCGCGCACCCAGCAGGTGGCGCCTGGCGAGGGCGTCTACCTCCGCGTCGTCACCCAAATGACCGACGAGTTCGAGGACCAGAACTACAACGCCACTCCGAACAGCGCCTTCCATGACGACACGCCGAAGTCTTCGCGCAATATGCCGAAGGCGGCGTTCACGGCCACGGCCGTCCCGGTGCACGGCTACACGCAGTACATCGTGGAAGAGAACGAGACCAACGAGGACACCGAACCCTACAAGACGCTCTACGACGAGGGCCTGTCCCCGCTGCATTACCGGCATATGTTGAACCTGTCCGCATCGCTGTCCAACTTGTCGCAGTACGGCGGGCAGATCAGCTCTTCGCTGCGCTTCTTCGACTACAAGAACGACAGGTTCGCGGCCGTGCGCGACAGGAGCATTGAAGCTGCGAACAATGGCTTGACGTTGGCGGCTCAAGCTGCTGAGAAGGGAAAGACCGAGCGCGAGCTGCGCCTCATCAAGTCGACGAACGCCAACCGGGTGGGCAAGCTTTCTGGGCGCACTCCTGGCACGACCGACATGGCCGACCGCCTGAAAGGCTTGAGCGACCATTCGGACGGCTTGGCCGTGAACCGCGCCATTGCCACGGCATCGAACGCCCCGCGTCTGACGGAGGAGATCGCTCGCTCGAACAACGACGGCGGTTCGAACCATACCGACCGCAATTACGACATGAACATTTCGTGGGCTTGGACGTTGAACTCGCCCACGCGCGTGACCACGGCGAACCAGGACGGCAACCCCATCCGCGTGCAGGTGAACAACATCCGCAACGCCACGTGGCACACCGCCGACCTGACCATGACCGTGTCGTTCACCGGCGCGTTCAACTCTGCCGAAGACCGCCCGATCGGCGTGCGCTTCTTCGAGATGAACAGCCACAACATCGACTACCCGGAGAATCTGCCAGCCAACACTACGTCTGGCCTTGCGACCGTCGCGGGCGAGCCGGCCTACGCCACGTACACGCCCACAAGGGTTGAATTGGTGAAAAACGGGACGCCTGAGACGGGCATCACGTACACGCGTAAAGGCACGCATCAAAAGGTGTCGCAGGTTTTCGTGCAGGGCGATGAAACCACTGGCTACTACATGACCGAAACGACCATGGTCGAGCAGGCCAACCCCGCCCAGGGTCGCAAGAACGTCAAGATCGAGTACTATGTGCCGCTTGACGAAGAGGACATGGCTGCTCTTGGTCAAGCGAAGCAGAGGCTGAGAGAGCAGAGCTACGACGATGAGCGGATCGCCGACGCCATCAAAGAAGTCAAGACGGGCACCGGCGAAAACGCCAAGACCGTCGGCGCGTGGTTTGCCGAGGACCAGGATCGCAAGGCCCTGACCGCGTTCATGGCCGGCCGCACGAACCTGACCGACGGCACGGCCAGCGTGTACAACATCAACCTGTTCCGCGAAGCGTGGGCCATGCGCTGGACGTACTACGACATTCCGGCCACCACGAACGGCTACGACTCGTTCCCGCTGGACCAGGTGACCATCGACGGCGTGGGCCGCTACACCGATACGCGCAACGACATGGCGAACTATTCCGCCATCGCAAACTACCGCACCGGCAACATCTCTGCGGACCTGTCCGTGAACCACACGCACGAAGAAGCAACCACGATCGATGAGAAGCTTCAGAAGAAGGCGACCTCCGGCGAAGGCGTCAAGGGTCGTGCCTTGTACGATACCGTCCAAGGCTTGAACTGGGAGCCCGGCAGCGTCCAGCACGGTCCGTGGCTGCAGAAGCAGAACGAGACTGCCAAGACCAACAACCTGACGGTGTACCGCCGCGTGCCCAACGCGATGTACCAGACCCAGGTCTTCCAGACCCAGGACGAAGCGACGGCCAAGTACGACGAGAACGCCCCGCAGAAGACGGGCTATGTGGCCGGCGAGACGTTCTGGTACCGCGACACGCTCACCAACGCCGCCGTCGAGCAACTGCGTGTGACAGGCGAAAACGGTTGGAGCATCAGCGACGGCGTGTACACGTCTTCTAACAAAGGCCGTCACAACAGCACGTCGACCATGGAACAAATGTTCACTCTGACGGGTGAGAACACCATCAGATGGGATTGGCGCGTCTCGTCCGAAAGCTACAACTACGACTACGTGTATTGGGAGATCTATGAGACGAAGAACGGCGGTCTCACCTGGGATGGCCTTTCGTGGACGTACCGTCGTTACGGCGGCAACTGGTATGGCTGGTACCCGGTGTCTTACGATCTGCCTGCCGGCCACTACAAAGTACGAATTTCGTACCGCAAGGACGGCTCGGTGCACAGCTACGAAGACCGTGCCCAGGTGAAGAATTTCAAGCTGGACCACCCAGGGGCGGGCGTCATCGGCACCATCGGCGGCACCATGAACAAGGGCGCCGGCGAGGTCATCACCATTCCCGGTACGCGCCAAGATTCCGCGGGCGAATCCGAAATCTACGACGTGGTGTTCTACGAGCGCATTCCGCTTGACTACCTGAAGCAGGCCGCGCCTCAGGCGTACGAGAATGCCTCGAACGGCGATAGCATGAAGGCCTACGACCAGATCGACACCGACTACCTCGAGCACGTCATCGCCGACAACCTGGTGTGGAAGGACCGCACCGGCGCCGACGTGAAGGAAGACCGCCTGCGCAACCTGAAGATCAAGGTCACGCTCGTCGGCACCGAAGAAGTCGCAAAGACTGAAGGCGACCAGCAGCAGATCACCGGCGGGGCTGCCTACACCGACAGCGCGAACAAGGCCTACACCACGCAGAAAGACTACGGCGGATCGATGAACTACGAATCGGACGCCAAGGGCATCTGCGAGTGGATGAACGCCAACAACCCGTGCCGCTTTGGCGGGTCGAGCATCTACACCTCGGGCAAGTCCTACAGCGACCTGGATCCCACTGGGACCTACGTGCGCGGCGAAGAAGCTGTGCCGGTGTCCAACACCACCACGTACGGCCTGTTCCGCATCGAATGGGTGCGCGACGACGCGGCGCTGAGGGCCGCTTGGCGTGAGAAGAACGAGGCCGGAAAGACCGGAACGCCGCTCTCCGATGAAGCCGCTCTTGCCGCTGCCGTCGAGCCGACCGACAAGCGCTTCGTCGAATACAACGAGCTTCTGGGCGGTTCGAAGCTCGACGCCGAGAACACCGCCCTGCGTCCGGTCGATCGCCCCGACACCGACTCGACCGTCATGGAAGTCGGCGACGTGCTGTCCATTGCCTTCCCGGTGCGTGCGAACACCACCGGCCTGCCGCAGGTGTACAAAGACCTCGACGTTTCCGATACTGCGGCGAAGAAGTCCGGCGGTGCCCTGGCCAACACGAGCGGCCTGAAACCGGCGTACCTGCCGCGCATGGGCGAGTACTACTACAGCAGCTATCATCTGCATTGCGGCCATCCCGGCTGCGCTGCGGGCAACTTCTTTGTGAACCCGGGTCCGGGCACGGGGAACTTCAGCCTTGACGCATCGGATGGAACCAATGACTACATGGTTCCGATGGATGGAACTATGAAGGTACAGACTCAGAACCTGCTCCTGGATATGGACTCGCTGATCCACGAGTCGGCCTTCACGTCCGACAAGCCGAAGCACGTCGACACCTATTCCATGTACTCGAAGGCCTATACGTTCATCCCCGGCACGGCCAGCAACGCCAACGTGCGCACGGCGGTGCCCGAGGATTGGGGCGATCAGTCGGCAAACAACACCTCGACCTACGACTACGGCATTTCCGGGTCGAACGGCCAGTTCATGGACGCCGACGTCATCACCGCCAACAACAAGCAGAAGGTGAGCTATCTGCTGACGTCCACGCCGACCACGTCCAAAGTGAGCACGGCGAAACAGGGCCTGCCGAACGCCTTCTCGTTCGTGACGAAGGACAAGGCGTCGCTTTCGAGCAACGGTTCCACGCTTTCCGGCGTGTGGGCGCGCGACTACTTCCGCTTCGTGACGTCGAGCCGCATCGCCGACGCGCTGACGCTGTCTTCAAACGTCACGGTCAAGGCAGCCGAACCCGGCGCCGAAGCCGTCATGGGCAAGGGCAGCGCCGCCGCCCAGGGCAACGTGGTCACGATGGCCCAGACCGACGCGAAGGCCATTTCCGCCACGCCGCTCGTGTGGTCGCAGACGCGCCTGCACCTGCAGAAGGCTTGGCTCGCCACGTCGAGCGAAATGATCAGCCACTACGACAACGCGAACGCCTGGACGAAAGCCAAGAACCTTCCGCCGGAAGGCGACACGCCCGACGACTATCAGGCCGCGCGTCACTACAACACCGCCACGACGCTTTCCACGTCGTCTTCGGGCTCGGCCGTGCGCAACACGCCCTTCCCGCTGTACGCCGATGTGAACTACGTGGACCCGAACAAGGAAAATGCGCGCGACATCTATTCCGCCACGCTGACGTACTGGCAGATGTCCGAGCCCACCATCGAGTTCGGCCAGTACGAAAAGGCGCTTGAGCTGGGACAGAGCTTCACGAGCCAGCTGACGGCGTACAACTACGGCGACCGCAACCTTGACGGCGTCGAGTTCCTCTACATCATGCCGCGCGGCGTCGAGCCGGTGCTGGAAGGCAGCGATCTCGTCGTCAGCGCCGAGCTGCTGAACGAATCGCTCGGCACGTCCAACGGCGCGTCGGGCGCGAACGGCCAGAACATCAACGTCACCGGCGCGAACGGCTATGCCTCCATGAGCAACAACGCGGCTGCGCCCACGTCGTACCATGCTGACGACAGCTACGGCGCTCCGTACGTGAAGGAAGACTACCTGGCCATTCCGGCCGATCTGGTCGACGTCGAAATCGTGCAGACCCCGTACGGCGAATACAAAGGCTACGACGCGCCCAGCGCCAAGCAGGATCCGGCGGCGTACCGCACCGGCAACTGGCTGAACGGCGGCGTTGACCTGTCCGAGAGGCTTGACGAGGCGACGTACGAGGCTTGGAACGGCACGACGGGCGAGAAGTCTGTCCTCGCGTCGGCTGCGGGTGTTGAGGCTCCGCAAGACACGAAGGACGACAATGGCAAGATCGTGGCCGACCCCGACAGGATGAAGGGGCAGAACTACACGCAAAGCTCGCAGCCGTGGGTCGTCAAGATCATCGTGAAGCAAGACCTGGGCAAGTGGTTCGGCCGCGCCATCGACAACGATGTGCGGGATGCCGCCGACCCCGATCCATCGAGTCTGACGGAAGCCTATGCAAAGGGCGGCTACAAGATCCGCGTGAACCTGGAGTCCCGCATCTTTGCGAACAACGAGAACGAGGGCTGGTACGACCGCCTGTTGACGGCTCCGTGGGACGATGTCGAGAACATTGACTCGAGTCTGTCGAAGACGAAAATTAGTTCTAATACCGAACCTAGTACCAATAATGGTACAGAAACGAACACGCCTAAGGCCGACAAGAAGCCGTTCAACGCTTCGGCCTACTACCAGATCTTCGACGTGGACGCCTACGAAGGCGGCAGCGCACTCGTCACGCGCCGTCAGAACGTCGAGCCTTACGGCATGGACTACGAATGGACGCTCATGTGGCGGCGTACCCGCGTTGGCGTGCATGCGCCGCTCTACGGCCTGTTCTACGGCTCGCCGAACATGCCTGCCGTGGCCGGCTACACCGTGCTGAACAACTCGGTCGTGCAAGACCCGGCCATCGCCGGCGACGACCCCGATCGGGCCGAACTGGCCGAACTGGCCAACCTTGGCCTGCGCATCACCAACGCCAGCCAGGTGAACTACGCCGACGGCCTGAAACGCGCAAAGCCGGCCGCCGACGCCGCTGAAGACGCCGGCACGGTCATCGAAGACGGTAGCAGGCTCGGCGACGCCGCGAAGGTGTACGCGCAGACCGGCACGCATGCCATCCAGCGCAAGCCCTTCGTGCGCACGTGGAACACCGTGAGCGCCTTCGAGAAAGACGTCGTGGGCGCAGACGGCACGGTCACCGAGCGCCGCACGTCCGACGCCATCCAAGTCGACAACAACACCTATTACGTGAACACCGAAGCCGACGTGCGCCAGCTCAACGTCCACGTCGAGAACCGCTACTGGCTCAACGACCAGCCGATGTACTGGTACAACAGCTATCGCGGCACCACGTACAACACCAAGTACCACAACAACTACGCGGTCGACGGCGGCCAGAAGGGCACGCTCATGCTTCCGGTCGTTACCGTGGTGCTGCCCTACGGCGTGGCGCTGTACTCCGAGACGACGGGACTGCCGTACTACACCGACAAGACCTACGAGGTCGACAACCGCGACTGGGATATGTCCTACGTCACGGGCGCTGATTTCGGCAAGGTGCCAGGCACCAACGAATACCGCTACGAAAACACCGGAAACACCCGGGACTTGTTGGGTCAGGATGCGCTGACCAGCGTGAACGACAACGCTGCCGACGACGTCAAAAACCGCTGGGATGTGACGGTTTCCTATGAGCCCGTCACCACCACCGGCGGCGACACCGAATACCGCTACGTCGTGCGCTTCGAGCCTGTGGCCGACACGTACAACCATGAAGGTCTGCTGGACACCGCCATCGCCTCGGGCGGCCTCGACACGTTCAAGCTGAACGTCGTCACCTTCGCCGAGCCCAAGAACGGCGACGAGCGGTCGATGTCGCGCTATTACGAGAACGTCCGCACGTACGTCACGTCGAAGGTCGACGGCTACAAACACCTCACCGACGAGGACATCGCCGTGGCCAACGGCAACAAGGCCGATCGCGTGGAGCAAAGCACCGGCAACGGCACCACGACGGTTGTGAACACGATGGCCGCCAACCCGTTCACGCCGGGCGCCGAAGCCCAGCTGCTTCGCGACCAGAAGCTGAAATGGCTGCAATTCCGCGCCTATCGCAGCTACTGGCCGTCCATCAATTCGTCATCGTACCGGAGCGCCTACTACAACACGAAGTGGCACGAGAAAGACCTGCGTCTTGATTCCACGCAGTCCACGTTCTACACCTATTACTCGAATTGCTGCGGACACATCTATACGGCCACGGGGCACCCGGTCGGCGTCATTCCGGCGGAGTTCGTCGACGACGGCAAGACCACCAACGAAAAGGTAAGGCGCAACCATCTCGTCGGCTTCAGCGGCTACTACAACGAAAACGGCACGGCGCACGCCACCACGGCGCGCAGCGGCCATACGCCGTCGTGCTCAAGCCATTCGGTAAAAAACAGCGCGAAAACCGGCGGAACCGTCCGCAATGTCAACGTGCTGGGCTCCACGGACACCACGGTCGTCCTGCCGCTGCATGGCGCACTGACGCTCACCAAGGACGAGTTCGGCAAGGCCATTGTTGCGCCGCAGCCGGGACAAGGCCCGGGCCTGCTTGTGGGTGACTACAACGCAGAAGATCGCAAGTACGGCCTGTCCGCCGCCGCCACGAACGGCTTGGACGGCGACGACGCGTCCTTCCATGAGACCGCCTACGTCGACCGCCTCACCGGCGTGGCCGACAAGCATGAAGACGCCGGCGTTTATGCCACGGTGAAGCTGCGCACGAAGCGTCCGACCTTGAACGTCGAATACGAAGTGGAAGCCAACCCGACGGATCGCCCGAGCGACACCGCCGACAAGACATACGAATCCGAAAAAGGCACGAGCAAGACCGGCAACGGCGCCGAAGCGTCCGAGATCATCTCGACCGACGGCTCCATTATCACGCGTCCCGAAACAGAGCGGAGACTCATCGGAGGCGACAACGTGCTCGTCACGACGCGCGTGAAGAAGAGCGAGGCTGGCATCCCGTCCATCACCGTGGAAGAGGGAGTCTATCCTGACGGCCACAAGAGAACCACGATGGTCGAGCGCGCCCTGGGGGCGAACGGCGCTCTATACCTGGTGCGCGAGGCCGAGCGCGTGACCTCCGCCGACGGCAAGACCATCACGCTGACGCTCACCAACTACGACAACGGCACGCGCGACTGGAAACTCGTGAAGACTCACAAGGTGTCCCAGCTGACCGGCGAGATCGACGAAACGACGGCGAACCTGTACAACTACCACAAGAATTACGTCAACGAAAACAAGGAAGGCAGCACCAACGGCAAGCCGGCCGGCGAAGAGTCGTTCGTCATGACCGAGACGTTCAAGCGTGAAAAGCGCGTGACCACGGCCACTATCTCCGACGACCGCAAGGAGTGGCTGTCGGCCAAGGGCGTCACGTTCTACCAGAAGGCTTCTGGAGACGGCTTCGTGGCGTTCAAGTGGACGAACACCGACGTCAACCTCAACTACATTGACGAGGAAGGCAATGTCTACACGCCCTACGAGGTGTACGCCAAGGAAGACAACAAATACGTGCCCATCGGCGAGGCGAAGAACGAGTATCAAGAAGGCGCCACGCTGTACATTCAGGACACGTCCGATAATTCGTACCGTCCTGTCGCACGCACCGAAAGCGAACTGAAAGAAGAAGCCTTCAAGAGCGGCTACAAGGAAGAGAACGGCACCAAAATCTCGACGGGCACGCAGCTGTACGTGGGATCTGACGGCGCCTATGTGCCTGTCGAGGTCCAGTACGTCCCGCCGACAGCGCCCGAAAAGATCGATCCGTTCAGCTACTTCAACTACACGATCGATGACCTGGAAGCTCAGGAACTCAACACCGTCGAAGGCGGCACGGTGAGGGAAGAGCAGCTCTACTATCAGTTGGGCGGCACGTTCCACCCGTTCCTGGAAAATGCCTCGTTCGCAGAGCTCGAACGCCATGCGAACGGCAATGCCGATGCCGCCGACGTGTACGTGAAAGTCGGAGTGGGCAAAGCTGGCAGCGCTCTGGTTCCCCAGTACCTGCCGGTGAAGCTGGCGGCGAAGGCTTACGACCTCGTCGACGACTTCTATTACACCATCGGCGACGACGGCACGAAGCAGGCCATCAGCGGCACGCAGTTCTACCTGGCCGACGACGCGACCGTCGACGTCAAGTTCACGCGCGTCACGTCGACCGACCACATTGCCAAGGTGGATCCTGAATACAACGATTCCACCAACCAGCTTGCGTCTTTCACGGTTACGGACCCCGGCGGCGGCACGCTGAATGGCACGAAGGAGGTTGCTGAAAACGTTTTCGATCAGCGGTCCAAGCGCTGGACCGCCAAAGACGGTCAAGGCAAGGTCATCGGCACCTACAGGCTGCCCGAATACGTTGACACGAAGCCTTCGACGGTGTCGACCATGACCGTCACCGAAAGCGGCGGCACGCAGGTGACGGCCGAAAACGCCGAAATCAAGTACGACAACAACGAATCGG
This sequence comes from Slackia sp. ZJ119, assembly GCF_011039175.1. Taxonomy (GTDB): domain Bacteria; phylum Actinomycetota; class Coriobacteriia; order Coriobacteriales; family Eggerthellaceae; genus Xiamenia. The sequence continues at coordinate 107,074 of NZ_JAAKEN010000001.1, forward strand.
TTGAGACCATCACCTACACCAAGACGGTCGACAATGCTGCCGAGCCGCAGAAGTACACCATTCAGGCCAACGAGACCATCGTCAACGGCAACATGGCGACGGTGACCGGCACGCTGAACAACTCGAGCGTGACGGTCGTCTACACGCTGCCGATGCGTATTGACGAGCAGCAGTCGGTGGACCTGCACTACACCGACGTCACCGAAGACCCTGCGGTAGACGCCAAGGGCCTTATGGGCCAAAACGGCCAAACCATCTATTCGTTGACGGTGGAGGAGAGCGGCAAGGACGTCACCTACAAGGTGAACGTTGAAGAAGACCGGGACCATGAGGGTCGCTTCAACATGACCAGGCGCGACAATGGCAAGAACCTGGGCTACTACACCTATGTGCAGCCCAAGGAACTGCCCAAGCTGGAACGGCAAGAGGTCGATCTGTCGGTGGATGGCGGCATGGAGCGCGTCACTATCATCCGCAAGCAGGACGGCACGACGGAGATGCAGCGCGGCGCCGGCGACCCCGAGACGATCGTTGAGAAGCCGAATGCCGCTACGGGCGTGGTGACCGTTGAAGGCTTCCGCTCGACGCAGTACAAGTACGGCACGTTCAAACCGACCTCTGCCGACTTCGACGCGAACGGCGACTTCAATCCCGCCAATCCCGTCGAGCTCACGCTCACCGACGAAGCCGGCCACGTGACGACCGAGTCCGTTGTCTTCACGATGGACAACGGCATAGTTACCGGCATGTGCAAGGCGGGTACCGATCCGGCGCCGGCGATTGACGTGACGGTTGACATCAACACCGAAACGGATCCGGCCAGCGCCACGGTTTACGCCTATCGCGACGAGCCGTACGTCGTGGGCACCTATGTTGACGAGAGCCTGGTTCCGAAGGCTCCCACCTACACCGCCGTGACGGTCGACGCGTCGAACGTGGAATCGTTCCGCGACGAAAACGCGCCGCGCCTCTATGTCGACCAGTCCGAAACGGTGGGCAGCGTCACGACGACGACGTACGCGCCGGTCGTCATCGGCAGCTACGACGTGGCGCCGCGCAGCCATTACACCTACACGTTCGTCAATCCCGAACTGCAGGGCGACGGAGCCACGTTCTACACGGCCGAGCCGAAGTACGACCAGGCCACGCTGCTTCAGCTCGGCGCCGCCACGCCGGTTTGGGTGAAGAAGCTGACCAACAACAATTACCCTGTAGATCAGCTTTACACGCTTGAAGCCGACGGCGCCACGTACAAGAAGGCTGCCGCTCCGTCCGACGCCTACTACGTCAAGGAGGGCACGGGCGGCAAAGAGACCTATAAGAAGGTCTACGAGACCGACACGTTCTACGTGAAGGAAGCCGACGGCTCGTACGTGCTGGAGGCTTATGGCTCCAGCGTGACCGATACGACGCCGCGCTACTACCAGTCCAGCGTCGATTACCGGGAACTGCCGGACACCACCACGAACAGCGCCGGCGACGAGGTGGAAACCAATCTCGACGCCTTCACCGACGAATACGCCGATACCCTGTACGTCTTCGTCGAGCTGGGCGGCCAGGAACGCTACATGCCCGTCAGCGTGAAGCGCGTGAAGGAAGCTCCGAAGGTGGTCGAGCCTGACGAGTACGAAAACTTCAACTTCCGTTACAGCAAAACGCTCAGCAACGTGCGTTATGCCATCAAGCGCAACGTCTACTTCAACCTGATGGTGCACGACTTCGCCACCGAAGCGATCAAAAATACGAATGACGAACTGTTCCAAGCCGATCCCATCAGCGGCTACACGCTTGACTACGTGGCGGAGAACAATGAGAACTTCGCGCACGAAGAGTACCGCTACGATCCGTCGTTCCTGAACGAGTTCGGCCCGAAGAACGACTGGATCAACCACGAAACGCTGTTCCAGGCGTCCGAGCCCGAAGATGCGTGGCAATACACTGAAACGCCGTGGTTCTCTGCGACCATTTCCAACAATTCCGAAAAACTGGATCCGAGCGAATACGAATACGAGGTCGAGGCGCAGGGCGACGTGGCCCATGCCAAGCTCGTCTACGCGATGCATCTGCCCAGCCAGGTGACGTTCTATGGCGAAGGCATGCTGACCGACGACAAAGAGCTGGCGGACAGCAACGGCGCCTACACCTACATTGGCGACTACGAAGACGACGACTACCCGTTCTACGTCGAGCGCAGCTACACGGCCCGCACCGACGGCGAGGGGCATGAGGCTGGCGACACGGTCTTCGAGCGGCTGACGCCCAAGCAGCTGATGGACGCCGGCTGGACCGTGAAGGTTTCCTACCAGCCCGACTACGGCGACAACTCGTACTCCATCACCGCCAAGCGCGGCAAGTCGTCCAACGCCCACTACGGCAAGCCCGACGTGGACGATCCGGATGACACCGTGCTCGCGCGCGAGCTGGTCGACGACCGGCTGAGCGCCCGCGTGGAAGCCGTGCAGGATGCCGGCGGAAACAAGTACAACGTGTCCAAGGAATTCGGTTACCGCAATGCCATCAAAGACCAGCGCCACGACCGCGAAGTGGTGGTCATCGAGCTGGCCGCGCCCGACGACGCCACCGACGAAGAGTTCGACCGCTTCGACTCGCTCGTGAACGCCATGTACGGCGGCGTGCATGCGGACGGCTGGCTGGGCTATGGCGACTCGGTCACCCTGAAGATCAAGACGCGCCTGGACAACCTGGGCGACGTGGACACCGCGCTCGACGACGAGCTGACCGACGAGGACGGCAACCTGGCCAGCTACAAGAAGCAGCTGGAATCCATCCTCACCTGGGACGGCGACGATTCGCGCGCATACGCCACCGTGCATCAGACCGCCCTCGATTGGCTGAAGGACGACGATCCGCACGCTTGGACGCACAACAAGTACCAGACGACGGAACAGTCTGTGTACGAAAACAAAGAGGTCTCGCGCACATACGACGTCATCAAGGACCAGGTGCCGGTCGAACCGGTCAAGATGCCCGTGACGCTCCGTTCGCACGAAGAGGTCGAAAAGGTCGGCGAGAACGCCTACAAGTTCCCGGACAATTCAGATTTCGCCAACCTCGACGTGCTGGGCACAGTGACGCCTGAGAAACAGACGATAACCATCACTGGCGCCGATGGCAAAAAACAGACGATCGAAACCGGTTACAAGTACTACGTCGATCTGTACACGACCGGCAAGGGCGAAACCCTGTGCAGCGTCGACCCGAGCAGCGTGGGTGAAACCGCTCCAAGCGAAGAAGGCGGAAACAAAGCATATTGGATCATCACCGGCTACAAGTGGCCAGCTGGCACGCCCGAGCTCTTCACGAAAGGGATTCCCGTCATCGACAAGAGCAAGGTGCAAAAGACCCAGGGTGCCGACGAATCGTGGCACATCGACGTGTTCACCCGCAGCGCCTACGAAAAGGGCAGCGAGCCGGTCGTCGATCCCGGATCTGAAATCAGCTACGAAGGCCGCGTCATCGTGCCTCAGGAAGAAGTCAAGGGGCCGGGCACGAACGAGCAGGGTTACACCTGTGTGGTGACGACGGTTGAACCGGTTGAGGTTCGTAAACAAACCATCACCGAGTGCACGGTGCTCACCAAGCCGAAGGTCAGCCCGAAGGCGCTGAAGAACGCTGCGGCTGTTGACGCTGCTGGCAACGACAGCTTCACCGGCTACATTCAGAACGACGTTGATCCCACGCAGGACGGCGCTGATGACGGCACCCCCGCAGCCGACCCGCTCACCGTGGTGGGTTCTGCGTTCCGTTCGCAGTCGACCGACCGCTTCTTCCGTGCCGGCGACAAGGCCGAGGACAAATTCACCGAAGGCCTCAATTACGACCGCGACTCCAGCTATGAAGACTGGTACGTCACCGACCGCTCCGGCTACTTCTACGTGCGCAAGCCGAGCGCCTCGGTCCGTGCCGACAGCGCCGAGCTGCGCGACCTGGTTTACGACAGCAACCTGAAGGTGTACTCCGGCACCGACGCGCTGCTGCGTGCGAGCAACAACTTCTATCTGACGCAGGCCATCAACACCGGCGGCGCCGTGAACTCGTTCGTCGTCGACTGGCAAGTGCCGTTCTGGGGCACGGCCAACACGGCCGAAGGCGGCACGCCGCAAACCGTGAAGAACGCCGACTTCAGGGAAGTGCCTCCCGATTCGCCCTATGCCATCGGGCGCATCAGCTCCGACTTCAAGAGCGTGTCCACCGGCGTGTGGGAGATTCCGGGATCGGAATACGAATTGGGGACGCGCCAGGAATGGCAGCTCGAAACCGTCGGCAACGCCAATAACCAGCACATGCCCGATACCACCGATCTCTCTGCACTGGAAGGGGAATACGCCGACGAGTCCGGCAGCACGCTGTATGCCGACGCGGGCGGCAACGTTTGGAAGCTCGTGGAGGTCGACTACCGCGAGCCTCTGAACGACGTGGCTCTCCAGGAAGCCAATTACGCGCTGTTCATGTACGCGCGCATCATTCCCACGGCCACCGACGTGGCCGGCAACGGCTTCTTCGAACAGAACGGTCCGGAAAAGCAGCTGGTCGAGCACTTCGCCATGCCCGGCACCGACGCCGACCGCGACTACTGGTACGGCGAAGACGACGTCGACGTGGTCGGCTTCTCCGAAGACTACAACACCGCTGACGAGCAGATGTGGGTGCAGATCGGCGACAAGGACGGCTATCGCATCAGCGAGAAGCAAAACGTCACCATCCCCAGCAGCACGTTCATGAACGACTATCCGGGCTATGAGGTGCGCCAGATTCGCTGGATCATCAAGGCCGTGCCGCAGGGCGGCCGGGTCGATGACGACACGCTGTCCACCAAGATGCCCGTGCCGACCGGCTTCCGCTTGGACGTCGACGCCATGCCCGACACCGAAGCGCCGCTGGAAACCGCCGACGAAAAGCAGATCGAAACCCGCGGCAAGCAGGAAGCCGACGAATTCGACCCGCTGCGCCTGAACACCGGCTGGGGCTATGCCACCAACGGCGCCGGCAAGGTGAGGCTGCTCGACGGCATGGGCCACTACTATCCCGACATGCTGGTCACCATGCCGAACACCATCACCGACAACGCGCCGAAGATCTGCTTCGCCACGTCGCAGGCGACGGTGCCGACGCGCAACCAGTACTTGGTCGGCGTCGATGAAGACGAAGCCAACCTCAATGCCGGCTTGGACACGCACGTGAACCACTTCGTGTCTGCCGTGCCGCGTTACGACGACACGAAGTACGTGAGCGCCGAACGCAGCCGCGCCGGTTTCCAGCGCATTTCCCAGGCGCCGGTTCTGGGCATCGACATCACGCAGGGCTACTTCTCCGGCAGCGGCACGTCGGGCTATTCGTGGACCACGGGCGCCGCTACCATCAACAAGGCGTCCTCGCGCATGATGCGCTACAAGATCCTGCTGTCGAACCTGTCGGCCGAGCAGATGGAAGCGCTCAACTACGCGCAGATGGGCTACGAGGAAGACTTTGCGTCCAACCCGCAGATTTCCGACATCCTGCCAAGCGTTGAAGGCTTCACCGACGCAGTCCACATGACCGACGACGATCTGATGTACGTGGACTACGACAAGATCTACGTGCCGCGAACCACCAGGAAGGACACGGTCGACCTGACGACGGCGGCCGGCACCACCTACCATGTGGTGGGGCATGAAGACGCCCAGGGAGTGGTGTCGTCCTACACCGACGAGAACGGCAACGAGCTGACGTATGTCACGAAAGTCAAAGTCGGGGATAAAATCACTCTCTACGCCCTTGCACCGGGCGGCGCGACGCCCACGGTCATGGAAGAAACTGGCGGTGGCTTCAAGGTCATGGCGCCCCACGACGGGTCTGCTGCACCGAAGTACGTGAGGGACGAGACGACTAATCAGTGGCGTGCGTACCAGGACAGCGACGCCGCCGAGGACGTCTACATGGTCAACCAGGAAATGACCGACAGTATTGCGTTCATGCTCGATTCCAGCGACAACACCTACAAAGCGGTCGACGGCACGCCGGTGGACGTCGTCATCGCTTACCGTGCGCAGCTGAAACAGCCTGCGTCGGCTGCCGTGGCGCCTGCCCTGTACCAGGTCGGCGAAGACTCTGGCAAGGGCACCGGGGAAAGTGCCGCCGAAAACGAGCAGGGCGCTCAGACGGAAGGCGGCAAGAATTCCCAGGCGCTTGGTCCGGAGATCTACAAGAACCCGGGCCTGAAGGGCGCCGACATCGCCACCGTCACCGTGGCGAGCGACAACGAGGGCGGGCTGTCCTACTATGACTCGGACGGCAATGCGTTCAAGTACCTGGTGGAATTCGACCAGCACGGCTACGTCAGGGTCACCGACGACCTGAGCAACAAGGATCGCGACGAAAGCGGCAATCCGCGCGAGTACGACGTGCTGCGCGAGTACATTACGGACGGTAGTGCAGGCCCGACTTATCGTGATGCGAAAAACAATGAAGTATCGGTCGAGAAGACACCGGGCAGTGACAACTCCATCACGTACGAGAAAGCAGGTGACAGTTCGGTCCGGTATGACGTGCTGATCGTCTACGACCTGAGCAGCAGTGCATCCGACGGCGAAAACGTGCGCATCATGCTTCCTGAGACCAAAGAGAACGGCGGCAAACGCGAAGACATCACCGACAAATCGCTCTTCGCCATCACCAACGACGCCGGCGTGACGCGCTACAGCGCGCACCACTCGCTGCTCAACCTCGACAACGAAGGCGCGAGCAAACCCATCAAGCTGACGATGTACACCGACGGCTCCTACGAGGTGGCCAACGCGAACAAACCTACAGGGTACAACGTGCTCATCGTCACCAAGACGATCAAGCGCAAGGTGACCGGGTACGAGATAGACGAAGCCGGCAACCAGGTTCCGACCAGCTATTCTGATGAAGTGACGACCACCTATCGCAACAAGGGCGGCCAAGTGATAACCGACGTTGCCCCGGAGAAAAAGGCCGACGGCAGCTGGGTGTACAAGTCCACCGCCGGCATTCCCTACGACTTCGTGTACACGACGAGCACGGAAGAGCTGTACGACTTCACGTACGATATGAGCGTCGAACCGATGGGGCAAAAGTACTCGCTCACGTCGTCGAAGACCGATCGCTCCTACACCGACGAAAACGGCAAAGACCTGTCGCCTCAGATCTCCGTGTCCATGGAGGTGAGGAACGAGCATGCATCCGGCGCGAAATTCGCCATTGACACGTATCCGCTGACGCGCACGGTGGTAACTGAAATCACGCACGACGTGGCGGCTGACGAGAGGTACGAGTACTTCGACTGGGGCTACGTGGCCGAAAAGGTGGGTAACAGGCCGTACCGCAACCTCGACGCGCAAACGCCGCTGTGGACCTACTACGTGGTCAACCTGGACGAAACGCTCGGCGTGACCGACATCATTTCTGACGATCCCGAGTCTGGCAAGATCGTGCCCGAGACGCTGCCGCGCATGAACCTGCCGCAGATCTACAAGTCTGACGTCAAGAAGCACAAGCAGGGCGCACTGCGCGTGGCCGACCAGAAGACCGATCCTGACGCCGAGGAATCGGCGACACGCCTCATGTTCAACTGGCGCTTCACGGGCCATCGGTCCACCAAGCTCGACACGGACACGAACAAACCGATCACCGACGAAGCCGGCAACCAGCTCACCGACACCTCGCTGGGCGTGCTTGAGCCTGGCCAGGGCATCGTTGTGGAATTCATGATGCCCATCGACGAGGAAGCCGACGACCTGCGCGACGACGACGAGCTGATGGACAGCGCCTGGGGCAACAAGATGGGCAACTTCAAGCCCTACCTGCCCGTGCAAGACACCAGCTCCGACGACTCGGGCAAAACCGCCGGCAACACCTATTCCTATGACTCTGACGTGTCCGACGTCAACCAAGACTCGAACTACGAGCAGTCGATGGTCAAGGTGCAGACGCCGATGCTTGAATTCGCCGGGTCGAACAACGTCGACTCCGACAAGGCTGTCACCACGCAGCTGGAATCCATGTCCACCTACACCACGAACGGCGCGGCGGGCGTGCCTGAAGGCTCCACGTATTCCTACCACGCCACCGTGACCAACCCCGAAACCGATGAAACGAAGGCCCAGCAGTACAAGTACATCGTGCTGTACGACATCCTGCCGCACGAAGGCGACAAGTACGTGCTGAACTCCAACAACGGCAAAGGGCAGCCGCGCAGCTCCAAATGGCACGGCTATCTGGAAGACCTTGATTCCATCAAGGTGAAGCGCTATGCAGCCAAGAGTTCCAGCACGCCTGCGGTGGACGAGGTGCTCGATGACGGCAAGGACGTCGACATCTGGGTCGGCCCGTTCACGAAGACCTCAAACGACGACGGCTCCTTCGACATCCAGATCGCCGATATGAATGCGCTGCTGTGGCTCTACGACAAGGGCAAGATCTTCTGCGACGACAGGGACAGCAAGCTGTTCGGCACTGAAACGCACGACGACGAAACGTTCTACCTGTTCGAGGCCATGCGCAAAGGCGTCCACGAAACGGGACCCAGCGGAATCATCCAAGTGGAAAAAGACGACACCTACGAAGAAAGCCCGAAGAGCGTGTGCCAGCTTCACTGGAAGTATTACTTCGAGTCGGACCACACGGCTGAAGAGATCAAGTATAGCCAGGGCCTCGTGCGCCTGTCCGAACTGAAGGAATACCTCGAGTACTATCCGGAGAAGGAAGAAGAGTACACCCATGCGCTGCGCGCCATTTGGGCCCAGCCGGCCAGCGACCTGTTCGTCAAGCGCAAGGGCTATGTGCGCCTGAGCTATGACCTGGTTGCCCCGCTGAACCTGCCCAAGTTCGTGGGCACGAAGACCAACGACCCGAGCGTCGATTTGTACACCGTCACGCCGAGCGAAGGCATGACGCTTGCCGAGGCTGAAGCGGCCCTGAAACCCGAAGAAAAGGTGCGCTACGCTCGCGCGAACCAGCTGCGCGCCGCCATGCAGCTCAACTCGGTGGTGGCTCGCGTCAACCAGACGAGCTCTGACGACTACTCGGCCATCTATCTGCGCGAACTGGGCGAAGCCGGCGCGTTCATCGACGCGCCCGACAACCGCGGCTACATTGGCGACTACGTGTGGCTCGACACCGACTGGTCCGGCACCCCGCAAGATGACGTGTCGGTACTGACCACCGAGGAACGCGGTCCGGCTGGCCTGGGCGAAGAGGGTGCCAAGCCCGTCGTGTCCGAAGTCGACACGAAGACCGTCGTGGACGAGGGCACCGGCGAAGAGACTACGCAGCTCGTCGACGAGTTCGGCCATGAAGTGACCACGTACGAGCCGTCCCTCAACGGCCGCCCGCTGCTGCGCGGCGTCAACCCGGATACGGGCAAGCCGTTCGACCACACGAAGGTGACCTACCGTGATCCCGAGACGAATTTGGACAGGGAAGACGTCGACCTGAAGGAAGACCTCGACTACGACCTGAAGACCGACGATCCGGGCCTGAACCGCGTGAAGGTCGAACTGCTGAACGAATACGGCGTGCCGGTCAACCGCGACGGCGACGCGTCGGTGTGGCGCAAGAACGACAAGACCAACGACGTCGGCCGCTGGGTCGTCGCCGATGCACGCACCGGCGAGCCGGAGATCAACGCATTCGGCAACTATACGATCGCCAACAGCGGTGCGCCCTACGTCACCTACACGAAGACCGACTACTACGGCAACCCCGGCTATTACATCCTGTCCAACCTGGCGCCGGGCACCTACCGCCTGCGCTTCACCTTCCCCGAGGAGTACTACAACTACTCGCCCACGACGAAGTCCATCGGCGACGAGTCGCTCTACAGGTTTGAGAACGAGACCGAGCTGACCGTCGAGCGCGTCGAGCGCAACGACACCGATCCGGAAAACATCGTCGAAGCGGCGCTGAAGGTGACCACCGGCCCGGTGGAAGTCGAAAAGGTGCAGTACGACGTTGACCCGGAAACGGGCAAGGTCGAAAATCACGCAGCCTACGACGCCAAGATGACGTCGATGAAGCTCGGCATTGCCCAAGGCGTCACGTTCGACGGCGTAGTGTACCGCGACGACATCTTGGCCGACGGCACGGTTGAAGACGAAAACGACATCAACTCGCTGCTCGACTCGATCGGCTTGGCCAAGCCGCAAGCCGTCATCAACGAGAACGGCGCCGAAGAGCTTGAGCAGCTGTCCGCCGAGGAAAAGATGGTCGGCGCCACCGCTGCGCCCGAGAAGCGCCTCGAAGGCATTCGCGTGAACGTCTACGAATACGATCCGGAGACCAGCACGCTGTCCACGAAGATCGCCACCGACGCCGACGGCCAGCCCGCCACGCTCGTCACCGGCACGGACGGCGCGTTCCGCTTCCGCCTGAAGAACGACAAGCATTACGTCATCCGCACGGCCGACACGGTGCCCGACCGCCTGATCAAGGCAACGCTGAACACGTGGGACAAGGACCCGCTGAAATACCAGACCGACGACTTGTACTATGGGGATTCCAGCTACAAGGTCATCGACAACGACCTGCGCTATGTGTCCGGCTCTGCCCGCACCTATCCGTTCAAGGCCATGCTGCCGCTTGACGAAGACGGCCGCGCCATCTTCGCCGACCCGAACAACACCTGGAAAGGCTACGAGCGCCAGGATAAGTTTGCCTTGGGTTACATTGACGGCACGAAAGGCTACCTGGGCGACACCGTTTGGGAGGACGAGAACTACGACGGCATCCAGCAGAGCGAAGAAGAAGGCATTGGCCAAGGCGAGGCCGACGGCATCAAGGTGAAGCTGGAAACCTGGTACTGGGCGCCGAAGAACACCGAACTGGTGTGGATGCAAAGCCTCAACGCCGACGGCACGCCCAAGTACGTGCTGAAGGCTGACGGCTCAAAGCAGCCGATGATGGCAGACGCTGCAGACGGCGGCCTGAAGGATGGCCAACCCATTCCCGTGTACGAACAGAAGCTTGTCGCGCAGGGCACGACGGAGGACCTGACGACCACGAACGCTTCGTCCATGTTCACCGAATCTGCCGACGACAAGGTCTACGTCACCGACGAGTTCGGCAATTTCAAGAAGGATGAAAAAGGCCAGAAGATCGTGGTGAAAAAGGCGAAGGCCAGTGCGTCTGGCACTACCAGCAACAGCGGCTGGGCGTGGCAGCTCTATCCCGGTACGGAACAGCCGGTGACCAATGAAGCTGGCGAGATCGTCTACCAGACGAACGACGACGGCAGCGTCAAGGTGGATGCTGACGGCAAGCCGATTCCGAAGACCGAGTGGAGCGACAAGCTGCGCGAGGCCTACACGGGTGCTTCGGCCGGCGCGGGCACGTACCTGTTCCGCGACGTGACGTCCTACGTCGTCGATCCGCGCGACACCCGCAACATCGACGACGATTACAAGACCAAGCGCATCGCCGGCTACCGCCTGCGCATCGACCAGGAAGACCTGACCGGCCGCGAGGACGACTACGCCATCACGCTGCGCGACGCCAAGCTGCCCGGCGGCGGCAACGCCATCGACGCCGATTCCGACCTGCTGGCCAAGGCCGTCGAGACCACCGTGCTTTCGCAGGCGAAAGCTGACGGGCATCCCGACAACAACCAGACGTCTGAGGGCAAGCGCACCGACGGCAAGTCCACGCTGACCTATTACCTGAACGAAGACGGCTCGGCCGCCGAGGCGGGCTCGTTCTACAACAGCTACATCGTCATGGCCAATATCGGCAAGCTGACCGCACAGCCCGATCCGTTCACGGAGCTGCCGGTGCACGTGCGCACGCAGGTCGCCTACACGGCCACCTACACGAACGAATCCGACACGACCGAATACGTCACGCTGAGCGACCCGTATCCGGCGGGCGCGAACGTGTGCGCCACGTCCGCTGCCGTGACCTATGGTGGGGAAGAGTATGCGGCCGGTACGGAGGCGACCGGGCTGGACCATGTCTTCAACGGAGAACCGTCGCTCATTCCGGCGACTTTGACAGAGGTGCCCGCCCTGGCTGTCCAGGGTTCGACCGAGCTCAACGCCACTGACGCGCGTCAGCGCATTGTCATCAGCTCCATCACGGACGCCGATGGGAACCGCTCTCTGACGTTCGGCGGCACCTGGACGCCCTTGGGAGAAGACGTCGAGGTCGAGAACGGCCTGCGCCTGCTGCCGGGCGAAAAGGTGACCGTAAAAGTCACCTATGACTTGAAACCGACCAAGACCATTGTGCACGCCGTGACCATCACTGGCGGCACCGAAAACGTGATCGAGACGAACACCGTCAGCCACAAGGTCGAGCGCGACCTCGTGGGCATCAACCCGCTGCCTCCGTTCATGAACGCCACCGCCGGCAGCGACAACGACGTCGTCACCTATGACGATAACGGCAAGGAAGAAAGCAAGAAGACCCCGCTCAACCGTGTGCCCAATGTGGTTGGCAAGACGTACGCCCAGGCGAAGGACGACCTTGAGGCTAAGAAGCTCGTGACCGGCCGCATCACGTTCGCCAAGACGGATGATCCAACGAAGGCCGGCACGGTGGCCGCGCAGACGCCGAAGGTGACCGACGAGGCGGGCAACCCGATCGAGGTCAAGAAGTTCGACGGGCAGCCGGTGAACCTCACGCTGTACTACTTCGACAACGGCACCCAGAACTACGACACGATGGGCTACGACGGCTCTGACAGCGACAAGGACCCGGTCGTGAAGGCGCGCAAGGCTGCCAAGGCGGGCGCGGGCGCCACCGAGCCTGCGGATGACGCCGTGCTCACCTATGCCGACGAGCTGAGCAAGACCGACCACGTGAGTTACAACCTGTCGGCTGCGGCCATCGAGGCCATCGTAACCGAGTTGAACAAGACCCTGCCCGAAGCCGACCAGCTGGCGCTCGTTGACGAGAAGGGCGAATCCACCATCGGCACGTCGTCCTACCTCATCCCGGTGGGCGACTTCGCGGGCGACACGTTCACGTACCACTACGTGGGCACGACCCGCTTCAACGTCGAAATCGGCGGCGACGTGGCCGGCGTGACCGAACCGCAGCTGAACAACTTGTGGGCGAACGTTTCGGCGGCCAAGATCCGCATTCCGGCCAAACCCGTCGAGCCGCTGAGCCCCGACAAGATCAATCCGGAGACGGGCGAATTCGCGTGGGCGAAGTACCTGCCTGCAAACGTGGAGGCGGACAAGGCGGACGCCAATCAGAAGGCCGAGGCCATGAGCGCGGCAGACGGCGCTTGGCAGGAGGCGTGGGACGAGTTCACGGCCGACTACGCCAGCAAGATCGGCTTCGCGTACTTCAACAACAACGGAGAGCCGATCACGCTTGAAGACGTCTCTCCGATTGCCGGCACGGACGTTCCCTACATCCAGCCGTACGTGACGAGCAATCTCGACAAACCCTTCCAGCTGGTCATTCCGCAGAAGTCCAACAAGGAAATGTACGAGGCGTACAAGAAGCTCTATGACGGCCCGCAACCGCAGGTCAACTCGGCAGCAAGCTACGCCTACCTGGTCAACGAGAAGGGCACCACGGACCTCATCACGTTCGACTCCGAGGGCGTCAAGACCGGCTACGGCACGAAGGCCGTCACGGTCAGCTCCGATTCGAGCAAGAACTTCCCCGGCTTCAAGCGCATCTACGACAAGCTGAAGGGCGAATACGACGCCGCGGTGAACAAGTACATCGAAGCGATGACGCTCTACACGCAGCTCAACGACGAATACAGCAGCTACAAGGCCGACTACAAGCATTACCTGCAGGAGAAGCTGGAATACGAGTCCGAGATCGACTACTCGTCTGGCAAGATGCTGTTCAACGAGAAGGCCGACGGCACGGCCGCCACCAACACGGTCTACGACCTGGGCGACGCCGCGCGTCTGTACAACTGGGACGCCGGCCTGGTCGTCGTGCCGCGCTCGACGGTCACCGGCAAGGTGTGGGACGACTCCTACTTCAAGGCCGACACTCCCGACAGCCTGGCGGCACGCCTCACCTACGACGGCGTGACGCCGGCCGACCTGGAAGAAGCGGTGAAGGGCATCGTCGCCCAGCTGACCGACAAGGCGCGGTCGAACGATCAGAGAACAGCGATCCAGGATGCCTTGGCCAAGAACAAGCCGTTCAACTACATAGACGCAGAGCTTGGCCTGAGCCCCGAGCAGATGCAGGTGCTGGACACCGAGCTGTCGAAGCTTGCCTATAACGGCATGCAGGACAAATGCGAACCTGGTATTGCAAACGAACCGGTCTACCTGACCCAGTGGTACTACCTGCCCGTCACCGAAGAGGTGGAACGCAAGGATGAAAACGGCCAAGTGGTGAAAGATGCCGACGGCAACATCATCTACGACACCGTGTACTGCTGCGACACGAAGGCATTCGCGAATGCCGTTGCCAAGGTCGATACCACGTCGGACGTGGACCAGGAGCAGGCCAAAGCCAAGCTGAACTTCCTGCTCAAGAAGGCCGGTCTCGAAGGCAAGAACCCCAAGGACATCGAGCCTGCGACCGACTACTCCGGCCTGTGGGTGCGCTCCACCACGTTCGGCACCGACGAGCAGACCGGTCGCTGGACGGCCGTGTCCAAGAACGAAGACACGCTGGTGCAGGTGAGCGGCGAGGGCGACGCCAAGACCGAAACAAAGGTCGGCTACGATGACGTGGTGCAGAAGTTCGCTGAAGCCGAAGCTGCGCACACCCCGGCCCCGAACGGCACCTACTACCGCGTGGACGGCGACAAGCGCTACGAAGTGCGCTCCATCTACGGCGTGCTGAAGTACCTGGAAGGCCCGCGCACCACCGATTCCTGGACCGTCAGCGCTGATGAAATCGACGAGCGCATCGACGGCCTGGTGGCGGTCAATACCGGCGAAGTGGACAAGCGCGTCACCGTGGACGCCGGCGGCAACCTGAACGTGGAATACAACAAGGACAACCTGGGCGTGTACCGCTTCGACCATCTGCCGAGCGCCTACACTGCGCCCGACGGCTCGCACTACCTGGCGGCCTACCGTCTCGTGCTGCCCGACACCTATTACTACAATCCGGACACGACCACCACGGCCGACGACGAGCGCTGGCTGCTGTCGAAGTACCACAGCGCCGGTGAAAGCGCAGGTGAAGGACTGACCAACTCCGGCGCCATTCTGGAAGAGCTTGCGGCCGACTCCGACGTGTCCGACGGCACGGGCGGGTCGATCATCGCTGCGCGCACCCGCGGCTATGCCCTGACGGCGCAAGACACGGTCGTCATCCCGGCCGTCAACGAGACCGCCAGCGAAAGCGCTGCCGACCCAGACACGCTGCTGACCGGCGTGCGCGCCCACAGCGGCCAGATCATCGTGGCCGGCATGACCACCAACACCCTTGGCTCGGCGCGTCTGGCCGACAAGAACACCGACCCTGCCGTCATCCAGGAATCGAAGGTGACCATCCCGGTGGCCGACGTCATCCAGGTGGACGGCGAGGCCGCAAACGGCGGCGCGAAGGGCGAAGGCAACAAGCCGCTCATGGTGACGTTCGACTATCTCACGTACAAGTTCCTGGAGGATGCGAACGGCGAAGCGGTGAAGGACGAGAACGACAACCCGATCAAGCAGGTCGACGGCGGCTCGGTCGGCGAGATCCGTCCGCCGGTGCAAGACATCACCGGTTTCGTGTGGGACGATTCCAACGACCACACGCCCAACAACGGCATCCGCGACGACAACGAGCACGGCGTGGACGACGTCCAGCTGACGCTTGAGCGCTACTGGCAGGTCGCCGAAACCGACACGTCCAAGACCGATGCGACCAACACGTGGACGCGCGACGACACGTGGGCGACTGCCGACGCCTATAAAGCCTACGAAGCAGACCCGACCGTGGGCCTGAAAGGCGAGAAGTACGGCTCGCTCACCTACGGCGCGAACAAGCCCGAGTTCGGCAAGCCCAAGGCCGCTACGGGCTCTGCGGTCGAATTGCGGGTCGGCTACGCCAACGGGGAGAAAGTCGGATACTACGACCAGGAGGCCATTGACGCCCTGACCACCGCGAAGGACGAAACGGTGGCCGCGCTGGTCGCCAGCGGCGTCACGGACGCCGGTTCGATGACCGACGTTCAGGCACAAGACGCGATGAACGCGGTGAAAGCCGATCTGGAGGCGACGCCGAACACGCTGACGCCGGCAGAGAGGGACGCGAAGACCGGGCAGATGACGAACCTGAACCGCTTGGCCAACATTCTCGCAAAACTGGCTGAGCAGACTGCGCTGAATCCGCTGGGCGACCGCACGGTCGTGACGCGCGAGTTCAACCACAACGACGAAAGCGAAGAGGACGGCTCGTATTGCTTCGCGAATCTGAAGACCCAGGGCATTTTGCCGCTCGCCCCCGATGACGACGGCAACCTTGTGGTTGACGCCGAGAACGGCAAGAAGACCCGCGTGGTGTTCGCGTACCGCGTGCGCGTCACGGCAAAGGATTGGTGGAACCGCTACCTCGGCACGGCGAAGTACCTGCAGGGCAGCGACTACGCCATCGACGGCGAAGGCCACCTGACCGACTCCGACCTGATCAACGACACCGGCTACCTGATGAACGATGGGCTGGTCAACGACGGCAACGCCGCAGACGACGAATACACCGTGCTGCTCGACGTGGCCGACACGACGTGGAAGACCGGCAATCCGGCCGAGAAGGTCGACCGCCACGACGACAAGGGCGCGACGCTGCGCTACAACCAGGTGCTGGCGTCCAACCCGAACAACCCGAACCAGAACACGGCGGACACGTACGGCAGGGACGTTGACGAAACGTTGTTGACCTATACGCCGAAGCAGGCGGCATGGGCGAATGTTTCAAGTACTGGAAACAAACCTGGTACTACAAACGAAACCAATGCGGTCGCCCCCGCGAAGAACCTCACGTACGATCTGGCTCGTGGCGCCGACCGTGCGTCCAACGACGCCGGCCTGACGGTCCCGGTGAAGCAGCCCATTGAAGGCACGCTGTTCAACGACGTGGACTATGACGGCAGGCTGGACATCGCGAACGGCCAAAACAACGCGACCGACAAACTGCTTGCCGGCAAGCGCGTCATCCTGAAGCAGTGGTACTGGGTGCCTGTGGACAAGATCATTCCGGGCACCGAGACGATGAGCGACGGCAAGCCCGTTCCGGACACCGGAACGGTAAGCACCGGCCAGTGGGTGCAGTACGAGAACTTCGGCAACGACGCCTACACGTGGGCCGACCATATCTGGGAAGGCGACGCCTCCACCGGGTCCTATAAGGCACGTGGCGAAACGTCCTCCGACTACGACGGCGTCGTGAAGCAGTTCGTCATCAAGAATTCGTACTACTACAACCCGGCCGAAGACGGCCTGACCGGCGATGCTGCAGATGCCGCCTCCGCCAAGGTGTTCGTCTACACCGACGAAAACGGACATTACAGCTTTACCGACCTGCCCACCCGCGTGGTCATCGAGCGCGGCGGCAAGGCTGACCAGGTGGCACAAGAGTACCTGGCCGGCTACACGGTCGAAGTGCTGGGCGGCCCGGTGGCCGAGGGCGACGCGGACGCCGTGAACGGCCTGCCGGCGACGCCGCTGCAAGAAGGCTCGCTCGCTGCCGACGACGTCAATTCCAAGGCGGTCAGCAACTTCGAGGCCAAGAATCTGCGCAGCGCCGAAACCGCGAACGTGAGCACCAACGTGTTCGGCCGCTATGACGAGGGCAACTACCCGATCCTCTGGAACGAGCGCACGGTACAGCTTGGGTTCGGCGAGAACGGCACCCAGGCTCCGTTCAATGACAACGTGGAGACGGTGGGCAACAAGGTTTCGAAGTCCACGTTCGACGGCATGATCGTGTTGGCGGGCCGCGGCACGCATGACGCCAACCAGGCGAGCGTTGCAACTGCCGGCACGGAGGTTTCGCGGGGCACGTCTTCGTGGTACCACGTGGCGGCGATCCGAAATGGCGCCGAGGCTCGCGGCCCCGTGGTGGCCGACGTCGAAGCGTTCAAGCCTGCGGAACCGACCGTCAACTACGCCAAACAGGACGTGCACTTCGACTGGTCGCTCGGCCTGGGCGGCACCGTGCCGTCGGAGAACAAGGGCGAGCTGCGCATGAACGCCGGCTTCGGCGAGTTCGGCCTGTCCGACATCTCCGGCAAGGTGTGGCAAGACGGGAACTTCGACGGCGTCCTCAATCCGGGCGAGCTTGTCATGGCCGACGCCACGCTGTCCATCAGCCAGTGGTTCTTCGTGCCGGAAGGCACCAAGACCGCTGACGATCAGGACCTGATCACAAAGCTGAAGGCCGACACCTACGTCAACGCTGCTGGCGACGCCGTCAAATCCTTCGAGTGGGATGACGTGGAGACTGCGAAGACTCCCGCAGACAACGAATACGCCAACGCCGCAGCGACCAACGGCGGCAACGGCACATGGTTCCACGCCCTCAACGTCAAGCGCGTGCAGAAAACCAATCCCAACGAATTCGACGCTACCGTGAACGAGGCTGCCGACACGTACGAATGGCAGCTCGAAACGAACGCGAAGTCCACGTTCCTGCGCCAGGACGTGAAGCCGGCCACCAAGGGTGAGGCTCAAGAAGACAACACCAAGACCGAAGGCGTCTACACGTTCACCGGCCTGCCGAGCTACGTCTACGTGGCCGACACGTCCGAACTGGCTGCGAGCGCGACCGAGGGCGGCACCACGCCGACTGAAAACCCGGCTGAGCTTACGAGCGAGGACGACACCACGCCGACTGAGAAGGTCTACGACTTCCGCGTCATCCAGCCCAACGACGAGCCTGGCGCCGAAAAGCAGGCCAACCCGCTCACGTACGACCACATCTTCATGACGGGCTACCGCATCGAGATGGAAGAGGTCGCACCCAACTACGGCGTCACCTCGGTCCACGTGGGCGTGAACCTCGACAAGAAGTTCACGGGCAACGCGACGCTGTTTGACGTCTACAACAATGACGACGCGTCCAAGTGGGCCGACGTCGCGGGCAGCAACCGTCCCGAAGACGCCGATTCCGACGCGGCGCATGAGGGCAACAAGATCCAGCTGACGCAGGAATTCTTCGACGGCTCGTTCAACGTGTCCGAAGACGGCAAGAGCCTGTCGATCAGCAAAGACACGCACCAGTCCACGAACAACAGCGATTGGCGCACCGACGGCTACGTCATCGTGGCCAAGCAGGGCGACGACGACCGTGACGACGTCCGCAACAACGACTTCCAGTACGAGCAGCTCTACAACGGCATTCTGTACGACTTCGCTCGTCCGGTCGCCGCGCAGCGCGGCGGCGACGTGGGCCTGGTTGACATTCCGCGCGGCGCCATTACCGGCGACGTGTGGGACGATACCGGCACGCGCAAGTGGGCCGACAGCACGAAGACCGGCTTCAGCGACAAGTTCACCTACGACTTCTCGACCGGCTACAACGGCGTGTTCGACGCCGGCGAAGCGGGCATCCCGAACCAGACGCTGTACGTGACGCAGTGGTACTGGGTGCCGGCGCATACGGAACAGGTCGCCTCAACGAACAATGAAGGCGGGTCGACAACGACGATAAGCGACGTCCCTGGCAAGTGGGTGCGCAACACCGCCTTCGGCTCCGACCGCTACACGTCCGACCTGGTGGCGCGCAACTACAACGAGGCCGTTACCACGCCCTACGTCTACGACGGCAACCGCAACGCCGATGGCAAGCCGGCCGGCACGGCAACGACGAAGGTTCCTGCCTTCTCGACCATCCGCTATGCCGACAACGCCAAGAACCTGCTGCCGCTTGCGTACCACAGCAAGGCCAACGGCGTGCTGCAAGTGCAGACGAACAGCGAAGGCAACTACCTCGTTGAAAACCTGCCGACCGTCTACGTCGACGACAACGACGTCTACTACCTGGCGGCGTATCGCGTCGAGCTGGCCGATCTTTACAGCGAGAAAGGCGGCAACGAGGTCGACGGCACCACCAACACGTGGGTGTTCTCGCGCTACCACAACACGAAGACGTTCGCCGAGAACGAGAACCAGACGCATCGCTATAAGGCGAACCTGACCGCCGACAATGGCATGACTTCGGTCGTTGACGACTCCGACGTGGCCAACGGCGTGAAGACCGTCGCGATGAACGTGAACGGTGATGCCGCCGCGAAGGCCGAGCCGGGCATGGGCGGCTACGTGGTGAGCAGCCGCGTGAGCGCCACGTCGACCGGCGAGGCGTCCGACGGCAAGAACGGCAGCATAAAGACCACGCGCAACAACAACGGCCAGATCATCCTGGCGCAGAAGGTGACGCTGGCAGCCGAAGGTGCTGAGGCTGGCACGGTCGGCACTGTGAATGCAGAAAAGACGAAGGCTGGCGGCACTACGGCGACCGCGTCTACGTCCATCAACGCCAACGTCACGCTGCCCAAGGGCCAAGGCATGGGCCAGGAAGCTGAAACCTACGACTTCATGGCCGAGCCGTACGACGTGGTCGAGGCCGGCGACGTGGGCGAGGTCGAGCAGCCCAAGCAGTCCATCCGGGGCGTCATCTGGGAAGACCTCAATAACGATGGCTTGCAGACCAACCTGAACGGCACCGCCGCCGATGCTGAGCCGGGCGTGAAAGACATCGACGTCGTGCTCGAGCGTTACACGCTGACCGCCATTCGCCGCCAGGACGACGGCAGCTGGAAGGTTGCCGACGACGCCACCTGGCAGCGCGACACGAGCGATTGGGCCAAGGCCGATGCGTGGTCTGCTTACGACAACGACCCGGCTTCCTACGAAGTTGGCGCTGACGCCAGCAATCCGCACGACCACAGGACGAGTCTTGCGACTGCCACCGTGCACCAGCAAGACGCGCGTCAGACCGTGACGGACGACAACGGCGCCTTCGCCTTCAACAACCTGCCGGCGTACCGCTACGTCCCGGCGAATGATGATCAGCCCGAAAAGGTCATCCTGTACGGCTACCGTGTGCGCGTCGTCTCGCTCGAATACTTCGACCGCGCATTCTCCGTGGCCAAGAAATTGCAGGGCGACGACTACACGGTCGATTCCAACCTGCAGTGGTCCGACGTCATGGCGGCCGACGGCTACCTGATGAGTACCGACTCGGAGGGCAACCCGGTCGAGATGGACGTGCTGCTCAACGTGGTCGAGGCCAACGACAACACCTACGAGTCGCCGAAGTCCAACCACCTGGTTGCGGTGAACCCGCGCAATATGAACCAAAACACCATTGACCGCTACGAGGCAGGGAAAGAAGCCAAGGATAGTGGCGCTACGTATAATCCGGTCATGCCGGAAGAAGTTATTGGTACGGTAATAGTACCTGGTTCTGATGACGCTTCTACGAAGAAGACGATTGGCGTTGTCACTGAATGGAACAAGAAGACCGTTGACGGCAAAGAGGTCAACGATACGCCGAAGACCGTGGACGCCAACGCCACTCTCACCTACGACCTGGGCCTGGGCGCCGACCGCGCCTCCAACGACGGCGGCATCCGCAAGCCGGCCTCGGCCGACATCGCCGGCATTGTGTTCAACGACGCCGACTACAACGGCCTGTACGAGCCTGGCGCCGACAAGGTCGACAAGCCGTTCGCTGGCAAGCGAGTCTACCTGAAGCAGTGGCACTGGGCCGAGGTCGAAGGAAGCACTGCCGAGAAGCCCAAGTACGGCTGGGTCGAGTCCGAGAACTTCGGCAACGACTTCTACGCGCAGGCGTCGAAGGTCGCTTCCGGCCAGACAAAGCCTGCCAAGAGCGCGTGGGGTCTGGAAATCTACGGTGCCACGTTTGACGGCACCTACGGCGACGACGGCAACACCGGCCGCGTCTACATCGACACGTTCACCGGCACCGACACGCTGAAGGATGCCAACGGCAACGCCGTCTTGGATGAGAACAACAACGCCATCACGCCCGCCGCTGGCCAGTACCTGTTCACCAAGCTGCCGGCCCGCTATGTCGAGCGCTCCAAGCTGGACGCCAATGGCAAGCGTGTCGCCGGCAAGGAATTCCTCGCCGGCTACACGGTCGAGGTCGACGGCACCGCCGAGGGTGACACTTCGATGCACGGCCTGCCGGCCACCCGCAAGCAGGTCAACGCCAACGGCTTCGAGGCCAACGGCACGCAAATCCTCACCGAGCTGGCCTCCGTCAAAGACGACGTCAACTCCAACGCGTTCAAGACGTCCACGAACGACCCGGATTACACCAGCGGCAACTACCCGGTGCGCTGGAACGAATACACCGTGCAGTGGGGTGAGACCAAGAGGAACGCGAAGGACGAGAACGGCAACGACGTGAAGGTTTCGATCGCTGCGAAGTCGACGCTTGACGGCCGTATCATCCTGGCCGCCAAGACCGCTACGGGCACCTATAGCGGTGCGACGCAGCCGCAGTACGTCCTTGAGACCACGGGCAAGAAGATCAAGGGCGGCGAAGAGCCTCGCAGCGTCACGTTCGACTTTTCCGTCGGCCAAGACGAGAAGCGCATGAACGCCGGCTTCGGCCTGTTCGGCGCCACCACCGTCTCCGGCAAGGTGTGGCAAGACGAAGACTTCGACGGCATCTTCGAGCCGAACGCTGAGAACGATTCGGAGGCCGAAAAGGGAGTCAAGGGCCAGATCGTCCGCCTGGAGCAGTACTTCTGGGTGCCTGTGAAGAGCAACCTGCTGGAACTGCCGACTGGCATCACAAGGGAAAAATACACGATTCAGGACGTTTACCAGGGCGTTGCAGGAGCTGACAAGCCGAATGGCGACCTTAAGGGCGCTTGGGTGAAGGTGCCGGCTGCCGAATTCGTCGTGCCGGGTCAGAACAAGCCGAACCAGCAACTCGTTGAAAACAAGAGCCACTTCTGCGTCACGAACGACGACGGCGACTACGCCTTTGAAAACCTGCCCAGCTATGTCTACGTCGAGAGCATTGACGGCAAGCCGCAGGTCATCCAGCCTGGCATGGTCGAGGGCACCTTTGACGCGATGCGCAACAGCACCGACGTGACCACCGACAAGCTGTACATGACGTCCTATCGCCTGACGCTTGACGAGGTCGCGCCCGACTACTCGCTGACGCGCCTGCATGTGGGCATCAACACCGAAACCACCACGGCCGAGGTAGATGCTTCTTCCAACAACGCCAAGATCGAGATCGGCAAGGAGATCCAGACGCGCCTGACTGAAAGCTACCAGGGCTTCTCTGACGAGGGCGTTGCCGATCCGAAGACCCCGACGTCTGTGTTCCGCCCGACCGAGGTCGGCCGGGAGCGCGTGGATGAAGGCACGAGCGACGACGCGAACGAAAAAGTCAAGGGCGACTCCGACGTGTCGCGCGACGATGCCGGCACGATCCACTTCAGCGAAGAGTTCTTCGACGGCGTGCTGAATGAAGCAGAAGCCACCAGCAACAGCCCCTGGCGCACCGACGGCTATGTGCTGACGTCCGACTACGCCGACGCCGGCGACGGCCATCAGTATCCGCAGAACTACGGATCTGGCGTTACCAAGACGGTCACCTACGACGTGCCCGATCCGCTGATTGCGCAGTCCGGTGGCGACGCCGGCCTGTACAAGGTGCCGCGCGCTTCCATCGAAGGCCTTGTGTGGAACGACGGCAAGCATGGCTCCACTGATGACCGCACCTACAACGGCAAGCAGGACAACGGTGAGCCGGGCATTGGCGACGAAGTTGTGTATCTGACGCAGTGGTACTGGGATCCCGAAGCTTCGGCTGTTGGAAATTCTGATACCGAACTTAATACTGAAGCCGCCAAGGGCGCCTGGGTGCAGAACCTCGAGTTCGGCAACGACCGCTACACGGCGTCTCGCGAGGACAACGGCAAGACCATCCTGCCCGACGGCGCTTCGGGCCGCAAGCTGAAGTACGTCACCACTGATGGCCGTATGGTCGTGAAGACCGTGAAGGGCGAGAACGGAAAGACCTATGCCCACGTTGTGAAATACGACCGCAACGGTGATCCGATTCGCAAGACTGACGGTTCCTTCGACACCGAGGAGATCGAAGTGACCGGTACTGCCAGTGCTGGCACCGTGGCCCTGAAGCCCGGCGTGCTGGCCGCCGTGACTGCCAATGCTGCGCAGGTGAAGGCAAGCGAGCAGGCTCATGCGGCGCAGTCGACCGAGCCGGTCAAGACGCTCGGCATGTACTACTTCAACGACCTGCCGACGGCCTACGTCACCGACAATGACGAGTACTACTTGGCCGCCTATCGCGTGGAGCTGGCCGACGTGCAGCATACCGAAAGTCTCAACGGCGAAGACAACGAATGGCTGCTCACGCGCTACCACGCCGAGACCGCGGTTGACGCCATCGACACCGAGAAGGTCATCACGTGCGCCGAGGACTCCGATGCCCAAGACGTCACCGAAACGGGCGTCGCCGGCGGCATCAAGGTCATGGGCTCCTACGGCATGAAGGGCCAGACGGCCAAGCAGGTTCGCGCCAACGACGGCCAGATCATCCTGGCGAAGGTGGTTGCGAACCGCGACAATCACGCCACGAAGAACAACACCACCGACTACCAGAACGACGTGAAGTCCGTCCGGAGCGACGGTGTCCACTCCGATGCGGCGCACGTGGTCGTCCCGGCCGGCCAGGCCATGGACACCACGGGCGAGATCGTCTACGACTGGACGCGCGTCGACAACGACGTCAAGACCTTCAAGGGCGGCGACGTCGGCGAGGTGCAGGCGCCCATCCAGACCATCTCCGGCCAGGTGTGGTTCGACGACGACAACGACGGCCAGTATCCGGTGACTAAAGAGAACGACGAGCTGAAGATTTCCTTCGAGGATGAGGGCAACAACCACACCGGCACGAAGGACCACCCGGCGGCGAACTACGAACTGACGATCGAGCGCTTCTACACGCTGCCCGACAGCACCAAGTGGATCAAGGATCCCGCTTGGGCCGACAAGCTCGTAAGCGACAACTCGAACACCACCGCCTGGGACGCCTACCTGCTCGACCCGACGCGCGGTCTGTTCGACGCCAACACGGCGACGGATCCCGTTGCGGTTAAACCTACTGACGACAACCTCACCTATACCGAGTTCAACGAAGGCAGCACGACCAAGTACAAGGCCGAGGTGCTCCGCTCCACCAGGACCAACGACCAGGGCGAGTTCACCTTCCCGAACCTCATGTCGCAGGAATACCGCTACTTCAAGTTCACGAAGAGCGGCGACGACATTGTCGTCGACACCAATGCGTCGGCTATCTCCTATGACCAGCTGCTGGATCTTTCGGCCGATAAACAGGCGACGTACGTGAAGCAGCTCGTCATCTACGGCTACAAGGTGCGCGTCACCGACGAGCGCTGGTGGAACCGCTACGACGGCACCGCGAAGTACCAAGTGGACAAGGACAAGGACGAATACGCCAACACCTACACGCACGACTCCGACCTCGTGTACGACAACGGCTACCTGATGGCCAAAGACGAGTACGATGTGCTGCTGCAGCAGGTCAACGGCGAATCGCCCATTTCGAACCGCCAGTGGGCGCTCGACTCCAACAACATGAACAGCGAAGCGAACAAGACGTTGGCAGGTGCTTACAAGCCTGCGGTCGCGGCAAAGGCGGCCACGCCCGCCATGGTCCTTTACGACCTGGCGCTCGGCAAGGACCGCAAGTCCAACGACGCTGGCCTGCGCGAGCAGGTGTTCAAGTCGATCAGCGGCATCGTCTGGCAGGATGCGGATGGTACGTTTAGCGAACTTAATTCTGAAACAGACTACAATGGCCTGCAGAACAAGCTGAACGAAGCGGACGGCGAGCAAGGCATCGCCGGCAAGCGCGTCGTCCTCAAGCAGTGGTACTACGTGCCGGGCGAAAACGGCGCGGCAGGCGTCTGGAAGCAGAACGAGAACTTCGGCAACGACCTGTACACGAAGGCCGCCGAAGGCTCCACTGCCGAGAATGTGCCCGATAGCATTCGGGCTATCGAGAACGCCACGCTCTACGGAAGCAACGCCGGCAAGGGCGTCTACACCGTCACGGCTGGCACCGACTTGGCCAGCAAGGTAGTGCTGGCCGACGGCACGACCCTCGCGCAGGGCCAGTACCTCTTCAACAACCTGCCGACCCGCTACACCGAGCCTTATAAGCCCGGCACGGTGGCGGCCAACGGCGACAGGACCGAGCCGGCCATCGGCAAGGAATACCTGGCCGGCTACACGGTCGAGATCGAAGGCGGCAATGCGGACTACCAGATGCAGGGCCTGCCGGCCACGCAGCTGGAGCCCAGCGCGACCGCGGCCGACGAAGCCGTCAGCTCCAAGGCAACGAGCGCCCAGCGCACGCTTGGCACTGGCATCTACGGCGAGAACAACTACCCGGTGCGTTGGAAGGACGTCACCGCCCAGTACAACTACAACGAGACAACCGAAGGCGAAAAGACCATCGCCGACAGCAAGCACACGATGGACTCGATGATCGTGCTCGCCGGCAAGGCCGACGACGACAAGGCGACCCAGAGCTCCATCACGAACACGACGGGCAAGACCAGCTACAACGACGCCGAAGCCAAGGCCATCTTCTTCGACTGGTCCCTCGGCGTCGACGCCCTCGACATGCACGCCGGCTTCGGCCAGTTCGGCACGGCCAGCATCAAGGGCTTCGTGTTCCAGGACAAGGACATCAACGGCTTCTACAACCCGACGATGAAGGAAGAGAACGGCGAACAGGTCCCGGTCTTTGAAGACGAGGGCGAAGGCGAAAACAAGATCGAAGCCAACGACAAGCCGCTTGCGGGCAAGACGCTGCAGATCCAGCAGTGGTTCTTCGTGCCGAACGGCGCGAAGGCCGCTGACGGGACCACCGATCTCGTCCAGGCACTCGTGAATGCCGGCTACGTCAATTACTATAAGGGCGAAGGCGGCGTCGAGCTGAAGAGCACCATCCCGAAAGCCAATCCGGTCTCGAAGATCTCGAATGCCGACATCGACACGTCCGCTTCGGCTGACGGCGTGTGGGTGCGCTCGAAGAGCTTCAAGTACCAGAGCACTACCGGCAAGGGTGCTGACAGTGCTAACAACAAACTTGGTACGGGAACCGGATCCGATGAGAACGGCGAGTACCGCTTCAGCGACCTGCCCACGTTCGTCTACGTCGACGAGATCGTGACCGACGAGGCGAAAGAGACCAATGGCGCCAGCGCAGAAGCTAAACTCACCGACGTGCAGCCGTTCTATCCGTCCGACCAGACCACGCCGAGCAAGGAAGAGGCCGAGCAGGTCACGGAAGACAAGCCGTATCTGGCTGCCTACCGCATTACCGTCGACCGCACCGAGCCGGCCTACGGCATCGCCTATCCGCACGAGGGCGAGGGCAACGGCATGGCGTCTACCGACAAGCCGGCCACCCGCACGAACGACTCCGACGCGCTGCGCGAGGCCGAGAACAGCTCGATCGTGAACCTGTTCGAAGAATTCGAGGGCGAAGCCACGGCCCACAACGAGGACGGCACTCCTAAGACCGACGAACGCGCCGACCGCACCGACGGCTACGTCATCGTGTCCGCCGAGCTGAAGAACGTTGAAGGCAGCACCACCATCGCTGGCATCACGTACGACGCCAAGGACGGCAAGGAGACCCCGGCTGCTAACAACGACGACCACGTCCAGACCCCGCTTGAGGGCGCCGCGATGGCAAACACGCTTGCCGGCGGCCAGTACCAGTTCGACGACAACGCGGCCGACCACACCTATCGTGCCGTGGCCTTCTACAACGGCAAGTACTACGACATCCCGCGCCCGGTCAAGAACGTCCGCGGCGGCGATCTGGGCCTCGTCGAGCTGAAGCATGCCACCATCGAAGGCACCATCTTCAACGATGCGAACTACGATGGCATCCAGGCCGACAACGAGCCCGGTATCAACGGCGAGCCCGGTATCAACGGCGAGCGCGTCACGCTCACCCAGTGGTACTGGGTGCCGAAGGTCGTGGAGCAGCCGGTCAACGAGACGACAGGCGAAACCAAGCTCGTGACTACCGGTGGTGAGTGGATCCAGAACAAGGACTTCGGCTACGACGTCTACACGGCCAACTGGGACGACGAGGCCGACCATGTGCTCGAGCCCACCGATTGGGACTGGACCGAGTACGAAAACGGCGTCGTGTCCGTGACGACCGGCACCAAGACCGACCGCACCAAGGGCGACAAGAAGCTGGCAGACGGCCTCTACCAGTTCCGCAACCTGCCGACCATGGCAACGGTCGTCGTGCCTGGTGCGAACTACAGCACCGACAAGACCGACTGGACGTACGAGTACTACCTGGCCGCGTACCGCGTGTCGCTGCCCGACACGAAGACGACCACGTCGACCGACGTGAACGGCACGGTGCGCGAAGACCAGTGGCTGCTCACGCGCTACCAGGCGAACGGCGACGACTACGCCGAGAACGCCAACAACTTCAATTCCGACATCGAAAGCGAAGAAGCCCGCACGTCGCTGACCAAGCCGCATACGGATGCGGTGACGCCGGACGGCAAGAATGCGGCCCTGGTTGCCAATGGCAACACGCTGGCTGCCTTCAATGCGATGGTCATCGCCGGCCATGCGAGCGTGACCGAGGTGCTTGCAGGCAGCCTCAAGGACGTCAGCGGCAAGAAGCGCGCCAAAGTAAAGGTCCGTCCGAACGAAGGCCAGATCATCCTGGCGCAGCAGAAGAAGGAAGGCGGCAATTCGAACAACGTCGTGACCGTTGCTGGCGCCGCCAACACCGTTGACGGCTCCGAAGCCATCACCTACGACTGGATGGAGATCGACACGGTGGGCGAGGGCGCCGAGAAGAAGCCCAAGACGTTCTATGCCGGCAACGTCGGCGAGGTCAAGCCGAACCAGGGCAACATCATTACGGGTGTTGTCTGGGAGGACGTTGACGTTCGCAACAACGGCATCCAGGATGCTGAGGAGTCCGATAGCAGTACTAAGTACGAAACTAAGGAGCACCCGGTCAAGGACCTGAAGGTGTCGCTCGAGCGCTACTACACCGTGGTGGAAGACACTACGGATACTCAGTGGGATCAGGCTGCCGTTCCGACGAACAAGAACGCCGAGACCACGAGCGAGGCTTCCGGTGCCACGTGGGTCTACGACACCGACTGGTCCGAGGACAACCGCATCAGCGACGCGAGCTTCGAAAACGGTGCTCTGAAGTCGGGCGTGGGCGACCAGTACAACAACAAGACCAACTGGACCATTCTTGGCGTTGGCAAGACCGACGTCGCGGACCCCCAGGATGCCACCAAGCTGGTGTGGGGCGACAAGACCTACGCCAACACCACGACCGCAGACGACGGCACGTTCAAGTTCAGCGAGCTGCGCACGCACGACTACCGCTACGTCAAGAACGCCGACGACCTTGAAGTTCTGCCGGACGAGATCACAAAAGCCCAGTTCGACGGATACGTCAAGTTGGCAGACGGCACGTTCGCTACCGTGGCCGAATACGCCGCGATGACCGACGAGCAGAAGGAGGACTACCAGCAGGCTTCCGTCTGCTACGACGAGCAGCTCGTCATCTACGGCTACAAGGTGCGCGTCACCGACGTGCAGTTCCGCAGCCGCAACCTCGCGAGCACGGTCTACAAGACGCGCATCAACGGCGCCACGTACGCGACCGATTCCGACCTGGTCCACCAGACCGGCTACCTCATGGGCAAGAACGAGTACGCCGTGCTGCTGAACACGTCCGAGAGCACCGAATACGCCAACAAGTGGTTCACCGAGAAGGAAAACACCATCGTCAAGCAGCCGGTGCGGTCGCAGCAGAGCAACGTGAAGCTGGCGCTGGCCTCGCAGAACAAGAACCAAGACACTGAAGACACGTACGGCCGTACGCCGGCCGCCACCTACACCGCCGACGAAGCGAACGTCTACGCCACCTACACCGCCGACGAAGCGAACGTCTACGCCGACACACAGGCCACGACGAACGCCAAGCCTGCGAAGCTGTTCTACGACCTGGCGAAGCCGGCCAACCGCGCCCACAACGACGCCGGCGTCATGCCCATCAAGACGCAGAAGATTTCCGGCTACGTCTGGCGCGACGCCGACTACGACGGCACGTTCTGGCCGAAGGGCGTTGACAGTACTCAGTTCTCCGTCAACACCAATGACTCTGCGTTGAAGACCTTCCAGGAAGAAGGCCTCGTCGGCAAGACCGTCACGCTGAAGCAGTGGTACTACGTGCCCGCTGCAGACGGCACGGGCGAGTGGATTCTCAATCCGACGCCGACCACCAAGGGAGACGTCGCCTACATCACCAACGGCATCGCCACCACGAAGACGATCGAGAAGCAGACTGCTGACGGCACGGTCCTGAATGAGAAGGGCTATTACGAGTTCGCCGACCTGCCGGTGTACATCCCCGTGGGCGGTCACGAATACCTGGCCGGCTACACGGTCGAGGTCGAGGGCGGCTCGATGGTCGGCGATTCCGACGCCATCAGCTACCCGGTCACGAAGAACGAGGCGACGAAGGGCCAGACCGATTCCGAGGCGCGTGTCATCGGCACAACGCTGACGGCGAACAACTTCAAGCGCTTTGACGGGGACACCCTTGAGGATGCTCGCGTTCATGAGACGACGAACTACCCGCTCATTTGGAACGCCACGACCGGCCAAGCCGCTGCGGAAGACGACGAAGCGCAGAGCATGGAGGCTGACTACCGTGTGGGCGGCACGAACACGTCGAACAGCACGGTCGACGGCATGATCGTCCTGGCGGGCAACGCCACCAATGACGATGCCAAGACTAACAAGCAGCAGCTAACCGAGACGGCCTACCGTCGCGACATCACGCGCGGCGCGACAAAGGTGTCCTTCGACCTGGCCACCGGCCGCGACGAAGACGCCCTGAACGCCGGCTACGGCTTCTTTGGCAGCACCGCCATCGACGGCGTCGTCTGGCGCGACACCGACTTCGACGGCATCCTGAGCGGCGACGCGAAGGACGAGCGCATCGCCAACCAGCCGGTCCGCTTGACTCAGTGGTACTACCTGCCGGGCAACGGTGCGGAAGATGTTGAAGAAACGAACGGCGTGACGGTGGGCAAGGGTACGTTCCACTTCACGTCCGCGCCGCAGTACCGCCACGAGGGCGACACCACGAACCTCTTGAAAGTCAAAGTCCTGCCGGCCATGACGTTCACCGGTCTGACGAACGAAGACATCGAGCTGGTCTACAGCGACGCCAACACCGTCAAGGGCGCCTGGATCCGCAACAAGAACTTCGGCAAGCCCATGACGTGGTACAAGCTTGGCGGCACGGTGTCCGCCGATGGAACCACGTTCACGGTCGATGCGACGACGGCTGGCCTTGCGCTGACCGACAAGACGTTCGACGTGACCAACGACAGCAACAATGACATCGAACTGATCGTCAACGAAGCCGATTCGACGAAACCGGTCGTCGCCGCTTGGGTCGCCAAGAGCGAGCTTAACGTCGATGAGGTCACCGCGCTTGCGAACACCAACGTTGAAACCAAGGCTCAGTGGCTCGGCTACCAGGAACTGACGACGAGCGACGAAGACGGCAAGAAGGGCACGTACTCCTTCACCGGCCTGCTGCCGTCCGTCCAGTTCCGCGCCAACGGTGATACGGCCACGCCGGTCCACCCGGCCGATGTCACGCCGCAGAACGACGTCGTGGCGCTGGCCGCCTATCGCGTCTCCCTGCCCACGATGCCCGAGAACCACGTGCTGACCGCGTACCACACGAGCGAGGAAGAGCCGTCGGCCGGCGCTACGAACGCCGACTCCGACGCCAAGCGCGACCTGCTGCGCGGCCCGCAAGACATGACGAGCGCGACGGCGTATCCGCAGTTCAAGGCTGAGGGCGAACAGGTCGACCACGACTACGCGCATGCCACCGGTTTCATCGTGGTGGCGAACAGCAACACCGAAAACAATACCAGCTCCTATCTCGGTACCACGACGGCCGACGGCCTGAACGCACGCTACGTCACCGGCGACAGCAAGGGCACGGTCCATACCGACAATGACAAGACGACCCTCGACTCGACCGCCTACGATGCCGTCTACCAGACCACCCGCCCGAACGTGAACCTGGGCCTGTACAAGGTGCCCACGAGCGCCATCAAGGGTTACATCTGGGACGACACCGTCTACGACGAGGAGAGGGCTTCCGACGGCATTCAGAACAAGCTGAATAAGGACGGCGAAGAGGGCGCCGAGCGCGGCCTGCCCAACCAGCCCGTGGCCGCCACCCAGTGGTACTACGTCCCGGCCGGCCATCCGTCCTTCGAAAATATCAAGGCCAGCGCGCCTGACGGCACCGTTGAGTATGTCTACGAAGGCGGCAAGCTGCCCGAGAAGTCCCTGGCCCAGCTGGTGACGGATCTTGACGACTTCGAGCTGGCTCAGCAGCAGAATCTTGTCAACCTGGGCGTTGCCGTCGACAATGCCAAGCTCGCCTTGCAGCAGGCCGACAGCGCCTTGACGCCGCTGAAGAACACGGTTGTCATGGCGCAGGCCGCGGTCGACAAAGCCCAAGAAGAAGTCAAGCCGGTAACGGATGCGCGGACCACGCGCGACGAGAAGCAAACTGCGGTCGACAACGCCAAGAAGACGGTGAATGAATGCGAAACCGCGCTTGAGACGGCGAACAGCAACCTCAGCGAGCTGCGGACGGACTTGGCGAACGCACAAACCGAACTGGTCGGCTTGACGAGCGCGGCTGAACAGGCTACACAGAAGAAGAGCGACGCCAAGACGGCGATGGACGACGCCAAGACGGCGATGACCGCTGCCCAGAGCAAGCTTACGGAGGAACAAGGCGAGCTCGCTCCGCTCACCCAGGCGAAGGAAAGCGCTCAGCAAGTCGTGACCAATGCTGGCGAAGGCGCGACGGAAGAGCAGAGGAGCGCCTTGGCAGCAGCTGAAGCGGCGGAAGCGGCCCAGCAGGCAATCATTGATGCAGCCCAGGATGACTTCGACGCAAAGAAGAGCGACTTCAATACCAAGAAGACTAACTACGAGGATGCTGACAAGGCAGCGAAAGAAGCCACATCTTCGGTTACGACGACGCAAGGCACCATCACAAACCTCCACACGCAAATCGCGACGGCTGAGACGGCGCTCGAGAACGCGCAGACCAACCTGAACAAGGCGAAAGAAACCCTGGCTACCGTTCAGAATGAGCTGGCCGATGCCAAGACGAGCCTTGCCGATCTTGAAAGGACGTTCGGAGAAGCTCTCGAGCACCTTGCAAACGCGAGCAAGAGCCTTGAGGAAGCCACGGCCGCCCTGGTCGAGCCTGAGAACACGCTGGACCAAGCGGAGCGGGCTCTTGAAAGCGCAGAAGATAACTTGGAGAATGCGCGCAGCGCCTTGGACGCCCAAATCAAGGACGCTGTCACGACGTGGGTCGGCACGGCTGACGTATCCGAGCTCGTCAAGGCGCGTGACACCGAAAACCCGGTCATCGACATCATCAATGCCGATCAAGGTACTGGTGGAACTACTAGTGAAACCTTGCGTGTCAAGCTCAACAATCGGATTGATGGACACCAGCCTTCCGGCGATGTCATCGGCGCTTGGGTGCAAAACGTCACGTTCGGCAGCGACTTCATCACCACGACCGGCTTTGGCACCGGAAGCGTGAAACCGGTCGTCACGAACGGCGTGTCGAAGCAGGACAAGAACGCCAAGCAAAGCGTCATCGGCGTGAAGACTGCCGATGCCATCTACGAGATGGAGGGCGACAAGGTCAAACTCGACGAAAACAAGAACCCCGTTGTCGAAAACGCCAGCACGCGCGGCCGGTACACCTTCGACAACCTGCCGACGGCGGTTACGCGCACCAGCACTCTAACCGGCGAAGACGAGTACTTCTTGGCCGCCTACCGCGTCGAGCTGGAAGACGTGCATCAGGACGATGAGTTCGGTCCGTGGCACCTTACCTCGATGTATCAGGGCGCCAATGTCGGGATCGATTCCGATGCCTACAAGAACAACGAAGGCATCGCCGGCAAGTACCAGATCGTGAACCGCTACAACAGCGGCAACATCGTCCGCAGCAACGACGGCCAGGTCATTTTGGCCGACACGGTTGATGCGAAAGATGCGAACCTCATCGCGAAGAACTACTTCGGCCTGGCCAAGGTGCAGTCGCTCGATGCTGAAAGCGCCGAAGGCGACGTCACTTACCAGTGGACCAAGGCCCCCAGTGACAAGACCGCTGGCGACGTCGGCGAGATCAAGCCGGCCACCAGCTCCATCTCCGGCTACATCTGGTGCGACAACAACTATCGCGACGGCTTCTACAACTACACGGGCAAGGCAAAGAACGAGCAAGACGACACGGAGCCGTACTGGGAGCCCGAGGAAGGCTACCACGGCGATACCATGGTGAAGGTCTTGCTGCGCCAGTGGTACTTCGTGCCCAAGTCCGACCCGGCGTTCGCTGGGCTGCTCAAAGAGTGCGAAAAGACGATCGGCGCAACGACGACGCATCCGTCGAAGCCTGGCAAGATCGAGTGGGTCACCACCGACGGCTCGTCCGTGACGGACGCAGAGACCGACACGAAGGTCACCGGCGCCTGGGTGCGCGTCGACGACTTCGGCGCGAACGACGAAGAGACCAATTGGTATCGGACGCAGGGCGGCGAAAACGAAATCGTAGACGACGTGAGCTTCCGCATCACGGGCACGAGGTCCAAGAAGCAGGACAGCGAGTTCGAGAACGGCTACTACGAGTTCAAGAATCTGCCGGTCCGCTATGTCGCCAACGATGACAGCAAGTACAACAACGCGGGCCGCGAATACCTGGCCGGCTACACGGTGTCCGTCTTGGGCAACCAGCGCCTGATGGTGACGGCCATCCAAAACGGTGCGGAAAGCACCATCGACCCGAGGCTTGTCGACCCGAAGACCGGCGCCGTGCGGACTGACGTCGATCTGGACGAATGGAACTCCAATGCTCGCTCGATGGGCACGATGGGCACGAAGTACAACAACTCCAACTTCCCGTTGGTGTGGAACAAGAGGTACTCCGACGACGGATCGAAGCACGTGCTCGACAAGGTGCTGGTGCTCGCGGGCCAAGCGGCTGGCGGCCAGTACACGAGCGGCGCCGACTACAGCGAAATCATGACGGTTGAAGTCGAAGGTGCAGAAAAGAAAGTCACCCTCGAAAGCTCGGTGAAGTTCGACCTCACCCGCAGCAAGCGCGAATACCGCCTCAACGGCGGCTTCCAAGAGCCTCCGAGTGCCCCGATCACCGGCATGGTGTGGAACGACGAGAACTACAACGGCATTCGCGACGAGGGCGAAGAGGGCATCCCTGGCGTGACGCTGCAGGTGAAGACGTATTACTGGGCGCCGAATCCGACTGAGCTTGATGCGGACGGCAATCCGATCTGGCAGTGGCATCCCTACGAGGTGCTTGGCGTCACGGAGAAGACGGTTACGTCCGACGGCTACACCACGCTGAAAACCGAGATGGGCGAGGGCGGCGCCCTGAAGCCGCCGCGCACCTTCGAGGCGAGCAAGGTCGGCGTGTACACCACCGATAGGATGCCGGTCAGCTGCACCGTCGACGGCGTTGAACGTCTGGCCGGCTATCGCGTCGAAATGCTCGACGACGAGCAGCACAGGCTGCCGCTGGGTGCCACCTTGACGAAGGTCCACGAGGGCCGCACGTACAACGAGCTTGATTCTCTCAAGTACGAGTCCGACGCATACCGCACCGTCAACGCCGACGGCACGACGACGGTGTATCCGCTCATCAATCGCGCCGACGACAACGGAGCGGTGCGCGCCGACGGTATGGTGATCACGGCCAAGCAGCTCGACACGGGCAAGAACGTTGAAGAGGACAAGCTTCAGGACTACAAGGGCATCACCTACGACATGTCCGACCAGAAGAACTCCGCCGACGGCGGCGACGCCGGCCTGGTCTTTGTGCCGCGTACGTCCATCGACGGCGTCATGTGGGACGACAGCTATCATCCCGAAGACGATGCCGTGAAGAACCGCGCCGCACGCAACCGCGCCTACAACGGCCTGCAGGACGAAGGCGAAGCCGGCCTGGCCGATCGCACGCTGCTGCTGACCCAGTGGCGCTACGTGCCCGCTGTCATGAACGAGAATCCGGACGGCTCCGTCACCGAGGTTGCCGCGAAGTGGGAGCAGGTCTCGGCGTTCAACACGCTGGCCGGCGATCAGCTGGTGAAGGCGACGAAGCTTCTGAACAGCACGAAGGCTGCTGCGGTCGAGTCTGGCTCTGTCGACGATCAGGCCGAGGCCGACCTGCTTGCAAAGACTGCGTTCGTCGAGAGGTGGATCGCCCATGCGACGATCGAAGAGCTGCAGGCCTTGGCCCGCGCCGAGGAAAACGGCGGCTACCAGGCCCTGAAGACGTTCATCGACGATTCCGATGAACTGAGCGCGATGGTCGCTGCTCGCTTGGCCGGCATTGACGTCGCCATGCTGAACGAAGAAGACGACGGTATGGAGGTTCTGCTTGAGTCTCAGGCGGCGAACGATCCCGAATTGGCCGTTCCCGCCAAGCAGGTAGAGGGTACCGCGAACATCGACAAGGGCAACGGCGTCGTTGCCACCACGACGGGCGACTCGAGCGTTGAGAAGAACCTCGGCGTGTACTCCTTCAACGACCTGCCGAGCGCCGTGCAGAACTACGAATCGGCAGACGAGGAAATGGCGGACAACGGCATCGTTCCTGCCGTTGACGACATGCCGAAGCTCTACAACGACACCTATGCGCTCGCTTCCTACCAGCTTGAAGTCGCTGGTTTGGAAAGCGGCACCGCCGATGGCAACTACCTGCTGACCCGCTACCATGCGCCGCGCAAGAGCGTGAAGGAAACGACGGGCGCCGACGGCAAGACGGTCGCAGACGTCACGTACGCCAACGACTTCGAGAACGATTCCGACACGAGGCTCATCGACCGCATCGGCGCAGCGAATGGCATGGTTGTGAGCGATCAGACGACCGTCGACCGCGTCCGCGTGAAGAACGACGCTGCCGAAAGCGAAGCCTCGCTGTCGAGTGCGCGTGCCGTCGTCACCGCGCCGACGTCTGACAGCTCCGCTCAAGGCGCCCTTATCGTGCTTGCCAGCGAGGGCGTCGACGACGAGGCGGCCGAGCAGAACGACAAGCTTGAGCGGACGAACCTCGCGTCCTTCAACGACTACGTGAAGGTGAAGGCCGACAATCTGCTGAACACCGAATACGTGAGCGACGTTTCCGGCCAGGTCGAATACGACTGGCTGACCATCGACGCCACGAAGCACCCCTACAAGAAGCTGTTGCCGGTGTTCGCGCAGACGCAGAAGAAGGACGAAGACGGCAATCCTGTGCTCGGTCCTGACAACGCCCCCGTCATGGTCGACACGAAGAACGTGGCGCAGGACGAAGCAACCGGCGACTACCTGATGAAGAAGGTCGACGCTGAAAAGAAGCTGACCGTGAACGTCAACGGCGGCGACACCGGCGTGGTCACTCAGACGAAGCAGAAGATCACCGGCATTCTGTGGAACGACAAGAACAACGACGGCCTGCAGAGCGCTGGCGAGACGGTGCGCGACGGCTACGACGTGGCCCTGGAGCGCTACATCTTCGTGCCGAATGCGGACGGCACGGGCGAATGGGTGCTCGACCGCGAGTTCACGCTGGCCATGAACGACGGCAAGACCGCTTACACGGACGCCTACAGCAACACGACCAAGACCGGCAAGATCACGCTCGGTCCGGCCACCGGCGCCGGCGCTCTGCTGGGCTTCGGCCAGGAACTGAGCGCCGACAACCAGACCGTTCTGCAGAACGGCGCCTATGAGTTTGACAACTTGGATTCCGCAGGCCGCGTCGACCTGAACAAGGTGCGCTACGACGCCTACCTGCAGAAGAAGGCCGCGTACGACGCTGCTGAGGCTGCCGGCGAAACCGACATCTCTGCTCCCGCCGTGGTCAATGCTCCCGCTGAAGGCGACGTCCACATGCGGTGGGTCGTCTACGGCTACAAGGTGAAGGTCACCGACGATCGCGTCACAACGGGCCTGCAGCTCAAGTCCAAGTACCAGGTACGCGGACAGAACGGCACGTACGAAAACGACTCCGACCTGGCCGACGACTGCTACCTGACCGCCAAAGACGAGTACATCGTCCTGCTCGACGTGGTCAACGCCGACGGTCGCACGGTCGACGGCGAGCTGTCCAACCCCTCCAACATCGTCTTCGCTCCGGCGTCCAACAATGCCGACCAGCCGGCCGCCTACGTGGCGCCCGGCCAGACCGCACCTGCGCCCATGACGAACGAGCATGGTTATGTGGCCTACGACCTGGCCTTCGCCAGCGATCGCGACTCCAACGACGGCGGCATCATCGAACTGCCCACCTACAAGATCGACGGTTACGTCTGGCAAGACTACGACTACAATGGCCTGTATGACGCCGAGGAGCGCTTCGTCTTCAACTACGTGCGCGACATCGCCGGCGACTTCGTCCGCTGCGACAAGGAAGGCAACTACTCCTTCATCGAGGGCATCGAAAACGGCGAGCCGGTCACGACGACTGGCACGGCGCTGGTTCCCACGCTCAAAGACGACCTTGAAAAGTGGGCTGCCGAGAAAGCCACCGAAGACAACCCGCTCTATGTCCGCAACGCCGACAACGGCTATCTCATGGTTTCCGAGCTGGCCCATGAAGACGGCTACAACGGCAAACAGATCATCCTGAAGAAGTGGTACTTCGATCCGGAGGTCGTGCACCAGGAGGCCGTGAAGGAAACGGTCACGGCCGAAGACGGCAGCACCTACGAGGTCACCAAGCGCGACGAGGAAACCGGCAAGATCCTGTATCGGGACGTCGCTGGCACCTGGCTGCTGTGGGAGAACGACTACGTGCCGGCCAACTCCACGGTTGCGGCTCCGACCGAGGCTGACGCCGACGCGACGAAGACCACCGACTACGGCGACTGGGCGACGCCTGAGCAGGAGACGGTCGACGGCGTCACCGGCAACGAGATGCGCGACATCAACAAGATGCTGACGAGCCAACTGACGAAGCAGCAGACCGGCACCGACGAGCATGGCGAACCGCTGTATGTCAGCGCCACCGACAAGGACGGCACCCCGCTGTACATCGGCACGTTCGGCGAGCAGACCACGGCTCCGGTTGCGGCCATCGGCACCACGCTCACTCACACGGATTCCCTGGATGGCTTCACGGACGAAGACGACAACACGAATCCTGAAGACGACGGCGAAATGGTGCTGCATCGCGACGGCTGCATCGGCGCCAAGGAAGGCTACTACTCCTTCGAAAACCTGCCGACGGCCTACGCGAAGCTGACGACCGATGCCGAGGGCAACGTTACCGGGTACGACTACTACCTGGCCGGCTATACCGTGGAAGTGGACGGCTCCAATACCAACCAAGGCATGTTCTCGCTGCTGACCACCACCTACGAGTGGCAGACCACCGCCGACGACGCGATCAACTCCAACGCCGAGCCCATGGTGATCGCCGAGGACCACGCCATCGACGCCTCGCTCTCCAACGACGTGCTGTTCTATGAGAGCTACGGCGAGGGCAACTACCCGGTGCACCTGGGCAAGGAAAACATCCAGACCGTCACTGCCGTCGATGACGACAAGGGATCGATGAAGTACGAGAAGGGCGAAGGCATCACGAAGAACACCATGGACGGCATGATCGTGCTTGCCGGCAAGGCGGAATATGAGACGGTTCCGAAACTTGATACGAATAACGAACCTGAGCTTGACGAGGACGGCAAGCCGGTTTACACGACGGGCGACAAGCTCCTGACCAACGACGAGTACTACCAGCAGTCGCGCACCTATCAGGTGGCCGAGTACGGCACCTCGACCGACGCCGACGGCAAGGTGACCGAGACGAAGAAGGACGTTCCCACCACGTCCGAGTTCGACTTCGCCATCGGCCAAGACCAGCAGCACCTCAACGCCGGCTTCGCGCCGCCGGACCATACGTTGCTGAAGGGCTTCGTGTGGGAGGACAACGACAACGACGGCTACATGAGCACCGAAGACGACGAAGCGACCGGCGATGTCGCTGCCGACGACGTTCCGATCGAAGAGGCCATCGTGTCGCTGTCGCAGTACTACTTCGTGCCCGATTACGACCGAGAAGGCCACCAGCTGGTAGAAGACGCCGACGGCAACATCTTCTACTATGACGAAGACACTCCGGTGACGATCTACAATCCGTCCAAGGCGGACGAGGACGCCGGCAAGGTCACGGACAACAGGATGACCGAAGGCAAGCTGCGGCTGTCCAGCTCGGCGACGCTCGACGGCCATAAGCCGAGCAACATCATCGTGTCCACCGACGGCACCATCTATTACATCAGCGGCGGCCGTGCCTATGAGTACCAGCAAGACCGCGAGCGCATGGGCAAGCTCGTCGACTCCGGCACGTGGGTCCTGAACCGCAACTTCGACGGCTTCAACGCCACCGATGCGGCCGAGCCCGAGGGCTACGAGGCGGTGCGTGACATGGGCATCGAGTTCGCGAACTTGGCCGGCGAGAAGAACGCCGACGAAACGGCGAAGTACACCGAAGCCGACCTCGAAGCATACTTGATGACTTGGATCAACGATCCGAAGCGCACCTTGGCCGAGCTGCTGTTCCTCAACTTCGCCGAAGACGGCGCCGACTGCTTCGCCGCCCACAACTTCATCTTCGGCGTCGAGAAGACCGTCCGCGACGACGAAGGCAACGTTTCGACCGAGCTGCAAGGCGCTCACCCGGCCGTTGAAGAGGCGCTAGAGGCCGTCATCAATGGCATGGTCGAGGCTTGGATCAACGATCCTGCCCGCACCATCGCCGACCTTGAGACGGCGGTCCAGCAGCCGACGCAGAGCGACACGCAGCTGTACCAGCTGCACCAGTACCTGTACGGCACGCCGACGCCGGTCGTTGGCGAAGACGGCGAGCCGGTCTACGAAGCCGACGGCACGCAGAAGACCGAACTGGTCGGCGGCCATGACGAGCTGAAGACCAAGCTGGAAGGCCGCTTGAACGCTCTGAAGGCCGATGAAGAGGCAAAGGCCCAGCATGAAGCAGCCGTCAAGGCTGAGCTTGGCAAGCTGTGGAGCGATGTCGAGGCCATCGCCAAGACGAAGAAGGAACAACAGCAAAAGGTCGACGAGCAGGACAACCCGGTCGTTGACGAAAGCGGCAATCCGGTCATGGTCGAAGTCGAGGTCGCCGACGAAGAAGCCACGGCGCAGGCCAAGATCGCCGTTGTGGAGGCCTGGATCCGCGCTGCTGCCGCCGACGCTCTCGACACGCTGCAGGCGGCCATGCCGACTGACGACTACTACGGCCTGCACACGTTCGTGTACGGCGACGGCGCTGACGCGCCCGCGAACGACACGCTGCAGCAGGCCATCAAAGATCGCCGCGACGCCTTGACGGCGCTGGCGGCCGAGCCCGAAACGCCTAAGCCTGAGCCCAAGGCGTCCGAGCCTGAGCCCGAGACATCGGAAGAGCTCGTTCAGACTACGTTCGCTCGCCGCTTCGCCGCGCTCTTCGCGCTCGATTCGCTGAACGCCGAGGCGCAAAACGATGAAACCGACAAGTCGGTTGACGAGCTGGCGATCGCCGAGCTGCTGGCGAAGTTCGATGAAGGCATGGCCGCCATCGACGCTGCCGCAAGCGACGAAGAGGCCAAGGCGGCCGCCATCGCCGATCAGGAGAAGCTGCTCGTCGACTGGATCAACGGGAAGGACCGCACGCTGAACGAGCTGAAGGCCCTCGAAAGCGAAGGCAACGGCAAGGCGTACCAATTCATCACCGAGACCGCGATGCGCAACAAGCTTGGCGAGGACGGCAAGCCGATCCAGCGGAACGATGCGAACGGCAATCCGATGTTCGACGAAAACAAAAACCCGGTTTACGAGGTCGAGTCCGTCAACGTCCACGACGCCCTGGCCCAGGCTTACGCCAACGCGGTCAATGCGCTCACGCCTGATGAAGACATGAAGAAGGAGTCGCCGCTGACTGCGACCGAAGCCACGCGCCAGCCCTACGAGACCTGGATCCAGACCACGGCCGACGGCGCCTACCGCTTCTACGACCTGCCGGCCTATGTCCTGCTCGATGTGAGGGAAGACGACCCCATCGCTCCCAGCCCTGAATACATCCATCAGCCCACGAGCAAGAACACCAAGGCGATGCTGCACGGCGCGTCTGCCTCTGTCGCCACGCACGACAACGTGACCACCGGAGACGAGACCGAGCTGACCGGCGGCACGGTCGAGCTTGAAAACGATTTCGAGAACGCCACGCCGTA
Source organism: Slackia sp. ZJ119 (assembly GCF_011039175.1). Classification (GTDB taxonomy): domain Bacteria; phylum Actinomycetota; class Coriobacteriia; order Coriobacteriales; family Eggerthellaceae; genus Xiamenia. The sequence continues at coordinate 149,435 of NZ_JAAKEN010000001.1, forward strand.
CCTGGCCGGTTACGTCATCCATGTCATCAACGCGACCGACTCCAGCTACGTGGCCACGAAGTACTGCCCGCAGGCCGATCCCAGCCAGGTCGCCAACGACCTGCGCACCTACGTCGACAAGACGAAGAACACGCTTTCCGGCAACCTCAACGGCAACGACGCCAACGAATCGGTGGCCGTGGTGGCGGTCGATGACCAGAAGGAAGGCGCCACGCTGTTCGATCGCTATACGGTGTCTTACAAGGCGAAGGAGTACGACCTGGCCAACCGCCTGTCCGAGAAGAACGCTCCGAACGCCGGCCTCACCAAGCAGGCGCCGGTGCTTGTTTCCGGCCGCGTGTGGAACGACGACGGCAACGGCGTCGAAGATGCGGGCGAGACCGGCGTCGCCGACGCGCTCGTGAAGCTGACGCGTTACTGGTTCGACGTCGAAGGCATCGGTGTGGTCGAGGAAAAGAGCGACGCGGCCGTCATGGATCCGTCCATCACCCGCGAGCTGACCGACATCGCCAAGGAGCACGACTACATGAGCACGTCGCAGGCTCCGCAAGGCACCACAGAGGAAGCGAAGCAACAGAGCATCGAGGCGTACGGTTTGTACGAGGACCTCTACAACTGGATCACGGAACACGAGGAAGACTACTGGGCGCTGTACGCGTTGCAAAACGCGCCTGAGGACTACCTCTACAGCGACCTGAAGAAGTACATCTACGGCTACAGCTACCAGAAGAACGGCGAAAGCGTGCTCGTGCCGCCGCAAGAGCATCTGGGCAAGAACGGCGAGACGCCGGAGAACCAGACGAGTCTGAGGATGTATCTGGAAGAGTGCTTGTCGAAAGCCAACGTCGGCGAGATCACCGAAGCTGACAAGGGCGTGTGGCGCCTCGACCGCACGTTCACGCAGGATGACGTGTACACGCTGACCGAGAACGTGGTCGAAGGCGTGACGCCCGACGCCGCCAAGCCGCTGACCGACGACGAAATGCTCCAGGGCGTCACCGACGAATTCGACCTGGAAGCCTGGAAGGACTACCTTGAGCTTGATCCCGACACGGGCGCCACGAAGCAGGCCGCATACGCGTCGTCCATCTCCACGGGCGACTGGGCCTTCACGGTGCCCGCTACCGGCGAGCACGAGGTCATGGGCATCAGGCCCAACGTCCTGTACGGCTATCGCGTCGAAGTCGTGCATTATCCCGCTTCCGCCGACGAAGCGGCTGCCGAGGGCGGCTCGCACGGCTACGACTACTACAAAGAATCGTTCTACGTGCCGTCGACCCAGCATGTGGGCGTTTCGACTGCCGAAGACGTGGCCGCCGGCAAGATCAGCGAGATGGACCCGGTGAACTCCGACATGAACGTGAATCCGGAAACCGGCCAGCTCATCCAGGTGAAGACCGACGCCGGCATCAGCGAATCCGCGATGCTCGCGCCCAATGAAATCGACGTTACCTTCGCCGGTCCGGTCTCTGAGGCGGGCGTGGCCAACACGGGCGACGAGGCGTACGCCAGCTTGCTCAGCCCCGACCTCATCACGCTGGCCAACTTGGTCGAACCGGGCGACAACGACGCCTATGTGGGCGGTCCGTATGCCCTCATGGACGACGTCAACCGCAAGCGCGAGGCGGCCGGTTTGTCCGTCAGCGCCGACCAAACCACCGGCGACGTGGTTCCTGGCACGACCGAGCAGGAGACCGCGGGCGACGACGAGGCTGCGGCCGAGACTCCGACCACGGGCGCCGAGACCGAGATCCCGGCCGACATGCAGCAGAAGAGCCGCTTCTCCAGCCAGGCCCGCCTGTCCAACGCCAACGACGGGATCATGCTGCTGGCCGCCGACGAGACGACCGATCCGAACGAGCCGGCCAACCTGGTCGCGTGGGCGAACGAGTTCGCCGGCATGAGCGACAAGCTCAGCAAGTACGACTTCGTGGCGAACGTCATCGGAGTGAAAGCGTCGCTTGAAGAGCTGCAGTACCTCGCCGGCACGCATGACAACGCTGCTTGCCAGAACATCATCGACTTCATCAATGCCGACGAGAACTTGCCGCTGGCTTTGAGCCAGCGCATCGCCGAGATCGAAGCCGGCGGACTTGAAGACAACGATGATCGCGTCCTTGACGAGAATGGCAAGGTGAAGAAAGAATTCATCGAGACCGCTTCGCGCGAAGACCTGCAGATGCTGGCCAGCACGCTCGAATACGCCGGTCAGATCTTTGGCCGCGTGAGCAGCTATGACCGCGATTCCGAGACGGGCTATGTCGTGCCGGTGTACAAGCGCGATCCGGGCGAGACCAATGAATTGGCCGTTGCCTACGAGAAGCGCTTGGCGCACTGGGATTCCGTCGGCTCGATGAACTGGTCGCTGCGCAACTGGTTCCACTCGACCGACCACAACGCCGGCCTCACGATGCCCGACCGGGCTGCCATCCGCGGCACGGTGTGGGAAGACGAGCGAGACGGCAACTACGAGGTCGACGGCATCCTGTCCGATTCCGAGGCCAACCGCTTCGCCGACCTGCCGGTGACGCTTGAGCGCTACTGGTACGACGTTGAAAGCAGCACGTGGAAGCCGCTCGGCTGGACCGACGGCAAGGCTGACGAGACTCAGGCGCTGTTCGCCGAGACGACCACCGACAGCCAGGGCAACTACGAGTTCGACAACCTCTACGCGGGCGGCACGGTCGAGGTCGAAGGCAAGAAGCGCACCGTCCTCTTCGGCTACCAGGTGAAACTGGAAGAGATTGAAAAGGGCTACGCGGTCACGAAGATGAACGCCGAAGAAGGATCCAAGGCCGAAAGCGATTCCGACCTTGACGAGATGACGAAGATCATCGAGCCTGCCGAGCCGGTCGAGGCGGGCGGCCTGGAAGACGCCGAAGGTCTAATCGTGCTGGCGGGCCAGGGCGCCGAAGCCGCCGAAGGCAAGGGCACGCTGGTTCTGGCTGGTCCGGGCAGCACTACGTGGAACATCCGCTCGGGCGCCGATTCCGAGCACAACGACGCCGGCCTGGTGGCGTACGCCAAGGCCGAGATCGCCGGCATGATCTGGGACGACTATCCGGAGGGCGACGGCCTGAAGGGCGAAGCCCCGGTTGGCGTCGCCGGTTGCACGGTGGTGCTGGAGCGCTCCGTGGTGTCTGCCGCCGAGGACATTGAAGGTCTCAACGGCGCGAACTACGCCGAAGTGGCAGATCTCGCCAAGACCGAGGCCGGCATCGAAACGCACCATGCGTGGGAGCAGGTCGGCGAGCAAGAGGTCGACGAGGGCGGCACCTACCGCTTCACCGACCTTGACGTGGTCGCCGAAGACGAAACCGCCTACGTCTATCGCGTGCGGACGACGCTGCCCGACGGCTCGACGTTCGTGCCGATCGACGTGGCGAACCCGGCCAGCGGCGTGAACGAGGACTTCGACGACTCCGACTTCACGAACGCAGCCGGCTCCGACATGGAGGCCGTCACCGTGGCTCACGTGGTGCTCGGCGCCGAGATCGACGAGGACGAGACCGAAGCCCGCAAAGAGAACGCCTACGGTCAGAAGTACAACCTGGTGATGCCTTACAACTGGACGCCTGAGGTTGAACGCCCGGTCGACATGGGCATTCTGGTGGAAGACGGCGAGCACGGCTTTGGCATCGACGGCTACGACCCGAGCACCGATGCTCCGCCCAAGTACCTGGACGAGGCGTTCGAGGGCAGCACGCCGGGCGGCACCACCACGGCCGAGTACGTGCTCGACCCGGTGACGGGCCGCTGGGTGCCGGTGAACCCGGGCGGCGTCGGCGCCGTGCCGGTGAACCCGCTTGGCGGCAACGGCGGTCCGAGCTTCCTCGACCGCATCATTGCCCTGCCGCAGACGAGCGACCCGCTGCAAGTGGCGTGGCTGTTCGGCACCGCGATCGTGGCCGCCGGCCTGGTCATCGTGCTGCTGCGCCGCCGCCGCGACGAAGAGGACGAAGAAGACGAAACGGCTGTGACCGTCTAGTCTGCTGACCGTCCGAAGCGCCAGGAAGGCCCCGCATCGCGGGGCCTTCCTGCGTCTGGGAGCTGACAGAGGGACGGGGTATTCGTCAGCTCGGCTCGCCGAGCTGACGAATACCCCGTCCCTCTGTCAGCTCCAAATATGGCCGCTTGGCGTATTCTGGCGTATTCGCGTGATTTCACCGCCCGACGTTCTGGCATCTTGACGGCAGGTGTGGTACCATCTGAATCAAGCGGTGCCCCGGGTCACGGCCGGGCGGCATCCAGTATGTCAGCAGGGCTCGGTAGGTCGACCAACGCACCGGGCCTTGCATTTACAAAGGATGCAGTTCGTTATCACCTCCCTTCAGCCGTCCCTTCAAGCTACTTGAGCCTGGAGAGACGAATCATGGCCAAAACAACCGAGAATATGGCGCAGAGCGCAATAACCGTTTGAGTGTCCATGACGAGCACCTCCTCTCGGAGATGCCACCCGGGCGTGGCGACGAAGCACCGCTCCCTCATACTACCGCAAACGTATCAAAAAGGTAAAGGGAAACGCTGGCGCGTGCGCAACCCTTCTGTTGCAAAACGAGGCCGGACACGAATTCGTGCCCGGCCTCGTGGCGTCTGGCTTTGTTTCGGCTTGCCTGCTAGCAGATGCGCGGCAGCTGTTCGCCGACGAGCATGTCCAAGAAGCGCGTGCTGCCGAGCGCCGTGCGCAGCATCACTTTCGGGCCGCGGTCGGCTCGGGCGGCGCTCACCTCTCCGATCAGGGCCGCGTCGCGTCCGTAGGGGTTCGCACGCATGGCGGCCAGCGCTGCTTCGGCCTGGTCGGCGGCCACGACGCACACCATCTTCCCCTCGTTGGCCACCTGCAGCACGTCGTAGCCCAGCATGTCGCAGGCGCCCTGCACGGCCGGTTTCACGGGCACGTCGGTCTCTTCCACCGTGATGTCGACGCCCGCCTGTTCGGCCAGCTCGTTGAGCGTGGACGCCAGCCCCCCGCGCGTGGGGTCGCGGAAGCAGCGCACGTTCGGCGCCGCGGCCAGCACGTCGGCGATCAGGCGGTTCAGCGGCGCTGCGTCTGATTCCAAGGGGGACGTGAACGACAACGACTCGCGGCAGCTCATGATGGTGATGCCGTGGTCGCCCAACGTGCCGCTGACCAGCACTTTGTCGCCCGGTTGGATGAACTGCCCGCCCAGGCGCACGCCGGGGGGCACCACGCCTGCTCCCGAGGTGTTGATGAACACGCCGTCGCCGTGCCCGCGGTTCACCACCTTCGTGTCGCCCGTGACGATCCTGACGCCCGCCTCATTCGCCGCTTCGGCCATCGACGTGCAGATGCGGCGCAGGTCGTCCATGGGAAAGCCCTCTTCCAGGATGAAGCCGCAGCTCAGGTACTGGGGGACGGCACCGCTGGTGGCGACGTCGTTCACGGTGCCGCACACGGCCAGCCGCCCGATGTCGCCGCCGGGGAAGAAGTGCGGCGTCACGACGAAGCTGTCGGTCGAAAACGCGAGCGACCCGCCGCCCGCGTCCAGCGGCAGCACGGCGGCGTCGTTGCCTTCGCGCAGCTCGTCGCCGCCGTACGCGTCGAAAAACACCTCATCGATGATGCGTTTCATCATCGATCCGCCCGACCCGTGTCCGAGCATCACCGTTTCATCCATAGAGGTTCCTTTCGTTGCATGTCGATCCTGCGAACGGGGGTGCACCGTCCGGCGGTTCGCCCGATGGAGGCGCTGGCCGCCGTTTGACTCCAGTCGCCGCGCTTCTGCCGGAGGCGTTGGCCGAAACGCCGCTCGACCCTGCTTGCGCTGCGATTTCTGCGCGCCGCCCGCTTCGGCCGGAGGTGCTGGCCGCTCCGCCGCTGGACTCCGGCCGACGGAAGTGCTGCCGCGGCTCGACCCCGGCCGTGCAGGGCGTCCTGTCTCCGCGCAGCGCTGCTTAGATGCTCACGCCGGTCGTCGTCACGACCAAGCGGCCGTTCTTCACGCCCTTCGTTCCCAGTATCAGGTTCGCAATCAGTTGCACCGTTTCCGTGTCGCCGCGCAGCACGATCACTTCCAAGCAGGCGTGCGCGTCGACATGCACGTGCATCGTCGACACGATGTTTTCGAAGTAGTCGTGCTGGATGGAGTGCAGCTTTTCCTGCAAGTCGCTCGCGTGGTGGTCGTACACGATGGTCAGCGTGCCCATCACCTCGGCGCCGGGCTGTGCGCACTCGTCTTCGACCAGCGCCTCGCGCACCAGGTCGCGCACGACTTCGCTGCGGTTTTTCGCCAGCCCGCGCCGCGCGACCAGCTGGTCGAACCGAATCAGCAGGTCTTCGGGCATGGCGACCGAAAACCGCATGAGGCTGTTCTTCATGCTGCGGTCCGCCTTGTGCTAGACGAGGTTGACCGTGACGGCGCTCGCCTCGCGCGCGTCGTCTTCCAGCGCGTCTTTCGCCTCGTCGAGCAGGGCTCGCACGTCGTCGAGCAGGGCCTGGGCCGCATGCAGCTTCTCGCACACGGTGGGGAATCCCGCGTCGCCTGCCTGATGTCCCAGCGTGTGGGCCCAGCGACGCTCGAGTTTCACGTGATCGTCGATCTGTTCGATCATCGTTTCAAACTGGCCGGTGTTGATGCCGTTGGTGCACATGGGCTGTCCTTTCGCTGTTGGCCGATCCGCGCCGCGTTTCTCGCGATCATTCGATACCATTGGTTATAAGGCGGCATCCGACCATTTGCAAGAGAGCGTGTGAAAAAAGCGATGAGTGGTAACATGTACAGCGTGCCTCTCGACGAGGCGTGGAAAACGTTCGCGGCGCACCTCGACGGGGCGCGTGCGGGCGTGTTTTTGGTGGTCAGCAAGGCGGCGGCAGGCGACGGCGTGCGTGCGGCGCTGACGGCGACGGCGCGGTCGCTCGACTACGGCGACGCCGGCGCGACGTTTGTGCGCATAGAGGCCGAAGACGGCGCAAAGCTGGACGCGAAGGCGCTGTTTTCCCTGGTGGAAGGCATCGATCCGCTCGTCGTCGTCGCGGCGGACGGCGCAAGCGCGGCGCTTCTGGGAAAGACGTACCGCACCGACGTCGTGCTCGAGCGCTCCGGCCGCCTGTTCGGCCGTCCGCTGGCCGCTTTCGCCGATTTCGAGGCCTGCCTCGCAGACCAGGCCGCCAAGCAGCGGGCCTGGCACGTGCTGAAATCGCTGCCGAAGTACACCGGGAAGTAGGGGCGGGGGAGCTGACAGAGGGACGGGGTATTCGTCAGGCCGGCGAGCCGGCCTGACGAATACCCCGTCCCTCTGTCAGCTCCCTCTCTGTCAGCTCCCGCCCCCGTCCGGCGTGCGACCTGCGCCGCCTTGCCTTCGCTCCACCCGCTGCGCTTACTGACGTTTTCCGCCGTCCCTTGGAAAAACGCGTACAGCCCTTGCATAACCACCAAAGTTTGGTATCTTGCCCACAGAAGGTTACGGAGTTGCCAACCTGCCAAGTAAGAGTTGCTATCGAGAAGGAGCTGACCATGTCCCATCCCGTAATTGAAACTGACGAGTGCATCGGCTGCGGCATCTGCGTGGACGCTTGCCCGCAAGAGGTCCTCGAGGTCGTCGGCGGCGTGGCGGACGTCGTGAACGAGGACAGCTGCATCGCGTGTGGCGACTGCGTCGAGGAATGCCCCATGGGCGCCATTCCGGAAGTCGTCGAAGAGTAACGTTCCCCACCTTTATAAAGGTACGCGAAAGCGGCACCAGGCCCAGCGCCCGGCGCCGCTTTTTCATGTCCAAAGACGTGCGAGCGGGGAAGCGGCAGGGGAGCGGGAAGGCAGGGTCGGGCGGGGAAGCGGCGAGCTGCCCGGGCGAGCTGCCCGGCCCGACGTGCCGCTTGGCCCGGGCCGGCTGCCCGGGCGAGCTGCCCGGTCCGACGTGCCGCCGCGCCTTGCCGGCCCTACAAAAGGCACGCCATCAGTTGGCAGAAGGCAACGAGCGCTCCGAAGAAAGCGGCGTTCATGAGGGCGAACAGGCGCAGGAAGCGGCCCATGGAGCAGCTGGGGTCCGCCTGCAGCGCACGCGTCTTGTGGGCCACGGCGTAGCAGCGAATGGCGATGAGGCTTGCGAGCGACCCCACGAACGTGCCGGCCCCGCCGACGTTCACGCCGACAAGCAGCGGCGCCCAGTCGCTGGTGAAGTGCGAAAGCAGCACGGCCGCAGGAACGTTGCTGATCACCTGGCTCGTGCCGGCGGACACGAGCAGCCCCCAGTCGTCCATGAGCGGCCCGAGGGCCTGCCCCAAGGCCGGCACGCGGGCCATGTTGCCCGCGAACACGAAGAAGCACAGAAACGTCGCGAGCAGTCCCCAGTCGACGCTTGCCAGGGCCCGCCGATCGAGGCACGCCAAAACGGCCGCCACGCCCAGAGCCGCCGCCCCCGCCGGCACGATGCGAAACACTGCCAGCAGCGCAAGCGCGAACAGCCCGCAGCACGCCGCCAGCCGGCGCCGGTCCAGGGGCGCACGCGCCGGGGCGGCCGTAGCGGCGCGTGCGGGGCTCTCGCCTTCCGCCCCGCCTTCCGCCCCGGTGCGCGGCTTTTGCGCCGCCGCCCAGGTCACCGCCACAATCCCTCCCGTGGCAAGCAGAAACGGCGGCAGCATGGTGCGGACGAATTCGCCGACCCCGAGGTGAAAGTACGTGAACAGGTACAGGTTTTGCGGGTTGCCGAACGGCGTGATCATGCCGCACAAGTTGGCCGCCAAGGCCTGCAGCGCGAACACGGGGGGCACCAGGCGCGTCTGCCGTGCTCCCACAAGCGTCGTCGCCGCGAGCGGCAGCATGATGATGAGCGCCACGTCGTTGGTGAACAGCATGGAAAAAGCGGCCGTGACCAGCACGAGCATAAGCGCGAGAGAACGCGGTCCGGCCACGTGTCCGATGATGGCGCGGGCGGCCCGGTCGATGGCTCCCATGCGGCGCAAGGCGTTGGTGACGGCCAGGACGCAGAACAGGCATCCGATGGTCTTCCAGTCGAAATAACCCAGGTAGGCGGCGTCCGGGGGCACTGCCGCCATGGAAGCGAGCGCCGCCAGAAGCGCCGCCGCCGTCAGCCAATGCTCGCGTACCGCGCGTGCCGCCCAGCGCATCGGCGAGTGCAGCCCCGCCTGCGAGGCGCCCCCGCTCCTGCCGCCGTCGCATGCTGCCGGGTTCGTGTTCCTGCCGCCGCGCGAGCCGCTGCCGGCCGCCGGCTCCCTGCTCCTGCCGCCGTGCGAGCTTCGAGCGGCGCTCTCGCCCCTGCCATCGTGCGAGGCCGGGCCTGCGTCCCTGCTGCTGCGTCGGTCGGTTGTGTTCCATGCGTCGTGTGCCATGCGGGCATTGTACCCCGTCGCGCAGAAGTCCGCCCGGCGCGATTCGCTGCGGCGCTTCGGGCGACCGCGCAGCGGCAAACTCCATGTGCTGCGTTCGTCCTTCCACCTGCTTTAGAACATTCGTTCTACACAAATCCTCCACATGCCCGCCCGCGGCGACGCGGGAACCCCCGAGACAGAAACGGGCCTTTGACCAGCGCGTAACGCTTCTTGCATCCTCGCGCCACCCCTCCTTTTGGTTGATACAGTAGTGACTGCTCAGAATTTTTAAGCATGGATCGCTATATAACTTGACAATACCTGACTCAGGTTATATAGTGCACCCAAGCAAATGAGACCTGCAATGAAAGGAATCACACATTATGGCTAAGATTCTTGGTATCGATTTGGGCACGACGAACTCCGCCATGGCGGTCATGGAAGGCTCGGAGCCGGAAATCCTCGTCAACGCCGAAGGCGACCGCACCACCCCGTCGGTCGAGGGCTTCCGCAAAGACGGCGAGCGCGTCGTCGGCAAGGCTGCGAAAAACCAGGCCGTCACGAACCCCGAAAACACCGTTTCGTCCGTGAAGCGCTTCATCGGCCGCTCCTTCGGCGAAACGTCCGAAGAGCAGAAGACCGTCAGCTACAAGGTCCAGAAGGGCAAGGACGGCCGCGCGGTCGTCGACATCGACGGCAAGGACTACACCCCCGAAGAGATTTCGGCCATGGTGCTGCAGAAGCTGAAGACCGACGCCGAAAAGCAGCTCGGCGGCCCCATCACGCAGGCCGTCATCACCGTGCCCGCGTACTTCAACGACGCTCAGCGCCAGGCCACGAAGGACGCCGGCAAGATCGCAGGCCTCGAAGTGCTGCGCATCATCAACGAGCCCACGGCGGCGGCGCTCGCCTACGGCCTTGACAAGACGAACAAAGACGAGAAGATCCTCGTGTTCGACCTGGGCGGCGGCACGTTCGACGTGTCCATCCTCGAACTTGGCGACGGCGTGTTCGAGGTTGCGTCCACCGCCGGCGACAACCACCTGGGCGGCGACGACTGGGACCAGCGCGTCATCGACTGGCTGGCCGACAAGTTCAAGGCCGACAACGGCATCGACCTGCGCGGCGACAAGATGGCCATGCAGCGTTTGAAGGAAGCCGCGGAAAAGGCGAAGATGGAGCTGTCCTCCACCACGCAGGCCAACATCAACCTGCCGTTCATCACCGCCGACGCCTCCGGCCCCAAGCACTTGGACTACACGCTGACCCGCGCGGAGTTCGAGCGCATCACGAAGGACCTGCTCGACCGCTGCAAGAAGCCCGTTGAGCAGGCGCTCAAAGACGCCGGTCTCACGAAGGGCGAAATCGACGAGGTCATCCTCGTCGGCGGCTCCACCCGCATGCCGGCCGTGCAGGAACTCGTGAAGAGCATGACGGGCAAGGCTCCGAACATGTCGGTGAACCCCGACGAAGTGGTCGCCATGGGCGCGGCCGTGCAGGGCGGCGTGCTGTCCGGCGACGTCGAAGGCATCCTGCTGCTCGACGTCACCCCGCTGTCGCTCGGCGTGGAAACGATGGGCGGCGTCATGACCAAGATGATCGACCGCAACACCACCATCCCCACGCGCAAGACCGAAATCTACTCCACCGCGTCGGACAACCAGACGTCGGTCGAGGTCCACGTCCTGCAGGGCGAGCGCCAGATGGCCGCCGACAACAAGACGCTCGGCAAGTTCCAGCTGTCCGGCATTCCGGCGGCGCGTCGCGGCGTCCCGCAGATCGAAGTCACGTTCGACATCGACGCCAACGGCATCGTGAACGTGTCGGCGAAGGATTTGGGCACCGGCAAGCAACAGCAGATCACCATTTCGGGCTCCACGGCGCTCAACGACGACGAGGTCGAGCGCATGGTGCGCGACGCCGAGCAGCACGCCGAAGAAGACAAGCGCCGCCGCGAGGAAGTGGAGATCCGCAACAACGCCGACGCGCTCGTGAACGCCACCGAGCAGACGCTGGCCGAAGTGGGCGACAAGGCGCCGGCCGACGTGAAGTCGCAGGCCGAACAAGCCATCGCCCAGGCCAAGAGCGCCCTTGAAGGCCAGGATCTCGACGCCATCAAGCAGGCCACCGAGGCCATGCAGCAGGCGGGCTACAAGCTGGCCGAGGTCGTGTACTCCACGCAGTCTCCGGACGGCGCCGCGCAGGCCGCCACGGCCGAATCCGCGCCGGCCGACGACACCATCGAAGCCGACTACGAGGTCGTTGACGACGAGAACGAAAGGAAGTAGCGCCCATGACGCCGAGCAAGCCCACCCAGGAACGCACGGCATCCGGCGCGTCTTCCGCCGACGAAGCGCAGCAGGCTGGCGCCGCCCAGCCTGCGGGCGCAGACGCAGCCGACGCGACCGCCGAAGCCGTCGTGATCGACGCCGAGCCGAGCGAAGCCGAAGAGGCCGACGCCGAGCCTTCGGCCGAAGAGGCCGCCGCGAAAGCGATCGAGGACCTTCGCGCTGAAAAGCAGGCTTGGGAAGACCGCTACCTGCGGCTTCATGCGGAATGGGACACCTACCGCCGCCGCACCGCCGAGCAGCGCGAAGCCGAAAAGGCCCGCGCCACCGAAAAGCTCGTGACCGACCTCATCCCGGTCATCGACGACTTCGAGCGCACGATCGCCTATGCCGACGAGCACGGCGAACAAGGCCTGCTCGACGGCGTGAAGGCCGTGTACTCGAAGCTGGGAAGCGTGCTGGAGCGCAGCGGCGTCGTGGTGCTGAACCCCGTGAACGAGCCGTTCAACGCGCTGGACGCCCAGGCCGTCGCCACGGTGGAAGACAGTTCCGCCTACGACGAGACCGTCCGCGACGTGTACCAAAAAGGGTACAAGATGGGCATGAAGGTGCTCAGGCCCGCCATGGTCACCGTGACCTGCGGCGGTCCGAAGCGCGAGCCAGCGCCCGCCGAAGACGCAGACCAAAAATAGCATGACGCGACAAAGGCGGGCTGGCAAAAGGCCCGCCTTTGTCTCACAAGCCTGACCAAACACATCATCATTAAAAGCAAGGAGGTGGAGCGTCCATGGCCGCTACCCCGGACTATTACAAGATCCTAGGCGTTCCACGGACGGCAACGCAGGCAGACATCAAAAAGGCGTTCCGCAAGCTCGCGCGCACCCATCATCCCGACGCCGGCGGCGACGAGGCGAAGTTCAAGGAAATCAACGAAGCCTACGAGGTGCTGTCCGACGAAAAGAAGCGCAACCTGTACGACCAGTACGGCACCGCGAACGAAACCCAGATCCCCCAGGGCTGGGGCGGCGGTGGCACGGTCGACTTCAGCGACATCTTCGGCGGCGGCAGCTGGGCCGACATCTTGGAATCGCTGCGCCACGGCGAAGGGGCGTTCGGCGGATCAAGCGGATTCGGCGGCAGCTGGGACTTCGGCGGTTCGCGCAGCCCGCGTCCTGTCAAGGGCCAAGACATGAACGTCACGCTCAACGTCACGTTCGAAGAGGCGTTCAACGGCGCCGAAAAGCGCGTGACCGTGCGCGTGCCGGGCCGCTCAGAAGCCGAAACGCTCACCGTGAAGATCCCGGCCGGCGCTGTCGACGGCGGCCGCGTGCGCTTCAAGAAGAAGGGCGCCCCGGGAGAGGCCGGCGGGGAAGACGGCGACTTGCTCGTCACCACCAAGATCGGCGAGCACGAGCTCTACCGCCGCCAAAAGGCCGACGTGCTCATGGACGTGCCCATCACGTTTCCCGAAGCCGTGCTGGGGGCATCCATCGTGGTGCCCACGCCCGACGGCAAGAAGGTGCGCGTGAAGGTGCCCGCCGGCACGCAGGACGAAACGGTGCTGACGGTGCGCGGCAAAGGCGCTCCGCAGGTGAAGGGCAGCGGACACGGCGACTTGAAGCTCACGCTGAAAGTGGTCGTCCCCGCCCAGGTCAACGACGAGCAGAAGCGGGCGCTTGAGGCGTTTGCCGCCGCGTCGGAACAACCCGTGAGGTCGTGGGAGCAATGAGCGCATCGCACACCGACCGCGACCGTCCGCTGTACATGATCTCGGTGGCGGCGCAGCTCGCGGGGGTCCATCCCCAAACGCTGCGCGCGTACGAGCAAAAGGGCCTGGTCACGCCCCAGCGTACGAGCGGCAACACCCGCATGTATTCCCAGGCCGACATCGACCGTCTGGAACTCATCAACGAACTGACCAGCGAAGGCATCAATTTGGCGGGCGTCATCCGCATCCTCGATCTGGAAGGCCGCCTCGACGAGCGCGACGCCGAGATCGACGACTTGCACAAGCGGGTGCGCCGCTTGGCCGACCGCGTCCACGAGCTGGAAACGCGGGAAAGCGTCACCGCGCTCGTGCGCGTGGCCGACCTGCCGGCGGCGACCCACCGCCTGCCGGGCATCCATCCGTAGGATCGCGACCGCTTCGAAGCCTGCGGCCGCAGCGCGTCCGCGGCGCCTGCAGGCTTCGGCGGCTTCCGCTTGCGCACCGGTCTGGCCTGCATCAACCAACGCAACAACAAAGACAAGGAGGCCCCGTCCATGAACATGGGGAGTCTGAGCAAACTCGCTCTCAGCGCCCAAGAGGCGCTCCAGCAAACCCTGGTCATCGCTTCGGACAACGAAGCGTCCCAGGCCGAACCCATCCACATGCTGAAAGCGCTGCTCTCGTCGGGCGAGAACAACCTTTCGGCCATCATCAAGCGCATCGGCGCCGACCCCTTCGCGCTGAAGGCCAACGCCGACGCGGCCATCGAAGCCCTGCCGAAGGTGTCGGGCTCGTCCATGATGAGCGGCGTGCCCTCGCCGGCGCTCATGGGCGTCATCGACCGCGCGGTGAAGACCGCCGAAAAGCTCGGCGACTCCTACGCCACCACGGAACACTTGCTCATCGCGCTGTCCGAAGACAAGGGCACCGCCGGCAAGATCCTCAACGGCGCGGGCGTCACGAAAAAGACCATCGAAACCGCCTACGAAGAGCTGCGCGGCGACACCCGCGTGACCGACCAGGCGTCCAAAACCGAATTCGAGGCGCTCGAGCAGTACGGCCAAAACCTCACGCAGCAGGCCCGCGAAGGCAAGCTCGACCCGGTCATCGGCCGGTCCGAGGAAATCCGCCGCACCGTGCAGGTGCTGTCGCGCCGCACGAAGAACAACCCCGTGCTCATCGGCGAGCCGGGCGTCGGCAAAACCGCCATCGTCGAAGGCCTGGCCCAGCGCATCGTGGCGGGCGACGTGCCTTCGTCGCTGAAAGACCGCGAACTGGTGGCGCTCGATTTGGCATCCATGGTGGCCGGCGCGAAGTACCGCGGCGAATTCGAAGACCGCCTGAAGGCCGTGCTGCGCGAGGTCAAAGACGCGGACGGCCGCATCATCCTGTTCATCGACGAGTTGCACACCATCGTGGGCGCAGGCTCTACCGGCGACAGCTCCATGGACGCCGGCAACATGCTCAAGCCCGCCCTGTCCCGCGGCGAGCTGCACGTCATCGGCGCCACGACGCTCGACGAATACCGCAAGTACATCGAGAAGGATTCCGCGCTCGAGCGCCGCTTCCAGCCCGTCCTGGTTTCCGAGCCGTCCGTCGAAGACACCATCGCCATCCTGCGCGGCCTGAAAGAAAAGTACGAGATCCACCACGGCGTGCGCATCACCGACAGCGCCATCGTGTCGGCGGCCGAGCTGTCGAACCGCTACATCACCGACCGCTTCCTTCCCGACAAGGCCATCGACCTCATGGACGAAGCCGCCAGCCGCCTGCGCATCGAGATCGACTCCATGCCCGAAGAGGTGGACGCGGCCGAGCGCAAGCTCACCCAGATGCAGATCGAAGAGCAGGCGCTCATGAAGGAGTCCGACGACGTGTCGCGCGAGCGCTTGGAGGCGTTGCGCAAGGAAATCGCCGCCGCGAAAGAGTCGCTTGACCGGCGCAAGGCCGAATGGCGCAACGAGAAGGACGTCATCGAAAACGTGCAGAACCTGAAGGCGGAACTGGAAGGCGCCCAGATGGAAGCCGAGCGGGCCACGCGCGAGGGCAACCTGGCGAAGGCGTCCGAGCTGGCCTACGGCCGCATTCCCGAGCTGCAGCAAGCCCTCCAGCAGGCCGAAGAGGACCTCAACGTCCGCCAGCAGGACGGCGCCATCCTGAAAGAGGAAGTGGGCGAAGACGCCATCGCCGAGGTCGTGTCCGCCTGGACGGGCATTCCCGTGCAGAAGATGATGCAGGGCGACATGGAAAAGCTCATCAACCTGGAAGACCGCCTGCACGAGCGCGTGATCGGGCAAAACGAGGCCGTCGATTCGGTTTCGGCCGCCATTCGCCGCAGTCGCGCGGGCCTTTCCGACCCCGACAAGCCCATCGGGTCGTTCCTCTTCCTCGGCCCCACCGGCGTCGGCAAGACCGAGCTGGCCAAGGCGCTTGCGGAATACCTGTTCGATTCCGAACGGGCGATGGTGCGCATCGACATGTCCGAATACATGGAAAAGTTCAGCGTGCAGCGGCTCATCGGCGCCCCTCCGGGATACGTGGGCTACGACGAGGGCGGCCAGCTGACCGAGGCCGTGCGCCGGCACCCGTACTGCGTCATCTTGCTCGACGAGATCGAGAAGGCGCACCCGGACGTGTTCAACGTTTTGTTGCAGGTGCTCGACGACGGCCGGCTGACCGACGGCCAGGGCCGCGTCGTGTCGTTCAAAAACGCCATCGTCATCATGACGTCGAACGTGGGCAGCCAGCTCATTCGCGAGCGTGCCATCGAGCAGAACGAGGGCGCCCGCCGCGAAACCATGGGCGAGATGATGCAGGACATGGCGAACATGACGCCCGAGGCCGCCGGCAAGAAGCTGGCCGACTTCGCCAACGCCATGCAAGACGCCCTGCGCCAGACGTTCAAGCCGGAATTCCTGAACCGCATCGACGACATCGTCACGTTTGAAGAGCTGTCCATCGCGAACATGGAGCCTATTGTGGAGCTGCAGCTCGCCGACGTGCGCGAACGCCTGCGCCAGCGCCGCGTGACCCTCGACGTGACGCCCGAGGCCATGGAGCATTTGGCCATCGACGGCTACGATCCGGTGTACGGGGCGCGTCCGCTCGAGCGGCTCATCCAAAACAAGATCGTCGACCTCATTGCGCAGAAGATCGTCGAAGGGAAGCTGTTCGACCGCAGCTACGTGCTTATCGGCATCGGCGAGGACGGCGACTACGAATGCACCGTCGAAGCCCCGCTTGACCTGGCCGAACTCGACGGCATCGACTTCAGCGACCTGGATTTGGACGATCTGGGCAACTAGGCTTTTGCCCGTGCGGCGGGCGGCGTGACTCGAACGATTCTTTCCGTTCTCTCCTTTCGCAGCGGCGCCTCGGTCTTTCGGCTGGGGCGCCGCTGCGTCTGTCCGCGGCAGGGACGGGGCCGGGGCGGCCTGCGCCGCCAGACGGGCCTGCCGAAGCCGCCGCCCGCTTCCCGGGCCGTCGCCGAACGCCGGCGCGACTCGACTCCTGATTCGCCGCTCCTGCTATAATGCTGCGATCTTGCATGCCTCGGGTTTTGGGCATGCGACACGTCCGCACATGCGCTAGGAGTCTGTATGCAGCTGCTCGAAGACCGCATCGCCCGCGACGGCGTCGTGAAGTCCGGCAACGTTTTGAAAGTCGACAGCTTTCTGAACCACCAGATAGACATCGACCTGCTTGACGCCTTGGGCGCTGAATGGGCCCGCCTGTTTCAGGACAAGCCCGTCACGAAGATCCTTACCATCGAGGCGAGCGGCATCGGCATCGCGTGCATGGCGGCGCTCCATTTCGACGTGCCGGTCGTGTTTGCGAAAAAGACCCAGTCCATCAACCTCGACGGTGAGATGCTCTGCACAAAAATAGAGTCGTTCACGCACAAAAAGACGTTTGACGTCATCGTTGCCAAGCGCTTCATCGACCCCGATGACCACATTCTCATTATCGATGACTTCCTCGCGAACGGGTGTGCCGTGCGCGGCCTCATCGAACTGGTCGAGCAGGCGGGCGCGGTGGTCGAAGGCGTCGGCGTCGCGGTGGAAAAGGGCTTTCAGGGCGGCGGCGACGATCTGCGGGCGCGGGGCTATCACGTCGAGAGCCTTGCCATCATCGAATCCATGGACGCCGAAGCCGGGACGGTCTGCTTCCGCACGGCATAGGCGCGGGGCCTCAAGTGCCCGGGCTTTGTTGTGCAGCTGCTCAACGTGAGAGCTCTTCGTTTCTGCGTGTCTCGGCGCCTGACGTTCGGGCGACGTGTCGCGTTCGCAGCAAGAGCCGATGGACGCGCTGACAAAAAGGAAAGAAAACAGCGGAAAATCCGTCCCGCGCCCGTGGTATTCTTCCAACATTACGCGACAGGCGCACAGAAAGGGCTTCCGATGGGCATGGACCGTTCGACCTCTTCAGAAACACGCGAAGGCGCACAGAAAGAGGCTGCGCCGAAGGAAGCGGCAGGCGACGCTACGTCTGGCAAGGGCCGCAGGAAAGGGTTTGACCGGCAGGCTTTGTTCGAACTGGACGGGGCCATTCCGCCTCAACGCGCGGTGCCGTACGGCTTGCAGCACATCCTGGCGATGTTCGTGGCGAACTTGGCACCCATTTACATCGTTGCCGCAGCGGCAAGCCTCGACCAGGCCATGACGTCGACGCTTATCCAAAACGCCATGCTCATCGCCGGTATCGGCACGCTCATCCAGCTGTTTCCGGTGTGGCGGGTCGGCAGCGGGCTGCCCATCGTGATGGGCATCAGCTTCACGTTCGTCAGCGTGCTGTGCGGCATCGTGGCGGCCTATGGGTATGGCGCGGCCATCGGCGCGGTGCTCGTCGGCGGCGTCGTGGAAGGGGTGCTGGGCCTGTTCGCGTGGTATTGGCGGCGCTTCATCAGCCCCATCGTGGCGGCAGTGGTGGTTACGGCCATCGGGTTTTCCCTGCTCGGCGTCGGGGCCGCCAGCTTCGGCGGCGGTTCGGGCGCACCGGATTTCGGCAGTGCGCAAAACCTGCTGCTCGGGTCGGTGTCGCTTGTCAGCTGTCTGGTGTTCCAGGTGGTCGCCAAAGGGTTCGCCAAGCAGCTGTCGGTGCTGTTCGGCCTGATCATCGGGTATGCGGTGGCGCTTTGCCTGGGGGCTGTCGACCTGTCGGGCTTTCAGTCGCTTTCGCTGTTCGCGCTGCCGCAGGTCATGCCGGTCGTGCCGGAATTCCGTCTCGAGGCCATCGTGCCGCTCGTGCTCATCTTTTTGGTGTCGGCCACCGAAACCATCGGCGACACGTCGGCGCTTGCCATGGTGGGTCTCGACCGCGAGGTGCGCGACCGCGAGCTGTCCGGCTCGATCGCCTGCGACGGCTTCACGTCGTCGCTCTCGGGCCTGTTCGGCTGCTTGCCCATCACGTCGTTTTCGCAGAACGTCGGCCTGATCGCCATGACGAAGGTCGTGAACCGGCGGGCCATTGCGTCGGGCGCCGTCATCATGGTCGCCGCCGCGTTCGTGCCGCTCATCTCGGTGGTGTTCAGCTCGCTGCCTGAAGCGGTGTTGGGCGGGTGCACCATCATGATGTTCGGCAACATCATCGTGTCGGGCTTCCAGATGATCGCACGGGCCGGCTTCACGCAGCGCAACATCATCATTGCGGCGCTGTCGCTGGCGGTGGGTCTGGGCTTTACCCAGGCGGGGGACTTGTTCGCCATCTTCCCGCAGATCGTGCAGGAGGTGTTTGCGCAGAACTGCGTGGCGACGGTGTTTTTGGTGGCGCTCGTCACCAACCTCGCGCTGCCGAAAGAGGCCCACGTGAAGCTGGACGAGCAGTACGACGGCAGCCACGTGCCGCGCACGCCCACGCCCGAAGAGGTCGCCGAAGCGCGAGCGACGCTGGCTGCGGCCGGCGCAAGCCTCGCGGCGGACGCAGGCGAGCACGGATGCAATCCGGCCGCCGAAGCGCAAGTCCGAGCCGAGGCATAGCAAAGCGCCCGTCAGAAGGGCCGCCCGCCTTTCGGAACCCCTTTGCAAAAGTTGCAAAAGATGCAAAAATTGCAAAAGATGCAAAACGAAACAGAAGGTGATCGCATGCCAGCCAACCCCTTTACGCCGACGTTCGGCATTGTTCCCGCTTATATGGCGGGTCGAGAAGACGTCATCGGCGAGCTGCTGCGCGCCCTCGACAACGGCATCGGAGACCCCAATCTCGTCACCATCGTCTCCGGTGCGCGAGGCACGGGCAAGACGGCCCTTCTTTCCTATGTTGCCGACGAAGCCGCAGCTCATGGTTGGATAGCCGTCAACGTCTCCGCATTGCCCGGCATGTTGGACGAAATCATACAGCAGACGAAAAGGCGTGCCGGGCACCTCGTCGAGCCCGCCGGTACGGCAAGAATCTCAAGCATCCGCTTCGGAAACATGGCCGAGGTCAAGCTTCAGGAGACGGAATCCGAGGCGGCCACCTGGCGAATCCGCATGGAAGACCTGTTGGACGAGCTTGCCGAAACGAACACCGGGCTGCTGCTCACTGTCGACGAGGTGAGGGAAGACCTCGACGAGATGATTCAGGTTGCCTCGGCGATGCAGCACTTCTTGCGCGAACGTCGCAACATCGCGCTGCTCATGGCGGGTTTGCCAACTCATGTGAGCGCTCTTCTGCAGAACAAGTCCGTGTCGTTTCTTCGCCGCGCCAACTACCACGATCTTGGGACGGTGGAAGATTTTGAGGTGGCTCAGGCGATGACGAAGACCATTGAAGGCGCAGGGCGCTCCATCGGCGACGAGGCTCTTGAGAAGGCCGTGGCGTCGATCAGCGGCTTCCCCTACATGCTGCAGCTTGTGGGCTATCGGGCGTGGGAGGCGTCGCCCGACAGTCCGTGCCTTTCGGTTGCCGACATCGACGTCGGCGTTTCCCATGCCCGCATCGACATGCGCCGCAAGATATTCGACACGACCTTCAAGGAGCTTTCGAAGGGCGATGTGCGGTTTCTGGCTGCCATGTTGGAAGACGAAGGCGCAAGCGAGCTTGCCGACATCGCGCGGCGCATGGGCAAGAAAAGCAATTACGCGTCGGAATACAAGCGCCGTCTCATCGAGCAGGGCGTCATCGCCGACCGAGGCCAGGGCCGTTTGAGGATTGAGATTCCGCTGTTCAAAGAATACCTGAAAGAGCGCTTGGGCAGCGACATGCCAGAGGGGTGAGGGTGCTGGCATAGGGGTCCTCTGCCTTGGTCGAGGGCATTCGCGAAAGCGTGCAGTATAATGAAACCGTTGTTCGCGCACGACGAAGGGCGGCGCCATGGAAGATGACCTGAAGAGTCAGAATTGCTTCGAAGGACGGACGGCTGCGCAAGCGTCAGACGAAAGCGGTGTCCGGCGGCGCGAGCCCGGCTCGTCTGCGAGCTCTTCTGCCGGCGGCGCCTGCGCCGGCCCCGATGATTCCGCCGCATCCTCTGCGGCGCTTGCGCGAACCGACCGGCCCGCTTTGCCTGCGCACGTCGTCGTGCCGGCGGCGGCTCTGGCCGTGTTCGTGCTGCTGGCGCTCATCGGATCGATCGCGTCGCTCGGCAGCCAGCTCATGGGCGTGTCGCCGGTGCTCGGCGGCGCCTATTACGTGCTGGTCGCGGCGTGCGTCGTGGCGGGCATCGGGTATCCGGCGGTGCGCACGTTCCGCTATCCGGTATTCGGCATTTCACGTTTGACCAGCGGAAACGAACGCGAGCGCAACAAGTATGCCCGTCGGGTGGCCGACAACGTCATCGACCGCGCCAGCCTTCCCGGCATCGATAGGAAAGAGCTTTTGCAGGTGCGCGACTGGAAGCCCGACCGTCTGGCGGCCGTGTACGCGAGCGTGCTGGAGCCCGTGGTGGACGAGCGCATCAAGACCGCGGCCAAGGCGTCGTTCGTGACGACGGCCGTCTCGCAAACGCCCGCCTTCGACATGCTGTCGATTCTGGCGGTCGACTTGCGCATGATTCGCGGCATCGTGGCCGACTGCGGCTTCCGCCCGAGCGCCCTGGGCGTGGGCAGCCTGTATGTGCGCTCGCTCAAGGCGACGCTTTTGGCGGGCGGTTTGGAAGAGCTCGACTACGCCGAGATGGTCAGCCTCATGGGCGGCAGCGCGGCGCTTGAGGCGGGCGGCGTGTTGGTGTCGTCGGCCGGCCAGGGCATGGCGAACGCGTTTTTCACCGTGCGCGTGGGCGTCATCGCAAAAGCCCTGCTGTTGGACGCGAATCCGCCCGACATGCGCACGCTGCGGCGCCAGTCGTACCGGCAGGCCCTCACGTTTCTGAAGACGTGCGGCCTTGCCGAAGACGTGCGCGACGCGGCGGCGGAAGCGGCGAAGGCGGCGGTCAAAACGGCGGCGAAAAAGGCCGGCCAGGCGAAGGACGCGGCCATCGAGAAGGCGGCGTGCGCACGAGACCAGGCAGGAATCGCGGCGCGGTCGGCGGCGAGTCGGATGGGCGAAGGCGCCGAGACGCTGGCGCACCGCACGCGCGACGCGTTCGCGCGGGGAGCAAGGGCCACGGCTGAAAAGGCGTCGTCGCTGGCGGCGGGCGTGTCGGCGAAGGCCTTGAATCGGGGCGACCGCGCGGGGCGGGGCCGTCGGTTTGACCCCAGGCTTCCCGAGGGTGACGATGACGGGTGCGATTCGGCGTCCGGTGAGCTATAATTCTTGCAGCAATAACTGCGTCAATAAGGAGCAGGCTTGTGGCATCTGTGCTCATCATTGAAGACGACGCCGATCTCAACGATGTCATGGCCGTGCGTCTCGGCCGCGAAGGCCATGCGTGCGTGCAGGCGTGGTCGGGCACCGAGGCGCTGCTGCGGCTTGATCGGGAGCGCTTCGACCTCATCGTGTGCGACCTCATGCTGCCCGGATCGCCCGGCGAAACCATCGTTGAAGCCCTGCGCGCCAGGGCCGACGCCACGCCGGTGCTGGTCGTGTCTGCCCGCATGGCGCCGATGGACAAGGTGACGCTGCTCAAGCTCGGCGCCGACGACTACCTGGCAAAACCCTTCGACCTGGACGAGCTGGCCGCCCGCGTCGCCGTGCAGCTGCGTCACGCCGAGCGGCTTCAGGCCGCCTCCGTTGCGGGTTCGCCCGCCGCGGCTTTCGCCTCTGCATCGTCTGCGCCCCCGCTTGCGTTCGGCCGCTGGACCCTTGACGCGGACGCCTTCTCCTTCTGCGTCGACGGCGAGCCCGTTTCGCTCACGCCCATGGAGTTTGCCCTGATGGAAACGATGATGCGCCAACCGAGCAAGGCGTTCACGAAACAAGAGCTCTTCGAAGCCGCCTCAGGCGAGCCCTACATGGTCGAGGACAACACCTTGAACGTCCACGTTTCGCACATCCGCGCGAAGCTCAAGCCCAGCGGCACCGACGCCTGCCTCGTCACCGTCTGGGGCGTCGGCTTCAAGCTGGTCGAGCGATCCTAACCTTCATGAAATCTTAACCCTCAATTAAGTCTTTTGTGCGTGTGCTTCGCTACAGTGGTCGTGCGTCGAGCGGCGCGATGCGGCTTTGCTCGACGTTGCCGGCATGCGCACATTCGGCGACGCGGCGTGGCGCAGCCGCTCGCAAGCAACGAGAAGGGGGATTCATGCCTGTCATAGAAACACGGCAGCTCACGAAGACGTTCGGCCGCATTCGCGCGGTTGACGGCGTGAGCCTGGCCGTCAACCAAGGTGACATCTACGGCTTCGTCGGAAAAAACGGCGCCGGCAAGTCGACGCTCATGAAGATGGTGTGCGGGCTGGTGACGCCCACGGCGGGCGAGGTGCGGCTGTTCGACTGCCCGCCGTGCGGCGGCAACCCGCGCATCGGCGTGCTCATCGAGGAGGCAGGCCTTCTGCCCAATGCGTCCGCAATGGAAAACGTCATGGCGAAATCGCTGGTCATCGGCTTGTCAGACGCAAAGAAGCGCTGCGAAGACACGCTTGCGGCCGTCGGGCTCGACCCGGCGAGCCGCCTTGCGACCAAACGCTTCTCGCTTGGCATGCGCCGTCGCCTGGGCATTGCGCTCGCGCTGGTGGGCAGCCCTGATGCGCTCGTGCTCGACGAGCCGTTCAACGGGCTGGACCCGGAAGGCACCCGCGCCATGCGCCAGCTGATCATGCACTTGAACGAGGCGTCCGGCGTGACCGTTTTCATCAGCTCGCACGTGATCGACCAGCTTGACCGCATGGCGACCCGCTACGGCGTCATCGCCGAAGGCCGCCTGACGGCCGAGGTGACCGCCGAAGACGTGCAGGAGGCGTGCGCGGACAGCCTTCGCGTGCGCACCGACGACCTGGCGCGGACGACGGCGCTGCTGCAAGACCGCCTGCCCGACGTGCGCATGCGGGTCGGCGCCGACGGCGCCATCGTCATGCCGGGCTTGACCGATTCCGCGCCGGTGGCGACCGTGCTGCGCGACGCCGGCCTGCTCGTGTACGAAATGACGGTGCAGCGCCGCGACGTGGAGGACTATTTCGTGTCGCTCATGGAAGGGGGACGTCATGCTTAACCTGCTGAAATCCGACGTCTATCGCCTGGTGCACGGCAAAATGCTGTGGATCGGCGCGGCCATCGTCGTCGTGGTGGCGCTTGCGGCCGCCGGCATGGCGTGGTGGATCACGACGCCGCAGTTCGCCGACATGGTGAACGCCAGCATCGGGCAGCCCGACGGCGCGGGCATGACGGTTTCCGGAGGCGAGCCGCCCGCTCCGCTCAATCAAGCGGTCATGGACAACTTCACCCACACGGTCGACCAGGTCCTTGTCGGCAGCGGCGCTCTGACCGTGCTCGTGTCGGTGCTGGCGGGGCGGGTCGCCCTTGACGATTTTTCGACCCGCTTCGTCCAGTCCGTCTTCACGGTGCGGCGCAGCCGGTGGGACTATTACGCCGAAAAGCTCCTGCTTGCCGCCATGCTCGCCGCCGCATTTGTGCTGCTCGCCGACGCAGCGGTGGCGGCGGCGTTTGCCCTCTTCGGTTTTTCGTACGATGTTGTGCAGCCGATCGGTGAAATTGCGCTGTGGACGGTGCTCGTCTGGCTCGTGACCACGGCGTTCACATGGCTGAGCTGCGTCGTTGCATGGCTGAGCCGCTCAAAGGGCGCCCTTGACGCATGGGCGGTCCTGGTGTCGACGACGTTTTTGGGCTCGATGGTGCAGTTTTTGTGCACGACGTTCGGCGTCGGCGTGCCGCTGCTCGAAATCCTGCCGAACTTCCTGCTGTCGAATTGCGTCGTCGTGCTGTCGACCCAGGGGCTGGGGCTTGTGGACTCGTGTCCCCTGCTTTTGGCGCCGGACGTGGGCATTGCCGGCTGGGTGAGCATCGTGTCTGCGTTGTGGCTGGTCGCAGCCGCGGCAGTGACGTTTGTGGCATGTCGGCGCAAGGACGCGTAAGCGCGGCGGCACCTCGGCGGAGCGCACGGCCGCGTTGCGAGGCGCGGGTGCTGCAAGCGGGAAAGGGGCGGAGATGGAATTGATCGCGTGCATCATCGGCATTGCGGCAGGCGCGTGCGCCGCAGCGTTTCTGTACGAACGCGAGCTGACGCGCATGGCGCGGTTCGTGCGGCAGCGCGACCGGCTGAGCAACCAGCCGCTTGCGGTCAGCCTGCCGGGGCCGGGCGTTGCACGGGTGGCCGACGCCGTGAACGCCGAGATGGACGCGGCACGCGTCGAGCGGCAGGCGGCGCGGCAGGAACAGCAGGCGTTCCAGCGCGGCCTGGCCGGGTTTGCGCACGACATCCGCACGCCGCTGGCCGGCGCCCGCGGTTTTGTGCAGCTGGCCTGCGACGACCTGGCTGCGGCGGGCGCGGCGACGGCTGTGGCGGCGGATGCAGGCACAGCGACGGGCGCAGCGACGGCGGGCATTGGTGCCGCGGGCGTTGGTGCGGCTGTGGGCGTAGGCGCCCCTGACGCTCGGGACGCTTCCGTCCGTCGCTACCTGGCTGCGGCCACCCGGCGGCTCGACGACATGAACGGCCTGCTCGACGCGCTGTACGTCTACACGCAGGCGATCGACCCCGACCGCACGCTGCATCCGGAGCCGATCGCCCTCCAACCTGCGCTCGCCAAAGCGCTTGTGGACCGCTTCGCCGATTTCGAGGCCCAGGGCCGCGCCGTTCGTCTCGACTTCGAAGACCAGTCTGCGGAAATCGTCGCCGACCGCGAAGCCCTCGCACGCATCTTGTCCAACGTGGTGGAAAACGCCTTGCGCCATGGCCAGGGCGACGTGGACATCGACCAGCGCGGCCGCTCGCTGTGGTTTTCCAACGCCGTCGATCCGGCTGTCGCGCCTGCCATCGACGTCGACCGCCTGTTCGAGCGCTTTTACCGTGCCGACCCGTCGCGCACCACGCCCGGCGCGGGCCTGGGCCTGGCCAGCGCCAAAAGCCTCGCCGATTCCCTGGGCCTTGACCTTGCTGCCAGCGTCGAGTCCGACCGCTTCACGATCACCCTTGCTTGGTAGCGTCTGGCTAACGCCCTTTCGCCGCCGGGTCGCTCAGATGGGGCAGTGCGCTGCCGGCGACCGCCCACAAGTACAGCGACGCGACGGAGCCGTAGGGGCTGAAGCGACGGCGGTAGCGCTCGAACCGCTCGTGAGGCATGTCCCTATGTCGGTACACCATGCGCAATCCGCGCTGGATGGCCAGGTCGTCTTCGGCAAAGATGTCGGGGCGCTGCAGGCTGAACAGCAGGATCATCTCGGCGGTCCACCGGCCGATGCCGCGCAGCTTCGTCAGGGCGGCGATGGCCTGCTCGTCGTCCATCGCGGCGACGGCTTCCAGGTCGAAGGAGCCTTCGCACACGCGCACGGCGAAGTCGCGCACGTATTCCGCCTTCCGAAACGTCGTCCCGCACGATTGCAGCTCTTCGACGCTCGCGGCCGCCACGCGTTTCGGCTCGACCTCGCCGAGCGTCGTGCGCAAGCGCTCCCACACGGTTTCCAGCGCCTTCGCCGAGATTTGCTGGCCGATGATGTTGTAGACGACCGCGGTGAACAAATCGGGCACAACCTCGCGTTGCACTGGCCCGATCGCTTCGATGACCTGGGCCATTCGCTTGTCGCGCTTTGAAAGCCAAGCGGTTGCTTCATCGCCGTACGCAAAATATGCCATTGCCGCCTCCTTGTTGCTGCGTGTGGCCGGGCCTGAGGCGCGGGCAGCGCCCTGTCCGGCTCGGCCGCTTTCCGCTCTCAGTTCTCATCGGGCCAGGCCATGCGCTTGACCGCGTCCAGATAGGCCTGCGCGGCCCTTGACGGCTTCGCGCCCTTCTTCCACACCAGGTGCATGTTTTGGCGCAGCGTCGGCGAAAACGGGCGGAATGCGAAGCCGGACGCACCGTCGGCCGCCACGATGCCATCGAGGCAGACGGCGTATCCCAGCCCGGCCTTCACCATGAGAGAGGCGTTGTACAGCAGGTTGTAGGTGCCTACGATGTTGCAAGAGGCCAGGTCACGGCCGAGCCATGTCGAAAGCACGCCCCCGCCGGACGTCTGGCGCGACACGATGAGCGGCAGCCCCTCGACGTCCGCCGGGCGCACGAGGCGCTTGTCGGCCAGCGGGTCGTCGGCGCACATGAGCAGCCCCCAAATGTCGAACGCGGGAAGCGACATTCGCTCGTAGCGGTCGGGCCCTTCGGTGCCCAGCAGCAGCCCGAAGTCGACCAGGCCGGCGTCCAGCTTCGCGCAGGTGTCCTCGGCGTTGCCGCTGACCACGTCAAGCGTCACGTCCGGGTGGTCGCGCCGCAGCTCGGCGGCAGCATTCGCCAGAAGCAGCATCCCGCGCGTCTCGCCTCCGCCGACCGACACGGTGCCGTGCACGGGGTCGGTCTCGCTCCGAAATTCGCTTTCCGTGCGGTCGGCCAAAAGGCAGATCTCCTCGGCGCGTCGACGCAGCAGCTCGCCGTCTTCGGTCAGCGCCAGCCGCTTCCCGCGCTTGCCGCGCTCGAACAGCACGACGCCCAGCTCGCGCTCCAAATCGGCGATCTGGCGCGAAAGCGTGGGCTGGGTCACGTGCAGCCGCTCGGACGCGGCGCTGTATCCCCGCGCCTCGGCCACGGCCAGAAAGTATCGCAAGACGCGAAGCTCCATGGGCGTCTCCTTTACATGCCTTGCAAGCATCAATACCCTTAGTATATAGCAAAGCCGCAGCATCGTGCGGCAGCTTCGCACGGGGAGGGGGAGGCTGCGGAGGCCGAGTTTTCTGCGAGAGCGGCCTTGCGTCTGTCCGGGGAAGCGCTGGCAACGACCGGCTCGTCCGCGCAGGGCTGGCGGAATCGGTCGGCGTTTCCTTGGGCACAGCAGGAAGTTGGCGCGATCTTGGCGGCAGTGTGCTAGAGTGGCCGAAGCCGATTGCGAAGATCGCGAAGGAGGCAAGCAATGCGCAACGCGCAGCCCGAAAACGAGAAGCCCACGTCCATCCTGTTCGTGTGCCACGGCAACATCTGCCGCTCTCCCATGGCGGAGTTCATCATGAAATACCTGGTCGAAGAGGCGGGACTGGCCGACCGTTTCCATATCGAGTCGGCGGCTACCAGCACCGAAGAGATCGGGAACCCGGTGTATCCTGGCACGCAGGCAGTGCTTGCCCGGCTGGGCATCGACAGTTCGGCCAAGCGGGCCCGGCAGGTGACGCCGCAGGACTACCAGGACTTTGACCTGGTCATCGGCATGGACAACGCCAACGTGAAAAACCTGCGCCGCCTGTTTCGCTACGACCCGGACCACAAGGTCAGCCTGCTGCTGTCGTTTGCCGGCGAGGACCGCTCCATCGCCGACCCCTGGTACACTGACGACTTCGAGGTGACCTATCGCGACGTCCGCCGCGGCTGTGAAGCCCTGCTGGCGACGCTTGCGGGCGAGAGAAACGCTGGCTGATCGGCATTTCCCCAGCGGCCGGGAAGCGCACGGCTTTTGCCCTGCTTGTTGCGGCCTCGCGCACAGCTCGGCCTGCTGGCCGCAGCCCCGTAGGCACGTTTGCCTCGGTTGCTGCAGCCTCGGGCGCAGCTCGCTCCGCCCGCTGCGGCCTTGTGCGCCATGCTGCCCAGCTTGCGGTTTCATGGCCAATTCGCCCTGCCGGCTGCAGTTTCACAGGCCGTTTGCTCGGTCTGCCGCCGTCCAGTGCGCAGTTTCGCCCTCGTGTTGCAGTTTTATGCGCGATTCTGCTCTACGTGCCGCAGCTTCATGTGAAGAATTTGTGTGTTGGAAATTTTTGGGGCGAATTTTTGGGCTCCGCGCATCATTTCGCCTCTCTTTGCCCGTGCGGTCGCTTAAAAAAGCCGTATATATACCGCAGTTTTGCTCTTCGGCAGTGCTCGGAGTGCCCAAAAAGGGGCGTTTCAAGCCGATTTTTGGGCTGCTTGCTTTGAATTTTTGCCAAAATGATGCGCGAGGGCTGAAAATTCATGCCTCGCATCTCCACTACACAATTTCTTCATATGACGTCAGGCCATCTCGAGTGAAACGCCCGCCAGGCACCGCCCGCGCTCCAGCTCAACACCCGCCAGGGCCGCCCGTATTCCGGCTTTACGCCTGCCGTCGCCACGTCCTGCTGCCTTGCCGCGCCTAGCTGCGCGTCCTGCCGTCCCGTCGCGCCCGCGCTCCAGCCTTGCGCCGCTGCCAGCACCGCCTGCGTTCCAGCTTTGCTCCCGGTGCTGCGTCCTGTCGCGCCTCCTGACCCTAGCGCAACACCCGCCGTGCCGCCAACCCTTACTTCATCGTCGCCAGCTTGTTGTCGATGTCGCGGATCTCGAGGGTCGCACGGCGGTAGTTGCGCGACCCGTAGCCGGCGACGCCTGCCAAGACGACTGCGCCGACAAAAAACGCTGCATTCACAAAGCTGCTGGTCGCCCATGCGGCGCCACTTGCTTCACCTGCTGTTTTGATGGATGCAGCCACAACGAAACCAACGATGGGGGCGATCACGCAGACAAATCCGCGGCGACGCTTGCTTTTCAGCTCGGCCTTCCGCTCGAGAAGGCGCTTCTTTTTGGTTGACGAATGACCCACGGATGTCCTTTCAACAGCAAGAGCGCCGCTTCGTGCCCAAGGCTCTCGGGAAACGCTGACTCATTCTGTCAGCTTTAAGGCTGTTCGCCAGTCAGCGTTTCCCGAGAGAGGCGTCGGCCGATTCCGCCAGCCCTGGCCTTGCGCGGCTCCGTCAGGAACTCGCAAGCCTTGCGCACCCACGTCAGCGTGTGCGTTCGGCTTGCGGGCTCCCGCCCGGCGCCAAGCAAAGCCAGGACAAAACGGTTCGAACCGACACCTTCCTAGTGCGCTCCCTTGAATTCCAAATCGCCGTCAAGCGCAGGCGTTTTCTGCGCGTGCTTCGGAGCCGCCTCGGTTTCGCTCAATTCCTCGACCGAAGCCTGCGCCTGCTGCAGGTGGACCTGCTTGAGCGGCGTGCGTCCGAACTTGGAATTGTAAATCACAAACGTCATGAGACCGCAGACAAACAGGCCAAGAACCGCAAGAAGGAACGAACCGAGGTGAATGAGGCCCTCCGCCATCTCGCCAGCGGCGAAGGCCATGCCGACGTTGAACATGTTGTAGCCGCCGATGGGGATCATGACGGCAAAGCCCTGGCCGAACATGTTCACCAGCGAGCCAGACACCCCGACCGGGGCGAGCAGGGCGCCGACCATCCACGCCGTCATCAGGATCCAGACCGGCTTGCACTTCGGCGTGATGGCGCTGACGGCCAAATACACGACTTGGAACACGGCGCACAGGATGCCGCCCATAAGGAAGGCGCCGGGGAAGATGAGGCTCGAGGTCGTCTTTGCGGCGACGACCGGCGCCACGCCCATGATGCCGCACAGGTAGCCGAACGCGATGCAGACGATGGCGCCGACCGCGTTAAACCAGATGACCAGCCACAGACCTGGCCAGATCGTGTCTTTCATGTTCGCGCCTTTTGTCCACGGCACGACCATCTTCATGCCGACCGCCATGGAAAAGCCCGAGAACGGGAGCAGTGCGCCGAACGTCGCCCATTCCTCGAACCGCTGATAGACCGCAAAGCCCGCGAGCACGAATCCGAGCACGCCCATGCTCACCAGCGTTGCGCCGCCCATGAAAAACTCCAGGGGAGTGCCGGGCAAAACCGTTGTCCAGACGGCGGCGATTGCCTGCGCGATAAGCGCCAGCAGGCCTCCGAGGAAGAAACTGTAGATGACCGATTTCAGCTTCATATGCGTCTCCTAGATCTCGCGTCTTTTCCATACGTGGCTTGATGCGCACGTCTCTCCGAATGATAATCTTACCGAAAAGAGGCCGTCGGGCATCGGACCACCGAGACGAGTGCGATGGGTCGAGAGGGCTGAATTCTGGTATCATTTTTCAAAGAAATACCTGTTCATGCCCTCGTATCATCTAGTGGGTACGATGGCGGGCGCCGCGGCGGACCGAGCCCGATCGCGGGGGCGTTACCCCGTGGCGCGTCTCCGCCGCCTCGTTCGGCGCATTCCTGATACACTTGTGCGCGGGGTTTTTGAGGCAAGGAAGGCATTCATGGACGAAGTTCTCAGAAAACGCTTTGTGGGGCAGGCGCGTCTCGTCAGGCTGCTGCTTTGGCGCATCGGCAGCTCGACGGATTTGGAGACGTGCTTGTGCGCCGCCAAGCAAGGCGGCATGTTGGGCGACGACGACGTGCGCTTGCTGCGCGAGCTGCTTGACGCCGAGGAAGCCTGCCGCGCGAACGGCGCCGTGCCGATCGAGGTCGACGAAGCCCTCGTCGCAAAGCTGCAGCGCTACGCCGACAAGCTCAATCGCGCGGATTCTGCTTGAAGCCAGGCGGGCAAGGCCGCGGCACGGGCGAAACGTCGGCCCGCCGGTCGGCCGCCCCGCTACAGGCAACACCGCCCCTCGGCGGCCTGGCTCCGCAGGTGCTGCTCTCCTCGCAAGCTGCACCGCCCGCTGGGCATTGCCCTCCCCGCAGGTAGCGCTTTCGGCCGCTACTTCGCCTTGATCTCGCCTTTTTCGCAGCGATTGCCCCACGAGTCTATCAGGTCGCCGTCGCGGTACACGCAGATGATCTCGCAGTGGTTCGAACACTTCTGGCACTCCACCTCGCGCGTGGCGAACTCGAACGCGCCCAGCTCGTCGAAGTTGAACGTCGGACGCCCGGTCTCGTCTGGCGAGAACGCCCCGCGGCGGCCGGCTTCGGTCGCCGCCGATTCCACGCCCATGCCGCGGCCTCGCCCGCTCGGCCGTTCTGCGTCATCGGCGGCCAAAAGCGCCACGCCGAACGCTCCCATCAGGTGCCCGTCCGCGTCCACGGTCACCGGCATGCCCAGCTCGTCCTCGAACGCCTTCACGACGCCTGCGTTTTTCGACACGCCGCCCTGAAACACCACCGGCGCGGCGATCGCCTTGCCTTTTCCGACGTTGTTCAGGTAGTTCGTCGCCACCGCGCGGCACAGTCCCGCAATGATGTCCTCGCGGGCGTAACCCACCTGGATCTTGTGCACCAGGTCGGATTCAGCGAACACCGTGCACCGCGCCGCAATGTTCGCCGGCTTGCGTGACGACAGCGCGATTTCGCCGAACTCTTCCACCGCGACGCCGAGCCGATGCGCCTGGCTCGACAGGAAAGCCCCGGTCCCGGCGGCGCACAGCGTGTTCATCGCGTAGTCGACCGCAACGCCGTTTTCCACGCAGATGATCTTCGAGTCCTGTCCGCCGATTTCCAAGATCGTCCGCACGTCGGGATGCAGGTACGTCGTGCCCACCGCATGCGCCGTGATCTCGTTTTTGATCATCGTCGCGCCCGTCATCGCGCCCACGAGCCGCCGTGCGCTGCCCGTGGTGCCGACCGCCCGCACGCGCACCTCGTCGCGGTCGATCTGCGACGCCAGCTCGGCCGCGACGCGTCGCGCGGCTTCGGCGGGGCTGCCTTCCGTCCACAGGTACGCCCGCGCCACAATGGTGCGATTCTCGTCGATGATCACGCCTTTCGTCGAAATGGACCCGATGTCGATTCCCAAATACGCATCCGTCATGGCAGGTTCCTCTTTCCCGCGGGCGGCTTGGCGCCCCGTGTGTCGCTTCTTGCTCAAACGTTCGTGCACCCTGTGGCCTCCCCGGCGCACAGTCGCTTGTTTTCCCTGTTCAGGCGCTTCCTCGCGCAGGCAGCGCCGTCTGGTTTTCCGGCCTTTCCGGACGGAGCGTCTGCGCTACCCGCGCTCCTTCTTCATGGCGAGCATGTCGTAAAACGCTTCCAGCCGCGTGTCCAGCCCCGTGTCGCTTGTCTGCGAATCGTAGGACAGATACAGCACGGGCATGCGATAGTCGCTCGCGATGCGTGCGAGCACCGTCATGCAGTCGATCTCCGGCGTGCAGCCCGACGACTTCACATGCACGACGCCGTCGAAGTCCTCCTGCGCGTACTTGAGCGCGGCGGCCAGCGTGAGGCTCGAGGTCGGACCCATGTCATAGGTCACGTAATCGCTGACCGACGCGCGAAGGTTCTTCTCGTTGTAGTGCAGGGCGCGGTTCGTGAGGCTCACGGTGCGGTGCACCTCGACGCCCATGTCGAGCAGCTTGCGCTCCAGCTGTAGGTTGGAATGCTCGTCGGGGGCTGTGAAGAACTCGCCGACGATGCCGACGCGCAGCGGATGCGCAGGCTTGTCAACGGGAAGGTTGCGGAATTCGTCCAGAAACGCGTTGCGGGTTTCGACGATGTCGCGCTCGCACGTGCAGGAGCGCATGGCGTCGAAGAAGCGGTCGCGCGTGCGCACAAAAGAACCAGGTTCGCATTCGAAACCTGCGTTGGCCAGATAGAAGTCGTTCACTTCGTCGAGCGCTTCGATCATCTTGAACGTGGCGAGCAGCTGGCGGGCCCCGTGCGGAACGGAGACGTTCGGGTTCACCTTCGCCCGGCAGATCTTGATGTAGTCGACCGCGGGCTTGCCGGTGACGGTTGAAAAGTTAAGCATGTCAAACTCGTAGCCCAGATCGCGCAGGATCGACTGCTGCAGCTCGCCGTAGTACCCCAGACGGCACGGGCCGGCGAACTGCACGAGCACGTCGGCGCCCAGTTCGAGCGCTTCGATGTAGTCGCCCAAAATGTGCTTGAACGGGGCGCAGACCGAATCGCTCGAATAGCGCGATCCCAGGTCAAAGGTTCGTTTGGTTGCGGGCGGCAGGGCGACGAAGTCCGCGTCGAGCACCTGTTCGACGAAGTACTTGAAGGCGGCGTCGTAATGCGAGAAGCGGAAGAACGCCACCCGCGTGCGTGCGTGGCGCTTGTCGCGGCGGGCCTTTTTGCGCTGTCGGGCCTGCTTGGGGTCGAACAGCGAGAACGCCCGCCCCGCTTCTCCGACGACGACGCGGGCGCCGCGGACGCCGTCGCCGAACGTGGAGACCACCGTGTCGAGCGGGGAGAAGCCTGAGCGCCTGAAGCCGCGCACGCGGATGGCGGCTGCGTCGTCGCGGGCATCGGCCGCGCCCACAGCCTCTGCGTCCGCATCCGCGTCCTCGGCGGCGCTTCCCGCCTCGGCCGTGCCGCCGCGCGTCTCTTCGGCGGCCTCTTCCGCGGTTTTTGTGCACTTGATCAACGTGCCGTTCTCGTCGAACGAGACGTAGCCTTCGTTATGCTTTGCCATGGATGTAGCCCCCTCGCTTCTGGTAGCGCAAAATGTCGACAAAGCTTTCGACGCGCGTCTCAAGTCCCGCCGTGCCGCTTTGCGCGTCCACCGTCAGGTTCAAAATCGGCTTGCCCTGGATGCAGCGCACGATGGCGTCGTCGGTCATGGAGTCCGGCCCGCACGGAAACGCGCTGACCAGCACGATGCCGTCGACGGCGTCGTGCAGAAGCGTGATGGCCCCGATGATCTCGCGGTTTACGACCCACGGC
Organism: Slackia sp. ZJ119; assembly: GCF_011039175.1. Taxonomy (GTDB): domain Bacteria; phylum Actinomycetota; class Coriobacteriia; order Coriobacteriales; family Eggerthellaceae; genus Xiamenia. The sequence goes on from NZ_JAAKEN010000001.1 coordinate 183,556, forward strand.
ATGGTCTCGGAGAAGTCGAAGCTGGCGGCAAGCGTCTTTTTGCGGTCGTTTTCGCAGGCCAGCACGACGCTTGCGCCCAAGCCGCGCAGCATGTCTGCAATGGTGCCGCCGATGGAGGGGTCGTAGGACAAATACGGATGCGCCGCCAGCAGGATGGTCAGCGGCGCCTCGCCGGCCTCTTCGGCGCGACGGACCGCGTCGAACGTGGCCTTCGTGCGGGCGCACGCCGCCTTCTCGGCTTCTTGCTGGGCGCACGCCGCCGCCCTCCATGCGCGTTTCGCCTGCTTCGGCATGGCGCCCAGCTTCATCGCGAGCGACAAAAACGCCTGGCGGGCGTCTTGCTTGTCGGCGGTTTCGCTCACCAGGCACGACAGCACGCGCAGGGGCGGGTCGCAAAACGTGTTGGCGACGACGTCGGGCGCGGCTTGGAACTTCGTGCAGAACGCGCGGCGGGCTCCTTCGTTGTTGTAGCAGGGAACGAACACGGCGTCGCAGCGTTTTCGCAGCTCATCGACGTGCCCGAGGAAGATCTTGCTCGCCAGGCAGCTTTCGTCGGTCGACAGCGCCGTGCCGGCCGCGATGGTGTCTTTCGTGGTCGGCTCCGATATGACGACGCTGCGCCCGAGCGCTTCGAAAAACGTTGTCCACAGTGCGCCGTAGCGATGGAACAGCAGCGCCCGCGGGATGCCGACGACGCGCACGTCGGCATAGGGGGCGGAAAAGAAGTTCGGCACAAGGCGTCCTTTCGTGAGCATCCGGCGGGTTTGCATGCGAATCGCTCCATTCTACTGCCTGCGCCGCGTCGCCTTTCTGCGCCCTGGAAGTCGGCGGCAAACCTTCATGCGCCGGGGCGGGGCGGGCGAGGGGCCTTCTGCGCCCCGGCGCCTCGAAACCCCGGCAACGGTGCGCCTTCAAGTGTGGCCGACCTGCGGCGCAAAGGCTATACTGGCAAGAAGACCGGCCCCGCGTTCGATAGGAGACCCCATGGCTGTCAATCACATTCTTGTCGCATACGACGAATCCGAGGGAGCCGACCGTGCGCTCGCCATGGCCGCCGACTTGGCGACGGTCGATGCGAACCTGCGCGTCGACGTGGTCTATGTGGTGCCCATTCCCCTGCTTGACCAGCGGCAACAAGAAGGCTTCCGCGACATTTTGGACATGATGATCTCCGACGGCGAAAGCCTGCTGACCGACGCCATCGACAAGCTGGGCGCCGACGTGGCGCCGCAGTTCGACTCGCTGCTGTTGACGGGCACGAGCCCCGCGACCGAAATCCTCAAGCTTTTGCAGCAACGCAACGATTACGACATGGTCGTCGTGGGCAACCGCGGGCTGTCGGGCCTGAAAGAGTACACGGGCAGCGTCAGCCTGAAAATCCTGAACGGCGCACAGATTCCCGTGCTCATCGTGAAGTAGCGGCGCGGGCGAAGCGTTTGGAAGGTTCGGAAAGTTCAGAGGATTCAGAAGGGGAAGCGTGTGATCGAAGCGGCGGATTCGCTTGACGACGAGCGCCTGGACGCGTACGCGCGGCTGACCGACACGCAGCTGCGAAATAGGCTGGAGCCGGAGAAAGGCCTGTTCATCGCTGAGTCGGCGAAGGTGATCGAGCGGGCGCTGGCGGCGGGGTGCGAGCCGCTGTCGCTTTTGATGGAGGGCAAGTGGCTGGATCCTTTGGCCGACCTGCTGGCAGACGTCGAGCGTCGCTGGCCCAAGACGCCGGTGTTCGTGCTGCCGCACGACGAGCTTGAGCGCCTCACCGGCTTCGAGGTGACGCGCGGGGCGTTGGGCGCGTTTCGGCGTCCGGCGCTGCCGCCGGCCGAAGAGCTGCTGCGCGACGCCCGCCTGGTCGCGGTGCTTGAAGACGTCACGAACCCTACGAACGTTGGGGCCATCTTCCGCTCGGCCGCGGCGCTGGGGGTGGACGCCGTGCTGGTGACGCCCGGGTGCTACGATCCGCTGTACCGCCGCGCGGTGCGCGTGTCGATGGGCACGGTGTTTCAGGTGCCGTGGTGCCGCATCGGCGACGACGTGGCGGGCAAGGGGGCGCACGGCAACGTCGAGCGGGCGGGCGGTTGGGCGAAAACGGGCCTGCCGCTCTTGCATGACCTGGGGTTTTCGGTGGCTGCGATGGCGCTGACCGATCGGTCGGTCCCGCTGGACGACCCGGCGCTTGCCCAATGCGGGCGCCTGGCCGTGGTGCTGGGCACCGAGGGGGAGGGCCTGGCCGAATCCACCATCGCGCAGGCCGATTTCACCGTGCGCATCCCCATGGCAAACGGCGTCGATTCCTTGAACGTTGCCGCTGCCAGCGCGGTCGCCTTCTGGCAGCTGCGCCGCTCGTAGCGGGCGTCTGCCGCATTGCACAAGAATCCGGGTGCGTCGGATGCGGCGCACGGGGCGTACGATACGAAACAAGGCGGTGTTCATGGGCGCGACCAGGAAGTTTTCGATTGTGGGGGATTCTATCAGCACGCTTCGGGGGCACAACCCGGAAGGCTGGCGGGTGTACTACGAAGGCACGCAAGCCGACGCGGCGGGCGTGCATGCGCCAAAAGACACCTGGTGGGATGCGGTGATCAGGCATTTTGACGGCGTTCTCGTTGCGAACGCGTCGTATTCGGGCAGCATGGCGGAAGGCGCGGGCTTTCCGGCGGGGTGCAGCCCCGAACGCGCCGCGGCGGCGGCCCCGGAAGGCGAGGCGCCGGACGACGTGGTGGTGCTTCTCGGCATCAACGACTACGGATGGGGAAGCGCCGCCGCCCAAGCGCTCGGCGCGAGCGCCGCCGCTCCGGCAGACCAAGCCGCTGAACTGGGTTTTTCCACATACGGCCGCCCGGCGCGACCCCGCTTGGACGACGCGGCGCAGGTCGCCCGGCGCGAAGCGCTCGCACGTGGGCTGCAGGCCCAGGCCGCTGCATCGCCCGAGGCGCGGCTCGCCCGGTTCGCCGCCGCCTACGACGCCATGGTCGCCCGTCTGCAAGCGGCCTGCCCGACCGCCCGCATCTGGTGCTGCACGCTCGTGCCCGGCCGGGTGGCGGGACAGGCGGCGTCCACCCATGCCTACGCCCTGCGCGGCATCCCCTTCGACGCATACAACGACGCCATTCGCGCCGCCGCTGCCCGCCACGGCGTCCGCACGGCCGACATCCGCGCCTTTGGGCAGGACTACGAGGCGACCGACGGCACGCATCCCACCAAGCGCGGCATGGCCCAGCTGGCGGCCATGGTCGTCTCCGCCATGGAAGGCCGCCCCTATGCAGGCGATCCGCCTCTGACCTCGCTAAACGCCTGCCCCCTTGGCCGCGGCACCTGCGAAGGCTGCCGCTGCGCCGACGTCGAGCCCGCCCGCTGGTCCTGCGTCTGCACCGCGCTCATGCCCGTCGAGCAAGCATAAGGGCGGGCGTCTTTCGCGGGTCGCGCCCTTCTAAAGGGACCGTGAAATTCGTTGACAGACAATCTTGAATTACTACAATCGCTTATTGGCACTCTCGATGCCAGACTGCTAAAATCGCTCGTCCGTGCCGACACGTGTCCGCCCCCGACCCATTCGAAAGGACCAATCGCTCGTGAAAAAATTCAAAACCGAAAGCCAAAAGCTGCTTGATCTCATGATCAACTCCATCTATACGAACCGCGAGATCTTCCTGCGCGAGCTCATCTCGAACGCCTCGGATGCGGTCGACAAGCTCTACTTCGCCAGCCTCACCGACTCCGATATTCAGCTCAACCGCGCTGACCTGCGCATTCTCGTCAGCTTCGACGCCGATGAGCGGACCGTCACCGTCAGCGACAACGGCATCGGCATGACGCAGGACCAGCTCGACAAGAACCTCGGCACCATCGCGCATTCCGACTCGATGGCGTTCAAGGCCGACAACGCCGAGCGCCAAGGCGACGACGTCGACATCATCGGCCAGTTCGGCGTCGGCTTCTATTCTGCGTTCATGGTCGCCAAGAAGGTCCGCGTCGTGTCCCGCGCGTTCGGGTCCGACGAGGCCTGGGCCTGGGAATCCAACGGCATCGACGGCTACACCGTCGAGCCCGCCGCCCGCGACGAGCACGGCACCGACGTCGTCCTCACGCTGAAAGACAACACCGACGACGAAAGCTTCGACGAATTCCTCACTGAATACGGCTTGAAAAACCTCGTCAAGCGTTACAGCAACTACGTGCGCTACCCCATCCAAATGGAGGTCACCAAGACGCGTGAGGTGCTGAAACCCGAGGTCATCGACGAAGAAGGCGACACAAAAGACGCACCCGCCGAGCCGTCTGAGCCCGCAAGCCCCGAATACGAGACCTATACCGAGCTTGACACCATCAACTCGATGATCCCCATTTGGAAGCGCCAGAAATCCGAGGTCACGTCGGAAGAGTACGCCGAGTTCTACAAGGCCGACTTCCACGACTTCGTCGATCCCGCCGCCACGTTCTCCATCCACGCGGAAGGTGCGCTGTCCTACGACGCGCTGCTGTTCATTCCCAGCCGCGCTCCGTACGATTTGTACAGCAAGGACTTCAAGAAGGGCCTGGCGCTCTACAGCTCGAACGTGCTCATCATGGAGAAATGCGAAGAGCTGCTGCCTGACTACTACAACTTCGTGCGCGGCGTCGTCGACAGCCAGGACCTCACGCTCAACATCAGCCGCGAGACGCTGCAGCACAACAGCCAGTTGCGCGCCATCGCCAAGCGCATCGAAAAAAAGGTCACGTCCGAGCTGAAAAAGATGCTCGAGAACGACCGCGACGCCTACGAGACGTTTTTCGAGAACTTCGGCCGCGGGCTGGAATTCGGCATCTACAACAGCTACGGGGCGCTGAAAGGCGAGCTGTCCGACCTGCTGCTGTTCTGGAGCGCCAAGCAGAAGAAGCGCGTGACGTTCGCCGAATACGTCGCCGCGAAAGAAGAGGGGCAGAGCGCCATCTACTACGCCGTCGGCGAGACGGTCGAGCGGCTTGAGAAGATGCCGGTGGTGAAGGCGGTGCTCTCGCGCGGCTATGACGTGCTGCTGTGCACGCAGGACGTGGACGAGTTCTGCTTCCAGACGATGATGAGCTACGGCGAAGGCGACGACGCGCTGCCGCTCAAGAACGTCGCGGGCGGCGACCTCGATTTGGCGACGGAGGACGAAAAAGCGGCCGCCGAAGCTGTGACCAAGGAAAACGCCGACCTGTTCGCAGCCATGAAAGAGGCGCTGGGCGACGCGGTGTCCAGCGTGGCGGTGTCGTCGCGGCTGACCGACGAGCCGGCGGCCATCACGGCGGCGGGGCCGGTGTCGCTTGAGATGGAGCGCATTCTGTCGCAGATGCCCGACAGCCCGGGCATCACGTCCGAGCGCGTGCTGGAGCTGAACGCGACGCATCCCGTGTTCGCGGCGCTGCGCACGGCGCAGGAGGCCGGCGACGCCGAGAAGGTGCGCCTGTACGCCGACATCCTGTACAACCAGGCGCTTTTGATGGCCGGCATGCCGCTTGAAGATCCGGTGGCCTATGCGAACGAAGTGGCCGGCTTGATGAAGTAGCGACGCTGACGACGGGGCGGGGCCGTCGTCCGACGTCGTTGGACGACGGCCCCGCTGGCTCGTTGGACGGCGCTTTCGCCGCGACGGCTCCGCCTGTCGCGGGATGGCTGCTTGTCATGGGGCGGGCTGAAGCTGCGTGGTCAAAACACCCAAACTGGACCGAGGTTTTTTGGCCCGAATGGTCGAGGAGGTGACAGAGGGGGAGGTGACAGAGGGACGGGGTATTCGTCAGGTCGGCTCGACGACCTGACGAATACCCCGTCCCTCTGTCACCTCTGTCAGCTGCGTTCCTCCTAGATGTACTCCCCGAAAACTGCGTCTGGCCAGGGGTTTTTGGGGCTTTTCCACGCGTTGGCGCCTTCGATGGCGGCTCTGCTTGGCGGGGTGCCGCGCTCGGCGCGGTAGTTTCGCGCCTCGTTGATGAGTGCGGCGAACAAGCGGCCCATCGACTTGTCGCCTGCGAAAAACTCGGGGTGCCACTGCACGCCCATCATGAAGCGGTGCCGGGGGCTCTCGATGGCTTCGACCAATCCGTCGGTCGCGTACGCCACCGGCTCAAACCGTGGCGCCACCGTGCGAACGCCCTGGTGGTGCATGGAGTTCACCGGCATGCGGACGGCCTGCAGAATCCGTCCGAGCTTGGACGTCGGCGCCACGTCCACGAAATGCGTCGCCACTTCGTACGCCTTCTTCTGCCAGTGTTCGATCGGCTGGCGCTCCAGCAGATCGAGCGTCTCGTCGGGCGCGACGCCGTCGAGCGCACAGGTGGGCAGGGGGTGCTGCTGCTCCAGGTCCACGAACAGCGATCCGCCGAAAAACACGTTGACGACCTGCATGCCGCGGCAGATGCCCAACAGCGGCACGTCGAAGGCGTGGGCGTATCGCAGCACGCACGCCTCAAGCTCTTCGCGGGCGGGCGTGAATTCCGAAAGCGTCTGCTCGAGGGTGCCGCCGGGTTGGACGGTCTCGTTGTACCGGGCGGGATCGATGTCTTGCCCGCCGGTCAGAATGAATGCGTCGAGCAGGGGAAACAGCGCCTCGTACACCGAGTGCTCGTCGACGATGGGCAGCACGAGCGGCGTTCCGCCCGCTGCGATGACCGCGTGGTTGTAGCGGTCGGGAAGGCGCAGGGACGCTTCGCCGGGCAGGTGCGTCGGCACGATGCCCACCAAGGGCCGCCCGCTGTCTGCGGCAGTCGACGTCGCGCCGCCCGCGGCGTTGCCTGCCGGTGCGCCTTCTGATGCGTCGGCGCGGCCGGGCCGTTTGCCGTTCGGCGCGGTTTCGCTTGCGGTGCCAAGAATGTTCGCTTCGGTGCCCATGGCCTCTTTCGTGATCGGTGTCGTGTCGCCATGATACGCGAAAACCGGCTGCGGGAAAATGGTGCATTTATCCGTCAGGGCTTGCGCTTTGCCTGCGCCGCGACAGGAAGCGGCGGCGGACGCGCTTGTTTATCGCCTTTGTTAAATATGCTGCTCCTTTTGCTGCGAATGTTCGTTCAAAGGCATACAATGCAACCGGTTGTTCAAGGATCGATGGAGGCGCGAGGGGCGTGCAGGGCTTGCAGGACAGGCGAAGCGACGAAGCCGAGGTCGAACGTGGCGTGCGGCGCGGTCTCGAATGCGAAAGCGAGGCGGCGCGCGCGGTGCTCGACTGCGTGCTGAAGGCGCATGAAACGTGGTTCGACGTGACGCGCACGTGCGAATTCGCCGGCCGCACGTTTGCAGGCTATGCGGAATTTCACTCGGAAGCCGAACAATACATGCTGGTCAAACGTGCGAAGCTGTGGGGCGTCAACACGCACGAATACCTCTTCTTCGACGTGCGCCGCCGTCTTGACGCCGACGCGTTCGCCGAACTCGTGCGCTTCATGACCACCGAGGCGCTCGCGAAAGTGCGCCCCAACCCCGAGCACATGACCTCGTACGTGTCGCTCGTGGTCGTGGCCGACGAAGTGGCGCCGGGCCTCGACAAGCCCATCAGGCGCACGCGGTTTCGCAAGAACTTCCGACTGGGCTTGCAGGGCTGGGCCGACCTTCGCGTGGCCGTCGTCGATCTGGCTCGGACGACCGTCATAACCAATGCCAGGGGCGAAGAGCTGCGGGCGACGCTGTGCAACAATGCGGAAGCGGCGCTCGGATGTTCGTTTGACCAGCGGAAACGGCGCACAACGTCGCGCTCCGCCCGAGGGGGCCGTGCAACTCACGACGCTCTCGACGAACAGGCGGCACGCTTGAAGTGAGTCGTCTTCAGAACACGTTGCCACCGCGGCGTGTTTTGCAGACGCTTCACATTCCGCCCGTGGCGAAACCGCTTCGGAAGGAGGAGCTTCATCGTGAACGCGATGCTTGTTTTGCTGATCGCAATCGTGATCTTGATCTGCGGCTATGTGCTGTACGGCGGCTGGCTGGCCAAACAGTGGGGCGTCGACAAGGACCGCCTGACTCCCGCCCACGAACTGGAGGACGGCGTGGACTACGTGCCCGCGGCCCCCTACGTGGTGCTCGGTCACCACTTCTCGTCCATCGCCGGCGCGGGCCCCATCAACGGCCCCATCCAGGCTGCCATTTTCGGCTGGGTGCCGGTGCTTTTGTGGGTGCTCATCGGCGGCATCTTCTTCGGCGCCATGCACGACTTCGGCGCTCTGTTCGCGTCCATCCGCCACAAGGGGCAGACGCTGGCCACCGTCATCGCGCACAATATCGACGACACGGCCAAAAAGCTCTTTTGCGTGTTCTCGTACCTGACGCTCATTTTGGTGGTGGCGGCGTTCGCCTCTATCGTCGCGGGCACGTTCGCCGTTTCGCCGGTGCCGCTTGACGACCCGGCAGCCGCGGAAACCGTCATGAACACGAACCTGGCCAACCAGCGCACGGCCATGATCTCGCTGCTGTTCATCGTGGTCGCCGTCGTCTACGGCCTGGCCACGCGCGGCCGCAAGATTCCCACGGCCGTCAACATCGCCTCGGCCATCGCCATCATCGTCGTGGTCGTGGCGCTGGGCTACAACTTCCCGGTCATCGCGCTGGACAACACGGCGTGGATGTTCATCGTGGGCGCTTACATATTAATAGCGTCGGTCGCGCCGGTGTGGATCCTGCTGCAGCCGCGCGACTACCTGTCCAGCTACCTGCTGTACGGCATGATCGTGCTCGCGCTTGTCGGCATCGTCGGATCGGGTCTGATGGGCGCGTCGAGCAACCTGGACATCCCCGCGTTCACCGGCTTTGTGGCGGTTGCGGGCGAGTCGAAGATCGCAGCGAGCGGGTATCTTTTCCCGGCGCTGTTCATCACCATCGCGTGCGGCGCCATTTCCGGCTTCCACAGCCTGGTGGCGTCGGGCACCACGTCCAAACAGCTCGACAAGGAAGGCCAGGCCCAGCCCATCGCCTACGGCGGCATGCTGCTGGAATGCCTGGTCGCGGTCATTTCGCTGTGTGCCGTGGCGTTCGTGTTCTCCGGCTACCTCGACGGCACGTACGCCTCGCCCACGCAGGTCTTCGCGGCGGGCCTCTCGCAGATGCTTGCGGTCATTCCGGGCCTGGCGGGCGTTGAGAGCCTTGCCTACGCCCTGCTCATCCTTGCCGTTTCGGTGTTCTGCCTCACCTCGCTCGACACGGCGACGCGCCTGGCGCGCTACATGTTCCAGGAGCTGTTCACCCCGCACGGCATGGAGGCTGCGGACCTGACCGGCTGGCGCAAGGCGCTCACGAACCCGTGGGTGGCCACGATCGTCACGGTGGTGCTCGGCGTGGGCTTGGGCATGACGGGCTACCAGCTGGTGTGGCCGCTGTTTGGCGCGGCGAACCAGCTGCTGGCGGCGCTCGGTCTGCTGGCGGTGTGCGCGTGGCTGGGCAACGCGGGCCGCAACAACAAGATGTTCTACTTCCCGATGGCGTTCATGATGGTCGTGACGCTGGTTTCGCTCGCTCTGACCGTGTGGAGCAAGCTTGCCGCGATCGCCGGCGGAGCGGTCGAGGTTGCGACCGTGTTGCAGCTGGTCATCGCTGTGTTGCTGATGATTCTCGCGGTCGTTTTGGCCGTGAAGGGCGTGAAGGTCATCTTCAAGAAGGGCGACGTTCTCAGCGAGGCGAAAAAGTAGGAGGGCGAAGGGCGGCGAGGCCGAGCCCCGCCGCCCTTCCCGAAACGCAGCAACGCCGGCCCGTGCGAGCCGGCGTTGTCGAGGCGAAAAGAAGGAGAGAGACTACTGCGGCGTGACTTTCTTCGGGCGACCGACCTTGCGCGGCGAGTCGCGGTATGCAATCACGTCGTCGACCTCAAACGCCCACGCATTCCCGAATTTCTTCGCGCGAATGGTGCCCGCAATGGCAAGCTGACGCATGCGGGCGCCGCTGACGCCGACAATCTTTGCAGCTTCCTTGATGTCAACCATTTCTCCCATGATCAAGTCCTTCCGCATGTACCAATTTCGTACCTCGGTGAAGCTCCACCGATGATCGCGCTTGTAAAGCGTGGTCTATACGTTACCAAAATGAAAACATATGTCAATGGCTGATAGTTCGTATCATGCGTCATATATTGTTCATCATAGGTAATAATTACATAACAGATCGTCTACAGACCTTGACTTTCGGATAGAAGGTAGTGCATTTCTGCCCAAACGCAAGCATCACCCGGGGGGAGCGTTGAATATGCCGGGTTGAGCGGCGCGGCGTCGAGTGCAGCGTCCGGAGGCGGCGGCGGAATGCGGAGAAGGGTTTGACAGGGGGCGTCGCAGCACGTGGAGAGTAGCAGCGCGTGGGGGCAGCAGCGCGTGGGAGGTAGCATGGATCGCTGTGGCAGCACGTGGAGAGCGGCAGCGCGTGGGTGGCGGCGCGAGCGACGCGGCGGCACGTGGAGAGTAACAGCGCAGGGGGGGCAGCGTGAGGTGGGGCAGCAGCGCGTTGGGGCAGCATGCGGAACGTCGCAGAAGCACGTGGGGGGCGGCGCGAGCGACGCGGCAGCACGGGAGGCGGCGGCATGGGGCGCCGTGGCATGTGGAGGGGCGGCATGGGAGCAGTTTTATGTGAAGATTGTGTGTACCGGAGATTTTTGGTGGCAAATGAGCTGCTTGTCGCATCATTTTGCCGAAAATCGACACTCTGATGGCCGAAAAAGCCAGCAAAATCGCTTCGATCGGCCAAAAACTGCGGTATATATCCGTAATCTTCCAATCGACAGGGCTTGTTTCAGCGGAAAATGATGCGCGAAGCGGCTAAAACCGCTCGTAAAATCTCCAACACACAAATTTTTCACATTTGGAGCCGGAATTTCGGGCGGATCGCCCTCTTTCAGCACCAAGCCGGGATTCCGGGATGGCTCTCCCTCTTTCCCTGGCATTCCGAAGCACCGCGCCAGGGCCTTGCCCCATGTCCCCTATTCGCGCGACACCCACAGATACGGCAGAAACGTCGCCGCCATGACAGCCAGCCCAAACCCGTCGAACGCCGCAAACGCCATGATGCTCGACGCCAAAAGCTCGAATCCCGCCGGCAGGCCCAGGTAGATGGCGCATTCGCCGACCAGTCCGATGGCCTGTTGCGCCATGATGATCCATCCGAGCACGCGAAAGCGCTCCGGCTGCCAAATGAACAGGGGATACGTCGCGTTCCACATGAGGAAGGCCACGCCGAGGCCCGCCACGGCGGCGTCGCCGGCAGGACCTTCCAGCTGGTAGGCGCCGGCGTAAGAGCCCGGATCGAACGCGAACACGATCGCGCATTGCACGTTGACGATGAACACGACGGCGAACGCGATGCGCACGGCCCACAGCCACACGCGCGGCGAATGCTGCACCTGGGCCAGCTCGCGCTCGATGCGGCTTTGGCGATCGGCCGCCGCGCCAAGATCGTTTTCGACCGACCGGTCAAGCAGGCTGTCGAGCGACCCGCGCTTGCGCGACGGGCGGTCGTGCGCGTCGGTGCCGACCGGCGCCTCGTCGTTTGCCGTCTGAGCCTGTGCCGGGGTTTTCGGAGCATGTTTCTTCGCCATGGCCAGCATCCTTTCCTCGCGTCTCAGCTTAGCAGAATCCGCTCGCCCCACGCCCGCATTGAAACGCGTTTGCTGCTTGCCGCCCTCCTGCCGCCCGTTCGTGGTACTCTAGAGAAATACTGACCAATTCCGCCAGCCCTGCGCCCGCCGGGCGAGCGCTTGGGAAGTCGAAGGCCGAGTGGGCGCATGCGTCCTTGTTCGTGAACGCATGCGCAAACGGGGTCCGAGCCGCCAGGCGCCGGCCTGCGCACCAAAAGCTGATAGAATCAGTCATAGTTTCCCAATGCGAAAACACCTTGAAAGGAATCTCCCATGACCGCTCCTGCTCCCAAAACGCCTGAAGCGCCTGAGACGCGCACGGCGATGCAAGTCGCCGCCGCGCCTGTTGCCCATCCGACGTTTAACCAGTTCGTCGCCACGATTGCCGCGCTTCGTGCGCCGCAGGGCTGTCCGTGGGACCGCGAGCAGACGCATGCCTCCATCGCCGACAACATGATCGAAGAGGCCTACGAGGCCGTTGACGCCATCGAAGCCGCCGACGTGCCCCACATGCGCGAAGAGCTTGGCGACGTGCTGCTGCAGGTGGTGCTGCAAAGCCAGATCGCCGCCGAGGCCGGCGAGTTCACCATCGACGACGTGGCCGCCGACGTCAACGACAAGATCGTCCGCCGCCATCCGCATGTCTTCGGCGACGTGAAAGCCGGCAGCGCGAGCGAGGTCTTGGACGTGTGGGACGCCATCAAGCTGACTGAAAAGCAGGCGGCCGAAAGCGGCGAGGAGGGCTCTGACGGAAAGAATGCCCAGGTGAAAGGCGTGCTCGACGGCGTCCCGGCCAGTTTTCCCGCGCTGATGCAGGCGCAGAAGATCTCGCGGAAGGCGGCTGCGGCAGGCTTTGAGTGGGACACGGTCGCCGACGTGTGGGACAAGGTGCGCGAAGAGGAAGCCGAGTTGCGTGAGGCCTACGGCGTCGCGCCGAAGTCCAAAAACGGCAAGGTGGAGGCGGAAGGCGAGCCGACGCCGGAGATGCAGGCGTTGGGGCTGTCGGCGCAAGAGGCGATCGCCGACGTGGAAGAAGAGTTCGGCGACTTGCTGTTCACGCTGGTCAACGTCGCGCGGAAGATGGGCGTGAATGCGGAAGGGGCGCTGCGTGCGTCGTGCGCGAAGTTCCGCCGCCGTTTCGCCGCGATGGAAGCCGCCGCCCGCGCCGAGGGCGCGACGTTTGAGGAACTGCCGACGTCCGAGCAAAACCGCCTTTGGGAAGCCGTGAAGCACGCCGCCGACTAGCGGCGACCCGCTGGCTGCGGCAGCTTGCCGGGGTTGGAGCTGCGGCGGCCTGCTGGCTGCGGTGGGTGGCTGCCTCCTGCGGCGGCCCGCCGGGGTTGGAGCTGCGGCAGCTTGCTGGCTGCGTCGAGGCACAGCCAGCGACCGCCGCCGGGGTCGTGCCGCGCCGGCCCGCTGGCTGCTTCCCCTTCTTCTGCCCATTCTTTGGAACTGCCGACGCTTTGCCGCACCTGCCCGCCGTCCTCGCTATCATGAACGTTCCGCTACAGCCTTGCACTTGGAGGTGACCTTTCGTGGACCACACGCCGTTCATGCCCGACGCCATTGATGACTCATGGCCTCCGTGTGCCGCTGACCAGGCGTCTTCTGACCCATTGCCGCGTCGCGAGCCGACTGCCTTCCTGCCCTCCGACGACTTTCGCAACACGATGGACGACTTCCAGCGCATCCACGACGCCGGGCAGCAGGCCCGCGCCATCATCCAAAAGTACCAGGCCGCCATGCGCCTGATGGAGGTCCGCTTCGAGATTCTCGACCGGGACCTCAACCTGAAAAAGCACCGCAACCCCATCCATTCCATCGAATCGCGCATCAAAAAGCCTGCGAGCATTTTCGAAAAGCTGGAGCGCTACGGCAAAGAGCCCACGCTCGAGAACATGGAGCGCTACATCATGGACATCGCCGGCGTGCGCGTGATCTGCTCCTATATCAGCGACGTGTACAGCCTGCTCGACCTGCTGTGCCGCCAAGACGACCTGGAAATCGTCGCGGTCAAAGACTACATCGAGAACCCTAAGCCCAACGGGTACCGGTCGCTGCACGTCATCGTGCGCATCCCCGTGTACTTCCTCGATCAGAAGGAAATGATACCTGTTGAGGTGCAATTGCGCACGATCGCGATGGACTTCTGGGCGTCGCTCGAGCACGACCTGAAGTACAAGTCGGTCAGCACGGTGCAAGGCATCGATTCCTACGACGAGCTGGCCGATTGCAGCCGCATCATCAAGGAGGTCGAATCGCGCATGCAGGTGCTCGCCCGTGCGCTCGAAATGGACGAGTAGCGCCCGGTGCGGCGAATACAATGCAATCTCCGTACATTATGCGGCGAATAAGAGTGCGATCACTGCAGGGCGCCCGGTTCGTCGGGGCGGCGGCGCAGCGCGACGAAGACGCTGGCCTTCCGGCGCGTCGGTTCTGGGGGAATCGTCGCGGTGTTTGTTTCAGAACCAAGTAGCAAAGCAGAACTTCAAACTACACGCAGCCGCCGTGCAAGACGTTGCCGCAGCGCGACGAGGGCTGTGCCGCCGCCCCGAAAAGGGGACGGCCCGCGCAGAAAGGGGAGTTCCGCGCGGGCCACAAGGAGGGGATGGTGCAATGCCTTGCGGGCATCGCTCTGCTTAGTAAGAGAAGCAGAAGCAAACGTTCAAGGAGGGGTTTCCGTTTGCTGACTCTCAGTATAATGGTTGACATTGCAGATGATATGTGCCGCGAATGCGCGTTTTGTGAATCGGGCGTTGGAAAACATGCTTCTGACGTGGGAATTGTCGGCGCGTCCTACCCCTGGAGCCGCATGCTGCCTCCCCTTTGAACTGGGCTTATTTACCGCAGGAGGGCAGTCGGACGCCTTGCAGCCCTTGCCTGGCCGCCGTCGTGCCCCCTGTCCTTCCTGTGGCAAAACCGGTGCGTTTCTGGTACAAGGCGGGCAAGCGGCGCGGCGGGCATGCGAACGCGCCAGGCCTCACGGCTGCCCGCGTGGGCCGGCGGCTCTTCGCGCTCGGCTTCGTGCCGCATTGCGCGGTCGTGCGGCCGCCCGCCCTCTTGGGCCGCTTGCCCGCTTCGAGCTCGGCTTCGCGTCCGGCGGCCCTTCAAGCAAACGTCGGCAAACCCCGCCCCTGCCGTCCGTTTCGATGCGCTTTTCACGGCGGCGTCGTCTGGTATGATAGACGTTCGACGAAAGGATGACCTCATGCCCGATATTTCCTTGCGCTTCCACAAAGACATGCTCGTGCTTTCCTCGCCGATCGACGGGCTGCTGCGAGACCAGGGGTTCGACCTGGAGCGAGACCTTGAATATGCCAGCACGCTCGAACCTGAGTCGCTGCGCGACCAGCTGCGCCTGAACGCGCTGGCCGGGGCTGCCGTGCTGGTGGCGCCGCTTGCGGGCCTGACGCCCGCCCGCCTTGCCCATCAGGGCTTCGAAGACCGTGCCGCCGATGTGGCGGCGTCGGTGGCCAAGATCGCCAACGGCCTGCGCCCGCAGCATCTGCTGCTGGAGATCGGGCCGTGCGGGCTGCCGCTCGATCCGGCCAGCAAGGCGTCGCTGAACGAAAACCGCGACCAGTATGCGCGGGCGGCGCGGGCGTGCGCGGGACTGACGTTCGACGCGCTGTTTCTCAACGGGTTTGTGTCGGCGGTCGATCTGAAGTGTGCGCTCATGGGAGTTCGGCAAGCGTCCGACGCGCCGGTGTTCGCGTCGATTGCGGTCGATGCAGAGGGCGTGGCGCTCAAAGGGGGCGCCCTGTTGGAAGACGCCGTCGCCATGATGGGCGAATACGGGGCCGCGGTCGCAGGATTTGCGACGAAGGCGGGCCCCGATGTGGCGGTGGCGCTGGCGAAGCGGGCGGTAGCGGCCACGCCCCTGCCGGTGCTGGCATCGCTTGAGGCGGGCGAGGCGACGGGCAGGCCGGGCATCGCCGGTCTGCGCGACGATCCGGAAAACCCTTACGCCAACCCTGACGCGCTTGTGGACGTGGCGGTGCGGCTGCGGGCGGCGGGCGTGCAGTTCCTTCGCTGTGAAGGCGCCGCCCGGCCGTCGCACGCCGGTGCGCTCGCGGTGGCCGTGAGCGGCCGCGACGTCGTGCGCCCCGACATCGAGGAAGGGTAGGCTCATGGTGCGCGGTGCGGCGGGGTCGAACCGGGAGCGCAGCCCGCACTACGGGGCGCTGCAAGACGTCGTGGATTCGGTGTTCGCGTCGGTTGTGGACGAGTCGGATCCGGCGGCTGCGGCGCTGGCCGCCGTCGGCATGGGGCCGAAGGTGCGCCGGCTGGACGTGGTGCTGGCGGCGGAAGCGGCCGATCTGCCCGACGACCTGCGCGAGATCGTGGAACTGCTGCCGCCGGGCGACTACACGCGCCAGCGCCTGTGCCTGCAGATAAACTCCGCCATCGTCGGCCATGCGTGGGGCCAGGTTTACGGAACGGTGAGCTGACCCGGCAGGGCTGCGGCTGCGGCGGGCCTGCGACCGGCCCCGGCAGGCCTGCGGCCGCGCCAGGGCCGCGGCTGCGGCAGCCCTGGCGCGGGCCCTGCCCGCTTTCCTCCTTTCGGCAACCGTTCGCAGACGATTTCGCTTCGCTTCGGTTGCGACTCTTGTTGCATCCTTGTTTCGCCCTCGCGCGAGCGGCGCCGATCGCAAACGTGCCAAAAACACATATCCGCAGGATAGGCCCAAGGCCGCATTTTTTCGTTCAGGGATATCCTTTTCGGGCGCAAAATCAAGGGGTTGAATGAAAAAAAATCCGCGAGTACTATAGCGACGCTCTCAACGATTCAGTCACTATATGTAGTGGCTTGTGAGTCATTTCGATACTATGGAAAGTATCTGTTGATTAGCAATCTTTGAGGCGCACGGGTCTTTCCGCGCGTCGGGTGCAATCAAGTACGACAACGATATGAGAACGGACGAACCTATGGTAACGACCATTATCAAACGCGACGGGCGCACGGCGGAGTTCCGCGTCGAAAAGATTGCCGAGGCGGTGGAAAAGGCTTTCGTCGCGTGCGGAACCATGCAAGATCGCGCGGCCGCCGACGATATTGCCGCGAAGGTGGTCGAGAAGCTGGAGGCGGGCGCCATCGAGGGCATTCCCACCGTCGAAGGCGTGCAGGACCTTGTGGAGGAAACGCTCATCGAGCAAGGCCACGTGCAGACCGCGAAGTCCTACATTCTGTACCGGGCCGAGCGCAGCCGCGTGCGCGACGTGAACAGCCGCCTGATCCAGACGCTCAAAGACATCACGTTTTCCAAGGCCGCCGACTCGGACATGAAGCGCGAAAACGCCAACATCGATGCCGACACCGCCATGGGCACCATGCTGAAGTACGGCAGCGAATCGGCCAAGCAGTTCTACGAGATGTGCGTCATCAACCCGAAGTTCGCCCGTGCGCATCGCGAAGGCGACATCCACATCCACGACATGGACTTCTACACGCTGACCACCACCTGCTGCCAGATCGAGCTGCGCAAGCTGTTCAAGGGCGGGTTTTCCACGGGCCACGGCGTGCTGCGCGAGCCGAACGACATCGCCTCGTATGCGGCGCTGGCCTGCATCGCCATCCAGTCGAACCAAAACGACCAGCACGGCGGGCAGTCCATCTGCGACTTCGACTACGGCTTGGCCGAAGGCGTGAAGAAGACCTACCGGCGCCTGTTCAAGAAGCACATCGCCGAAGCGCTCGACCTGCTCTCCGACGTGGAAGACCCCCGCGCGTTCACCGAAGCGACGCTGGCCGACATCGAAAAGACGCGCGGCTGGGCGTCGCTCGAGCTTGGCGAAGGCTACGAGGCCGACCTGCGTGCGGCGCTGTCCGCCGCTGGCGCGTCCGACGACACCGTCGGCCGCACGATCGCCTACGCGCTGAAGAACGCCCAGGCTGACACCGACCGCACGACGTTCCAGGCCATGGAGGCGCTCGTCCACAACCTCAACACCATGCATTCCCGCGCCGGCGCACAAACGCCGTTCTCGTCCATCAACTACGGCATGGACACCTCGCCGGAAGGCCGCATGGTCATCAAGAACATGTTGCTGGCCACCGAAGAGGGCCTGGGCTCGGGCGAGACGCCCATCTTCCCCGTGCAGATCTTCCGCGTGAAGGAAGGCGTGAACTACAACCCCGAAGACCCCAACTACGACCTGTTCAAGCTGGCCATGCGCTGCTCGGCCAAGCGCCTGTTCCCGAACTTCAGCTTCCTGGACGCGCCGTTCAACATCCAGTACTACAAAGGCACGCCGGAAACGGAAATCGCCTACATGGGCTGCCGCACGCGCGTCATGGGCAACGTGTTCGATCCCGGCCGCGAGGTCACGCCCGGCCGCGGCAACCTGTCGTTCACGTCCATCAACCTGCCGCGCCTGGCCATCCGCGCGAAGGGCGACATCGATTTGTTCTTCGACCTGCTGGACGCGAAGCTGGCGCTGGTGACCGGCCAGCTCGACGAGCGCTTCGAGATTCAGGCCCGCAAGCGCGTCTACAACGCCCCCTTCCTCATGGGCCAGGGCGTGTGGATCGACTCGGAGAAGCTGGAGCCTGCCGACGAACAGCGCGAAGTCTTGAAGCACGGCACGCTGACCACGGGCTTCATCGGGCTGGCGGAATGCCTGGTGGCGCTGACCGGCAAGCATCACGGCGAGTCGAAGGCGTCGCAGAACCTGGGTCTGGAAATCGTCAGCCACATGCGAGCCTACACCGACCGCATCTCGCGCGAGCGCGGCATGAACTACACGCTCATCGCCACGCCGGCGGAAGGGCTGTCGGGCCGCTTCGTGCGCATGGACCGTGCGCGTTACGGGTCCATCCCCGGCGTGACCGACCGCGACTACTACACCAACGGCTTCCACGTGCCGGTGTATTACCCCATCAACGCGTTTGACAAGGTGGAGATCGAGGCGCCGTACCACGCGCTCACGAACGGCGGCCACATCAGCTACATCGAGCTGGACGGCGATCCGACCGAGAACCTCGACGCGTTCGAGGCCGTCATCCGCCACATGAAGGACTGCGGCATGGGTTACGGTTCGGTGAACCATCCGGTCGACCGCGACCCGGTGTGCGGCTACAACGGCATCATCAACGACGTGTGCCCGAAGTGCGGCCGTCGCGAAGAAGAGCACGGCCAGGCCTTCGAGCGCATCCGCCGCATCACGGGGTATCTGGTAGGCACGCTCGACCGCTTCAACGACGCCAAGCGGGCCGAAGAGCACGATCGCGTGAAACACGCGGTGCCGGCCAGCGCCATCGCGGAAGTGGACGCCGAAGCGGCGGCTGAATAACGGCTGCGCTGGCTCGTGGGACGGCGCTTC
The DNA here is from genome assembly GCF_011039175.1 of Slackia sp. ZJ119. Taxonomy (GTDB): domain Bacteria; phylum Actinomycetota; class Coriobacteriia; order Coriobacteriales; family Eggerthellaceae; genus Xiamenia. The sequence goes on from NZ_JAAKEN010000001.1 coordinate 202,431, forward strand.
CGCCGCGACGGCTCCGCTTTGACGCGTCGGCTTCTCGAGCCAAGGTCTCGAGAAGCCTTTGGCTGGGACCAAAGCTCCGCCGCCGGACAGAGATGACAGAGGGACGGGGTATTCGTCAGCTCGGCTCGCCGAGCTGACGAATACCCCGTCCCTCTGTCATCTCTCCTCTGTCATCGCCCCGTCGGGTGGAAACCCCGGCGGGGCGCTTTTGTCGGCGGCGCTGTGATACCATGGGTGCCACGCAGAGCCCGGGGAGGTCCTTTTGGATTCGTACACCACCATCGACGGCACGGCGGTCGCCGAGATAGAAGAGAAGAAGAGCCGCTTCATCGCGAGTTTGGCCCATGTGGAAACGGAAGAAGAGGCGCTCGCACACTTGGAAGCCGTGCGGGCCGCCAACCGCATGGCGCGGCACAACGTGTATGCTTATGTGCTGCGCGACGCCGGGACGGGGCGCGTGCGTTATTCCGACGACGGCGAGCCGCAGAAGACCGCTGGGCTGCCCACGCTCGAAGTGCTGCAGCACGCGGGGCTGACCGACGTGATCGCCGTGGTCACGCGCTATTTCGGGGGAACGCTGCTGGGAACGGGCGGGCTGGTGCGCGCCTACACGCAGGCGACGCAGGCCGCCGTGGACGCGGCGACGGTCGTGGAGGTGTCGGTGTGCGTGGACTTCACCGTGCGGATGGCGTATCCAGCATACGAGTCGTTCGTGCGGCTGGCGACCGACTGCGGCGGCAAGGTCCTCGACACCCAGTTCACCGACGTGGTCACGGTGCGGCTGCGCATGATCGACGGCACGCAGGGCCCGTTTTTGGCGAAGCTGACCGAGCTGATGCGCGGGCAGCAGGACGTGACGGCGTCTGAGCCGTTCACGGCGCCGTTCTAAGGACGCGACGTGGCTTCCGACGAGCTGATTCTTGGCCGCTACCAGCCCCTTTTCGAAGCGGGCGCCGGCGGATTTGCTACTGTTGTAGTAGCATTTGACGTGCGCATCCAGCGCCAGGTGGCCATCAAGATTATCGAACTGACCGATGCGCAGGAGGCTCGCGCCGCCCTTCCCGGCGCCAATGCGGTTTCGCGCGATGAGGACGACGGGCTGCCGGTGCGGGGAAACCACGTGCGCAGGGGCGGGGAAGCGGCCGGTCGCAAAACCACGGTCCGCGCCGCTGGAACCGCCGTCTTGGCAGCTCCCGCGCTCGAAGACGTGCCTCCCTGGGAGGACCTGCCCGCCGTCGTGCAGCCGACCGAAGAGATCCCCGTCGTGCAGCCGACCGAGGAAATACCCCCCGTGGAGACGTCCCTGGCCGCCGTGATGTATACCGACGACCCCGCTTCCACGATGTGCCTCTACCCTGCGTCCGTCGGCGAGTTGGTTCCCGCCGCCGGCGCCACGGAGCGCCTTGCTTCTGTGCCTGCCGACGACTCTCTTTCGTCCGCCGCCGACGTCGACCCGCTGCTGCAGGCGCCGCTCATGACGCGTCTGCCCGGCCTTGACGAGGCCCGCACGGCGGCCATGCTCGACGATCCGTCGATCGTCACGGTGTACGACTTCGAAGTGCGCGACCACCGCGCCTACCTTATTATGGAGTATGTCGAAGGCCTCACGCTTGCCCAGTTTCTGGAGCGCTTTGACGACGATCTGACGCTGCCGATGATCGCGGCGGTGTTCCAAGGCGTTGCCCGTGCGCTCGAAGCGGCCCACGCACGCGGCGTGCTGCATTTGGACATCAAGCCCGACAACGTGCTCATCAACAAGAAAGGCCAGGTCAAAGTCAGCGATTTCGGTCTGGCGACCCTTGCCGACGCAAGCGGTCTGGCCGACCCGGGCGGCGGCACCATCGGCTACATGCCGCTTGAGCAGATGCGCCAGCACTACGTCGACGCCCGCAGCGACCAGTGGTCGCTCGCCGCGCTGGCCTACGAGATGATCGCGGGAGAAAACCCGTTTGAAGCCGACGACCTCCAAACGGCCGAGACGCGCATCGAGCAGGCGGAGCTGCTGCTGCCGTCGCTGTGCTGGGAGGACCTGCCGCCCGAGGCCGACGACGCGCTGTTCCGGGCGCTCAGCATCCCGCCCGAGGGCCGCTACGAGTCCGTCAGCGCGTTCGCGGAGGACTTCCTGCCGCTGCTGGGAAATGCGAAGGCGGGCACGCGCCAAATAAAAGCCCTGATGGCGGAAGAGGAAGAGCTCATCGATGCGACGGAGCCGCTTTCGCCGGCCGAGCCGCGCCTGCCGCTGCGGCAGCGCGTGACGCCGCGGCATCGGCGGGCGGCGGCCCGCGTCGTCGGAGCGCTGGGAACGGGGCTGCTCGGCCTCGTGTCGGGCACGACGTTTGCCGGCGTGCTGGGGATGGCGTTCGACGGCGTGGCGGTGCAGGCCGCGTCTCTGCTGATCGGGCTGGCCGTGGGAGCTCTCACGCCGCGCGGGGGAGCGGCGGCGGGATATGCGGCGCTGAGCGTCGCGTTCATCGTGGCGGGAGCGCCGGCAGTCGGCTGCGTGCTGCTGGCGGCCGCCGCGGCGTGGTGGTGGTTCGTCGGTCGGGAAGACGACCCGAGCGCCAACGGCGGCTTGGCCGAGCCGCTTGCCGGCGCGTGCTGGCTCGCCCCGGTGGCGCCGCTTGCGGCCGGCATGATCGAGCGTCCGGCCCGCGCGGCGGCTACGGCGGCGTTTTCCCTGGTGACAAGCGTGGCGTTGGGGTCATGCGCTGCGGGTGCGGCCGGCGGCGTCAGCGCGACGGGCGTGGAGGTGTTTGCGTGGCCGGTTGTCGAGCTGGCGTTGCACGGCGTGCCGGCGTCGGCGCAGGCGGGTGCGACGGCGCTCGTCACCACGCCGGCGCCCTGGATCCTCGGTGCGGGTTGGGTGGTCGCCGCCGGCCTGTTCGCCGTGGTGCGCAACCGACCGACCAGGGGTTTTGCCATCTTCGGCGCCGTTGCGGCCACGCTTGTGCTGCTGGGCGCAACGGCGGCGTGCGCGGCGGCGGCCGGCGTCAACGCCGCATCGGGAGCCCTTGCCGCCCAAGCGGCGAGCATCGTGGCGTCCGGCGTGCTCGCGGTCGCCTTCGCCACGCTGGTGGACCCGGAGGCTTCGAACGCCGAGTGCGAGAGAAACGCTGACTAAATAACTCAACATTAAGCATTCGCGACGACGCCCGCCGCTCTGCGCCGCCTGCGGCTCCGCCCGCCAGCAAGCGGGCAGGCGCGTCCGTGCGCCGCCGCGCCCGCCGTTTCGCTACTGCAAAAGCCCTGCCACGCGGCCCAGCAGCGACTCGAAGTTCACGCCGCGGTCGCGGAAGTCGGGCTGCTGGGCCGACACTTCCATGGACGCCAGCACGAATTCGCCGGCAAACTGGGCCGCGTCCACGACGCCTTGCCCGGCCATGACGGCCGCCAGCAGGCACGACGCGTACACGTCGCCCGTGCCGTGCAGCATGTAGTCCACGTAGTCGTTGTGCACTTCCACGATGGGCAGCCCGCGTCCGCCCACGAAATTCCTGATCACGCCGTCGCCGCGCTGCACGCCCTTCAGCACGACGTGCTTGGCGCCCCGCTCGATCAGCGCGTTCACCATCCGATGCGCCTCGGCGTCGTCGATGTTCGCGCCGGCCCACGACTCCCCGATAGGCTCGCCCAAAATGATGGCGGCCTCGGTCAGGTTCGGCGTCAAGACGTCGGCGCTGCAGGCCAGGTGCGCCATCGCGTCGCACAGCTCAGGCGTGTAGGTGGGGTAGATCTTGCCGTGGTCGGCCATGACGGGGTCCACCACGCGCAGCGCGTCGGGATACGTCTCGTACAGGTTCAAAATGACGTCGACCTGCTCAGGGGCGCCCAGAAAGCCCGAATACACGGCGTCGATGTCCACGCCGATGCCCCGCCAGGCGTCCAGGTAGTCGCGCAACATGGCGGTGGTGTCGTGCATGTACCAGCCCGGAAACGCGGTATGCGACGAGAAAAGGCCCGTCGGAACAGGGCAAACGTCGCATCCGGCCGCAGAGAGCACCGGAATGGCCACGCCGAGGGAGCATTTGCCGTAGCCGCACAGGTCGTGCACGGCGGCCACGCGCGGAATGTAGGCGCCCGCCCGGTCGTAGAGCTTCACGTTCGCAAGCCCGCGTTCGTTTTCGGCGGTTTCGTTCGATGTCATAAAGAGGTCTCCTTGGAGTCAGGATGGACGTTCGCGTTTGAGGCCGAGCCAGACGCTTCGGGACGGCGCTACTTCTTTTCCTTTGCCGATGAAGCCTTCTTCGGGGCTTTCGAGGCCGGCTTCTCTTCTTCCTCTTCATCATCGTCGTCGAACAGCGACCAGTCGTCTTTGCTCGGCTCGCGGTCGACGAACGTCTTGCGGGTGCGGCGTTCCATGATCACGCTTGCGATGAGCGAAAGGACCAGGCCGGCGCCGATAAGCACGCCGATGCCCTCATAGGTTTCAAAAAGGAAATGGTATAGCTGGGCTGCGTCCATGGTTCGCGCTCCTCAAAGACGATCGACGGGAGATGCAACGTTTGGTTTCATTGCCGTCTCGAAGTTACTTGTTCGGCAAAGCACAGAGTATACTATGAAGCCAAATTACAGCTTATAAACGGTTTTTATTTTTTTGGAGAGACGAAATAATAGCCGGTGACATGCCCTCCGCTCGGGAAAGGCACGTGGGTGAATGCGGCGAAAACCAAAGGCGAGAAACAGCAGAACGTCCGGCTCATAGCAGTGCTCGTGCTTGCGATCTTTGTCGTGCTCGCTGCCGTGTACGGCGTCGCGTGCTTGGTGGACGACCGGCTCACCGAAAGCGCCGAGCAGCAGGTCATCACCTACACCGAGCAAGCGGCCTTCGCCGTGAGCGGCCAGCTGACGCTTGTGCAGGCAGGGATCGATGCCTTTTCGGTCGAAAGCGACGACGCGGAGTCCATCCAGCCGCTGCTGAGCGCGTTTTGCGAGGCGTACGGCTTTTCGAACGCGTACTTTCTCGACATGGACGGTTCGGGCTGCGATGCGGCCGGCAATCCGTTTTCGATCGAGAACCTGCCTGTCATCGAAACGGCGCTGACCCGTGCGACGTACTCGTTTTCGGACAGCTATGCCAACCCCAACGGCCAATGGGTGCGCATGGGGCAAAAACCCCTGTTCGTGAAGGGTGTGCAGGTCGGTGCGCTGTACGTCGAGGTGCCCATGAGCCTGTTCACCATGCCCGAAGAGCTGGCGATCTTTGGGCATGGCGGCTACTTCATCCTGTTCGAGGGCCGCACCGGCGAAGTGATCGGGCTTCCGAACCAAGCGCTGAAGACGCCGGTCGCTCCGGGGGATTCGGTCTTCGACTTTTTCCAGCGGGCGCAGATCGTCGACGTGGAGCAGTCCGATGCGGCCGGCGGCCTGTTCGCATCGCTTCGCATTGGCGAGGAGCCTGTTTCCAGCTGCTACGACGAGATTCGCGCCTGGGCGGCCGATCGGAAGGTCGGCGCCGTGAGCACGGTCATGGACGGCGTTCCCTGCTACGTGTCGGTGGCTCCTGTGCCGGGGTCAACCTGGACGGCGTGCAGCGTCATCCCCATCGCCAGCGTGCGCACCGAAGAGCCCGTCATAAACGTCATGTACGGCCTGGTCCTGCTCATCGTGGTGTTCAGCCTGGTGGCGGCCGGCGTGCTCACGTACATGCTCTTCCAGCGGCGCCTGCGCGCCAGCCACATAGCCATGGAGGAAAGCCTGTACGCGGCGCTGTCCGAATCCATCGACATGGCGGTCAACCTGTACTGCCCGGCCGACGGCACGACCACGCCCATCGTGGCGAAGGCCTCTGCCATCCTTGGCCACTCGCTGCAAGCGTTCATGGACGACCCGCGGCTCGCCCGCGCCGTCGACCTTTCCTCCGAGGGCCGCCATGTGCTACAGCACATGCGCGAGGGCTCCATCAGCCAGCTCAACAAGGGCGAGTTCTCGCTGCGCAGCCCCGAAACCGGTCTGACCCGGTGGGTCGTCTACACCGTCGAGCCGTTGAGCTTCGACGGGAAAGACCAGCTCATGCTTGTGATCCAAGACGTCACGACCGAGCGCACCGTCCGCGAGTGCATGCGCGAGGCCATGGACGCCGCCGACGCCGCCAGCAACGCGAAGTCCGACTTCCTCTCGCGCATGAGCCACGACATCCGCACGCCCATGAACGTCATCATCGGCATGGTGCAGATCGCGCAAAACCCCGCAAGCGACGAGGCGAAGATGCGCGTGTGCCTGCAAAAGATCGGCATCGCGTCGAACCAGCTGCTCAACCTCATCAACGAGGTGCTCGATTTCTCGAAGATCGAAAGCGGGAAGATGGTGCTGGCCAGCAGTCCGTTTTCGCTGCGCGACCTCGTGGACGGCGTGGCCAACGTCACGCGCGTCCAATGCGAGCAGAAACGCCTGGCGTTCCAGGCGACGTGCGACTACGACGGCATCGCGGCGTTTGTGGGAGACGCGGTGCGCGTGGAACAAATGTTGATGAATCTGCTCACCAATGCGGTGAAGTACACCGACGAGGGAGGTTGGGTGTCGCTGTCGGTGCGCGTGCTGCCCGAAAAGGTCGCCGGGTACCGTCCGGTCGAGTTCGTGGTGGCGGACAACGGCATCGGCATGTCCGAAGGATTCCAGGAAAACCTGTTCGAGCCGTTTTCCATGGAAGGGCGGTCCCGCTCGCAGGGGACGGGGCTGGGCATGTCCATCGTGAAGTCGGTGATCATGCTGATGGGAGGCCTGATCACGGTCGACTCGAAAGAGAACGTGGGCTCGACGTTCCGCGTGCTCGTGAACATCCGCGTGGCGCCTTCTTCCGAGCTGCCTGCCAATCCGGCGGAGGGTTCGGCCGCGCTGCAGCCGGTCGCGTTGCAGCCTTCGGAGGAAGCTCCCGCAGCAAAGGCCGCAGCGCCGAGCCCGGCCCTGCCGAAGCGTGCGGCATCCGCGCTTGCGGCCGCCGCGTTGGAAGGGGGCACCGCTGCAAAGCCGCCGGCAGACGGAGCGGCCGGCGGCCCTGGCAAGGGCATCCATGTGCTGGTCGTGGAAGACAGCGAGCTGAGCGCCGACATTGCCTGTGAGCTGCTGTCCCTGAAGGGCTTCACGTGCGACTGTGCGCGTCATGGCCAGGAGGCGTTCGACAAGTTCTGCTCCGCGCCGGAAGGCGCCTACGACGTCATTCTCATGGACGTGCACATGCCGGTCATGGACGGCTATGAAGCCACGCGGGCCATCCGCGCGTCGGGCCGGGGCGATGCGGAAAGCGTCGTCATCGTCGCCATGTCGGCCAACGCGTTCACCGACGACGTGGCCGCCTCGCTCGAAAGCGGCATGGACGCGCACCTGTGCAAGCCCATGCGCATCGACAACGTCGTGAGCGTCGTGACCGAGCAGCTGGCGCTCAAAAGCTGACAGAGGGACGGAAGCCGTCGTTTGAAGTCGTCTGCTGCGGGGTTGCTTGGGGCTGCGGGCGCCTGCTGCGGGGCGGATGTTCTCGTTTACTGTCAGCTCTCCAAGCGGCTCGCCCCATGAACAGTCCGTGCGGGTGGCGTGGCTGTTTTATGGTGGGGTTTCTTTGATGGTACAATTTAATGTCGTTATATATGCGATTTTTGACAATGTGGCGAAAACCCGTCTTTTGGAGGACGGACGCTCGCCATGCTTTTCCCCGATCATGGGCCGGTGCAGCAAAGTGGGGAGCGCGGCTGGCCTTTAGGAGACTTTATGACGCCAAAGAACTCTCGCTCTGGTCGCGTGGCGCGTTCGTCGCACCAGTCGCAATCAGCGCGGGCCTCTCGCGTGGCCCAAGCTGCCCAGGCGGTGGACAATGGTTTCGAACAAGAAGCCCACCATGTGCGCCAAACAGCGGCCAGCGCGAACAGCGAAAAGGCCCCCGTCGGCGCTTACAACCCCGTCTACCAGCCGGGCACCCAGAAGAGCGCTGCCGCCAACAAGGCTTTCGAGCGGCAGTCGGCCGTTTCTCAATATTCTCGCAACAACCCCTCCTATTCGCATCGCAAGGCGTCGAAGGGGCGCAAGGTGCTCATCGGGCTGCTTATTGCCGTGGTCGTGCTCGGCGTGGGCGCCACCGCGGCGTTCGCGCTCACGAATGCGTACCTGAACAGCATCAACGACAAGCTGAACACCGGCACGAAGTCGGCGGACGAGATCCAGAAGATCATCGACACGCTCAAGCCGGCGCCGTCCGGCTTCGACGAGCCGTTCTACATGATCCTCATCGGGTCCGACGAGCGCGAGGAAGACGCGTCCATGGGCCAGCGCTCCGACACGAACATCGTCGTGCGGGTCGACGCGCCGAACAGCCAGTTGACGCTCGTGTCCATCCCGCGCGACACGAAGATCGAAATCGACGGCTACGGCACGAACAAGTTCAACGCGGCGTACAGCTACGACGGAACGGCAGGGGTCATCAGAGAGGCCAGCCAGCTTCTGGGCGTCGACATCTCCCACTACGCCGAGGTCGACTTCAGCCAGCTCGTCGACTTGGTGGACGCGGTCGGCGGCGTGGACGTGTACGTCGAAGAGCGCATCGACGACCCGGACGCCGACGGCACGTCCGCCAACCCCGATTGGGACCGCATCATCTTGGAGGTTGGCGAACATCACCTCAACGGCGACCAGGCCCTGTGCTTCGCCCGCAGCCGCGCCTTCGTCGACGGCGACTTCACGCGCACGAACAATCAGCGCAAGCTCATTGAGGCCATCGTGGAAAAAGTGCTTGCCATGCCCGTGACCGAGCTGCCCGGCGTCATCGACAAGGCCGCCGCCTGCGTGTCGACCGACCTGAAGGTCCAAGACATCATCACGCTTGCGCAGTACTTCTCCGAAGGCGACCTGACGATGTATTCGGCCATGGTGCCGTCCTACACCCAGATGATCGGCGACGTTTCCTACGTCATCAACGACGAGGAGAAGACGAAGGAAATGATGGAGGTCGTCGATGCGGGCGGCGATCCGTCGGAGATCGTGTCCACCAAGACGGCGGCCGATTCGGAAGAGGAGATCGACCCGCAAGCGTTTGAGGAATACGACGAGACGGCCTACAGCGAAACGTACGACGCGAGCGGCTATGCGACGGACGGGGGCTATACGGAACCGTACGTCGACCCTTATGCGGGCGGCGGCTATGACACGGGCTATGTCGAGCCGGCCTATGTGCCGGAAGCGCCGGTGCCCTATGCGGATGGAACCGGCAGCGCGGACGGCGGGTACGTCGACGCAGGCGCTGGCGGCGACGCAGGCGCTGCGGTTCCCGCTCCTGATGCCGGAGCAGGCACTGATACCGGTGCTACCGGCGAGGTGCTCCCCGAGGCTGCGTAAAACCTAGTCGGTTGCTCTGATCCTGCGCAGCAAGCCGGCTTCAGCGCATCTCTTCTGCGGGCCTTCCGGTCGTTGGAACGAACTGCTTCAACGGACGGGAAGGCCCGCTTTTTTGTCGTCGCCTGGCTGCCGATGCTGCGCTGCCGCGCGTGCGTCCGACCGCTCGCTTCTGGGGGCCTGCTGCTGGTTGGGGGAAGACGCCGTTTCGCGTTGGCGGCAGACGCTTTCGCGTGCGCCCGACGACGTCCAAGCTTTTCGCGGGATCTTCGCATGTCATGAAAAATGCCCGGTCAGAGGCATCGCAACCGGTGGTTGCCATACTATTTTCAGCAATTGCAATCTTGTGGTGGTGGCCTTGCGCGGCGAGCAGCCCTAAGCTGGGCACCGCTGATTGCGACGGTTGTGTTCTTGCGTGCGAGGCGGCCGGGCGCAAACGGCATTGAAAGGCGTATCCATGTCTATGACAACGGTGAAACGAAGGAGCGTATCGATGAACGAAGCTTTGGCCGACCGCCTCGCTCGAATGCGGCGCGACCAAGGAATGAGCCAAGAAGAGCTGGCGAATTCGTTGGGGGTGTCGCGGCAGGCCGTCTCGAAATGGGAGCGGGGCGAATCGTCACCCGACACGGGAAACCTCATCGCGCTGTCCGACCTGTTCGATGTGACGATCGACGAATTGGTGCGCGGCGCGTCTGCCGAGCCAGGCCCTGTGGCGGATGCTGGAAGCGCTGCCGAGCCGGCCGATGAGGCCGCCGCGGGCACGGACGCGCTGGCCGCCGCTTCTGCCGCTTCTCAAGACGTCCCGGCGCCTGCGACCGTCCCGGCCGACAAGGCCGTTTTGGCGGCTGCGGCGGGCGAGGGCGCCGCGAATGAGGCGCCCGCGCAGGAGCCGGCCGCTATGGCGAGCGAATTTGCCGCCCCGGCCGTCGCTGCGACGATGGGCGAACCGGCCGCCGCTGCGTCCTACCCGCCGCCAACGTCCACTCCCTTCCCGTATGCCGCTCCGGCGGACGGCGTGCCTGCCCACCGCGGGCCTGCTGCCGCTCCCGCGCATGGCTCCCCTGTTGTCGAACCGCGCCGCAAAGGCCCGCTCTCGACGTTTCCCTATCCGGTGCTCGTCGTCATTGTCTACCTCTGCCTGGGCTTTCTGTTCGGTCTGTGGCATCCGGGCTGGCTTTTGTTCCTGACCATTCCGCTGTATTACTGGGCCGTCAAGACCATCGAGGCCGATCCTGTTTACCGCGACAACCACCGTCACGAGGAGTGGTAGCCATGAAAACCGCAAACGGACCGCGCCTGACGCGTAAAACGTACGTGAAGCTGGGAATCGTCTTGGGCGTATCGCTCGTCGTGCTGGTCAGCGCCTGGTCGTGCCTGTCGTTCGTCCCGACGCTGTACCGCATCGGCGATGCGGCAGAGCTCGCCGAGCCGCCTGCGGCCCCTGAAGCGCCAAAGGCGCCAGAGCTCGACACGGCGGCCGGCGACACGGCTTCCGATGCCGATGCTGCCAGCAAGGCCGACAAGGCCGACAAGGCTGCCGAGGCGAAAAGCGCCCGGTCGGGCGTCGATGCAGGCTCGGACGCCCCGACGCTCGCCGCCGCCTACCCCATGAAGGCGAATGGCGACGGTGCGCTTTCGCACGTCACGATGGACCCGTCCGAAGTGACTAGCATGGTAATAGACTGGCCGGCGGGCAGGCTTGACATCCATGCCGTGCCCGATGCCGACTGCGACGGCAAGATCCAGATCGTCGAAACGACCGATCGGCGAGGCGCCGAGCCTTTGAACGTCGAGCTCGTCGGCGGCACGCTGCGGGTGAACGCCAATCCGGTGTTCGGCCTGATAGGATGTTCGACCTGGGCGAACATGACGAAACGCACGCTTGAGATCGGCGTTCCCGAAAGCGTTGCGGCCACCATGCGAAGCCTGTCTCTGAAGAGCGCCTCAGGCGAGGCGAGCGTGTCCGGCTTGGGATTTCGCTCGATCGAAACCGATGTGGCGAGCGGCCGGTGCACGCTTGACGGCGTCGATACGCAGGATCTGACGGTCTCGCTTGCCAGCGGCGCGACGTCGATGGACGGCCGGGTCGAAAAGCAGCTGCTCGTCGACATCGCCAGCGGAAACGTGGACGTCAACAGCCGGACGACGCCGTCTTCGACCGAGCTGTCCCTTGCCAGCGGCACGGTCGAGCTGGGGCTTCCCTCGGATGCCGGCTTCACGATGGAGACGGAAAAGGTGTCCGGCACCTTCACGTGCGACTTCCCGGCAACGGGACCGGTCGTCGGCGACGGCAAAGCCCGTCTCTACACCGAAATGGCCAGCGGAAACGTGACCATCCGCCCGATCGGCTAGAACGCCGAACGCATGCCGCATCAAACCGGCCGCGGGGCGAAGCGCTGCTCCGTCCCGCGGCCGCTCAAAAAGCCCCGGCGCTGCCTTGCCAGGGCTTTTCCGTCTTTCACGGTTGTTTTCTAGGGAAACGCTGGCTGCAGCTGACGCACGACGGCGGAAAGAGGGGCGGTCCTTGCGAAGGGCGCTTATTAATATGAAGAATATGTGTATTGGAGATTATTCACCCCGAATTGGCACTGCTTCGCATCTTTTTGGCGAAAGAACCGGCTTTCGGGGGCCAAAACGCGCCGTCCGAGCCCCTTTTTCGACGCAGTTCGCGCCCTTTTCGCGGAAAACTACCGCATATTTGCCACATTTTTAATTATTCTCAACTGTAAATAATAGTAAATTGATGCTTGAACGCCCGAAAAGCAGTCGCAAAATCTCCGCTACATAATTTCTTCACACAAGATAGAGGTGGAAACAGGAAAACCCTGCGCCGCCGGCGGCCCGTGGGCCAAAGGGGCGGCCCTCCGCCAGCGGCGATCCGCGAGCTGGCGGAGGCGACCTCTCATCGACGTGCACGCTCGGCCTTGGGACCGCCGGGCGCCGTTTGCACACGCCAGTGTGTGCGCTCGACCTTCAACTGTTGGGCGCGCGCACTGGGGCGAGGCGGCTTTGACCAGCGCTTTTCTCGGTGCGCTTACGCTTTGTAGCCGTTCGGGTTGTTCGACTGCCAGCGCCAGCCGTCGGCGCACATCCGCGCCAGGTCGTATTCTGCGACCCAGCCCAGCTCTTCGCGGGCCTTGTCGCAGGCCGCATAGTTCGTCGCGATGTCGCCCGCGCGGCGCGGCTTCACTTCGTAGGGGATTTCGTGACCGCAGGCGGCTTCGAACGCATGGATGACGTCGAACACGCTCGATCCCGTGCCCGTGCCCAGGTTGAAGATGCCCACGCCGCGCCGCGTGCCGTCCGCGTCTGGCTCGCCTGCGATGGAGCCCAGGCCGCGAGCCTCGCCGTCGCCGACGCGCCCGCCCATCCAGTCGAGCGCCGCCACATGCCCGCGGGCCAGATCGACGACGTGGATGTAGTCGCGCACGCCCGTGCCGTCCGGCGTGTCGTAATCGTCGCCGAACACGCCGACCGCAGGAAGTTTCCCGACGGCAACTTGTGCGACGTAGGGCAGCAGGTTGTTCGGGATGCCCTTCGGGTCTTCGCCGATAAGGCCGCTTTCGTGTGCGCCGATCGGGTTGAAATAGCGCAGCAGCACGATGTTCCACTCGTTGTCGCCCACGTACAGGTCGGTCAGAATCTGCTCGAGCATCGACTTCGTCCAGCCGTAGGGGTTCGTGGCGTCGTGCTTCGGGCAGTCTTCGGTGATGGGGATGAACTCGGGCTCGCCGTAGACGGTGGCGCTCGACGAGAACACGAGGTTCTTCACGCCGTGGCTGCGTGCGACGTCGGCCAGCACAAGCGTGCCGCCGATGTTGTTCGCGTAGTATTCAAGCGGCTTTTGCACGCTTTCGCCGACGGCTTTGAAGCCGGCGAAGTGAATGACGGCGTCTATGTCGTGCGCGTCGAAGACGGCGCTGAGCGCCGCGCGGTCGTTGATGTCGGCCTGGTAGAACACCAGGCGCGGGTCGTCTGCGCCCAGGCCTGCGATCGTGCGCACGCGGTCGACCGCCTTCTCACTCGAATTGCTCAGGTCGTCGACGATGACGACCGAATAGCCGCGCCCCAGCAGCTCGACCACGGTGTGGCTGCCGATGAACCCGGCTCCTCCCGTCACGAGAATGCTCAGGTCGTCAGCGTTTTTCGCAAGGCTTTTGTTGGCCATGGCAGCTCCTTCGTCGCGCTCGTCAAACAGGTGCAAGCATACCAGAACCATCCACGCCCCGCCTGCAGCCGCCGGGAATGCGAAAGGAAAGCACGGAACAGAAAGGGAGGCTGCTCGATTCCGCGTAGGGCGAGCATGGGCGAAAAGCGGCGCCTGCGGGGCAAGACGGCCTTCATCAGTGTTTCCCTAGGCGAAAGGCCGGGAAGGCTTTGGCGGGAAACCGCCTGCACATGCGTGAAAAGCGGCGCAGAATCCGGCAAGGAGCTGCATGCGACACGTCGAGCGGCGACCCGTTCGTTGCGCAGATGGATGATATACTTGAGCGGCGGCTGGAAGACGAAGAATGGAGGTCCGAAGTGCTTACGCTTGATCAGTACCTGGCCCTCGAACGCGGAGAAGGCATTGCGATAGGCGAAGAGCGAGGTATGGAATCGACGCTCGAGCGCTTGGTCGAAGCCGGTTTGCTGACGTCTGCGCAGGCGCAGGAATTTCGCGCGTCTCAGGCGTGCGGGGACGGCGTTTGTGCAGAACGGCGCGGCGCCTGACTCGGGGCGATCGTTTTCTCGCTTCCTTAACCAACACGATGTGTTGTCGGACGTTGTTGCAGCGCTTCGAATCAAGACAAAGCGCCGTGATGGACTGCCATGTTGGAAGAGCGTCGTGGAGGGCGCTCGAAGCTGGGCGTTTGGGCGAGACGGGAAGCCATGCGTATGAGGTGCGGTTCATCGAGCCGACTGGCAAGCCGTCGCAATTGACTGAATTCCCTATGACAATCATGGTATAATCCCGATGTTTCGATTCGGCCATAGAAGAGGAAGCGCGGCGCTCGGCCATGCGCTTCGGCGAGGAATGCCGTGCTGTTCAGCTGGTACATCATCTGGTATCTGTTTCTGGCGGGGGCGGGCAGTGGCGCGTTCCTCGTTTCGGCGTGCTGCTGCATGTACGACGCTTTGCATCCCACGCCTGACAGCCTACGGGCGGTGGCCGTCTCCCGCTACGGATTCTATGCCACGCCTGTGCTCATGGCTGCTTCGGTGCTCATGCTCGTGTTCGATCTGGGGCGCCCCGACCGCGTTTGGACCATCGTGCTCTCCCCGCTGCAGTCGGTGCTCTCCATGGGCGCGTGGCTGGTGGCCATTCTTGCGGCAGTGTCGACGGTCGCGGTGCTGCTGGCAGTGCTGAGCAGGAGCGTTTCCCGCATGCTGCTGTGGACGCTCTACGTGGCGGGGTCGTTGGCCGCTATCGGTGTCATGACCTACACGGGCCTGCTGCTCTCGGACATGACTTCCATCGACTTCTGGCACACTCCGTGGCTCGTCGTGCTGTTCGCAGCGTCGTCCGTCTCTACGGGCAGCGCGGTCATCATTGCCCTGGGTTCGGTGTTCACGGCCTGCCCGCTCGCCCTTTCCCGCGGTCTTTGGCATGCGGCAGGTGTGGTGTGCGCCGTCGAGGCGGTGGCGCTGTCGGTGTTCGTTGTGTCGCAGAGCGGCTACACCGAGATCTCGCTGGAGTCGTGCCTGATGGTGGTGGCGGGGTATCTCGCTCCCGTGTTCTGGTGCGGGGTGGTGGGCGCGGGCTTGGTGGTGCCGGCGTTCGCCCATGCCGCATCGCGCCGACGGGTGAAATCTTCGGCCGCGCTGGTGTCGTCGGCCGGATCGCTCGTCGGGGGCCTGGCGTTGCGCTACTGCGTGATAGAGGCCGCCCTGTTCACGCCCATGCTTCCAGGGGCGGTGCTATGACCGCCTCCGATCGCTTCGTGCAGATAACCATAGACGAGAGCAACGGCATTCCCATTTGGCTGCAGTTGCGCAATCGTCTCATCTATCTCATCACCTCGGGCGTGTTCCGGGTGGGCGACAAGCTGCCCACTGTTCGTGAGATGGCGGTCGACCTGGGAATCAACTACAACACGGTCAGCAAGGTGTATCAGGACATCGAGCGCGACGGTTACATCGTGTCGAAGCGCGGGCGCGGCACTTTCGTGCACGACGCCTATCTGGCAATGGAAGGATCGGCGCTCGACGCCGTCGACTCGCTGGCCGATTCGTTCATCCAACAGTGTCGGGAGCTGGGAGTTCCTCGGGGAGACATAATCCCGCTGGTTGAGAAACGTCTCAAGGCCGCAGGAGGCGAGTAGGGAAGAGCGCTGAAACAAGCAGGATGGCCCGGTCGGCGGCTCACGTCGTGGCGGGAGAGCGGAGACGAAAGGCGAGCTCATGAGGTTCAGCTTACGAGGAGAAGCGGAAGGCGAAGGCGCCGCTTCGGTTCAGGACAACGCCCATGCCGATGCCTGGCGTCCAGTGGCGGTCACCGAACTCGAACCCAACGAGGCAACGCGCACCGGCGTGTATGCGTTCGCGCTTGCTATGTTCGTCATCGGTTTCGGTGTGACGATGCTGGCCACGTGGGCCTTCCTGTCGCCGATAACGGTGGTGGCGGCCGTGGCTGCGGGCTTCGTGCTGGCCGATTGCATCCACATTGCGCCACAGTGGGAGCGCGTGACGGTGCTTCGACTGGGACGCTTCAATCGCGTGGTGGGCCCGGGCGTGTACGCGCTCATCCCCTTTGTGGAATACGCGGCCATCCGAGTGGACCACCGTACCATGACCTCGGCCTTTTCTGCCGAGACCGCGCTCACGGCTGATCTGGTGCCCGTGGACGTGGATGCCATTCTGTTCTGGGTGGTGTGGGACGCCGAGAAGGCGTGCCTCGAGGTGGAGAACTATCCCAAGGCGGTGCTCTGGTCGGCTCAAACGGCCATGCGAGACGCCATCGGTCAGGTGGATCTTGCCGACCTCTCGCTGCGTCGCAAGCAGATAGACCGCGAGCTGCAGGCGGTGCTGAGCAAGAAGTGCGAGGAATGGGGTATCACGGTTATCAGCGTCGAGATTCGCGACGTCAAGGTACCGCGCGAGTTGCAGGATGCGCTCTCGAAAGAAGCCCAGGCCTCCCGCGAGCGCAATGCGCGCATCATTCTGGCTGAGGTGGAGAAGGACATTTCCGAGATGTTCGTGGAGGCGGCAGAGGTGTACGATCGCAATCCCAGTGCACTCAAACTGCGCGCCATGAACCTGGCTTACGAGGGAGCCAAGGATGGCAAAGGCGTGCTGCTGGCTCCCAGCAGCTTGGCCGACGGCTTCGATTTAGGCAAGATCTTGGGCGAGGATTAGGTTGCCGCGTCCCAGAGCCTCGGGGCTCTCGGACAACGTGCCGGCCTAGACGTCTAAAGCGTTAGCAGCCTCATACCTTCAAGACAGCCCCATGCTCAGCGGGCAGAAGCGCTCGCATCCTCCGCCGTTCCCTGCGGCGCACGGGGCTCCCTTTCGTACTCACAATTCGCGAGCCATAAGAAAAAACTCCATTTTCTCTTCATAATCATATAAAACTATGATAATATGCCAATACTGCAGAATCCGGCCGATTCTACGATGGGCAAGCCGAGGGGGCTATCTTCGTGAAGGATTCGACGATGGAGGTTGCGCAGCCTTGATTGCCGGCCTTGAGTATTCCCCGTAATTCTGAGGAGAGGATATGTCAGGTATGAAAAGCTCTCAGGGCGCTATAACCCGCCGGAGCTTCCTGAAGACCACCGCCGCAGTGGGCACCGTGGCAGCATGCTCCGGCCTTGCGGTGGGCAGCGTCGCTCTGGCGGCCGCCGACGAGGCGGCCGAGCAAAACGGAGAGCAGACGTTCGCCTCGTTTTGCCGCGGCAACTGCGGCAGCTCCGGTTGCAATCTCAACGTGCACGTGCGCGAGGGCAAGGTGGTGCGCGTGAATTCGCTGCCGTTTTCCGATGCCGACCCTAAGACCAAGGGTCGCAGCCGCATCTGCCTGCGCGGTATGAGCAACGTCTATCGCTTGTACTCGCCGCAGCGCATCGATTACCCCATGCGCCGCGTCGAGGGCACGCCCCGCGGAGGCGGCGAGTGGGAGCGCATCAGCTGGGAAGAGGCGATCAAACAGATCACCGACACCTGGAAGGGGATCATTGAGGCCGACGGCCCCAGCGCCATCGCCGGCTGGACCATCTACGGCAACTCCGCCACGCTTCAAGGCATCTTCGGCCTCGGCTACGCTCGCTTGGCCACCCTGCTGGGCATGAGCACCATCTCCAACGGTGCCGACATGGGGCAGATCTACTCGGGCGCTGCGCTGGCCGCCAGCCTCGGCGTGGGCGCTTCGGGTCCGAACCTGGCCGCCCATGCGCGCAACATCGTGCTCTGGGGTGCCAACTCGGCCGTCACGTGGCCGCACGAGTGGCGCTACATGCTCGATGCCCAGGCCAACGGTGCCAAGATCACGTTGATAGACCCCAACGTCTCCATCACCGCCGCGAAGGTTGACAACCACGTGCGCATCCGTCCGTGCACCGACAGTGCGCTTTTGATGGGCATGTGCAACTACATCATTCAGAACGACCTTGTCGACACCGAGTTCGTGCTCGCGCGTACCAACGGCCCGTGCCTGGTGAAGCAGGATGACGGCCTCATCCTGCGCGGCAGTGACTTCGGCAAGGAGTTCGAGGTGCTTGGGGCCATGCCCTATTCATGGCAGCCCATCACCACCGACTCTCCCTACGTGTGGGACACCGAGAAGAAAGAAGCGGTACCGGCCGATGAGGCCGCCGCGCCGGCTCTGACGGGCTCCTACACCGTGAACGGCAAGAAGTGCACCACCGCTTTCGACATGCTCAAGGAGCGCGTGGCGGACTGGTCGCTCGAACGCACGGCCGAGGTGTGCGACATCACGCCCGAGGAGATCGTGATGTTGGCCGACTGCTACGTGAACGGCCCCACCATGTCGGCTTTGGCCAACGGCCCAGGGCACTACTCCACCAGTTGGGACTACTTCTTCGGCACCTACGAGCTGACCATGCTTACCGGCAATCTGTTCCGTCCTGGCGCCGGTTGGGCCAACACCGGTCAGACCATGACTGGCATCTGGTCGCCTGACACCTCCTACGGCGTGCCTGAGAATGCCATCACCGGCCCCGAATACTCGGTGCTCGACTTGCCCGAGATCCAGCAGACGGGCACTTACCTGGGCAAGCCCGCAACGGTGAAGAGCGCCATCATCCACTCGGCCAACCCGCTAGGCAACTCGCCCGACCGCAAGCGGCTGCTCGAGGCCGTCGATGCCATGGACCTTCTGGTCGTCGTTGACATGAACGAGACCGACTCTACGCGCTACGCCGACATCGTGCTGCCCTGCACGCACTGGTTTGAGTGCGACGACATCGCCGGATTCAACTGTAACCCCTATACGTTTATCGGCGAGAAGGCTGTCGAGCCCATGTTCGAGCACAAGAGCGACTACCAGATCACCCGGTTGCTGGCCGAGGGCATGGGCTTCGGCGACAAGTTCAAGAAGGAAGACCTCGAAGTGCTCGAGGAGAGCGTGAACAAGGGTGTGCAGCCTGACGCGAACGGCAACCCCATCACGTGGGAGCGTCTCAAGAAGGAGAAGAACATCCGCACGATTCCCGACGACTACTACGATCCGTCGGTCATCGTCCCCGACGGCCGTCTGATGATGTACTGGGAGCATCCGGCCGCGCGTCTGACCGGCAAGGAGATCGACGTGGTGCAGGAGCGCCTGCCGCACTTCGAGCCGCCCAACGAGGCCTGGCCTGAAGATGTGCCTGGCTATCCGAAGAATTCCCTTGCTGACAAGTATCCGATCATCCTCATGAACATCCATGCGCGCCTCTCCACGCATACCACGTACAACCACATCGCATGGCTCACCGAATTGCGTCCCGAGCCGTTCGTCAACTTGAACACCGAGGATGCGAAGGAGCGCGGCATTGCCCAGGGCGACCTTGTGAAGGTGTTCAACGACCGCGGTTACGTGATCGTTAAAGCTCAGATCGACGGAGGCCTGAGGAAGGGCATTGCAAACCTGCCCCACGGATGGGAGGCCGACCAGTTCATCGAGGGACACTACCAGGATCTCACCCCGCGTGCGTCCAATCCTGTCGACGACAACGAATGCTACTTCGACTGTCTGTGCCAGGTCGAGAAATACGAAGGAGGGAAGTAGCCATGAGAATGGGAATGGTGATCGACCTGCATCGATGCGTCGGGTGCCACACCTGCTCGGTTGCTTGCAAGGTGGCCAACAACGTCCCGAAGGAAACGTGGTGGAACCGCGTGCTCACCGATGGGGGAGAGGCCATCGATACCCTGGGCGGCGAATACCCCAACGCCTCCATCAAGTTTTTCCCGGTCAGCTGCCAGCATTGCGAGAACCCGGCCTGCGTGAAGGTGTGCCCTGTGGGCGCCACCTACAAAGACCCAGCCACCGGCATTGTGCGCCAGGACTACGACAAGTGCATCGGCTGCCGCATGTGCATGGCGGCATGCCCTTACACCGGCGTGCGCTCGTTCAACTGGGAAGAGCCTCAGAACTACCTTGATCACAATTTGGGCGACGCCGACGCGCCGGAGCACCAGAAGCACGTGGTGGAGAAGTGCACCTTCTGCTACCAGCGTCAGGCCCGTGGCGAAGAGCCCGCATGCATGGAGCTGTGCATGGCCCGCGCCCGTTTCTGGGGCGACTTGGACGATCCTGAGTCCGACGTGTTCAAACTGGTGCATAGCCGCGAATCGATAACGCTTCTGCCCGAGAAGGGCACGAAGCCCTCTGTCTACTACCTTGTCTAGCGGGAAAGGGAACGAACAATGACTGAGAACGTTGCGGCTGCTACCGCCGCTTCGGCTCCCTCCAGGAGCGCATCATACGCCCGCGCGGGTGGGAAAGGCCTGACGATCGGTATTGTCATCGCTGCTGCCGTCACCGTCGTCGGCATCGCCCTATGGGTCATGCAGCTGTCTGGCGGCCTCGTGCAGACCGGCATGCGCAACCTCGACTCGTGGGGCCTGTACATCACCGGCTTCATGTTCTTCGTGGGCCTCTCGGCCGGCGGCCTGATCATTTCCTCGGTGCCCAAAGCCTTCGGGGTCTCCGGGTTCGGAGGCATCTCCAAGGTGGCCGTCATGACGTCCATAGCCTGTACGGTGGCGGCCATCGCCTTCGTGGTCATCGACCTCGGCCAGCCGCTGCGTGTGTGGGAATTGTTTTCCTCTTCGAACTTTTCCTCGCCTCTGATGTGGGACATCATCGTGCTGTTTGTGTACCTCATCCTGTCGGTGGTGTACCTGTGGGCGCAGATCCGCGCCGACTCCGGCGCCGTGTCGACAAAGGCGCTGCGCGTCGTGTCGGTGATGGCCCTAGTGTGCGCTGTCATGGTGCACTCCGTGACCGCCTGGGTCTTCTCTCTGCAGATCGCCCACGAGTTCTGGTATACCGCCCTCCTGGGTCCCTGGTTCGTGGTCTCGGCGCTCGTGTGCGGCACCGCGCTCGTTATGATCGCGGCTGCGGCCTTGCGCGCTGCGGGCTACTTGCAGCTCGACGAGAAATACCTGGTGAAGATGGCGAAGCTGCTGGGCGTGTTCATTTGCGTCGACCTTTACTTCTTCGGTTGCGACTTGCTGACCTCAGGCTTCCCGGCGGGCGAAGGTGCCGCCGTGGTGGACATGCTCGTTTCTGGCCCGCTTTCAACCTTCTTCTGGGCGCAGATCGTGCTTTCGGTGGTGACCGCGGTTGTCTGCTTCGTGCCGGGGCTTCGCACTACGCCGCTTTTGATCGTCGCCTCCGCATGCGCCATTGTTGCCATCTTCCTCAAACGCGTGCAGATTCTGGTGGGCGGCTTCCAGCTTCCCAACCTTGACCTGGCTGGTCCTTTGACCTCCCTGACCATCACCAACTGGAACGGCACTATGGCGTCGGCCTACAGCGGCATGGTGTACTTCCCCACGTCGATCGAATTCGGCATCGCGCTGGGCGTCATTGGACTCGGGTTCCTCATCTTCCTGCTTGGGCTGAAGCTGCTGCCGCTCAAGCCGGCAGAGTGATGACCTCCCGTTTGCGGGTCGACGACGCAGGCTCTCCGTGCGCCTCCTTCTCTCGTGGCGCGTGGAGATGCGGCGGGACGCTCGATTCGCTGAGCTTCCGCGGCCTTCCCATGGACTGCGGAAAGCCTGCGTCCCACGGCCGACGGATGCGCACGTTCGTTTCTTCCATGTGGACGCGCCTTTCGCAGGTGGGAGCGTGTCGAAGAATGGCGAAGCGCGGGCTTGGCGTGTTCGACGCCCGTGCGAGCCGAGAAAGGCATCGGTATGCCGAAGAAACTACTCATCGTGCTGGCCGTTTTTCTCGTTGCGTGTGCGTGCGTGTTCGGCGTTGGCTCTGCGGCCGACTCCCAAGTGGGGCTGCCCCAGGCCATCGTCCAGGAATCGGCGTGTCCCGTGGTGGGGTGCGTTTCAGGCTCGTGCCACGGGCTCGATGACGTGCCTGCGCCTGATGGCGTTCATGAACTGACGTGCCCCGAGGCCAGCTGCTCGTCGGTGGAGTGCCACGCATGGGATTCGCTGCTCGGTCGCTACTGCCAGGCTTCCGATGCCAGCCTGAACCTGTGGATCATGCTGCCGGTGCTTCTCGTGGTGGTGTCAGTGCTCTTGATCAAGAAAACGCGATAGGAGGCAGCCTGTGAACGCGAAGAAGAGCTTGGTGCTCGACGGTCTGCTCGCTGTTGCCTTCGTGGCGTCGCTGGTTCCCAACCTCACAACCGTGGCTGGGCACGAATGGCTCGGCCTTGTGGTGACCCTGGCGTTCATCGTGCACTTTGCCGCACACCTGCGACTTTTGCCCGATCGCAACGGCCTGCGCGTGGCGAACCTCTGCGTGGACGGCATCGCTCTTGTAGTGTTGGCGACGTGCGCCGTGTCGGGCCTGCTGGTGTCGGGGGCTGTGTTGCCGGCGTTCGGCCTGTACGCAGAAGGGTACTTTTTTTGGGATCCGCTGCACGCCACGGCCGCCAAGGTGCTGCTTGCGCTGGTTGTGGTGCATCTGGCGTTGCACGTGAGGTTCATGACCGGTGCGCTGCGCCCGGGGTCGGGCTTGTCACGCAAGCGCGTTCAGACGTCCGGCAACACTCAAGGTTCGGAGCCGGCCCGCTGGCACGTGGAGCGCGGCGACCGCTCGTAAGGTGCCCGGCGCGACGTGGTTCTCTGGGTGGGTCTTTGGGTCGAGGCTTCTGCGTGCCTGGTTCGCATCTCGGCGAAGCGCACCTGGCGCAGGTGCGCACAATTCGGTGGCAACCGATTCGTCAGGAGGAATCATGGAAGACGTGAATCGAAACTGGGCCACGCAGGCATCGGCGTGGGAATTGGCGGCTTTGTCGTTCACCTATCCGACGCCGGAACTTGCGGAAGCTGTGGCTTTGGGGGAGTGGGCTGACGCAGCGCTCGAAATCGCGAGGATGCTCGGTGCAGAAGTTGACGTGGCAGGCATTGAACAGGCACGTGAGCATATGGGCATGCCGGCCGACGAGTTGCTGTCGGCGCTTCGCGCAGATGCCACGCGGCTGTTTCTGATCGGGCGCACGCCTAAGGTGGCTCTGTACGAGGGCCTTTGGCGCGCACGGAGCGACGGCACCGACGTCCTGCTGTTTGTGAACCCGCATTCGGTGGAGGTGGAGCGCTTTGTGAAGAAGTGCGGTCTCGTGCGGGCCGAGGGCGAGGCGAACGCGCCTTTCGACAGCGTCGCCGGCGAGTGCGCGCTGCTCGAGTATCTGGCCGGTGTGCAAGCCGGCATCATGGCGGTGGCCGGCGCATCGTCGCCCGACGACCTTCCCGGAGGCTCGGCTCAAGCTGCCTACGAAGATTTCCTGCGGCAGCATGCTCGGGTGTGGCTGCCCCGCTTTGCCGAGGCCGTGGCCGCCGAAGCCCGCATTCCCTTCTACCGCGCCGCCGCAGTTTACTTGGCCGCGTTGTTGTAGCACTCTTTCAACTATCAGTGTGCGGCTACGACGAAGGCGGCTGCGGCAGGTGCGAGCAGCATGAGCCGCATGTCGGCGATCTCCTTGCGATGTAGGGGCAGGCAAGGCCGCTGGTCGGCTGCAGCAAGCGCAGGATCACGAGTGCCAGAACCGTCGGGTTTTGCCCGTTGGCAATGTTCAGACTCAGGACAAGACGTCTTTAGCTAGGCGAAAAGCCGGGAAGCGGGTATACTGGTTTGTATAGGTGACCTGCGGCGTTTTTGCGCCCCTGATGAAAGGACCTGCCATGTCCGATACTGTTTCCAACGTTGTTTTCGGCACTGATGGATGGCGTGCCATCATCGGCGAGGGCTTCACGGCCGACAACCTGGTGCGCGTGGCCGACGCTGCGGCCCGCGTGTTCAAGGAAGACGCCTGTGCCGCAGGTCGCAGCCTTGATGCGCCGGGCGTGCTGTATGTGGGCCACGACTGCCGCCAAGACGCGCACGCCTATGCCGAGCTTGCGGCCGAGGTCGCGGCGTCGCACGGCTTCGACGTGAAGCTGACGGAGGCCTATTGCCCCACGCCGACGCTGTGCTGGTCGGTCGCGCAAGACGACGAGGCGGTCGGCGGCATCATTTTGACGAGCAGCCACAATCCGGCGGAATACCTGGGCGTGAAGCTGCGCATGGCCGACGGCGGCGCGTCGAGCAAGGCGTTCACCGACCGCGTGGAGGCGGTGCTCGCCGAAACCCCGCAGCCGACCGACGCGCGCGGAACCTACGAGGTGGTCGACCTCATGACGCCGTATCTGCAGACGCTCAAAAACCGCGTGGACGCCGAAGCCATCAAAGGCGCCGGCCTGCGCGTGGTCATCGATCCGCTCTACGGCGCCGGCCGCATCTATCTGGCCGGCCTGCTGACCGATCTGGGCGTTGAGGTCGTTGAGATCCACAACGACGAAGACCCCACCTTCGACGGGCTGCACCCCGAGCCCATTCAGCCGTGGATCGACGGCTGCCTGGCGAAGGTGCCCGAAATCGGCTTCGACGCCGGCTTCATCAACGACGGCGACGCCGACCGCATCGGCGCGGTGGACGAGCACGGCAACTTCGTGAACCCGCACCGCATCATCACGCTCGTGACCGAGCACTTGGCGCAAGACAAGGGCATGACCGGCCGCGTGGTGTCCACGCTGACGGCATCGGCCCTGCTCAAGCGCTTGTGCGACAAGCTTGGCCTGGAATTCACCGCCACGCCGGTCGGCTTCAAGTGGATCTACGGCGAAATGCAGAAGGGCGACGTGCTGCTTGGCGGCGAAGAGTCCGGCGGCATCGGCATTCCGGGGCACGTGATGGAGCGCGACGGCCTGCTCATGGCGCTGCTGCTGTGTGAAATGATGGCCGAGCGCGGCAAGAGCCTCGGCGAGTTGGTGGCCGACATGCAAAGCGATCTGGGCGTCATGGAATTCGAGCGCCGTGGGCTGTCGATCACCGAGGAGCAGATGGAACGCTTTAAGAACCAGGTTCTGAAAGAGTACGCGCCGGAATCGGTCGCGGGCAAGGACGTGGTCGAGGTCGACCGCCGCGACGGCGTGAAGGTCGTTTTCGGCGACGATTCCTGGCTGATGATGCGTCCGTCCGGCACCGAGCCGCTCGTGCGCATTTATGCCGAAGCTCCCACGAAGGGCGAGGTCGACGCGCTGCTCGAAGCGGCGGCTGCCGTGGTGACGGCGTAAGGGGCGCTGCGTCGGCGCACGGACGAAAGGCGGGGCGATGTCGCTTCCACTGCGGATTTTCGGTTTGGCTCCGGACTCGATCGTCGACGGTCCGGGGCTGCGCTTCGGCGTGTTCGTGCAGGGCTGCTCGCATGCGTGCCCTGGCTGCCACAACCCCGAAAGCCACGATCCGGCGGCAGGGGATGCGACGACCATCGACGCTGTCATGGAAGCGATACTGGCAAATCGGCTGGTCACGGGCGTGACGCTTTCCGGTGGCGAGCCGTTTGAACAAGCGGCGGCTTGTGCGGAGATCGGCCGACGCTGTCGCGAGGCGGGCTTGGACGTGTGGACCTACACGGGGTACACGTACGAAAAGCTGCTCGAGGCTGCGTCGGCTGCCGCTCCTGTCGCTGCGTCTTTGGGCCGTCTGCAGCTTGACCCGGCAGGGGTGCGCGATCTGCTGGCGGTCACCGACGTGCTCGTGGACGGCCCTTTCGTGGAATCCCTCAAAGCGCTCGGGCTGTCTTGGCGCGGCTCGTCGAACCAGCGGGTCATCGACCTGGCCGCCACGCGCACGTCCGGCCAGGTGGTGCCGTGGTCCCACCACGAGGACTTTCCCGAAAAGCCCTCCAACTGGTAGGTAGCCCGCTGCCGCGGCTGCCGCGCTCCGCCGCTCCCGTCGGTGCCCTGTCCCCGCCGCCTGCGACTCGGCTTGTGCCGTCGCGTCCCGCGCCCGCCGACCGCTGCCGCGGCTGGTGCTTCCGCCCCGTTCGCCTTCGCTGCCGTAACCGCTCTCTGACGATCCGACGAACTTTTTCGCGCTGCGGTCCGGCGTGGTAGCATAGGCCTATGAGCGATTTCTGGACAAACCTCACCACCCTCGTGCGCAGCGACCGGCTC
Organism: Slackia sp. ZJ119; assembly: GCF_011039175.1. Taxonomy (GTDB): domain Bacteria; phylum Actinomycetota; class Coriobacteriia; order Coriobacteriales; family Eggerthellaceae; genus Xiamenia. The sequence continues at coordinate 228,354 of NZ_JAAKEN010000001.1, forward strand.
GCGTTCGTCGTTGCGATCGTGGTTATCGTCGTGGTCACGGCCATCGTGTCGCGCCTGGTCACGCGCTTTTTGCGCAAAATGCTGCACTACAACAAGGAAAACAACCTGCCCTCGTCGTCCATTTTCGTGAACATCGCGCGGGCGGGCATCTGGATCGTCGGGCTGTGCGTGCTGCTGTCGACCTGCTTCAACGTCAACGTCAGCGCCATGATCGCGGCCCTCGGCGTCGGCGGCATTGCGGTGTCGCTCGGCTTTCAGACCACGCTTTCCAACATCATCGCCGGCCTGCAGATCTCGCTTTTGCACATCGTCAAGCCCGGCGACAACATCACCGTGTCGAACAACACCGGCGTCGTCAAGGACGTGAACTGGTGGAACACGACCATCGTCAACCCTGGCGGCAACAAGATCCTCGTGCCGAACTCCAACATCGTGTCGTCGGTGCTCGTGCATCGGGCGTCGGCCAACCACGGCAGCGTGGACGTGGTCGTGACGGCGGGCGGCAGCGAGATCGAGCGGGTGTCGCGCAGCATCGAGGACGCGGCGGCGCGTGCGGCGGCGCTCGTGGGGCCGGTTGAGAAGGCGCCGGCCATCAGCTATTCGGCGATCGTGGCCGACGGGCTGAAGGGCTCCATCGCGTTTGCGATGGAGCAGGCAAGCGACGTGCCGGCGGCAAGCGACGCGATCATCCGGGCGGTGTCGCCTTTGGTGCACGCGGAAAGCCCCGACGAGGTCGAACGCGTGCTGGAAGAGCAGCTGTCCCAGATCACCGGGCGGTTGGAAGGCGAGGCGGCCGATGCGGCCGCAGCGCCGGCCGCAAGCGGGCAAGAGGCGCCCTTGCCGCCCAAGCCGCTGGTGGGAGAAGGCGGCTCGGTGGTCGACCGGGCGGCGGCCACGGCTTCGACGTTGGAAGCGGCGCTGCTTGGGAAGCAGACGGCCAAGCGCCGCATCGCCGCCGTGCTGAACAACTGGCGCAAGGGGCGCCACCACGGCACGCCGCATCCTCAGGGAAAGGGGCAAAAAGGGCCGAAAGGGGCGAAGTAAGCCTCTTCTTACATTACGGCGCCCAGGAAGGACACGAGCAGCGGGATGGACGCAAGCGACCCGATCGTCGTCACGAACGTCCCCTGTGCCATCGTTTTCGCGTTGCCGCCGTACTGGTAGCACAGCATGGTGCCGTTCGTGGCGACCGGCATGCCGGAAATGACCACGATCACGCCGAGCAGCAGCTGGTTGTCCACGAGCGGATGGAAGATCGCCCACATGACCAGCGGCGCCGCGATGAGCCGCGTCAGCGCCACGACCCACAGCCGCGGCGTGCCCACCAGCTCGCGAGCCGGCAGGTTCGCGAGCGACGAGCCGACGATCAGCAGCGACGCCGGCGTCGTGAGCGACCCCAGCGTGGCGCACGCGTCTCCCAGCACCGGTACCTGGTGTATGCCGAAAAGCGTCAGCGCGATGGCCGCCATGCATGCCACGATGGTCGGCGACACAAAGGTGCGCCAGGTCACGACCACTTTCTTCCCCTCGTCGCCGTCTTGGGTCAAAAACCACGCGCCCACCGTGAACACGAGCAGGTTGAACGGCAGGTTGAACACCGTCGCGTAAATGAGCGCCTCGGGGCCGAAGATGGCCAGCAGCACCGGGAAGCCGATGAAGCCCACGTTGCCGAAGCACACCATGAACTTGAACACGCCCCTGCGGCCCGCAGGCGTGCGCAATGCGCCCGTGACCAGGTACGCAAGCACTATGATGACCACGTAGCTGGCACATGACACCCCGAACGTCACCAGGATGTCGCGCAGCGAAGGCAGGTGCTCGGCCGTCAGCACCGACCCGACGAGCAGCGCCGGCAGCGCGACCATCAAGATGAGCTTGGACAGCATCCGGTCGAACTCGGCCGTCATGAAGCGGCGCGTCTTCGCCCAATAGCCGACCCCGATGATGGAGAACAGCGTGACCATCTGGCCGAATATGCTGAAAAGTCCTTCCATGCGGCAGCGCGGGCGTTCGCGTTCTACGCCTTGAGCGCTTGCACGCGCACCATGGCCTCCTTGGTGGCCTCGGCGTCGCCGAACGCGGTGAAGCGGATGTATCCTTCGCCGGCCGGACCGAAGCCCGCGCCTGGCGTCGTGATGATGTTCGCCTCTTCAAGCAGCTTGTTGAAGAAGTCCCAGCTGCCCATGCCGTCGGGCGTCTTGCACCAAATGTAGGGGCTGTTCACGCCGCCGAACACCTCGAAGCCCGCCTCGGTCAGCCCCTCGCGGATCACGCGGGCGTTCTCGCGGTAGTGCGCGATGGCCTCGTCGATCTGGCGGGCGCCTTCCGGCGTGTACACGGCCGCCGCGCCCTTCTGGATGACGTAGCTGGCGCCGTTGAACTTCGTCGTCTGCCGGCGGTTCCACAGGCCGTTGAGGCTCACGCCGTCGCGCACGAGCGCCTTGGGGACCACGGTGCAGCCGCAGCGTGCGCCCGTGAAGCCGGCGGTTTTGCTGAACGACCGGAACTCGATGGCGCACGTCTTCGCGCCGGGGATCTCGTAGATGGAGTGCGGCACGTCGTCTTGCGTGATGAAGCGCTCGTAGGCGGCGTCGAACATGATGATGGCGTCGTGGTCGTTGGCGTAGTCGACCCAGGCTTTCAGCTGGTCGAACGTCAGCGCCGTGCCGGTGGGGTTGTTCGGCGAGCACAGATAGATCACGTCGACGTCTTCTTCGGGCAGCGCGGGGCAGAAGCCGTTTTCGGCGGTCGTGGGCATGTAGACGATGTTCGTCCAGCCCTGCGCGTCCTCGTCGTAGTCGCCCGCGCGTCCGGCCATGGCGTTCGTGTCCACGTACACCGGGTACACCGGGTCGCATACGGCGATGCGGCTGTCAAGGGACAGGATGTCGCCGATGTTGCCGCAGTCGCTCTTGGCGCCGTCGGACACGAAAATCTCGTCGTCGTCGATTTCGACCCCACGTGCGCGGAAGTCGGCCTCGGCGATGGCTTTGCGCAGAAAGTCATAGCCCTGCTCGGGCCCGTAGCCGTGGAACGTTTCGGCGGCGGCCAGGTCGTCCACGCCTTCGTGCATGGCGGCGACAACGGCGGGAGCCAGCGGCAGCGTCACGTCGCCGATGCCCATCTTGATGAGCTTGGCCTCGGGGTGCGCCTCTTGGTAAGCGGCGGTGCGGCGGCCGATTTCGGAGAACAGGTAGCTGCCGGGCAGTTTCGTGAAGTTGTCGTTGATGTGCGCCATGAAAACTCCTTTGCGAAATGGAACAAAAACGGTGTTCCGCCATGATACGAGGTCAGCGCATCGGCCGTGTTGCCAGCTGATGAAATGACGAAGGAACACCAGAGAACCGTTCCCGAAAAGCAAGCAGGCCGTCACGGGAAAACCAGCGACGGCCTGCGATTCTTCATGGTGGTCGGTACAGGATTTGAACCTGTGACCTTGTGCTTGTAAGGCACCTGCGCTCCCGCTGCGCCAACCGACCGGTCCTGTTGCCCAAGGCAACGTCTACGCATTGTCCCACAGAGGCGGCGTCGGCGCAAGGATCGCTCGCCCAAACGCCACACGTCGGCGTCAGCGGGCGCGGCGCACGGCGGCGTATTCGAGAGCGCCGGCCGATTCAGCTTCGTCGCGCCGGGGCAAGGCAGCCTTGATCAGCGCTTTTTGCAGGGGTTTGCAGCGCAAAATGGAGGTTTCGTGAAGAAAAAAGTTACCCTTGGTTGCCATTTCAGCAAGTTAGCTTAGAATAACTCTTTGTTAGAAGAAGCTAACTATTCCGCACAAAAGCGGATATGTGGCGTTTGTCGAAGGAGAAGACGGATGGAAGCGACAGCGACGGGGACAGCCATGGCTGCGAAAGACTCATCGGCCGGCGCATCGATGCCGCAGGTCCCGCTTGCCTTTTTGGAAAGCGGCCGGCACGGCGTCGTCGTGAAGGTGCGTGGGCGCGACGAGCAGCGCCGTCATCTGGAAAACCTCGGCTTTGCGGCAGGAGCGCCGATCGGCGTGGCGTCGCACGTCGCCGGCGACCTTATCGTGGAGGTGAAAGGCACGCGCGTGGCGCTTTCCCGCGAAGCCGCCATGAAGGTCGTCGTGGCCGCCGGTTAGGCCGCCGTCTTCCAACCGAGAAAGGAGCAAGCCGATGCCAACGATCCAGCCCGCCGAAAAAACCCTGCGCGACGTGGGCGTAGGGCAGTCCGCCACCGTTTGCCGCCTTGCCGGCGCAGGCGCCCTCAAGCGCCATCTCATGGACATGGGCATCACGAAAGGCACCGACGTGTTCGTGCGCAAGGTGGCGCCGCTGGGCGATCCCCTCGAGGTCACCGTGCGCGGCTACGAGCTGAGCCTACGCAAAGAGGAAGCGGCGTCGGTGCTCGTGTCGTGAGCGCGGGACCAAGACGCTGCAAGCAAACCCAGGCTGCGCCGTTGCAGCCGTTCTCTGAGAAAGGAAGTGCCATGGGGGCACGCATCGCTCTTGCCGGCAACCCGAATTGCGGCAAGACCACCCTGTTCAACCAGCTGACCGGCGCAAACCAGTACGTCGGCAACTGGCCCGGCGTCACGGTCGAGAAGAAGGAAGGCGCCTACAAGGCCGCGCCGGACGTGACGGTCACCGACCTGCCGGGCGTCTATTCGCTGTCGCCCTATTCGCCCGAAGAGGTCGTCACGCGCGACTATCTGCTCGAAGGCGGCCCCGACGTGGTCATCAGCATCGTCGACGCTGCGAACCTCGAGCGCAACCTGTATCTGACGACGCAAATCCTCGAGCTGGGCGTTCCGGTCGTCGTCGCGCTCAACATGATGGACGTCGTCAGCAAAAACGGCGACAAGATCGACGCGACCCGCCTGTCGCGCGATTTGGGCTGCCCCGTCGTGGAGATGAGCGCCCTGAAGGGCAGCGGCGTGGACGAGGCCATGAACGCGGCTTTGCGCCTGGCCGACGCGCCGCAGGCCCCGAAACCGACGTATCGCTTCGACGCGGCCGTGGAAGACGCGCTCGGCGAGATCGCCCGCATCGTTTCCGCCGACGCGCCCGATCTCGTCAGCCGCTGGCACGCCGTCAAGCTCTTCGAGGGAGAAGCCCGCGCGATCTCGGCGTTGAAGCTTGAAAAGCAAACGCTTGACCAGGTGAAAGCCGTCCGCGAACGCGTGGAGGAGGCCTGCGGCGACGACGCCGAGTCCATCGTCGTCGGCGAGCGCTACGACGCCATCGCGCACCTCGTTGACGCGTGCGCCGTCAGGTCGGCTCGCGGCATGACGCTCACGCAGAAGATCGACCGCGTGGTCACGAGCCGCGTGCTGGGCATTCCTGTCTTCATCGCCGTCATGTTCGCGGTGTACTGGCTTTCGGTGTCCATCGGCGGATCGATCGTGACCGACTGGGCCAACGACGGCATCTCCGGCGACGGCTGGCTCTACACCGGAGGCGCCGCCTACGAACAAGCCGTGGCCGACTGGGAGGAAACCGGCGAGGCGGCCGGCCTGCCCGAGCCCGATCCTGCCGAATACGGCCTGTTCGTTCCCGGCCTGACCCCTGTCGTCACCGGCGCTTTGGAATCCATCGGAGCGGCCCCGTGGGTGGTCAGCCTGTGCGTCGACGGCGTCGTGGCCGGCGTCGGCGCGGTCATCGGCTTCATTCCGCAGCTCGTCATCCTCTTCTTGCTGCTCGGCTTCTTGGAAGGCTGCGGCTATCTTGCCCGCGTCGCCTTCATCATGGACCGCGTCTTTCGCCGTTTCGGGCTGTCGGGCAAAAGCTTCATTCCCATGCTCATAGCCAGCGGCTGCGGCGTGCCGGCGGTCATGGCCACCAAGACCATCGAGAACGAGCGCGACCGCCGCATGACCATCATGACCACGACGATGATCCCCTGCGGCGCGAAGCTGCCCATCATCGCGCTCGTCTTCGGTGCGTTGGCCGGCGGCGACTACGAGTCCACCTGGTGGGTTGCGCCGGTCTTCTACTTCTTGGGCCTGGCCGCCATCATCGTGTCGTGCATCATGCTCAAGAAGTTCCGCGCATTTGCAGGCGACGCGACGCCGTTTGTCATGGAGCTGCCGGCCTACCACCTTCCCACCGTCAAAAACGTGCTTTTGTCCATGTGGGAGCGCGTGAAGAGCTACGTCGTGAAAGCCGGCACCATCATCTTCCTGTCGTCGATGGCCATTTGGTTCCTCATGAACTTCGGCATGGTCGACGGATCGTTCGGCCTGCTTGACGCCGAAGCGGACGGGTACATTGACAACAGTCTGATGGCAGGCCTTGGCAGCGGCTTGGCGTGGATCTTCGCGCCGCTGGGCTTCGGCAGCTGGGAAAGCGCCGTCACGAGCATCACCGGCCTCGTCGCGAAGGAGAACGTCGTTGCGACCGTGGGCATTCTGACGAGCCTTGGCGAAGCGGGCGAGACGGATCCGACGCTGTGGTCCGCGTTCGCCGCAATGCTTGGCGGCTCTTCGGCGGCGATCATGGCGTTTTGCGCCTTCAACCTGCTGTGCGCGCCGTGCTTTGCGGCCATCGGCACCATCCGCCGCCAGATGGCCAGCGCGAAGTGGACGTGGGCGGCCATCGGGTACATGTGCGCGTTCGCGTGGTGCGTCGCGCTCGTGATCTACCAGATCGGCGGGCTGTTTGCCGGGGAAGTGGCCTTCGGGCTGTGGACGGTCGTCGCCTTCCTCGTGCTTGCCGGCATGCTGTTTCTGCTGCTGCGCCCCGCCTCGAAGCCTCGCGCCGACCAGAGCGCCCCGTCGCACCTGGAGCTTGACCGCGCGTCTGCCTAGCGGGGTTTCATCCGGGCCCGGCGCCGCGTCGGGCCCGGCCCTTCGATCCGCCGCCGCTGTGCTATGCTTTCCGCCTTACCTATGTATAAGGAGTCCCATGATCCCCTTTGACGTGACCCCCGGCACCGTCGTCGTTGTGCTCGTGCTGGCCGTGCTCGTGTTTTTGGCGGTGCGCCGCCTGGCGAGAAACGGCTTGTGCGACTGCCACAAAGACAACGGCCGCAAAGGCGACGGCCGCACGACGAGCGGCGTGCGCGGCGGCTGCGCCGGATGTGCCGGCTGCGCCGCATCGGGAGGCTGCTGCGCCTGCAGCGCCGCTGCCGACCTGGCCCAAAGCGCCGATTGCCGCTAAATGGCGAACAGCGCCGCTCGCCACGACTTTCATCGGCGAACGGCGTTGCTCTTGCGGTTCGATTGGCTATAATCATCGTATCAATACCGAATCAAGCAGTTTTCGTGATTGGTCGAGGACTGAACCTATGGACATGCAAGCTTTCTATCAATCCGTGCAAGCGGATCTCGACGACGTTCTGGCGTTCTACAAAACGCCGGAGCGGGTGCGAAAATACGTTCGGTCTGCGCTGCACGACAAGGCGTTCGGACTTCTTGACGACGCCGTGGCCCGCAAAGACTGGGCCGTCGCCTTCAAACAGGCGCATGCCGTCAAAGGCATGTGCCTGAATTTATGTTTGGGTATTTTTACCGAAATGGTCATCGATTTGGTAGAATGCCTGCGAGGAGGAAACCCTGACGAAGAAGAAGCCCTTCGCGCCTACGACCGCGTGAGGCAGGAACATCTTCGCCTTCTTGACCTTGAGGAGGCCTTGTCGTGAGTACTGAGAGTTCTGAAGCGTTTACTCTGGATGACGACGCCATCGTCTCAAAGAGGCGCCCGCAGATCCTCATCGTTGACGACACCGATGTCAACCGAGACATTTTGTCGGATATTCTCGAGCAGGACTACGACGTCTTGGAAGCGAGCAGCGGCCTTGAGGCCATCGAGGTGCTTCGGTGCCACGAAGGCACGCTGTCGCTCATTCTGCTCGACATCGTCATGCCCGACATGGACGGCTTCGAAGTGTTGGCGTATTTGCGCAAGAACCGTTGGGCAGAAGACGTCCCCGTCATCGTCATTTCGTCCGAAACGTCGCCGGGCTACGTGAAGAAAGGCTTTGAGCTGGGCGTGAACGACTATGTCAGCCGCCCGTTCGACCCTGAGATCATCTTGCGCCGCGTCGCGAACACCATCAGGCTGTTCGCCAAGCAGGAACGTCTAAAAGACCTCGTCGTCCATTCCATGCAGGAACAGGAAAAGCGCGACACGCTGATGGTGGACATCCTGTCGTCCATCGTGGAATTCCGCAACGGCGAATCAGGCCTGCACGTCATGCGCATCCGCATCATCTCCGAAATCCTACTGGAAGCCGTGTCGCGCCGTTTTCCGCAGTACGGCCTTTCGTCGACGCGCATCGCCCTCATCTCCACGGCGGCCGCCCTGCACGACATCGGCAAGATCACGCTGCCGGGCGCCATTCTCAACAAGCCGGGGAAGCTGACGGCCGAAGAATACGAGATCATGAAGACCCATACCGTCATCGGCGACGAAATGTTGCGCGGGCTGCAGCATGGGGCCGACATCGACCTGGTCAAATGCGCTCGCAGCATCTGCCGCTGGCACCATGAGCGCTGGGACGGCAACGGGTATCCCGACGGGTTGACAGGCGACGCCATTCCCATCGAAGCCCAGGTCGTGGCGTTGGCCGACGTGTATGACGCCTTGGTGAGCGAGCGCGTGTACAAACCTGCCTACACGCACGACGAGGCCGTGAACATTATTTTGAGCGGCGGATGCGGCGCGTTCAATCCGGCGCTGCTCGCCTGCTTTGAACACGAGTCGTTGCGGCTCGAAGAGATGCTGTGCTTGCGCAGCGACGAATCGTACGAGCGCAGCAACGTCGGCATTCGCGTCCAGGAAAGCCTGGAGGGCCTCGGGCCCGGCATTGCGGGCCGCACGGCGCTTTTGCTCAACAGCGAACGCGAAAAGCTGGCGTATCTGGCGTCAAACTCGCCAGGGCTCGTGTTCGACTTCGACGCCGATTCCGACACGGTCGAGCTGTACGGCGCTTTGCGCGAAACGCTCGGGCTGCCGCGCACGATCGCCAACACCGTCGAGACCGTCGCCCGCCGCGCCGAAACCCTGCCGGCGCTGCAGCAGCTGAGCCGGCTTTTCGCCGAGGCTCGGGCGGTCGGGTCTGACGTTTCGTGCGACATGGCGCTGCCGCTGCCCGGCGGCGGCGAGCTGTCGTGTCGCTTCGAGTCGCATCTGATCTGGATCGACAGCGCCTTGGGGCCGCGTTGCATGGGGGCCATCGGTTCGGTGTTCCCGCAAAAGGCGCTTGCGTGAAAACCTTTGGAAGACTTGCCGCATGCGTGAAACGGCGTCGCAAGGTGGCGCTGCCCTATGTCGGCGTCATCGCGGCGGCCTTGATCGTGCTCGTGGGCGGCTACGGGCTGTACCGCACAAGCGTCGTCGGCACCGTTGACCAGACCACCACGTCGTTCATGAACCAAACGGCGGACCACGACTCGCAGGCCTTCCACAATGCGCTTGCCCGCAAGTGGGAGCTGCTGGAATCGTTCGCCGAACGGCTGCGCGTCACCGGCGCTGACGACCGCGAGGTGCTCCGCTCGCTCATCGAGGTGGAAAACCAGGCCACCGCATTCGAGCACATCGAGCTGGTGGGCACGAACGGCACGGTGTTCACCAGCGACGGCGAAGTGGGCGCCATTGAGGACATGCCTTGGCACGCCTCGTACGAAGAAGCCGACAGCCGCTTCGTCATGCGCTGCGACGCGCCTCCCGACGGCGGCTCCGACGATCAGGGCGCCTCCATCGTCTACGGCGTGAAGCTGTCGACTCCGCTCTATTTGGGCGGCTATTCCGTCGGCGGCGTGGTCGGCGTCATTCCGGTCGACGACATTGCCGAAACCATGCGCCTTGAAAGCTTCGACGAGCGCGGCGTTGCGCTTGTGGTGCAGCCTGACGGCGCCATTGTCACGGCAGAGGGCCTGTACGACGGAGACGGGTCGAGCATTCTTGAAAGGCTGGCCTGTGCACGTTTTGCGCTTGGCTCATACGACGAGTGCGAACGGGCGCTTGCCGAAGACGGCTCCGCCTTCGCGTCGTATTCGCTCGACGGCGAGAACTTCTATGCCGCCATCAAGCCCATCGAGGACACCGACTGGCACCTGGTCGTGCGCGTGCACGGCACCGTGACCTCTGACGTCGTCGACATTCTTCTGACGCGTTCCGGCCTGTTCTTCGCTGCGCTCGGCGTGATCGTCATCCTCGTTGCGGTGACCATCTATCGGTCGGTCCGTTCGGCCCGCATCGCGCGCGAGTCCGAACGCGCCAAAACGGCGTTTCTGTCCACCATGAGCCACGAGATCCGCACGCCGCTCAACGGCATCGTCGGCATCCTGTACCTCATGAGGCAGAATGTGGACAATCCGGAAAAGCTGCAGTTCTACCTCGATCAGGCGAATGTCTCTGCGAACTTCCTCAAAAGCGTCATTGCCGACGTGCTTGACATGTCCAAGATCGAAAGCGGGTCGGTTGACCTGCGCATCGAGCCGTTCGACCTGTGCGCCATGGTCCAGGAGCTCGAGGTCATCGCAAGCGTGCAGGCCGCCGGCTGCCTGAGCGTGACGGTGCGTTCCGTCGACGTGCGCGACCCGTTCGTGCGCGGCGACGCGGTGCGCTTGAAGCAGGCGCTCGTGAACCTGCTGAGCAACGCCGTGAAGTTCACGCCCGACGGGGGAGAGGTGTCGCTGACGTTGACGGAAGAGACGCTCGACGACGAGGCCCATCTCGTGTTCGTCGTGCGCGACACAGGCTGCGGCATGTCGGCCGACTTCGTGAAGCATCGGCTGTGGCAGCCCTTTGAGCAGGAGCGTCGCGTTGCGTCCCAAAGCGGCACGGGGCTGGGAGCGCCGCTGGCGAAGGCCATCGTGGAGGCCATGGAGGGCACCGTCGACGTGAAGAGCGAAGTGGGCGTCGGCTCTGAATTCACCGTGCGGGTGTCGCTGCCCTTGGCGTCGGAGGAAGAGGCGTCGGAGCTTGACGAGTGCCGCGTCGTCGCGCCGTCCTACACGCTTGCGGGGTCGACCGTGCTCGTGGCCGAGGACAACGACGTGAACCGCATGATCGTCGAGGACATTCTGGCCGACGAGGGCGTTTCGGTCATAAGCGTTGAGAACGGTTTGGAAGCGGTCGAGGCGTTCGCGAACTCGGAGCTTGGAGAGATCGACATCGTGCTGATGGACGTGCAGATGCCGCTGATGGACGGCTATGGGGCGGCTCGCGGCATCCGCGGCCTGGACCGTTCCGACGCGCACGCGGTACCTATTCTCGCCTTGACGGCAAACGCGTTTCGCGAAGACGTGGAACGGGCTTTGGCAAGCGGCATGAACGACGTCATCGTGAAGCCCTTGAACGTCGCGCTGCTGCTTGAAAAGCTGCGCGACTGCGATTCGCGGCGGTCCTCCGATTCCTCGGGAAGCACTGACTGATTCTGCCGACTCCGCTCAGACGAGCCGGCGCGGGCGGGCTGGCGCCAACGAACGTTTCCTCTTGCCTCTGTCCTTCTCGTGCTGCGGCGAACGTGCGGCGTTGGCGTTGGGCGGAAGCATGCCGGGGTGTGCTACCATGGAAACAGCACAAAGGAGGATCCGGTGGACAAACTCTCAAAATCCCATGAAGACTACCTTGAGGCCATCGTCATGCTCGGGGGGACGACGGTGCGGTCGGTGCGGTCGGTCGACATCGCCACGAAGCTGGGCGTGTCCAAGGCCTCTGTGAGCAAGGCCCTCGCGTTTTTGAAGGAAAACGGCCTCGTTGACCAGCCGTATTACGGCGACATCACCCTGACCGAGGCGGGCTTTTCGTACGGCAGCGCGGTGCTCGACCGCCATCAGATGCTCACCGAGTTCCTGTCGAAGGCCGTCGGCATCGACGAGGAACAGGCCGAGAAGGAGGCGTGCATCATGGAGCATGCCATCAGCGACGAGTCGTTTGAAAAGTGGGAGGCCTACATTCGCACGCTGAATCTGTAAGGGCATGTGAAGAGACGGATCGGCTGCGCTTTTGCGGCCGTGCGCACGCGGGCGGCCGCCGTTTCGACGCCGCCTTTGCAGCGATTTGCGGCTGTCGCCCATTTGCCTGTGCGGGGGTGCGGCGAGTGTGGTATTCTGTCTGGCGCTGTATGACACGCACATGAATCGTTCTCCCATACATGAAAGGTTTGTCTTTTGGCGCGAAACGCGAACAGATCGCGGGATTCCCTGTCTTCCCGCTCTCGCCTGTCGCAGGACCGTCTGTCGTATCGGACGGGCACCTACGACTCCGAGGATGTTCCGGAATTCACGAGCGCCTTCCGTTCTGGCGGAAACGCCTCTCGCCGCTCTGTCGAAGGACGGCCCTACTACGCTTCCGCATCGCGCTCTTCCGACGTTCGCGCCGACGGGCGGCGGTCGCGCTCTTCGTACGGCGTCGCTTCTGACGAGGCCGACTACCGGCGCCGGGCCTATGGCGCCCTTCCCCTGCAAGACCGTGGCGACGCGTTGCGAGTGCACGCCGAGGCGTACCAGCCCATGGGGTCGCATTCCTATGCGCGGACGTCGTCGGTGTACCGCCCGCCTAAGGGCAGCAGCCTGACCGACGGGTTTGGCGAGCGTCGGAGCACGCGGGGCTCGGCTTCGGCGGCGGGCCGCTGGGAAGACGAGTTCGACGAGCAGGCGACGGGGCGCAGCGGCGCCGAGCGGAGTCGCAGGGCCGGCCAGGGCCGCGAGCACGCTGATTCTCGAGGCCGCGGATCGCACCGCAAAATGGACGAGCGCGAGAAGCGCCGTCGCGCCCGGGCGAAGGCCAAGGCCGAAAAGAAGTACGAGCGCCAATTCGGCGGATCGTCGGCGCCGGCGGCGGACGCCGGTCCGCGGGCTGCCGTGTACAAGGGGTCCATGGGGTCGAAGCATCGCCAGGCGGCCCGCATGCAGCAGGGCAAGGTCTTCCAGGCGTCGCCTTTGGGGACGGTCGTCGGCGGCATCAGCGGCTTGTTCTCGACGGCGGCCGGGGCGTTTAGGCGGTGGCACACGCTGAAAAAGACGACGTGCGTGCTGCTCATCGTGGTTGCGACCTGCGTGTTTCTCTATTCGCCGGCCCAGCAGTACTACAAGACGCTGCGCACGAACGACCAGCTGCGGGCCGAATACGCCGCGCTTGAAGCCCGCAATTCGGCCTTGGGGCGCGATGTGGCGGCGCTGCAGACCGACGAAGGCATCAAGGCGCGGGCGCACGACCAGCTAGGCTGGGTGGATGCCGGCGAGCAGACCGCCAACGTGCATGGGCTGGACATCGCCTACGACCGCAGCGAATCCATCCGCGCGAACATCCCCGCCGGCAGCGTGGAAGCGCCCGACACCGCCTGGTACACGCCCGTCTTGGATGCCGTGTTCGGCGTCGAATAGGCGCGTTGCCTGGGGAAACGCCGATGGGGTTCAACCTGTCTGCGTAAATGCTGATGTAGTTAGTCAGCATTTCCTCAAGGCTTCGCACGCCGCTTGGCTGCCGGCGGGTGCCGCTCGCCCGCGCAAGGCAACGGCGCGTCAGCGGTTTGCGGCTTGGGCGCGGCCGGCCGGCATACGTGCTCCGAAAAGAAAGGGACTTGCCATGACCGTGAATCCTGCTTCTGCCGCAAGCGCTTCTGCGCTTTCCGACGAGGCTTCCCGCCCGACGTATCGGGCCGGGCGCTATGCCGCCATCGACATCGGCACCGTGACCTGCCGCATGCTCGTGGCCGACGTGTCGGCCGACGGGTCCATCCGCGAGCTCGACCGCGAATACGAGATCACGAACCTCGGCGAGGGGGTCGATGCGAGCGGCGTTTTGCTCGACGCGGCCATGGAGCGCGTTGCGACGGCGGTGCGCGGCTTCCAGTCCGTGCGCGAAGGCTTCGAAGACCCGGCCCGTGGGCCCATCAAGGTGACGACGATGGCGACGTCGGCCTCGCGCGACGCGGCGAACGCGGCCGATTTCGAGCGCTTGCTGGCAAAAGAGGGGATCGAGCTGTCGGTCATCGAAGGGGCGAAGGAGGCGTCGCTTTCCTTTCGCGGCGTGACGAGCGACTTTGGCGACGAGTGCCTCATGGTCGTCGACATCGGCGGGGGCTCGACCGAGATCGTCGGCGGCTTCGGCGGTTCGGAGCCTGCGTTCGCGCATTCGTTCAACATCGGATGCCGGCGCGTGACGGAGAAGTTTTTGCATGCCGACCCGCCCGACCCGGCAGAGACGGCGGCCGCCCGGGCGTGGATTCGCGGCGAGATGAAGCCGTTCTTCGACGAGATCGCCCGGCTGCCGATGGATGTCCGGCGCTTGGTGGCCGTTGCCGGCACGGCGACGACGGTCGTGTCGGTGGCCGAGGCCATGGAGCGCTACGACACGAAGCGCGTGCATCGCTACGTGGTGACGCGCCAGGTGCTCGACGAGGTGTACGAGCGCTTTTCGGCCGTGCCGCAAGAACGTCGCGCGAAGATCGTCGGGCTTGATCCGGGCCGTGCGCCGGTCATCGTCGCCGGCATGGTCATTCTGCAAGAAGTGCTCGACCTGGCAGGGTTCGACTCGTTCACCGTGAGCGAGTCCGACATTCTGCACGGCATCGTTTTGGAGGCCGCCCAACAATGACCGTTTGGGCCTGGGCGGGGAAGTCTGCTATCATAGCAGGTGCCAGGGGCCTTTGTGGGAGCGTGGCGGAATTGGCAGACGCAGCGGACTTAAAATCCGCCGACCTTGGTCTTGTGGGTTCGAGTCCCACCGCTCCTACCAGCACGGGCGTTGTGGATCTGGCATGTCTGCGTCCCTTGGGAATTACCTCAGCATATCTTTAACAATTCATAGCAAAGTGTTATAATTTGTTAAAAACTGTTGTGAGGATTTGCTATGATGAAACAAGTGGCCACCCGAGTCGACGAAGCTGTTTACGAAGCTTTCAAAGGAACGTCGGCTTCTTTAGGAACGACGCCCTCTGATGCGCTGCGCATGTTCATCTATGCGTTTGTTGAGCATCGCGGATTTCCTTACCGCGTGACCACGGCGCAGCCCATGATCGAGTCCTTCAGCACCGAAGAAGATGCCACCGAATTTGCCACTGATCTATCTTTGGAGACGTTGCATGCAACGCGGTGAAATATGGACGCTTCAAGACAAAGGCTATGCCTCAAAAGCAAGGCCGGTAATAGTCATCCAAGGAAACGATGTCCATGGTTTCGATTCGGTCGTTTTATGCCTGTTGACCACATACGATTCTTCCCATATTCCCACTCGGGTAAGAGTTGAGCCTTGCCGGGAAAACGGCTTGGAAAAAGTCAGTTATGTCATGACTGAAAAAATCGTTACGGTAGATGTAGCGCTCCTTGGCTACCGAATCGGCAGTCTTGACAATGAGACAATGAGGGCGGTCTCAGAACAACTGCTAACTGTCCTTGGGCTTAAAGATTGCTGCTGAGCGCCTCGGGGCGTCTCGGCGGCCTTGCGGCCTTGTCCTGCGCTTTTCTCGATCTTGCCTTGAAAATCGTAACGCTCCCGTGGAAGCAACGCGCGGGGGAAGCGGATGTGATACCATTGAAACACTGCCGTTTTGCGTCGAGAAGGAGCTCATGGAAACCATCAACGACATCATCGGGGACATTCCTTCCGCATTCACGTTCGACGATTTCCTTACCGCCTATGCGAAGCGCGTGGGCGATTTGGTCAACGTCTACATTCCGCGCGGCGCCCACCCTGACATGGACCGTTACCTGTACGATCCGCTGAAGGACTACAGCGAAAACGGCGGCAAGCGCCACCGCCCGCTCATCTGCTTTGCGGCGTGCAAGGCGGTCGGCGGGGACATGGCCCTGGCCACCAGCGCGGCGGCGGCCATCGAGCATTTCCACACGGCCGCCCTCATCCACGACGACATCGCCGACGAAGGCGAGCTGCGCCGCGGCAAGCCGTGCATGCACCTGACCGAGGGCGTGGGCCTTGCCATCAACGTCGGCGACCTGGCGCTTTCCACGGTCAACGGCACGGTGGTGGACGACCCGGCGCTGTCCGACGCCACGAAGGTGCGCGTCATTTCCGAGCTCATCGCCATGACGCGGCGCACCATCGAAGGCCAGGCGCTCGACATCGGCTGGGCCCGCGACGGCCGCTACGACGTGACGCCGGAAGACTACCTGGCCATGGCTACCCACAAGACGGCGCACTATTCGGGCGCCACGCCGATGGCCGTCGGCGCCATCATCGGCGGCGGCACCGACGCGCAGGTGGAGGCTCTGCGCACCTACGGGCTGGCGACCGGGCTCGCCTTCCAGATTCAAGACGATCTGCTGAACCTCGTCGGCATGGAGGAAAGCACGAAAAAGGATTTCCGCAACGACATCACCGAAGGCAAGCGCACGCTCGTGGTGGTGCACGCGCTGGCGAACGGCTCTGAGACGCAGCGCTCACGGCTCGTGGAAATCCTGTCCGCCCGCACCAAGGATGCGGCGCAGCTGTCCGAAGCGGTCGACATCATGGAAGCGGTCGGCAGCATCGAATATGCACGGGGCTATGCGCAGCAGCTGACCGACGACGCGAAAGCGCAGCTCGTCGCCGCGCTCGATCCGTCGCCGGCACGCGACGTGCTGCTGTCCATGGCCGATTGGTTCGTTACGAGGTTGCGCTGATCATGGAAACCATCAAACCAAACGACACCGGCGCCGCCGTCGAGGACGTGCAGCAGCGCCTTTGCACCGTCGGGCTGCTCGACGAATCCGACGTCACCGGCGCCTTCGACGCCGCCACCCAGGCCGCCGTGCGTGCCTTCCGCACGCAAAACGGCTTCGAGCCGGGCGAGGAAGTCACCGAGAAGGTGTGGTCGGCGCTCGTGGACGCGAGCTATCACCTGGGCGACCGCACGCTGTATCTGCGCATGCCGTATTTCCACGGGCAGGACGTGCTGGATTTGCAGCATGCGCTGGGAGCGCTCGGCTTCGGCTGCGGCGCACCCGACGGCATCTTCGGCGCCTTCACCGAACTGGCGCTGCGCAAGTTCCAGATGAACCTGGGCCTGCCGTCCGACGGCATTGCGGGCGCCTACACGTATGCGGCCATCCGCAACCTGCATCATTCGTGGGAAGGGAAGGAAGCCGTGCCGCGGTCGAGCCACCTGGGCTTTGCGCGGGCGGCCGACGTGCTTGAAGCGAACGCGCTGTGCTTGTTCGGCACGGCGGAATTCACGCGGTCGGTGGCGTCGCGCATGTCGAACCTGGCGCTGGCGACGAACCCGGCGTCCAAGATCATGAGCGCCGATTCGCTGCTGGTGGCGCCTGACGCCGACATGCTGCTCGTGCACATCGTGCTGCCGGAAAGCGAAACGGGCGCCGCGGTTCCGCGCGTGACGTTTGAAGACGAGCAGTCGCTGGCGGTGCGTTTGCGCTCGGCCGTCAATGCGGCCCAGGCCGTGCGCCCCTCGCGCGTCGCGGTGGAGCTTCCGGGCATCACGTGGGAAGACGCCGGCGAAGGCCGCAGCGCCCAGCACTACGCCATTTCGCTGCTCGACGCCTTGTGCGCCGCGCTTTCGTAAGAGGCTTTCGAAAACAATCCGACAGCGCCCCGGTGCCGATTGCGCGGCGCCGGGGCGCTGTCGTGCGCGTGCGCGGCCGGCGGCAAATCCTAAAGGATAGATAAAGGATAGATAAAGGTTTGGCGTCGGAATGGAGAAGTGCGTTAGGATGAGGTTGCTTGAGAAACCGCATTGTTGCCTATAGAAAGAAGGCCCTTATGGCAGATTTCGACACCACTGATTTTGGGACGTCCGTCCCGCCCACGCCGGCGACTCCGACCGCCGCGCCCGCTTCTGAACCGGCGCCTTCGCCTTATGGCGCAGCCGCCGACCAGGCGCAGCCCTATGCCGCGCCTGCCGCTTCGGCCTATGCCGCGCCGCAGCCCCCGGCGCAGCCGACGTACGGCTCTCCCGTGCCGGCGCCGCTTGCGCAGCTGACCGGCGGCATGAAGTTCGGCTGGTGCGCCGTCGGCTTCCTTTTGGGCCTGACGGGCATCCTGCTTGCCTGGCTGGTCAACGCTGACAAGGCTCCGCAGGTCAAAAGCGACGCCATCAAGTTCTCGGTCATCGGCCTGGTGGTCCAGATCGGCATCTGCATCTTGTTCTGCCTGATCTTCGGCGGCATGCTGGCTGTGGCCGCGACAGGCATGGCCAGCATGGCGGGATACTACTAAGCCGACGGCCGCTTCGCTTTCGCGCCGGTCCCTTCGAGGGCAAAACCGGAATTTTAAGGGCTCCTGCGGGAGCCCTTTTCTGCGCGTCTGCGGCCAGTGGTACAATAGAGAGATTCGACGCAATATGCGATTGCAGCGTGACGAGACCGGAGAAGGAGACAACATGGCGCGACCCATGACCATGGCGGAGAAAATACTCGCCGCCCATGCCGGCCTTGACGACGTTGAGCCGGGGCAGCTGATCGAATGCGATCTTGACCTGGTGCTGGCCAACGACGTCACGGCCCCCATTGCTATCAAGGAATTCAACAAGATCGGGGTGGAGCGCGTGTTCGACCCTGAAAAAATCGCGCTGGTGCCCGACCATTACGTGCCGAACAAAGACATCAAAAGCGCCGAACAGGCGAAAATCGTGCGCGATTTCGCCCGGGCGCAGGGCATTTCGCACTACTACGAAGTGGGCTGCATGGGCGTCGAGCATGCGCTGCTGCCCGAGCAGGGCGTCGTGGGCGCGGGCGACCTGGTCATCGGCGCCGACAGCCACACGTGCACCTATGGGGCGCTCGGCGCGTTCACCACGGGCGTGGGATCGACCGACGCGGGCGTGGGCATGGCCACCGGCAAGGCGTGGTTCAAGGTGCCCGAGTCGCTGCTGTTCAAGATCGACGGCGAGCTTGCCCCCGGCGTGACCGGCAAGGACGTCATTTTGCACATCATCGGGCTTATCGGCGTGGACGGCGCGTTGTATCAGGCCATGGAGTTCACGGGCAGCGCCATTGCGAACATGGGCATGGACGAGCGCATGTCCATTTCCAACATGGCCATCGAAGCGGGCGGCAAGGCGGGCCTCATCCCCGTCGACGACGTGACCCGCGCCTATCTGGACGGCCGCACCGAGCGTCCCTACGCCGAATACCATTCCGATCCGGACGCCGTCTATGCGAAGGTGTACGAGATCGACGCCGCCGACATCCAGCCGACGGTGGCCTTCCCGCACCTGCCGTCGAACACGCGCCCGGCCGCCGAGGCCCACGACGTGGCCATCGACCAGGCCGTCATCGGCAGCTGCACGAACGGCCGCATCACCGACATGCGCCAGGCGGCAGACGTGCTGCGCGGGCGCAAGGTGGCCGATTCCGTGCGCTGCATCGTCATTCCGGCCACGCAGCTCGTGTATCGCCAGTGCATGGAAGAGGGCCTGATGGAAGTGTTCCTCGACGCGAACTGCGCCGTGTCCACGCCCACCTGCGGTCCGTGCCTGGGCGGCTACATGGGCATTCTGGCTGCCGGCGAGCGTGCCATCGCCACGACGAACCGCAACTTCGTCGGGCGCATGGGCGACCCCACGTCAGAAGTGTATCTGGCGTCTCCCGCCGTCGCTGCGGCCAGCGCCGTGCTCGGCCACATCGGCACGCCGGACGATTTGGAACCCGTCGCGGCCGGCGCCGCCGACGCCGAATAGGAGGACCTCATGGAATTCAAAGGCACTGCCCATCGCTACGGGCGCGACATCGACACCGACGTCATCATCCCGGCGCGTTACTTGAACACGTCCGACCCTGCCGAGCTGGCGAAACACTGCCTGGAGGACTTGGACGTCACGTTCATCGAGCGCGTGGCGCCCGGCGACATCATCGTGGCGGAGGAAAACTTCGGCTGCGGCAGCTCGCGCGAGCATGCGCCCATCGCCATCAAGGCCGCCGGCGTGCCGGTGGTCATCGCGAAGAGCTTCGCACGCATCTTCTACCGCAACTCCATCAACACGGGGCTTGCTATCATGGAATGCCCCGAAGCGGTCGACGCCATCAGCCAGGGCGACGTGGTGAGCGTGGACGCCGACGCCGGCGTCATCGTGGACGAAACGACGGGCCAGACGTTTCAGGCCCAGCCGTTCCCGCCGTTCATCCGCGAGATCATCGAAGCGGGCGGCCTGATCAACCGCACGAAGGAGCGCATGGCGTAACGGCGCGGCACGCATGCGGCGAGGCAAAGCCGAGGGGCGAAGCCGAGCGAATTTCGCCGCGAGAAGAGCTGTTTGGGGAAGCGGTCGTCTGCGGGCGGCCGCTTTTTCTGTGTTGGAAGGTCAACGTTTCGGCAGGGCCGGCGCGGCTTTTCGCGCCTTTTGTCTGCCGCGCCGGCTCGTCTGCGCGGGCTGGCGGAATCAACCGGCGTTTTCCTCGTTGGCCGCTTCGATTTCGTAGAGGCGCATGTCGCCTTCGCTCATCAGCAGCTTGAAGCCGGGCGTCTCCTCGGTGACGCCTTCGATGCCTGCCCAGTTTTCAGGCGTGTAGCGCTTGTCGGTGACGGTGCGGTCGGTGCCGGACGCCTCGTCGAGCAGCAGCACGTAGCGGATGTCGTAGTCGCGCACGGCCTTTTGCACGGCGGGGTCGGTCGCCGCCTCGTCAAGGCGCGTGCGGATCAGCTCGTTCGTTTCGGGCGGCAGGTCGTTGCTGCCGTTGTCGGCGCAGCGGCGGAACAGCACGTCGATGCCGTCGACGCCGTACGCCCAGGCGCTGCCGTCCTGCGGCACGTTGGCGACGAAGGACTCGCCGTCGATGAGCGCAAGCGCCTCTTGCACGAAGGCCTGCTCGTCGGCGGTGTAGATGTCGTCCCAGCTGTAGAGCGCTTTCAGGCTTGCAGCGATGCGCGGCAGCCCCATGCTGATCGTCTGGTCCGAGACGGGGACGGACCCTGGCATGAACTGCACGACGCCGAACAGGCACAGCGTCGCCAAACACCCGGCGACGCGGCATCCTTTCGAGGCGGGTGCGCCCGCGCGGGCCTCTGCCGCGCCGCTGCGGCCGCCCTGCCGCTTCCGGTCCGCCTCGCAGCTTTGGCCGCCGCGTCGTTTCGCATCTGCAGCGCCGCCGGGCGCCGCCTTCGGCGCCTGCAGGCGACGGTGCGCCTTTTGGGCGAGCGACGTGAAGAACGCCGCCATGCACGAGGTGCCCAAGGCTGCCAGCGGAATGGCGAACAGGGCCGTCATGGCGCCGGTGCGGTAATGGTCGGTGTACCAAAAACCGGACAGTATGTGGCGCACCTCTCCACTCAGCGCGGCGCTTGTCACATAGATTCCCAAAGCTGCCGCGAACGAGACGGAAAGCCAGCGCAACCGCCGCTTGCGCACCGTGTCAATGACGCCTATCAGCACGACGACCGACAAAAACGGCTGCAGGCCGCCCCATTTCGCGAACATGAACGACAGCCCTCCCAAGACGGCGCGCGGCAGCGTCAAAACGGCCTTCTGCTCGTAGCCGACGACCCCCTGGAAAAAGGGAAGCCGGTAGCAGACGTACCACAGCGCACAGGCGCCGACGACCAGGCAGGCCGCCAACGCGTACCGGCGCGGCTTTGAGCGCAGCGCGGGCGCTTGCGAGCCGAGCACGGCCGAAGCCAGGAAGGCGACGGCCCAGATGCCCAGCGCAAAGACGCCGTTGGGGTGGCACAAGGCGATGGCGATCGCTCCGGCAAGCGTGAGAGAGGCCAGTTCCGCCTTGCCTTCTTTGCGCCTCGTTTTGACGGACGCGACCAAAAGGAACATCGTGGCGGGGATCAACGAGAACGAAAGCAGGTTGGGCAGAAGCTGGCCTTTGACCAAAAAAGCCCAGGGAAAGGCCGAGAACGCCACGGCCGCAAGAGCGCCCCAGGCGAGCGTTCGGCGGTCGTGGTCGAACAGGGAGGCATGCAAAAGGCACAGGCCCCAGGGAAGGACGGCCGCGATGCAGACGACGGCCAGCGCGTTGGTGGCCAGCGCGACGTTGTTGGAAAGCAGCGACGCCGCGACGGCGGTTGCGACGTGCCAGGCGGCGGGGTAGTAGCCGCCGGGCGATCCTGCGTCCAAAAAGGACGAGGCGTTCAGCGTAGAGAACCGGCCGGTGTCGAGGAAGGCGCGAACGTAGGACAAGTGCACGGTCGAATCGTCCCGGCGAGCGAACGAGCTGGCGCCGTCAAGGTTCGCAAGCAAGACGACCGTTGTGACGGCCAGGGCGGCCAGTGCATACAGCGCAAGAAATCTTCCCAGGTCAGAAGGGAGGTTGAGCGCAGCAGGCGAAAAGCGCGGGCGTGCGTGGGCGCCCCGGGCCCGCCAAGAAAGCTGGCCTGCGGCGCCCAGGCCGACGCCTGCCAGCAAGGCGGCGCCGAACAGCGCGGCGCCAGGCAAGGACGCGCCGGCGGCGTCGAAGGCCACGCCGAGCAGCGTGAGCAGCGGCAGCGTGACGAGCGGAGCGCACGCGAAAGCGACGTCGTGGCGGCGCAGCAGCCCCTGCAGGCAGAGGTATCCCGGCGCGAACACGACGACGAAGCAGACCAGGACGGCTGCGATGAGAACGGGTTCCATGAGACTCCTTCGCGGCGCGGAGCGGCGCCGGGCGGGTCGGCGGTTTTCGCCGATTATACCGCGCGGCCTTCGCGCGTCCGCTGCAGATGGGCGTGCGGCGTCGAATGGCCATGCTTTTCCCGCGACGCTTGGTTGTGTCTTCGCGGCGGGCGCGGATTCTGCGGTAAGATGAAGGTCTCTCGTTGATTGGAAGGATGAGATATGACCACGAACTACCAGATCTGCCTGCTTCCGGGCGACGGCATCGGCCCGGAAATCATCGCCGAGGGCGTGAAAGTGCTCGACGCGGCAGGGGAGAAATACGGCGTCGGCTTCACGTATGACGAAGCGCTCATCGGCGGGTGCGCCATCGACGCGACGGGCACGGCGCTGCCGGCTGAGACGGTTCAGGCGGCCAAGGCGTCCGACGCCGTGTTGCTGGCGGCGGTGGGAGGTCCGAAATGGGACACGACCGATCCGGAAAAGCCGCGTCCTGAGCAGGGGCTTCTTGGTATTCGCAAAGAACTGGGCCTGTATTGCAACCTGCGTCCCGTGCAGATCTTCGACGTGCTGGCGGGCGCTTCCACGCTTCGGCCCGAAGTGGTCGCGGGCGTCGACCTCATGATCGTGCGCGAGCTGACGGGAGGCTTGTACTTTGGCAAGCGCGAGCGCGTCTTCGACAAGGACGGCGCCGGCGTTGGCGGCGCGGCCGGCCAGTACGCCTACGACACGCTGGAATACAGCGAGTTCGAGATCGAGCGCATCGCGCGTCAGGCCTTCGAGATCGCCCGCAAGCGTCGCGGCAAGGTGACGAGCGTCGACAAGGCCAACGTGCTTGAGACGAGCCGGCTGTGGCGCGAGGTGGTGCATCGCGTGCACGACGCCGACTACGCGGACGTCGAGCTTGAGGATTTGCTTGTGGACAACACGGCCATGCAGCTGATCAACCGCCCGGCCGACTTCGACGTCGTGGTGACCGAAAACATGTTCGGCGACATCCTGTCCGACGAAGCGGCCCAGATCACCGGCTCGCTCGGGATGCTTGCGAGCGCGAGCCTGGGCGACGGCGTGGCGCTGTACGAGCCGAGCCACGGCAGTGCGCCCGACATCGCGGGACGCGGCATCGCCAACCCGATCGCGCAGATCCTGTCGGTGGAAATGATGCTGCGCTACAGCCTGAACATGCCCGAAGCAGCCGACGACGTGCGCCGCGCCGTGACCGACGTGCTCGACGCGGGCTTTCGCACCGGTGACATCAAGGACGCCGACACGCCTGCGGACAAGGTGGTCGGCACCGAGGCGATGGGCACGCTTGTGGCCGAGCGCATCCGGTCGTCCGACAAGTCCGCGTGGTAAGGCCGCAGGCGGGCGATGGGCTGGAAGAAGGACTGAACGAAACAAGCTGGGGCGCGACGCCTCGGAGGAAGAAGCAAGCCATGACTGAGAACAACGAGACGCTCGACGCTGCAAAGACGCCGGAAGGCGACGGCCCGACCATGCTGCTTGCCGTGCCCACGATGGGCGCGGCGGGCATGGAAGCCCAGCGTGCGGGCCATTTTGGCCATTGCGACTGCTTTACGGTCGTCGACATTGCGAACGGGCGTCCGCAGGGCACGCGCGAAGTGGCGAATCCGCCGCACGAGGAAGGCGGCTGCCTGCGTCCGGTGAAGCTGCTCGCCGGCGAGGGCGTCGACGCCATCGTGGCCGCCGGCATGGGGATGCGCCCGCTCATGGGCTTCCAGCAGGCGGGCATCACGGTGTACTTCGACAACAGGCATCCCGTCGTGGGCGATGCGGTGAGCGCCGTCATTTCCGGCGAAGCTCCCGTCATGGGCACTGACCAGGCCTGCAACCATCATCACTGAGAATCGCTGGAACTATATGCCAGGCGTGCGCATCCGCGTCGTCGCAGGGCGCACCATGCCGCCGCCGTGGCGGGGCGTCGCCTTGTGCGCCGGCGCGGCAGGAAGCGTCAGACTGTGACGAAAACGGTACAGAAGCAGCAAAGGACGGGTGCGGTGAGGGAAGAACATGACAGGCGGGCCTATGCCCTCGGTTCGGGAGGCTTTTTTCTCGGCGTGAAGAAATGCGTCCTTGACGAGGCGTTTCTTCCCGTTTCGGGGCAGCTTGGCGAACCGGGCCGTTCGTTTGGCTGGGTGAGCCGCGGCCTGCCTCTGCCGCCGACGGGCGGGTCGTACGCGGTGGAGTTCGTCGACAAGTCGCACGTGTTCGTCCTTGCCTACATCGATCCGTACGGCCGCGCCTTTTCGACGGAAAAGCCGCTGTCCATACCGCCTGCCCGCGAGCCTGACCTGCTGTTTTCCAAGGATACGGCCGCTTCTCCCACCGGGCAGTCGCACGGCCTTGTGCGCGTTCGCGCCCGCCTTGGCGAAACGCGCGACGTGGCGCGGTTTTCCTGCGAATCAAACGCCTACAAGCTGCTCGACAGTTGGTACGATTTCGGACGATACGGCGCCGGCCTGTCGTATGAAGACGCGATGACCAGGGCCTACCTCGCCTTCGTGCATCGTCCGTCGCTCGGTTCTGCGCCGGTGCCGTCGGCCGGGCTGACCGAGGTGTTCCGCTGCCTCGACAACGCGAGCTTTCTCGCAAGCGTCAAGAAGCTTCGTGACTTGTTCGACCGCGTGGGCGCCGATGCGGCGCTCGAGCCGCCGGCGCTTGCGGAAAGCCTCATGCGCTGGCTTGGCGAGGCCGGCCTTTCCGACGTGCTGGAGCTTGGCGCTTCGGACGCCGCGATCCGCCTGGTTCGCACGATGCGCTATGCGGGCACGTTCTATCTGTCGCTGGAAGAAGACATCGGCGTGCCGCGCAAAACGATCTGGGCTTTGGAAGGCGCCCTCAACCGGTTCTTGCTAGCATGCGACCGGCTGGACGCGAAGGCGGCCCGCGCGACGAAAGAGGCGATTTCCGCTTGCGACGAGGAGCTGTTCGAAACGGCGGCCGTCCAGACGATCGTCAAGCCTGCGACGCGGGACTTTCCCGAAGCGACGCCGGGCGGAGAGTGGGACGTGCGCTGCAAGCTGGCACGCGTGGCGGAACTGCTGCGGCTGCCGGTGCGCATCGACGTGAAGTTTCGCTGCGACGTGTCGTCGGGCCTGGTGTCGCTCGACCTGACCGCGCCGGGGGCCGACCTGATGCCGGCAACGACGTGGATGTCGGACGCCGAAGGCGCGGCGGGCGGGCACGGCCTGTGGATGCCGGTTTCAACGGTCGCCCGTGAGGCGCAGGCGGAACGATACGCTTTTCACCTGGGCCTTTTGCTTGCAGCGTCGGCGTTTGAAGCGTCGCCGTCCATTGACCGGGTCGAGCTGGCGGTGCGCTTCCTTGGCGAAGGAGACAGCGATCTGCACGGCGACGTGCTGCTGGGCATACCGATGTTTCCCGCGTACGCCACGGTCGACCTTTCGCGTTCGACCTTCGAGGAAACCGACGGCTTCGCCTTCGCGCGGGCGAGCGACCCGCAGCCTTTTTTCCGGGAGGCCGGCGCCCGGTACTTCCCCGACGCTGTCGGCTCGTTCGCGTCGATTTTGGCCCTCCCGGGCGCCAAGCTGCGCAGAGAGCTGCCCGAAATCGGCAAAAAGCCGTTGTCGGGATTCGCGGCGCAAGTCCTAGGCGCGGACGATTCGACCGGTTTGCGCATCAACTACGACGCGGCGCTGCGACGCCTTGGCGAGGGCATTGCCGACGGCGTGGCGCAAACGACGAGCGCGTCTGCGGCCATCCGCGTGGTGCGCCAGGCGCAAGACGCGGCGCAGGCCGATTTTGACGAGCGGGCGATAAACGGATGCACGCGCCTTATGGCCGCGCTTGCGGAAGGCAAGATCGACTGCGAAGACCAAAACGCCGTCGTCAGCTGCTTTTTGGGGACGGACCGCTGCCTCACGGCGCTGGGACGTGCGAAAACGTTCGCCGACAACGACGACGTCTTCCAAGCGGTGGCCGTCTTGCAGGAGGCCATCGCCGAGGCCGAGGCGCTCGAAGGCTTCGTCGACACGTCGCTGGCCGCCCGGCGCACGTTCGATTCGTATTCGTCGCGCGTCATTTACAACCTGGCGCGTCGCGGGGACCTTCCCGACCCGCAGGCGGTCAGAAACGACCGGTCCAAGTACGTCGAGCTCGTGCCCGATTCGTTCTATCTGTGCCATTTGGAAGTGGTGCGGATGCTCGAGCATTCTTTCGAGCGGTCGGAAGAGGCGGTCGAATACGGCCGGCGCAGCATTGCGATAGCCCCTACGGCCGGCGCGGGGTACCGGCAGCTCGGACGCGCCTACATGCTGATGGGCGACATGGAAAACGCCGCGCAGGTGCTGGAGGAATGCCTGCGCATCGCCGTGCAGCCCAACGACATCGCGATGGCGTACTACCAGTTGGCGTACGTGCTGTGGAAGCTGGGCCGGGCCGAGGCGGGCGCGGCGTGCTATGCGAAATCGCTGGCGACGGCGCCGGTCATGGCCATGCAGGCGACGATCGAGCTGCACGAGCTGGCCGAAGAAACGGGGCTGCCGCTGCCCGACCAGGACAAGGTGGACGAGACCCTCGTGCGCCTTGGCGTGCCGCTCGCCCCGTCGAAGGCCGTGCTCGATGCGCTCGAGCGGGCCTGCGTCGGGGCCGTGGAGGCGGGGCTGTGCCCCGTCGCGCAGGGCGTTTTGGCGACCCGGCTGCGCTACCGGCCCGACGACGCTCTGATGAACGTGCTGCGGTCGCTGGACTAGGCGCGAAGGGCCGGTCGGCGGCGGTTTTCGGCCCCGACGAGGGGCTTGGCCGGGCCGGCGGGCCCTTCGCGCACTGCTTTGCGCTCCGGTTTTTTCTACATCGGCGCCATGTCCAGGCGCAACCTGGCGTGCCTGTCGTCGTCGGTGTTCTCGGCCCGCCGCCGAAGCATCGCCGCCATGCCCTCCCGGTCGCGAGGAAGCGTCCCTTCCAGCCTGAAGAGGTTCGTGTCGTGTCCGGAAACCACGAAGGTCTCGCAGCGCAGGTTCTCTATGAACGTCGCCGCTTCGTTGATGATCTCCGATTCGGGCGCCAGCTCGAACGACCCGTCCAAGACCTCTTCCCGCAGCTTCGTGCCCGGGAAAGGCGTCATCGTGGTGATGTGGATCTTGACCGGGTGCAGCTCGCTGAAGACCTCTGCGGAGCGAAGCGCGTTTTCGCGGCACTTGCCTTTTCCGGCCATGCCGCAGAGATAGAACAGGGCGTATTTGATGCCGGCCTCGTCCAGCCGCGGCAGGTTGTCCAGGAGGTCTTGGCTCGAGTGGTCCTTTTCCATGCGCTCAAGCGCCTCGTCCCAGCCGCTCTCGGCCCCGATGGTGACCTTGAGCGGCCCGAACTGCGCCATCTCCCGCAGGTCTTCGTCGCTTTTCCGCTTCACGCTGGCGGTGGTCATGAAGCCCGCTATCCCTTTGACGGTTGGTAGCTTTTCCCTGATGAGCTTCAAGATCGGTATCAGCTTGCTGTTGGGCAGCCCCATCGGGTCCTCCGAAAGGAGCAGCACCGAGCGGGGGTTTCGCACCGTGGCGGCGATCTCTTCGATATCTTCGACAACGTGCTCCATCGGTACGGCCTGGAACTGGGCGTTTCCGTGCAGGCTGCAGAAATGGCACTTTCCGTAGGAACAGCCGACGGTTATTTGCAGCAGTTCCGAAGCCATCCCGTCAGGGCCTCTTCTCGCGATCTGCGGCGTATGCATGACGGCCTCCTTCTATATAGATGAGTGTTTAACTTATAATAAGCGCTGCGCCGATCAAACCGGCGCAGCGCACGCCCGAAAGGCTACTTTTTGCGCACGTAGAGGCTGACGGCCTTGTACGCGACGTCCTCGACGTCGGGCACCGTCTCTACCGTCTCTCCGGCCTTGAAGCCGAGGTTGGCCGCCACCTCGTATTCGTCGACCACGGTCGGCGCGTCGAACCCTGCGGCTGCAAGCCAGGCCAGGTTTTCGCCTTCGGTCCTGGCGGCCTGGATGCTGTTGCCGATCTCGCGTGCGGCTTCGACTGCCGCGTCGTCGCGCTCGCGGTCGGCGAAGACCGTCTCTAGGATCAAAAGGCCGCCGGGCTTCAGCACCCGTCCGAACTCGCGGAGGGCGCTTTGCTGGTCGTAGAACAGCGTGACGACGTTGTTCACGTACAGGACGTCCATCGTCGAGGTGCCGATGCCGGCCGAGATCAGATCTTCGGGGTAGGCGACGTGGAACTCCATGTTGTTGCCCTTGAGGCCGCTGTCGCGCCACGCGCGGTTCATCCCTTCTGAGGCCTCTTGGACATACGAGGGGCTCCAGTCGATGCCGATGGCGCGGCCTTCGTTGCCCACCATGCTGCTTATCTTGTAGACGCCGCGGCCCCTTCTGCTTCCTATGTCCAGCACCTTTTTCCCTTTGAGGTCGCTTGCCGGCAGAAGCATCTTGCAGACCGAGGCGAACCCGTATTCGAACTGCTTGTTCGCATAGTGGTCGGCGAGCGCTTGGCTGTCGGGGACAGGGTCGTTCGCGGCGGGCCGGACTGCGGCGTTCGCCTTGAGGCCGACCGCCTGCGACACGTCGACGGACGGCCCGTCGAGCACGTCGGGGACGTCGTCGTCCAAAAAGGACAGCTTCTCGGCGCGTTCGTTGAGGCTCGCCCGCGCTTCGTCGACCTTGAGGGTCTCGTTGTGCCGGTAGTAGCTTTCGTTTCCGTAGTGGGAGACGAACTGGGTCGTCGCGCTGCGCGTCGTGAGCTCTGCCATGAAGACGAGCATTTCCCGCTGCCCCATCGCCTCGTCGACGAATTGGAAGGCGGCGTCCATCTGTGCGCTGGCGGCGCCGGCCTTCGGCCGGATGGCGCCCACTTCCTTTTGGTAGGCGCAGCGGATGGTCTCGAAGGCGGGCTCGCCCGACGGCGTGTCCTGCAGCGTGCATTCGGCGAGGAACGCCCGCAGAAGCTGGATGATCGTCCGCTCGCGACGGATCTTCGCCGCAGGCGTTACTCCGGCCTCTGTCTTGCGTGCGAGGTCTTCTTCGCGCTTCTCTATCTGAGCGCCGAGCACCGCATCGGCCGAGGCGCCTTCGAGCAGCTTTTCTTTGGCCTGCCGCAGCACGTCCCGCAGCTCAAGGCAGATCTTTTCGATCCTGAGCACCTCGGCGCACTCGTTTCCGAGCGCGTCCAGCAAAAGCCCGAGCAGCGCCACCCGCTCGTCGAAAGCGGCCTCGGCCGCCCGCTGCCTGATGGCGTCGCTCGCCTGACCGGCCAAGATGGCGTCGACCTGGTAGTCGCTGCGGTACTTCTGGAACAGCGTGTAGTAGACGCTGAACTGGTCGCAGACGTCGTCGTCCCGCAGGAATTGGGCGAACAGGTCGCGGTCTGCCGGCACTCCCATCCGCTCGTAGAGCGAAAGCAGCTCGGAGAGGTCTTCCCAGCCGCGGGCGGTCACGAACGACTTGCCGCCGCCCGGCTTGCCTTCCACCTTGTAGAAGCAGTCTTTCTTGGCGTCCAGAAACGTGACGACGGCGGGGTGCAGGCCCTTTTCGAGGGCGTAGGCGTGCCAGGACGCGTAATCGGGCACGACGTCGATCTCGCGAAGCCGGTCGAGCGTGACGATGTCGAATTCGTGGACGCTGCGGTTGTATTCCAGCGGGTTGCCGGCGCACACGACGACCCACCCGGCGGGCACCTTGTGCTTGCCGAACGTCTTGTACTGCAAAAACTGCAGCATGCTCGGGTACAGCGTCTCGCTCACGCAGTTGATCTCGTCGAGGAACAGGATCCCGTCGCGCAGTCCCGTGCGCTCCCGGTAGTCGTAGATCGCGGCGATGATCTCGCTCATCGTGTATTCCGAGACCTCGACGTCCAGCCCGTCGAACGAGCGCTGTTCGATGCGCGGCAGGCCGAGCGCACTTTGCCTCGTGTGGTGCGTCATGGAATAGGACACCAGGCCGATGCCCAGTTCAGAGGCGATCTGTTCCATGATCGCCGTCTTGCCGATGCCCGGTGCGCCCATGAGGAACACGGGGCGCTGGTGCACGGGGTCTATGGCGTACAGGCCGGTCTCGTCGCGCATGAGATACGCCCGCACGGTATCGGTGATCTGCTGTTTTGCCTGAGTAATGTTCATGCTCATCCTTTCAATGACGCTTCGTCGATGATCAGCTTTATCGCCCACGGAGGCACCGAGGGCACGTCGCGGGACTCGTCGTTCAGAAACACGAACGCCGCGTCGAACCTCGGTGCGCTTTCCGGAAAGGTTCCCAGACCGTCGGTGAAGTACACGAGGCCCTTCAAGTCGGCCAGCCTTCCGTCTTCTGCCATGGCCTCCACGTGGTCGAAGACAGGGCGGAAGTCCGTGCCGCCGAATCCGCGGATCTGTAGGCGCTCCATGAAGGCGTCGACGTCTTTCAGGTCTTTTATGACCATCTCCTGCTGAATGCGGTTGTCCGCTTGGATCACGTGGATGTTCACCCGGCTTGCGAATTGGCTGGACTCCTTCAAAATGTCGAAGGTGTGCTCGATGAAGCGGCGCACGAGCTCGCCTTTGACGCTTTCGGACGTGTCGATTGCGATGACGAAATCGCGCACGCGGTCGGTTTCTTGGTATTCCAACGGCTCTATCAGCGGCGTTTTGCCGTAGAGCTCCATCCCGTAGGAATAGAAGGCGTAATCGAATTCCTCGGGGTTGACGAGGATCTCTTCGCTTTGCACGGCGAAGCTTTTCAGGAACGCGGAATAGTCGTAGCGCTTGCGGTTCGCCAAAGCCAGGTTGCCAAGGAAGCTGGACGTCCCGTCGCCCCATTCGTTGCCGAAGGTGCGCAGCTCCATCTCGATCTGCTTGGAAACGTCCTCCCAGTCCCGCTCGTCCTGCTCTGCCTGGGCGGATTCCTTGAAGGCGGTCAGCGGGTCGTTTTTGTGCGCCTGATCGGCCGCGGAAGCTTCTTGCTCCCCTTCGGTTCCGTCCGTCTCTTCGAGGCCTTCCGCGTCGCTGTTGGCCCCCTCTTCTTCAAGCTGGCCGTCGGAGGGGTCCTGCCCGTCGTCCAGCCCCTCGACCGAGGGTTGCGGATCGTCGCCCGAGGCTTCAAGGTCGCGCGACGGATCGTCGGGGTCTTCGTCGTCTTGCGAGGCCCCGTCGCTGCCGAGCCCTTCGTCGGAGGGGCTCCCCGAGCTGTTCATCGAGGGCCATGCGGCGTGCTCGTCGCGCTCGAACAAGGCGTGCCAGTCGGCGAGCACTTCGCGCCGAAGGCCGCGGTACGCTCGTCCGTCCGGGCATTCCGCGAGATTGTGGACAAGGTCGTAGACCTTCGAAGGCAACAGGTCGCCCGCCATCATGCGGATCGTGTCGAGCTGGCTTCGCCGATCGGCGTCGTCGGCGCTCGGGAACCTTCTCGAGCACAGGTCCATCGCCACGCTCTCGGCCATCACGTCGCAGGTCAGGCCCCATGCTTCGAAGTCGTCGTGGTTGCGGTCGTAGGGGTGCTTGAACAGGCAGTGCAGGGTCATGTGGAGGTAGTCCCGGACGCTCTCGTTGAAGTCCTGCCGGTATCGGGCAATGACGAGGGGCGGGTCGTAGGCGATGCCCGACCCGTTCGTGACAAGGGGATACCGTGCCCCAGACCGCAAAGGAACAAGCTCCATGCGCCAAAGCGCGAGGTCCAGAAAGCGGAATTTGAGCATAAGCTGTGCGCGACACTCATCGATGATGTCTTTGCCCAAGGAATCTTCCGCGAGCCGTCGCCTGAGCTTTTCGTCCATCGCTTGTTGCATAGGGCCTCCTATAGGCTGAAGTCCAACGCTTCGTCGCACTGCCCGAACCAGCGTCGCCGCATTTCGAGCAGGTGCGCCGTCATCGCGGCGTCTCTGACCGAGGCGATCCTGTCGATGACCGAAGCGATGTTCTCTTCGGTCAGAAAGCCCAGGTTCGCCAGGTCGTCCAAGGCGAGACGGTCGCCGCAGCTCGACAGGGCGATGCATATGTCCACCAGGCGGTCCTCGATCGCGCGCGTGATCATCTGGCGGTTCGCCGGGGTCATGAAAAGCGGGTCTTTGAGCCGGGCCGTCATGAGCTTCGCCTGCTCGTAAAGGCCCATCTCTTCATCGTTCGTCGCGCGGTTGAAGGAACTGACGTTCATGATGGCGGCGTCGTAGTTTTCGAAGAGGTTGGGAAGCTCGAGCCCCGCCGCCGAGGTGAACGCGACGTATTGCTGGTGCCTGCCCCGGTCGGTGTCGGGAAACCGTATGGTGAAGTGGTCGTGGCCGCCGATCGGCTCGACCAGGTCGATGCGGATCGTCTCTATCAGCCCTTCGACGGAAAAAGCCCTGATCCCGACGTCGCTTATTCCGTTCAGGACCCGAAGCCGACGTATGGCGCGAGAGCTGCCGAACGCATACGGCGCGATCGATTTCACGGCGTCGGGGATGTAGACGTCCTCTTCGGTGTCGGTGAAGGCGATGACGGCGAGGCTTCCGTCGTCTCGGTGCTCAAGCAGCATCCCGCTTTCCACGGAGAAGCGCCGATTGTTCGGAGACACCGTGACGTCTCTGAGCGATTGCGCGGCGCGGCCGCTGTGGACCCCTTGCGTGACCAGCGCCATCGCCCCGATGTGCACAAGGCTTGCAGGCAGGTGCAGCGCCTTGATGTTCGAGTCAAGAAACGCTTCTTCGCCGATGGAGACGAGGCCTTCCGGCAGGTTGACGCTTTTAAGGCTTTTGCACCCCTTGAACGCCGCCTCGCCGATGGCGGCAAGGCCGGCGGGGAGGACGACGGTTTCGAGGGAGCGGTGGTTGAACGCGGCCTGCGGCTCGATGGCAACCGTGCCGTCGGCTACGACGAGCTTCGTCACGTCGGGGTCCATGACGCGTTCGAGGTGGAGCCCGTCTGTGCACCTGCGGTAGAGCCCGCCGTGCTCGTCAAGGCTCAACACGCCGCCTGCTTCGATAGAAACAGGCTGGTCAGACGCGGTAAAGCGGATGTTTGTGCCCTCTGCGACGGGGTGGTTCAAGGCTTTGAGGCTTGCGGGGAAGCGAAGGCTTGTCAGCGCCGTGTTCGAGAAGGCGTTCGCCCCCACGTATGCCAGGCCGTCGTTCAGCGCCACGCGCTCAAGCTTTCTGCAGTTGAAGAAGGCCCGCTCTCGAACGTCTCTCAGCTGCGCCGGCGCGACGAATTCGCGGATGGCCGTATGGGCGAAGGCGTAGCTTCCGATCGATGCTGTCGAATCGGGCAGGTCGACGTGCGCAAGCGTGTCGCGTCGGTTGAACGCCTTCGAGCAGATGACCCTGCAACCGGGGGCTATGCGGTATTCGTCCCGCGGCACCGCGAGCCCGACCAGGGCTTTTCGTCCTTTTGTGTACAAGGCCAGCCCGTCCGTTTCAAGGAAGGCGTTTTCGGGGTCGACCGAGAGCGCTTCAAGGCGGCTCTTGCCGAACGCGCCGGGCGTCGCACACGTCGTGCCGCTTCCGACGACCAGGGCTTTGAGGGACGGGGCTTCGAAAACGGAGGGGGTTATTTCTTCAAGCAGGCCGGGGAGCACAAGCTCCTCCAAGTTCGAGCAGCCGCGAAACCAGCCGGGGTCGAAGCTTGCCATGCGGGAAGGCAGCACGATGCGGCGCAGGTTGGAGCAGTTGAAAAAGACGCCGCTTCCAAGGGAAAGGACGGAATCCGGCAGGACGGCCGTGCGCGTTTCGCGAAGTTCGCTGCAGGCCCTGTTCGCCACGGCCACGACGGGCTTTCCTTCGATGGCGGCAGGAACGAACAGGTCGGCTGCCGCCGAGTCGCACTTCAGGAGGCGGACCGCGCTATCGTCGAGGACCGTGTAGCGCCAGACGCTTCCCGCCTCGTCGGCCCACGTTTGCTCTTCTGATTCGCGGGTGGCGTCAAACGACTGGGCGCGATCGCGGACCGCGCTTCGCTCACGGTCGATTTTGAGCATATGCTCAATTTGGGCGTCTGACCACAGGCCGCCTTTTGCCTGTTCAGCGCCGTCGGAGGGCCCTGGCTTTTCCGGCGAATACCACTTGCCGAATTCGTGGGCCAGTTCGTTGTTGGAGGCTAGTTGCAAAAGTTCTTTCACCGCGGTCTGATCCCATCAGCGCAACGTGTTTGTATGATTGTCCCCGTGCCATCATAAATCATTTGCACAAGATGCGCTATTGGGACGTTTTGCTCGGACGGCGGAGAAGGTCGGCCTGGCCAGGTGGGACGCGCTTGGGGTTTTGCGCGGCTTTGGCCTCAAAAGGCGCCTGCTTTCTGCCGAGCGAGGGAAATGCTGACCGGCGCAATCATCGAATGGCCAGCGGCAAAACAAGAAGGCCGCCTGCGCTTGCGGCGGCCTTTGCGGGCGGTTGTGGCCGGGCTCGTTGGCTCGGGCCGGCGCTTTCGGCGACGTTTCGGCTTGCTATGCCTGCGGCTTTGCGAGGGCTTGGGCCAGGGCGTCGAGCGGCACGGGGCGTTCTTCGTGGGTCGCCATGTCGCGCACCGTTGCCACCCCTTGGGCGGTCTCGTCGGGGCCGAAGACGACCACGCGGGCGGCACCGAGCTTGTTTGCCAGCTTGAACTGGCTTTTCAGGCTGCGGTGCTGGTGGTCCAGCTCGGCGACGAGGCCGGCGTCGCGCAGCTCGCACGCAAGCGCGAACGCTTGGGCGCGGGCCGCGTCGTCCACGCAGGCGCAGAACACGTCGACGCCCGGCAGGGCAGGGAATTCGACGCCGGCGGCTTCCAAGGCCAGCACGCAGCGCTCGTATCCCAGCGCGAAGCCGAAGCCCGGCGTGGGGCGGCCGCCCACTTCTTCGGCCAGCTTGTCGTAACGCCCGCCGCCGCCGATGGCGTTTTGGCTGCCCATGCCTTCGGTCACCTGCACTTCGAACACCGTGCGGGTGTAATAGTCCAGCCCGCGCACGAGCGTGGGGTCTTCGACGTAGGCCACGCCGGCGGCGTCGAGGTAGGACTTGACCGTTTCGTAGTGCTCGCGGCAGTCGTCGCACAGATGGTCGGTGATTTTGGGCGCCTGCTCCATGATGGCGGCGCACTGCTCGTTTTTGCAGTCGAAGGCACGCAGCGGGTTCAGCTCGGCGCGGCGGTTGCATTCTTCGCACATGTCGGCGGCGTGGGTGCAGATGAAGTCGCGCACGGCCTCGCGGTAGGCGGGGCGGCACGTTTCGCAGCCCATGGAGTTCACGAGCAGCCGCATGGACGTGCGCGGGATGCCCACGGCCTCGTAGAAGCGCATGAGCATGATGATGCCCTCGGCGTCCACGCTGGGCTCTTCTGCGCCCAAGCATTCGATGCCCACCTGGCTGAACTGGCGCTGGCGGCCTTTTTGCGGGCGCTCGGCGCGAAACATGGGGCCGGCGTACATGAGCTTCGCCGGAGCTGCGCCTTGAGGCACCAGGTCGTGCTGCACGACCGCCCGCACGACGCCGGCCGTGCCTTCCGGGCGCAGCGACAGGCGGCTTTTCGCCTTGATAGCGCCGCCGCTGACCAGGGTTTTCAGGTTTTCGCCCGATATGGCGGCGAACATTTCCTTCGACACCACGTCGGTGGCCTCGCCGATGCCGCGCACGAACAGCTCGGTCTGCTCGAAGACGGGCGTCTCGATCAGCTGGTAGCCAAAGCGGCCGAACACGTCTTGCGCCGTGGCTTTGAACCAGGTCCAAAACGCCGCCTCGGCAGGCAGCAGGTCGCGGGTTCCTTCGGGTGCGTTGATGGCCATGGTCGTCCGTCCTTACGTCGAGCTTTCGTGCGAAATCGTCTCGCCATTGTAGCGCACCGGCTGCAGCGCTCTCGCGAAAGCAGGGAATCTGTGGAATGCGGGCGGCGTGGCGCTGGTCTGTCGGAGGCAAGGCGGCGCTTTTGGGCGCTCGCGGCGCTGCCAAGGAGCGGCCGGCGCCTTTTCTTCCACAGAAGGCTTCAGAAGAGAAGGCCGAAAAAACAAATGATGCATTTTTGGCGGCCGAATGCGTTTAATGCATCATTTTGGAGTGTTGGAAGAATATGCAAAACGGCCCGCTTTCGCCGACCTGGGGTTTTGCTGGCGTCGACGGCGTTCGGCCTTCAAGCGAAGGGCGGCGGTCCCCTGGCAGCCGGCCTTTGTGGGAAAAATGGTGCAATAAACGCCAAGCACCCCCGGAAAATGCAT
This sequence comes from Slackia sp. ZJ119, assembly GCF_011039175.1. GTDB lineage: Bacteria > Actinomycetota > Coriobacteriia > Coriobacteriales > Eggerthellaceae > Xiamenia. The sequence goes on from NZ_JAAKEN010000001.1 coordinate 264,862, forward strand.
CATCCCTTTTTTCGGGCTTCAGAACCGCCTTCCCGATATTGCATATTTCGGCCCCAGTTCTGCATATTCTTCTTCCAGGGCCTGTTTTGCGTCCGGAAAGAGGCCGTAGGACGAATCATCGCGGCTTTTTTGGCGCAGGGCGAGCTCTCCCGAATTCGCCCTGCGCCCGTCGTGCCGCGTGGGTCGTGCCGCGTGGCACCCGATTGCTTGCGCCCGTCGTGCCGCGTGGCGCCCGATTGCTTGCGAGCGCCGGGACTCGGGCCGCCCGGCTGCTTGCGAGCGCCTGCTGCTGGCGCCCGCTGCCGACGCCGCCCGGCCTTTTGCGGGCGCCCGTTCTACCGCACGGCTTCTACCATCGCCTTCGCGTACGCTCCGAGCGTGTTGGCGGCCTGGGCGGGGCTGGCGGCTTCGGCTGCCTGCGCGACGATGGCCGACCCCACGATCACGCCGTCGGCTTTTGCTGCCATGGTGCGGGCCTGGTCAGGCGTGGAAATGCCGAACCCGATGGCTATGGGCACGTCGGTGGCCTCGCGGATCTGTGCGACGATGGCGTCGAGGTCGGTTGCGAACGTGTCGCGCATGCCGGTGGTGCCCAGGGAGCTGACCAGGTAGACGAAGCCTTCCGCTTCGCGTGCGATGGCCTGGATGCGACCGGCGGACGTGGGCGCCACGAGCGAGATGAACGCCAGGTCGTGCTGGGCGCACACGCTTGCGAACTCGTCTTTTTCCTCCAGGGGCACTTCTGGCAGGATGAGGCCGTCCACGCCGACCTCGACCATGCGCTGGCAGAAGCGCTCAATGCCATAGTGGAACACCACGTTGGCGTAGGTCATGAACACGAACGGCGTCGTGACGGGTGCCGCGGCGAAGGTGCCGTCGGCGCCGGGGCGTCCGGCGCGCAAATCGCGCACTAGGTCGAACACCGTGTCGGTGGTGGTGCCGCCGGCCAGCGCCCGCACGTTGGCGTTCTGGATGACCGGCCCTTCGGCGGTGGGATCTGAAAACGGGATGCCCAGCTCGATAATGGCCGCGCCTGCTTCGGCCAGCGCGCGCACGACGGCGGCCGTCGTTTCGATGTTGGGATCGCCGCAGGTCACGAACGGGATAAACGCCTTGCCGCCCGCGAAGGCGCGCGTGATGTCGGTCTTACTCATGAAGGTCCTCCCCCCGGTAGCGGGCGATGGCCGCCACGTCTTTGTCGCCGCGCCCCGAAAGCGTGACGACCACGATGTCGCTCTTGTCCATGTCCGGCACGATCTTCATCGCGTGCGCCAGCGCGTGCGAGCTTTCGATGGCCGGAATGATGCCTTCCGTGCGGCTGAGGTATTCGAAGGCGTCGACGGCCTCGTCGTCGGTGACCGGCACGTACTCCGCCCGCCCGATGTCGTGCAGCCAGGCGTGCTCGGGGCCGACGCCGGGGTAGTCCAGCCCCGCCGAAATGGAGTATACCGGCGAGATCTGGCCGTATTCGTCCTGGCAGAAGTAGCTTTTCATGCCGTGGAAGATGCCGAGCGAGCCGGTGTTGACCGTTGCCGCCGTCTCGAGCGTGTCGATGCCGCGCCCGGCCGCCTCGCACCCGATGAGCCGCACGTCTTCATCGTCGATGAAGTGGTAGAACGTGCCGATGGCGTTCGATCCGCCGCCCACGCAGGCAAGCACGGCGTTCGGCAGCCGCCCTTCGCGTTCGAGCATCTGGCTTTTGATCTCCTGCGAAATGACCGCTTGGAAGTCGCGCACGATGGTGGGGAAGGGGTGCGGGCCCATGACCGATCCCAGGCAGTAGTGCGTGTCGGCCACGCGGTTGGTCCATTCGCGCATCGTTTCGCTCACGGCGTCTTTCAGCGTGGCCGTGCCGGAATCGACCGGGTGCACCTTCGCGCCTAAAAGCCGCATGCGGTACACGTTGAGCGCTTGGCGTTCGGTGTCCTTGCGACCCATGAACACCTCGCATTCCATGTCGAGCAACGCGGCCGCCGTGGCCGTGGCGACGCCGTGCTGGCCGGCTCCCGTTTCAGCGATCAGGCGTTTCTTGCCCATCTTCTTTGCGAGCAGCGCCTGGCCGAGCACGTTGTTGATCTTGTGGGCGCCCGTGTGGTTGAGATCTTCGCGCTTCAGGTACACCTTCGCGCCGCCCAAATCGCGCGTCATGCGTTCGGCGAAATACAGCAGCGACGGCCGGCCTGCATAGTTGTTGAGCAGGTCGTGCAGTTCGGCCTGGAACGCCGGATCGCTTTTGTAGAAGGCGTAGGCCTCGTCAAGTTCGTTGATGGCGTTCATCAGCGTTTCGGGGACATACTGGCCTCCGTGGACGCCGAACCGTCCTTCGGGATTGGTCATGGGTTGTGCCTTTCTTGGAGTGCGCCGGCCGGCGAGGCGGCGGGCAGCGAGGCGGGTTGCCAGGTGCGCGTGCCGCCCCTCCGGTCGGCGAAGGTAATGCTAGTAGGGCCGCCTGGCCAGGTCTTTGAAGCGGAGCATGGCGTCGCGATCCTTGACGGGACGGCCGTGCGGGCCGGGCTCGGCCGCTTCCACGCCGGTGCTCGCGTCCACCAAAACGGGGTGGGCGGCGGCCATGGCGTCGGCGATGTTGTCGGGGGTGAGGCCGCCGGCAAGGCCGAAGGGGCGCTCGACGTCGGCGAGCAGGCTCCAGTCGAAGGTTTCGCCTGAGCCCGCGCCTGCGTCGAACAGCACGAAGTCGGCCGGCGATTGTTCGCCGCGGCGAACATCTTCAGGTCCTGTGACCTGCACCGCTTGCCAAATGACGAGCTCGGAAGGCGCAAGGGCGCGAAGGCGCTTGATGTAGGCGGCGTCTTCGGATCCGTGCAGCTGGGCGATGGAGATGATGCCGCACGCCGCGATGAAGGCGATGTCGGCCGGGTCGGCGTCGACGAACACGCCGACCGTGGAAACGTAGTCGCCCAGGCGAAGGCGCAGGGCGTTGGCCTCGTCGCGCGTCACGCAGCGCTTCGACGTGGGAGCGAAGACGAAGCCGGCGTAGTCGACGCACACCTCGTTGACGCTTTCGGCGTCCTCGTCGCAGGTGATGCCGCAGAACTTCACGGCCGGGGCCGGATGCGGAACGCGGGCGACGCCTTCGGGCCACCAGGGATCTCCCGCAGGCGGGCCGGCCGGCTCAGGTTCCGGGGCGGGCTCAGGCTCCGGGGCGGGCGCAGATTCTGCGGCGGGGGCAGAAGCGGGCCCAGGCTCCGGGGCTGAGGCAGGTTCTTCGGCGGGCTTTGGTTCTGCGGCCGTCGGGGAAGGTGCTATAACCGAATCAGGTTCTGATTCAGGTACCACTTCGTCAGCAGGCTCGGGCGCTTCCGCTCCAGGCACCGCCTCGCCAGCAGGTGCGCCTGCCGGCATCGGCGCCGGCTCTTCCGCCCCCGGTCCGCCGGTCTCGTCGTCGCCCAGCGCCGCTTCCGCGGCGGCCAGCAGCTCGCCCAGCGCGGCGCGGCGGTCGCTCGCCCGCATGAGCGCTTCGCCCACCAGCACGGCGTCGGCGCCGATGGCCACCAGCTTCGCCACGTCATCGGGCCCTTTCAACCCCGATTCCACGACGAACAGCACGTCTTCGGGCACGAGCGGGCGCAGGCGCGCGGCGCGGTCGAAGTCCACTGAAAAGTCGTCGAGGTTGCGGTTGTTCACGCCGACGATGCTCGCCCCGGCGGCAAGCGCACGGCCGATCTCTTCCTCGTTGCGCACTTCCACGAGCGCGTCCATGCCCAAAATGCGGGCTCGCTCGATGCAAGACGCCAGGACGTCGTCGTCAAGCAGGCTTGTGATGAGCAGCACGGCATAGGCGCCGAGCGCACGGGCCTGGTCGACCATGTACGGGTCGACGACGAAGTCCTTTCGCAGCACCGGCACCGCCACCGTGTCGGCGATTTCGAACAGCTGCTCGTCGGATCCTTGGAACCACGTCGGCTCGGTCAGGCACGACACGGCCGCCGCCCCGCTGGCCGAGTAGTCCACCGCGATGTCCAAAAACGGGAAGTCCTCGGCGATGACGCCGGCCGACGGGCTCGCCTTCTTCACTTCGCAGATGAAGCTCAAGCCCGGGCACGAAAGGTGCTCGTAAAACGGATAGCGAAACGTCGGGGCGCCTTCGGGGTCGACGATGCCGCGCTCGGCGTTTTCTTCCAGCTCTTCAACGGCGGCTTCCTCGGCGCGGCGGGCCATCTCTTCGGGAGACGTCTCAAGCTTTTGGGCGTTGACGCGCTCTTTGGTTGCGGCGGCAATGGTTGCAAGAATGTTTTCCATAGGGTCGTTTACCTTTCTGAAAGCGGCTCGTTGGAGGCTTTGACGTAGGCTTCAAGCTTACGGCTGGCGGCTCCCGAGTCAATGAGCGTGCCGGCCAAGCGCACACCATCCACAAACGACGGCGCCGCTCCGGCCACATACAGCCCCGCTCCGGCGTTGAGGCGCACCGTGTCGCGCATGGGGCCTTGCACGCTGCCGTCCAGAATGCCGCGCAGGATGGCCGCGTTCTCCTGCGCCGTGCCGCCTGCCAGGTCGGCCTTCGTGCAGGGCCGGAACCCGAAATCGACCGGGTCGAACGTGCGCGTCTCATGGCTGCCGTCGGAAAACTCGCTGATGAGGGTCGGGCATGCCGTCGACAGCTCGTCAAGCCCCGCTTCGCCGTACACGACCATGCCGCGCTTCACGCCCAGGTTCATGAGCACGTGGGTGAGCGGCTCCACGAGCGCGGCGCTGTAGACGCCCAGCACGAAGAAATCGGGGTTGGCGGGGTTGGTGAGCGGCCCCAAAATGTTGAAGACGGTGCGAATGCCCAGTTCCTTGCGGATGGGGCCGACGTGCTTCATGGCCGTGTGGTAGTCCTGCGCGAAGAAGAACGTCATGCCCACGTCGTCGAGCATCCGGCACGCCTTCGCGGGGTCCTGATGGATGTTTGCGCCCAGCGCCTCTTGCACGTCGGCCGTGCCCGACTTGCTCGACGCCGCGCGGTTGCCGTGCTTGGACACCTTCACGCCGCCGGCCGCGATGACGAAGGCCGCCGTGGTGGAGATGTTGAACGTGTTGGCCTTGTCGCCGCCGGTGCCGACGATCTCAAGCGTGGGCCCGTCGTAGCGAACAGGCGTGGCGAGCGCACGCATGGCCGCTGCGCAGCCGGCTATTTCGTCGATGGTTTCGGTGGTGGCGGACTTCGTCGACAGCGCCGACAAGAACGCCGCCGTTTGGATCTGCGACGTTTCGCCGCGCATGACCTCGGTGATGACCTGGTACGCCTCGTTGTAGGTGAGGTCTTGCTTGTCGACGAGCTTGAAGATGGCTTCTTTGATCATGATGTTCCTTTCAAGAGGGAAAACGGGCTGGAAAAGGTTAGGGAATCAATCAGTGTTTCCCCAGGGAAACACTGAAGACGGGGCGGGGCCGCGCGGCGGGGAAGCGGAAGGGGGCGCTTCTGTGGGCGCGGCGGCGTCTGCCTGGGCCGGCACCGCCTCGTTGCGCGCCGTGCGCCATCGCCGTGCCGCGTCGAGGAAGTTTTCAAGCATGGCGGGCCCTGTCGGCGTGAGGATGGATTCGGGGTGGAACTGCACGCCGAACACGGGAAGGTCGCGGTGCTCGACGGCCATCACTTCGCCGTCGGGGGTGCGGGCGGTCACGGCAAGGCAGGCGGGAAGGGTTGCTTCGTCGGCGGCGAGCGAGTGGTAGCGGCCGACGAGAAGAGGCTGTCCAAGGCCGGCGAACAGCACGCTTTCTCCATCGGTGACCAGGGAAGACGTTTTGCCGTGCATGAGCGTTTTCGCGTAGCCCACACGCCCGCCGAACGCTTCGACGACGGCTTGGTGGCCCAGGCACACGCCCAAGATCGGCACGTCGCCGGCCAGCTCGCGCACGACCTGTTCGCAGACGCCGGCGTCGGCCGGACGTCCCGGCCCGGGGGAGAGCACAATGGCTTCGGGCGCCAAGGCGCGGATGCCGTCCACCGTCACGGCGTCGTTGCGCACGACGGCCACATCGGCGTCGATCGCGCCGATCAGCTGGTAGAGGTTGTAGACGAAGCTGTCGTAGTTGTCTATGAGCAGGATCATGCGAGTCCTCCTTCGGCGGTCTGCAGGGCGTCCACGACGGCGCGAGCCTTGTTCGCGCATTCTCGCCATTCGTTTTCGGCCACGGAATCGGCCACGATGCCGGCGCCGGACTGCACGCGCACGACGCCGGCTTTCTGGTAGGCCAGCCGAATGGCGATGCACAAGTCCATGTTGCCGGAAAAATCGAGGTAGCCCACGGCCCCGCCGTAGATGCCGCGCGGCGATCCTTCCAGCTCTTGGATGATCTGGCAGGCCCGCAGCTTGGGGGCGCCGGACAGCGTGCCCGCCGGCAGCACGGCGTCTATCGCGTCGAGGGCGTCTTTGTCCGGGTCGATGTCAGACGCGACGGTGGACCCCAGGTGCATGACGCGCGAGAACCGCAGCACGTCGAGGTAGCGCTTCACCTGCACGCTGCCAAGGATGCTGACGCGCCCCAGGTCGTTGCGCCCCAGATCGACCAGCATATTGTGCTCGGCCAGCTCCTTTTCGTCGGCCAGCAGGTCCGCTTCGGCGGCTGCGTCTTGATCGGGCGTGGCGCCGCGCGGGCGCGTGCCGGCCAGCGGGTAGGTTTCCAGGCGGCCGTGTTGCAGCCGCACGAGCGTTTCGGGGGACGCGCCGGCGATTTCGACGTCGTCGGACGTGAAGTAGAACAGGTAGGGCGAGGGGTTTTCGCAGCGCAGCACGCGGTACGCGTCGAATAGGCTGCCTTCGGCCGGGGCGGAAAGCGGGTTTGACAGCACGACCTGGAAGATGTCGCCTTCGCGGATGCGGGTCTTGGCCGCCTCGATCATGGCGGCGTATTCGGACGCCGAGCAGCGCGGCGCCAGGGGCGAGGCCAGGCGCAGCGGCGGGAAGTCGTGGGCGGGACCACATTTGAGCAAGTGCTCAAAAACATCGAGACGCGCGTTCGCCGCTTCGTAGCTTGCGCGGACGGCGTCGCTGTCAAAGGGGTCGTCCGCATTGCCGTAAACGCCCGTGACCAGGATGATCTTTTGCTTGAAGGAGTCGAAGACGACAACGGAGTCGAACAACATGAGGTCCGCGTCGAGAAAGTCGCCCTCGGCCGCCGTCGTGCGCAGGCGCGGCTCGGCGTACTTCACGTAGTCGTATGAGAAGTACCCGACCAGCCCGCCGGTGAACGGGGGAAAGTCGGGAAGGTCGGCGCTTTGGTGTTCGGCCAGGATGGCGCGGATGGCCGAAGCCGGGTGGTCGACGGAAAACGTTTCGACGGCAGGGTCGCCGCCTTCGACGTTGCGGCGCACGCGGACGCGGCCGTCGGTGCAGGTGATTTCGAGGTTGGGATTGCAGCCGAGGAAGGTGTAGCGGCCGCGCTGCTCGTTCGCTTCGGCGCTTTCGAGCAAAAAGCAGTGGTGCGACGCCGCGCGCAGGCGGCGCAGGGCTTCGACGGGGGTGATGAAATCGGCGTACAGTTCGCGCTTGACCGGCACGCGGCGGCAGGTGCCGTGCGCCAGCAGCGCTTCAACGTGCGCAAGCTGTGGTTCTGTCATGGCGCCGTCCTTTCGTTTCGCGGACGCCGCCTGTGGCTTGGGGCGTCCGCTTCCTTTTTCGTTGCCGGCCGCATTGCTGCGGCAACGAAAAAGCCCGTCCTTGCGAGGAAGAGGCTTCTTCCTGTCAAGGACGGGCTTTTGAAAAGCTCGCGGTGCCACCTTGATTCGCAGTTTGACCTGCGCACTTAGCGAAGCGCCTTCACGCTTCCGGCAACTGACGTATGCCTGCACGTCGCAGCCTACTTGCCTTGCGTACGGCGTTCGGTGCGCCCTCGGCGGCCTAAAAAACGAACTGCATGCGACCGGGATTCCACCGCCCCCGGCTCTCTGGACGCGCTTGTTCGTTTCACTTCCGCGTCAACGGTTTATGAACATAGATTGTGCGTCGGCGGGTTGTCGGTGTCAAACGCTTCCATAATTGCTCCACAGGGCGCCAGCGCCAGCGCCGCCCGGCAGCGCTGGCGCTGGCGTTGCGCGTCTGCCGGGCGGCGCCCGCTTTGCTGCGCTTGTTGGCAGGCATGGCCGCGCCGCCTGCGCCCTGGTCCTGCCGGCGCCCGGCGCAACAAAAAGGGCCGGCTCCGAAGAACCGGCCCTGAAGCGGTTGTTGCAGCGGACGTCGGCGGCTTGGCCGTCGGGGGCGGCTGCGGCTAGTAGTGCAGCGCCGCCGCGTCGACGCGCCCGCGATAGGTGCGGTACACGATGACGTGGTAGGCCAGCACAAGCGGCAGCCCCACGCACGTGATGATGGTCATCCACATGAGCGTGTAGTCGCCCGACGCGGCGTTCATCGCGGTGAGCGAAGGCCCGACGCTGTCGGCGCTGGCGACCACCAGATTGGGGAACATCGAAGCTGCCAGCAGCATGACCAGGAAAAACGCCGACGCCGACTGCAGCAGGAACGCGCCTGCGTCCGACGAGTTCTTCACGGAGAACACCAGGGAGGCCACAAGCGTGCCCACCGTCAAAGCAGCGACGATCCAGCGCACGATCCCCAAGGCGGGGTCCATGGCGGGCTGCACGAAGAAGTGGCCGGCCACCGACACGGCGACGAACAAAAGCAGCGCGGCGATTTGCAGCGGCATGCGCAGGCCTGCGACGCGAGCTTGCAGGTCAGAGGGTTTCGGCGCCTTCAGCGCAAGCCAGGTTGCGCCCTGCGCCAGAAACATCGCCAGGCCCAAAAGGCCGCACAGAAGCGTGAAGGGCGTGATGAGGCCCAAAAGCGGCACGCCGGAGTAGTTGCCGGCCGCATCCATGGGAATGCCGGCGTAAATGTTTCCGACGGCCACGCCGAGCAGCAGCGCGGGCAGAAGCGACCCTACGAAGAAAAACGCGTTCCACAGCTTGCCCCACGAGGGGTCGGCAGCGGAAAACTCCAAGGAGACGGCGCGGACGATCAGGCCGAACAGCACCAGCATGACGGCCAGGTAGAACCCGGAAAACGTGGTGGCGTACGCCGCGGGAAAGGCCGCGAACAGTGCGCCGCCGGCCGTGAGCAGCCACACTTCGTTGCCGTCCCACACCGGGCCTATGGCCGTTCGCGCGATGGCGCGTTCCTCGTCGTTTTTCGCGACGAAGGGGCTGAGCACGCCGATTCCCAAGTCAAACCCGTCGAGGATGAAATACCCGCCGATCAGCACAAAGATCAGCAGAAACCACAGTGCTTGAAAAAACGTGATCTCCATGGCTTACGCCCCTTCCTCGGTCTTGGACGGACTGACCTCTGAATCGTCGTCTTCGACGATGAGGCCAACCGGATCGGCGGTTTCGCCACGGAACGGACCGTCGGCCAGCATTTGGGCCGGCACTTCGACGCCCTCTGGCATTTCGATGACCTTCGCCGGGCCGATGGCGATGAACTTGCCGAGCAGCCTCGCCCAGGCGACGATCAGCAGCACGTAGACGACCAGGAACAACAGCAGCGTCACGACCAGCTCGCCGCCCGTGACCGACGCCGACACGCCGTCGTTGACCGTGAGCGAAACGGAATCGGGTCCGGTGACCGACGGATAGACGACCCACGGCTGGCGGCCCATCTCAGCGGTGAACCAGCCGGCCTGGATGGCGAGGAACGGGAACAGCGGCGAGAGGATGCACAGCCATTGCAGCCATTTCATCTGGCGGATCTTGCCCCCGCGGAACGTGAACAGCAGCACCAGCAGACACGTGACCATGATGAGGCCGAACAGAGCGACCATCAAATGGTAGGTCTGGAACACGAAGTTCACCGGCGCGGTCGTCGGGTCGAGTGCGCCGTAATCCTCGGTCTGTGAAAGCGAGTTCAAGCCGGGATATTCGGTGTCCCAGGTGCCGGTGGCGAGGAAGCTTGTGCCGCCGGGGATAGAAAACGGCGCGATGACCTGCTGCGACGCTTCATCGACCCAGCCGAAGAGGTACAGCGGCGGCACTTCGTCGTCGTACATGCCCTCCATCATGGCCAGCTTCGTGGGCTGCTCTTCGGCCACCACGACGGCCGAAGAATGCGCCGAGCCCAGAAGTGCGCACGTGGAAACGATGCCGACGACCGCGCCCACGCGCAGGGTCTTCATGGCGAATTCGGAGAAGCGGCCCTTGTGCAGGTACCACCCGGCAATGGCGATGGAGCCGAACGCGCCCATGACCAAAAGCGCCGTCACGGTGTGGGCGTAGCGCGGCAGGGTCGAGGGGTTGAAGGCGGCGGCCAGGAAGTCAGTCAGGATCGCTTGGGTGCCATCGGCGGAAAGCTCGGCGCCTGCCGGCGTTTGCATCCAAGAGTTCGCGATTAAGATCCACAGGGCCGAAAGCGCCGAACCGAACCACACGAGCCAAGCGCTGGCCAGGTAAAACTTCGGAGAAACCTTGTCGCGTCCGAACAGCAGGATGCCCAAGAAGGTCGACTCCAGGAAGAAGGCGAGCAGCGCTTCTGCCGCCAGCGGGGCGCCGAAGATGTTGCCGACGAACCGCGAATACTGGGCCCAGTTGGTGCCGAACGAGAACTCCATGGTGATGCCGGTCGCGACGCCCATGGCGAACGTGGCCGTGAACACCTTTACCCAGAACCGCGCGGCCAGCGCGTCTTCTTCGCTGCGCGAGCGATAGTACCGGGTTTCGCTGATGGCAAGGATAAGCCCGATGCCGATGGACAGCGGCACGAAAACAAAGTGGTACGCTGCCGTCGCTGCGAACTGGATTCTGGCCAGCAGCACAGGATCGGAGAAAATATCCATGTCACACCCCCTTTTCCTTGATGAACGCCTTGTGGGACGATTTTACGGGAATTAGTGTAACAGAATGCCGAGTCCCGCCCGACGGCAGCGGCCGAATATTTATGCTAGTTTGTCAGTAGCATATGGAGCGGACGGCCTCTGGCGAACATTCCAGCGCGGCAGGACCGGGCAACGGCCGTCGCATGCGGCGGCCGCCCCAAGCGCGGCACCCTCGCGGGGCCGCGATCCGGCGGCGCGGCACTCTGGCGAGGCCGCGATCCGGCGTTGCGGCGCCCTTGCGGGGTTGTGCGCCGAATCGGGTCGAGCGGCGCGGTCCGGTAGGTTGCCGAAGCGGGCCGTGTGCCAACGTCGGGGCGGCCGCCCCAAGCGCGGCACCCTCGCGGGGCCGCGATCCGGCGGCGCGGCGCCCTTGCGGGGCTGTGCGCCGGGCCGTCTCAGCCTTCTCATGTGAAGAAAATGTGTGTTGGAGATTTTCGGCCTGCTATAGAAGGTCCGGCGCATCAAATGAGCCGTTTTCACCTGGCGTACAAGCGAAAATGTGGCAGATATGCGGGCAAACGCCTTGCGGATGATGTGAAACTGCGGTATATATACCGCAGTTTCACAAAAGCAAGCCGAAAAACTCCCCGAAAAAATGCGCGAAGCCGGCGCGGAAGCCTCAAAAATCTCCAATACACATTTTCTTCACATTCAACAGCCTCCGCAGCGCCCCTTTTTCGAGCCGGTCCGCCCAAGCGGCCCACCACGGCGGGAGCAAGGCAGGAAAGCGGGCTCTTTGGGGAAAACGCTGGCCGATTCTGCCAGCCTCGAACTCGCATGGCGGCTCTATTCCTCGTTCACGCACGCGCACGTGCCCGCTCGGCCTTCGGCCGCCACCCGTTTGCCCTGCTGATCCAGGCCAAGCGGCTTTAATCGGCGTTTCCTAGGCGTTCTGCGGGTCCAGGCGCCGCCGGTCGCAGGGGAAGGCGAACACGACGCGCGTGCCGGCGCCCTCTTCGCTGGCAAGCATCACGCCCATGCCCAGCTTGCCGGCCATAAGGCCCACCAAATACAGCCCCATGCCGGTGGACGAGCCGTGGGCGCGGCCGACCTGGCCGGTAAAGCCGCGCTCGAACACCCGGGGCACGTCGGCCGCCGGAATGCCGCAGCCGTCGTCGCGCACTTCCACCAACACGCGCCCCTGCGGCGTGCCGGCGTCTTCTTCCCACGCCCGAAACGCGATGGCGCCGGCGTCGTACTTGGCCGCGTTCACGACTACCTGCGAAAACATGAAGCGCACCCACTGGCGGTCGGCCAGCACGCGCAGGTCGGCGCCCACGTCGAACGACACGCCCACGCCGCGCCCCACGAGCAGCCGGGCGTTCTCTTTGACGGCGTCTTTTGCCAGCTCAAGCAGCGGTTCTTCGCGGATGGCGTAGTCGTTTTCCACGCTGGTGCTGCGTGCGACGTACAGCGCCTGCATGACCTGGCTTTCAATGCGCTCGATCTCGCCTTTCAGCGCCGCGGCCGATTCTCCGTGCATGCTGGCAAGCACGAGCTTCGCTGCGGCGATGGGCGTTTTGGCCTCGTGGACCCACTGCTCCACATAGGTGCGGTATTCGCTGTTGGCGTTGCGCAGGGCCTGGTTTTCCTTTTCGGCGCGGGCGAGCGTCCCGGCAACGAGGTCTTCCGCCAGCGCGGTTTCAAGCGTGGGCGCATGCGGCGCGAGCGGCGGCACATGGCGGACGTCGGCGGTGTTTTCCAGCAAAGACACCATCGTGTCGCGAAACTGGCGCTCGCGCCAGAGGCGGACGACGGTCGGGACAACCGTGCAGGAAGCGAAGATGCCGCAGATGAGCGCGGCCGCTTGCCAGCCCATGCCGAGCGCCATGACTATGCAGGCCACAGCTGCCAGGGCAAATGCCAGCCCGGCCGCCTCGAAGCAGCGGTCGGCCAAAAACGCGCCCGGAGAGAAGGACGCGGCCTCGATGACGTGCGCAGGCGGCGTCGGGTTTGCCGGCGTCGACGAGGTTTCGGCAGGCCAGACGCCTGCGCCTTCGCCGCCGCCTTGGTTTTCCTGCCCGGTCATACCGCATATCCCTGTCCGCGCCGCGTGACCAAAAAGTCGTCCGGCACGCCGAGCGACCGCAGCGTCTTGCGCAGGCGGTTCACGTTCACGGTCAGCGTGTTGTCGTCTATGAACACGTCCGACTCCCACAGCTCGCACATGATTTCGGACCGCGACAGCACCACGCCGGGGCTGCGCATCAAAAGCCCCAGGATTTTCAGCTCGTTGTGCGTCAGGTCGGCGCTTTTGCCGTCGAACGACACCGACGCGGCGGCCAAGTCCAGCACGACGCCTTTGCGCTCGATGCGCGTCGAGGCGGCCGGCGGGGCGGACCGGCGCAGCAGCGCTTGGATGTGCGCGATGAGCGCGGCGGGCCGGTAGGGCTTGCACACGTAGTCGTCGGCTCCCAGGTTCATGGCCATGACCTCGTCGAATTCGCTGTCGGACGAGGTCAGCATAATGATGGGCACCGACGAGCGGGTCCTCACGTCGCGAACGACGGCGTGCCCGTCGGCGCCGGGAAGCTTCAGGTCCACCACCGCGCAGGCCGCGCCCAGCCCGACGATCCAATCGGCTGCGCACGAGAAGTCGGGGCAGAGCTCGGCGGAGAACCCGGCAAGGGACAGCAGGCGTGCCAGCTCGCGCCCGAGCGTGCGGTCGTCTTCCACGATGGCGATGACGGCGTCTTCCACGGCTTCTCCTTTCACGCGCCGGCGCCACGGCTCTCTTCTGCCGCTTTCAGTCCCTACTATAATAAAGTAAGGGGTGCGCGGCGCGTGCGTCTTCCGAACAATACGGTAAGGTTGGTGTAAGCCGCTTCGATGGCACGGCGTTTTGCCCCGCTTTAGCATGGAAGCCATGATCAACCGTGCAATCGAAAGGTGAGACTATGGCAGAAACAGTTGCCAGCCCGACCCCCGTCATGTTTCCCGAAACCCGCGGCGCAGCGGGCGAGGTCGCAACGCCTGTGCTGGCCTTGCGCAACGTCGAGAAAGTGTTCGGGCGGCGCGGCAGCGTGACCCATGCGCTGAACGGCATCAGCTTCAACGTGGGCAAAGGGGAGTTCATCGGCATCATGGGGCCGTCGGGGTCGGGGAAGTCCACGCTGCTCAACTGCGTGGCGACCATCGATGCGCCCACGAGCGGCCACATCTTGGTGGACGGCCAAGACCTGACGACGCTTTCCAAGCGGCAGCTGGCGGCGTTTCGTCGCGACCAGATGGGCTTCGTCTTCCAGGACTTCAACCTGCTCGACACGCTGACGGCGTACGAGAACATCGCGCTTGCGCTGACCATCAAGCACGCCCGCCCGTCTTCCATTCCTTCGCGCGTGAAAAGCATCGCCGGCACCCTGGGCATCGAAGAGGTGCTGGACAAATACCCCTATCAAATGTCGGGCGGCCAGCAGCAGCGCGTCGCGGCGGCCCGCGCCATCGTGTCGGACCCGAAGCTCGTTTTGGCCGACGAACCCACCGGCGCCTTGGATTCGCGTTCGGCGGCGGTCATGCTCGACACGCTCGACATGATGAACCGCGTGCTGTCGGCCACCATCATGATGGTCACCCACGACGCTTTCGCCGCCTCGTTCGCCCAGCGCGTGCTGTTCATCAAAGACGGCCGGCTGTTCAACGAGATTCGGCGGGGCGACCTTTCGCGCGAGGACTTCTTTGCCCGCATTTTGGAAGTCGTCGCGTTTCTGGGAGGTGACGACGCCCATGTTGCTTAAGTTAGCCTTGCGCAACATCCGCCGGTCGGTGCGCGACTATGCGGTGTACTTCGTCACGCTCGTGATGGGCGTGGCCGTGTTCTATGCGTTCAACTCCATCGGCTCGCAGTCGGTGCTGTTCGATCTGGAATCGTCTGCCACGGAAAAGGCCTTCGACATGGTCACCTATTTCATGGGGCTGTTCTCGGTGGTGGTGGCGTGCGTGCTGGCGTTTCTGGTCATCTATGCGAACCGCTTTCTCATCCGGCGGCGCCGGCACGAGTTCGGCATGTACCTTATGCTGGGCATGCGCGGGCGGGAAGTGTCGTTCATCGTGATCGTGGAGACGGTCGTGGTGGGGCTCGTGTCGCTTGGCGTGGGCTTGGCTGTGGGCTTCGCCTTGTCGCAAGGCCTTTCGTTTGCGACGGCGTCGCTGTTCGCCATCCCGATGGCCCGCTACCAGTTCGTGTTCTCTTCCGATGCGCTTGCGGCGACGCTTGCGTGCTTCGTGGTGCTGTTCGTGCTGGTGGGCCTGTTCAACCTGGTCACCGTGGGGCGCACGAAGCTCATCGACCTGTTCACGGCTCACGTGCGCAACGAGCGCAACGTCGTGCGCAACCCGTGGGTGTGCCTCGTGGGATTCGTGGCGTCCATCGGCATTCTGGCGGTGGCCTACGACACGTGCATCAAAAACGGCCTCGTCATGATGGACGAGCAGTTTCTGCTGGCCACGGTGCTGATGCTCGTGGGCACGCTTGTGCTGTTCTGGTCGCTTGCGGGGTTCGCCATCGCGGTGCTCACGCGGGCTCGCGGCGTGTATTTGCGCGGCCTGGTGCCGTTCACGGTGCGCCAGATCGCGTCGAAGGTGAACACGGCGTTTCTGTCGCTGTGGGTCGTGTGCGTCATGCTGTTTTTCGCCATTGCGACGTTTTCGTGCGGAATGGGGCTCGTGCGGGCGTTCACGGACGGCGCACAAGCGGCAAACCCCTACGATGCGACGCTGTCTGCCCAGATCGCCGGCGAATTTGAAGGCGACGCCTCTTCGCAGGACGCCCAGGCGCGATACTTGGAAGAAAACTGTCCGGAGCTCTACGCCGAGGCGACGGCGGCCGATTGGGACATGGGCGCTTACTTGGCCGAGCACGTGCCGGGCTTCAGCGACGCGGTCAGCCAGTGGGCGCAGGTCGACACGTACGAGGTGGCGGGCCTGACGTTCGGCGACCTGTTCGACGCGGCCGGCTTGGGGGATGAGGTGCTGGGCCGCGAAGACGTGAACGGCTCGATACGCACCGAGCAGGTGCAGGTGTCGGGCGTGTCGCAGGTCAACGATGCGCTGGCCCTGCAGGGGCGCGACCCGCTGGATCTGGAAGAGGGCCAGATGCTGTTGGCGAACAACGCCGACGTGTCGGCGGAGGCCGCCCGGGCGCTCGCGGAAAGCGGCGTTGCGTGGACCGTGGGCGGACGTGAGCTGACGATGCGCCCCGAGGTGGCCGACTTCCAGATCCAAGACCACATGATAGAGGCGACCATCATGCTCATAGTGGTGCCCGACGACGTGGTGGAAGCGCTGCGCGACGAAGGGGCCGTTCCGTGGGCGAGCATGCTTGACGTGACCTACGCCGAAGCGGGCGCGGCGGGAGACGCGGCGCTGGCAGAAGCGCTGGCCCAGGCGTATCCGGCGGGAACGGAGCTGCCCGGATCGCTCGGCGAGGGGTATGCGAGCGGAGACGTGCCGTACGAGCGCACGCTTTGGCCCGTGTCGCAGGTCATCACGCGGCAGGACATGATGGACCAGGGCTCGACCATGCGCATGCTCATCACGTTTTTGGCCATCTACATCGGGTTCGTGCTGCTCATCACCACTGCGGCGGTGCTGGCCATCCAACAGTTGTCCGAAGCGAGCGATTCCGAGCAGCGCTACCGCATGCTGTCGCGGCTGGGGTGCGACGCGTCCATGCTCAACCGGTCGCTGTTCGTCCAGGTGCTCGTGTACTTTTTGGCGCCGCTCGTCGTGGCCGCCTGCCACAGCGCATGCGCCATCGTGGCGATGCGGGAAACGCTGTTCAGCGCGTTCGGCATCGACGCCACGTCGTCCATCGCGGCGGCGGCGCTGTTCACGGCCGCGGTGTACGGGGTGTACTTCCTGGTCACCTACTTCGCCAGCCGCTCGCTCGTGCGCCAGGCCACGGCGGTGCGATAGGCACAGGCGGGGCGGGGGCGTCGGGGGAGGCGCGTGCCCCCGCCCCGCCGCCTGCCCCTCGCTCAGCCCCTTCGCAACTGCGGCCGACGTAGGCGAGTGGGTGCCGCCATTGCTACACTGACGGCACTGCTACGAAGTTGAAGGCACTTGCAAAAGGCGCTTTCAACGAAGAGTTTACCGTCGCCATGAAGAACTTAGGGTATTGCATGCGTAGCGACTAAGCATTGTGCGTGCGGAATTGGTACGGTAATGATACGATAGAGTGATAGCGTTGACGTTGTCACGGCTGTAGGGATGAAGGGAATGCGTGTCTGGCCATACGGAGGTGCCTGACGCCAATGCGTGGACACAGGCGTGCAAGTGGCTGTTCGGCGAGGCGGATGTTTGTTGTTATGCGACTCGCCGCAGCCAAGTCCTTGGGGTAAGGACACATAGCGTATTCTGATTCGTGTAAACGAACGAGGAAGAAACCATGGGGGCATATCCCTTATGGTTTCTGCTCGTTGTTTGCACGTGCGTCCATTTGGCCGTGGCGGCTGGGTGGATGCTCTCCTTTTTGTGAGTGAATTTCCCGGTCGACTGGCGAGCGACGACCAAGGGGTCCCTCATGAAAGTTCGAAATCTCATTTCCGTTGTCTCTGGGTTCTTTTTGTTGATGGCCCTAGCGGTGGCATTGACAAGTTTTACCGGTGTCAGTAATGCTTATGCGGCTGAGGAAAGCTCTACGGTCACCGAATGGGGAAAACATTTTGAGGAGGGTACCGAGATTAGCCGTGCCGAATGGCTTAGCGCTCTGGCTGTACTCTTTGATATGAACGTAGCGGACGGAAAATACCCCGACAACTATTTTTCCGATCTGGACGAGTCGTCAGAGTATTACTACGACGTCCTTTTGACTGTTGAGTTTGGTGTCGTAGCTATCGATGCGGGCGATCCTTTGTATCCCGACGAGCCGATAACGCGTGAATTTGCAGCTCAGACGTTGAACTATTGTCTAGCGTTCACTCCAAAAAGCGATACGTATGGTTTTTGTGATTATCGGCAAACATCTTGGCCCGACGACTTGCAGGTTGCTTTGGAGCGCGGATGGTTCGACTTGACGAATATGGAGATCAATCCAAGTGCGAATGTATCAGCGGAAGAAGGCAATGACATGCTTGCGGACGCTGATGAGGTTTGGCGCTCATTGACGGTGGACCCAGGCCATAAGGACTCGTATGAGCTGGCATCAGATGTGGTTGAAGTTCCGGAAGATGCGTCTTACGAGTTTGTGACCGACGAAACGATCAAGATAGAGGAAGCGCCTGCGGATCTGCAAGAGGACAGGCTGTTCGTCGTCTATGCTGAAGGCCTTCCTTGTGCTTACAAAGCTGAGACTGTCACGGAAAATCCCGACGGCACTGCAACAGTCGACGTTGTTCAAGCGGAGCCAGGAGAAGCATTCGTATCAGCCGACATTGCAACTTCACTCAATATCGACGCTTTAGATCTGGTGGCGGCGAACGAAGTAAAAATGACTGAGTCAAGAACGTTTGCGTCTGGCCGCGCTTATGGCTACGAGAGCGAAGGTGAGACGCTGCACCCTCTCTATTCAACGGCAACTCCGAAGCAATACTCAGACATAACCATACCTGTGAAAGAGAGGAAACTTGAATACGACAAAGGGACATTCAAAGTAACGGCTACTCTTAAAGACATGGCTGTCAATGTGATCATGCGGACAGACACAGACGAATACGCTGTCACTATTTCCGGTTATCAGAGCGTGGTGGCAGATTTAGGTCAAGGCATAGAGGCGAAACTCACATTAATGGGAACAAAGGTAAAAGTTCCGTTCGGTTTTGAAATCGCCGTCAATGCAAGCGCAAACGGACAAGTGACCTTGACAGAGTCCGGCGCTTTCGAGTTAGGCTTTGCGTACAGCAAAGCAGGTGGCATGCGTACGGTAAAGAGCTTTACGAAGAATACGTTCCAAGTTGTCTTCAAAGTGGACGCATCTATTACGCTCGATGCCGTAGCGGAGCTTAATACCGGCATAGTCAATGCAAGCGTGACGGGCAGCATCGGCGCGAAGGGATATTATCAATACAAAACCTATTACGATGGGGCGCCTTATCTTTGCGAAACTTCTTCTCGCTGGTTTTATCTGGGCGTTTATGGGAAGCTGAAACTTCCGTTTAAAGAGTGGCCTTTCCGTTTCGAGTTTAGTGAGCGGAACAGCCCATTTCGCTACTATGCCCATTGGGAAGACGGCAAACAGGTATTCGAATGCTGTCGCGGTAAAGCTGGCGACTCAAATGATGCGAAATACATCACCCAAAACGATATTATTGGCGACAGGGATAATCCTTCTGCCACTTGGAAGGAATCAATAACCTTAAACTCAAGCTGTATTGTTTCTGGTGACTTGACGATAAAATCAGGCTGTAGGCTCGATCTTAACGGCTATACGCTTGTCGTTTACGGAAACATGAATAATTCAGGAGAGCTTTGGGTTTCAGGAGGAAAGCTAATAATACTAGGGAATGGTGATCTCAACGGAATAGACAACTATCGAGGTGGAGTTATCAAATGTGTTGGCAACCTCAGAATCAACTCGTATGCTTCGTCGTTTACTTTGTCTGGTGGGGGTCGTATTTCAGTTGATGGCAACCTTACTCATTGCTGCGAGATCAAGGTTGCCAATGGGAGAATAGAAGTCGGAGGAGATCTTTCGACTGTTGGTAGCGGTGCTTTGACTATGGCCCATTATCAAGGAGTGATAGATGTAGAGGGTGATGTCAAAAATAGCCGAGATGAGTACAGTTCAATGTATAAGGAGCGCAAAACGCAGTTGTCTGCAGGAACACTGTATATAGGAGGAGACTTCCTGCAGACGGGAACAGGCTTTGTGTTCTGTGCGACAGGCAGCCATTTGACTGTCTTCGACGGAAAAGACGTGCAAAGAATTAAAATGGTTGTGTATGTGGGTCGCAAAGGATTGAATGTTCGCTCGGTTTACGGAAACAGATTGAACAAGGTCCGTTTTGACAATCAGCATATAAAGATTGACTGTGATTCCCTGTATAGCATGACGCTTGCGAGCGATCTGACATACTGCGAAATGCCGGACACATTTGAAACGTATAGTAGCATCAAACTCGGTACGCATACATTAAATTGCATTAATGATAATATTACTCTAGATTCGGCAAGCTTCAAAATTGAGCAGGGAATACTGGCCTTTAGCGGAGACGTCCATCTTAACTTTGGTGGAATAACGGTGGGGGATGGGATTCTTCAAGTTGCCGGGGACTTAGACTTTGGCAATTCCGGGCTTTCAATCAACACGGGCAGGGTTGAAGTTTTCGGGAATCTTTCGCATGGCGGCAATCACCATACAAACATTCGCTTAGGATCTGGGACACTCCATGTACGTGGCAATTGTTCGACATCTAGCTGGGCTTATTTAATCATGGAAGACCCTAAGTGCCTTCTGGATGTTGATGGAGATCTCATTCTTAACAACACTCGCGCATCGGGCGGAAACATCCCGACAACGACTCTACATGCTGGAACACTTCGCCTTGCGGGAAATCTTAGAACAGTGAAGAACATGTCCTATGATTCCTCGGCTTATCGCCCGACTGCTGATTTCGTCACCATCTTTGATGGGGATTCTCAGCAGATGGTTCATTTCGACTTCCCAACGGTTGAAGGTCTGAGCAAGGTCAAATTCGAGAACAACAACATCGTCTTCGATACCGCCATGGAAGGGTTCACTCTACTGAGCGACATGAGAGATTTCACCGTACCTTCTGGAAACCTATCCTGTTCGAAAGTCAATTTGAACGGGTTTGAGCTGACATTGCCCGATAACTGTTCAGCCTTCTCGCCGTCAAAGCTCGAGATGGGTGGAGGGACTATCGTCTTGCCTAAAGGAGGCACAGTGTCCGCCCACACACTCACAGGCAATGGTGGACAGATCGTTTCATTCGGCGATCTTATTTTGGGCACGTCAAACTTCCATCTAAACAATGGAAGGATCTTTTCTCAAGGGCGGCTTGAGTTTCAAAATAGCCCTCGTTTTGATTGTGCAGAGACGAGCATCGAGGCAAAAAACGGTCTCTTGGCAAGGGTTATTAGTATTAAAAACGGAAATCTCACTTTGGTGGGTAATTCAGAACTATCAATTCTGAGTATGTGGGGGTCTGAAGCGGTACTTGAAACTGATGGAGACCTGAGTGTATTAAAAATGTTGGAGATGAGCGGCAACGATCAATTGCTGCGTGTGCATGGTGACTTCAAGCTGGAAGGCTGGGATAGCAGCCTTAAAGCTGGCACAATTGAACTCTACGGCTCCATGACAATGGAGGACAGTTATCTGACTACAACAGGCTTGCATCGCATCGTAGCTTGCGGCGATAAAGCCCAGACTTTTAATCTTGCCAGGGGAGGGAACATTTGCGCGTTCATCAATGCGCACGAGGACGAGGACGAGGTTGTTTTTTCAAAAGCACCTACTAGCAAATACTCCTTTCATGATCCAGCCTACAAAACAGGTGATCGCTACATAGGCATGGCCACTCTTTCAACCAACTACACTGGTTCCCAGGTGTCTCCAACAGTCATGTATGGAGATGAAGAGCTCATTGAGGGCGTACACTATAGCGTCGTGCTCGATCAGCCTATAACTCATGTGGGAGAGAGCGCTTCTGCAACCTTGACCGGCATCTATCCTTATAAGGGAACTTTCGTGCAAGATGTCACGATAAAAGCCAGTATAGCCGATGCTGCTTTTGAGGAAATTCCCGAGCAGGTGCACACAGGGAAGGCGGCGCAACCAGAACCAATCATAATCCATGATGGACGCATACTGACAAAGGGCGCAGATTATACGGTAAGTTGGGGTGGTTCAACTAAAGGCGGTGAGGCGATAGCGTATGTTTACGGTCGTGGCAATTACAGTGGAACATTGAAGATTCCTTACACGGTGGCAGGCCACGATATTGTAGAGACGGTTAAGGCAGTGGAGCCTACGTGCGAGGAGCCTGGAACAACAGCACAGCTTGAATGCTCCATATGCGGCGAGATCTCGTCTAAAGCGATCGTGCTAGATGAATTGGGGCATATGCCAAAAATCTTCAACATCCCAGCTACGTGCGAAGACAATGGATCTATGTACAATGAGTGTCAGCGTTGTGGTTACAGGTTGCAGATTCATGAGTACCAGGCGTTCGGTCACAATTGGTACGCTCAAGAAACGCGAATAAACGAAGAATGCACGACTTTAAGCTGTGACTTCATATGCACTCGCGATCAGTCACATAGGGAATCGGCAAGCTTTCCGGCGACAATTACCAACATCGCTGACGAGCATGTGGAGTTTTACGGTGAAACTCAAATCGGCGAGATAATCATGGCCGCTTCTATCGAGGTTCCTATCGACCAAGTCCCGAAAGAGTTGTTGCCCCATGAGTCTGTTGATATATCCACTGCTGTCATAGACCCTATAGGTCCGCAAATGGCAACTGGTAGCGAGTTGAAGCCCCAGGTTGTTGTTCGTGCTGACGGAACTGTTCTCAGGAAGGATGTTGATTACACCGTCTCATATGAAAACAACGTGTCGGCCGGCACGGGAGTTGTCACGATAGCTGGTATAGGGCTTTACTCAGGCGAGAAAACTGTAACGTTCACTATAGTTGAAGTAGAGAGTCCGTCTCCTGCTAACCCCGTTAATCCCGTAAAACCTATTGACCCCAATATCCCTTCAACTCCAGCGGCGCCATCGCAGCCTTCAACGCCACAGGAACCCAGCATGGATGTCGCTGATGCAGCGATAGCCAATCTCGGTCTTTCTGCCGAAACCATCAGCTACACCGGCAGTGCCGTCGTGCCGCAGTTGGTAGTCAAAGTCGGTGACAAAACGCTCGTCGAGGGCAAGGACTACGATCTCGCCTTTGAGGGCAATACTGACGCGGGCACGGCGCACGTAACCATTTCCGGCAAAGGTGCATTCAAGGGCGCAAAGACGTTTGAGTTTACTATCGAGCCGGCGCAGCTCGATGAGGTCGGCACGCTGGAGCTGGCGGTAGACTCTGTTGCTGCTACTGGTAACGAAGTGACCCCTGAAGTAGTGGTAAAGGCCTTCGGGTGCACGCTCGAGAGCGGCAAGGATTACGATGTTTCGTATGGCAGCAATGTCGAGCCAGGCGAGGCTATCGTAACGATTACGGGAAAAGGTAACTACAAAGGTCAGATTTCGAAGGCGTTTGCAATTGTGGCGCCCGTGCTCGATTCCGGGCCCGACCCTAAGCCCGGCTCGAAACCAAATTCCGCACTTTCCAGGCCTACGATTTCCGCAATCGTGCCTGGGTGGCATGGCTCCGATGTTCAAGGCTGGTACTATCTCTACCGCGATGGCACACGTGCGTCGAACGGCTTCAAACTCATTGATGGCACGTGGTATGCTTTTGACAAGGAAGGTGCCATGCTCACCGGCTGGTACAAGGACGGCGGTCGGTGGTACTACCTATGCCGCCCTACCGACCGAGGTGCTACTGGGTCTCTTGCGTCGGGCTGGAAGAAAATCGGCGGCCGCTGGTACCACCTCAACACTGCCCATGACGGCACTTTTGGTGCCGCAGCTATCGGCTGGAGGAAGGTCAACGGCGCATGGTACTGCTTCAACCGTGCTGACGAGGGCATTGAGTGTGCTATGCGTACCGGCTGGGTGCGCTCGGCTGCGTCGGGTCTGTGGTACTATCATAAACGTCCAGGTGAGGGTACCGAAGGCATGCTGCACACCGGCTGGCTGCGCGACGGTGCGGCGTGGTACTATCTGTCGCCGGTTGGTGGTGCAGGCATCGGCCACATGGTCACCGGATGGAACAAGATCGACGGTTCATGGTACTACTTCAATTCCTCTGGCGTCATGGCCGTCAATACTTGGGTCGGTCCCTATCGTGTGGGTTCCACCGGTGCATGGCAGGCGCCGGCAAAACGTTGATGGTTTTACTTATAGATTCTTTCCGGTGCGCTTCGCGGCATCTGCCCTGAAGCGCCGGGCGCCTGCCGACGTTTGCGAGCGCGGCCGTATTGCAGCACGGCCGCGCTCGCTTTTGCGTTGGCCGAGGGCCGTGGCGGCGTTCGCTTTCTGTCGCCCCTTGCCGCGCCGCCTGCGCCCGCCCTCATTCCCGCCAGAAGTCCTGCATCAATTCCTGCCGGGTGGCGTTGCCCGTTTTCTTCAGAATGTTGTGCACGTGCGTCTTCACCGTGCCGAGCGCCAGCATCATCTCGCCGGCGATCTGCTGGTTGTCCTCGCCGCGCAGCACGTGCGCCAGAATTTCGCGCTCGCGGGCGGTCAGGCCGTTGCGCTCGCAGAACACGGGCAGCAGCTCGTCCATGTAGCGGTCGAAATCGGGCACTTCCGCATCCGGCGGCTCGGCGGCTCGCAGGCGCAGCATGTCGGCCGAACTGCGCAGCGAATACGCCGCCCAGACGATGACCAGCAGATTCTCTGAAAAGTTGCGCTCCGACAAATACAGGGGCCACAGCGTGCTCGCCAAATCGCCCGCCGGATCGATGACCAGAATGATGAACGCGTCTTCGGCCACGATGCACGCCCACAGCGCCACGGTCAGCGCAAACAGCCACCGATGCCGCTCCATGCGGCTTTTTTCGGCCGTGCTTTTGACCGTGCGGAACCGGTAGATCGAAAACCCGATGACCCACAGCAAAAAGACCTGGCGGGCGGTGTAAAACAGGTACTGGCGAAGCGCGTCGTGCGGCAAGGCGGCGACGATGACGAGGCAGGCGAAGACGTAGGCCGCGGCGGGTGCCGCCAAAAGCTTGCGATCGCGCACGGCAAGCGCGTCGCAGGCGATGAGCCACAGCGACTCCAATGCGCCGGCGGAAAGCAGGATCTTCACGCCCGGGTAGTCGATGGCGTAGTACTGGTCGATGGCGAATGCGACGTTTTGTCCCACGTATTCGGACAAAAAGATGAACGCCAGCTCGAGGAAGTAGCACAAAAACATGGTGACGCTGCATAAAAACGTGTTCTTGCGCGAAACGAAGTAGGCCGACAGGGCGCCGGCCGCCGTCAGCACGCACAAGGTCATGATCGCGAGGGTGTAGAAGAAGATGGCGGTTTGCATCGGTTGCCCTCCGTTGCCGCGTAACGTTTTCCGCATTGTAACCGTTCTGCTGTCCGCTTGTCGTCTCATGCGGAAAATGAGCGGCAAACCAGTGGGTTGAAATGGGATTAGATGTTCTCATCAGGGGATTCATTCCGGGTAGAGGGAAAGGGGCGGGAAAAATAATCCGCATTGGGACTTCTCAACGCTGCCGAGCCGAACAAGACTGGGCCCATCGCAGCGGTGCAAAGGGCGCCGCAGAGGCAAGCGCAAGGAGGCTTTCCCTATGAAGAAGACCGACTACATCGACACCAACGACTTCACCAAAGAACAGCTGCTCGACATGGTCGAGCTGGCTTGCGGGATGAAGCAGATGATCAAGGAGGGCGGCACGTACCCGCTTTTGCTGAAGCACAAGACGCTCGGCATGATCTTCCAGCAGGTGTCGACCCGCACGCGCATCTCGTTCGAGACGGCCATGACCGACCTGGGCGGCCACGCCCAGTTCTACGGCCCGGGCACCATCCAGCTCGGCGGGCATGAAAGCGTCGAGGACACGGCGCGGGTCATGGGCTCGCTCGTGGACATCCTCATGGCCCGCGTCGACCGCCACAAGGACGTGGTCGCGCTCGCGAAACACTCCGCCGCACCGGTCGTCAACGGCATGAGCGAATACAACCACCCAACCCAGGAGCTCGGCGACCTCATGACCATGATCGAGAGCCTGCCTGCGGGCAAGAAGATCGAGGACTGCAAGCTCGCCTTCATCGGCGACGCCACGCAGGTGTGCGTCTCTCTCATGTTCATCGCCTCCATCATGGGCATGGACTTCGTGCAGTTCGGCCCGAAGGGCCACCAGATCACCGACGGCGGGCTTCAGGTCGACTCCGACGTGGACCTGCTTGCCATCGGGCTTGCCAACTGCGAAAAGAGCGGCGGCACCATCACCATCTCCGACGACGTCGAATGCATCAAGGGCGCCGACTTCGTCTACACCGACGTGTGGTACGGCTTGTACGACGAGCAGGAATCTGCGGAATCCTACCTGGACGTGTTCTACCCGAAGTACCAGGTCACGCCTGAGATGATGGACTTCGCCGGTCCGAACAGCAAGTTCATGCACTGCCTGCCGGCCACCCGCGGCGAAGAGGTCGTCGACGAGGTCATGGACGATCCGGATCGCAGCCTGTGCTGGGACGAGGCCGAAAACCGCAAGCACTCCATCCGCGCCATTCTGGCCTACCTTTGCCCCCAGAGCGTCTATGACGCCGCCGAGGCCGACGAAGGCCGGGCCAAGGTCGACGCCGTCATGGCCAAGCTCGGCAAGCAGCCCTGCCAAAGCATCGACTAGCCCTTCGCTTCCCTTGCGGGTCGGGGGCGCTGCCTGCCGCCGGCCCGCTTGTTCCTCAGTCTATTCCGAAGAGAAAGGCCGTCTATGTCTGGCTCGAAAAAATTCTCTTTCGCGAGCGTCGTCTTGTCGGTCATCTGCGTCGTGTTCGTGGCCGAGGCCGCGGCCCCCGCAGCCGCCATCGGCAACCAGCAGTTCTTCTGGTGGATCTTCCTCATCGTCACGTTCCTTTTGCCTTACGGCATGGTGGTCGCCGAGCTCGGCACCACGTATGATTCGGACGGCGGCTTGTACGACTGGGTGCGCGACGCGCTCGGCGACAAGTGGGGCGCTCGGGTGAGCTGGTATTACTGGATCAATTTCCCGCTGTGGATCGCAAGCCTCGCAACGCTGTTCCCGCCTATTCTGGGCATGATCTTCAACGTGGAGCTGCCGCTTCTGCCCACGTTTCTCATCGAGATCGTCTTCGTGTGGATCGTCGTGTTCATGAGTTTTTCGAAGGTGTCCGACTCCGCCTGGATTTTGAACGGCGGCGCCGTGCTCAAGGTGCTCATCGCCGTGTCCGTCGGCGTGATGGGCATTTGGTACGCCGTCACCCACGGGTTTGCCAACGACATGGCGCCCGCCACCTTCCTTCCGGACCTCGCGAACACGAGTGCGCTCACCTATCTGTCCATCATCTTGTTCAACTTCATGGGATTTGAGGTCGTGTGCACCTTCGCCAAAGACATGAAAAGCCCCGAGCGCGACATTCCCAAGGCCATCATTTTGGGCGGCCTGGCCATCGGCGCCATCTACCTGTTCGCCGGTTTCGGCATCGGCGTGGCCATTCCGGCCGACCAGATCGACCCCGACATGGGCATGATCGTTGCGGTGGCCACCATGGTGGGGCAGTCTTCGCCCATCTTCATGCTGATCGCCGTCATCTTTTTGGTCACGCTGTTCGCGAACATGGCGTCGTGGTCCTTCGGCGTGAACTTCGTCGCCGATTACGCCGCCAAGCACGGCAACATGCCGAAGGTGTTCGCGCATGAAAACGCCAAGACCGACATGCCCACCGGCGCCGCGGTCGTCAACGGCATCGTCGCCAGCGCGGCGCTGTGCCTGCAGCTCATTCCCATTCCGGCCGTTTCCGAGGGCATCTTCTGGATGCTGTTCAGCTCAAACGTCGTGTTTCTGTTGATCGCCTACATCCCCATGTTCCCGGCGTTCATGAAGCTGCGCAAAGTCGATGCCGACCGTCCGCGCGTTTTCCGCTTCCCGTTCAAGGGCACGGCCATGAAGGTCGTCATCGCCATTCCGGCCGTCGAGCTGGTGCTGGCCATCATTGCGACCGTCGTTCCGTTCAATGGCGACGAAGTGGCCGAGAAGGCGCCGATCCTCGTTTTCTGCATCGTCATCGTGATCGTCGGCGAGATCGTGCGCAGGCTGTCGGCGAAGGGCCGCACGGCGGAATTTGCAGGCCTGACGCCCGAGGTGGCCGCTCAGCGCTTGGCTGACGAAGCCGAAGACGACGGCTGCAGCTTCGAGAGCCTTGAAAACGCGTTCGCCGCTGTGGAAAAGGCGCGGTAGTGCGCGTGGCGGCCGCCTTGACGACGGCTTTCATGCCCGTCGCCTTCACGTCCGCTCCATCCCGTTTCGCATTCCAGAACCGATCGTTTTGAAAGGATCGCCTTATGAAGACCATTGCCGAATCAATGTCCACGCCCGCCGCCGACGGCTACGCGATGCCTGGCGAGTTCGAGCCGCAAGAGCGCGTCTGGATGCTCTGGCCGCACCGCACCGACACCTGGTCGTTCGGCGCGAAGCCGGCCCAGAAGCAGTATGCCGCCATCGCCCGCGCCATCGCCGAGTTCACGCCGGTCGTCGTATGTGTGAACGAGTCCGACTACAGAGGTGCCGTCGCTGTCTTCGACGGGGAGGAAAACATTCAAGTCATCGAGATGACCAGCGACGATGCCTGGATTCGCGACACGGGCGCCACGTTTGTGAAGCACCCCGACGGCGACGTTCGCGCGGTGCACTGGCACTTCAACGCCTACGGCGGCTTCGTCGACGGCTTGTACTTCCCGTGGGACAAGGACGAGGAAATCGCTTTGAAGATGGCCGAGCTGGCGAACGTGGACCGCTATCGCCCCGACGAGTTCATACTGGAAGGCGGCTCCATCCACGTCGACGGCGAAGGCACCGTCATCACCACCGACATGTGCCTGCTGTCCGAAGGCCGCAGCGCCTCGGTGTGCGGCCTTGCGCCCTGGAGCGACGAGCTGCGGGCCTACTGCGAGGACAAGCTCAAAAGCTACCTGGGCGTTGAAAAGGTCATTTGGGTGAAAGACGGCATCGACCCCGAGGAAACGAACGGGCACATCGACGACGTGGCGCAGTACGTGGCGCCGGGCAAGGTGCTGTGCATTTGGACCGACGATCCGGACTACCCCTTCTATCGCGAGTGCCGCGAGGCTTACGAGACGCTGTCGGCCGCCGTTGACGCGAAGGGCCGCAAGCTTGAAGTCACCAAGATCTGCATGCCGAAGAAGCCCCTGTTCATGACGCAGGAGGCGTGCGACACCATCGACGTCGACGAAAACGCCGAGCCGCGCGTGCCCGACGAGCCCCTCATTGCCAGCTACATGAACTTCCTCATCTCCAACAAGGGCGTTTTGGTGCCGCAATACGGAGACGAAAACGACGAGCTGGCCGTGCGCCAGATCCAAGAAGCCTTCGACGCCGCCTATGGCGAGGGCGTCTACCGGGCCGTGGGCGTCAAAAGCGAGCAAGTCGTTTTCGGCGGCGGCAACATCCACTGCATCACCCAGCAGCAGCCTGCTTAGAAGCAGACATGCCAACGACATCTTTGCCATGATGGGGAAAGGGGATCGCCTGCGGGCGGTTCCCTTTCTCGTTGGCGACCGGGGTGCAATCCGGCCACGCTCGTTTTGCGCTCGGCTGCGCTTTCCGGCGCGGAAAATTGATGCAGGCGGCAGAGGCGTCTTTTGCGTTTGGCATAATGGGTGCGACGCGAAACGGAGGTGAACGATGGCAGGAAAGCACGCGTCTGCAGGCGGGAGGCGCACGGTCGCGCCGGGCGGACCGCGCCATGGCAAGGCCGCATCCTCGCCTTCGCGCACGTCGCTTTCTGGGACGGCGGCCGTGTGGCTCGTCGCGGCGGCCCTTGTGAGCCCTTCGGCGGCAGCCACGGCCCTTATAGCCATTGACCTGGCCTTGTTTCCGCAGCATTCGCTGGTGGCGCCCGAAGCTGCCGTTTCTGCCGACGCTGCCGACCCCGTCGCGGTCCAGCCCGCCGAGCGCTCGGCGTCGTCGCAGACGGTCGTGCACGCCTCGCAGCCCAAGGACGCGGCGGGCGAAGCCGGCGCAGGCACGCGGCCCGACGAAGCCGCGGCGCCGGACGCGCAAGCCTTGGAAGCAACCCTTGAGCCGACAAGCGCTCGGGGCTGCGCGGGCGCGTCATCTGCCCTCGCAGCCGACGTCCGCGATGTCCCTCAAACGACGTTCTCCCTGGCAGAAGCGTTGAAAATGGCACGCATCTCCCTGGCGGGCCTTGCAGGCGTCGCCGATTCGTTCGTCTTCGACGGCGTGACGGCCACGGCGTTTC
The DNA here is from genome assembly GCF_011039175.1 of Slackia sp. ZJ119. Classification (GTDB taxonomy): domain Bacteria; phylum Actinomycetota; class Coriobacteriia; order Coriobacteriales; family Eggerthellaceae; genus Xiamenia. The sequence continues at coordinate 294,653 of NZ_JAAKEN010000001.1, forward strand.
CCTTTGAAGGCGAAGACGCCGAAGCGGTCCAAGCGGCGCTCGACGCGTTTTCCGAAGCGGGCTACAGCGCGGGCTTTCTCGTGTACGACCTGGCCAGCGCGGCAGGCGTCGGCTGCAACATCGACGAGGCCTTCTTTTCGGCCAGCACCGTGAAAGCGCCTTTCGCCGCGTATGTGCTCGACCGCGAGATAGCGGCGGAAAACGCCTCGTGGGACGAGGAATTGCACGAAGGCGTCGCCGTTGAAGGCACCGGCGTCATGGCCGACGACGATCGAGACGCCTACTCGCTTGGCGAGGTGCTGGAAAACACGATCGTCCATTCCGACAACACCGGGTATGCATTGCTGCTCGACCGTTTTGGCGCAGACGGGTTTGCCGCTTGGGCCGCCGACGCGGCGGTCGAGGTTGACCCGGCCGAATTCATCGAGGTCGGAGGCTATCCGTTCGTGTCCGCTCGCACGATGGCGCTTTTGTGGGCTGCTGCGGCGGCGCCCGTTTTGCAAGGGACGCCTGATCCGTGGCGGCTTTCTTCGGGATGGGACGCCTATGCCGAAGCGGCGTCTTCGCCGCTGGCGGGCTGGCTCGCCTCGACCGACGAGTCGTTCATCGCCGAAGCGCTCGGCGACGGTGCGCTCGTGCTCTCGAAGCCGGGCTATGAAATATCGAGCGATGTGGCCAATGCGTGCCTGAGCGAATGCGGCCTGGTCATCGACGAGAACGGTCCGTATCTCATCGCGGTCATGACGAACGCCGATTTCGACGACGCGTCTTTTCGCGACAACGAGCCGCTTATGGTCGACTTGGTGCGGGCCTTGGCGGCCTCTCGTCCCAGCTGGGGAGGCGCTGATGAAAGCCGTCCTGGCCTGAATCCGTAGGCCGCCGGCCCGTCTGCGGCGCGACCGGCGGCTTTCATCGACGTTTCCCTAATTCTTGCGGAAGCCCTTGAAGTGCACGCGGGCCACGGGGTTGTTCGCGTCGTCGTTGACGACCACGGTGGCAAAGCAGATGGAGCGGCCGTCTTTGTCCAGGTCGCACGTGGCGATCAGCCGGCCCGTGCGCGGCACGCCCACATGGTCGATGGTGCTTGAAATGGACACGGTGGGCGCCTGCCCGATGTTGGACGCAATGGCGAACGAGAAATCCGCCAGCACGAATGGCACGCCGCCCATGAGCGACCCCATGGCGTTCAGATGGCGCGGCTCGATGTCCATCGACACGCGCGAATGCCCGTGCGACGCTTCTTCGATGCGGGGCTGCAGCGTTTCGGTCGCATAGCGGTCGTTGCGAAACAAGTCGTTGACCTGGTCAAGCGTTGCGTCGTCGGGCAAAGGGCAGGTTGCCATGGCAGATTCCTCTCTGATCGTGGGGCATATGGGTCATCATTCTAGCATGTTGCGTTTTGCTCTGCCGGTCCGTCTTGTGCGCTGCAACTGTGCTGCTTCTTCGGACTTTCTCCGCGTTTTTCAGCCTGTGCGCTATACTTCTCGGTTACATGCGAAGACGAAGCCGGCGCAGCTGCCGCAGCGGTTTTCCAGAGACGGGCTCCTTGGCTGGAAGGGCTCGAAGCCCGCAGCAGCGCCTTTCCCTTCCGAGCAGCGCTTTTGAACGCGGATGCCCAGGCCCTGCCGCCTTGGGCAAGACGACCGGTAGGAAGCGACGGCGTGCCCCCGTGACCAGGCATAACAAGTGGGCTTGTCCGTGTGCGGACGGGCCAACCAAGGTGGTACCGCGAGAGCCTTCTCCCGTCCTTGGAAAGCGATGGAGCCATCGTTTCCGCAGGCGGAAGAGGGCTCTTTTTGATAGCCAGCGAAAGAAAGAAAGGATGCAAGCGCATGGCCATAGCAGAAGAAGTAGGGGCGCTGGGCGAGGCGACGTTGGCCGACATTCAGGCAGCCTCCACCACGGCCGAGCTCGAAGAGGTGCGCGTCGCCGTGTTGGGCAAGGCCGGCTCGCTGACCGCATATCTGCGTGCGATGGGTCAGGTGCCCAAAGAAGAGCGTGCCCAGGTGGGCAAAACGGTGAACGAAGTGCGCAATGCCGTGGAATCGGCACTGGCCGCCCGCAAGGACGCTTTGGCTGCGGCCGAGCTTTCCGCCGCCATCGACGCGGCCGCCGTGGACGTGACGCTGCCGGGCCGCGCCCAGCAGATGGGCACGCGCCATCTCATCAACAAGCTCACCGACGAAATCGCCGAAATCTTCCTTGGCCTGGGGTATTCGGTCAAAACCGGCCCCGAAGTGGAAACGGACTACTACAACTTCGAGGCGCTGAACGCGCCTGCCGACCATCCCAGCCGCTCCATGCAGGACACGTTTTACGTGGTCGACCGCTCTGGCAAGGAAAGCGCGGTGCGCGGCGAGTCCGACGTGCTTCTGCGCACGCAGACCTCCGGCGTGCAGGTGCACGTGATGGAAGACGAGCCCTTGCCTATATATATGATAGCGCCGGGCAAGGTGTATCGCCGCGACGTGGCCGATCCGAGCCATCTGCCCCAGTTCACGCAGATCGAAGGCTTGGTGGTCGACGAAGGCATCACGTTCGGCGACCTGAAAGGCACGCTCGACTTCTTCTGCAAGCAAGTCTTCGGGCCCGACCGCGTCACGCGTTTCCGCGCCCACTACTTCCCCTTCACCGAGCCGTCCGCCGAAGTGGACGTGAGCTGCGGCATCTGCCACGGCGAAGGGTGCCGCATGTGCAAGGGCACGGGCTGGCTGGAATTGCTCGGCTGCGGCATGGTGGACCCCAACGTGCTGTCCATGAGCGGCATCGATCCGGAAAAGTATTCCGGCTTCGCGTTCGGCATGGGCGTCGAGCGTGCGGCGTGCCTGAAGTACAACGTGCCTGACCTGCGCATGCTTCTGGCGGGCGACATGCGCTTCCTGCGCCAGTTCTAAGTTCTGCGGCCGGTGTTTTGAGAAAGTGATTGCATATGAAAGTGTCTTTGAAATGGCTGAATGAATACGTTGCCGTGCCGCAGGACGTCAAGGCGTTGTGCGACCGGCTTGACCTGACGGGAACGGGCGTTGAGGGCGTCGAGAGCACAGGGGACGCGTTCGCGCACGTCGTGACGGGGAAAATCCTCACGAAGGAGGCGCACCCCGACTCGGACCATTTGTGGGTCACGACGGTTGACGTGGGAAAATGCAACGTGAATGCCGAAGGCGTGCCCGAGCCGCTGCAGATCGTGTGCGGCGCCCAGAACTTCCAGGCCGGCGACGTGACGGCGGTCGCCATGGTGGGCGCCGAACTGCCGGGCGGCTTTGCCATCAAGAAGTCGAAGCTGCGCGGCGTGACCAGCTGCGGCATGAACTGCTCGTCGCGCGAGCTGGGGCTTGACGGCGACCATTCGGGCATCATGATCCTGCCCGCCGACACGCCGACGGGCATGCCGATCGCCGAATACCTGGGAAAGTCCGACACGGTGCTCGACCTTGAGATCACGCCGAACCGTCCCGACTGCCTGTCGATGGCGGGCATGGCGCGCGAGGTGGGCGCCATGTACCAAGCGCCGGTGGAAGACCCGCTGGCCGCCATGATGGACGCGCTTTGCGGCACGGTCGCGGGAGATCCGGTGGAGGATTCGGTATCGGTGCAGATCACGGACGCGTCGAGGTGCTCTCGCTATTCGGCCCGCGTCATCGACAACGTGAAGATCGGCCCGTCGCCCGACTGGCTGGCAGAACGCGTCAGCGCGGCCGGCGCCCGCTCCATCAACAACGTCGTCGACGTGACGAACTACATTATGTTCCTGTTCGGCCAGCCCCTGCACGCGTTCGATTACGACAAGCTGGTCGACGGCGACGGAAAAGTGCAGATCATCGTGCGACCTGCCGCCGACGGCGAGGAATTCTCGACGCTCGACGGCGAGGAGCGCGTGCTCACCAGCGACATGACGGTCATCGCCACGCCGCGCGAAGCCGTCGCGCTCGCCGGCGTCATGGGCGGGCTTGACACCGAAGTGGAAGACGACACTGCCACGGTGCTGCTTGAGGCCGCGGCGTTCGACCGCGCCCACACGTCGCGCACGAGCCGCAACCTGGGCCTTATCAGCGAAAGCTCCATGCGCTACGAGCGCGGCGTGGACGACAATCCGGTCGCGGACATCTCGGCGGCCGCGGCGGCGCTGCTTGCGCAGGTGTCGGGCGGCACGGTGCGCCCCGGCATCGTCGACGTGACGGAAAGCCTGGTTCAGCCCTATGAGCTGGCGTTTCGCATGCCGCGCTTCTGTGGCATGATGGGAGCCGACATTCCGCGCGACTTCATCGTCGACATTTTAGAGCGCCTGGGCTGCACCGTGCGCGACGATGGCGGCGACGTCCTTGCGGTGACGACGCCCACGTTCCGCCCCGACCTGGAGCGCGAGATCGACCTGTACGAAGAAGTGCTGCGCCTGTGGGGCATGGACCGCATTCCGGCCACGCTGCCGGCGGGCCGCGGGCGCATCGGCGTGCGCACCGCCGCCGAGCATGTGGCCGACGTCATCAACGACACGCTGCGGGCCAGCGGCTTGAACGAGACGGTCACCTATTCCTTCGTGAGCGACGAAGACCTGGACCTTTTGCGCATGGACGTGTCTGACCTGGGCGAAGCGGTCCGTCTCATCAACCCGCTCAACGCCGACCAGTCCGTCATGCGCCGCTCCATCGTGCCGGGGCTTCTGCGCAGCGTCGCCTACAACCAGCGTCGCGGCGTGAAAAACGTCCAGCTGTTCGAGTCGGGCATCGTGTTCTTCGCGCACGAGGGCAAGAAAAGCCCGAAGGAGCGCAAGCGCGTCGCCGGCGTGCTTGCCGGGGCCATGGGCGACGGCGGCTGGAACGTCTCGCCGGCGCCGTTCGACTTCTTCGACGGCAAGGGCGTCGTCGAATCGCTCGCTCGCGAACTGGCGCTGCCCAAGCTGCGCTTCAAGGCCCTTTCCGCCGACGAGGCGCCGCATTTGCAGCCGGGCCGGGCGGCGGCCGTGCTGTCGGGCGGCACCGAACTTGGCTGGGTCGGCGAGCTGCACCCGCTGGCCGTGTCCGCGTTCGATGCCGACGGGCCGGTCGTGGCGTTCGAATTCGACGTCAACGCGCTTGAAAAGGCGGCCCGCCCGGCGCGCGACTACGTGGACGTGCCCACGTTCCCGGCCGTTTCGATGGACGTGGCCTTCGTGGTCGACGAAGCGGTGACCAGCGAAAAGCTTATGCAGTGCATGACAAGCGCAGGCGGCAAGCTGCTGGAGGACGTGCGTCTGTTCGACGTGTACCGCGACGAAGAGCGCATCGGCGCGGGCAGGAAGTCCATGGCCTATGGGCTGACCTATCGTGCGGCCGACCGCACGCTCACGAGCGCCGAGGTGGACAAGGCGCACCTCAAGCTCGTGAAAAAGGTGTGCGGCGCCACGAAGGCCGAAGTGCGCGGCTAAGCTGGGCTGGCGATGAAGCGCTCGCAAGGAAACAAACGCCTGAAGAGAGGGTTGTTCTCGAACATGTATGACGGATTGAAAAGCCCGCAGCGCAACGACGTGTGCTGGTGCGGCAGCGGACGGAAGTACAAGAAATGCCACCTGGCCTTCGACGAAAAGCTGCAGAAGCTGGCCGAAGAAGGCTTGGAAGTTCCCCCGCGCAGCCTGCTGAAGACGCCTGAAGACGTCGAAGGCATCAAGCGCAGCGCCGCCATCAACATCGGCGTGCTCGACGACGTGGCGGCCCGCATCGGCGTCGGCACGACGACCGAGGAAATAGACGAGTGGGTGTATTCGTACACGGTCGACCACGGCGGCGTGCCGGCCGACCTGGACTACGAGGGATACCCGAAAAGCGTGTGCACGTCCATCAACGAGGTGGTGTGCCACGGCATCCCCTCGGAAGACGACGTGCTTCAAAGCGGCGACATCGTAAACGTGGACTGCTCGACCATTTTGGACGGCTACTTTTCCGACTCTTCGCGCATGTTCTGCATAGGAGAGGTGTCAGAAGAGCGGAAACGCCTGGTCAAGGTCACGAAAGAAGCCATGGAGGCCGGTATTGCGGCCGTGAGGCCGTGGGGCTTTTTAGGGGATGTCGGCGCGGCGGTGCAGGCGCATGCCGAAGCGAATGGCTATTCGGTCGTGCGCGAGTTCGGCGGCCACGGCATCGGGTTCGAATTCCACGAGGACCCGTTCGTCAGCCATGTGGCGCGTGCGCACACCGGCATGGTGCTCGTGCCGGGGCTGGTGTTCACCATCGAGCCGATGATCAACGCCGGCAAGGCGGCCATCGACATGAACGACCCCAACGGCTGGACCGTGCGCACGAAAGACCGCTCGGACACCGCCCAGTGGGAAGTGCAAGTGCTCGTCACCGAAGACGGCTGCGAGATTCTGAGCTGGTAGGACGCTAAAGCCTTTCTGCAGAAAGGCCTGGTTTCGATAGGTGTCGGGATCAGGCCTTTTCGCGTTCTAGCTTCGATTTTGGGGCCTGCCTTTGCGCGTCAGGCCTGCCGCAGGCGTTAGCTGTCGGCTGTGGCTCGCGAAAATTGCAATCTCTATAATGGGAAGACCTGCGGCGCGTTGGAACAGCGCGAGAGGTCTTTGGCCGAACGTGCCAAAACGTTTGGCCGCGAAGGAGGTTGTGGCGAAAAGAAGAGCGCGATCGTCATGCGTCGCCAAGGGCTTCCCTCATGGTGGGTAGAATGCGATTTGGAAAGGGATGATCCCATGACCAAGCAATTGATACGCAAAGGCCTGTCGGTCGCTTTGGCCGGCATGCTCGGCGCCGGGGCGCTGGGCGCGTCGTCGGTTCTGGCGCTTTCGGGTGAAACGGTCGACGCCGCCTATGCGGCGCCAGCGAAAGCCGGCACGTGGAAGCAGTCGAAGGGCGCGTGGTGGTACGCGTATGCACGGGGCGGCTATGCCGTGGGCTGGGAAAAGATCGGCGGTGCCTGGTATTGGTTCGATTCGGCCGGCTGGATGAAGACGGGGTGGAACAAGATCGACAAGACCTGGTATTTCCACGACGGCTCGGGCGCCATGAAGACCGGTTGGCAGAAGGTCTCGGGGAAGTGGTATTGGTTCGGTCCGTCCGGCGCCATGAAGACGGGGTGGAACAAGATCGGCAAGACATGGTACTACCATGACGGCTCAGGTGCCATGAAGACCGGCTGGCAGAAGATTTCCGGGACGTGGTACCACTTTGATGCCGCTGGAGCCATGTCGGCGAATGCGTGGGTCGGCGACTATTATCTGACGGCGTCAGGGGCCATGGCTACGAACGCCTGGATTGGCAAGTACTATGTCGGGCCTGATGGGAAGTGGATTCCCGGGTACAGAAACCCGCAGCCGGCACCTGCGCCAAAGCCTCGGCCCGAGCAATCGGGCGCTGTGCCCGAAAAGCCCGTCGCCGTCAAGGACTTCCAATATGAAGTGGCAAGCTCGTGGCAGGAAGATCGAGACACGCAGGTCAGCTATGGCAAAGGCGTCTACATTTGGGGGTATTGCGGCACGGCGAAAGACGTTGTGATACCTGATTCCATCGACGGCGTGCCGGTCGTTGCGGTGCTGCTGGGCCAGAGTCGCGCCGGTTACCTGGGCATTCGATCGGTCGATGCCTCGCAGTGCTCGTCTTTGGGCGCCCTTGACGTTTCTTTGCAGGACTTGGTGTCGGTAAAGCTTCCCCGCGCAAAGACGATGAAGTACCTGGACTGCGAATATTGCCAGGTCTCGTCGCTTGATGTGAGCTGCTATCCGAATTTGGAGAAATTGACGTGCAGCGACAATCCTCTGACGTCGCTCGATGTGTCGCACAACCCCAAACTGGAAGTGCTGTGGGCGGACAATACGAAGATCGCGTCGCTCGACCTGTCGTCCAATCCGGCTTTGAAGGATGTGCGGCTGACGATTCCTGCCCTGGCGTCGCTCAAGCTGGGGTCGCACAAGCAGCTGGATTTCCTAGAATGCCCTGGCACGCACATTCGCACGCTCGACGCGTCGGGCTGCCCGGCGCTGGACTTTCTCGATTGCAGCGACAACTTCTCGCTGGCCAGCCTGAACGTTGCGGGGTGCTCGAAGCTTGACTATCTGGACGTTTCTGGTTCGGCCTTGAAGTCGCTCGACGTGTCGTCGTGCGCGAACCTGCAAACGCTTGAGTGTTCGGGAAACCAGCTTGCGCGTTTGAACCTGCCTGCGACCGAAGCTGTCCTCGACGGCCCTGGCACCCTTCGCAACGCACTCTCCATCGATTGCAGCTTCAATGATCTGACCACGCTCGACGTGAGCAAAACCCAGTCGTGCACGGCGTTGAACTGCAATGACAACAAGCTTGTGTCTTTGAACGTGGCCGACAATGTGGCGCTGCGATGCCTCGACTGCTCCAACAACGACCTGCCTGAACTGGTACTGACGAACGTTCCAAGCTTGGTTGAGGTCGACTGTTCGAATAATCGCCTCGCCAACGCGCAACAGCTGGAAGACGAGTTCTTTGAAACGCGCCCGTTCTGGATCTCAGGGGTGTTCCATCCTCAGAAAAGCTAGCGCGTCGAGAGACTTGTAATGCCAGGTCATAAGAGCGTGTTCTCTGAATAGAAGACAAATGGCTGTCAATTTGCGCAGGATGCTTTGCCGATGTTCGATAAAGCATCCTGTTTTTTCGAAATTCACAAACAAACGTTCTTTTGTATGTGCTATACTGTTTCCCATCACAGCAGAGCCGTTGTAAGCGCTCCCCCTTGGGGCAGCCCATAGACGACACCGGTGTTCCACGGCGTCCGCACCACGCTTGCAGATCTGGGAAAGATCCTCTCACGTCTTTGGAACACGCTACGAGGTGATCTTATGTACGTTCCGCTTATCGAACGCTGTCAAATTCCCCAGGCTGTCGTGTTGCTGCAGGTCACGCCGTTGTGCCAGTTGCCGCCCGAATCGGCCGCGCTGCTCGAGGCCTTGTCGGAGGACTGCCTGTCGACGGAAGACGCGCTGCTCAGCTTATACGAAGGAAACGCCGCCTCGGGTCTTGCGTTCGTCGATTGCATGCAGGCGACGGAGCTGTTGCACGCGCTCATGTCCATGCAGGAAGGCTATGTTGTGGAATGTCGGCCTGATCCCTGATGCCCGATGTCGCAAGTGGCATGTTTCTGCACGGCCTTTGCCTCGAGCCGCCGGGCTTATGTGCTTGGCAGGCAGTTTGCGCCGTCGCATCGCGTCGGTCGAACAAGTGCCCCGCGCATCCGGGCGTATCGGATGCGCGGGGCCAGGACCGGCGTCGCCCCGTCTGCTCGGGGCAAGCGGTTTTAATCAGTGCTTCTTCGGAACCTTGACAATCGAATACAAGACGAATCGCTATTCGGCCTCGACCAGGGTGATTTCAAAAGTGAGGTCTTTGCCGGCCAGTTCGTGGTTCATGTCCAGCACCACCGCATCGTCGGCGACTTCGCGCACTATCACGGGGAAGGGCTGCCCGCCCGGTCCCATCATGTACACGGTCTGGCCTACAGGAAGTTGGCTGGCGTTGGGAATCTGGTTTGCCGGCACGCGCTGCACCAGCTCTTCGTCGTATTCGCCATAGGCTTCTGCGGCGGGGATGCGCACGGTCTTCGTTTCGCCGATCGCCAGGTCTTTCACGGCGGCGTCAAAGCCGGGGATCATCTGTCCGGCCATGCACGTGAATTCGATGGGCTCGCCGCGGTCCAGGGAAGAATCGAATGCGGTTCCGTCGTCCAAGGTGCCCGTGTAGTGGACTTTTACCCTCTTGCCTTCGTTGCTCATGACAGAGCTCCTACTCTTTGGGGATGAGTGTCCGCCTCATAGTAGCGAAAGAGCCCAAGCGTTTTGGGCTCTTCATCAAAAGTTCGACCAAGTTGTTGCTGCGGCGCCTGGCCGAAACGGTCCTAGTCGGTGCTTACCGAGGCTTCTGCCTCTTCGGCGTCGAGGCATGCTTCATCAGCCAGCGTCACGCGCCGTTCGACCAGCGAGGCAAGCGGCTTGAGGTAGGCCTGCTCTTCGGCGTCCAGGGCGTCGTGCGCCAACTCGACAAGGGTTTGGGCGAGGGCGCCGGCGTCCATGCCGTACACGGTTGCGCGGTAGCCGTCTTTCATGAGGGCGTTTTGGGCCGGCTCGTAGTCTGCGTCGCGCACGCCTAAGAACAGCTCGTCCAAGGCGCTCAGGCTTTCTTCGCTGTAGAACAGCCCCTTGATCAGGGCGCCGTAGGCGATCGCGTAGGGCAGGGGCATGGAATCGGCGGGCCGTATCTCGACGAACGTTTTCAGGCGCACGTCGGGAAACGTCATCGAGATGGCATGTTCCACTTCCGCGACGCTCATGGTGCGGTTGGCGTAGATCTCGCCAAAGGGCCGCTCGTCGTAGCGCCAGTCGTTTTGCTGGCACGGCACCAAAATGGCCGGCACGTCCAAGACGGCCGCGGCGTAGTCGCGCAGGGTGAAGTCCGGGTTCAGGGCACCCGGCACCAGGCCGCAGCGGTCGGGATCTACGTGCTGCCACATGCTCATGCGCATGCAGGGGTGCGTGCGCGGCTCGCTTTCGTAAAAGGGCGTGTTGTCGCACATAAGCGCCAACACCGGCGCCATGCAAAACGCCAAGCGGTATTTGCGCAGGCAGTCCGCAACTGAAGTGTAGTCAATGGAGATCTGCGTCGAGGCGCTGCCGCGCATCATGCACGGGCCGGCGGTGTCCCGCTCGCTCAAATACACGTTCATGAATTGGTAGCGGCGTTTTGGAATGAGCTTCAAGTCGCGGGCTTTCGCCGTGGGGTGGTAGCCGAGGGTCACCAGCTTTTCGTTGTGCGGATCAAGCAGCCGCTTCGTTTCGGCCTCAAATGCCGAGAACGTCTCGTAAGCGTCCTTCAGCCGCCGGAAGGGACCGGCGGAAAGCTCTACCTGGGCGGCAGGCTCGATGGTGACGGCTTCGTTTGGCCGCGCCACGCCCAGCAGATCGCCATGGTCGTCGTACGTGGTGCGAGGATAGCGCGGCGCAAGCGCCTTCAACAGCCACGCCACGCCGAACGGGTCGGCGTAGGACACCGGCTGCATGTCGGCGTGCACGGGTATGCGTTCAAGCTCAATGCCAAGCTTTCGGTGGCTTTCGCCCGGCTTGATGCCGGACTCCACATAGGCTACGATTGCTTCGATGTTGCTTTCGCGGGCAGGCTGGCGCACAGACGCTTCTGCTGCCGGCTGGGCGGAAGACGCCGGCTGGGGCTGTGCGGTCGAGGCTGTTTTATTCATGTAACGCGCTCCTTGGAATTGTGAGGTCGCTACAATCGTACCGCATTGTGCAAGGTGCGCCGCAAGCGTCGGCGGCCTTGTGACTGATTTGATGACGGTTGGAGAAGCGGACAGGGTTTGACGCTGCATGGATAGGCGCATTGCAAAACGCACGGCAATACTGCTGCTGCTCGATATCGGGGCCACGTATCTGGCCTATTGGCTGGCGTCGCTTTTGACCGACGTCATAGAAGAGGTTTTCATCAACAACGAAATCTATTTCGTGCTGGGCATTCTGGCGTTCATCAATGTGGTGGGACTGGCTCTCATGCGCATGTATACGAACTTGTGGGAATATGCCGGAGTGGACGAGGCCATACAGATCTGCCTTTCCGTCATACTGTCCACCCTGGCCGGAGCCGTGTTTTTATGGATCATCGAGGTTCGTCTGCCCATTCGGGTGTATTTCGTAGCCACGTTCATCCTCATTTTCCTCGTCGGCGGCACGCGGTTGGTGTTTCGGCTCGTGCGCCAGAAAGGCTACGCGTTTCGCCGCGACGATGCGGCTTTGGTGCGCCCTCGCACGTTGGTGGTGGGTGCGGGGGAAACCGGCTCTCTTGCCATAGCTCGCATGGCTTCGCGCGATCCCCTCATGCCGGGCCTGCCGGTCGTCGCAACCGATGACAACCCTTCCAAGCGCGGGTCTCGCATCCACGGCGTGAAGGTGGCCGGCACCACAGAAGACATCGCCGATCTGGTCGACCGCTACGACGTCGAGCAGATCGTCGTCGCCATTCCCTCGTCGACGCCCGATGAGCGCAAGCGCATCTACGCCGAATGCACCAAGACCGAATGCAAGCTGCGCACCCTTCCCAACGTGCGGGAATTGTCCCTTGACGAAATCGGCGACGTCAGCCTGCGCGACGTCGACGTGGCCGACCTGTTGGGGCGCGAAGAAATCCTGCTGAACACGCGAGCCGTGTCGGGCTACATCGCCGGCGAGACCATTCTGGTGACGGGCGGCGGCGGCTCCATCGGTTCGGAGCTGTGCCGGCAGCTGTGCTGTGTGGCTCCTACCCGCATCGTGATATTCGACATTTACGAAAACGACGCCTACATGCTGCGCAACGAGCTGTTGGGCCGCTACGACGACATTGACGTGGTCATCGAGATCGGCAGCATTTGCGACGAGGCCCGCATTCGAGAAGTGTTTGAGAAGTACCGTCCAAGCGCCGTGTTCCATGCGGCGGCCCACAAGCACGTGCCGCTGATGGAGGCGTGCCCGCGAGAGGCGTTGCGAAACAACGTGTTCGGCACGCTGAACACGGTGCGTGCCGCCAACGAGTTCGATGTCGACCGATTCATCTTCATTTCCACCGACAAGGCCGTCAATCCCACGAGCGTCATGGGCGCGACCAAGCGCATGGGGGAGATGATCGTGCAGTTTTACGCCCGAACGTCGAAGACCATTTTCACGGCGGTGCGCTTCGGCAACGTGTTGGGGTCGAACGGCAGCGTCATCCCGCTGTTCCAGCGCCAGATCGCGGCAGGCGGCCCGGTCACCGTCACGCATCCCGACATCGAGCGCTTCTTCATGACCATTCCCGAAGCGTCTCGGCTTGTCATCCAGGCGGGCGGCATGGCCAAAGGCGGGGAAATCTTCATCCTCGACATGGGAGAGCCGGTAAAGATCGTGGATCTGGCCCGCGGGCTCATCCATCTGCAGGGGCTGACTCCCGACGTCGACGTCGCCATCACGTTCACCGGCTTGCGCGAAGGCGAGAAGATGTATGAAGAGCTGCTCATGGACGAAGAAGCGACGCTTCCGACCAACAACAGCTCCATCATGATCTCCACGGGCCAAGAAATCAGCTACGAGGTCGTGGCGGCCAAGATCGAAGACTTGCACCAGGCGCTTGACGCCACCGACGAAGAGGCCATCGCCATTCTCGAGCAAGCCGTGCCCACGTATCGGCACACGCCGAACAAGTAGCTTTTGACGGCAGCCCATCGTGCCCTGCGGGGGCGTGCTGGGGCTCCTGGTTTTTTCTTGAAGGTAAAACTTTTCGGTCATTCGCCACTTTTGCTTGTAAACTCACCATTCTTTTCTACAATGGAGGCAAGGCTTTTCGCCGTCGAAATTTCTTGTGCAGTTGCACAAGATGAGTTTCTCCGACGTGATTGGGGCGTCTTGGAGGGGAAGGGGAACCTATGGCAATCAAGACGGCCGTGGTAGGTGCCGCAGGGTTTGCAGGCGTCGAGCTCATTCGGGTGCTGTTGCGCCATCCTCACTTTGAACTGGTCGTGGCAACGTCCAACGAACTGGCCGAAACGCCCATCGCGCAGGAATATCCGTGCTTCGTCGGCGCGACCGACTTGGCCTTCTCCGCTCACGACGATCCGGCGCTGGCAGCATGCGACTTGGTGTTTCTGGCCGTGCCCCATACGGCGGCGCTTGCCATGGCGCCGGCGCATGTGAAGCGCGGCGCGGTCGTCGTCGATCTGTCGGCCGACTTCCGCCTGGAAGACCCGGCTGTGTACGAGCAGTGGTACAACACGCCTCACACCGAGTTGGAGCTTTTGGCAAAACGGGCCTTTGGTCTGCCAGAACTCTTTCGCGATGACCTTGTGCGCGTGCAGGGCGAGCATGCGGCGGGCCAGGGGGTGCTCGTGGGGTGCGCCGGCTGCTATCCTACGGCGACGTCGCTTGCCGGGGCTCCGGCCATGCGCCTGGGCCTTGCAAGCCCCGAGGGCGCCATCGTCGTCGACGCCATCTCTGGCGTGACGGGCGCCGGCAAGAAGTGTTCGCCGCGCACGCATTACTGTTTCGGCAACGAAAACGTTGAAGCCTACGGGGTTGCGACGCATCGGCATACGCCTGAAATCGAACAAATTTTGGGCGTCAAAGGCAGGGTTGTTTTCACGCCGCATCTTGCTCCGACCAATCGCGGCATCCTTTCTACGGTGAACATTCCGCTGGCAAGCGGCATCGAGCCTGATACAGCGGCCATCCGTGCACAATACGAAGAGTTCTATAGGGACGATTATTTTGTGCACGTGCTCAACGAAAGGGTTCAGCCGCGCACATCTTCCGTGGCTGCGACCAACCATGCGCACCTGGGCATCGCTGTGAACGAAGCCGCTCGCACGCTCATTGTCACCAGTGCCATCGACAACCTTGGCAAGGGTGCGGCCAGCCAGGCGGTGCAGTGCGCCAACATCGTGTTCGGCTTCGCCGAATCGGCGGGGCTGGACTATTTGGCCATCCCGGTCATATAAGGCATCTCGCGACGCTTCGGTTCGCGGGCGGCGCATTCGGTATCGACCATTGCTGAAAGATTGGAGTGTTTATGACAGGTACCTCATCAGCGGGCGTCGAAACAACAGGCGGATACATGCCGCTTCGAAGCGTTCGGGAAATTCCTGTGCGCGAAGGTCTGAGCATCATCGAGGGCGGTGGCGTGACCAGCGCCCAGGGCTTTCGCGCCGCAGGCGTGCATGCGGGGTTCCGGGCCAATCCCAATCGACTCGACATGGCTCTGGTCGTGGCCGACGAGCCGTGCGCCTGCGCGGCCGTGTTCACGAAAAACGTGTTCTGCTCGGCGCCGGTTTCGGTGTCGCGCAAGCATCTTGACGATGTCGGGTACGGCACGGCGCGCGCCGTGGTCGTGAATTCCGGCAACGCCAACGCCGCTACCGGTCAGCCGGGCCTTGAAGCCGCCGAGCATGCGGCGGCCATCGTCGGGGAGGCGGTCGGCTGTCCGCCCGGCGAGGTCATGGTCGCTTCGACCGGCGTCATCGGCCAGCTTTTGGACGTGGCGCCGTTCGAGGAAGGCGTGCCGGCCGCGCTTGCGCAGGCGTCCGCGCAAGCCGGGGCTTCGGCGGCGCAAGCCATCATGACCACCGACACGGTGCCCAAAGAGGCTGCGGTGTCCTTCGACGGAACGCCGCTGGGCTTTGAAGGCGTTACGTTCACGGTGGGCGGCATGGCGAAGGGCTCGGGCATGATCATGCCGAACATGGCCACGATGATCGCCGTTCTGACGACCGATGCGCCGGTGAAGACGCCCGATTTGCACGCTGCTCTTGCGGCGGCGGCGAACCGCAGCTTCAACAAAGTGACCGTCGATTCCGACACGTCGACCAACGACTGCTGCTTTTTGCTTGCCAGTGGGGCTGCTGCGGCAGGCGGGGCGTCGTTCGAGTCGGGCGGCGAGGCCTTTGCCGCATTCGAGGCGGCGCTCGACGAAGTGTGCCAAACGCTCGCCCGCAAGATGGCGGCCGACGGAGAGGGCGCGTCGCGGCTGGTCACGGTCACGGTGACCGGTGCTGCCAGCGACGAGGACGCCGATGTGGCGGCGCGGGCCATCGCCAATTCGCCGCTCGTCAAAACGATGATCGCCGGCCATGACGCCAATTGGGGCCGTGTGGCCATGGCGATCGGCAAGTGCGGCGCGGCTTTCCGCCAGGAAGACGCCGCCATCGACCTTTTGGGCTTGCCGGTGTGCCGTGGCGGCTTGACGGTCCCCTTCGACGAGGACGAGGCGCTTCGCCGCTTCGAGGATCCCGAAATCGCCATTGACGTCGACTTGGGCGCCGGCGATTGCGAAACCACCATATGGACCTGCGACTTCACGCACGACTACATCACGATCAACGGAGATTATCGATCATGAAATACGCAAAGCACACCCGCCCGAACGGAGCGAGCCTCCACGAAGCGAAAGTCCTGGTCGATTCGCTTCCTTGGATCAAAAACGTTACCGGCAAGACCATCGTCATCAAATACGGCGGCTCTGCCATGGTCGACGAAGAGCTGCGCCGCGACGTCATGAACGACATCGTGCTGCTGAAGATCATCGGCGCCAACCCCATCATCGTCCATGGTGGCGGCAAAGCCATTTCCGAAGCCATGGCCGAAAAAAACCTGCCGGTCGAATTCAAAGACGGCCAGCGCGTCACGACGCCTGAGGCCATGGAAGTGGTGCGCGAGGTGCTGGTCGGCCAGGTCAACCAAGACCTCGTGGCGGCGCTCAACGCTCATGGCAATTTCGCCGTGGGCGTGAGCGGGGCGGACGCGGGCATACTCGTTGCCGAGCCGATCGATTCGGACCTTGGCCGCGTCGGCAAGATCATCCGCATCAACCAAGCGCTGCTCGACGACCTGGTGGAGGCCGATTACATCCCGGTCGTCGCCTCGGTGGCGCTGGGAGAAGACTGCGGCTTTTTCAACGTCAACGCAGACCGCGTGGCGGGGGCGTTGGCTGCGGCCGTCAAGGCGAACAAGGTCATCTTCCTCACCGACGTCGACGGCTTGTACGAGAACTTCGAAGACAAAGACTCGCTCATTTCGAACATGACGCTGTTCGAAGCGCAGTACATGGTCGAAAACAACATCGTGTCCACCGGCATGATCCCCAAGTTGGAATCGTGCATCCAAGCGCTTGAGTCGGGCGTGTTCCGGGCGCATATCTTGAACGGCACCATGCCCCACTCCATCCTGCTCGAGCTTTTGACCAGCTCGGGCGTCGGCACCACCATTCACGCTACGGACGAAGCGTGCAAGTACGACTCGTTCCCCATGGGGCGCTTCGCGTCGAAGCTGATCGAAAACGCCGCGATAAACAACGCGTAAGGCGGAAAGGACCTGCCATGAGTTTGGAAACGCAGAAAGAGTTGGAATCTGCCTACGTCATGCACACGTTCGCTCGCAAGCCGGTCGAATTCGTGCGGGGGCAAGGCATGCTTCTGTACGACGCCGAAGGCAAAGAATACCTCGACTTTTTGTCGGGCATCGGAGTGGTCAGCCTCGGCCACAGCAATCCGGCGCTTGTGGCCGCCTTGCAGCGGCAGGACGAGAAGCTGCTTCACGTGAGCAACTACTATTACGTGGAAGGCCGCGGGGAAGTGGCCCGCACGCTGTCCGGCCTGTTGAACGCTTGCGTTGGCGAGGCGGACCGCACGCCGTGGAAGAGCTTTTTCACGAACTCGGGCGCCGAGTCGAACGAATGCGCCATAAAGCTCGCCCGCTTGTACGCGAAGAAGCGCGTCGAAGCGCAGGTCCGCGCACAGGGGGGCGACGACGCGGCGGCGGCAGCGGCCCGAGAAGGAGCGCCGCGCACGGTGGTCACGCTGCAAAAGAGCTTTCATGGGCGCACGCTCGCAACGCTGGCGGCGACGGCCCAACCGGCCAAGCAAGAGGCGTTCCAGCCGCTCCCCGGCGGGTTCGTTGCCACGCCGGCCAACGACGTCGAAGCGCTGGAGCGGCTGTTCGCTGACCAAGGAGATAACGTTTGCGCCGTCATGGTCGAATGCATCCAGGGCGAAAGCGGGGTGCATCCGTGCACGCCGGAATTCCTGGCGAAGGTTCGCGAACTGACGGAGCAGGCCGGCGCTCTCATGATCTGCGACGAGGTGCAGTGCGGCATCTATCGCTGCGGCACCTATCCGTTCGGGTTCCAGCACTTCGGCGTGCAGCCCGACATCGTGTCCATGGCGAAGGGCATCGGCTCGGGCATTCCCATGGGCGTGTGCGCCGCGCGTGCGCAGGTGGCCGATGCGTTCGATCCCGGCGACCATGGCACCACGTTCGGCGGCAGCTGCCTGGCCGTTGTCGCCGCCGGTTGCGTGCTTGATCGCTTGGGGGCCGAAGGTGTTCCCGAGCGCATTGCCGACGTGGGCGACTATTTGCAGCAAAGCCTGGCCGGGGTGGCCGGCGTGGCGGGCGTTCGCGGCATCGGCCTCATGGTTGCCTGCGACCTTGCCGAGGGCATCGACGCGCACGACGTGGTGAATCGGGGCCTTGAAGAGGGCCTGGTGCTCAACGCGACCGGCCCGTCCACGCTGCGCTTTTTGCCGCCGCTCGTGTGCGAGCGTCGCCATGTCGACGTTTTGGTCGAGCGCCTGGCGAAGCTGCTTTCGTAGGGTTTGCCACAAAACGACGGGCACCGGCGGTCCTCTCGCTGCGATGGCGAACAGGCCGTCCGTCGGCGTCCCGTCGTTTTCCGACGCCTGTCTAAAAAATTTCCTCCTTTCTGGAATTCTTCACGGGCGACGGCCAATTTTGCGGTACTATGTAATGCATATTTTCGTGTTGTGCGTTGCAGCTTTTGCATACGCTATGCGGAAACGTCGATGCGGAATTGCATATTCTTTGGTTGAATAGGAAGTGTCAGCGGCATGAAGAAGCGCCAGCAACGTCATGACGTCATTCGCGACATCGTTCGCGAATGCAATGTCAGAACCCAGCGCGATCTTGCCTGCCAGCTGCAGTCGGCGGGCTATGAATGCACGCAGGCGACCATTTCCCGCGACATCATGGACATGGGTCTGGTGAAGTCGCGCGAAGGCTTCTATGTTCTTCCTGAAGAGGTGCGTCTCCAGCGAATGGTCTCTGAACTGGTAGAGGAAGTGCACGTGGCGGGCAATTTGGTTGTAGTGAAGACGTATTCCGGCGGAGCCGCCGGCGTCTCTGCTGCGCTTGACAAAGCCAGCCTGCGCGGTGCGCTTGGCACGGTTGCCGGCGACAACACCATCATGATCGCTGCCACCGACCCCGATGCCGCCATCGAAGTCGAACGCGCCATCGACCGTCTGCGACGACGATAATCCTTATGTGACCAGGGCGTTTCCCTGGCATTGGCTCGAAGGCTCCCTTCTTCGTGATATAAGGCAATCGTCTGTCAACATGCCTCCAATCATATGTTTCAGATTCGCGCACGAGCGCTTGCCGTTCGTGCGAGCCGACCGACGCGACGGCCATTGCGGCGGCGTTGCTGCTGCAGCCGATCGCTTGCAACCGTCGGTGAGGCGTCTTTTCACGATGCGGCCCGAGCCATGCGTTTTCGGTACCGTCAGCCACGTGAAAAGAAAGGACAAATCTATGGCTGCGTCAAAAGAGAAAGTGATTCTTGCGTATTCGGGAGGGCTCGACACCTCGTGCTGCATCAAGTGGCTGCAGGAGGAAAAGAACCTCGACGTCATTGCGGTCGCGGGTGACGTGGGGCAAGAGCACGACGGCCTTGCGCCCCTCAAGGAAAAGGCGCTGCGCTCCGGCGCCATCGACTGCGTGGTCGTGGACATGCGCGACACGTTCGCCAAGGAATACCTCACCAAGGCGCTTGCCGCCAACGCCCTGTACGAAGACAAGTATCCGCTCGTGTCGGCGCTGTCGCGCCCGCTCATTTCAAAGCATCTCGTCGACGCCGCCCACAAGTACGGCGCTCGCTACATCGCCCATGGCTGCACGGGCAAAGGCAACGACCAGGTGCGCTTCGAGGCGAGCATCGCCATGCTCGATCCGTCGCTTGAGATTCTGGCCCCGGTGCGCGAGTGGGACTTCAACACCCGTCCCGAAGAAATGGCCTGGGCGCAAGCGCATGGGGTGGAAGTGCCCACCACCAAAGCTTCCCCCTATTCCATCGACGACAACCTGTGGGGCCGCGCCATCGAATGCGGCGTGCTGGAAGACCCGTGGTGCGAGCCTCCGGCCGACATCTACACCATGACGCAAGCGCCCGAAGACGCGCCTGACCAGCCGCAATACGTGGAAATCACGTTCGGGCGCGGCGTGCCCTACATGCTCGACGGCAAGCAGATGAGCTTTCTGGGCGTCATTTACGCGCTGAACGACATTGCCGGGACGCACGGCTTCGGCCGCATCGACATGGTGGAGAACCGTCTCGTGGGCGTGAAGAGCCGCGAATGCTACGAAGCTCCCGGCGCCCTTGCGCTCATCGAGGCGCACAAGGCGCTGGAAGACTTGGTGCTTGAACGCGAGGTGCTGCACTTCAAGCACGGCATGGAGCAGGCCTGGGCCGAGTCGGTCTACAACGGCCAGTGGTTTTCGCCGCTCAAAGAGGCCATCGACGCGTTCATGGTCTCTACGCAGCGCTGCCTGTCGGGCACGGTGCGCCTGAAGTTCTACAAGGGCGCCTGCACGGTCGTGGGACGCAAAAGCTCGTATTCGCTTTATGACGAAGGCTTGGCCACCTACGACGAAGACGACTCTTTCGACCATGCGGCGGCCAAGGGCTTCATCGAGCTGTGGACGCTGCCGACGAAGACCTGGGCGATCAATCGTCGCCAGGAAGGCGCCCCCGCCGAGCTGTTCGACGCGCAAAACGCTGCCGGCCCGCTGAAAAAGGGTCGCTACGAGAACTAGAGACTAAGTACTAAGTACTAATGTAAAACCATCAAGGGGCGGCTGCGCAAAGCCGCCCTGGGGAAGCGCTGACGAGGCGGCCGGGCTCGGCCTTCAACCTCTGGGCGTCCGTCCTGCGAATTCGGGGCAAGACGGCGCCAGCCAGCGCTTCTCTGGAAGCGACGAAAGGATCTCCATGGCACTGTGGTCAGGCCGGTTTACGCAAGACGTGAGCGAGTTCACGCAGCGCTTCGGCGCCTCGCTGCCCGTCGACCAGGCGCTTTACGCCCAAGACATCGCCGGTTCGAAGGCGCACGCGGCGATGCTCGCCGCCCAAGGCGTCATCTCGCCGCACGACAACGAGGCCATCCAAAGCGGCCTTGACGACGTGTGCGCGTCCATCGAGTCGGGGGAATTCGCCTTCGACGTGAACGACGAAGACATCCACATGGCCGTCGAGAGCGCCCTTATCCGCTCCATTGGGGATGCGGGCGCGCGCCTGCACACCGGCCGCAGCCGAAACGACCAGGTTGCGACCGACACGCGCCTGTTCGCGAAGGTGCGCTGCTCGGAGCTCATGCAGGCGAACTGCGACCTGCGCGAGGCGCTCATGTCCCAGGCCGACGCAAACAAAGACGTGCTCATGCCGGGGTACACGCATATGCAGCATGCCCAGCCCGTGCTGCTTTCCCACCACCTGCTTGCCTATGTTGCCATGCTCGAGCGCGACTTTGTCCGCCTGGAGGCCGCCCGCGCCGCCGCCGATGCCTCGCCGCTCGGCGCGGCGGCGCTGGCGGGCACCACCTACCCGCTCGACCGCTTCCAAACCGCCGAAGCGTTGGGATTTTCGCGCGTCATCAGCAATTCGCTCGACGCGGTGTCCGACCGCGACTTCCTGCTCGATTTGGTGTACGCCTGCAGCGTGTCGTGCCTGCACCTGTCGCGCTTGTGCGAGGAGCTGGTGCTGTGGTCCACGGCGGAGTTCGACTTCATCGAGCTGTCGGATGCGTTTTCCACCGGGTCGTCCATCATGCCGCAAAAGAAGAACCCCGACTTCGCCGAGCTGATCCGCGGCAAGACGGGCCGCGTCGTGGGCGATCTGGTGGCCCTGCTCATGACGCTCAAAGCGCTGCCGCTTGCCTACAACAAGGATTTGCAGGAAGACAAGCAGGCCGCCATCGACGCGGCGAAGACGTTGGAGGACTGCTGCCGGTGCGCTGCGGGCATGATCGCGACGATGACGGTCAAGCCCGCGTCGATGCTGGCCCAGGCGAAAAAGGGCCACCTGGCGGCGACCGACGTGGCCGACTACCTGGCGAAGAAGGGCATGCCGTTTCGCCAGGCCCATGCAGTCGTGGGGCATCTGGTGCTTTTGTGCGAGCAGCGCGGCTGCGCCCTCGACGACCTTTCGCTTGCCGATTTCCAGGCGGAAAGCGACCTGTTCGACGCCGACATCGCAGGAGCGCTCGACCTGCGGGCCATCGTGGAGGCCCGCGCCACCTATGGGGGCACGGCGCCGGTTCGCGTGGCCGAGCAGATGGACGCCGCCCGGCAGCGTCTGGAAAAAGACGCGGCCGCCGTTAGCGAGACGTGTCGTGCGTGCGCCCCGTCGGGACCGTGTTCCTGCTGAGGCTCAACCAGAAGTTGTGGCGTCGATCGCGTGAAATCTGGAGAAACGGAATGCGCCTGTCGGGGAAACGGTGTAGATTGAACAGCCGTTCTTGCCCAATGCTACAATGAGCTTCTGTTTCTCCAGGAGGTGTACGTGGCTTCACGTTCTGCTAAAAACAGGCCGAGCACGAAGAAGAAGCATCCGGTCGTCGGCCTGCTCTATATACTGATAGCGCTCATTGCCGCCGTGGCGGTGACGGGCGTGGGCATTTATGCGATGGGCGCGTCGTGGATCGGCGACCTCGAAGGCACCGACATCACCGTCGTCGAACAGTCGAACACGGCCCGTCCGTCTGAAATGTACGCCGCCGACGGCACCACGCTGCTCGCGCGGTTCCAGCTGGAATTCCGCGAGCCGGTGAAGTACGACGCCATCAGCGACTACGTGAAGGAAGCCACCGTCGCCACCGAAGACGAGCGCTTCTACGAGCACAGCGGCTACGACCTGATGGGCATCGCCCGCGCCGCCGTGGTCACGCTGACCGGCATGGGCCGCGAAGGCGCGTCTACCATCACGCAGCAGTTCGTGCGCAACACCATTTTGTCCGAAGAGATGAACGACATTTCGCTCAAGCGCAAGATCCGCGAAATGTATCTGGCGGTGAAGGTGGAAGAGGCGTATTCCAAAGACGCCATTCTGCTCATGTACCTCAATACCATCAACTACGGCGCGGGCGCTTACGGCATCGAGGCGGCCTCGCAGCGCTACTTCTCCAAGCACGCGAGCGACCTGACCCTGACGGAAGCGGCCACGCTCGTGGGCATTCCGCAGTCGCCGACCAACAACAACCCGCTCGACTACCCGCAGACGTGCCAGGACCGCCGCGACCTGGTGTTGAACCGCATGTACGAAAACGGCTACATCACCGAAGCCGAGCGCGACGAGGCCCAGGCCGTGCCGCTGGTGGACATCCTCAATCCCACCGAGCCTTCCGTCGACGGCATCGTGGCCTACCCGTACTTCACCAGCTACGTCCGCGACCTGGTCATCCAGGACTACGCCGACATCAACCTGTTCACCGGCGGCCTGAAGATCATCACGTCGCTCGACGTTTCCGCCCAGGAAATGGCGGAAAAGGCCGTCGCCGACAAGAAGGCATCGTTCGACGAGTCCATCAGCGGCGCACTGGTGGCCATCGAACCGTCCACGGGCTATGTGAAGGCGCTGGTTGGCGGCGAAGACTACTACGCCAACCAAACGAACCTCGCCACGGGCTCCGGCACCGACGGCGGCCGTCCGTGCGGTTCTACGTTCAAGACGTTCACGCTCGTCACGGCGCTTGAAAACAAGATAAGCCCCCAGACGATGGTCGACTGCGGAAGCCCGGCCAGCATCCCTGAAACCGAATACGGCACCACCGAGCCGCCGCTGCAAAACATCGACAACATCAACTACGGCACCCGCAGCATCCAACGCGCGTTCGCCGTGTCGTCCAACACCGGGTTCGTGCGCCTGCAGATGGCGCTTGGCACCGACAAGGTCATCGAAATGGCGCAGCGTCTGGGCATCACGTCCGACCTGCAGCCCTACGCCTCGCTCACGCTTGGCCAGCAAAACGTCACCATGCTCGACATGGCCAACGCCTATTCCGTCATCGGCAACGGCGGCACGAAGTACGGCCCGACGCCCATCGTCGAAATCTACGACCACGTCGGCAACCTGGTGGTCGACAACACCGACCCGCAGGGCGAGCGCGTCATTTCGCAGGAGATCGCCCATGCCGCGCAAGACGTCATGAAGACCGTCGTGAACTCCTACGAAGGCACCGGCTACGAAGCCGCCATGGCCAACGGCCAGGAGATCGCCGCCAAGACCGGCACGTCCACCAACTACAAGGACATTACGTTCTGCGGCACCACGCCAAAGATCGCCGTGGGCATCTGGTTCGGCGATCCGGCAGGCGGCGACGTGACGCTTCCCGCGCATGCCACCTGCGCCGACGTGTTCAAGAACTTCGTGACCGAATACCAAGGCGACGCCGCCCCCGAGCCGTTCCCCGATGCGGCCGACCCCGAATACGACCTGACGTATTCCAACTCCACGTACCACATCGGCGGCTATTCGCAGTGGGACTATTCCAACGCGAACAACAATTACGGGTATTCTTCCGGTAACAATGCCGCGACTGACGAAGGCGACGACGCCGACAACGGCTACGATACCTCAGACGACGCCAACGCTGCGGCGACTGACACGCCTTCGACCGGCGGCCAAACCGACGGCGGGGCCGCCCCGACCGGCGGCGCGACAGGCGACGGAGGGGCCGCTGCGCCTGGCACTGCGACCGACGGCGGCGGGGAAGCCCTTCCTCCTGGCGGCGGGGGCGACAACAGCGGCGCTGCGACCGACGGCGGCGGCACGGACAATTCGGGCGCTGCGGCGGCTTCCGTTGACGGCGCTGCCGTCGGCTAAGTCCGCCTGTGCCGCTTCAAGGCGAAACCCAACACGACGACCGGCGCCGGGCGACCGGCTGCAGCGAAGGAGCACTGAAATGAACAAGCGGTTGGCGAAAACGTGCATGGCGGCGGCGTGCGCCGTTGTGATGGCGCTTGCGTCTTTGACGGGGTGCGCGGGCAATAAGGCTGCAGTCGATGAGACGGCGGCGCAGAATCGCCAGTTCATGGCGTCGGTGAACCAGGTCATGGTTGACGTGCAAAGCGCGTTGGAGGATTTCAGCGATGCGGTGGGCTCGGGCGACGTCGTTTCGATGAAGACCCAGGCGGGCAATGCGGCCGATTGCGTCGAGGCGCTGGACAAGCTGGAAGCGCCTGACGCGCTCAAAGACATCAAGCAGGACTACGTCGACGGCGTCACGTCGCTGCAAAAGTCGCTTGACGACTACATTGCGCTTTACGCCGACATCGCAAGCGCCACGCAAGACGCCGCGTTCAACTGGTCGAGCTACAGCGACCGGATAGCCGACATCAAAGCGTCCTACGACGAAGGCATTGCAAAGCTGCAGGCCGGCGACAAGGCGGCGTCCGAAAAGGAATAGCCGCAATCCGCTCATACGAAAGACAAGAAAGGAAAGCGGCCATGGTTCAGCCTGTCGAGCTGCTTGCTCCCGCCGGCTCCCTGGCGGCCCTTCATGCGGCCGTGACCGGGGGAGCCGATGCGGTTTATTTGGGCCTCGACGCGTTCAACGCGCGGCGCGGCGCCGACAATTTCACGTTGCAGACCTTGCGCGAGGCGTGCGATTACGCCCATCTGCGCAACGCGGGGGTGTATGTGGCCCTCAACACCATCGTGCTGCCTCGCGAAATCGAAGAGGCGCTCGAATTGGCGCGGCAGGCCTACCGCGCCGGCGCTGACGCCTTCATCGTCCAAGACATCGGCGTGGCGTCGGAGCTTGTGCGCACGCTGCCCGAAGCGCGGCTTCACCTGTCCACCCAGATGAACATCCACAACGCGGCCGGCATTCGTGCGGCGGCGCGGCTGGGGGCGGCGCGGGTCACGCTCGCCCGCGAGCTGTCCTTTGACGAGGTGTCCGAACTGGCGCACGTTGCGGCTGATCTGGGGCTTGAGGTGGAGGCGTTCTGCCACGGAGCCTTGTGCGTGTGCTATTCGGGCCAGTGCTTCATGTCGTCGATGATCGGCGGGCGCTCCGCCAACCGCGGCATGTGCGCCCAAGCGTGCCGGCTGCCTTATTCGCTGCACAACAAGGCCTTGCGCAAAGACCTGCCAAGTCCCGGCGAGCATCTGCTGTCTCCGTCAGATCTGTGCACCATCGACGACGTGGACAAGCTGGTCGCCGCCGGGGTTTCCAGCCTGAAAATCGAAGGCCGCATGAAGTCGCCCGAATACGTCTTCGAGGTGACGAACGCCTATCGCGACCAGCTCGACCGGGCGCTTGCGGCCGCGGCGGGCGGATCGCACGCCGACCTGCCTGCCGGCGAAGCGGTGCACCAGGCGCTTGAAGAGGTGTTTTCCCGCGGCTTCACCACGGCGTATCTGCAGGGCGAGCGCGGCAACGACATCATGAGCTACGGCCGGCCGAACAACCGCGGCGTCTTTGTGGGGCGCGTGGCCCGCATCGCGAAGGGCAAGGCCTACGTGGCCGCCGAACGCCCGCTCGAACGAGGCGACGTGCTGGAGTTTTGGACGAACAAAGGGCATTTCTCGCACACGGTTGCCGACGTTGCTTATGACAAAGACGGCTTGGCGGCGCTTGAGCCCGACCGGCCCGTCGGCAAAGGCGACCGCGTGTTTCGGGTGCGCAGCGCCGCACGGGCCTTCGAAGACGACGCGCTCGAGCCGCGCGTGGCGGTCGACGGCAAGGTGACCGTGCGTTTGGGCGAGCCGCTGCGCGTCGAGTTTTGGCGGGCCGACCGCGACGGCGCGTCGACGGGCGGCATCGGCGCCGGTGTGCTCGATGCGCGGGCCGTCGGCACGTACGAGGGCCCGGTTGTGGAAGAGGCGCGCACCAAGGCGGTGTCCGCTGAAGACGTGCGGGCCCACATCGACCGCTTGGGCCAGACGCCCTATGTGCTCGGGTCTTTGGAGATAGACCTCGACGAACGCGTCGGCCTGGGATTTTCGCTGCTGCACAAGGCCCGCGCCCAAGCGCTCGATGCGCTGACGGAAGCATCGCTTGCTCCTGCGCACGACCGGCTGCTCAGGCGTCTGGACGACCGTCCGCTGCTTTCGGCGGTTCGCTCCAAGGGCCTGAAAATCGCCGCATGGGCGACCAACCCCGCCTGCGCCAAGGCCGCAAAGAAGGCCGGCGCCGACATCGTCTATGTTCCGGCGCTCAACTATCCGCGCGGCGAAGCCACCGTGGCCGGCCAGCGCTCGTCTACGGTCGAAGGCGTGCCGTGGCCCAAAGACGCCGTCATCGCCTTGCCGGTGGTGGAGCACGACCCGCTGCCGTCGACCCGCGAAGGGCGCCTTGGCTTCGACGCTTGGTCGCACGTGAAGCAAAACGCTCCGGTGCTCGTGGAAAGCATCGGCGCCCTTGAACGCGCTTCCCGCGAAGGCCGCCCGTGCGAGATCGGCCCCCATCTGCCGCTCACGAACGCTTTTGCGCTGCAGGCGGCAGGCGAATGGGGGGCGTCGCGCGCGTGGCTCTCGCCCGAGCTGACCATAAAGCAGATCGCCGACTTGGCGCAAGATTCCCCTGTCGAGCTGGGCATTGCCGTGTCGGGCTTCCAAGAGCTCATGATCACGGAGCATTGCCTGCTCATGAGCCAGGGTCCGTGCGACGAAAACTGCGACGCCTGCCCGAGGCGCAAAAGCCCGCACTACCTGAAAGACCGCAAGGGCTACGAATTCCCGGTCGTCACCGACGTGCTGGGCCGCAGCCATCTGTACAACAGCGTGGAATACGACGGCGTTGCGTCGCTGCTGGAACTCATTGGGGCCGGCATCGGCGCGGTGATGGTGGACGCGACGCTCATGACCGTCGAGCAGACGACCGCCGCGGTCAAGCGCCTCGTCCGCGCCCGCAGCATCGCGCACGCCGACGGCAACGCGGTCGCCCGGCTGGAAGCGGCCACGACCGGCCACCTTTACCGAGGGGTGAGCTAGGTAAATGCTGACCGATTTGGTCAGCATTTACCCGCATGACGGCCTCAGCCGGCTTCCCTTGTCCGTGCGCCTTTCGTGCGCCCTGTGCTACAATCGAGCCTCTGTCCCCGACCGCTTTTCACAAGAATCGAGAACGTATGCTTTCCCCTGAAGAACAGCTTCACATCATCTCTTCCGGAACCGCCGCCATCGTGCCCGAAGCGGCGCTGATGGAAAAGCTCAAGCGCGGCGTGCCGCTCAACATCAAGCTCGGCGTCGACCCGACGGCCCCCGACCTGCATCTCGGCCATGCGGTGCCCTTCCGCAAGCTGCGCCAGTTCCAGGACCTGGGGCATGAGGTCACGCTCATCATCGGCGACGGCACTGCGCTCATCGGCGATCCGTCGGGGCGCAACTCCACCCGTCCGCAGCTGACGCGCGAACAGGTGCAAGCCAACGTGCAAACCTACGTCGACCAGGCGTTTCTTATTCTCGATCCCGAACGCACGACGCTGCGCTACAACTCCGAATGGATCTTGTCGCTCGACATGGAGCACCTGCTGAAGATCCTTGCGCAGTTCACGGTCGCCCGCATCCTCGAGCGCGACGACTTCCACAACCGCTACGGCTCGGGCCAGCCCATCGGCCTGCACGAGTTCCTCTACCCCGTCATGCAGGCCTACGACTCGGTGGTCATCAAGGCCGACGTGGAGCTTGGCGGCACCGACCAGCTGTTCAATCTGCTTGCCGGCCGCGAGCTCATGGAGAAAATGGGCCTCGAGCCGCAGGTGTGCCTGACGTTGCCCCTGCTCGAAGGCACCGACGGCGTGCAGAAGATGTCGAAGTCTTACGGCAACTACGTCGGCCTGACCGACGAGCCGTCCGACATGTTCGGGAAGGTGATGTCCATCCCCGACGAGCTGATGGTGAAGTACTTCCGCCTGGCGTCCACGCTGCCCGTTGACGAGATCGACGAGATCGAGCGTGCGCTTGCGGCCGACGAGCTGCATCCGAACAAGGTGAAGCGCCAGCTCGCACGCAACATCGTGGAGGCGTACCACGACGGCGAAGCGGCCTTGGCGGCGGAAGAGGCGTTCGACCGCCTGTTCAAGGACCACGCCATCCCCGAAGACATCCCCGTGTTCGAGGCCGACCTGACGCCCAACGACGAGGGCAAGGTGTATGTGGCGAAGCTTTTGGCCGACGCCGGCATGGCGTCGAGCGCGGGCGAGGCGCGGCGCCTCATCGACGGCGGCGGCGTGAAGGTGAACGGGGACGCGCTGCCTGCGAAGGCGTACAACGTCGATCCGGTGCTGCTCGAAGGGGCCGTCATCCAGGTGGGGAAGCGCAAGTTCGTGCGCCTGGGCTAGTTGCCGGCGCCGACGCCGCCGCACGCAACGAAAGGCAAGCGTTCGAAGGCTGCCTGAACTGAAGAGAGTCCGACAGCAGGGCCGGAAGCGAGAGTTTCCGGCCCTGTTTGCAGTCGGGGGTGACATTTGAGGGTCATTGTCCGTGATCCCTTACAAGAATTTTACATTTCCCGGTCAGAGGCCAGGCATTGACGCGATATGCTGATGTCATCTGCGCGTCGGGCGCAGGATCGCGTCTGCACGACGCGACGGTTGCATGTGAAAGGTGAATAAGGCAGTGGACATGTTCGAGACGCTTTTGGGGTTGCTGGGCGGACTCGCCCTGTTTCTGTTCGGTATGAATCTCATGAGCGAGCGCCTGCAGAAGGTTGCGGGCGAGAAAATGCGCAGCATTCTCGGTCTCATGACGAAAAACCCGGTGTTCGGCGTGCTTGCAGGTGCGCTTGTGACGGCGGTGCTGCAAAGTTCGTCGGCCACCACGGTGATGACCATTGGGTTCGTGAGCGCCGGCCTCATGGGCCTGCCTCAGGCCATCTCCATCATCTTGGGCGCGAACATCGGCACCACCATGACGGCGCAGATCATCGCGTTCAAGATCAGCGACTACATCTTCTTGTTCATCTTTTTGGGCTTCATCATGTCGTTTGTCGGCCGGCGGGAGCGCATCAAGGACATCGGCCTCACCATCTTCGCGTTCGGCGTGCTGTTCCTCGGCATCGACACCATGGGCGCGGCGATGAAGCCTTTGGCGGCGAGCCCGGTGTTCACGGAAATGATCTCGCAGGTGGCCGGCATTCCCATACTCGGCGTTGCCGTGGGCACGCTTATGACGCTTGTCGTGCAAAGCTCGTCGGCCACCATCGCGGTGCTGCAGAACTTCGCCTCGCAGCCCGGGCCTGACGGCGTAAGCAGCATCATCGGGCTTGCGGGAGCCATTCCCATCCTGCTTGGCGACAACATCGGCACCACCATCACGGCGCTTCTGGCCAGCATCGGGCAGTCGCGCTCGGCCAAGCGCGTGGCGCTGTCGCATTGCATCTTCAACATTTCGGGTGCGCTGCTGTTCGTGTGGTTCGTGCCGGCGTTCGCGCAGTTCGTGCAGATGATCTCGCCGACGGGGCCCGAAGTGGAAGTCATCTCGCGTCAGATCGCCAACGCGCACACGTGCTTCAACGTGGCCATGACGCTCATCTGGCTGCCGTTCATTCCGCTCATGGTGAAGGCGGTCATGGCGATTTTGCCAGACGAGCGCAGGGGCAAGCGCAAGGCGGGCCAAAGCCTTCGCGAGCCGGCGTATCTCGACCGGAACATGATCGCGCAGCCTGCCGCCGCCATGCAGATGACCGTGCAGGAAATTCTGCGGCTCGCCCATGCGTCGAGCGACGTGCTGGGGCGTCTTGTGGAGGCCGTGTCCGCGAGCGACGCGGCGCAGCTGGCGCAGGTGGAGGCGCAGGCAAGCGACGCGCATGCGCTCAGCAAGCGCATCACGAGCTACCAGTCCGAGATGTTCTCGATGGGCGTGCTCACCGAAGAGCAAGCTGGTTTGGCGGCACGGCTCATGCGCGTGCAGAACGAAGTGACGCGCATTGACGCGCTGGCAGGCACGGCGGCGGGCAACCTCAAGGGAAGCCGCTACACCACAACGGCGCGAAAGGGGCTGCACGACAGCCTGGACATCGTGCGCGAGATGCTTGAACGCAGCGTGACCGCGCTCGAAAACGGCGACGCGCAGGTGGTCGAGGACGCGCGGCGCATGTATGAAACCGTGTTCAACATCGGCATTGACCTGCGTAAAGACCATGTGCGCCGCGTGGCGCAGGGCGAATGCAGCCCCGAGCTCACCGAGCAGTACAACAACATCCTGCTCACGGTCGACCGCATGGGAGACGCCTGCGTGAACATCGCCGAAGCGGCACGTGCCATCGACTTCAGCTACTTCATCGTGGTGGACGACGAGCAGACGATGCCGCCTGAAGACGAAAGCGGGCGCGAAGGCGAGCACGACGTCCCGACGACGCACGTCCCGAAAACGGACGTCGCCCCGCAAAACGCCTGATAAGCTGCCGGGCGCTGTCGATGCGGCGGCGCCTGCTTGAGGGCTGCCTGAACCGAATCGAACCCGACAGCGGGGCTGGAAGCGCAGGTTTCCAGCCCCGCTTGCTTTCTGACGCTGCAGGCCTTGGGGCTTTGACGGCTTAGGGCTACAGCCCCAGCAACTCGCTGTGGCTGCCTGTTCTGGTGGCGGTGAGCACCAACTCGCCTTCGTTCACGACGTATATCAACAGCCAGTCAGGCTCTATGTGACATTCCCTGTGGTCTCCGTAGTTTCCTTTCAGGGCATGGTCGTGCATGGATTCGGGCAGTTTTTCCTGGTTGGCCAGGCGTATGAGCACGCTTTTGAGTTTGCCGAGGTCCTTCCCCTGTTTCTTGACGCGCTTGTAGTCTTTCTTGAACTTGGTCGTGTAGTCAATGCGGAGCATCGGCGTTTTCCTAGTCCTTGTCGAGGGCTGCGAACATGTCCTCGACGCTGTCGAAGGGACCCGCGAGGTTTCGCTTGTTGACCGCATCGTCCATGGCGGCCAACGTTTCGAGCGAGAAACCGTAAGGATTCGAAGGATCGAAGGGGAAGCCGCCGCGCTTGTTGAATGCGGAAACGAAGATGCGAATTGCGTTGCTCGGCGTCGTGCCGATGCTTTCGCAGGTGGCTGCGAAAGCTCTTTTTTCCTCGTGACGCAGTTTGGCCGTTATAGGTTCCATGGTGGTGGGCGCAGGCATATCGACCTCTTTCAGATAAGGTATTACTGCGTATGCTATTGTAACCCCTCTGAGGGAAATGGCAAAGAGGGTGCGCAACGGCGACGCACCGCTGCTTCATCCCGAAAAGGCCCGAAGGCCCGGCAGCCTCTTCCGCCGTTGGGCCTTCGACGGTTTCGGGAAGGCGTCGGCGCTTCTCGTGCGCCGGCCCGCCGTGCCCCTTGCCTGCCAGGCGTCCGCCCCGCGGATCCAGGCCAAGACGGCCTTCGTCAGCGTTTCCCTAGGGGCGTTTCGAATCGACCTGTTTCGCATTCGCTTCGATGCCTTTCAGCGAGCAGGGCAGGGGAAAGGTGCCACAGTCCCGCCTCGTCGCGACTGAGCAGGTCGTAGAGCTTCGATTGGCAAAAAAGCGTGGATCTCGTTGGGCTTTGTCGCGCCGCATGCTTCAAGGACCGACGGCGCTATTGCCACGGCAAGCAGCGTCGACAATTTGTTTGACGTGGGGAGGCCGTCATTTCAACGCCTCCAAGGTATAGGAATCGGTGAAATGCACGTGCTCAAGTGTCTTGTCATCGCAGAAAAGAACCTGTTTGAACAGGGATTTTACTTTGAACTTCATTATCGCGGCCGCGTCGAAGGCGAGTTTTGGGCTGCTCGCATCCATTCTAGCCCAAACGGCGCGTGTCGCTTTCGACGGCGTTGAAGGCGCAGGAACAGCCGCTGAAGTTTTTTTCGGTTGACAAAGGGGCGGGGTTTTGCGGGGCTTGTGGAAAAGCATAAAGATGTGGCACTGCCGCAACAGCGTCTATAACATGGCAACTGTATTGCATGGTGAGACCATAGAGAAAGGTTATTGATGTCGAAGCCGATTCTTTCGAAGAAGACCTACCGGGGAGGGGGCAGGGTTCTCAGCCTGATCCTTTCAGGCACCCTCGCCTTCGGCACGGTCCCGGCGGTCGCCCTGTCTCAGGCGGCCCTGGACGCGACTTTCGCGTATGCGGCGGCACCGCCGAGCACGGACGGCACCCTTAACGGCTGGACGGCCGGCAACGTCGCCTCCAACCTCGGCGTCGCCTCTCCCGACGACTGGAGCTCCGGAAGCACCAAGTACATGTACAACGGCAAGGCCCACGGGTTCGACCTGGCCAACCTCGACGTGACCGCCACGGTCGCGGAGGGTTCAGGGTCGCTCGACTGGGCCGGCTTCCCTCCCGCTCCCGCCGACAGCTACGTCGCCGAGCTCGGCGCCGACTGCTACGCCGTCGTCTCTTTGAAGCACACGTCGCCCGATGGGTACGAGACCGACCTGACGGGCGGCATCTCGTCCTACCTGAGCTCCGGCGCGCTCAGGCTGACCAACGCCGGCACCTACGAGGTTGGCATCGGCGTCGCGGGCACCGCCAACGCGCCCAGCCTCGACGAGGTTGCCACCACGATCATCACCATCCCCCCCTTCGACATCTCGAAGTTGTCCCGTCACAACGTCTCGGCCCAAAACCAGCTCGCCAGCCGCTTCCCGCCCAATCCGACCGCTGCCGACGTGCTGAATCCCGTCGTGAAGCTGCAGAACAGAACGACGCTCGAGAAGGACGTCGACTACGAGGTCGTCGATCTGCGGCCTGGCCTTCCGTCGGGAGGCGTAACCCAGTGGTCCTTTATCGTCGAGGGCATGGGCAACTGCAAGGGCAGAAATGATCAAGGCGCCTTCAATGTGTGCGACAAGGACATCGCCGACGCGACGGTCGCCCTGGCCGCTCCGGACGATCCGATCTTCTACGACGGCATGGGAAAGATTCCCGACGTCACTGTCAACGCGCCGCTGGTTGAGGGCGGCGGGCTTCTGTCCGCGGGCGGTGACTACAGAATCTCCTACAGGAACTACGTCAAGGCCGGCACGGCAACGGTCGACATCATCGGCGCAGGCCAGTATGCAGGTGAGACGAGCATCGGTTTCAATATCCAGCCGCTGCAGCTTGACGGCGCCTCCCCCGACGGCGTCACGCTCAACGGGGCGGACGGCCTGGTCTACACCGGCAAGCCCCTCAAGCCTCTGGTGGCGTGGGACCGCAGCGATGTGACCCCGACCAACAACGGCTACACGGGCGGGGCGATCAATCTCGGCCGGTACAGCGGCGACCTGACCTGCACGTACGAGGGCAACGTGGACGCCACCACGGGCGGGCGGAAGGCCTACGCGGTGATATCCGGCAAGACGGGCAACTTCGCGGGCGAGCTGAGGGTCCCGTTCGACATCGAGCAGGCGGAGCTGACGGGCGGCAACGTGTCCGTCGCGAGATCCGTGACTCCCGGCACCTCCGCCGCCGACGCGGTGAAGGTCACGTTCGGCGAGAGGACGCTCGTCGCCGGCACCGACTACGCTGTCTCGACCTCGGGCATCGTTCCCGGCACCGTGACCGCCACCGTCACCGGCACCGGCACCGGCAACTTCAAGGGCACGGTCCAGAAGTCGGAGGAGGTCTGCTACGACATCGCCCAGGCCGACGTCACGGTCAAGCCCGTTGTCTACAACGGAAGCGCCCAAACGTCCGAGGTCGAGGTCAGCTACATGAACGGCAGCGACAAGGTCGTCGTGCCCTCGAGCGCCTACGACGTGACGGGTGCGGGCGCGGCCGACGCCACGAACGCCGGAACCTACCCGGTGACGGTGACGGGCAAGGAGAACGAGGGCTGGACCGGCTCGGCAAGCTGCAACTTCGTCGTCAACCCGGCGACGGTCTCCGCCGAGCCGCAGGTCTCATACGACGCGGCCGGCCTGCCGGTCGTGACGGTGCCCGGCCTCGTGGAGGGCGTCGACTTCACGGTCGCGGCCGACCCGGCGACCAAGACCATCACCGTGACCTACAAGGGCAACTACACGGGCACGGCCACGGTCGGCTACAAGCCCGCGCCCGCGCCCGCGCCCGCGCCCACGCCCGCGCCCGCGCCTGCGCCCGGCGTGCCCGGCGGCCCAGGCGGTTCCGGCGGGTCCGGAGGCTCTGGCGGACCAGGCGGCTCCGGCGGTTCGGGAGGCTCCGGCGGGTCCGGCGACACCGATACACCTGGCGGCTCTGGCGGATCGGGGGGCTCGGGAGGATCCGACGGCTCGGGCGGTTCCGGCGGGTCCGATACATCCAACGGCTCGGGAGGCTCCGGCGGCACCGGCGGCACCGATGTGCCTGGTCAGCCCGGCGGCGGGTCCGGCGGGTCCGGCGGCTCCGGCGGCTCCGGCGACATCGATGGGCCTGGCGAGCCCGACGGTCCGGATGAGCCTGGCGGGTCCGATACGTCCGGCGGCTCTGGGAATCCTGACGTGCCCGGCGGTTCGGGAGGCTCCGACGGCTCCGGCGGTTCGGGCGAGTCCGGGGATCCCGATGTGCCTGGCGGTGGCTCGGGCGGCACCGACGTGCCCGGCCAGCCCGGCGGTTCTGGCGGCTCCGGCGGATCGGATGGATCTGGCGGCTCCGGCGACACCGATGGGCCTGGCGAGCCCGGCGGTCCGGATGAGCCCGGCGGGTCCGATACGCCCGACGGCTCTGGGGATCCTGACGTGCCTGGCGGTTCCGGCGGGTCTGGCGGCTCCGGCGGCACCGACGTGCCCGGCCAGCCTGGTGGCTCAGGCGGCTCGGGCGGCTCCGGCGGTTCTGGCGGCTCCGGCGGGTCCGGTCAGCCTGGTGGCTCAGGCGGCTCGGGCGGCTCCGGCGTGCCTGGGGAGTCCGGCGGCTCCGGCGAATCCGGCGCCTCCGGCGAGTCAGTCGTCCCGCCCGCCCCGCCAACGGGCGGCGGCTGGTCCGGCTCCGGCGAGAACTGGGCCTACTACGAGAACGGCGAGCCCGTCAAGGGCGGTTGGAGGTTCATCGGCGGCGAATGGTACCACTTCGAGGAAAACGGCAGGATGACCGACCCGCAGTGGTTCCAGGATGTCGACGGCAGATGGTACCTGCTCAACCAGTCCCAGAAGGGCTCCTACGGGGCGATGCTCTCCGGATGGCAGTTCGTTGACGGCGAGTGGTACTACCTGAACGAGAAGCACGACGGCTACTTTGGCGCCATGCTTTACGGCTGGCAGAAGGTGGACGGCGATTGGTACTACCTCAACACGAAACACGACGGCACGTTCGGCAAGATGCTGTCCGGCTGGGCCAAGGTCAAGGGCGAGTGGTACCTGCTGAACACGAAGCACGACGGCACGTTCGGCCGCATGCTCACCGGTTGGCAGAAGGCCGGCGGCAAGTGGTACTGGATGGACAAATCCGGCGCCATGGCCTCGAACGCCTGGGTCGGCCCCTGCTGGGTGAACGCCTCCGGCGTGTGGACGGCAACCCGCTAGCCTGAACGAGAAGGCGCATCCCCAGCCCGCCGCCGCAATGCCGCCGGCCCTGCTTCGGGATGCGCCCGGCCCCGCCGTCCGGGGACGGCGGGGCCGGTGCAGTTGTGCAGGCTGTGGCAGCGTTTGACAACGAGGGCGCGGATTCTGTGCAGTTGTGCAGGCTGTGGCAGGGAGATTCGGCATTTCTCCGGAATAGTTAGCGGTTTCTGACTTTTAGCGCTCAAAAGGGCCAGGTCAGAAGCTTGGAGGATTGCTCTGGTTCAATGCGTTCTGCCACAGCCTGCTTAACTGCACAAAAAACGGGGATCCGTTGTCAAACGCTGCCACAGCCTGCCAAATTGCACAGGGACCGGGAACCTTCCGCTGCAAGCCGCGAAACCGCGCCGGTGCTCGCCCAACCCTGCTTGAAAGGCGGACTTGGGCGCTTCGCCAGTTCGCTTCGCGCCGCTCGGCGTTGGCGGGAAGGCGGGTTTTCGCTTCGCGCCGCAAGCTTTCGCACGGCACGTTTGTGCATTTGCCCAAACGGGGCTTGCCGATTCGTTCGCGTGAATATGGTCCGTGCCGTTTTGCGCGTGTATCCTGTCCCCAGTGCGCGTGGCTTGGGTCTTGGGCAGGTGCAAGACGGACGAGGGATCTTGTCCCTGCTCGTGAAAAAGAGCGGGGGTGGCTATGGTCAACGCGGAACTGTATGGCTCCCTTTTTGCCGCTTTGAGCAAAAGGAGCGCCATGGAGATCGCGAAGGTCTCGCAGAGGCATCTCGGAATGCCCGTGGTTGCCACGGACGCCGCCTTCGTGGTGATCGCGAAGTGGCCGAACGAGCCGCTGGGCGACGAGCAGTGGGACGCGAACCGCGTCAACTTCCAGATAGAGCCGCGCTTTCTTGAAACGTTTCGCGAAGACGACCACTTCGCCCGGCACGTTGAGGCCAAGGCGCCTATCCTGATCGACTGGGGCCATTACGCAGGCAGGCCGCGCCTGACCGCGCTCATCCGCACGAAGGGCTCGGTCGCCGGCTTCGTGAGCGCGTTGACCACGGGCTGCGAGGTAGAGCCGTGGCATTATGCGGCCATCGAGGCCATCGCCGAGGCGTATTCCCTTCTCGCCGAGATGGAGGTCGGCGCACGGTCGAAGCGGCTGGACTTTTCCACGGCGTTCCTCTACGGCATGTTGGGCGGGACGCTGTGCGAAGGCGAAGAGCGTGCGATCATGCGAGCGCAGTTCACAAGCCAGATTCCCGGGCCGTACCTGCTTATCAGCGCCAAGACGCGCAACCCTTACGAGAAGGCACTCGAGCGATACCTGGGAAGCGAGCTCGAGCGGTACTTCGGGTCGGTCGCCCAGGCCGTCTGCGACGGCACGCTCTACCTTTTGACGGGAAACGTCCCCGCCGACTACCGCAATTCCGAGGTGTTCCATGCGGCTACGAGCGCCGTGAAGAAGTTCGGGGCCGTGTGCGGCCTCAGCCGCCCGTTCTCCTGTATAGATGACCTTGCCGATCATCGATGGCAGGCTGACAGCGTGCTGCGCATCGGGGAGATCTTGAAGCCCGACAAGACGGTCTACCACTATGACGACTTCCTGCTGGACATCGCGCTTGACGAGGTGACGAGCCGCGTCGGGCTGGAACTTGTCGAGCCGACGGCTGTGCGTGCGCTGCGAAGGGAGGACGCGGAGAACGGGACCGAGTACCTCGAGACGCTGCGGCACTACATCTTGTCGGGGATGAACAAGAAGGCCACGGCCGCCGCTTTGAACATCCACCGCAACACGCTTTTGTACCGCCTGGAGCACATCGAGCTCGTCGTTGGAGGGGACGAGGCCCAAGAGGGGCTGTTCCTCTACTTTTTGCTTGAGCGCCACGCCGAAGGCGTCGAGGCGGGGAAGTCGGCACGTGCGCATGCGCGGTGGGAAAACGGCGAAGGCCCAGGTGAGCGCCGTGTCTGACGCGACCGCCGCTCCTGTTGTCCCTGCAGCGCCCGCTGGCGGCGCAGGCGCCGGTCCCGCCGCCGCGCCTGAACACGCGCTCGCCCGGCGCGTGGAGCAGCTTGCGCAGCGCTACCCGGACGACGTCGGCCGCGTCATCGGCCTGCTCAACGACGTGCAGGACGAGTGCGGCTATCTGCCTGAAGAGGCGCTGCACGCCATCGCCGACCTCTGCGACGTGTCCTTTGACGAGCTCGTCGCGTCGGCGCGTTTCTTCAAGACGCTTTCGACAGAACCGGTGGGCAAGGTCGTCATCGAAGTGTGCGACGGAACGGCCTGCCACACCCAAGGGGCCGTCCGCCTTGCGCAGACGATGGCCGACAAGCTGGGGATCGAGATCGGCCAGACGACGCCCGACGGGCTTTTCACGCTGCGCCTCGTGCATTGCGTCGGCGCGTGCAGCGTCGCGCCCGTGGCGGTCGTCGCCGGGACGGCCTACGGCCGGGTGAAGACGGCGAACGTCGACGGCGTGATCGAGCATGCGCACGCCGCGCTCAAGGAGGTGGACCGCCGTGGGGAGTGATCGCGCGACGGGCGCCGCGCCGGCCGGCCAGGGCGTGGCCGACGCGTCTGCTGCGCTTGCGGCTCAGACGGGCCGGGTGCGCGTCACGGTCGGCTTGGGGTCGTGCGGGACGGCCGCCGGGGCGAAGGACGTGTTCGCGGCGCTGCGCCAGGAGCTGGCGGGCGCCGACGTCGACGTGGCGGGCGTCGGGTGCATGGGCCTGTGCCACGCCGAGCCTTTGGTCGGCGTGAGCAGGCCAAACGAAGGCTCGCGCTACTTCGGCAACGTCGAGGTGCGCCAAGCTGCAGAGATCGCTCGGTTTGCGCGGGGCTGTGGCGACGTCCCTGCCGGAGAGCTCGACATGCAGGAGGCCTTCGAGGGCCAGGTTCGCCTGGTCATGGCTGAAAGCGGCTGCGTCGACCCGCACTCCTTGGAAGAGTTTTGCGCCCTTGGGGGCTACGAGGCCCTCAAGAAGGCTCTCTCGTCGAGCCCCGATGACGTCATCGATCTCGTCGAGGCGTCCGGTCTGCGGGGCCGCGGCGGCGCGGGCTATCCGACGGGTGAGAAGTGGCGGCAGTGCGCCCAAGCCGTCGAGGCGCTCAAGGCCGCCGGGGACGACGCGTTTTCCTTCGTGGTCATGAACGCAGACGAGGGCGATCCGGGCGCGTACATGAACCGCAGCCTGCTCGAAAGCAACCCCCATCGGGTGCTCGAGGGAGTCGTCATTGCCGCCTACGCTGTCCGTGCGCGTCGCGCCTACCTGTTCGTGCGCTCTGAATATCCGCTTGCCTGCCGCACGCTCGAAGGGGCGGTCGAGCAGCTGTACGCCGCGGGCGGGCTGGGGCGGCACGTCTTCGGCTCGGACTTCAGCTTGGACGTTCGGGTGGTTCGCGGCGCCGGCGCGTACCTCAACGGCGAGGAAACCGCGCTTCTGCGCGTCTTGGAAGACGGCGTGTGCCGCCCGCGCAAGCGTCCGCCCTATCCTGCCGAAAAGGGCCTGAAGGGACGGCCGACCTGCGTCAACAACGTCGAGACGCTGGCGAACGTCCCCTTCGTGGTCGCACGCGGGGCGCAGGCGTATCGACGCGTGGGCACGCCGACGTGCCCGGGAACGAAGCTTTTCAGCGTCGTGGGAGACGTGGAGCGATGCGGGCTGGTCGAGGTGCCGCTCGGCACGTCGATCGGTGCGCTGGCAGGCAAGATCGGGCGTGCGAAAACGTTCAAGGCCGTGCAGATCGGCGGGCCTTCGGGCGGCCTTCTGCCGGCGTCCCTTGCCGACGCGCCCATCGACTACGAGTCGCTCGTCGAGCTCGGCGCCATCATGGGCTCGGGAGGGTTCGTCGTCGTCGGGCACGACCAGTGCGTCGTCGACATGGCGCTGTACTTCATGCGCTTTTCCCGCGACGAGGCGTGCGGCCAATGCCGCGCGTGCCTTGCCCGCTCCGACCGGTGCATCGAGATCCTCGAGGCCCTCACGCAGGGGTCTGCCGGCGAAAGCCAGGTCGAGGAGCTGCGCGAAGCCGCACAGGCCATTGCGAAGAGCGCGTTGTGCGGCCTGTGCAAAAGCTCCGCCAACGTGGTCCTGTCGGCGCTGCGCTATTTCCCCGAAGAGTTCGCGGCGCACGTGCGCGGCGAATGCCCCGGCCTCGTGTGCCGCGACCTCGTCTCGTACGAGATCGACCAGGTGCGCTGCCAGGGGGAGCGCTGCTGTTTGCTCACGTGTCCGGGCAACGCGATAAAGGGGCGGTTCGGCAAGCCCGGCAACATCGTCGGGCGGCTGTGCCAAAGGTGCGGGATGTGCGCGGTGTCGTGCCCCTACGGCGCGGTCCGCAAGGTGACGCCCGCGCGGTGACGCCTGCGGCTGCCGAAGGCGGCCGGGGCGACTGGAACCTATGAAAAAAGCTGTCGCTTGGCGGCTTGGCAAAAAGGCAAGAAGAAAGGAAAGGGCTTCGGGCCGCGGGAGACGGAAGGGGGTTGCGGGCCCGAGGCGAAGTCGAGGAGAGAAAACGAGAGGAGTGCAACAATGACGGAGCTCAAGAACAACTTCGGTCCCGACGAGGGACAGCTTGAAGCAGTGCGTGCGAAGCTGATGAACAAGCACGTCGACGAGGAAATCGAGTACTGCACGTGCTGCCAGAACGGCTGTTTCGACATGTGCCTGCTCAAGTGCCACAAGAAAGACGGGGTGCTGACGGCGATCGAGACCGACAACATCGTCCATCCGAACGTGGCGCGCGAGGACGCCTACTTTGACGAGGAGGAGTTCCGCAAGGGCATGTTCCAGCATCGCGCCTGCACGCGCGGCCGCGGCTGGAGGAAAGACGTGTATTCGCCCAACCGCATCAAGTATCCCATGCTGCGCGTCGGGCCGAAGGGCTCGCGCAAGTTCAAGCGCATCAGCTGGGACGAGGCGCTCAATATGATCGCCGAGAAGTACGTCGAGACCCGCGAGAAGTACGGTCCCATGAGCGTGTACTGCGACGGCCTCATGGGCGGGTCGACCGACTACATCGGCCAGTTCATGCCCGGCGGCGCACTGGCCATCTGGGGCGTCGACTCCTACGAGCCGCACGACCTGGCCGACACGTACCAGTTCGGCCGTCCGCTGACCATGGACGCGGCCACCTTCGACGGCGGCACGGAGGCCATGACCCTGTTCGACTCCAAGGCGATCGTCCTGTGGGGCTTCGACGTGTACCTCAACTATCCCGAGTTCGCGTACTACTTCAACCTGGCGCGTGACAAGGGCATTCCGCTGATCTACATCGATCCCCGCTACACCTGGACCGCGCACCTGGCCGACCAGTGGATCCCCATCCGTCCGTCCACCGACGCCGCCATGCTCGAGGCCATGGCCTACGTCATCATGACCGAGGGGCTCGAGAACAAGGAGTTCATCGAGAAGAACGTCGACATCGAGGGCTTCGAGCGCTGGAAGAAGATCATCCTCGGCGACTACGACGGTGTGGCGAAGACGCCCGAGTGGGCCGAGGCCATCTGCGGCGTGCCTGCCGAGACCATCGCGGCCATCGCGCGTCTGTGCGCCGACGGCCCGGTCTACATGCGCATGGTGTGGGCCGCGACCCGTCTGCTCGGCGGCGAGGACCCGGCGCGTCTCGACAACTACCTGCGCATTCTCACGGGCAATCTCGGGCGCAACGGCTGCATCGGCACGGGCATGGACTTCGGCGTGCAAAAGCACTTCCCCGTGCCCGACATGAACTTCTACGGCGAGCGCTTCGACAAGATCGAGGAGCACTGCGTCATCGAGGGCGAGATCTGGCACCGCGCCATCCTTGAGCACAAGCGCTACGAAGACGGCGAGATCAGCCTTGCCGACTACAAGCGCATCGTCGGCTGCCCGCAAAACGAGACGGCTCCGAACATCAAGATGATCTGGCAGACGGTCAACCCGCGCAACATGATCCCGAACTACTACGACTCGAGCGCTCGCATGAAGGCGGTCCAAATGACCCCGTTCGTGGCCTACTCGGCCTACACGTGGGCCACCACCATGACGTGGTACTCCGACCTGGTGCTTCCGCTCGCCCACCAGTTCTTCGAGGGCGGTGGCGGCGACAATTTCGTGCTGCAGGGCTATTCGTTCAACACTGCGTTCTCCCCGGCCGCGGGCAACTACTTCATCGGCATGGGCAAGGTCATCGACCCGCCGGGAGAGTGCCGCTCGCGTTTGTGGATCCTCAAGGAAGTCGCCGAGCGCATCCAGATCCCGGGCGATCCCGACGGCGCGTGCGTGGCCGACTACTACTGTCCGGAGATCAAGGGCGTGAAGTGGGAAGACCTCGACGGCGTGCTGGAGGACATGGCGCGCAAGAACTTCGAGGCGTGGCGCGAAAAGGACGAGATCAAGCCGCTCGACCCGCCCACGTGGGAAGAGTTCCGCAAAGAGCCCTACTTCATCAGGCCCATCGAGGGCGACTACTGGGTGTGTTTGCGCGACGAGTGCGAGGGCAAGAAGCCGTTCCAGACGGAGTCGGGCAAGATCGAGATCATCTCGCGCTTCGTCGAAGAGCACGACTATCACGACGTCGCCTACAAGACCAAGTGCCTGGGCCAGGGCTTCATGGAGCCCATCGGCCACTACAAGCAGACCGAGGTCAGCCCCTTGAGCGTGCTCGTGAACAAGCATCCGCTGTACATGATCACGCCGCACGCGTTCTATCGCCAGCACTTCTGCCAGGACGAGAACCCCTGGTTCCGCGACGAGTACCGCATGGACGTGTGGATCTCCGCCGCCGACGCGGCGAAGCGCGGCATCAAGGACGGCGACATGGTGCTCGCCCACAACGGCGTCGGCCAGTGCCTGCTGCCGGCCTACGTCACGAGCCGCCTGACCCCGGGCATCGCCTGCATGATCTTCGGGCGCAACTACGATCCGTCCCATCTCAAGACTGAGATCATGCCCGAAGGCATCGACCGTGCGGGCTCTTGCAACTTCCTCATTCCCTCGGAGGACTACAACCATCGCCGCGGCATCTTGCTGTGCGCCGGCATGATCGACATCACGAACGTGGAGGGCAAGGGCTTCAGCATCGAGTGCGAAGGAGTGGAATAATGACCCAGTACGCGTTTTTCTTTGACCAGAACCGCTGCTACAACTGCCATGCGTGCGTCGTTGCCTGCCGTGACTGGAACGACATCCAGCCGGGTCCGGTGAAGTGGCT
This sequence comes from Slackia sp. ZJ119, assembly GCF_011039175.1. Lineage (GTDB taxonomy): Bacteria > Actinomycetota > Coriobacteriia > Coriobacteriales > Eggerthellaceae > Xiamenia. The sequence goes on from NZ_JAAKEN010000001.1 coordinate 337,762, forward strand.
GCGCCTGCTTCAGTGGGAAAAGGGCGTGTGGCCCACCCTGCGCATGAACACGCTGTTCGCCACGTGCTACCACTGCGAAAACCCCGTGTGCGTCGACGCCTGCACGCACCACGCCCTGTTCAAGGAGGACAAGTACGGCGCCGTGCTGCTTGACGAGGATTTGTGCGAAGGCGACCGCAACTGCTGGAAGGCCTGCCCCTACGGCGCTCCCCAGTACGAGGACGACGCGGCCGGCACGCCCATGAGCAAGTGCGACATGTGCTACGACCGACTCGAGCAGGGCGAGCTTCCCGTGTGCGTCATGTCGTGCCCGGGCCGTGCGCTCGACTTCGGCACGCTTGAGGACATGGAGGCCAAGTACGGCACGCTCAAGGCGCTGCCCGACATGCCCGACGGCGACTTCGTGAAGCCCGCCGTGGTGTTCAAGCCGGTCAATCCGCGCAAGGAGGTCGTGCCCTACGACGTCGACCGCGCCATGGAGCTTTTGCGCGACCGCGGCGAGGATTTGCCGCCGCAGTTCGAGTACGAGGACGTCGAGAGCGCCGAGGAACGCATCGGCTACGGCAAGCTCGTCATGAAGGCTGCGAGCGTGGAAGAGGCGCTTGCCCTCTCCAAGAACGAGGAAGGGTAGGCCTTTTGCGGGAGGCGGGGCCGCGCCGCATGTGGCGCGGCCCCGCTCTAACGAAGGCTGCTGTAACGAAGGGAGTGCGGTATGAAGGGCTTGAAGCTTGTCGAGAAGGGGAAGGTCGCTTTGGGGGAGCGCCCTGACGTGGAGCCCGGCCCCTACGAGGCGATCGTTCGCACGACGGCCGTCTCGGTGTGCGAGACGGACTACGAGATCATCGAGGACCTGATCATGCCTCCGGCGGTCGGCCGCTTCGTGGGTCATGAGGGCGTCGGCATCGTTGAGCGGGTCGGCAGCGAAGTCGAGTACTTCAAGCCGGGCGATCGCGTGTGCGTGCCCCCGGTGACGCCTTTGTGGCGATCCATCGAGGCGCAGCAGGGATGGGCGCAGTTCAGCCGCGGGGGCATGGCCTTCGACTGGTGCCTCGACCGAGACGGCGTGTACGGCGAGTTCTTCCGCGTGCGCGACATCGACATGAACTGCTCGAAGATCCCCGACAACGTGACCGACGTGCAGGCCGTCATGGTGACCGACATGGTGTCAACCTCATGGCATGGCGTGGAGAACACGCCCATCATGCTCGGCGACTCCGTCGTGGTGTTCGGCATCGGCCCCATCGGCCTGTGCGCGATAGCCGCCGCGGCGCTCAAGGGCGCGGGACGCATCTTTGCGGTGGGGACCAACCCGAAGGGCGCAGAGATCGCCCGGCTTTGGGGCGCGACCGACGTGGTAAGCTACAAGGAAGGCGACGTGGTCGAACAGATCAGGCAGCTCAACGGCGGCAACGTCGACGTGAGCATCATCGGCGGCGGGCCCGCCTCGGTGGTGGCGCAGGCTCTCGACGTCACGCGCGGCGGCGGCCAGGTGTGCAGCCTCAACGCCTACTACGATGACGTGGTCATTCCGCCCGCCGCGTGGAACTCGGGCATGAAGACGCAGAACATTCGCGCGTGGCAGTGCACGGGCGGCCGCGAGCTGTTCGACCGCTACCTGCGGATGATCGAGCTCGGCAAGTTCGACCCCACGCCGCTGGCGACGCACATCTTCCACGGCCTTGAGCAGATGGAAGAGTGTTTGTGGGCGAAGAAGCAGCGCGACTGCCTGAAGCCGGTGTGCATCTTGGAGTAACGCTGACTTATTTTGTCGGCTTTATGCAGGCGAGCCGGCGGCCGGCGGTCGAAGGCCGAGCGGGCGCAGCGGCACGCAATCGAGGTCTGAGGCTGCCGGCCTGCCTGAGCTAAAGCCGGTGACATTCATCAGTGTTGCCTTAAACTAACAATAGGTGCGAAGCGCAGGCACGAAAAGCAACGACAAGCAAGAAGGAGAGGCTCATGGGGTCACTTGATTTGCAGGAGCGGGAACGCCTCGTCGAGGCGCTGTCGATCACGGCCCGCGCGTTCGAGCGCGAGGCGGACGAGGCTCTGTTCGGCGCGATCGAGGCGTATGTGGCAAGCCCCCTGGCGGGCTTGCCGGAAGAGGCGCAGAAGCTGGCCGACCGTGCGCAGCGGCAGCTGACGAAGGCCCTGCGCTCGCGCGAAGAGGCCGATGACCAGGCGCTTTGGAAGGACTATCTTGACGCTGGGTACGCCGAGCTGTTCCTCGGCGTGTCGACCGACCCCATCGCCCCGTTCGAGTCGGTGTACCGCAGCACAGAAAAGACGCTCTACAGCAAGCAGTACTTCGCCATCGCCGACCTGATGAAGGAGGTCGGCTTCGCGCGTCCGCAAGACTTCGTCGAGCCTGAGGACCATCTCGCCATGGAGCTGGCCTTGTACGTGAAGCTCAACCGCGACGCCGGCGCCGCCGCGAAGAGGGGAGACGAGCAGCAGGCCCGGCAGCTTTTCGCCTTTGCCCAGGTTCTCAAGGAGGACCACCTGGACAGATGGGTCGGCCAGGCGTGCGACGACCTGATCGCGCACGACGACAGCAACGGCTTCTACAGCGGCATGGCGAACCTGGCGAAGGCGGTCTTGCTGGTCCTGTAAAGCGACGTCGGCGGGCAGCGCTTGGGGGTTGCCCGCCGGCGTGTGCTGTACAGGCGGAGAGGCGGGGGTCGTGACGGCGAGCGCTCCGCCTTCGGCCCCGGGCAAGACGGAATGAATGGGCGCGTCCCCAGCCCGCCGCCGCAATGCCGCCGGCCCCGCTTCGGGATGCGCCCGGCCCCGCCGTCCGGGGACGGCGGGGCCGGTGCAGTTGTGCAGGCTGTGGCAGCGTTTGGCAACGGGGGCGCGAATATTGTGCAGTTGTGCAGCCTGTGGCAGGGAGATTAGGCATTTATCCGGAGCAGTTAGCGGTTTCTAACTTTCAGCGTTCAAAAGGGCCAGGTCAGAAGCTTGGAGGGTCGCTCTGGTTCAACGCGTTCTGCCACAGCCTGCATAACTGCGCGAAAAACGGGAATCCGTTGTCAGGCGCTGCCACAGCCTGCACAACTGCACAGGGACCGGAGCCCTTCCGCCGCAAGCCGCGAAACCGCGCCGGCGCCCGCCCTCTGCCGGCCTTGGCCGGGCGCGAAAAGGCCCGAAGGCCCGGCAGCCTCTTCCGCCGTTGGGCCTTCGACGGTTTCGGGAAGGCGTCGGCGCTTCTCGTGCGCCGTCGTGCCGGTCGCGCTGCTTTTGTTCGTGACCTTGTCGGGCTTGTGCGGAAGCTGTGCTGCGCGTCGCTCGAGTTTCCGCGCCGTTTCGCCGCTCCATGTGGTGATTTTGCCGAATCTGCCGCCAAGACCTAGGCAGATGGCTTATAATTCCGCCTGCAAACGCGGGTGTCGCCAAGTGGTAAGGCCCGAGCTTCCCAAGCTCGTATTCGCGGGTTCGAGTCCCGTCACCCGCTCCATAACCAATAACCAGGCTGCTTCGGCGGCCTTTCTTGTTCGGGTTCCTTTCAAGACTCGAACCCGAGAGGGAATTTTCCGTCAAGAAAACGTGCCCTCTGGCACGTTTTTAGGAAAATTGATCGAGCACGCGAAGCGCGCGCAGATCCGCGGATCGCGAAGCGATACGCGCGAGTCCCGTCACCCGCTCCATAACCAATGACCAGGCTGCTTCGGCGGCCTTTCTTTTTCGTTCTCCTTTCAGGACTCGAACCCGAGAGGGGATTTGCCGTCAAGCAAAACCGAAGGTTTTGTAGACAAATCGGCCGAGGAGCCGAAGGCGACGAGGCCTCTGCGGATCGCAAAGCGATACGCACGAGTCCCGTCACCCGCTCCATAACCAACAACGAGGCTGCCCAGGCGGCCTTTCTTTTTCTTCCCCCTTGAAACCATTATCCTCGGGGTGCTATAATCACGCTGCGCCAAAGTTTTGCCTTGCTTGTCGTCGTGCAGCGGCAGCGGGTTTGTATCTATTGTTGCACCGGGTATGTCGAAGCGGCGCACGGCATATCGACTCTTGAACGTAAGGAGCGTGCAACATGGGCACTGTCAAAGCCGTTTGCACCAGCGAAATCAAAGGCATCCAAAAAGAAGAAGTCCCGTTCATCGAGCTGAAGTCCGACTGGGGCATCGCCGACGACGCGCATGCCGGCGCGTGGCACCGGCAGGTCAGCCTTCTCAGTTACGAGAAGATCCAGGAATTCAACGACCGCGGCGCAAACGTCAGCAACGGCGCCTTCGGTGAGAACATCATCGTGGAAGGCTTCGACCTCAAGTCGCTTCCCCTTGGCACGCGGTTCAAGTCGGGCGACGTCGTGCTTGAGCTGACCCAGATCGGCAAGGAGTGCCACGCGCACTGCGCCATCTACCACAAGATGGGCGACTGCATCATGCCGCGCGAGGGCGTCTTCTGCAAAGTGATAGAAGGGGGGCGCATCGCCCCTGGTGACAGCATCGACATCGTCGACTAGGAAAGCGCCTGCCAGGGAAACGCTGGTTAAGGCCGTCTTTGGCAACGTGCGGTCTGAGCCTAGATCGAGCTGAGCAGCGTTTCCTTAGAGCCGCCTGCGCAGGACTGGCGGAACTGGTCGGCGCTTCTCTCGTCGTCGGCCGGCCGCCTGCGCTTGCGTCCCTTGCCGCTCAGGCGGCCGCCTGCGCCTCTCAAAAACCTTTCGGTATTTGAAACGAAATACTTTGCAGAAGCTTTGCAATCCTCTGACGTTGCCTTGATGAAGGATCGTCATTCTGAATTCGAGCCTCCTCTTAGGCTCCCTCCCGCAAGAGGAGGCACTGGTCACAGAAAGGATTCAGAATGAGAAAGAAACTGTTCAAGACGGGGCTTGTCGTGGCTGTCGCGGCAGCGTGCGCCTTCGGAGTGCTGGGCGCTTTGGGTTGCGCGTCTCCGAGCAACCAGTCCTCGGATGCCGGGACGTCTTCTGAGGCGTCTTCCGAGGGGTCGTCCACCGCTGCTTCGGGCGGCGAAATCTCCGTGTACTCGCGCGAAGACGGCTCGGGCACGCGCGGCGCGTTCGTGGAGCTCTTCGAGCTGGAAGAAAAGGACGCGAGCGGCAACAAGATCGACATGACGACCGACACGGCCGTCGTCACCAACTCGACGTCGGTCATGATGACCTCGGTGGCAAGCGACCCGAACGGCATCGGCTACATCTCGCTCGGCTCGCTGAACGACACGGTCAAGGCGCTCGCGATCGACGGCGTCGACGCGACGGCCGAGAACGTGAAGAGCGGCGACTACAAGGTGTCCAGGCCGTTCAACATCGTCACCACGGACGCTCTCAGCCCCCAGGCGCAGGACTTCATCGACTTCATCATGAGCGCTGACGGCCAGGCGGTCGTCGAGGAAAACGGCTACATCGCCGTTGAGGACGGCGCCGCTCCCTACGCCGCTTCCGATGCGAGCGGGAAAGTGGTCGTGGCCGGCTCCTCGTCGGTGACCCCCGTCATGGAGAAGCTTGCGGAAGCCTATCAGGCGGTGAACTCCAACGTTTCCGTCGAAGTGCAGCAGTCTGACTCCACGACGGGCGTGAACATGGCCGTCGAAGGCACGTGCGACATCGGCATGGCGTCGCGCGAGCTCAAGGACTCCGAGACCTCTGCCGGCGCGAAGTCCTCTGCCATCGCCAAGGACGGCATCGCCGTCATCGTTTCTCCCGACTCTGCGATCGACGGGCTGACGAGCGAGCAGGTGAAGGGCATCTTCTCCGGCGAAATCGTGAACTGGTCCGAGATCGGCTAGGCAACCATGTCTGGATCGGCAATCAAGGAAAACGTCGCGAGGGTCCTTTTCATCATCGCGGCAGCCATCTCCATCCTGGCGGTAGCGTTGATATGCGTGTTCCTCTTCGTGAACGGCATACCGGCGATGGCGACCATCGGCGTTCCGGAGTTCCTGTTCGGCACGACGTGGAAACCGACCAGCGGCATCTACGGCATCTTCCCCATGATCGTTGGCAGCATCTACGTGACCGCCGGCGCCATCCTGGTGGGCGTGCCGGCGGGGGTGCTCACCGCCATCTTCCTTTCGCGATTCGCGAACGAGAGGATCTCGGCGATCCTTCGCCCGGGCGTCGAGCTTTTGGCGGGCATCCCGTCGGTTGTGTACGGCTTTTTCGGAATCATGGTTATCGTGCCGTTCATCAGGATAAACATGACGGGACGCGGGTTCTCTCTTTTGGCGGCGGCGGTGCTGTTGGGCATCATGATCCTGCCCACCATCATCACCGTGGCGAAGAATGCGCTCGACGCGGTTCCGAAGAGCTACTACGAAGGCGCGGTGGCGCTTGGGGCGACGCATGAGCGTGCCGTGTTCAACGTGCTCGTTCCGGCGGCCTTCTCGGGCATCATGGCCGCCATCGTCTTGGGCGTGGGCCGCGCCATCGGCGAAACCATGGCCGTGGTCATGGTGGCCGGCAACCAGCCGGTGATACCGGGCTCCGTCTTCGACGGCGTGCGCACCATGACGGCGAACATCGTCATGGAAATGGGCTATGCCGCCGACCTGCACCGCGGCGCACTCATCGCCACGGGCGTCGTGCTCTTCGTGTTCGTCATGCTGATCAGCCTTCTTTTCAGCGCGATCAAAAAGCGGGGTGAGGTGCGATGATGGCGAAGGTTTTGCGGACGCTCGTGTATATCGGCGCCATCGTTTCAACGGCAGTGCTCGCAGGCATCGTCGGCTACATCCTCATCAACGGCGTGCCGTATCTGACGCCGCAGCTTTTCGAGTGGACGTACACCTCTGAGAACGTATCGCTGATGCCTGCGCTCATCAATACGCTTTTGATGGCGGTGTTCGCCCTGGTCCTGGCGCTTCCCGTCGGCATCGGAGCGGCCATCTACCTGGTGGAATACGCCCGCTCGTCCAGCCGTTTCGTCCGTGCCGTGCGCATGACCACCGAAACGCTGCAGGGCATCCCGTCCATCATCTACGGCCTGTTCGGCTTGCTGTTCTTCACGACCATGCTCGGCTGGGGGCTCTCCCTTATCTCCGGCGCCTGCACGCTGGCGATCATGGTGCTCCCCGTGATCATGCGCACCGCCGAAGAAGCCCTGCTGGCCGTGCCGGAATCCTACAAGCAGGGCGGCTTCGCCCTGGGGGCGGGGCCGGTGCGCACGATATTCCGCTGCGTGCTCCCCAGCGCGCTTCCGGGAATTCTGGGCGGCGGCCTGCTTGCCCTGGGCCGATGCGTGGGAGAGGTTGCGGCGCTCCTGTTCACGGCTGGAACGGTTGCCCAGATCCCCGATTTTGCCGGCCAAGGGTTCCTCGCGCTGTTCGACTCCTGCCGCACGCTGGCTGTCCATATGTACGTGCTTTCGAACGAGGGCCTGCATATGAATGAGACGTACGCGACGGCGGTCGTGCTCCTTGCACTCGTCGTCATCCTGAATGCGGCGGCGAACTTCGCGGCCAAGAAGCTCAAGAGAGGGATATAGATGGAAGCGGTAGAAGAGAAGATGGTGACCCCGACCTTTATCAGAGGGGCCGAAGCTCACCGGGGAGAAGAGGTGCAGACGAAGATGGAGGTGCGAAACCTCGATCTTCACTATGGAAACTTCCATGCCTTGAAAGACGTTACCCTCGTCTTCCCCGAAAACGAGGTGACAGCGCTCATTGGACCTTCGGGATGTGGCAAATCCACCCTCCTGAAGACGCTGAACCGGATGAACGACCTGGTGGACGGATGCAAGGTGACGGGCGCCATCGAATTGGACGGCAAAGACGCCTACAAGGACATAGACGTCAACGACTTGCGTCGCCGGGTGGGCATGGTGTTCCAGCAGCCCAACCCCTTCCCCATGAGCATCTATGACAACATCGCGTTCGGGCCGCGCACGCACGGCATCAAGAAGAAGGACGAGCTGGACGTCATCGTGGAACAGTCGTTGCGCGACGCCGCGATCTGGGACGAAGTGAAGGACCGCCTCAAGAAGAGCGCCTTGGGCCTCTCGGGCGGCCAGCAGCAGCGTCTGTGCATCGCCCGTGCGTTGGCAGTGCGCCCGGAGGTGCTGCTGCTCGACGAGTCGACGAGCGCCCTCGACCCCATTTCCACGGCGAAGATCGAAGAGCTCGTGGGCCAGCTCGCCTCGAAATACACGGTGATCATGGTGACCCACAACATGCTCCAGGCGATCCGCGTTTCCACGAAGACCGCCTTCTTCCTGCTGGGCGAGATGGTGGAAGCGGGGGACACCGACACGCTGTTCACCCATCCGCAAGACAGCCGCACGGCCGACTACGTCTCCGGTCGATTCGGCTAGGATCAAAAGGCGTAAGATCACCACGGAGTTTGCTCGGCGCACGACAGTCCTTTACATGAATTTGACATTCGTGCGCCGACCAACCCGTTTGCCCGGACGTACAATAGGGGCATGATCTATTACGTAGAAGACGACAGCAACATCAGAGACCTGGCCATCTACGCTCTCAACCAAGCGGAGTTCGAGGTGGCTGGGTTTTCTTGCGCCGATGACTTCGAGGCGGCCTGCGCACGCCAGCTGCCCGACTTGGTCCTTCTGGACATCATGCTTCCCGGGAAAGACGGCCTTGCGATATTGACCGATTTGAGGGCCGACCCTTCGACCCGGCACATTCCCGTGATGATGCTCACCGCCAAGGGAGCCGAGATAGACAAGGTCCAAGGCTTGGACCTGGGCGCCGACGACTACCTTGCGAAGCCCTTCGGCATGATGGAACTCGTCTCGCGCGTCCGGGCGCTGTTGAGGCGGGCGGAATCTCCCGCCGTGGCTGCCGGGGGAAAGTGCAAATGCGGCGGGATCACGCTTGACGGCGATGCGAGAACGGTGTTCGTCGGAGAGGCCGCGCTGTCGCTCACGCGCAAAGAATTCGACCTGCTGCAAATGCTCATGAGCAACCGCGACCACGTTCTCAGCCGCACGCATCTGCTCGAAAGCGTTTGGGGCTGGGATTTCGCCGGCAACACCAGGACGGTGGACGCGCACGTGCAGACGCTGCGCCAAAAGATCGCCGACGCGTCTCCTGAAGCGGCTTCCATGATAGAGACGGTTCGGGGTGTCGGTTACGTCATGAGGGCGTGAGCTCGTCATGAGGGGCGAGGCGAAAAGGCTTTCCACGACGCTGTTCCGGTCGGTCTTCGTGTACTCCATCGCTATCCTTCTGTGCTTTTCGGGCGTCTTCATGGCCTTGTTCTACCTTGTCTACGAGCACGATGAAGAACAGCGCGTGGCAATGATCGCGGAAAGCGCTGCAGCCTTCCTTGAGGACAAGGACACGGAAAGCAACGTGCGCATCCTGAAAGACCAGCTTGGGCAGGACATCCGCTATACGTTGGTGGATGCTCAGGGCAACGTCGTCTTCGACAGCAGCGGAAACGTGAGCGAGAACCACGCCGACCGCCCGGAGATCCTCGAAGCGCGGGAAAAGGGCATCAGCACCGTCACGCGCTATTCTTCGACGCTGGGAAAAGACACCATCTACACGGCAGTCCTTCTGGATTCGGGAAACGTGCTTCGCCTGTCAGAAGAGCGGGCGTCGTTCGTCTCCGTCTTCAAATCGACCGAGCCTGCGCTTCTTGTCGCGCTTGCCGCCGCGTTCGTGCTGTCCGTCGCGCTCTCGCGGCTGCTCACGCATCGCACCGTGGCCCCGCTCAACCAGATCGACGTGGCCAGCCCTCTCGAAAGCGAAACGTACGAAGAGATGCGGCCGCTTCTTTCAAGGGTCGAGGCGCAGCAGCGGCAGCTCATGGAGCAGAACCGGGAGCTTGCCCGCGCCGAGAACATACGGAGGGAGTTTTCTGCGAACGTCTCGCACGAGATGAAGACGCCGCTGCAGGTCATCTCGGGGTATGCGGAGCTGCTTGCCGGCGGCAACATACCGCAGAAGGACGCCGAGCGCTTCGCCCACATCATTCTGACGGAATCATCGAATATGACCGATTTGATCAACGATGTGCTCGTGCTCTCCCGCATCGACGACCCCGTGATGGAAAACGCCGGCAAGGAAGAAGTGGAGCTGCTGTCGCTGGCGCACGAGGTGGTGACGCGGTTTTTGCCGCTGGCCGAGAAGCAGTCGGTGAGCATTCGCTGCCTGGGCTCGTCCGTCGTCGTCGACGGCAACAAAAGCCTTCTCGACCAGCTGGTGTCGAACCTCCTTTCCAACGCTTTGAAATACAGCGATTCGGACGGGGAAGTCGTCGTGCTCGTGGGCAAAAGCATCGCTTCTCCCGATTCGGAAGGGATGCCGATGGCCTACATCCGGGTCAGGGACAACGGGTGCGGCATTCCGCTTGAAGAGCAGCACAAGATATTCGAGCGGTTCTATCGCGTGGACAAAAGCCGCTCGAAAGAAAGCGGCGGCACGGGTTTGGGGCTTGCCATCGCCAAGCATGCCGCCGTGTTCCACAACGGCACCATCGCGGTCGAAAGCAGCGTCGGCCGCGGGTCGGTGTTCACGGTCCGTATTCCGACCGAGCACGAAGGGTAGCCGGCGGTGTTGGGGGCGGGCGCCTTCAGTTTCGGCCGCGTTGAGCTTGCGTACAAGGCGCCGCGCCCGGTTTCGCATCGCCGTCAGCTCAGGGTCGTCGCACCGGTACAGCTCTCTGGCAAGCATGCGCTCCCGCTGCGTCGCTCTTGCGCCGTCGTCGTTGCTCATGCGCACCCCAGCTCGTCGGCCGTCAGCATGCGTATCGTCCGCGCCGGCACGCCGCCGACGATGCAGTTCGCGGGCACGTCCTTCGTGACGACGGCGCCGGCCGCCACGACCGCGCCCTCGCCGATGGTCACGCCGGGAAGCACGGTCGCGTTCGACCCGATCCACGCGCGGTCGCCGATGCGTATCGGCGCGGGGATGAGCGACTGGCGCCTCGCGGGCGCGAGGTCGTGGTTCAGCGTCGCCAGCACGACGTTGTGCCCGATGAGGACGTCGTCGCCGATGAAAATGCCGCCTTGGTCCTGAAACCGGCAGCCGGAATTGACGAACACCCGCCGCCCGAGGTGGATGTTGCGCCCGTAGTCGGTCGTGAACGGGGGAAACAGGGCGAACTCGTCGTCTACGGGCCTGCCGATGATGCGTGAAAACAGCTCGCGCACCTCTTCGGGCTCGTGGTAGGAGCCGTTGAGCTCTGCGGTCAGGCGCAGGGACTGCTGCGAGGTTTCGCGCATGAAGCGCACGATTTCCGCCCGTTCGCCGTCGGTGGCGTTTTCGGAATTGAGGTAGGCGAGGGCGTCGCCCATGTTGTCGGCGGCGAGCTCGCGAGGCTTTTCGATGCGTTCGTCGTTCATGGTCGTGCGTGCTTTCTACAGGTTTTCTTCGAGGAAGGCTTGCATGGCGTCGAAGGGGATGAAGTCGTAGTTGTCGTACAGGTCGCAATGCGTGGCCCCCGCCACTTCGACGAATTGCTTGTTGCCGCCGTTGAGCTGGGCGAATGCGTCGCGGCCCATGTAGAGCGAATGCGCCTCGCTGCCGTGCGCGACCATGACGGCGCTCTCTATCTCGCCGGCCCAGCACAAAATCGGCTGGTTCAGGAAGCTCATGGTGCCGATGTTGGTCCAGCCGTCGTTGGAATTGAGCGAGCGGGGATGATACCCCCGGGGGGTTTTGTAGTACGCGTAGTACTGCTTGACGAAGTCCGGCGCGTCGGCGGGAAGCGGGTCGACCACGCCGCCTGAGCGGGGGTAGGCGCCCGTCCGGTAGTCGCGCGTGCGGTCTTCGCAGAACTGTTTGCGGGCCTCGCGCCTGCTTGCGGGGCTGTCCTGCGCGTCGAAGTAGCCTTTTGCGGCGATGCGGCTCATGTCGTACATGGTCGAGACGATCGTGGCCTTCACGCGCACGTCGATGGCGGCGGCGTTGAGGGCAAGGCCGCCCCAGCCGCAAATGCCGATGATGCCGATGCGGTCGGGGTCGACGTCGCTTCGGCAGGAGAGGCAGTCCACGGCGGCCTGGAAGTCTTCGGTGTTGATGTCGGGCGACGCCATGTAGCGGGGCGCACCGCCGCTTTCGCCGGTGAACGACGGGTCGAAGGCCAGGGCGACAAACCCGCGCGAGGCCATCTCCTGGGCGTACAGCCCGCTCGCCTGCTCCTTCACGGCGCCGAACGGCCCGCACACGGCCAGGGCCGCCAGCTTGGCGTCGGGCTTGCAGTCCCGCGGCCGGTACAGGTCTGCGGCCAGGTCGATGCCGTAGCGGTTGTGGAACACGATCTTTTCGTGGCGGACCTGGTCGTTTTGGGGGAACACCTTGTCCCATTTCGGGGTCAGTTCAAGTTGCATGCGACGCTCCTTTTCAGTACGGGTGCGGCGAAGGGCCGGTTGGGGCCGCCAGGGCCCCCGGCGCTTGCCGGGGGCTTCGCTGGCTGGCCGCCCGCCTTCGCTGCAAGCATTGTTCCCCAAGCTGCTTTGAATTGCAAATGCCTGCGATTGATGGAACCGTATGCGTTTTAGGCATGGATTTCCAGCGCGACCGCTGCGGCGGGTCGGGCGGCTGGGACGCAGCGGCGTTCGGGTCTGCGGCGGACTCGGGCGGCTGGGGCAGCCGCCGGGCTTGGGCTGCGGCTGCTGCAGCAGCGCCCGGGACTGCTGCCGGGCTGGGGCCGCCGCGGCGGCTTGGGCTGCGTCTGGGGCTGCCACGGCGTTCGGGACTGCGGCGGCGTTCGGGGCTGCGGCTGCGTTCGGGGCCGCAGCAGCGCCCGGGGCTGACTCCGCCCGCCCTGCCTCCCTTATCGGCTGATCAGGCGGGTGCCGAGGCGGACGAACGTCGACAAGCCGGGGATCTGCAGGCGGCGTTTGACCGATGCGAGCGATTCGGGGATGTCGATGTGCTGGGGACATTTGCTGACGCACGCGCCGCACTGGATGCAGTCGCTGGCAAAGTGCGCGTCGCCCACCATGGCGCCCGACGCGGTGACGTACTGCTGCATGCCCTGGTACCAGCCGTGCGCGAACGAGGCGTTGTAGGCGGCGAAGCACGAAGGGATGTTGACGCCTTTCGGGCACGGCATGCAGTAGCCGCAGCCGGTGCAGGGAACCTTGTAGCTTTCGGCGATGGCGGCTCGGGCCAGCTCGACGGCTTGACGCTCGGCCGGCGCAAGCGCGTCGGGCAGGGCCTCGCAGGCGGTGTCGGCGTTTTCGCTCACCTGGGACAGCGTGTTCATGCCCGACAGCACCATCGTCACCTGGGGGTGGTCCCACACCCACCGCAGCGCGAGGCGCACCGGGTCGGCGGGGATGCCCGCGTCGGCGAGGATCGCTTGTGCGTCGGCGGGCAGCTCGGTCGCCAGCTTGCCGCCGAGCAGGGGCTCCATCACGAACACCGGCAGGCCGCGCTCGGCTGCGGCGACAAGCCCGGCGGTGCCGGCCTGGTAGTGCTCGTTCAAGTAGTTGTACTGGATCTGGCAGAAATCCCAGTCGTAGGCGTCGAGCAGAATCGGGAAGTCCGCTTCGGGGCCGTGGTAGGAAAAGCCGATGCGCACGATGCGGCCGGCCGCCTTCTGCCGTGCGATCCACGCTTCGATGCCCAGCGACACGAGCCGCCGCCACGATTGTGCGCTCGTCAGGTTGTGGACGAGGTAGTAGTCGATGCGGTCGGTGCCCAGGCGCGTTTGGGACGCCTGCAGGTAGCGGTCGAAGTCCTCGGCCGCGTCGCAGCGCGGCGTCGGCAGCTTGGTGGCCAGGTTGATGCGTTCGCGCAGGTCGGGGTTGCGGGCGAACACCTCGCCAAGCGCTTGCTCGTTGCCGCGGTAGATGTAGGCGGTGTCCAGGTAGTTGACGCCGCGGTCGACGGCGAGGCGCAGCAGCTTTTCGCTCGCCGCAAGGTCGATCTTGCCGGCGGACGTCGGCAGGCGCATGCAGCCGAAGCCCAGCGCGGAAAGCTTGGCGCCGTCGGCGGGACTGGTTCTGAATTGCATGGCGGGGCCTCCTTGTCTACAATGAGTTGCGGCGTGCAACTTGTATGCGACAGACTATAAGTTGCAGAGTGAAACTTGTCAATGGACTCGGAAAGGAAGCGATGGGAGCCGCAAAAACAGGAGCGCGGAAAGCGAAGGGGACGGGCGGCGCGAAGGTGCCTCGCCGCCGCGCCCGCACCGACGAGCAGAAGCAAAGCCGCCTCGCCGACATTCTGGACGCGGCCGAGCGCTTGCTCGACGACCACGCCTATCGCGACATCACGATGACCATGCTCGCCGAAGACGTGGGCTATTCGCGCACGAACCTGGCTCATTACGTGGCCTCGAAAGAGGAGATCTTCCTGCTTTTGTACGTCCGCTCGCTGCAGAGCCTCTTTGGCGACGTGCGTGCGCTTTTCGAGAATCGCCTGGTGAAAGCAGCAGAACCGCCCAAGCCGACCGATCTGGCGAAGGCGGCGGAGCTGCTTGCTCCCGTCGTCGCCAAGCATGCCGATTTCGGGCGCATCGGGGCGCTGCTTGCCGGCATCGTCGAGACGAACGTGACGCCAGGGCGGCTCGTCGCGTGCAAGGCGACCGTCGTCGATCTGCTGCAGAGGGGGTCGGACCTGCTGGCCGGCGCGGGGCTGTTGCCTTCGCCGGCGTGCGCTTCGGAGTTTCTGCTCGGCCTGTCCTGCTATGCGTCGGGCCTGTATCCTGCGGCGCATCCGCTGCCCATCCAAGTTGAAGCCTCGCAGGCGGCGGGCTATCCGCGGCAAGACTACGAGCAGGCGCTGCAGAGATACCTCGAAGTGCAGCTTGCCGGCTATTGGGCGCTTGAGGCCGCGGCGCAAGGTCGGGTCGAGGGAGGCGCCGGCTGATCTTGCCGGCTTCGGGTCGGGGGGCGGCGCCAGGCGGCACGATGCAAGCATATGTTGTCGAGCGAGCGGGAAGGGAGGACCTGCATGAAAACCGATGAGCGTCCGGTGCTCGAGACCGAGCGGCTGGTGCTTCGGCCTTGGAAGACCGCAGACGCCGACGAGCTGTTTCGTCTGGCGAGTGATCCGAACGTGGGGCCGATTGCGGGATGGCCGGCGCACGAAAGCGCTGATGAGAGCCGCATGATCATCGAAACGGTGCTCGGTGCGCCTGAGACCTATGCCGTGGTGCTGCGCGAGGCGGCCGCTTTGGTCGGATCGGTGGGGCTGCTGTTCGGCGATGCGGGCACCGTGCCGCTTGCGCCTGGCGAGGCCGAGGTGGGGTATTGGGCGGGCGTGCCGTTTTGGGGCCGCGGGCTCATTCCCGAGGCCGTTCGCGAGATCGAGCGCCACGCCTTTTGCGATCTGGGGCTTGCGCGTCTGTGGTGCGCGTGCGCCGTCGAAAACGCGAAGTCGGTGCGCGTGCAGGAGAAATGCGGCTTTTCGCACTGCCGCACCGAGCGCGACGTGGTCGTGCGGCTCACGGGCGAGGTGCACGATGAGCGGGTGTCCGTTCTTTCGCGCGACGACTGGGCGGCTTCGGCTGATGCGGGCGAGCTGCGCCGGCTGCTTCGGCGTGAAGGCCGCATGGCGGTTACGGCAGCGGGTGGGCGGTCAAAACGCCTGGTCAGCGAGGTGTTCGAAGTTTGGCATGCATCGGTGCGGGCCACGCACGACTTCCTGGGCGAGGACGACGTGGCACGCATTGCCGACTACGTTCCCGACGCGTTCCGCACGGTGGAGACGTTGCTGCTGGCACGCGGCAGCGCAGGAGAGCTGCTGGGGTTTGCCGGCGTCAGCGGCGACGATCTCGAGATGCTGTTCGTCCGCCCGGAAAGCCGCGGCGCGGGCGTAGGCAAAGCGCTTTTGCGCATCGCCGTTGAAGGGTATGGCGTCACGCGGCTCGACGTGAACGAGCAAAACAGCCAGGCGCGGGGTTTTTACGAGCACGCCGGGTTCGTCGCGGTCGGCCGGTCGGAAACGGACGCCGCCGCCCCTTTCCCGATCGTGCACCTGGCGCTTGAGCAGGCATAAGCGGATGTCAGGAGGGGGCCTGTGCGCGGCATGGCTTCCGGGGAGGGCTGGAGGCCTTGCGGCCTGCCGGCAGCGTCGAGGGCGCCGATGCTGCGAGGCTGGCTCCTGCCGGCGTGAGGTTCCCCCGCCCTCGTCCCGCCTATCTAATGTGTAGGAATTGTGTGTTGGAGATTCTGCGAGAGGATTTCGGGCGGTCGCGCATCAATTTTTGATTATTCCCAGTTGGGAATAATCAAAAATGAAGCATATCTGCGGTAGTTTTCTGCGAAAAAGGGGAGGGCGGTGCCGAAAGAGGGGTTCGGAATGCGCATTTTTGCCTCGGAAGGCTGGATTTTGCACGAAATGATGCGAAGCGGTGTCAAATAGGCAGGAAAAATCTCCAGTACACAGATTCTTCACATGAACCAGCGCCAATCGCAAGGGTCGGCCCCTCTTGCCGCCGATGCGCGTCGGCTATACTTCGAAAAACCTTGACTGTCCCGGAATCCGGCCTCATGGCGCCTTGCCTGCGCCGTCCGGCTCGCTCCAGCACCTCGCCGCCTGACCGGCGCCGGTCGAATCGACGCCGACGTGCCGGTGCAGCAAAGGCGTGAAGGGTGCAGGCGCACCGCCGGGCGCGGGATGCTGCAGGGCGGGGGCGCATCGCCCTGACGAGCCGCTCGGGTGGAAGGCGCGCCAGGCGTGCGCGGCCTTCGTCTGCGGCGGGCGTTTCGCGTGTTCGGCGTCCGCGCGAGGGCGGTTTTTCGCGGCAACGGGGGCGTTTGGGCAAAAAAGTTGCTGAAAACGCTTGCTCGTCACGCGACGTCACATAGTACAAACGGCTCCGAGGAGGTGAAACGCCGTGTCCGAAAACAACACCTACACGACAGGAGAGCTGGCGTCGACCTGCGGCGTCACCGTGCGGACCGTGCAGTATTACGACACGAAGGGGCTGCTTGCGCCGTCGGGCTACTCGGAAGGCGGCCGGCGGCTCTATACCGAAGACGATGCGGATCGGCTGCGCTTCATCGTGATGCTCAAGTCGCTCGGGCTGGGCCTTGCGCAGATTCGCGGCGTGTTGGACAGCGCGAATCGGGAGGCTATCTTGCGGACGCTGCTGGACGAGCAGGCCTTGCGGCTGGAAGACGAGGTCGCGGTCCGAAAAGAGCAGCTGGCGGCCATTGCGCTTTTGCGGTCCGACTTGCAGCGGTTCGGCGTGGTGACGGCGGTGACCGAATCGGACGTGGCGACCGGTATGGAAGATCGAAAGGCCGAGCGACGATGTCGGGCGGCGATGCTCGTGGTCGGGGCGGCGATGGATGCGGCGTGGATCGGGGCGCTTGTGTACGGCATCGTGTCGGGCGTGTGGTGGCCGTTCCCGATTGCGCTGGGAGCGGTCGCAGCGGCAGCGGCGTGGGCGGTTGTGCGGATCGACGCCCACGTGACGTACCGCTGCCCGGCGTGCGGATGCGAGTTTCGGCCGGTGATACGCGAGTTTTTCTTCGCGCGTCACACGAAGTTCACCCGCAGGCTTACGTGTCCTTGCTGCGGCGTGAAGGACTGGGGCGTCGAGAGGTATCACGCCGCCAGGCTTGCCATACGCCCCGGCGAACGTCTGCCCGGGAAGGGCGTCGGAGGCCTGGACGAAAGCCAGGGGAGCGCTGACTGATTCCGCCAGCCCTGACCTCGGGGCGGCCGTGCGTAAGCGGCGAAGGCCCTTGCGGGGATGCATGCCTTGCGGGGGGCGCTGGGAGCTTCTGCGCGTGCGGGGAAGGCTTTTGGTTGGCGTCATCGCTCTCGATTGCTTCTGCGAAAGTGAAGATTTTGTGTGTTGGAGATATTTGGCACGATTTCTCGGGGATTCCGCATCATTTTGCCGCTCGACCGTGCCTCTTGGAAGCGGAATTAGGTATATATACATCAAAAGTGCGTCCAAAGTAACATTACTGAAAGTATAAAAGCGCTTGTTTCGGCCATTTCACCCCGTTTTTCGCCGAAAAAGATGCAAAGACGGCCAAAAAATGCCTTAGAAATCTCTAGCACATAATTTCTACACATAAAAATGCCGACGATTGGAGGAAAGCATGCATACGAACCCGTCTTGTCCCGCTGCGGGCGCCCAAACGCCCCCTGGGCCCTCTAGCGGCCCCGGAAGTCCCGCCGCCCCCGCTTCGACCGCCCTCGGAACCTCTGCCGCAGGTGCTCCAACGCCCCCCGGAGCTCCTGCCGCCCCGCCTGCTGGCCCTCGTTCGTTCAGGGCGACTCTTGCGCGACACCGCGCCGCCACGTACTGCGTCGTCACCTTCGCGCTGACCTGGGCGTACTTCTTCGCTGTGGTCTATCCTCTGGCGCTTCCACTTGCTGCGGCCGGCGAGGCGCCCCTCTCGTCTACCCCCGTTGTGCTGGCTGTGGGCGTTGCCATGTTCTTCCCCGCGATCAGCGTCGTCGTGGTGCGTCTGGCTACCGGCGAGGGCTTCCGCCGCGCCTGGATCGTCCCGCGCGACTTCCGCCGCACCTGGCGCTACTACGTCATCGGCTGGTTTGCCCCCATGGTGCTCATTGCTGTTGGCGCTGTGGTGTTTTTCCTGGTCAACCCCGGTGTTTTCGACCCCTCTATGCCGGGGTTCGTCGCGACTGCCACCGCCCGGATGCAAGACGCGGGAATTGCGCCTCCCTCTGCAAGCGAGCTGCAGGCTGTCGGTTACGCCCAGCTTGCGCTGCAGCTGGTGGGGCCGCTGCTCAACAGCGTCGCGTGCTTCGGCGAGGAGTGGGGCTGGCGCGGGTATCTGCTGCCGCACGCCCTCGAGCGCGTCTCGCCCGTGAAAGCCGCCCTTGGCATCGGCGTCGTTTGGGGCTTGTGGCACGCGCCCATCACGGTGCTCGGGCACAATTTCGGTCTGGGGTATCCTGGTTGGCCGGTGGTCGGCATCCTTGCGATGTGTTGCTTCTGTACGGCGCTGAGCTGCCTTTTCACGTGGCTGACGCTGCGATCGGGCAGCTGTTTGCCAGCCGTTTTCGCGCACGGGGCCGTCAACGCCTGCGGCGCGGGGCCGGCGCTGTTCATGGCAACGGCGGCGAATCCGTTCGTCGGTCCGGCGCCGACGGGCATCGTGGGCGGCATCGGGTTTGTCGCGGCGGCGGCGCTGTGCGTCGTGTCGCTGCGCCGACATCCCGGCAAGCCGGTGGAATGATGCCTGCGGGGCAAGGCTGCATCCGGTGCGGGGCCGCGCCCGGTGAGCCGCATCTGGAGCGAGGCCGCCGCCTACTGCGAGAGTCTGCATCCGCTGGCCGTGGACTCCAGCGGCGCAAGGTTCCCCCGCTTCCGCCCCCCGGCGATATGTAGAAATTGTGTAGTGGAGATTTATCGGGCGGAATTCAGGGGTTCAAGCATCAATTCGGTATTCTCCTCAATTGGAGATAGTTAAAAATGTGGTACATATGCGGTAGTTTTCTGCGAAAGGGGGGAGCGCAGCGTCGAAAAAGGGGTCGAGAGTGCGCATTTTTGCCTCAGAATGCCGTTTTTTGCACTAAAAAGATGCGAAGCGGTGCGAAATCGGCAAGAAAAATCTCCAACACACATATTCTTCACACAGGCAAGCGGCATCCACGCAAGCAGGCGCCGCTCACACGAACAAGCGCCCTTCGCAAGAACAAGCGCCCATCGCAAGGATCGACCCCTCTTTCCGCCGTCGCGCGTCGGCTATAATCAGCATCCTCCCGAAAACCCCGACTCTCCGGAGCGCGACCCTATGACGTCCTTGCCCGCAACGCCCGACTCGCCTCGGTGTCCCGCCGACCTCGGACAACAGCCTGCCGGCCCTGGCCAGCCGGCTTGCGTGTGCGGGATGCTCGCCGCTGACCAGCGCAAATCGGCCGACGCCGCGCATTTCGAGGCGGCGCCCTCGCAGCCGGCTCGCGTGCGCCACCCCATTCGCCCGGTGTTCGACGCCAGGTCGCGCGTGCTGCTGCTCGGCACGATGCCTTCGCCCGCATCGCGCCAGGTCGGCTTTTACTACGGACATCCGCGCAACCGCTTCTGGACCGTGCTTGCCCGCCTGTTCGACGAGCCCGTTCCCGCAACGGTCGACGCCCGCCGCGACCTGGCGCTTCGCCGCGGCATCGCGCTGTGGGACGTGCTGGCCGAATGCACGATCCGCGGAGCCAGCGACGCGTCTATCAGCGAGTGCGTTCCGAACGACATCGCAGGCCTGCTGAAGAAAGCCCCGATAGAGGCCGTGTTTTGCACGGGCTCGAAAGCGGCGCAGCTCTATAGTCGCTATTGCGAACCAAGTACCGAATTAGAAGCCGTGCGCCTGCCGTCGACCAGTCCGGCAAATGCAAGCGCCTCGCTGGAAGACCTCGTGGAAGCCTACCGCTGCATCCTGCCGTATTGCCGTGGCTGAAAGCAGTCCCAGGTCAGCGCGTGGCAAGGCCCGCTCGGCCGCCCGGCCCGTCGTGCGAGCGGCCTTTGCGCGTTCTGCGTCCATCGGCGTGCGGGGCGCGTGGATGCCCTTGTGCGTCTTGGCGGCGCGTCGCAGCTGTCGTCCGCTGCGTCCCGAGACGTCGTCCGCTGCCGTTATGCCAGGTCAACCTGCGAGCGAGCGAACAGCGCAGCTCCCAAAGCGCCGGCGCGATTGCCCTGGCGGGCCGCCTCGATGGGCGTGTCGCGACAGGCGGGGCAGGCGTGTTTGCGGAAGACGTCGCGCGTGGCGGGCAGAAACGCCTCGGCGCTGCCCGCCAGGCCGCCGCCGATGAGAAACACGTCCGGGTCAATGACGCACGCGATGGTGGCAAGCGCCTGCCCCAATCGTCTCGCCAGTTCGACAACAGCCTCCTGGGCAGGGACGTTGCCGTTCTCCGCCGCAAGAAAGACCGAATAGGCGTCCGAGTCGTGCATCGGCTCGGGGAAAAGCGGCGTGCCGTCCGCAGCCGCCCGTTCGCGGGCCAGACGCACGAGCCCGCGTGCCGAGGCGTACTGCTCCAGACATCCGCGCGATCCGCAGCCGCAGAGGTGCCCGTCGGCTTCCACGGTGATATGCCCGACCTCGCCGGCCGCGCCCCGCGCCCCTGGCACCACGCGCCCGTCGACCACGATGCCCGCGCCAACCCCCGTGCCCAGCGTCACCAGCACGAGCGATCGCGGCGCATCGCCTTTCGGCAGCAGCTGTTGTTCGCCGAAGGCGGCGGCGCTTGCGTCGTTCAAGGCGAACGTGGGGCAGCGGAGCTCGCGCGTGAGCGCGTCGCGCAGAAGGTCCAGGTCAAGTGCGATGTTCGGTGCCATGCGAAGCACGCCGGCCCCATCGACCGCCCCCGCGACGGCCAGCCCGACGCCGGCGACGCCGCCCGCCTGCTCCATCCCCAGGCCGACGCGCAGGTCGCGGACGAACGTGCGCACTTCGTCTTCCGAAGTCAACGGGGGAGTGGGCACGCTGGTCCACGCGTGCTCCGCGCCGTCGGCAGAAAGCACGACCGCCTTGGTCGCCGTGCCGCCCAGATCGATGCCGATGTATTGCATGTTGGCATCATGTTTGCGGGCAGGCGAAGCAGAAAGCGGAATGTGAGAGAAGGCATTCATGCCCGCCATTATATCGGCAGCAGGTGCAGCGGTCGAGAGCATGTCTTTGGCCGGTGAAGCGTGGGAGACGTTGTCCTGGGGCCATCGGACGACGTCCGGGGCCGTGGGACGGCGCTTCCGCCGCGACGGCTTCGCCTCGACGCGTCGTCGCGCCGAGCCAAGGTCTCGGCGCTCCTTTGGCTTGACCTCGGCTGCGCCGTCGCGGCGAAACCGCCTGCCGAAGGGTGGAGCATTCGCGCTGGCGCGGGCGCCTGACGCGGGGTGACATTCTCGCCGGCGGGGCGGCCGCGGCGGCGGGGGTTGTGGAGAAAGCGTAAAGATGGGGTGCTGCCTCGGTTGCGTCTGTGATTATGGCAGATGTATTGCATTATGAACCCACTAAGAAAGGTCTGATATGTCGAAGATCACTCTTTCGAAAACGACCTACCGGGGGGGGGCAAGGTTCTTAGCCTGATCCTCGCCGGCACCCTCGCGCTCGGCATGACCCCGGCGGCCGCCCTGTCCCAGGCTGCGCTGGAGGCGGCTCCCGCCTACGCGGCCGAGGCGGAATCGGTTGCGATCTCGAAAAGCATGACGGCGGCCGCGTTCGATGCGGCCTTCCCTACAGGCTCTACAGCCGTAGGCAAGACTTGCGCATGGGAGGTCGCTGTCTCCACTGCCGCCCTCGAAGACGCGCTTGCCGAGAAGCCGTTGGTCTACAACGGGAAGTCCCAGGCTCCCGGCACCGCCGGCGTGACGATCAGCGGCACGTACAAGTATTACGCCGATGATGGAGCGGCCGAGGCGACGGAGGTCCCCTTCACCGTGGACCAGGCGCTCGTCGATGTCGCGTATGAAAAGAACAATGTTTCGAAACCTGCCGACGAAGTCGTCGGCGCCGGCGACGACTACGAGGCGGCCTACACGGTGAGCACGACGGCGAACGCTGAACTCGCCTCCAAGGTCGTCCCGATCAACACTGCGATCGGCTCAGCCAACACTCTTGGCTTCAGCATCGCGAAAGCCCAGATCAGGCCTTCGAACATCGGCGTTCCCACCGGCTATATGGGAGGCAGCATGCCGGAGACCCTGCTTTATGACACCACGGCGAAGATCGACCTGGGCGGCAACACGGTGGTGGACCTGTACGAAGAGCCCGCGACCGATGATAACATCCTGGACATTGAGTACTTCGAGGATCTGCTAATGGAGGACGGGTATTTCATCGAACCCGGCACGATCAACGTCCACGTCAAGTTGAACGGCCGCAATGCCGACAGCGGGAACTACGAGCTGGTCGACTACGAGGGAGCGGTTCAAACCACCCTCGCTTTGACCGCCGACATCGTGGTCCCTCCGGCGTGCCAGGGCGCGTTCAAAACAGACGGTCGCTATGTCGACTCCAGCGACGGCCTGTCCGGGACGATTCCGTGGGACGCGGACCTGGAAAGTCTTGATGACGATATCTGGAAAAGCATTCTCGTCACCGTTCCCGGCGACGACACGCACACGACGATTGAGTACTGCTGGACGCAGACGTACTTCTACGCGGCCGACGGCAAGCCCGTGGTGAACGAGGACGGCGAGGCCACGACGCCGTTCAAGCCTGGCGAGTACAAGGTCGACGTCGCCATGGACGGCGCGGCGGAGCCCTTCGCGACGCTCGGCCTGACCGTCGTCGGCAAGCTCTCGGACACTCGCAGCGACATCGTCGCGGAATACAACGGCACAACAATTGACAACGGCGACGGCCCCGACGTCAAGCTCGCCTGGAAGGCCGGCCTGACGGACGCCGAGCGCGAGGCCGACGTCCTCGAGCAGCTGCAGGCCGGCTTCAAGGCGTATCTGAAGAAGGACGGAGGCGCGAAAGGCGACGTGGAGGTCGACGCCGCCAAGGACCTGAAGTTCGCCGTGAGCGTCCCGGCCAACGACCCGAGGGCCCAAGGCCAGATCACCGTCTCCGGCTCGGGCAACGGCGTGTACGCCGGCACCCAGGCCGTCAACTTCAAGTACGGGGATGACCTGCCCGCCGGCTTCGGCCTGAAGAAGGCGAGCGAGCCCTACGCCGGCTCCAACACAGCGAACAGTGATCCGGCGAAGAAGGACGGCTACAAGGTCTCCGACCTGCTGGCTGTCCCGCAGGTGCCCGACCCTGACGGCGTTCCAGGCGCGACGAAAGCCTTCGACGGCTACACCGTGTCGGTTTCGTACGTCGACGCAAAGGGCGAGACCGTGCAGGTCGGAACCGACTCCGACGACGATGCGGACGCTTACCTCACCGAGGCGGCCGCGTACGACATCGTGGTCAAGGGAACGGACCCCTACGTCGGCACCGTGTCGCTGAAGTTCGCCATCGCGCCGCTCGAGATGGCCGTCGACGCCAACGTGTCCTGGGACGGCAACACCAGCAACGTGAGCCTGGACGGGGCAACCGAGACGTGGCACACCGCCTTCACCGGCGCCGCGCTCGAGCCCGTCCCGGCCATAAAGGCCGCGTTCAACTCGGGGGACTTCTCCGGCTTCAAGCGCAAGCCGGCCGACCCGGGGAAGGACGAGGCCTGGGACTACGACATCGCGTGGGAGAACAACGTGAACGTCGGCACCGCCAAGGCCGTCCTGACGTTCGCGGGCAACTACTCCGGCACCGTCGAGATCCCGTTCGACATCACGCCGGCCGCTCTGACCAGCACCAACGCCGCCGTCTCCGCCGACAACTGGGTCGCCGCCGACTTCAACAAGGGCGACGAGGCCCTCAACGGGGCGGACGTGCTGAACCCTAAGGTCTCCTACACGGATCTCGCCGGCAAGACGATCGAGCTCGTCGAGGGCAAGGACTACGCCGTCGGCGAGGTGGCCAAGGGCGCCACGAGCGGCGGCGCGACCGCCTACACCTTCGAGGTCAAGGGCATCGGCAACTACTCCGGCACCGCCAAGGGCCGGTTCGTGGCGACCGACCAGGACGTCAGAGAGCTGTGGACGGCCGAGGTCGACAAGGGCGGCCACGTCTACAGGATGGGCCAGGAGGTCAAGGCCGACGTGGCCGTCAAGGCCCGGCAGGGCGGCACGGCCGTCGAGGAAGAGGGCAACTACAAGCTGGTCTACGAGAACGACGCCAACGCCGGCACCGCCACGGTGAGGGTCGTGGGCATCGGCGACTACGCCGGCGCCATCGAGCTGGCCTACGAGATCGCCCCGCTGGAGATCTCGCAGGAGTCCGCGGCCGACATCAAGACGACCGCCCCGGCCGCGGGCTACGCGTTCGAGCCCGGCAAGGCGTTCGAGCCCGAAGTGGCCTGGAACGCCTCGTGCATCACGCCGAACAACTGCGCGGACCCCATCCCGCTGAACCAGCTCGTCAACGACCTGGCCGTCACCTACGCCGACAACGACAAGGCCGGCACCGCCCAGCTGATCGTCTCCGGCAAGGAGAACGGCAACGTCACCGGCTCCTACGCGGTCGACTTCGCCATCAACCCGGCCGACATCTCCAAGGCGACCGTCGAGGCCGCGGCCGCGGCGCCGGGCACCCCTGCGCCCGACGCCGTGAAGGTCACGTTCGGCGAGGCCGAGCTCGTCGCCGGCACCGACTACGAGGCGGCCGTCGAGGGCGCCGCCCCCGGCAAGGTGGCCGTGACCGTCACCGGCGCGGGCAACTACGCCGGCGAGGTCGAGAAGGACGTCGAGGTCCTCTACGACCTCGCCCAGGCCGACGTCGCGGTCGAGCCTTCGGTCTACGACGGAAGCGCTCAGACGCCGAAGGTCGAGGTCAGCTACGCGGCCGGCGGCGAGAAGGTCGTCGTCGACCCGGGCGCCTACGGCGTGTCGGTCGAAGGCGAGGCCACCGACGCCGGCGCCTACCGGGTGACGGTCGCGGGCAGCGAGGACGCCGGCTGGACGGGCGAGAAGCAGGCCGACTTCGTGATCGAGCCGGCCGCCGGCCCCGAGACCGCCGAGGTCACCTACACCGCCGCCGGCGCCTACAAGGTGACGGTGCCGGGCCTGACCGAGGGCGTCGACTTCACGGTCGCGGCGAACCCCGCCCAGGGCAAGCTCGTGATCACCTACAAGGGCAACTACGCCGGCACGGCCACCGTGGACTACGTGCCCGCGCCCGCGCCCGATCCCGCGCCCGCGCCCACGCCCACGCCCGATCCCGCGCCCACGCCTGATCCTGCGCCTACGCCCGATCCTGCGCCCGCGCCCGCGCCCGCCCCGGCCAAGGACGGCTGGGTCGGCTCCGGCAACGACTGGACCTACTACGAGAACGGCAAGCAGGTCAAGGGCGGCTGGAAGCTCATCGGCGGCGCCTGGTACCACTTCGAGGCGAACGGCCAGATGACGAACACCCAGTGGTTCCAGGACGCCGACGGCACGTGGTACCTCCTGAACCAGTCCCACAAGGGCTCCTACGGCGCCATGCTCACCGGCTGGCAGAAGGTGGGCAAGGACTGGTACTACCTGAACAAGTCCGGCGCCATGCAGTCCGGCTGGTTGAAGGACGGCGGCGAGTGGTACTACCTCAACGCCAAGCACGACGGCTCCTTCGGCCGCATGCTCACCGGCTGGGCGAAGGTGGGCAAGGACTGGTACTACCTGGACGCCTCGGGCGCCATGCTCACCGGCTGGCAGCTCGTCGGCGGCAAGTGGTACTACCTTGACGCCTCCGGCGCCATGGCCGCAAGCGAGTGGGTCGGCCCCTACTGGGTCAACGCCTCCGGCGTGTGGACGGCCACCCGCTAGGCTGCGGCTAGCTCTCCCTTTGCAGGCCGTCAGATGAAAGAAGGCCCCTTCCCTTGCCTGGGAGGGGCCTTCTGGAAAGCCGGATGTTGTTCGACTTCGGCCTTGGACGGCCTGCAGGGGCGCTTGCTCGCCCGCTGACAAGCAAGCGCCCTGTGGGCCGTTATCGGTCCACAAAAAAGCCGCCGGGCGGGACCCCGACGGCTCTTCGCACTGCCTTCGCCTAGGGACAACCTTTCTGACCCGCCCGAAGCGAGGGCCTGGCGCCGGGTGACCTTTCACATCAGCCTGGCGCCGGGAGACGGCTGCCGCGCAACGACCTTTCTTCACAATACCTTCGCGCTGCGGCCCAAAGCGTCCGGGGGCACGGGACGGCTTGGACAACCGCTCCCTCCCCGGGCATCCACGAAACGTGAAACCCAAGGCGGCTCTTTCGGGCCGTCTTTCAGCTTCGCCCGTTTCGCAACTATCTACTATAACAGAAGCCGCTTTTTCAGCTGTGGGTATTTTCTGGTCCCTCGGGAAACACTGGTCAATTCCGCCGGCCCTGCGTCTGCAGGGCGGCGCCTGGCAGTCTCAGGCCTCGTTCGTGCATGCCAGTGCGCTCGCTCGGCCTTCGGCCGCCACCCGTCCACCCTGCAGACCCAGGCTAAGACGGCCTTGATCAGCGTTCCCCTCGGGAAACACTGACCGATTCCGCCAGCCCTGCGTCTGCAGGGCAGCACCGCGCCGCCTCTTCTTGAAAAGCAAACGCCCCCGGGCGTTTGTGCTGGCTCGGGGGCGCGGGGTTGTTTTCGGTTGCGGCGTTTTCGCGGCTTTGAGGGGCTTTCCGTTGCGGCTGCGGCGCTGCTACTGGCGCTTGCCGGACATGGTCTGCTCGACGATCGAGTGCATCATGTCGGACGTGAGTGCGCCCGCTGCCTGGCCGAACACGTTGCCGTCCTTGTCGATCATGACGGTCGTCGGGAACGATTCGATGCGATAGGCGTCGAACAGCGATCCGTCGAAGTCCATGATGACGGGGTAGGTGACGCCGTTTTTCATGAGGAAGGTCTTCAGCTCGGCGGACGATCCGTCATAGGCGTCGGCGTTCTGGTCGTTGGGGTTCGCCACGCCCAGCACTGCCAGCTCGCCTTCGTTCTTGCCGAACTCCTTGTACAAGGCTTCGATGTCGGGCAGCTCGGCGATGCACGGGCCGCACCACGTGGCGAAGAAGTTCAAGAAGATCGTCTTGCCTTTGAGCTGGTCAAACGTCATTTCGCCGCCGTTCGCCAGCGGGAATGTCACGTCCGCGAGCGGGGCTTTCGGCAGGGTTTTCTTCGCCTCCGCGCCGCCGTCTGCACTCTGGCCGCTCTCGCCGTCCGCTGCGCCTTCGCCGCCTGCTGCGCCGCTTTCGTCCGTCGCGCCGCCCTCGCCGTCGCCCGCGTTCTCTTCGGCCTTCTGCTCCTGGTCGGCGCCTTGCTGCGTTGCGGTTTCGCTTTGGCCCTCTTCGGTCGTCGCGGCCTGCTCCTGCGCTGCCGGGCTGCCGCTGCCGATGGACGAGAAGAAGTTCGACACGCCGTTCATCCAGCCGGTCAGGGTGAGCAGGCCCATGACGATCAGCAGGGCGCCGCCGACCTTCACCGTGTATTTCACGACCGACCCGTGCGTGCGGAAAAAGCGCAGAACCTCGCCCGTGAACAGGCCCACTGCCAAAAACGGCAGCACGAACCCGAGCGTATAGACGCCCACGAGCAAAAAGCCCTCGACGGCCGTTGCGGACGAGCCGGCCATGAGCAGCACGCTCGTCAGCACCGGCCCGATGCACGGCGTCCACGCGAAGCTGAACGTGAAGCCCAGCGCAAGCGCAATGAGCGGGTTCATCGCGAACTTGTTGAGGTTGAACGGCAGGCGATGCTCCGTTTCGATGGCGCGCGACGTGCCGAACGCGCCGAGCATGTACAGGCCGAACGCCATCATGATGATGCCTGATATGACAGAAAACACGTTTTGATAGTCGTGGAAGAACTGCCCCAGGGCGGTGAATCCGGCTCCCAGCAGGAAAAACGCGAAACTGACGCCCACGACGAAGCACAGGGTGTTGACGAACACCGTGCCGCGCGGGTAGTCGATGGTGCCGTCGTCGCGCGTTTTGGCGGCCCCGCCGGCCAGGTATCCGATGTAGAGCGGCAAAAGCGGCAGCACGCAGGGCGAGAAGAAGCTCAAAAGCCCCTGCACGAACACGGTGATGGCGGAGATGCTCTCTCCGAGGGAAAAGCCCATGGGTCGTCCTTTCAAGAGGCGGGGCCGGCAGCGCCAAGCCGACGTCTGGTGAATCGATGTCCGCAAGTGTAAAAGCGCTTCGCGGGCGTGGCAACGACGATGAAGCCGCGCTACGGAAACGACAGACCTCTACACCGCAGGGATCAGAAGGGGCGCGAAGCCGCAGGTCGGGTTAGGGGGAGGAGGGGGAGTGGGGAAGGGCCGGTGCGGGTAGCGCGGCTGGGGCAGTGGCGCTGGCGCAGGTAGAGGTACGTGAGTGGGCAGGGGCCGGCGTGGGTTGCGCGAGCGCAGGTAGGGGCACGGGAGTGGGTAGGGGCCGGTGCAGGCAAGGGGTGCGGGAGTGAGTAGAGGAAGGAGCGGGCAGCGCTGGCGCAGGTAGGGTCCGGCGCGGGTGGGGGCGCGGTGGGGCAGGAGCGCGAGTGGCGGCAGGGCTCGAGGGCGAGCGGCGCTCGCACGCAGGCGGTTGCACGGGCGGGGCAGGAGCGCGAGCGGGGGTAGAGGAAGGAGCGGGCAGCGCGAGCGGGGGCAGAAGAGCGGGCGGCAGGAGCGCGGGTGGCGCAGGCGACGGCGCAGGTGGACGCCGGTGGGGTAGAGGTTGGCGCGGGCGTGGGTAGGGGTGCGAGCGGGTAGTGGCCGGTGGGGGCAGGGGCGCGGGCGGGGGCAGAAGAGCGGGTGGCAGCAGGACTCGAGGGCGAGCGGCAGGAGCATGGGTGGCGCAGACGACGGCGCGGGTGGCGCGGGCGCAGGCAGGGGCTGGTGGGTGTTGCAGGGGTCCGGGCAGACGACGGCGGGGGCAGGAGCGCGGGCCTGGGCGCGGGCCGGTGTTACGCCGCAGATGCTGGGAGGTGACGAAGCGCCGACGTGCGTGTCAGCGCGGTTTCAAGTGTTCGTCTCGGCTGCAACCGATGCTTGTTCAGGCCTTTCAAGTGCGTGTTCGCGCCCATAATGGCAAGCAGGCAAAACCTGACGGGCCCTTGGAGCGGGCGAAACACGCGAAGCGCTCGAGCAGAAAGGATCGGACATCATGAAAAAGTCAACCGTGCTCATCTGTGCTGCGATCACCGTGCTGTCCTTCGCGCCTTTCTTGTGCGGCTGCACAACAAGCGGAGCTGCCAACGAGGCGCCCGATACAAGTGCCGCCGCCTTCTCGGCCGCGGCGGACCAGGGGCCTGTCGCGGCGCCTGCAAGAGCAGCCGGCCTGCCTCTTGTCGACTCCCTGCGCGTCGCATAATCCTGCCTGCCGAAAGCCGGGCGGCGAGCAATGCCGCCCGGCTGCGAACAAGATCGTCTCCTTCTCTCTCCCCTCTTTGGGCAAGGGCCGTCCACCCCGGGCGGCCCTTGCTCGCATGCCAGGGAAACGCCGATCAAGGCCGTCTTGTCATGCGCAGGCGAGGTGGAAGCCAGGCGGCCGAAGCCGAGCGTGCACTGACGTGTGCAAACGAGGCCCGAGGCCGCCAGGTACCGGCTCGCCTGCGCGGGGCTTGCGGAAGTTGTTGGTGCTTCTCTGGAAAAACCCCGATCAAAGTCGGCTTGCTTTAGGTTCGCAGGGCGGATGCTCGAGGGCCGAAGGCCGAGCGTGCGCATGTCGACGCAAGGCTGCTTCCGCCGGCTTGCAGGTCGCCGCTGTAGGGGGAGTCGTCTTATCAACTTGGAGGCTGCCTGCGACGCGGGCTTTCCCGCTCCCGCCGGTTCGCGGTTTCCCGCTTTCGGCCCCGTTTGATGTGCAGAAATTGTGTAGTGGAGATTTGTCGGGCATATTTTGGATGTTCGAGCATCAATTTATCATTATTCCCAATTGGGAATAATCAAAAATAGGGCACATATGCGGTAATTTCTTGCGAAAAAGGGGAGCGTTGCGTCGAAAAAGGGGCTTGGAGGACGTATTTTGGCCCCAGAAAGTCGGTTTTCGCGCCAAAATGATGCGAAGCGCTACCAATTCGGCACTAAAAATCTCCAACACACATATTCTTCACATAAACAAGCGCCCGCATGCTGCCCGTTCCCCGTGCTGCTCCCCACCTCCCCCGCCCCTCTCCACCCCCGCTTCGCTCGCTTGCAACCCCAAGGGTGGCGCAATCCTGCCGCTGTGCTATAATGCCGACTCGTCGAATGCTTTAGCACGATAGAGTGATGAAGTGGAAAGGGCGCCTTCGGGCGCAAAACAAGAAGGAGACACGTCTTATGCTCAAGAAAATGAAGGCAATCGCTGCTGTGGCTGCGACACTTGCGCTGTCGGCCGCGCTTATGACCGGGTGCTCGGGCGGATCGGATTCCAGCGCCGATTCCAGCGCCGACCAGCCGGCGACCAATGACGCCGCTTCGAGCGACACCACCCTCGTCGTCGGCTTCGATTCCGGCTATCCGCCGTACGGCTATGTGGGCGACGACGGCAACTACACCGGCTTCGACCTGGACCTGGCCACGGCGGTCGCCGAAAAGAAGGGCTGGGAAGTCCAGCTTGAGCCCATCGACTGGGACGCCAAAGACGCGCTGATCGACTCGGGCGCCATCGACTGCATCTGGAACGGCTTCACCATGGAAGGCCGCGAGGGCGACTACGCCTTCAGCGAGCCCTACATGCTCAACGAGCAGGTGCTGGTCGTGCGCAGCGATTCGGGCATCGAAACGACTGCTGACCTGGCCGACAAGATCGTCATGACGCAGGTCGACTCCGCCGCGCTCGACGTGCTGGAAGGCGACCAGGCCGACCTTGCCGCCACGTTCAAGGAAGTGCAGACCATCGGCGACTACAACAACGCCTTCATGCAGCTGGAGTCCGGCATGGTCGACGCGGTGGCGTGCGACCTGTCCATCGCCGCGTACCAGATGGCCGCGAACCCCGACGCGTACAAGGAGCTCGACACGCTTTCCAGCGAGCACTACGCGGTGGGCTTTGCGAAGGACAACCAGGCTCAGGCCGACGAGGTGACCGCCGCTCTGAAGGAGCTCGACGCTGAGGGCACCGTGGCCGAGCTGTGCGAGAAGTACGCTGACCAGGGCATTTCGTACGACAACTGGGTGCTGGGCAAATAAGCTTGAAACCGACGGGAAGGCGCGGCCCCCTGTTTGGCGGCGCCTTCCCGTTTTTGTGCGCGTGCGCTTGTCCGCAGAATGTCTCTGCTGCAGCGCTTTTCGGCGAAGCGACGCAGCCAGGGAAACGCTGATCGAATATGACCTGCAAAGTCAGGGTTGATGAAATCGATCAGCATTCCCCTGGGACATTTCGCCTCTTTCAAGGAGACCTATGGAATTCTCAACCATGATGAACCTGCTGATGTCGGGTTTGTTCTTTACGGCGCAGATCTTCTTCACGACGCTCATCGGCGCGTTGCCGCTCGGCGTGGTGGTGGCGCTTGCCCGCATGAGCTCGTGCAAGCCGCTCGCGCTGGTCACGCGCTTCTACATTTCCGTCATGCGCGGCACGCCGCTCATGCTGCAGCTCATGGCGCTCATGTTCGGGCCGTACTACCTGCTGGGGCTGAACATGGGCAACGACTGGAAGTACATCGCGTGCTCGGTCGGCTTCATTTTGAACTACGCGGCCTACTTCGCCGAGATCTACC
This sequence comes from Slackia sp. ZJ119, assembly GCF_011039175.1. GTDB lineage: Bacteria > Actinomycetota > Coriobacteriia > Coriobacteriales > Eggerthellaceae > Xiamenia. The sequence continues at coordinate 369,736 of NZ_JAAKEN010000001.1, forward strand.
GCAGCGGCATCCAGTCCATTCCGCGCGGGCAGTACGAGGCGGCCGAAGTGCTGGGCTACTCGCGCGGCCAGACGTTCATGAAGATCGTGCTGCCGCAGGTCGTCAAGCGCATTTTGCCGGCGATGTCCAACGAGATCATCACGCTGGTGAAAGACACGTCGCTTGCGTTCGTGCTGGGCATCATGGAGATGTTCAGCCAGGCGAAGGCGCTGGCGGCGTCGCAGGTGTCCATGGTGCCTTACGTCATCGCGGGCGCCATCTACTGGGTGCTCAACCTGGTGATCGAGGTCGTTTTGACGCGCATCGAAAAGCGGCTGAACTACTACCACGACTAGCTTGAAAAGGCGGCGCGACGACGCAGCGACGCCTGCGCCGCGACTGTTGCCGCAGGCGCCGCGCCTGCGGCGGCCGTACGTATGACCTGCGGAAAGGAACCGCTATGACGACTGACAACGTGCACGAGAAGGCCCTCGTCAGGCTTGACCACGCGCGCAAGAGCTTCGGCGACAACGAGGTGTTGAAGGACATCTCGCTTTCCGTGCATCCGGGCGAGGTGGTGGCGATCATTGGGCCGTCGGGCGGCGGGAAGTCGACGCTGCTGCGCTGCTGCACGCTGCTCGAGCGGCTGGACGGCGGCACGCTGGCCTTCGACGACTTGGTGGTGGCCTCCGACGAAGGCGGGCGGGCGAAGTACGGGTCCGCAAGCGTGCTGAAAGAGGCAAAATCGCGCTTTGGCCTGGTGTTTCAGAACTTCAACCTTTTTCCGCACTATACGGTGATGAAAAACATCACCGATGCGCCTTTGCACGTGCAGAAGCGCGGGAAAGAGGAAGTGTTCGCCGAGGCGCGGGCGCTGCTGGCGAAAATGGGGCTGGAGGGCAAAGAGGGCATGGTTCCCTGCGAGCTGTCCGGCGGGCAGCAGCAGCGCGTGGCCATCGCGCGGGCGCTGGCGCTCAACCCCGACGTGCTGTTTTTCGACGAGCCGACAAGTGCGCTTGATCCGGAGCTGACCAAAGAAGTGTTGAAGGTCATCCGCGAGTTGGCGGCCGAGCGCATGACCATGGTGATCGTGACGCACGAGATGAGCTTTGCCCGCGACGTGGCCGACCACATCATTTTCATGGACGGCGGCGTCATCGTGGAAGAGGGCCCTGCGTCCGAGGTCATCAACCACCCGCAGCACAACCGCACGCGGGCCTTCCTGAACAACTACGAGAACTAGTCAGACGGGAACTGGTCAGAGTTATCCTAGGCAAACATCGACCGGCGCAGGCGAAGGGCCGCCCTCGCAATGGGGCGGCCGATGTTTTGGTGCCAAAATCGCAGGTTGTGGCAGCGCTTGGCGACGGGGTTCGGATTTTGGTGCAGTTTTACAGGCTGTGGCAGCGTTTGACAACGGAATCCTCATTTCTGTGCAGTTATGCAGGCTGTGGCAGCGATTTCGGCCTTTTCAACCCGATTGCTTCCTTGCAAAAAGGCATTGCCTTTAGAAACCCCAGGTCAGAAGTGGGCGGCATGTTCCGCTGTCGGCGAAGCGCTGCCACAGGCTGCATAACTGCACAAAATTCCCCCTCTCGTTGTCAAACGCTGCCACAGCCTGCGTTTTTGGCAGGTCGGACGGCGAGAAAGGCACTTCTACGGCAGGCCGAACACTGCGGAAGGCGCTTCCACGACAGGCCTGGCGCCACGAAAGGCACTCCTGCGACAGGCCGAGCACCACGAAAGGCGCTCCTGCGGCAGGCCGGGCACTGCGGAAGGCGTTTTCGCGACGGACCGTGCGCCGCAACAAGGCACATCTGCGGCAGAAGCGCCGCGCGGCGTCTTCCCCCGGTCCTCGTTCTGCTCCTTCCGCCCGGGGATCTTTCGCGCCGACGGTGCGCCGCCGTCGTCGTGCCACGCTACAATGTTTCGACCAGACAAAACTCATCGGAAGGCGGCGCGTGTGGACGAAAACGAGCAGAACGTGGATGCTGGCGAAGCCGAAGCCCCAGGCGGCATCGACCCGTTCGAGCCGGGGTCGCTTGCGTGGCGGCTCCCCTGGGCGGAAACGGGCGAGGGCGACCTGCTGAGCCCGTCCGACGCGCTCGAGGTGTTTCTGGAATGGGTGGACGACCGCGGCGTTGCGCCCTGGGCGCACCAAGAAGACGCGCTGATGGACCTGGCCGTGGGCGATTCGGTCGTTTTAGGGACGCCGACCGGGTCGGGCAAGTCGCTCGTGGCGCAGGGACTGTGCTTCATGGCGGTGGCCACCGGGCGTCGGGCGTATTACACCGCGCCGATAAAAGCGCTGGTCAGCGAGAAGTTCTTCGACATGGTGGACATCTTGGGGCGCGACAACGTGGGCATGATCACCGGAGACGTGGCCCTGAACACCGATGCGCCCGTCATCTGCTGCACGGCGGAAATCCTTGCGAACTTGGCTTTGCGCGAAGGCGACAAGGCCGATGTGGGATGTGTGGTCATGGACGAGTTCCACTACTTCGGCGATCCTCAGCGCGGCTGGGCGTGGCAAGTGCCGCTCATCGAGCTGCCGCAGTCGCAGTTTCTGCTGATGAGCGCCACGTTGGGCGACACCTCCGCCATTGCCGCCGCCCTGGAAGAGCGGACCGGCCGCGCGGTTGACCTGGTCGACCAGGCCGAGCGCCCCGTGCCGCTTGCCTACGAGTACTCGCTCGACTCGCTCGAGGCCACCGTCGAGCTGGCCATGCGCAACGGAAACTCCCCCCTCTACCTGGTGCATTTCTCGCAGGACGCCGCGCTGGCCTCGGCGCAGAACCTTGCCAGCTACGGCGTGACCACCAAGGCGCAGCGCGAGGCCATCAAAGACGCGGTCCGCGGCGCCCGCTTCACCACGGCGTTCGGCAAAATCCTCCAGCGCCTGCTGGCGTGCGGCATCGGCGTCCACCACGCGGGCATGCTGCCGCGTTATCGCCTGCTCGTCGAAAAGCTGGCGCAGCGGGGGCTTTTGCCGGTCATCTGCGGCACGGACACGCTCGGCGTCGGCATCAACGTGCCCATCCACACCGTGGTGCTGACGGCGCTTTCAAAATACGACGGCACGAAGACCCGCCGGCTGCGGGCCCGCGAGTTCCACCAGATAGCGGGCCGGGCGGGGCGGTCCGGCTTTGACACGGAAGGCCTGGTCATCGCCGAGGCGCCCGAGCACGACAGAGAAAACGCCAAGCTGGTCGCCAAGGCTGGCGGCGATCCGAAAAAGCTGCGGAAGCTCAAGAAGAAGCAGCCGCCCGAAGGCTTTGTCGGGTGGAACGAAGACGTGTTCAAGCGCCTTGTCGAGCAGCCGCCCGAAACGCTGAAGCCCCACATGCGCATCACGAACGCGATGGTGCTGTCGCTCGTGGAGCGCGGGGGCGACGCGAAGGCGCACGTGGCGGAGCTCATCGAGCGGTCGGCGCAGTCCGACGAACAGAAAGCGGCGCTCGTCGCCCGAGCCGACGAGATCTTCGCGACGCTCATCGACGGCGGCGTCGTGGTCGAAGGCACCGACGACGAGGGGCGCCCGACCTACACGCTGACGGTGGAGCTGCCCGACGACTTCGCGATGGACCAGCCGCTCGCGCCGTTTCTGCTGGCGGCGCTCGATTTATTCTCGTTCGAGGATGAAACGTACGCGCTCGACGTGATTTCCCTGGTGGAGGCCACGTTGGAGAATCCGCGCCAAGTGCTGCGAGCTCAGGAGCGCCAGGCCCGCGAACGTGCGGTGGTCGAAATGAAGGCCGACGGCATCGACTACGAAGAGCGCATGGAACGCCTGGCCGACGTGACGTATCCTCGCCCGCTCGAAGACGAGCTCGGCGCCGCCTTCCGCGAGTATTGCAAGGCCGTGCCGTGGGCGGCTGACTACCAGCTGGAGCCGAAGTCGGTGTTGCGCGACATGATCGAGACGGCGAGCGACTTCAAAACGTACGTCAACCGCTACAACATCGCCCGTTCGGAAGGGACGCTTTTGCGCTACCTGTCCGATGCGTACCGGGTGCTGGACAAGACGATCCCCATCGACCGGCGCGACGAGCAGCTGTGGGACTGCATAGCGTGGCTCGGCCTGCTCGTGCGCACGACGGACTCCAGCTTGGTGGACGAGTGGCAGGGCGCAGGCGCATTGCTGGACGTCGACGCAGCGCCGCCTTCTGCGGACGGGTCGGTGGTGGCCGACCGCCGCGCGATGCGCGTGCTCGTGCGCAACGCGCTGTTTGCCCGTGTGCGGCTGGCGGCGATGGACAAGGCCGCTGACCTGGGACGCATCGACGGGGAATGGGGGTTCGGGGAGCGCAAGTGGCAAGCGGTGCTCGACGAGTTCTACGAGGCGCACGACGAGCTGCGCATCGATGCGGACGCGCGTTCGGCGGCGTACCTGGTCATCGACGAGGCCGACGAAGCCGAAGGCCAGGTGTGGCACGTGCGCCAGATCTTCTGCGACGGCGATGGGGACGGCGACTTCGGCATCGCCGCCGACGTGGATTTGGACGCAACGCAAGAAGAAGGCGAGGTTGTCTTCGCGAACTACCGGGCCGGCAGCGTGGAAGACGTGCTGGGGGTGTAAGGGCCGCGGCCCCAGCCGGCCCGGCCGGCCGTCGAACCGGCGGGGCCGTTGCTTCAACGGGGGCCGTTACCCCAGCGGGGCTGCGACCGCGGCGAGGGTCGTTACCCCCGCGGTGCCGCAGCAGCGTGTCGCTACCGCGCTTTCCACTCGTCAAGCAGGGGAGTGGCGGGGCCTTGCGAGACGACGACAAGGTCGCGGGTGGCGCGAGAGGCCGCCGTGTAGAGGCGGTGGCGTCCCAGGTCGTTTTCGGGGAAGACGCGCTCGCTCGCGTTCGCCAGGATGACGCGGTCGAACTCCAGCCCCTTTGCAAGCTTCAGCGGCAGCATGACCGTGCCCGATGCCGGCAGGCGGCCCGAATCGTCCAGGACGGCGGGCGCGTCATCGCCGAGCAGCGCCGATGTGCGCTTGACGTCTTGCTTCCACGGCACGATGAGCGCGGAAAGCCCTTCGGATTCGCGGGACGTGCGCACGCAGTCGCGCAGGGCGGCGACGTAGGCTTCGTCGTCGGCGCATTCGATGAGCTGCGGCGCCGTTTCGTCGCGCTGCACCGACGAGATGTCCATGGCCTCGTCGCGGTCGGCCAGCGTCGCGAACAGCGCGGTGATCTCGGGCGTCGACCGGTAGCTTGTGTTCAAACGACAGCGGACGGTTTCGCCGCGTTCGCGGCTGAACAGCGCTTCGATCTGCGGAAACGTCGCCGTTCCTTCGATGATGGCCTGGTTCGGGTCGCCCAGCAGCAAAAAGTTCGCCTCGCGGAAATAGCGGGCGAGCACCAGCAGTTGCGCCTCGGTGTAGTCCTGCACCTCGTCGATGAACACGTAGCGGGCGTTTCGCTCGCAGGCGTTCGTGACGAGCATCTTCAGGTAGATCCACTCCAGGCCGGTGGGCCCTTCGCCGCCCGTGATGCGCCGGCCGATGCGGTCGTAGTCGATCCAGTCGTCGTTTTCAAGCATGCGGAAGGCGTCGGCGCACTGGTCCTGCAGGTACAAAAACGCGAAGTTCGCCAGGGCCTTCTCGTCGATGTTGTCGCCTTCGAGGGGGCTGAGCGGCTCGTCGAACAGGCGCAGCTGTTCCTGCAGCGGCAGGTCGTACAGCTCGCTTTGCACCTCGTCGGTGGCCGCAAGCCCGCGCAGCCGCCCGACGAGCTGCTTTTCGAGCCACGTGCGGACGAGGGCCACCTGGTAGGCGCCGGTTTGCTCGCGCGGGTGCTTCAGCGTGGCCGCATACATCTGGTCGCTGCCGACGAGGCGCTTGTCCCGCCAGGTCAGGCTCACGAAGTCGCCCGGCTCGAACGCGAAGCCTTCCATGGCCGCGTCCAGCTCGCGCAAACGCTCAAGCGACACGGCGGCCGAGCCGACGCCGCGGCCGGGCGGCAGCAGGCGGGCCGCGAACGTCTGCCAGGTGAGCGTTTCGGGGTTCTCTTCGCCCAAGTCGGGCAAAACGCCGGAAATGTAGCGCTCGAACAGCTCGTTCGGCGTGATCAGGTACAGGTTTTCGGGGCGCAGGCTCGTGCGGTTCTGGTAGAACAGGTACGCGATGCGCTGCAGCAGCACCGACGTCTTGCCCGACCCGGCGATGCCCGACACCAGCAGCACCGGCACGTCGTCGTGGCGCACGACGACGTTCTGCTCGCGCTGGATGGTCGCCGTGATGGCCTGCATCTGCGACGAGCGCTGGCGCGTCAGCGACGCGATGAGCAGGGGGTCTTCGATGGCGACGGTGGTGTCGAAGTAGTTGAGCAGCTTGTTGCGGCGAATATCGAACTGCCGGCGCAGCTTCAGGTCCACGTCCACGGCGCGTCCGTTGGCCACAAACGACGTGGGGCCGTTCGCCTGGTTGTAGAACACCTCCGCGACCGGGGAGCGCCAGTCCACGACGACGCGCTCGTAACGCTCGTCGGACATGCCGACCGTGCCCAGATACAGCTCGCGCACGGCACCGGTTTTCGCCGCTTCCACCACGATCTTGGCGAAATACGGCTGCTTCAGAAGGATCTCGACGTTGCGCAGCCGCTCCGCTTCCAGGTCGTGCGACAGGTTGTAGGCATCGATGATGCGGTTGACCTGCGCGAATTCTGCCTGCATTTCCAAGATGTCGTCATCGGTGGCGGTGTTGGCGGTCAGCTCGGACGCCATGGCGTCCTTGTCGGCGGACGCGTCGGCGGCGATTTTCTCGAGCTTGGCGGCCGCCGCGCGTCCGATGCGCTCGAGCGTGCGGTACGTTTCGTCAAGATGCGCCTGCTCGCTGGCGAAAACGGGGTCGCAGGCCGCGTCGCGGGCGGCATCCGTTTCAGCTTGGGCGATCTCGGCGGCGGACAGGCCTTCGGAAGAGTGGCTCATGAAACACCTTTCGCGCGGGACTGAAAAAGAGGGTGTGATATTGTAGCACGACCAGGGATGCCCTGCAAAAGCTGGGAAAGCGCCGCCCGGCGCCCGCCACGGTTCGCCCGCGTTCGCTTCGCACCCCGGCCCTTTCCCGGACGGCTTTTCCGGCGTCCTTGACAAATCATATTTAGTAGCTAGGATTTAACAAGCGCAGAAACCGCGCGTTCGATCCGCATGAAGGAGTGCCCATGAACGTACATGCCAACGTCATCGACCTGGTCGGCCGCACGCCGCTCGTCGAGCTGACGAACTACGAGAAGAACCACGGGCTTGCCGCTCGCCTCATCGGGAAGGTGGAATACTTCAACCCGGCCGGATCGGTGAAGGACCGCATCGCGAAGGCCATGGTGGAAGCGGCCGTCGAGCGGGGCGACATAGACGACGACACGGTCATCATCGAGCCGACCTCGGGAAACACCGGCATCGCCCTGTGCGCCATCGCGGCCGCGCGGGGAAACCGCATCGTCATCGTCATGCCGGACACCATGTCGATCGAGCGGCGCAACCTCATGCGTGCCTATGGGGCCGAACTGGTGCTGACGCCGGGCGCCGAGGGCATGAAGGGCGCCATCGCAAAGGCCGACCAGCTGGCCGCCGAGACGCCGAACGCGTTCATTCCGTCGCAGTTCACGAACCCGGCGAACCCGGCCGTGCATTTCGCGACGACAGGGCCTGAGATCTGGGAAGACACCGACGGTGCGGTCGACGTCTTCGTGGCCGGCGTGGGTACGGGCGGCACGCTGACGGGCACGGGGAAGTTCTTGAAGTCGAAAAACCCTAACGTGCGCGTGGTGGCCGTGGAGCCGTCCGCGTCGCCGGTGCTGTCCGAGGGGCACGCCGGGCCGCACAAGATCCAAGGCATCGGCGCGGGCTTCGTGCCGGAAACGCTCGACACTGACGTGTTTGACGAGGTCATCGCCATCGACGGCGAAGAGGCGTTCGAAACGGGGCGCGAACTGGCCGCTCGCGACGGCCTGCTCGTCGGCATTTCGTCCGGCGCCGCCGTGGCCGCCGCCCGCCAGCTGGCCGAACGCCCCGAAAACGCCGGCAAGAACATCGTCGTCATCCTGCCCGACACGGGCGAGCGTTATTTGACTACTGCGATGTTTGGGTTTTAAGGGAGGCCGTCGTCCGGGGTCGTTTGTCGCAAGGGGCAGCCAGAAGGTGACAGCGGGACGGGGTTTGCTGTCATGCCGGCTTGTCGGTATGACAGAAACCCCGTCCCGCCTGTCACCTGGCGGAGGGTCGAGAAAGCATGCGGTAGTCGTCGTCGCAGGTCATGGGACGGCGCTTTCGCCGCGGCGGGGAAGGCTGCAAGCCGTGGGACGGCGGCCACGCCGGCGGAACTCCGCTTTGACGCGTCGTCGCGCCGAGCCAAGGTCTCGGCGCTCCTTTGGCTGGGACCAAAGCTCCGTCCCACCGGCGTGGCCGCCTGCTGAAAGGCCGAATGTTGTCGCCGACGGGGCTCCGCTGCCCCGAACTAATCGGTCGGGCCTCCTTTGGCTTGACTTCGGCTTCTTTCGGAGGTCGTCGTCCGGGGTCGCTGGACGGCGCTTCCGCCGCAACGGCTTCGCCTCGACGCGTCGTCGGCCTGAGCCAAGGTCTCAGGCCTCCTTTGGCTTGACCTCGGCTGTGCCGCCGCGGCGGAACCGCCTGCTGCAGGCCGAACGTCCTTGTCGGCAGGGCTTGGAATCGCCTGCGCAGGACTCAAAGATTAAGCCTGGCTGAGCGCTTCCGGGGAGTCGGCTGCGATGGGCGGCATCATGTCCGCGCACGTGATCCTTCCGCCGGAAAAATATGCATACACCGTCTTGCTCGGCCTGGCGACCGCCTGCGCAGCAGTCGAAAAATGCTGCGCTTCCATGCTTGTCTCCTAAAGCGGACGGATGCGAATGAGTTCGCGGTTCTCGCGGGCGAGCTCCCAGTTCTGCATAAGCTCGTCTCGATACAACTCGTTCAAGCGAGGGCCAGTTTTAGTTGTCGAGCAGGCATAGGCATTCCTTTCTCGCAGTAACGCTTCTGATGCTGATATGTGGAAATTGTGTAGTGGAGATATTTCGGGAAGCTTCCGGGGGTTCAAGCATCAATTTGCTATTATCCTCAGTCGGAGATAATCAAAAATGAGGTAAATATGCGGTTATTTCATGCGAAAAAAGGGTGGACTGCATCGAAAAGGGGGCTCGGAAGGCGCGTTTTGGCCCCCGAAAGTCGGTTTTTGCGCCAAAAAGATGCGGAACAGTGCTGATTCAGTAGGAAGAATCTCCAACACACATATTCTTCACATAAGCAAGCGCCCTTCGCAAGGACGGCAGCTCTTCGTGCCGCACGTCGGCTTTGATCAGCGTTTCTTTAGGGAAACAAAACCGCAGATAGGGGTGCGGTCGTGCAGCCTGCCCGCGCCTGTTTTGCGTGCAGGCGCACATCGACGTCCCGTCGGCGCGATCGTCGTCCCGCGGCTCTGGCCGGCGTGCAAAGGTCCAGCGAATGTCCGCTTATGCAGGGCGGAATCGGCCGTATTTGCCCCGCCCGAGGCCCTCCTGTCCGCCCTTCCCAGAATGTGCTTCGAAAAAGGCCAGGTCAGAGACGCGGTCGAATGCCTCAAGAAAACGCTAACGAAAAAGCAAGAGGACATTTTCTCGACGCTTGCATCGGAGCGGACATTGACCGGGCCTTTTGCAGCGAAAGCGTGAATGGATGTCCGCTCAAAATGCATAATCGGACATTTGCCGCCCCTCGCGCGGCGAGAACCGCGGTCGGTGTCCCCTGGCCTTGCCGGGGCGTCGTGCCAAGGCGGTCGTAACCAGGTGAAGCCGGCGACAAGGTATGCGTTGAGCGTCCGGCCTCTTCCGAGGCCTCTTGCGCCTTCTTTTGTCATGTACCGTAAAGGGACAATAAAGCACGCGTGCCGCCAAGGCGTGTCACGAATGGTCCGTTTTCTGTAATAACTGGCAGCAGCCAGCGACCTTCCCAAATGTGGCGACCGCTACAATCTATAAGTGGAGATTTGCAGAATATTTGTGTCTTTTGGAGGTCCTTCCGCATGATGAAACGCATTATGGCAAGCCTTTTGGCGCTTGTCATGTCCTTCTCGCTTTGTCCCTCGGTGGTATTTGCCGCTCCGGGGGGGGGGTTCTTCAAGTGAAGGCGGTGTGGCTGCGCTAGATGATTCGGAGGCTGCGAGCACTCAGTATGAAGCCTCTTGTAACGGTAAAGACTACGCAACTCTTAAAAAAGCCCTCGCTGCAGCTAAAGATGGTGACACTGTAACGCTGCTGAAGGATGTGGAAACGACAGGAAACACTTTTATCAGAAAGAGCATTACGCTCGATCTTGGCGGTAAAAAAATTACCAATGTCGGTGGCGATAAAAAAGCCCAAAGTGCCCTTGCCATTATCGACGTGGGTATTACGGTTACTGTGAAGAACGGTTTCTTGGAGGGAGGAATTGTTAGCACTGTCTGGGTTAATAAGACTGCAGATCTAACACTGAGGAAGGTCACTATCACTGCGAAGCCAGAAAAACGTGGTGTCTATAGGAAACAAGGTGGCGATCTCACGCTGGAAGGCTGCACCATTACTTCGACGGGCGTAAATGGGAGGGGCATCGATAATGCTGGAGATGGGGGGCTTATCACGCTGAAAGGCTGTACCGTTACTGCAAATGATGAGGCGGGCGGCATCTATGATTTTGGAGTCGATAGCTCTTTCGAGTTATCGAATTGCACCGTAAAAGGCGATTACTGGGCTATCTATCACAACGGTGAAACTGGCGGCTTCAATCTGAATGCGACCAAAAGTGAAATCGTTGCGATCGAAGATAAGGTGTCCAATGCCTGCGCGATGTACATATCAGGCACTGAGGATAATTTAAATACCATCAATCTGGAGGGCTGTACCGTCACCGGTCCTACTGGTATCGAGGGCAAATACACGAACATGACCCTTACCGACTGCGACATTGAGGTGACCAGGGAGGTCGATGACGCCGGCTTTTCGCAAAGCGGCAACGGTTCTACTGGTCTGGGCTTCGCCGTGGTGTCTACGGACAACTCCGTAAAGCCGGAAGATCCGAAGCCTGTTGCGGACATCAAAATCAACGGCGGTGAATATAAGGGTCTCATCGGCCTGAGCCAGCTTATCAAGGAGGCGGATTATCCCCATTTTACGGAAGCTACGTACTCCATCACCGGTGGCGCTTTCGATCGCGATCCGAACGCTTACACCAACGGGGTCGTATACGCTCCGAATGCGACAGGCCTTTACGTCAAATGCGAGCACTACAATACGCAGACGACGACCGCAGGCTCGTATTCCGCGACCTGTGGCGCTTCCGGCTCTACGGGCACCACTACTTGCAACACGTGCGGCCGGGTTGTGACTTACGGCCACACCATCCCCGCCACCGGCGACCATACCTACGGCGAGTGGAAGACGACCAAGGAGGCCACCGAGGCCGAGCCCGGGTCCCAGGAGCGCTCCTGCTCCGTCTGCGGCGCGAAGGAGGCCCAGGAGACGCCGGCGCTCGGCCACGCTCCCTCCGAGGCCTGGAAGTCCGACGCCAACGACCACTGGAAGGTCTGCGAGGGCTGCGGCGCCGAGCTGGAGAAGGCCGCCCACTCCTTCGGCGAGTGGGAGACGACCAAGGAGGCCACCGAGCTTGAGCCCGGCGAGAAGGCCCGCTCCTGCGACGTCTGCGGCGCCGTCGAGACCGAAGAGCTGCCGGCCTTGGGGCACAAGCCCTCCGAGGCCTGGCAGTCCGACGCCAACGACCACTGGAAGGTCTGCGAGGGCTGCGGCGCCGAGCTCGAGCGTGCCGCCCACGCGTACGGCGAGTGGAAGACGGCCAAGGAGGCCACGACGGAGGCCGCGGGCTTGCGCGAGCGCTCCTGCGCGGCGTGCGGCTACGTGCAGTCCGAAGAGACGCCCAAGCTCGCTCCCGCCGTCCCCGAGGGGGGCTCGGGCTGGGTGGAGTCCGAAGACGGCGAGTGGGGCTACGTCGACGCCGGCGAGCCGGTCGACCAAGGCTGGAAGGAAGTGGACGGCGAGTGGTACTACTTCGAGCAGGAGGCCATGCAGACCGGCTGGGCCCAGGTCGAGGGCGAGTGGTACTACTTGGAAGAGTCCGGCAAGATGGACACCGGCTGGAAAGAAGTGGACGGCGACTGGTACTACCTCGAGGACACGGGCAAGATGGCCACGGGCTGGCAGCAGGTAGGCGGCGAGTGGTACCACCTCGGGAAGTCCGGCAGGATGGACACGGGCTGGAAGAAGGACGGCGGGACGTGGTACTACCTCAACGGCGCCGGCGAGGGCACGGAGGGCTCCATGGCCACCGGCTGGAAGAAGGTCGGCGGCGAGTGGTACTACATGAGCGGCTCCGGCGCGATGCGCTCGGGCTGGCAGAAGCTTGGCGGCAAGTGGTACCTCCTGAACGCCGCGCACGACGGCACGTTCGGCGCCATGCTCGAGGGCTGGCAGCGCGTCGACGCCTCGACGGGCGTGCCGACCTCGGCGAACTCCTGGTACTACCTCAACCCCGGCTCCGGCGCCATGGCCGCGGGCAGGTGGGTCGGCGGCTACTACGTCGACGCCTCCGGTCGCTGGGTCCGCTAGCGGACGCCTGAACCAACGATAGAGGGGCCTCTCCGAAGGCCCGCAAGCAAGGCCGCGCACCCGCGCGGCCTTGCCGCTTCTGGAGCTGACAGAGGGACGGGGTATTCGTCAGCTCGGCTCGCCGAGCTGACGAATACCCCGTCCCTCTGTCAGCTCTCCGTCGCGCTCTGATTGGCCGCCTCACCACGAGAAACGGCTGCACCTGTGCACCTGTGTGGATTCGCTCTGCCCGGCGTGGTAGTATGGCGATGAGGCGAATTGAAGAGACAGGGGAACATCATGGGCAAACCACGCTTTGGTCGCGCCGTGTCGTCGCTGATGGCGGCGGTGCTGACGGTTTCGATGGTGCCGGCGCCGGCCTTTGCGGACGCGAACGGCGACGAGGCGGCATCTGCGCCGCCGCCGGCGGAAGCTGCGGCCACGGAATCCACCGCGACCGCGGCCGACCCCGCCGTCACGGCTTCCGCTGCTACCGCGGCCGAGTCTGCTGCCATGGCCACCACCGCCACCACGGCCGACCCCGCTGCCACGGCCACCGCCGCGACTGCAGCTTCGGCTTCCGCTGCGACTGCAGCCACCACCGCTACGACGGCCGCTGCTGCTGCAACCGCGGAAGAGCAAGCGCCGCTCAAAGCGTTCGTTCCAGAACCAGGCACGGTTCCAGATTCTGACGAGCTGTTCGCGCAACACGTCGAGCGCACGTTGTACGCCGAGGCGGGCGCCGACGCGCCGACGCTGTACGGCTCGTTCGGGGAGACGCGCTTCACGGGCCTCGGCCGCATCTTCTACGACGAGATCAAGGCGGGCATTCGGCGCATCGCGTCGGGCGAACAGTCAAACGCCGTCATCGAGGTGCCGCTGCAAGGCCGCGAAGGCGAGCTTGAAAAACCGCGGTCCGAGTGGAGCGAAGCCGAGCTCAACGAGCTTTTCGGCGCGGTGTTCTATGCGCTTCTGGCCGACTGCCCCTACGACCTGTATTGGTTCGACAAGGTCGAAGGAATTATGACCGGCATGATAAACAATACGGGGTCTTTGTACCACACGCCGCGCTTCGAGTTCATCGTCTCGCAGGATTACGCCGCTGCGGGCGCGACCACGCAGGGCGGGTATCCTCTGACGGTGAACGCGACCAAGGCTCGCGCGGCGGCCAAAACGGCCCAGGCTGCGCAAAACGTCGTGAACAGCGCCAGCGGGCTGACCGACGCCAAGAAGATCGAGGCGTATCGGGACTGGGTGTGCAACGCGGTTTCCTACGACCGGTCAGCCACGAGCTCGAGCGTGGCGTACGGCGACCCGTGGCAGATCATCAACGTGTTCGACGGCAACTCGTCCACGAACGTGGTGTGCGAGGGCTATGCGAAGGCGCTGCAGTACCTGTGCGACCTGACCCGCTTCTCCGATGCGGCAAGCGCCTGCTACACGGTTTCCGGCGAACTGAAAAACTCCTGGTCGCAGGCGGTGGGCGAGCCTCATATGTGGAACGTTTTGACGTTGCGGTCAAGCAGCGGGAAGACGGCGAACTATCTGGTCGACCTCACGAACACCGACGGCGGCCAGGCGGGAGCGGCCTTGTCGTCCGGCGTGTTTTTGAACGGGGCGAAGGAAGGCTCGATCAGCCGCGGCTATGCGTTTTCTCGCACGTCCGGCCAGCTGGTGTACGTGTACGATCCCGAGCAGAAGGCGCTCTACGGCACCGGGGCGGGAAGCGTCTTGAATCTGGCGACCGCCGATTTCGTGCCGCCTGCGGCAGACGTCCAAACAAAGCTTGCCGTGGCGACCGAGCCGGCCGCGCAGGCGCAGACGACGTACGGCACGCCGGTTTCGCTTTCCGCCTCGGCAAACAAGAGCGGCGCGACCTGCCAGTGGTTCCGCGCGTCTTCTCCGACGGCGGTGGGGACGAAAATCGTCGGCGCCACGGCGACGACGTATCGCACGCCGGCCGCCCAAGCCGCAGGCACTACCTATTACTATTGTGAGTTTTCGCTTGCAGGCCAGAAGGCGACCACGCGCCGCGCCCGCGTGACGGTGGCGCCCAAGACGGTGACCGCAAGCATCGTCGGCAGCGCGTCGAAGACCTACGACGCCACGAAGGCCGTGAACGGGTCCAACCGGCTGTCCATCGCGCTTTCCGGCGTGCTTTCCGCTGATCAGCGCACGGTTGCGGCGGTGGCGGGCAGCTACGAGTACGACAGCGCCCAAGCCGGCGTGCGCACGATCATCGCCCGCAACATCCGCCTGACCGGCAAGGCGGCGGCGAACTATCGGCTGAGCAGCACGCAGGCGTCGAAGGGCGGGTTTTCCATCGCGCGGCGCACGGTGACCGTGACGCCGGTGTCCGGCCAGTCGAAGGTGCAGGGCGCAAAGGACCCGGTGCTGAAGTACCGGGCCGCCGGCTTGGTCGGCCGCGACAGGCTGACCGGCGCGTTGTCCCGCCAGGCGGGCGAGAAGGCAGGCTCGTACAACATCGTTCGCGGGAAGCTGGCTGTGCCGCAGAACTACACGCTGGCGTTCAAGACGGGCGTGAAGTTCACCATCAAGGCGAAGGCCGCTTCCGGCTCGTGGAAGAAGTCGGGCGGCAAGTACTGGTATCAGAAGGCCGACGGGTCGTATCCGAGAAACGCCTGGCACAAGGTCGGCGGCGCATGGTATCACTTCGACAAGTCCGGCTACATGCAGACCGGCTGGCTGAAGCTTGGCAAAACGTGGTACTACCTGAAGAGCAGTGGCGCGATGACCACCGGCTGGAAGCAGATCGGGAAAGCGTGGTACTACTTCAACGGGTCGGGCGCCATGGCGTCGGGCCGGTGGGTCGGCGACTATTACCTGCAGAAGTCGGGCGTGATGGTCACGAACCAATGGATCGGGAAGTACTGGGTCGACGGCTCGGGGAAGTACACGAAGCGCCGGTAGCGGCAAAGCCCGGCGCCGGCGAAGGGGCGCGGCGGAGTGCGGCGTGAACCGCGAGGGCGCCTGACCTTGCACCCGCGCACACTCGGCGGCCCGCGTGCAGCACCCCGCGCGTGCAGCACCCGGCGGCGCGTACAACACCCGGCGGCGCCGATGAGGGACGCCGGGTTTTGTGCACGCGCACAACGAAACAGGCAAGGCGCCCGTCGGGGCAAAACTTTCGGCGGGCGCCTTCGTTTTAAGACGGCGTTACATCTTGTGGCTGTTTTCGGACGCGTTCTTCGCGAGGGATATAATAGTGCGCTGGTTTTTGTCGGCGGATGTGCGCCCGATGCGCCTGCGCCTGCCGTGTCCGTGTTTGCCCTGCATCCTAAGGAGATTGCCGTGCCTGAAGTCACCCCTGATCAGAAAGTCGTCGTGTTGGATTTCGGCGCCCAGTACGGCCAGCTTATCGCGCGACGCGTGCGCGATCTGCACGTGTATTCGGAGATCGTGCCGTGCGACGTGACGGCGGCCGAGCTTGCGCAGACGGCGCCTGCGGCGATCATCCTGTCCGGCGGCCCGGCAAGCGTGTACGCCGACGACGCGCCAACGGTCGATCCGGCCATCTTCGAACTGGGCATTCCGGTGCTGGGCTTTTGCTATGGGCAGCAGATCATGGCGGTTGCGCTCGGCGGCGAGGTGGGGCACACGGAGGCGGGCGAGTACGGCCCGGCGCAGCTCACGCGCATGGGGGAGTCGCGCCTGCTCGACGCAACCCCCGGTCAGCAGACCGTGTGGATGAGCCACCGCGACGCCGTGCGCCGCGTGCCCGACGGGTTCGTGGTGACGGCGGCCACCGAGACGTGTCCCGTGGCGGCCATGGAATGCCCCGAGCGGCGCCTGTTCGCCACGCAGTTCCATCCCGAGGTGCGCCACACGCCGTTCGGCAACGCGATGCTGTCGAACTTCCTGTTCGGCGTGTGCGGCCTTGAGCGCACGTGGACGATGGACGGCATCATCGACGACGCCGTGGAAGCCATCCGCAGCCAAGCGGGAAGCGACCGCGTCATTTTGGGCCTTTCGGGCGGCGTGGACTCAAGCGTGGTGGCCGCTCTGTGCGCACGGGCCATCGGCAAGCAGCTGACCTGCGTTTTTGTGAACCACGGGCTGCTTCGCAAGGACGAGCCCGAGCAGGTCGAGGCGGTGTTCTCGAAGCAGTTCGACGTCGATTTCGTCCACGTGCACGCCGAGCAGCGCTATCTGGAGCTGCTGGCGGGCGTGACGGACCCGGAGGAAAAGCGCCGCATCATCGGCGAGCAGTTCTGGAAAGAGTTCTTTGCCGTCGCCGAGCAGCTTGACGGCGTGAAGTTTTTGGCGCAGGGGACCATCTATCCCGACATCATCGAATCGGGCGTGCGCAAGACCGGTGGGAAGGCGTCGACCATCAAGAGCCATCACAACCTGATACCGTTCCCGGACGGGGTGTCGTTCGACCTCATCGAGCCGCTCGACCACTTCTTCAAAGACGAGGTGCGGGCGCTCGGCACGGCGCTCGGGCTGCCGGACCCCATCGTGCATCGGCAGCCGTTCCCGGGACCCGGGCTTGCCATCCGCATCATCGGCGACGTGACCGCCGAGAAGCTCGGCATCCTGAAGGACGCCGACGCCATCGTGCGCGAAGAGCTGGACGTATATAACGAACGTTTGTTCGAAGAAACTGGCGAGCGCAACGGCCCGCACGCCGTGTGGCAGTACTTCGCCGTGCTGCCCGACATTCGCAGCGTGGGCGTCATGGGCGACGAGCGCACCTACGCGCGTCCGGTGATCCTGCGGGCCGTGGAAAGCAGCGACGCCATGACCGCCGACTGGGCACGCCTGCCCTACGACGTCCTGGCGCGAATCAGCAGCCGCATCGTCGCCGAGGTCCCCGGCGTGAACCGCGTGGTCTACGACATAACAAGCAAACCCCCCGCGACGATCGAATGGGAATAGGCGAACGCTCGCTTGCGAGCTTCTCATCCGGTTTACTCCCGAGACGTCGGCTTTTCTCGTTCGCGAAGGTGACTGAAATCTGCAAGCCACCGGTAAAATATGTCATTTTGAGTAGGTCCTTTGGAACCCCAAAGGGCCTACGTTCTCCCAGGTAAGATATCTGGAGCACTGCTTTTCCCCTCTAGATTGCTAATTCTGAAATAGGCGACGTGCGACAGGGAAAAGCGGTGCGCTCCGTGGCTCGGTAAAGCCACCAGAAACCATCAATTGGGATTGTGAAAACGACTGAGTTCACGAAACAGTATCACTTTGAACTCACCCCCTTTTCGGGGGTCTGAAAACTGCGTTTCCCCAGGAAAACGGTAGGGAGTAAGTTTTTTGGCGATACTGCGATTTTAAGGGGTTCCAAGACCGTTTTTGTGTGGTCTGCCACTCGGTTTTACAGTATCGGCTGCCGCGCACGAGCCGTCGAAAATGCGTCACCTTCGTCTCCTCGGCTCTAAGCCTCGGAAACTCCCACACTGGATACGTCGTTGCTTGCCCGCTGTCCAACCTTGCTCTGACCTACTCTAACCTGATCTGCCCGCAGGTTAGAGTTCCCATCTGCGGAAGCGAAGCGGCAGCAGCTTGTTGCGTCGTTTTACTCTGCCTACTCTAACCTACTCTGACCTACCGGAGGGTGTAGTACTGTGACGGGTCGTTGGTGCTCGTACCGTGCCAAACAAGCAGACCCTTGTCCACCAGCGACTTGAGCGTTTTGCGTGCCACTTTCACGCTGCGCCCCATGTGGTTCGCCAAACCGGCCACGTTGGCGCGGCCCCTGCCAAAAACGTACTGCAGCGCCTCGCGCTCATACTCGCTGAGTGTCCCGTAGAGGTCATTGCTCACACGATCCCTCAGGTTTTCTTTTTGCCGCTTTGAGCGCGTTTCTATGCTGTTCTTCAAGGTGAGCATGACTGATGCGTTGTTTGGCTCCGTGAATTCCGGCGGATCCAGAAACAAGTCGCGCATCTCGTCGTAAATACGGCCGACGCCCTCGTTCAGCTCGCGCACCCAGCCAAACTCGATGAGCGTACGGGCGATGACGGGGTTTCTCGACCAGCGTGTATGTCGCATGTTCTCCACTGTCACCAGGTTGGGAAGCTTGCCGGGACTCTGTATTTCCATGCGGTCGTCGAAGATGGATATGCGGATGTAGTCACCGCTGTATCCGTAATTGCGGTGCGTTATCGCGTTGATCATCCCTTCGAACCAGCTGAACTCGGGGTATTCGGGGACTTTCTTGAACAGGCCGTCTTCGCCGAGGAACTGGAAGTCGCGCAGCTGCTCGGAGATCATAGCCTTGGCGCCGTCTACCACCTTCGGTATCGGGCCGTCGAATGTGCGGTCCTTCACGATGTTTAGTCTGCGCCCGGTCTCGCGCTTAACGCCGTCGTAGCGCAGCACTCGCACGCGGGCCCACGGCATGAACTTCGGCGGATACTCGGCGAACAAAAGGATGCCAGCATTGGTCAGGTGTCCGTCTCTCATGAACCCCCGGCTTCGGAGCACCTGTTCGTCTGAGGAATCAGTGCCTATCGCAGCCTTGTACCTCGCCATCACCTCCAGGTCAATGTCTTCGATGGAGGAGCGGTCGTCAACTTCGTCCTCGTAGCGACGCTGGTTCTTATCGTATTCGAGTGCCAGCACCTGTTCACGGTCGAGGATTATGCTCTTGTCCTTCTGGCGCAGGAACACGGCCTTGTCCCTGCGTCTGGTGATGACGCGCTCGGCCGACGCACCGATTTCGATGACGAGTATCGAATCGTCCTCGCCTTTGGAATTGCTCGCAGGAACTTCAATCATCTCCACCTTAGGAACGGGGTCGCAGCAAACGATCGCCGCCTGCTTGAAGTCCTCGATGTCGTGCGCCTTTTCACGCTTGAAACCGGTGATCTCGCCGTCATCCTCGATGCCGATGACGAGCTTGCCGCCCGCGAAATTGGCGAAGGCGATGATGTGCTTCGCGATCTCGTCGGTGTCCTTGCGTGCGCTCTTCCGGTCGAAGTACTGGTTTTCCTTGATCGTGGCGAACACCTGCGGGTCGTTGACGTCGATGGGCTGCTGCATCCGCTCTCCATTCCTTGTGTTCCCGTCCATTGTACCAGTGCCGAATATGGGGAAGGTGAAGACGCAGCTTCGAATATGGCGGCGAGAAGCTTTGCGAAGGCGAGGACGCAGCGGTAGATTTACTGATAGGACCAAATCTTTGGCGTGCTTACGAGCGTGAACTCAATCTGAACACATATAGGAATGAGCGATACGAGACGGACGAGGCAATGCGCATAGCACGGAAATCAAACGTTGCGACGATCGAATGGGAGTAAAGACCCAGGTCAAAATCGTAATCCAATGCCATCGGATCCCCGTGAACACCGTTGGACAGGGGCATGCGCCGAGCATGAGGCCGACAACCGCCCAGGGAGGCGCTGATGAACCAGCGTCCCTGGGCGAACCTTCCCCCTACGACATCCTGTCGGCGAACACGAAGCCGTCCTTCCCGCTCCGCTTGGCCTCGTACAGGGCGGCGTCCGTTTGCCGGTACAGGTCGTCGTTTAGGGCTTTTTCCGGGTTCTCTGGGACGAAGGACGCGCCTGCGCTGACGGACAGCCCCTCTCCGGGGTACTCCGTCTCAAAGGTCTCCCGCACCCGGGCGATGAACTTGCGCAGCATGCCTTCCGCCGCGGCGTCGGTGAGGGGACGGCCTACGAAGACGGCAAACTCATCCCCGCCGAGCCGGGCCGTGATGTCGCCGCTGCGGTTGAAGAAGTCGTCCAGCTGCCGGGCGAAGCTTCTCAGGGCCACGTCTCCCTCCGGGTGGCCGAACTTGTCGTTGATCTGCTTGAAGTTGTCCATATCCATGATGATCAGCACGCCCTGTCCGGGGTGCCAGGTTACGGCCTGCTTCACCGCCTTATGAAATCCGGACCGGTTGAGCAGGCCGGTGAGATTGTCGGTTCTTTCCCGGATGCCCATAAGGGCGATCTGCTTGGCCGAGCGGAAGGTGACCAGCACCAGGAGCAGGCAGGCCGCCAGGGACGCCGCCGCCATGACGGTCATGATCTGGCCCAGGTTCTGCAGGGCCTCGCCGCTGCCCATGCAGGTGACGAAATACCAGTCCACCGCCTCGATGTGGATGATGTTGGCGATGTAGCCGCCGTTCTCTCCCTGGATTTCGTGCTGGCCGGTCTGGTCCTGGGCGATCAGACGGTCCACGTTCCGGTACAGCAGGATGTTCTCGGCGCTGTTCAGCGGACGGCCCACCATGGAGTTGTTGGAATCGGCCAGGACGACCCGGCTTTTGCCGGTGACGAAGAAGGCGTAGTCGATGTTGTCCTCCGTGACGTCGGCGACCACTTTCGAGGCGTAGTCCAGGTAGACGTCCGCCGCGACCACGCTCTCCGCCGGGCCGTTGCCGACCCGCGCGGAGGCGCTGACGCACACCTCTCCCGTCATCGCGTCGACGTAGGGCTCCCCGAAGCCGAAGCGGTCCCGGGCCAGGCCCTCCCGGTACCAGTTCCGCTGGGCCGGGACGTAGTCCTCGTCCGGGACCCATCCGGACGAGTCGAAGTAGTTCCCCTCCTTGTCTCCCCAGTACAGGCCGTAGGGGTAGGCCTCGTGGCCGGGGTAGGAGGTCCCCATCAGCTCGAAGGCCTCGGGGTCGTCTGCCCCCACCTGCTCGATCACGTCCTTGTAGATGTCGAGCTCGTCGAGGATCTGGTCCGCCCATACGCCAACCGCTTCCGCGCCGCTTTGGGACTGCAGGGCCAGCTTCTCCTTGGAAAGGCTCAAGACCTCCTGCTGGACCAGCAGGATGAGCATGACGAGCAATGGAAGCACGATGAGCATGACGGAGCAGATCAGCTTGAAGCCGACGCCGGAGATCTTCGCTTTCTTTTCCATATACGGCAGCCCCCTCCCGCTCATATATCTCGCAGAAAGTCTCATAATGCATTATATATGTGTCTTTCAGAAGGCTGGCACATGAAATCTGTCTTAAAAGTCCCTATTGCTTGCCAGGTCGGTTTTTCAGGGACGTCAAGAACCTGCAAGAAACGTTGCGTGCCGGGGGCAGAACGCTTTCATTCGGCGCTTGTCCAGGCCTCCGCTTCGGCGCATACCTCGCGCAGGGCATCGAGAAACGCCTGCGCTTGGCGGGTGGGCAGGGTCTTGCGCCAGATGAGGCCTTGGGTGGACGCCAGCGTGGGGGACAGCGGCACGAAGGCGAAGTCGGTCAGCTCGTTGGTCTCGAACAGGCCCTGGTAGGTCAACGCGCTGCCCACGCCCTCGCGCACAAGGAACTTGGCGTTGTGCGGCAGGTTGTAGACGGCGCGAACGTCCATCTGGCCGGCCAACTCTCCCAGCCATTGCCCGAGCGCGGTCTTCGCGCCCTGGCGCGAGCTGATGAGCGGCTGGCCTACCAGGTCGGACGGGGTGACGCAGGGCAATTGCGCAAGCGGGTTGTCGCGCCGCGTGAGGACGCCCCACACGTCTTTGTGGGGAAGCACCATGACGTTCATGTCCACGTGGCTTCTGATCTCGCATTCTTGGAAGAAGTCGTAGAAGCCGCGCACGAAGTTGTCCATAAGGTCGGACGAGTTGCCGCTGTAGATTTCGAACTGGATGTCCGGATAGGCGGCTTGCGTGCGGCGCATGGCCTCGGCCAGCAGCTCCACGGCGCGTGTCTCGCCCACGGCGATGTGCACCTTGCCTGAAAGGGAGCGGGTAGGAAGGGCGATTTCCTCCTCAACCCTGTCGGCCAGAGCCAAGATGGATTCGGCGTAGCGGCGCAGGATGACGCCTTGCTCCGTCAGCTCGATGCCGCCGCGGCTGCGCTGGTAGAGCGCGTGCCCTAGCTCGTCTTCCAGCGCGGCCAGCTGGCGCGACAGGGTGGGCTGCGTGACGTGGAGCGACTTGGCGGCCGCCGTGATGGAGCCTTCCTGCACCACGGCGATGAAGTAGCGCAGCGTTCTCAGTTCCATGGATTCCCCCTCTTCGTCCCGCAGGCCCGGTTGCACAAATGTCCCGAATTAAGGACAGCTTGTCTTGTCGTCCGTTGCACCGCGGATGGCGGGCGGCAGCTCGCGCCGCCGCAAGCCCGCACAAACCCGCACAGGTTCTTGCGTTTCCGCTTCTGCGTCCTTTCGTTCATGCTTTTCGGGCATATGCAAGATTACATTATAGGTATGCCCGCATGTTCGTCACCCTTCGTATGATGCGGAATGTCGAGAAATGACAGGAAGAGAAGGAGGGTGATGTTCATGTCTCTGTTAGACAAGAGCTTGAAGCGTCGCGATTTCTTGAAGGCGAGCGCCGCCGCCGTGGCCGCCACCGCCGCCGTGGGGGCCGCCGGGTGTGCGCCCGGGGAAACGGCCGACAAGGCCACCACGGCCGAGGGCGAGGGCAAGGGCGCGGGAACGACTGCGCACGAGGTTGCGTCCGACACCGCCATCATTGACGGGCAGGGCGAGTGGCTGCCCATCCACTGCCACCAGAACTGCAACCAGATGTGCCTGAACATGGGATACGTCGTGGACGGCGTGGTCATCCGCCAGAAGACCGACGACTCGCATGACGACAGCTTCGACTGCCCCCAACAGCGCAGCTGCCTTCGCGGCCATTCCCTGCGTCAGCAGGTGTACAACGCCGACCGCATCAAATACCCCATGAAGCGCAAGAACTGGCAGCCCGGCGGCGGCGAGAACGCCCACGGCGAGCTGCGCGGCAAGGACGAGTGGGAACGCATCAGCTGGGACGAGGCGCTGACCTACGTGACCGACGAGATGAAGCGCGTGTACGCGGAATACGGCGAGAAGGGCGTTATCTGCAACGCATGGCGTTGGGTGCCGGGCGCGGCGATGTTCCCTGTCCTCGGCGGCGCCATCTACGATTCCGAGGTTGAGTCGTTCGGCACGTGGGCCTTCCAGACCGAGGCTTTGGGCATGTATTCGTGGGGCGACCACCCCGACATCATGATGGCGCCCGACAAGTACGACCTGCCGAACGCCGACACCATCGTGCTGTACGGCTGCAACCCCGCCTGGTGCCACCATTCTTCGATGTATTGGCTGCACAACGCCAAGAAGTCCGGCACGCAGTTCGTGTACGTGGGACCGAACTACAACGAGTCGGCCTCGTCGCTGGACGCCCGCTGGATTCGCGTGCGTCCCGGCACCGACACGGCGTTTCTGCTGGCGGTCGTCTACGAGATGATCCGTCTTGACGAAGAGAACGGCGACGTCATCGACTGGGACTTCGTGAACGAGCACACGGTAGGGTTCACGCCTGAGACCATGCCGGACGACGCGAAGCTTGACGAGAACTTCCGCGACTACGTGCTGGGCGCCTACGACGACACGCCGAAGACGCCTGAATGGGCCACCGAAATCTGCGGCACGCCGGTGGAGGACATTACCTGGTATGCCGAGATGGCCGGCAAGAACAACGCCGTCACGTTTTTGCACAGCTATGCCTCGTCGCGCTATCTGGGCGCCGAGAACCTGCCCCAGGCCTTTATGACCGTGTCGGCTCTGGGCGGCCACTATGGCAAGTCGGGCCACGGCTCGGCGGCCATCTACACGTGGGACGCGGGCGACTCGGGCTACCGTCTCATTCAACATGCCGGCGGCGACTACGGCTACGTCGACAACCTGGTGGCCTCGCCTGCGGTCACCGGCCCCGGCAAGAACATCGAGGGCCCTGCTTGGTGGCGCTGCATGTTGGACGGCAAGTACATCACCACGTCCGACGGCCCCTTCGACCTGGGCTCTTCCGATGCGGTGGACGACCCGACGAAGCTGCGCGCCAACACGCCCACCTACCACAAGGCGCAAGAGATGGAAGTCAACCCGCGCCTGCTGATCGCCACCAATTCGAACTTCATGCAGACGCGCGGCGACCTGAACACGGCCATCAAAGTGATGCGCCAAGCCGACACGTGCGTCTCCTTCGAGATCAAAATGTCTCTGACGGCCCAGTTCGCCGACATACTCCTGCCGGTCATCACCCACTGGGAAGGCAACGACGACGAGAGCTGGGGCGAGCTTGCCTGGCCGAGCCCGTTTGGCGACGGCAACGGCCAGAAGCAGCGCAAAGACGCGCTTTTGGCGTGGAAGCCGCTCATCAAGCCGCTGTACGAGGCCCGCGACGAGAAGCAGGTGTTCCGCGAGATCATCGAGCGCATGGGCGCGAACCCCGACGACGCCTACCCGAAGAGCAACTACGACCAGTGGCTCGGCTACTTCTTGGGCATGCGCGAACTGGCGCCCGACCTGTCGAAGTGGGAGCCGGTCATCACCTGGACCGATGCGGACAACGAGAAGTACCATGCGAACTATCCTGCCCAAGAAGGCAAGGTGGCCTTCGACGACTTCATGGCGCAAGGCTGCTATGTGTGCACGCGCTCCGAAGACGACAAGCGCAACTACGTGGGGTATCGCGACGACAAGCTGGGCATCGGCGAGGACGGCGTGTCGGTGGCAGTGGCCGACACGGCTTGGCCGCGCCCGTCGGTTTCCGGCAAGTTGGAAATCTACTGCCAGTTCAAGGCCGACAACGTGAATCGCACGGGCTTGAATCCCGAGCCCATCAAGCCCTATGCGAACTACTTCGTGCCGCGCCGCGGCTACCAGGAAACGTTTGCGAATTGGGAAACCAAGGAAAAAGGCAAGTTCCCCCTGCAGGCGTTCACTCCGCACTACCTGCGTCGTGCGCATTCGTGCTACGACAATATGATTTGGACGCAGGAGGCCTTCCGCAACCCGGTGTTCATGAGCGTGCAGGACGCCGACGAGCGCGGCATCAAGGCTGGCGACACGGTCATGTGCTACAACGACTTCGGCCGCATGCTGCGCATTGCCCAGCCCATGCAGTCGATGATGCCGGGCACGGTCGGCATCCCGCACGGGCCGCATTCGGTGTTCGACGAGAGCGACCCCGACAACATCATCGACCGCGGCGGAAGCGAGCAGATGCTCTCCGACAGCACGCTGTCCAACTACTTCCCGCATCTGAACGGCTACAACAGCCTGCTTATCGAGATTGAGAAGTACGACGGCGAGCCGCTTGTGGAAGACTTCGAGCGTGGGCCGTTTTTGGCGGCAGGCGTGGATGAGGCCGGCTTGGCTGCTTATGTGGTGCCGACAGAGACAAAGGAGGCGTAAATCATGAGCCTGGGATTTTATGTTGACCTGGCCAGCTGCATCGGATGCCGTACCTGCCAGGTTGCCTGCAAGGATCGTCGAAACATCCAGGTGGCGGGCCCACGCCTGCGACGCGTGGACAGCTTTGAGTGCGGAACGTACCCGGACGTCACGATGTTTCACCTGAACATCTCGTGCAACCATTGCGAGAGCCCGGCGTGCGTGGCGAACTGCCCGACCGGCGCCATGTACAAAGACGAAGACGGCACGGTGCAGCACGACGATGCCGTCTGCATCGGCTGTCAGACCTGCGTGAAAAGCTGCCCCTACGGTGCGCCGCAGTTCATCGAGGAGGACGAGATCGTGCAGAAGTGCGACACGTGCCGCGCCCTGCGCGAGGCCGGCTACGACACGGTATGCGTGTCGAGCTGCCCCATGCGTGCCATCGAGTTCGGCGAGATGGACGAGCTGCGCGCGGCTCATCCGGATGCCGTGAGCGAGCTGCCGTGCACAGAGCCCGCCGCCACCACGACTCCGAACGTTTTGTGGGAGCCCACTCGCGGCGCCCAGATGGAAGACTTCGCGGCCGTCACGCTGTAAACCCGCACGGGCAGGGCGCCTCTTCCAAGGAAAGCGCCCTGCCTGAGAGAGTCAAACGAGAAGGGAACCTACCATGTCCGACCCTGCCAACCTGCGCCGTGAGTCTATCGACTTGGAAGCGTTGCTGCTTTCCCGCGCCTATCTGTACACGCTGTTCCACAAGCTGTTCGGCGGCACGCCGGATGCGGCCATGCTGGCGGTGCTGCTGTCGGCCGACACGGATGACGCGGTGGAGGAATTCACCGGCGACAACCTTTCCCTGCAGGGCCTCGGTCGCTTTTTGTGCCATTTGCGCGAATGCGTGGACGCGCAGGTGCTGCTGGATGCGACCCGCGACGAGTACACGCGCCTGTTCATCGGCCCGGCGACGTTGCCCTGCCAGCCCATTGAGTCGCCCTACCTCACCCATGAGCTGGCCGACTTCCAAGAGAACACGATCGTCGTGCGCCGCATCTACCGCGACCATGGTCTTGAGCTGGCGCGTCTCATGCGCATCCCCGACGACCACATTGCCACCATGTGCGGCTTCATGGCGCATTTGGCGGAAGGCTCGCTGCGCTGTTTGCGCGAGGGCCGGCTGGAGGAGCTTGCGGAATCGCTGCGCGACCAGGAGACGTTCGTGCGCGGGCATATGCTTGACTGGGTGGACGAGTTCGCCGTGTGCGCTCGCCGCTCGAAGACCTCGGTGCTCTATCCGCAGATGATCGAAGCGATGGCCGCCTTCGTTGCCAACGACGCCACGCTGCTCTCCGAAGCCGCGCTGTGGGCCGAGAACGCCGCTGCGGCCTGCGCCCCTGAGGCGCCTGCGTCCTTGGGTGCGCCCGCCGGCAGCCCCGAGGCCGCCGCCTTCGCCGGGCTCCAGACGGCGTGGGACCGCCTGCGCGACGTGCGCCCCTTCGGCATCGAGGACCACGAGCTGGTGGCGGCAGGCGAATAGGAGGCGTCGCGGCGGGCGAGTGCGCCGTGAGGCCCCCCTGGCCTCGCTCGCGCAGACGCCTCCTTGCGACGCGGACGCTGCCGCGCTTCCCGTATCGGCAGAAGCGCCGCTCTATTGAACAGGAGCAACGCTATTGATAAGATGCATGAAAGGAGCATGCCAATAGGCGTTCTTCTGTTCAGTCACCCCTCTAGCAAGGAGCATCACATGGCAAAAATCCCTCAGGAGGCCCAGGACCTGTTCAACCAGGTGAGCGATGTCGTTTTCGCCACCTCGCGCACCGACGGCCAGCCGAATTGCTGCATTGTCGCAATGAAGAAGATCATCGACGACGAGACCATCTACCTTTCCGACCAGTTTTTCAAAAAGACCCTGGCCAACGTGGTGGACAACCCAAAGGTCTGCGTCATCTGGTGGGGCGAGGGCGGCGCTTTCGAGATTTACGGCACCGCGACCTATGTTGACGAGGGGCCCGAATTTGAAGAGCAGGCTGCTTGGGTGAACGCCGCTTTTGAGGGCATGGGGATGCCCATTGCCGCAAAGGGCGGTTGCTATGTCAAAGTTGACGAGGTTTACACCTCAAGCCCAGGTCCGATGGCCGGCGACAAGATTGCATAGCGCTCGGACAGCGAAACTGGCGCAAGGCCGCCTTCCGAGAAGCGCTGGTTGATTTCGCCGGCCTTGCGCGGGCGCCGAGGGAGCGCGGGCGTTCGGGGGGCGGCTCGCTTTATGCAGCCAGGCCCCGGAAATATTCAGTTTTCGGACCCGCCCGGAAGGCCGCGAAAAAACGGATGGTGCATTTTTCGCCCGCCTTCGCGTTTTTTGCATCATTTCGCCCCGGCACGCGCCCTCGGGCGGCGCCTTTCGGGGCAAAAGCCGGCACTTCCGCTTGCCTGCGCCAGAAAACCCCAGGTCGCGAATAGAAGCGTTTCTGCATACGCGGCCAAGGCCGGGCGTTTGGTGCATTTTATGCCGAAGAGGCGCCCGAGAGGTTCATTTGTTTTTTCAGCCTTCCTTGGCACGCCCTCAGCTGTTTGCGTTCTGCTTCCCGAGGCCGCGTCGTCCGTCCTCGGGAAGCAGCATCGACCTGTGTCACGGCGTCGGCTTTGCCGTGAAAGGGTGCGAGCCCGTTTTGGCAGGCGCGAGCTCGTCCTCGTGGGGGAGCAGCAGGTCGTAGAGGTTCACGTGCAGGCCGCGGTAGTCGGGACAGACGCGCTCGAGCACGGAGATGCAGCTGTCCGGGTCGAACTGCGCGATCCAGCGCGTCTCGGCGAGGAGCTGCGTAAGCCATGCTTCCACGTAGTCCAGCCCCAAGAGTCTCGGGTCTACGGGCGTGCTCAGCTGGTAGTCGATGTCGCAGGGGACCTCGTGCGCGGCGAAGCATGCGTCGTAGCGCCGCTTCATCTCGCCCAGGCTTGCCAGCGTGTCCCTCAGGGCGACGTTGCGGATGGGCGGCATGGTTGCCACCGCCTCGCGCCAGAGGGCGAGCGCGTTGTCCGTCCGCTCCTCCAGCCCTCGGACGGCTTCGCGCCAGAGTGCGACGGGGTCGTCCACGTCGAGGACGCAGGCGGCCTCTTCGGGCGCGGCGTTCGCGATGCCCAGCGCGTAGGTCGTCGACGTCGCCAGCTCGTGCGCCTCGCAGGCAGACACGCTTGAGGACCCGCCCGCGCAGTACAGGTCGGCGACGTGCGCCATCAGGCGGGCGAAGTTGTCCGAGGCCCTGCCGATGTCGGGGGTGCGCCCCTGTTCGCTAATCGTCCCAGTCATCGGCCCACCTCTCTCCGTCCCAGCCGTCGGCCTGCTCGTCGAAGTCCCATTCGGCGGGGTCGAAGGCGTACGTGCGTCCCTCGTCGTCCGCGATGCGGTACGCCTCGGAGCCCTCCGCCTCGGCCGCCCGCACGTACTCGGCGGAGAAGCCCATGACTTCCTTCGCCGGCAGCGAGGCGACCGTGGCAGCGTCGCCCCATGCGTCCAGGCAGCCGCGCAGGGCCTCGGCGATCTCCGCGTCGGGCACGTCGGCCGGCAGCTCGTCGCGAAGCGCGTAGAACGCATCCTGGAGCTCCGCAAGGTCCTGAACGGCGCCCTCCTGCGAAAGGCAGGGAGACGTCGCCACGGCCTCGGCGATCGCAACAACGGCAGGCGTGGCGAACTCCACCCGCCCGGTCTCCGCAAGGGCCTCTGCCCGGCGCTCGGCCAGGACGCGGGCGTCCTCGCCCGTGATCGCCAAGCCGCCGGCGGCGAGTTGTCCGTTCACCTCGGCTAACATTTTCTCTGCTCCGCCCGCCGTCCCTGCGGCGAGCCATGCGCTCGCGTTCATGTGCGCCAACCCCTTGCTGAATCGCGGTCAATGCTTCATACCGCGAAGGGGCGTGCGGTTCAAGACTGCAAATCCAGGCGAAAACGTGGTAATGTGGGCCGCATCAGGGAGCGCTTCTCCACGAAATCCTGTGCGCCTGCTGCTGGGCGCCGCCTCTCCGCAGGGTCCTGCGCTGCGGTCCGCCGCCCTGCCCGGCTTCGCCTTGCTCGGCAGGGGCGCGGCCGCTGCCTGACCTCGCCTTGCTCGGCAGGGACGCGTCCATCGCCAGATGCCTTCTCGACCTCTCTTGCCGTCGCTGCCCTATGCCGGGGTCGCGAGCCGTTTGCCCATGTCGTAGGCAGCCTGCAGGTCTTTGGGGAACTGCTCGGCCTGGTGCGCGACGCGCGCTTCGCCGCCAAGGCCCGCGGCATGGTATTTCGCATAGTCGTCGAACTGGACGGTGAAGGTGCTGGCGTAGGTTTCGACGGCGCCGTGCAGCATGGACAGCATGCCGGCCTTCTGCTTGACGAGCGCTTCGTGGAGGGAGGCGTCTTTCTCGTTCATGGTGAGGATCAGGCCGCAGTTCACGTGGCCCGTATAGACGCGGCTGGAGAAATCGTCGTACGACAGGGCGGGGAAGACCAGGCGCTCCAGGAACGCTTCCGCGCCGGCGGTGACGTCGCCGAAATAGACCGGGGAGCCCAGCACCAGGGCGTCGGCTTCCAGTATGCGCTCGAACAGGGGTTGGATGTCGTCTTTCACCTGACAGACGCACGCCTCGCCGTCTCTGCGTTTGCAGAGGAAGCAGCTGACGCACCCCTTGAAGGGGATCTTGTACAGGTCTGCGTATTCGGTCTCGGCGCCGGCGTCCTGCGCTCCGCGCACCGCTTCTTTGAGAAGCTTGGCGGTGTTGAAGTTCGGGCGCGGGCTTCCGTTGACTGCGATCAGCTTCATGGCTGCTCCTTTGAAACGAACTGGCATCAATGCCCTGATGATACTCCGTCCAGCCCGGCGGGCCGTCCGCTGTGCCGGATTTGGGATCGATCTTTCTGAGCCGTTCGGCTTCATGGGGCTTGTTCCGCTGTCGCGCCGCCTTGTCGGTCGACTCGGTTGGGTTCAAACGATGCCGCAACATCCCAGCAACGTCCGCGCACCGGCTTCGCGCCGACGCGAGCCTTCTCACGACGTTCTTTCTAGAATGCGAGAAAACGCCGAGTGAAAGGCAGTCCCATGACATCGCGCACGAACCTCGACACATTCGCAAAGGGCACAGAACGCCTTGTCGATCCGACGACCGTCGGCTCCATACACTTCCTGCGGCAGTTTTTCGACGTTGTACCGAAAGAGGTACAGCATGCGATCATGACGCGCTCCACCGAAAAGGCCCCGCACATGGGGTTCGTCGTCGAGCCGTACGCGTTTTTCCTCGCCTACGAGATCGCGGACGCCGCTGCGGCGGCTGAGCTGCTTCCCTCCGGGTTCAGGCTGGCGAAGTGCAGCGTGTTCGCGGGCGACGAGCCTGCCTTTTACGCGATCATGAGCTTCTTCCGCGTGCACACGAGCGCGTTTTGGGGAAGCCGCGCCGAGCTTTACGTGATGGCCGAAGACGAGTCGACCGGCCTTATGAGCTGGGTTATCGTCGACTACCTGAGCGACACCATCAGCTACGATCGCGCCTTTGGGCTGCGCGGGCCGTCCGTCAGCCGCGCCGTCGTGACGACGACCAGCGACGGGCGCGTGCTGGTTGACGTGGCGTCCGACGACGGCGCATCGAGCGCCGACTTTTCCGCCAAACTCGGCGGCTCCACGATGCGCGAGCTCGATGAGCGCATGTGGATCGAGGGGAACCTGTCGGTCGCTTACGGCAGGACGCTGTCGCACGACAAGGCCGACACCTTCTCGCTGACGTTTTTCCCCGAGGAAATGGGAAGCGCCCTCGACGTGCCGCTCGAAGGCTTCGAGTCGAAGGGCGTTTCCTGGTACGCGCACGTGCTCGCGCCGGCTCCTGCGAAGCTGGTCTGCTTTCCCTACGCCCAGCACCTGCTCTCCGACAGTCCCGGCGTCGCGAGCGGTCATGCAAGCGCGGCGGATCTGGTGCGTGCGGCCGAAGCGGCGGACTTCGACGCCATGAAGACCTTCGAGGCAGGCTCCGCCAAGAAGCTGATGGCGGTCTCTGCCGCTGCAACCCTTGGCATTGCGGCTGCCGCGTGGATCATCGGCCGGCGTTCTCGGGCGTAGCGCAGGCCGCCGCCCGCAGGCCGCCGCCCGTGAGCTCCCGCCGCCCGCAGACCACCGCCGCCCGCAAGATCCCGCCGCCGCCCGCAGGTTTCCGCCCGCAGGCCGCCGGCGGCGCGATGCCCCCGTTCCGGCCCTGTTTGATATGTAGAAATTGTGTAGTGGAGATTTGTAGGGCGGTTTTCGTTGGTTCAAGCATCAATTTGCGATTATACCCAATCGTGAATAATCAAAAATGGGGCAAATATGCGTGTATTATCCGCGAAAAAGGGGAGCGCCGTGTCGAAAAAGGGGCTAGGAAGGCGCATTTTTACCTCAGGAGGCCAATTTTCGCGCAAAAATGATGCGAAGCGGTGTTAATTCGGCAGGAAAAATCTCCAACACACATATTCTTCACATGAGCAAGCGCCAGTCACGGGAGCAATCCCCCTCTTCGTCGGCGCACGACGGCTGCGGTCAGCGTCTTTCCAAGGCGGGCCGAATCGTTTCGGCCTCAAACATTGGACGAAAACAGCCTGATCAAGGTAAAATGCGCTCGCCTGTCACTGTTGCCGGGCAGGCAAGAAAGCCCATTGGCGCGTGCCGCCAGGACCGAGGGAAACGCCGATGAATTCCGCCAGCCCTAGGGACCGGGCCCGCATGGCGGCGTCTGGCAGTCTCAGGCCTCGTTCACGCACGCCAGTGCGCTCGCTCGGCCTTCGGCCGCCGTACGTCGGCCCTGCGCAGACGAGCCGTCGTCAGCCAGCGCCTCCCTGGGAGGCGTGCGCGGCGGGTTTGTTTTTCGAATATCGGCAGCCGCTAACGATGGAGGTCAAACGTGACGAGGAAGTTCTTCCCCGGATGCAAGGTCAAGGCACGCTACCCGGAGGCCAGCGAATGGCTCGCCGACCAGGTCTTGGCCCGCGGATACGCCGACGAGATCGCGGGTTGCTGCCGCACGGACCATCAGGCGCTCGCCTCCGACGACACCGCCGTCTGCATCTGCAACAGCTGCATGGCCATGATCGACGAGGACGCCGACAACGGCGCCATGGAAAACGTCTGGGTGCTCATCGACAACGACCCCGGCTTTCCGCTGCCGAGCTACGAGGGGAGGCGGATGGCCGTCCAGGACTGCGGCCGCGCCTACGACAGGGCGGACGTGCAGGACGCCGTGCGCAGCCTCATGCGGAAGATGGGCATCGAGGCCGTCGAGCTGCCCGACGCACGAGAGGAATCGCGCTTCTGCGGGCAGTCGTTTTTGAAGGCCGTTCCCAAGCAGGACGCCGGATTCGCCCCCAGGCGCTACGTCGAGGACGCGGCGCGGCGTGGAATCTTCACCCCGCTTGGCCCCGACGCCATGCAGGCGAGGCTGGAGGAGCACGCCGCGGCCATTCCGACCGACGAGGTCTGCTGCTACTGCTCCGCATGCGACGTGGGGCTTGAGGCCGGCGGGAAGGACGCCGTCAACATGATCGAGCTCGTCTCTGGCATGTTCAGGGAAGGATAGGCCGGCGCCGCGCGAAGCCGTCTGCTTCGAGGGCTTTCGGCGTTGAAGGCGCGGTTTTGAAGGCGCCTGCCTCGCTTTCCCTCTATAATTGCTCGCGCGATAGAGAAAGAAAGGAAAACCGGAAATGGCGACAAAAGACCCGGAAGCCCATCCGTGCCTGTTTTCGACGCCGACCTCTATGATCGGCACGCACGGCGAGGACGGCGCTCCTGACGCGATGACGATGGCGTCGGGCCAGGCGCACGTGGACAAGTAGGCGGTCGCGCTCGGCATGGAATTTCTCATAGTGTGCCCGCTGGCGTTTCTGGCGGGACTGATCGACGCCGTGGCCGGAGGAGGCGGCCTGATATCGCTTCCGGCCTATTTCTTCGCGGGGCTGCCGACGCACGCGGCCATCGCCACCAACAAGCTTTCAAGCATCATGGGCACCGCCGTCGTGACGCTTCGCTACGCTTTCTTCGGCTACATGGTGAAGCGCTTCGTCGCGGTCGGCGTGGCCTGCGGGCTTTTCGGGTCGTTTCTGGGGTCGAACCTCGTGCTTGCGACCGACGGCGAGCTTCTCATGGCGTTCATGCTCGCTTCGCTGCCCCTCGTCGCTGCGCTCGTGCTGAAGACGAAGGATTTCGACCGGTTCTCCGAAGACCCGTATCCGGTCGCGAAGGGCGTCGCCATCACGGCCGTCATAGCGCTTGCCGTGGGCGTGTACGACGGCTTTTATGGCCCTGGAACAGGGACTTTCCTCATGCTTTTGCTCACGTCCGTCGGCCATCAGAGTACGAAGGAGGCCCAGGGGACGTCCAAGGCGATCAACTTGGCGACCAACGCTGCGGGGCTCGCCGTCTTTTTGTCGAGCGGCAACGTCTGGGTGGCGCTCGGCCTTGCTGCGGGCCTGTTCAACGTTGTGGGCGGCTGGATCGGCTCCGGCCTTTTCCGGAGCAAGGGCGCTTCCATCGTTCGCCCGGTGATGATCGTCGTCATCGCGCTGTTTGCGGCCCGGCTCGTCTTCGACCTCGTGCAGTAGCGCGACAGGACGAAAAGCGCAGGTCGGGAAGGCGTGTTCGGGGCGGGCGGCGCCCGGTGCGACGCCCGATGCGATCGATGCGGCGCCTGATGCGACCGGTGCGGGCGGAGCGAGGCTGCAGTCGGAGCGAAGCGGTGGCCGGGGCTGGGCGGGACCTTCGCCCGGCTGCAGCCTCCCCTCAGAGTGCGGTGCCCTAGTGGGCGGCGAGGTTTCGCCGGGCGGCGGGCTCAAATTCATGTTGTACCAATTATGGGACAGCTGTGGCGTTTCGATCGGGTAGTATCCTCACGTCGACTCAGAGCAGAAAGGATGCTGACATGTTTGGAACGGAAATTGAGATGAACACGCCGCTGGACGCCGTAGACTCCCTTGACCGTATGACGGCGACGCTCAAAGGGCTTGAGCTGCTCTGCATCGCGGCATGCGAAAACCCCCTGACGGTCAACGAAAACACGTTTGGGCTGCTCGCCGACATCGTCCACCAGTGCTCAAGCATGGGAGAAAAGGCGTCCGAGCTGCTTCGCTCGGGGCTGGGCAGCGGCTCTGAAGAAGCTGGCAGTCTCGCTCGATCCGTCGAAGGCGGCGAAAGCGCACCGCTGGCAAACGCCGTACGAGCAGCGTAGCGGCCGAAGCGAGGCAACGGCGGCAGCCGGACAGCGGCCGGAGTGAGGCAGCAGCCGGGGAAGACAGCGGACGGAGCGAGGCGGCGGCCGGAATGAGGCAACAGTCGGAGCGAGGCGGCGGCCGAAGAAGGCAGCGGCAGCGATCGGACAGCGGCCGGGGCAAAGCAGCGGTCGAAGAAGGCAGCGGTCGGGCGAAAGCAGCGGACGGAGCGAGGCGGCGTCTGGAGCGAGGCAACGGCCGGGGAAGGCTCCGGTCGGGGAAGGCTTCGGCCGGGGCGAGGCAGCGTCTGGAGCGAGGCGGCGGTCGGAATGAGGCAGCGTCTGGAACAAGGCAGCGGTCGGGCGAAAGCAGCGGCCGGGGCGGGGCTCCCGGTTGGGGTGAGACAGCGGCCGGAGCAAGGCAGCGGCTGAAGCGAGGCTCCGGCCGAAGTGAGGCAACGGCCAGGGAAGGCTCCGGTCGGGGAAGGCTTCGGCCGGGGCAAAGCAGCGGCCGGGGAAGACAGCGGTCGGAATGAGACTCCGGTTGGAGTGAGGCGGCGGCCGGAGCGAGGCAACGGCGGCGGCCGGACAGCGGCCGGAGCGAGGCTACGGTCGGACGAAAGTAGCGGTCGGGATGGGACTCCCGGTTGAGGTGAGACAGCGGCCGGAGTGAGGCAGCGGCCGGGGCGGAACCTTCGCCCTCCCGCCCAGTCGGCCTCCTCCTCCCCTCAGAGCGCGGTGCCCTTCTTCGGCACGAACAGGCCGGTCATGTCGACGCCTTCGTGCTTCAGAAGGCGCACTTTCTTGTCGATGCCGCCGGCGTAGCCCGTGAGGCTGCCGTTTGCCCCGACAACGCGATGGCAAGGGACGATGATCGAAAGGGGGTTGTGCCCGACCGCCCCGCCCACCGCTTGCGCCGACGCGCGGCGTCCGGTTTCGGCGCTGATCTGCGTTGCGATGTCTCCGTAGGTGCGCAGCGACCCGTAGGGGATGGACCGCAGAACGTCCCACACGCGGCGGGCGAAGTCGCTGCCGCTCGGCGCCAAGGGCAGCTCGTCGGGCGTGGGCGCCTCGCCTGCGAAGTAGCGGTCGAGCCACGCGCGGGCGCTGTCGAAAACGGGCAGGTCGTCGCGGGGCACCAGGGATTCGGCCGCGCCGCTGGCGAAGTACTTCTGCCCTTCCAACCACAGCCCCACCAGGCTTTTTCCGTCGCTCGCAAGCGTGATGGCACCGAATTCGGGATCGTGATACTGCGTGGAATACCGCATGGCGTGCCTTTCGAGATTCGCTGCGTTCGGTTTGTTTTTGGTCGGATCGTCGGTTCGTTTATTGTATCCGAAGAGCTCAGGTTTTACCTTGATTCGGCGGAGAGGCGGTAGGCGGATGTACACTTTTGCAGGTTTTGACAGCGTTTGGCAAGAGAAGGCCGATTTTTGTGCAGTTTTGTAGGTTATGGCAAATTGCGCCTGGATGGCGAATGAGGCGGTAGCTTCTGACCTGGCGTTTTGCAAGCTGCCGAACGAACGCCGGACAATTACTAGGCATAAATACGGAATTCTTCTGCCACAACCTGCAAAGACGTACGAAAATCCAGAATCCGTTGTCAATCGTTGCCGCAGTCTGCAGAACTGCACCGGCTGCTAAGGGAGCGGGGCTTCTGTTTCCCGTAACGCTTCGCGCGTCGAGCAGGCAAGGTTTGATCGGTTATCGGAGGTGTCAATTCCGCGACGCAGAATCGCAGTCATGGAAAGCGGTGACATGTTTACGGTCGATAAGTCTAAACGCGTGCCTGGCGCAGAGAGGTCGGACAATGAGCGACGTCTTCAAAGCATTGATCGTCTGGCTTGTCGTTGAAGAGCCGGCGTCGATCGCGTCTCGAACGTTGGTGTAACGGACGTTTCGCAGGCCGATTAGTCGCGGCATGCTGCTTTTTGCTTTCAGGTGCGAAGCGCGTTGTGCGTCGTGCTGTTGCGAGGGTTTCGGTCCTGTCAGATGCGTGCTGCTTTTCGATATGCAGTTTTGGCGCGAAAATATGCATTTTTTGGCTTGCTGGAAGATGCCCGGAAAAAACCAATGATGCATATCGAGGCCATGCAGGGCGTTTTTTACACCATTTCGCTTTCCGAGAAGATCGTGTGCCGAAAGTTGGTGTCAGGAGTCGCTTTGAGATAGAAGCGGCCATTGCCTAGAATCAGTTTTGTAAGAGTAACCGATTCATCAGAAAGGCAACGGCCGCCATGGACACTTTACAGGATA
>NZ_JAAKEN010000021.1 GCF_011039175.1 Slackia sp. ZJ119
GACCCTTCAGAAAGAGAATTGAAAGCAATCTGGACACCTGATATGCATCTTGACCGCGCAAACCCATCTTTGTACTCGTTTGTCCAGGTTGCTATTGCAGTGTCCAACTTACGAATTCAATTAAGCCGTCAGATACGGCGGCGGCTTTGCCATGGGATCATGATGGCCCGTCAGGGCCGGCGGCGGCAAGTATGCTATGCTTGGACCCAAACCCATTTGAGCAAACCAACGCGAAGGAGTTGTTATGGGCAATCCGCAAGCCGGCTGGTACCCCGATCCGTCCGGCGACGTCACGAAGCTGCGCTACTGGGACGGCCTGCAATGGACCGACAATTTCACCGACGCCGCCGTACAAACGGCGCCCGGATACGCGCAGCCGACCTATCCGCAGCCGGGATACGGCCAGCCGGGCTATGCGCAAACGTACGGCGCCGAGAATTCGAGCGACGCGACGCTGCGGCTCGTCGCGTTCATTTTGAACGTCGTCAGCACCGTGTCGGTGGGCTGGGCCATCATTCCGCTGGCCTGGATGATCCCCATCTGCGTGCGCAGCTGGAACATCTACAAGGGCACGCGCCCCAACACCACGGCGTTCGGCGTGGTCGACCTGATCTTCGGCAACCTGATCGCCGGCATTTTGCTGCTGGTCAGCAAAAAGGAAGCGTAAAGAAGCGGCCGGCTCGGGCGTCTGCGGGCAAGGGCGCAAGCCCGATGCGGACGCGGCCCCCTTGCACCGCTTTTCGAACTTGGTTCTAATAGAGAAAGGCCTGGGATAGAAACCCCAGGCCTTTTTTCGTGCGTTCGTTCGAGCGAATCAGGGCTTACATCATGCCCATGCCGCCGCCGGCGCCCGCGCCGGCCATGGCCGCCAGCGCCGCCGGATCGGGATCCTTCGGGATCTCGTTGACGGTCGCCTCGGTGATGAGGATGAGGGCCGCCACGGAAGCCGCGGACTGCAGCGCGATGCGGGTGACCTTCACCGGGTCGTTCACGCCCATCTCGATCATGTTGCCGTACTCGCCGTTGGCGCAGTTCAGGCCTTCGCCTTCGGGCATGTTCTTCACATGCTCCACCACGACCGAGCCCTCGAAGCCGGCGTTGCCGGAAATGGCGCGGATCGGGGCCTCCAGGGCCTTGCGGATGATGGACACGCCGACTTCCTCGTCCAGGTCGTCGACCTTCAGCTCGTCCAGGGCGGACTGCACGTCGAGCAGCGCAACGCCGCCGCCGGCAACGATGCCCTCTTCCACGGCCGCACGCGTGGCCTGCAGCGCGTCCTCGATGCGGGACTTCTTCTCCTTCAGCTCGGACTCGGTGGCGGCGCCCACCTTCAGCACCGCAACGCCGCCGGACAGCTTCGCCAGGCGCTCCTGCAGCTTCTCGCGGTCGAAGTCGGAATCGACGCGCTCGAGCTCGGCCTTGATGATGTTGATGCGCTCCTCGATGGCCTTCTTGTCGCCAGCGCCGTCAACGATGAGCGAGACGTCCTTGGTGACGCGCACCGTCTTGGCATGACCGAGCATGTCGATGCGGGCGTCGGCCATGGTCATGCCGAAGTCCTTGTCGATGACCTGGGCGCCCGTAACGGCGGCGATGTCCTCCAGGATGCGCTTGCGGCGGTCGCCGAAGCCGGGGGCCTTGATGGCGACGCAGTTGAACGTGCCGCGCAGCTTGTTCAGCAGGATGGTGGCCAGCGCTTCGCCGTCCACGTCTTCCGCGACGATGAACAGCGGGCGGCCGCTGCGCATGATCTCTTCCAGCAGGCCCACCATGTCCTGGACGTTGGAGATCTTCTGGTCGGTCAGCAGGATGTAGGGATCCTGCAGGTTGGCCTCCATGCGCTCCATGTCGGTGGCCATGTAGGGCGAAATGTAGCCGCGCTCGTACTGCATGCCTTCGACGATTTCCATTTCCAGGCCGAACGTCTGGCTTTCCTCGACGGAAATGGCGCCGTCCTTGCCAACGGCTTCCATGGCCTCGGCGATCTTCGCGCCGATTTCGGCGTCGCCGGCAGAAATGGTGCCAACGTTGGCGATCTGCTCTTCGGTGGAAACCGGCGTGGCGTTGGCCTTGATGGCCTCGACAACCGCGTCGGTGGCCTTCTGGATGCCGCGGCGGATGCCAAGCGCGTCGGCGCCGGCGGTCACGTTGCGCAGGCCTTCGGACACGATGACGTCGGCAAGCAGCGTGGCGGTGGTGGTGCCGTCGCCGGCCACGTCGTTGGTCTTCACGGCGGCCTCGCGCACGAGCTGGGCGCCCATGTTCTCCACCGGGTCTTCCAGCTCGATGTCCTTGGCGACCGTCACGCCGTCGTTGGTGATGAGCGGACCGCCGTAGGAGCGCTCAAGCGCCACGTAGCGGCCCTTGGGGCCAAGCGTCACCTTGACGGCGCTGGCCAGCTTGCTGACGCCGGCGGCAAGCGCCGAACGTGCATCTGCCTGAAACTTGATTTCTTTTGCCATAATGTCAGTGCCTTTCATGCGTCATTGGTTCTGAGAGAGAAGCGGCGCGGCGGTTGGGCCGCGCCAAAAAGAGGTGCTACTCGAAAACCGCGAACAGGTCGTCGGCACGAAGGATGAGCACGTTTTCGCCCTCGACGGAGATCTCGGTGCCGCCGAATTTGCCGTACACGACCTTGTCGCCGACCTTCACCGGAACTTCGACCTTGTTGCCGTCGCGATCGATGCGGCCTTCGCCAACAGCCAAAACGACGCCGCTCTGGGGCTTTTCCTTGGCCTCGGTCGCAATGTAGAGGCCCGAAGCCGTCGTTTCTTCAGCCTCGTCCGGCTTGACGATGACGCGATCGCCCAGGGGTTTCAGGTTCATAGGAGTGCCTTCCTTTCGCTCGGCACGGAAACGTTCCCGCGCCTCCATGCAATAACCACTCTTGTTCTTCGACTGCTAGCACTCAAACGGTTCGAGTGCTAAACAATGGAACCCATCATAACACCGATGAAAACCTTTGCAAGCCCTTCCATCAAATTCGAGCGCCCGTTGCCCAATGTTCGACCAACCACCAGGGTTTCCCCACAAGTAGGTGCGAAGGGGGCAGAGCAATGACCAGATCATCGTTTATTGTGATGGCGCCAAAAAGAGATCGCCGATATACACATTTGCATACTTTCGATAGAGTTTTGCATATTATCAGGACCCTCAAAACCACCGATTTGCAAAACACCCGAAACCTTGGTTAACTTACACTACTATTTTACGCTTCCAATCGGCTAAGTCGACATAAGACGCCCGCGAATACCCCTTTTACGCCCTCGCTCACGCATGTCGTTTACTGCAGGAAGATAAAATGCGGTAAATATACCGCGTCAACATTATGCATTTTACGATTCGGTGGTGCAAGTTAACCATGGTTTTGGCATTTTGCACTACCGAGTCTAAGGAGAGCCATCAAGTCGCAGATTTCATGGACTTTCCCCTCGACTGCAGTAAAAATGATATGACATCATAACTTTTATATGAGAAGCGGACGACCGGCAACACGGGACCAGTCCGCCACTGCCTCGCCCAGAGGCGCATGCCCATTTCTCGCAAACGAGTCGCAACCGTCGCACGAGAGAGAGGCACCGTGATCAAATCTCAATTGGAACTCTTGCATGATCAGGCCAAAGACCTTGAGCGCCGCTATCGAACCGAACTTGAGGCGATGCCTGCCGGCAAGCTGGCAAAAAACCGCAAAAACGGTCGCACCTACTATCGCATCATTACCTCGAAGGCAGGAAAGCGTCGAAGCTACGGGGTCACAGGCAACAGCGACCTTATCAATCTCTACGCGCGCAAGGAGTATCTCTGTCGCGCCTTGCGCGTGATCGAGGAAAACGTGCTCTCGCTGCACAAGGCCGCCAAAGAGTGCCAAGCCTTCGACCCGTTGGAAATAGTCGGCTCGTTATCGGCATCCTACCAGGACCTCGAACTTGCAAGCTTCTTCCCTGTCGTAACCGGCGCCGCCGCATTGGGCTTAGACGACCTGACAGCCGAGCGCATAGCGTCGCATGCGGCTTGGGGAGGCGAGCCTTATGAAAAGAGCACGTACCGAGAAGAAGGCTTCACGATCGTGA
Organism: Slackia sp. ZJ119; assembly: GCF_011039175.1. GTDB lineage: Bacteria > Actinomycetota > Coriobacteriia > Coriobacteriales > Eggerthellaceae > Xiamenia. Next base: position 4,071 of record NZ_JAAKEN010000021.1, read on the forward strand.
CCAGGCGCGGAGAGAGGATGCGCTCGAAGGCCGAAGCCATGATTGCCGATCGGCTCGCTGATTACGGCATCGCCTATCACTACGAAGAAATGCTGTACTGCTCCAATCGCACCTTCGTGCCCGACTTTACATTTGAAGGCAAATGCGGAACGATGTTTTACCTGGAGTTTTGCGGGCGCATGGATGATCCGAACTACGTGCGTAAGCATATCGACAAAATGCATGCATACGAGAAAGCCGGCATAGTTCCTTGGAAGAACATTATCTATGTTTACGCATCTGGAAACGAACTGGATATGCGCCGAATCGAAGAAATCATCCGCAACCAGGTCATACCGTGGCTCTAAGAAAGCACTGATCGAATCCTTCAGAAGCAGAAACAGACCGCATGCCGGCAGCCGATTGGAAAGACCAAAAGACTGCCTGCTTCAGCGAGAGGACCCCGTTTCGACATGCGAACCCACTAAAGCCAGCGAGAAACTCTGCTAGAAGCATGGCTGACATGCGAACCCACCAAAGTCAGCGAAAGCCTCTCAGGTGCCCGAGATTGCCGTGAAAGCCTGAGGAAGCGTACTTCGGTACGCGACGAAGGCTTGGAGCGGCAAGATCGGGTGCCTGAGAGGCTTGCAGCGTCGGCCGGTTCCGCCAGTCCCGTCAGGGCCGGCGGAACTCCCGCCTCGCAGCGTCGGCTGGTTCCGGTCGGCTTCGCCGACCGGAACCACTCCGTTAGCGCTTGATATTATAGAACGCCTTCATGCCGGCGTAGGTCGACTGTGCGCCCAGCTCTTCTTCGATGCGAAGCAGCTGGTTGTACTTGGCGACGCGGTCGCTGCGGCAAGGGGCACCGGTCTTGATCTGGCCGGTGTTCACGGCCACGGACAAATCGGCGATGGTGGTGTCTTCGGTTTCGCCGGAGCGGTGGCTCATGACGCAAGCGTAGCCGGCCTGCTTCGCCATCTCGATGGCCTCGAGCGTTTCGGTCAGCGAGCCGATCTGGTTCACCTTGATGAGAATGGCGTTCGCGCAGCCCAGCTCGATGCCCTTCGCCAGGCGCTGGGAATTCGTGACGAACAGGTCGTCGCCCACCAGCTGCACGAAGCCGCCGATGCGATCGGTCAGCGCCTTCCAGCCGTCCCAGTCCTCCTCGGCCATGCCGTCTTCGATCGAGATGATCGGGTACTTCTTGACGAGGGCTTCCCAGTAGTCGACCATCTCGTCGCTCGTCAGCTCGCGGCCTTCGCCGGCCAGCACGTACTTGCCCTTTTCGACATCGTAGAATTCCGTGGACGCCGGGTCCATGGCGAACATGATGTCGGAACCGGGACGATAGCCGGCCTTTTCGCATGCCTGCATGATGTACTGGAGCGGCTCTTCGTTCGTCTTGAAGTTGGGAGCGAAGCCGCCCTCGTCGCCCACGCCGCCGCCGAGGCCTGCGTCGTGGAGGACCTTCTTCAGCGTGTGGTAGATCTCGGCGCACCAGCGCAGCGCTTCGGCGAAGCTTTCGGCGCCCACCGGCATGATCATGAATTCCTGGAAGTCGACGTTGTTGTCCGCATGGACGCCGCCGTTCAGAATGTTCATCATGGGCGTGGGCAGCACGTGCGCCCCGACGCCTCCTACATATTTATACAGGGGAAGCTCGGCCGACTCGGCGGCGGCGCGGGCCACGGCCAACGAGGCGCCCAGCACGGCATTCGCGCCCAGATTCGCCTTGTTGTCGGTGCCGTCGACGTCGATCATGAGGGCGTCGACCGTGCGCTGGTCTTCGGCCTCAAGACCCACCAGGGCATCGGCGATCTCTTCGTTCACATGGGCCACGGCGTCGAGCACGCCCTTGCCCATGTAGCGGTTCTTGTCATCGTCGCGCAGCTCGACGGCCTCGAAAGCGCCCGTCGAAGCGCCCGACGGCACGGCGGCACGGCCGAACGAACCGTCTTCCAGCACTACTTCCACTTCAACCGTGGGATTACCGCGCGAATCAAGGACCTCGCGGCCGAACACATCGATGATAACACTCATGCATGTCTCCTTTAAGCGTTCGGTTCTGTTACCAGGCCAATCATACCAGAAGGCTCCTTGGCATCCGCCCTCTTTTTGGTGCTTGCCTGCAACGGCAAGGCAAAGGCGGCGAACGCCAGGGTATTTGTGCGCCTGCACAAGCAGACGGGCTCAGGCGTTGCCGGCGCCGGTCAGCGTTTCCCGAGCCTCTCAAGCACCGGGATGCACACGCGCTCGACCCGGCCGGGATCGATCTCTACGTCCATCACGCGGGCGTCGGTGCCGTAGATGCGCCGCAGCATTTCGGTCGTGATGCATTCCTGAGGGGTCCCTGAAGCAAGCACCCGCCCCTCTTCCATCACCACCACTTTGTCGGCGCAGAACAGCGCGTGGTCGGGATCATGGGTCACCATCACGACGGCCTTGCCGAGGCGCGAGAGCTCTTGCATGCGGGACAGCACCAAATGCTGGTTGCCGAAATCCAAGACCGCCGTCGGCTCGTCCATCACCAGGATGTTGCTTTCCTGCGCCAAGGCGCGAGCGATCAGCACGAGCTGCTGCTGGCCTCCGGACAAGGTCGTATAGGCGGTGTGCGCCAAATCGACAAGGCCCAAAAGGTCCAGGGCCTCGTAAGCCGTCGCAAGGTCCGCCTCCGTCGGACGGGAGCCGTGGGCCAGATGAGGCGTCCGCCCAAGCAGAACGACGTCGGCGACGGTAAAGGGGAAGGGGGCGCGGTGGGCTTGCGGGATGTACGCAAAACGCTTGGCACGCGTTGTCTCGTCCAAGCTTGAAACCTCTTCCCCGTCGACCTTCACGCTGCCCGCCATAAGGGGAAGCAGCCCCATGGCGGCTTTCAGCGTCGTGGTTTTGCCACAGCCGTTGGCGCCGATGATGCAGGCGAACTGCCCGTTGTCAACGGTGAAAGACACGCCGTGCACGATCTCTTTCGCGCGTTTTTTGCCATAACCGGTCCGCAGGTCGGTAACGGTGAGTGCGTGGATCATATTTTCTGCCTCCGCACAACCCTCGGCGTCTGCGGGAAGCGACAACGAAGCCCGCAGGCCGCCGCCGCGTTCCGGCCGGTCTGTTCCGCACGTTGGTGCCATAGCCTACCATCCCCTCATGTTGCGCTTGAAGATGATGACGAAGAAGGGCACGCCGACAAGCGCCGTCAGGATGCCGATAGGGATTTCCACGGCAAGGAGCAAACGCGCCAAATCGTCCACAACGAGCAAAAAAGCGGCGCCTGCCAGCATGGACGTCGGTAAAAGGATCCGGTAGTTCGGCCCCACGATGGAACGGGCGAGATGGGGAACCACCAGCCCCACCCATCCGACGATGCCCGCCACAGCCACAGAAGCGCTGGTGACCATGGTCGCGCCGAAGATGACCCACAGCCTGACCCGCCCCGTATTGATGCCAAGGGACTTCGCCTCTTCATCGCCGAACGAAAGCACGTTGAGCTGCCACGCATGGCGCAAAAGGATGACGAAGCCCAAGACCATGGGAACGGCGGCAACGAGGTCCGACCTGTTTATGTCGTTGAAAGAGCCCATGAGCCAGAACGTGATCGCCGGCAGCTGGTCGTTCGAATCGGCCACGAGCTTTACGACCGACATGCCGGACTGGAAAAGCGTCCCCACGAGTATGCCGGCAAGCACAAGGCCGAGCATGGGGTCGTACGACCCCACTTGTTTGTCGAGCCACACGGTAGCCCCCACGGCAGCCAAGCCGCCCAGGAAGGCGAACAGCTGAACGTATCCGCCGCCAAGGTTCCAAAGCAGCGCAAGGCAGGCCCCCAGCGACGCCCCGGCGGAAGCGCCCAGAAGGTCAGGCGAGGTCAGCGGGTTCTTGAACATGCCCTGGTAGCTCGCGCCGGCTATGGACAAGGCGGCGCCGGTCAGCACGACGATGGCCACGCGCGGCATGCGAATGTGCCAAAGAACGCGCTCGGCGTTGCTGACGGGAATGCTGCCTTCGGTCCAAAGCGAAGGGTCCGCCACGCAAGCGCTCACGTAGGATGCGACCTTGGCGGGATAAGAGACCAAGGCGTCGAGCAACTCGCTTGGCGAGACGTCGTATTTGCCCATGCACAAAGAAGCGACGACGAGCACCGCCACGCCGACCCAGAGGGCTATGCGGGCCTTGCGCGTACCGCCGAGGGCGAAAGCGTCTTTTGCGGCTGCGGCACGGTCCTTGCCGCCGCAAGAGACGCGCTCAAGCGGTGCGGCTTCTTCAAAGGTGTTTTTTGCGGCTTCCTTATTCGGCATTGCCGTCAGCCTCGTCAGCGCCGCCTTCGGGATTTTGGGCCGAGGCGTCTGCCGCGGCCGCTTGGGCGTTGTCCGCGCCGCCCTCTTGCCCCGCTTCGCCTCCGGGGGCTGCGCCTTGCGCCATCGCTTCGTCATCCGCTCGGGCCTGCTCGGCGTCTTCGCCGTTTTCGTAAAGGTAATAGATGCCGGTGGAAGGATCGCGGTAGACGTTGCCGACGTCTTGGTAGTAATTGCCCGCCGAGCCGTCTTCCAGGCCTTGTTCCAGCGATTCAGGGTCGACTTCCGCCATGGCCGCCTGGTCAAGCTCTTCGACCGAAGTGAGCTGGATGTTGTAGGCGCCTACCAGCGCCACCAAAAAGCCGCAGGCCAGCACGAGCATGCAGTCGGCAAGGTTGACGATGTATGCTTGCGGATTCACGTCTTCGCCCATCGGCGCAGACGACGCGAACCGTCGATCTCGAAAACTTCTCATGGTCGGTCCTCCAAAATGCTTGAGCAGTTGCACAAAAACCGGGGCGCGAAAACCTACGCCTGAGCAGGCTGGGAAGGCGCCTCGCTTTCGGGCGACGCGGCGCCGAGCATGCTTTCGCAGTCCTTGAGCGGGTCGCCCGCATAGTTGCACGGCAGCGATTCGCCCCGCTGCGCCGCCAGCTGGCCAGTCTCCACGACGCATCCCATGAGGGATTCCAAGGAGCTGACGCATTCGGTGTACCAGCCGCTGCGCACCTTTGAAACGACAAGGGCCACGATGGCGCAGACCAGGCCGACCACCGTTGCGTCGAAGGCGGTGAGCAGCGCCCGGGAAAGGATCTCGGTCTGGTTTTGCCCCAAGGCCACAATGCCAGGTCCCAGCGGAATCAAGGTGCCCATGAGGCCGAGCAGCGGCGCGATCTTCGCGATGGTGTCGGTCCAGGCAAGTCGTCGCTGATAGCGCTGCTGGGCTTTCGTTATGCTTATTTGAGCGAGCGAGAAAAGCGCCTCTTCGGGAAGGCCCAGGTTCCGCGCCACCACAAGCAGCGCTTCCTTCTGGAAGCGCAAAAGCTTGCTTCGGGCGATGACGCCGATCAGTTCCGCGGGCGCGGCTTCAGAGATGGCATTGACGATGGCGGGCATGTTCTGTTTGTAATGGCGCCGTTCGGTCAGCCATTCGGCAAACACTTGCCCGATGATGAACACCGTGGCGACCAAAAGCGCAATGAGGCACACCATGGTCGGAATCAGCATGCCCTGAGATATCTTGTTGAGGATGTCGGGCAAGTATGTCTCTTCGTAGACGTTCATAGGGATCCTTCCGAACAGCAGAAGCAGGGTGGGCGAATGTCATGAGGCCGGATGCACCGGCGCCGGCGGAGGGTACGAGTCCCCAAGGATTTCGAGGGCCTCGTCCTCGGTGAGCTCTATGCGGTACACCAGCGAATAGAACTCGATGGTCCGGGCCAGCATGTCTATGGGGTAGCGATCCGGATAGAAGAGGTTGGCAAGCCATTGGATGCCGATCCAGCGGTTGACCCCCGGAGGCCGGTCGCACCAGGCGAAGGGGAGGTTGGGCATGCCGAAGACGTGCCCCGACTTCACGGCGCCGATGCCCGCCCAATCCGACGAAGAGCGAATGAGGTTGACCGCTCCGCCGCGATTGTCCTCGTCCCACGATATGATGACTTCAGGATCCCATTCCACGACCTGTTCGAGCGAGACTTGGCTCATGCCAAGGCCGGGCAGCCCCTCGCCCACCTCGGCCACGTCGATGCCGCCCGCCACGAGAAACGCTTTTGCATGCTGGGACGTCGTCGGCTCGGTCGACAATCCCAGCGGACCTTCTGCGTAGTAAAAACGCACGCGCTCTTCGTCGGGAATGTCGGCGACGGCGGCCGCCACTTCCTCGTAGATGCCTTCGAGGTAGACGGCAAGCTCTTCTGCACGCTCTTCGCAGCCCATGATGTCGCCGACAAAGCGGTACGCTTGCGCGATGTGGTCGAACGACCCGTCCACCAGCACGACGGGAATGCCCGTGGCGTCCTGCAACGCGTTGGCGTCTGAGATGTTCAGGCCCGAAAGCTCAACGCCGGAAATGGAAAACACCAGCTGAACGTCTTGCTGCATGAGCATTTCGCGGTCTATTTGGGCGCCGTCTCCAATGGAGCCCATATAGAGCAAGTCTCCCATTTCGGGCGGAAGCAAGGCCAGCTGCTCTTCGTCCAGCGCCTTGAGCATTATACTCATATAAGTATATTATTCTTGATTAAGAATACAATGGGCAATTTGCCATTCCTTTGAAGCCTCGCCGGGGTAGCAGCCGCGCCAGAACGGCAACGTTTGCCGGAGCGGCGGCACGGCAGCAGCACCAGGGCGGCAGCGTTCGCCAGGGTATTTGTGCACCTGCACAAGCAGGCGGTGAACGGGCGGCGCCGCTTACAGGGCGACGCAGGCGATGCAAGCCAGCAGGCCGAAAGCGAGCGCAGCGGTTTCGCGCCAGGTCCAGCGGGGCTTGTCGAGCGAGGTGCGCCGGATGCCGGGCGCTCCGTAGCAGCGGGCGTCCATGGCCAGCGACAGTGCGTCGGCACGGCGGAACAGGCCGACGAACAGCGGCGCGAACACGCCTGACCAGGCCCGAAGCCGCCGCCACAGGCCGCCGGTCGCAAAGGGGGCGCACCGAGCAAGCTGAGCGGCCCGAACGCGGGAAAGCTCGTCGGCGGCAAGCGGAATGAAGCGCACAGCGAGCGAAAGCGTGGTGGCGACGTCGTCGACGGGGACGCGCAGAAGCCGCAGCGGAGCAAGCAGCCAGCGCAGGGCGCCCATGAGCGCAGCAGACGTGGTGGAAAGCGTGAGCACGAGGCTTGCCGCCGTGAGCAGCAGGATGCGCACGGCGACGAGAGCGCCGGTCAGCCAGCCGGCAGATGCGGCAGCAAAACCGTTGGCGATCAGCGCGAACGCAGCCAGCACGTACGCCGGCAGCAGCAAGCGGGCAAGCACGGCCGCAGACAGCCGAGATGCAACGACCGCCGCGCCGAGCAGCAGGGCGCACAAAGCCATGCCCGGTGCGCTGGCGGTCGCAAACAGCGCGACCGAATAGGCGCACGTGAGCAGCAGCTTGACGCGGGCATCGCAAGCATGCACAGGCGAGGTGCACACCAAGGCGGATGTGGCAGAAAAAGGCATGTCTTTCAGTATGGCAGATAGACAGGTGACAACAAGACAAATGGGTGACGATCGAAGCGAAATGCAGGCGCCACAGTTACGCCTCTGCGATTGCGTGCTCGCATTTTGTCAGATTCAGCGAATCTTTCGGTACCGAGTGGCGCGAGCTGCGCCGACCTTTTCGATAGCTCCTTCGGCTTGCAGCTTCTGAAGGATTCTCTCGACCGTGCGCTGGCTCATGGCGGGGTTGTCGTCCATTATCTCGCGCTTGCTGGCCGATCCTGCCAAGCCGTCGAAGTAGCAGCGAAGGACGTCTTCGCCTGTGCCGGGGGCAGACATCGCGGCCAGGCGAGCGTCGAGCTTGCCGTAGCAGGCCGCTATTACGCCGAGCATGTAGACGACGAAGGGCTCGTAATCGCTTTCGCCGCTGCCCCAGCCGACCGAACTTGCGGCAAGGACCTCATAATAGGTGCTTTTTGTGCTTTCGATCTCCGACTCGATCGATATGTATTTGCCTACGGTGTAGCCGTTGCGGTACATGAGCAACAAAGTCATGAGCCTGCTCATTCTGCCATTGCCGTCGTTGAACGGGTGGATGCTCACGAAGTCGAAGACGAACACCAAGCTCGCAAGGAGAGGGTCGTACATGCCCAGGTTGATCTGTCTGCGGTACTCGTCGCAGATGCGCTCCACCGCCGACGGCGTCGCGGCGGCGCTCGTGGGGCGGAAACGGGCGACCATCTCGCCGGAATCCGTGCGCTGTGCGATGACGTTGTCGGAGTCTTTGAACCTGCCGGCGAACGACGCATCTACGTAGCGGTAGAGGTCGCGATGGAGCTGGAGAATCACGCCAGGAGTCACGGGAATGTCATCGTGACTTTGGTGGATCATGTCCAGGACGTAGCGATATCCCGCGATCTCGCGCTCGTCGCGGTTGCAGGGCTGGGAGTCTTTGTCCATAAGCTCGCGCAGGCGCTTGTCCGTCGTTGAAATGTTCTCGATGCGGTTTGAGGCGCCCGTGGAATGTATCTTTGCGACGTCGCAAAGCCTTGAGAGGATTTCGGGCTGGGCCTGACGATAGAGTCCTTGCCTGCCCTTGCGCTCACGCACGTCCCCCAGCGCCGCCATGACCTTGGGGGTCATGAGCCTGGACAGTATGCGGTCGTAGTCGAATTGCATAGTTCGTATCCTCGCCACCTGAAAAGTATCTTAGCCATATAATACCATTTTGGCTAAGATATGTGAAAAACAACATTGTGCCAGGATTGTGCTTCGTCAACATCTTCAGACGGTGCGGAGTGCTTTTGTAACTCACGCAAAAGCCCGCCCGACCCGCGCCGGGGGCACCGCCCCGAAACGCAAGAAAGGCCGCCGGACGGCGACCCTTCTTGTGATTCAGCAGCATGTCGGACATGCGGTCGTTTCAGCGAACGGGCGCCTCTTCGGCGGACGCTCGCCTCCCCGACTTATTCGGCCTTGGGGGCTTCGGCTTCCTTGGCAGCCTCGGCTTCGGCCTCTTCGGCCTCTTCCTTGGCTTCTTCGGCGGTCTCGGCAGCCTCTTCGGCAGCCTTCTCTTCGCCGGCCTCTTCCTTGGCCTCTACGGCTTCTTCGACCTTTTCTTCAAGCTCGGCGGCCGGCTTTTCCTCTTCAGCCTTCTCGACCTTCTTGGGAGCAGCCTTCTTCGGCGTCGCCTTCTTGGCGGCAGCCTTGCGCTCGGCCTTCGGCACGCACGGCTCGGTGACCAGCTCCATGATGACCATGGGGGCGTTGTCGCCCTTGCGGTTGCCCAGCTTCATGATGCGCGTGTAGCCGCCCGGACGGTCCTGCCACAGACCCTGCTCGACCTTCTGGAAGATCTCGCGCACGAGCTCTTTGTCGCCCAGCGCCGCGATGGCCAGACGGCGGGAATGCAAGTCGCCGCGCTTGGCCCACGTGATGATCTTGTCGACGAGCGGACGAATCTCCTTCGCGCGGGACTCGACCGTCTTGATGCGGTCGTTCAGGAACAGTGCCTGGGCCAGGCTCTTCTTCATGGCCTTGGTGTGGCTGAAGTCGGTCCCCAGCTTGCGGCCCTTGTAATGATGTCGCATAACTAATTCTCCTAAAGCTTCAAATTGAGATCCATGGAAATGAGCTTGTCTTTCACTTCCTCGATGGACTTCGCACCGAAGTTCCTGATGTTGAGCAGGTCGTTCTCGGAGAACTCGACCAGCTGGCGCACGGAGTGGATGCCCGCGCGCTTCAGGCAGTTGTACGAACGCACCGACAAGTCCAAGTCCTCAATCTGCTTGTCCAGTTCGGCGTTGGATTCCTGGCCTTCGGGCGCGAAGATGGACGGCACTTCGCCTTCCTCTTCGTCGACCACGTCGGACAGGCTCAAGAACGCCCCCATGTACTGGTTGATGATGTTGGCCGCGCGGCACACCGCATCGGTCGCGGTGAGCGAGCCGTCGGTCTCAACCTCCAGCACAAGCTTGTCGTAGTCGGTGCGCTGACCGACGCGCGTGTCCGTCACGTCGATGGTGCACCGGCGAACCGGCGAGAACAACGAATCCACATGGATGACGCCGATGGGGTCTTCCGTGCGCTTGTTACGTTCTGCTGACACATAGCCGCGGCCGACGCCGATGCGAATGGTCATGTCGAGCTGGCCGCCGTCGGTGACCGTCGCGATGACATGATCGGGGTTGACCAGGCTGAACTCGGTGGGCACTGCCAGGTCGGCGCCGGTGACCGTGCAGGGGCCTTCGGCGGAGACATGGGCGGTGGCTTCCTCGACATCGTCGTTCAAAGCCGCGAAGACGAGGCCTTTCACGTTCAGCACGATGTCGGTGATGTCTTCGATGACGCCTTCAGCGGTCGTGAACTCATGCTGCACGCCCTCGATCTGGATGGCCGTGGCCTTGGCGCCGTCCAAGGAGGACAGCAGGACGCGGCGCATGCAGTTACCCAGCGTGTAACCATAGCCGCGCTCGAGGGGTTCGACGATGAAGCGCGCTACTGTGTCGTTTACTTCTTCCGTTGTTACCGTCGGCCTCATGAACTCTGTCATGTTTGGCAAGCCTCCTTAGCTTCGCAGCGATTACTTCGAGTAGAGTTCGACGATGAGCTGTTCGCGAATGTCCAGATCGATCTGATCGCGCTGCGGAAGGGCGAGCACGCTGCCCTGAAGTTTCTCGATGTCAACCTCGAGCCAGGCCGGAACCTGCACGCGCTCGTTGCTGATGAGGGCGCTCTTGATGACGAGCATGTCGCGAGCCTTGGGGGCGACGGCCACCAGGTCGCCGGGGCGCACGCGGAACGACGGGATGTCGACGCGACGGCCGTTGACGGAGATGTGTCCGTGACGCACCTGCTGACGAGCTTCAGCGCGAGACTTGGCAAAGCCCAGGCGATACACGACGTTGTCCAGGCGCGACTCAAGGATGCGCAGAAGGTTCTCGCCGGTAACGCCCTGCTGGCGGTTGGCCATGTCGTAGTAGTGGCGGAACTGCTTCTCCATGACGCCGTAGATGCGCTTGGTCTTCTGCTTCTCGCGCAGCTGCTGGCGGTATTCGCTTTCCTTCACGCGCTTCTTGCCGGCCTCGCCGGGGGCGTAGTTGCGGCGCTCCATTGCGCACTTTTCCGTGTAGCAGCGGTCGCCCTTCAGGAAGAGCTTCGCACCTTCACGACGGCACAAACGGCAGTCCGCTCCAGTATAACGAGCCATATTTCTTGATCCTTTCAGTTACACGCGACGACGCTTGCGCGGACGGCAGCCATTATGCGGGATGGGGGTGCAATCCTGGATGCTCGAAACCTCCAGGCCAGCAGCCTGCAGCGAGCGGATGGCGGTCTCGCGGCCAGAGCCCGGACCCTTCACGAAGACGGCCACCTTGCGCAGGCCGTGCTCCATGGCGGTCTTGGCGGCAGCCTCGGCGGCCATTTGAGCGGCGAACGGGGTCGACTTGCGCGAACCCTTGAAGCCGACGGTGCCAGCCGACTGCCAAGCAATGACGTTGCCTTGCGGATCAGTGATGCTCACGATGGTGTTGTTGAACGTGGACTTGATGTGAGCAGCGCCCACGGCAATATTCTTACGCTCAGAACGCTTGACGCGCGTGTTGCGTACGTTTTTCTTAGCCATTTAGCGATAACCTCACTACTTCTTCTTGCCGCCGATTTGCTTACGAGGACCCTTGCGCGTGCGAGCGTTCGTGTGCGTGCGCTGGCCGCGAACAGGCAGGCCGCGGCGATGGCGAAGGCCGCGGTAGCAGCCGATCTCCATGAGGCGCTTCACGTTCTGGCTCACCTCGCGATGCAGGTCGCCTTCGACTTTCAGGTTGCCCTGAATGTAGTCGCGCAACTTCGTGAGGTCCTCCTCGGTGAGATCCTTCACGCGGACGTCCGGGTCGACGCCCGTTTCCGCGATGATCTTTTTCGAGGTGGTCAGGCCGATGCCATAGATGTAGGTCAATGCGATCTCAATGCGCTTGTCGCGGGGAAGATCGACACCAATAAGACGTGCCATGAACTCAGTCCCTTTCTTCCTTAGCCCTGACGCTGCTTATGGCGCGGGTTCTCGCAAATGACGAGCACCTTGCCGTGGCGTCGAATGATCTTGCACTTGTCGCACATTTTTTTGACCGAAGGGCGTACCTTCATATCACTTTCCTTTCGGTTATGCGTCTACCAAATCTATCGTCACACCCAGCCGCTGGTGGTTTTTTCGCAGGCTGACCACGCCGCTTGTCGAAACGGCGCCTTTTTGATCGCTGAAGCTTCGTTACTTGAAGCGATAGGTGATGCGACCGCGGTTGAGGTCGTACACCGACAGTTCGACCGTGACCTTGTCGCCCGGCAGAATCTTGATGTAGTGCATGCGCATCTTGCCGGAGATATGGGCGAGGATCTTGTGCCCGTTTTCGAGCTCCACCTTGAACATGGCGTTGGGCAGAGCTTCGAGCACCGTGCCTTCAAGCTCAATGACGTCTTGTTTGGTCAAAACTGCTCCTTTATGCTTTGCGGACCTTTTGCAGCGACCATGAATAATAGCTCAAAGAAGCACGGGGGGACGAAAAAGGTGTTTGAGCACACAAAGCCAACAAACCTTGTTGGTTGAACGTACCTGCTTGTCAGGCGAGCGGTCTTTCAGCCGCGCAGCCCTGAGGTTGCCTTCCCCAGAAGCCGCCAGGTATGTGCGCCAGATGGCGCGGCCGCCTTGTCGGCCCGGATGCGCTTGCGTGGTTGCGGAAAAGTCGCGCATCCGAAAGATGAGTGTAAGCACTGTAGCAGAAAGAGAAGCGGGGTGCAAGGGGGTCGCGCACGTCCGGCACGGGAATCTCGCAGGCGCACGCGAACGAGCGCCGCAAGCGGGGCAGCCGCCGGGTGCAACGCGCCGCAGGCGGGGCCGGGTGCTGGGAAAGTCGCATCGCGGGCGGGGCCGGGTGCAACTATGAGTAATTCGCTCAGCTTTGATGAAGCGCCGCCTACGCGCCCTTTCGCGCACGCTTCGCACCGACGAAGCGCACGACGGCGAACACGACCACGAAGACGCCGACGATCACAGCGGCGATGGCCGGCGCTCCCAAGCCCGCCGCCAAACAGGCGCCCACGACCACGCGCACGCACAACGCCGCGACCCAGGCCACCGTCAGCGTTCCTCCCGCCACGCCGAGCGCCCACGCGCCGCCCAATTCGCGGCGCACCGCAGCCAACGCGGCCACGCACGGCGTGTACAGCAGGCAAAACACCAAAAACGTGAGGGCCGTCAGCGTGGAAAGCGACGCCACGATGGCTTCCGTCGACCCGAACAGGATGGACAGCGTGGACACGACGCTTTCCTTCGCCATGACGCCGGTCACCAACGCGCTGGTCACGCGCCAGTCGGCAAATCCCAGCGGCGCGAACACCGGCGACACCCATCCGGCGATGACCGCCAGCATCGACCCTTCCCCATCGGCCACCACGTTCATGCCGAAGTCGAACGTCTGCAGAAACCAGATGACGATGGTCGCGATGAAAATGACGGTGAACGCACGCTCCAAAAAGTCCTTCGCCTTTTCCCACAGCAGCTGGCCCACGTTGCGCCAGCTGGGAAAACGGTAGTTCGGCAGCTCCATGACGAACGGCACGGCCTCGCCGGAAAACAGCGTGCGGCGCAAAAGCAGCGCCACGAGCACGCCTATGAGGATGCCTCCGAAATACAGTCCCACCATGACCGCGGCCGCCATGGTCGGGAAGAACGCGGCGGCGAAAAAGCCGTAGATGGGCAGCTTGGCCGAACAGCTCATGAACGGCGTGAGCAGGATGGTCATCTTGCGGTCGCGCTCGGAAGGCAGCGTGCGGCTGGCCATGACGGCAGGCACGGTGCAGCCGAAGCCGACGAGCATCGGCACGATCGAACGGCCCGACAGCCCCACGCGACGCAGCAGCTTGTCCATCACGAACGCGATGCGGGCCATGTACCCCGTGTCTTCCAAAAGCGACAGGAAGAAGAACAGCGTCACGATGATGGGCAGAAACGACAGCACGCTGCCCACGCCGTTGAACACGCCGTCGATGACGAGCGATTGCAGCACGTCGTTGACCTGGGCCGCAGCCAGAGCACCCGACACCGCGTCTGTCAGCGCGGAAATGCCGGCCTCCAGCCAGTCGGACAGAAACGCGCCGATGACGTTGAACGTGAGCCAAAACACCGCCGCCATGATGGCCACGAACGCCGGAATGGCCGTGAAAGGCCCGGTCAGGATGCGGTCGATGCGCACAGAACGCGCGTGCTCGCGGCTTTCCTGCGGCTTGATGACACACTGCTCGCACACCCGCTCGATGAACGAGAAGCGCATGTCGGCGATGGCGGCCGCCCGGTCGAGCCCGCGCTCGACCTCCATCTGCGCCACGATGTGCTCAAGGGCGTCCTTCTCGTTGTCGTCGAGCTGCAGGCGGCGCAGCACCATCGGGTCGCCCTCTGCCAGCTTCGCCGCCGCGAACCGCAGCGGAATGCCGGCCCGCTCGGCGTGGTCTTCGATGAGGTGCATGATGCCGTGCAAACACCGGTGCACCGCGCCGCCGTGCTCGTCGGACGGGCAGAAGTCCTGCACCGACGGCGGCTCCTGGAACCGCGCCACGTGCAGCGCATGGTCCACAAGCTCGGCCGTGCCCTCGTTTTTCGCCGCCACGAGCGGCACGACGGGGATGCCCAGCAGCGCCTCCATGCGGTTCACTTCGACCGTGCCGCCGTTGCCTTCCACCTCGTCCATCATGTTGAGGGCCAAAACCGTCGGAATGCCCAGCTCAAGCAGCTGCATCGTCAGGTAGAGGTTGCGTTCGATGTTCGTGGCGTCCACGATGTTAATGATGCCGCGCGGCCGGCGCGACACGTCGTAGGGCACGTCGGCCCCCGACTCGGCGCTGTAGTCGACGCCCTCCGCCGCACCGAGCAGGAATTCGCGCGTGACCACCTCTTCGCTGGAATAGGGCGACATGGAATAGATGCCCGGCAGGTCGGTGACGAGCGTTTGCGGGCGGTCCTTGATGCGGCCGTCTTTGCGGTCGACCGTGACGCCGGGGAAGTTGCCGACGTGCTGGTTGGCGCCCGTCAGCGCGTTGAACAGCGTGGTTTTGCCGCAGTTCTGGTTCCCCACCAGCGCAAACGTCAGCTCGGCGTCGCGCGGAAGGGGGTGTTCGGTCGCGCGGTCGTGAAACTTGCCGCGCTCGCCCAGACCGGGGTGTTCGGCGGCGCGGGCGTGCAGCGGATCGTCCGGCTCGAAGGCCGGGCCGCGGTCGCGGGCGCCGGGCGCGACGGGGCACGCCAGTTCGGCGTTGCGGACGTCTTCCACGACGATGCGTTCGGCGTCGGCCAGACGCAGCGTCAGTTCGTAGTTGCGCACGCGCACCTCGACCGGGTCCCCCAGCGGGGCGTGCTTGACCATGGCGACCGTCGCCTGGGGGATCATCCCCATGTCAAGCAGGTGTTGGCGCAGCGATCCTTCGCCTCCCACCGTCGCAACCGTTGCTGCCTTGCCGATGGGAAGCTTGTCGAGCGTTATAGTCATGGATTCCTCTTGCTTGCCTCTGCTTGCTTTTTCAAAAGTAAGCTTAGCATGACTTTTGCGGCAAAAGGGCTTTCATCCACGCGGACTCACGAAAACCAGGAAGCGCCGCATTGCCGACAACGAGCGCCGGCTGCTTGGGTCGCAGGCCTTCGCAACCCCCTATAAATAGGTAGCGGACGAAAGCCACGCCGTGGTGATTTCGGCCCACGAATACTGCGCCATGTATTCCCCGTGGTACTGGTTCACCGCCGCCAGGTCGGCCTTCAGGAAATCGTAGTAGTCGCAGTTGACGGCGTCGCGCTTGATAGCCGCAGCACCCCGCGCACGCACGAGGGCGTCCTCGGCGCCGGCCTGCGCAAGCGTCGTCCGCAGATCGTGGATGAACGTGCGCACCTGGGTGCGCCGCGACGTGGTGTCGCGCCCGTCGTCCCACAGCACCGCCACGAGCTCTCCCATCGTGCAGAAAGCCCCGCGCCGGTCGATCAGATACGCGAAGAGCTCCTTGGTCTTGCTGCGCTCGAACCGTGCCGGCTTCCCATCGATGAACACCTCGAAATTGCCGAAGCACTGCACGCGCATGCCGCGATCTTCGCGCACCACGGGATTGCGCAGGTGGGCCAGCACCTCGCGCACGTCGGCCTCGGTGGCCGGCTTCAGCAGAAAGCCGCTCGGGAACAGCCCGTGGGCCTCGAGCGCATAGGCCGGATGCCCCGTCACGAACACGATGTTGGTGACGGGCCACTTCTCCTTGATGCGCAGCGCACATTCGAACCCGTCCATCTGAGGCATCTCGATGTCGAGGAACACCACGTCGAAGCTTTCGCCTTCCAGCTTTTCCAACGCTTCGTCTGCAGAAAGCGCGATCTCGACAGCGCTTTGTTCGTCGATGTTGCTTACCACGTCGGCCAATTGTCTGGCTGCCAGCTGCTTGTCGTCAACAATAAGGGTCTTCATGGGCGTTCCTTTCGCACAACCTCGTCGCGCCGTCAGCCTTCATCGTTTTTCTTTCTAAGACACTCCCCCGTGCGCGACGCGTTTTCGCGCCACGTCCTGGGGGACGCGCATGGTCACACAGGTTCCGTTTGGGCCGCTCGCCACGTCGAGCGTTCCCTGGCAGATAAGATCGAGGCGCTCCCGAACGTTGCGAAGCCCCAAAGACCGGCCGCCCTTCAAGCTGCCGATCGCCAAGCTTCCGTCCGAATTCTTGCGCCCTCGTTCCAATTCTCTCACATTGAATCCCACGCCATCGTCTTGAACGGTCACCACAAGCATATTCTGCGGTTCCTCCACAGCAGCCACGACCCACACCGTGCCGCCTTCCCGACGCCGTCCCACGCCATGGCGCACGGCGTTTTCCACGAGCGGCTGGACCGACAGCGGCGGGACCAGCGCAAACTGGGCGTCTTCGGAAATGCAGAACCGCACCGACACGTTGTTCGACGGATCGGCCATTTCAAGCGCCACGTAGCTTTTCGCGTGGGCTATTTCTCGGGACAGCGCAATGACGCCCTCCTCGCCCATGGCCTCGAAGTTGTCCCGCAGGTAGCGAGCGAACGACTGCACCGCCTCTCGCGCCCGCGACGGATCTTCGACGCACAGCTGCTCGATGGCCAGCAGGCTGTTCGCGACGAAATGCGGCTCGATCTGGGCCATCAGGGCAGCGTTGCGGGCACGGGACAGCTCGAGCTCTTTGTAGCTGAGCTGCTCTTCTTGCTCGCGCTGCATGGCGGCGCACGAAATGAGCAGCGCCACGGCCATGGCCGGATACGAAAGCGCAATGGCAGGGACGACGATTTCCAGCACGAAGCCCGCAAACGGCACGCCGAACAGCACCAACGCCATGCCCGAACGCCACAGCGGCGTGTAGACCGGCTGCAGCATGATCATGGCGAAGACGAGCAGCAACTGCAGGATCATGAGATTGTAGGGCAGGCCGTAGAGGAAGTCCCCGGAAAACGCCACGGCCCGGCTCGCTTCGTCAAAGACGGGCGCGAACATGCCGGCCAGAGGAAGGCACAGCTCGATGAAAGCGATCAGCACCGTCGCGCAGCACAACACACGTGCCGCCACACCGCGAACCTGGCGATACCCCGTGGCAAGCGTGTAACCCAAAGCGGCAAACGCCAGGCAGGCCAACGGAGCGACCGTGCATGCCACCATGTTGCTGACGTGCGCCTGCAAAAGCAGGGGCGAACCAGGCCAGCCGGCAAGCTCCCAGGCGAGCAGGTCTGCCGCCACGGCGATGCCCTGCAGCAGAACCGCGACGATGAACAGGACGTTTCTTTCCCCTTCGCGCGGGCGCAAAATCGCCGCGACCATAAGCACGCACAGCACGGCGATCGTCACGAGATCGACGGCGACGTTGATGGAGTTGTGTGCTGGCATGTCGGCCCTGTCCTACGATGCGGGAAAAATGCAGTGCATGCTTTATGTGCAAATATATAAAGTACCGGGTATCCCGTATCACCAGCGCACCACATGCGTCAGAAACGCCGCTGCGGCGCAGGGCGGCACCGTACGTCCGGGGCAAGCAGAAAGCGGGCGTGTTGCCGGACGGGCGGGCAGCCGAACCGCCAGCCGGGCTGTCGGGCGACGTCAGCCGGACGGCCACGTCGAGCGCAGGCTGTCAGGCCTTGCGTTCCCGACGAAGGCGCAGGGACTCCTTGCCGGACACGCGCTCGACGTCCAAGGCGATGACCGCGCAGCGGCCGCCCGACTTCGCAACGGCCTCTTCGCACGCCTGGCGGTCGGGGTTGAACTTCAGGCCGAGCGCCATGAGTGCTTCGTGCGCTTCCGCCGCATCCGCGACAAGGCGCACCGGCCCTTCGACGATGACGCTGCGAAAGACCGTCGTGAACTCTTCCGGAACGACGTCGGCACAGTCGATGACCGCAAACGAGGCCCGCGGATTGGCGCGGACGGCGTCGATCTTGCGGCCTTCCAACGCGCTGTGGGCATACAACGTGTCGCCGACCAGCACGTAGTTCACCGGAACGCCGTAGGGCAGGCCTTCGTCGTCGACGAGGGACAAAACGCCCTCGCCGGCGCCTTCGAGCACGGCACGCGCCTCGTCGTCTTCCAAAGCCTGCTTCTTCCTGCGCATGTCCCACATGGCACGCCGCCTTTCTCCTCGCCACACCCCGAAAAAACGCCGATTCGCTCCGCCTGCCTCGGCACCGGCCTTGGCGGCGAGAAGGCGTGCGCCCGGCCGCGCCGGACGCACGCCTCCCGGGCCGAGCCCAAGCCGAACCCAGGCCGCCGCGACGTTTTGCGACGGCCTGCGAAAAGGCCCTACGGCGCCCAGTCGAAGCTGTCGGCCCCGGCGCCGATTTCGAAGTGGAGCTTCGCTATCCCCAGGTCAAGACGCACATGCTGGCCGGGCAGGCTGGCGGCGTCGACCTCGTGGCCGTCCAAGGCGAAGACGAACTTCTGCTGGTTTTTCGCCGTCGGGGCCAAAAGCGCCGCAACCACGCCGTCGTAGAACCACTGGGGCACGCCGATGTCCACCACGTGGTCGCCGGCGATGCGTATCACGTCTTCGGGGCTTTTGGATTGGCGCGGCACGCCTTGCGTGGTGCCGTAGCCGAACACGACGACGCACACGAGCTCTTCCCCCGGAAGCACGCGCACGTTCGGGCATTCCCGGCTGTCCGCCAGCAGCGCCCAGCAGCTGTTCAGACCCAGCTGCTGGGCCCGCAGCACCACCTGTTCGCCGAAGTAGCCGCAGGCTTCTTCAAGCGAAAAGCTCTTGCAGCCCACAAGCGCCAGATAGTTGCGCACGCCCGAAAACATCCCGTAGCAGGCCGAACGCTCGTCGAACGTGTCCGTGTCGTCGAATATCAGCTGCATCGACAGGCCGCTTTCGGCATTCAGCTCGTTTACCAGCCGCTGCAAATCGTCGCGCTTGTCCTGCTCAATGGGGCGGTCGCGGTACGTGCGCACCGAATGACGCGCCCGAATGGCTTCCATCAGGTCCATGGCGCCTCCTTTCCGTTGGAAGAAGAATGCCACAACCTCTTGGAAAGGACCTGAAGCGTTTCAAAAAAAGCAGCAAACCCGCCATGTTCGCGGCAGGCGTCGGACGCGCAACGGCCGCAAGGGCGGACAACCGGAGGCCTCGACCGAAACGATCGGTTTTGTGCACGTGCACAACGTCGTGACGCTGCGGCTTCGCAATGGCTTTCGCCTGCTCAAAACGAAAGATTTCGTGAACGGCAGGCGGTCGTGCTATCATGGTCTGCCATACACCGACCTGCCGCCGGGTAGGACATCCGAGCACTCGGATCGCGCGCATCGTTAGGCCTTTGAAGATGCGCGTCGATGCGAGTGCTTTTTGCATGAAGGCACGGACCGGCGGCCGGAGGCATTCGTCGACACGTCATCGAAAGGAGCACGTCATGGCAAAGTTTGTGGCCGAAAAATCGTTTTGGGACCTGTTCCCCGACGCTGCGTTGGGCATCGTGGTGGCGCAGGGCATGAAGCCCGCGAACGACGTGAGCGAAGAAGACGCCGCCGCCATCCGCCTGCTGCTGCGCGACGCCAACGAAGCGGCCGACAAGCACCTGACCAGCAACACCATTTCCGAGAACGAGCCGGTGCGCGTGTGGCGCGAGGCCTACCGCAAGTTCAAGACGAAAAAGGGCGCCCGCTGCTCGGTGGAAAACCTGCTGAAGCGCGTGCTGAAAGGCAACCCAGTAGGGTCCATTACGCCGATGGTGGACATCTACAACACCATCTCGCTGAAATACGCCGTGCCGGTGGGCGGCGAGAACATCGACGCGTTTGCGGGCAACCTGCGCCTGGGCATCACCGAAGGCGGCGACGCGTTCCGGGCGCTTGGCGAAGACGAGGACGAGCCCACGCTGGAAGGCGAGCTGTGCTACCGCGACGACGAAGGCGCGGTGTGCCGCTGCTGGAACTGGCGCGACGCCCAGCGCACCGCCCTTGCCGACGACACCGCCAACGGGTTTTTCATCATCGAATGCGTCGATCCGTCGCGCGTGGCCGACACCCAGGCCGCCATCGACGAGATGGCCGAGCTGCTCGAGCGCTACCTGGGCGCCACCATTGCAACGAAAGAGCTGGTCACCGCTGAGAATCCCGAGCTTGACCTCACAGGCGAATAGCGGCGGCGCTGTCATGGCGTGGGTCGTTTTGATCGCTGCAGGGCTGATGGAGGCCGTATGGGCCACCGCCCTTGGGCAATGCGAAGGGCTTTCCAAGCCGCTTCCGGTCGTCGTGTTCGTCGTAGGGCTCGCGCTCAGCATGGCGGGGCTGGGGTTTGCGTTGCGCACGCTGCCGACCGCGACGGCCTACGCCGTATGGGTGGGCATCGGAGCCGCTGCGACGGTGGTGTACGCCATGGCGACCGGCGCCGAGTCGGTGTCGGTCGTGAAAATCGCGCTGCTGTGCGGGCTGGTCGGCTGCGTCATCGGCCTGAAGCTGGTGACGGCCGAATAGCCGTGCGCCCCGCCGCGGTCGCACCTGAGACGGGGCCCTTGTGCGTCTGCCGCAGCATGCGGCCCCTGCGCCCTCGACGCGGCCGGCGCACCCTCCTGCGGCGGCCGAGCGCGACTGCGGCACGCGTGAACCTGGCGGCACCCGAGCGACCGCCCGCCCTTCGTTTGCTAAACCGTTACCTTTATTGTAGGCGCTGCATCCTCCATGCGGAAAACCCCCGGTTTTCCGCATGGAATGGGCCTTCTGAGCCGCAATAGCTTATATTATCGAAATGTCGCCGCGCTTTCCCTGTTCAGCGCCGTGCAATTCCCCTCTGTTTACAAAACCGCAGCCGTTATACTGGCCCCTTCGCATGAACGCTTGCGCGTCAGAGCCAAGCTGGCGCTGCGGGCGACATGCGGACTCGGGCATTTTGGCCCTTTTGCTCCATCATCCATAAGGAGGATTTGCATGAGTGACGACAACGTGGTCATCGGGCGCAACGTCGAAGGCGCCCCCATCAACCCCCTGGCATCCCAAACGGTTGCCTTCTCGCACTACAACAACCTGTCGATGCAGCTGGGCATCGACCCCGAAACGGGCTCGTTCGTCGAAGGCGGCGTGAGGGACCAGGCCGACCAGGCACTGGCCAACCTGGAAGCCGTCATCGAGGGCATCGGGCATGAGCTGACCGACACGGTGCGCCTGTCCGTGTTCGTGAAGGACATCCGCGACATCGACGCGATCGACGAGGTCGTGGAAGCCTACTTCCCCACCTACGTGCCCGCCCGCACCACCGTCGCAGTCAACGACCTGCCGCAAGGCGCACTGGTTGCCATGGACGCGCTCATCTCCAACGCCGAGGGCACCATCCCCAACGCCCCGCAGACGGCCAACCTCGTGAAGCTGACGAACAACACGGTCTGCGCACCGGTCCAGAAGCTGTCGACGCAGACGGTCGCGTTCTCGCACTACAACAACCTGACGGCCCAGCTGGGCATCGACCCGATCACCAACCGCCCGGTCGAAGGCGGCGTGGCGGCGCAGGCCGCGCAGGCGCTGCGCAACATCAAGGCCATCCTGACCAGCATCGACGTGCCGTTCGACGACATCGTGAAGACCACGGTGTTCCTGACCGACCTGGCCGACGTCGAAGCGGTCAACGAGGTGTACAAGACGTTCTTCCCCGACAGCGGCATTGCCCGCGCGGTGAACTACCTGCCGGCCCGCACGGTCATCGAAGTGGCCGACCTGCCGCTGAGCTGCAGCGTCATGATCGAGGCCGTCGTGTCGCACGGCGACGGCACCCCGCCGCAAGAGGTCGAGGCGCGTCACGGCCTGATCATCGAGGCATGCGACACCAACGATGCCCCGAAGTGCTCGATGTCGACGCAGTCCGTCGCGTTCTCGCACTACAACCACCTGTCGATGCAGTTCGGGCGCGACGCTTCGGGCAAGATCGTCGCCGGCGGCGCGAAGGAGCAGGCTGCACAGGCGCTGGCCAACGTGAAGGCGGTCATCGAAAGCGTGGGGCACACGCTCGAAGACGCCGTGAAGGTGAACGTGTACCTGACCGACCTGAGCGACCTCGACGCCTTCAACGAGGCGTACCAGGAGTTCTTCCCCCAGGGCGTGCCGGCTCGTCGCGTGGTCGGCGTGAAGGCGCTGCCGCCCGAGGGCGCCGTGGTGATGGTGGACGCCATCTTCGGCAACGCCGAGGGCACCCCGCCGACGGTTGCGTAGCACAACCGAGCTTGCTTGAAGCTGGCAGCGACCTGCGACTTAGGCTGACCTGGGCCACAGATCGCGCAGAGCGTTCAGGGCTGCCTGGAGGAGCAGCCCTGAACGCCCAGGCCGGCCAATGGCCCGAGGCGTGCAGGGCGGCAAAGTCCGCTTGAGAGCGCCGGCGCCGTTCTGCGGCGAGCGGGCCTGCACCAAGCCTGCGATCCCCGCTCGTTCGGGGGTCGCAGGCTTTTTTGCGCTGGCGGCCCTGCAAGGTTGGAACCTGCCCGGAGCTGCCTGGAAGGCCCGCGGGGGCCGCTTGGACGGCTTGGACGCCGCCAGCCCTCTCCAAACGCGCCCTGTCGCTCGAAGAGGGCCGCCGGGGCCGCCTCCGAGAGCCGCCTTCGTGTGAAGATTATATGTACTGGAGATTTTTATGGCCCATTTCCGGTCTTCGCGCATCATTTTGCTATTTATCCGTTTTAAGAATAATTAGATTATCGGTATATATACCTCTTTTTGGCGCGAAAAGAGGCTGCAACGGGCTTCAGAAGGCTGCTCGGCGCCGATTTTCAGCCAAAATGAGGCCGCAATCGAGCAAAATGATGCGCAGAGCGACAAAAACCTAGCTGCAAATCTCCAGTACACATTTTCTTCACAATTATCCACCGACAGCAGAAAGATCCTGCCGGCCTTCCGCATCTGGAACGCCCATCCACGACGCGACGACATCTGCCGTATCTTCCCACTGCTGACCAGGGGTTATCGTCGCCTCTCCGTCGCCTTTCTGGTGACCGTAGCTGCCGAACTGGCTGTGGTTGCCGCCCTCCAGCACCGCTTCGCGCGTGTCCTGCGGCCACCGCTCGCGCGAATCGAGATAGGCCTGGCGGTTCAAAACGTCGTCTTCGGTGCCTCTGACCGTGATCGCGGGAAACGCAGCGTCCGACAGGTCGGCCGCCGGATACGCCGCCAGCATGACCAGCCCCGCCACGGCGTCCGCGTGGTCGGCCGCGTAGTTTGCCGCCATGGCGCCGCCGAGCGAATGACCGCCCACATACCAGGCTTCTACCTGGGGAAACGCCCGCATCGCGCCATCCGCCGCATTGCTGTTCAGCACCGCCAAGTTCAGCGGCATCGGGCAGAGCACGCACAGGACGCCGCGGCTGGCAAGCTCTTGGAGCAGCGGCGCATACGCCTCGGCCTCGACCAGGCCGCCGGGGTAGAACGCCAGACCGACAGACGCGTTTTCGGGCACGAACGCCAACATGCCGTCCACACGCTGCACCTCGACGGCGTCGGAGGCGTATGCTCCCTGGTCAGCCGCAGCATCGAGCGCCGTCTCGTCCGCGCGGTAGGGGTTTGACGCGAACGCCGCAAACCCAACGCACGCAACGGCGAGCACAGCCGCAAACGCCACGACGACCCATCTCCCCCACCTGCGCCTTGTTTTCGCCACGACCGGCCGCCTCCCTCGGAACGCTTTGCCTGCAAGGACTTTATGCTACCACGCAAGGCAGAAAAGGGCGGCGCCCAAGCACGACGGGCGGCGCTCGGAAGGGACCGGGGCGGATGGAGGCAGCACTCGGAAGCGGCAGGGGCGCCGGAGGGAGCGCTGGAAAGGGGCAGAAACCGCCGGGGGCAGCGCCCGAACAGCCAGCCGACCAATGAGGCAGCACTCGGGAGGGGCAGGGGCGGATGGAGGGAGCACTCGGAAGCAGCAGAGGCCGCCGAGAGCAGCGCCCGAACAGCCAGCCGACCAATGAGGCAGCACTCGGAAGCGGCAGGGGCGCCGGGGGGAGATCGGTCGGCGGGCGGGGGCGCCGTCCGTCTCCCTCGTCCGTTGAGCGCACGCAAGCGGCAGCTGTTCAAGCGGACGAAGACTTCGTAATGATGAGTTGTATGATAATAAATATTCGCGTCAATACCGTTTCACTTCACGCGCAGGCCCCATCGCCCGACACGACTTCTGCAGCCGCCCCACACCCGTCGTTGTAAAGCGGCCGACGGATTCGCCCTGCCCGCTTCCCAGCGCAAAAGCCATTCGAACGCCCACGCCGCGCCCGCACCCTCCCATATGCGGCCCCCGCCTCGCGCCTCCTACAAGCTATGCAATTTCACAACCAGACTTTATGATTTTCCTAAGGTAGACTTTAGAAAATGCATACCTTCTCGCAGAGGACGACCGATGGACGACGGCCAACTTATCCCAGCCCGGCGCTACAGCACCTGGGCGCCGAAGGGGAACAGGCTGAGCTTCGCCATTTTGAACGCCTGGATGCCAAACGGGAACCCTATGATGGTGATGCAGTTCAACACGCCTGCGATCAGGTAGTTCAGTGCCATGAACAGTCCCACTGGAATCCAGAAAATGTTCGCGACGATCGACGGGGCGCCGCCGCCGTACTCGATGGTCTTGCCGAACGGCGTGAGCGTGAGCGACGCCATTTTGAACGCTTGCCGGCCAAGCGGAATGCCGACGATGGTGATGCAGAACACCACGCCGATGATCGCCCACAGAAGCGCCGTCCAGATGCCGCCAAGCAGAATCCAAATGATGTTGCCGAGGGTTCGCACAAGCACTCCTCCCGTCAAGGCCGAGCCGAAGCCGTTAGTATAACAGGTCGCACGCTGGAAGCAAACGTCGCGACCAGCGTCGACCACCGCCGGGTCGTCCGGGGAAGGCGAATGCGGCAGCCAGCGGCGTTTCTGCTCGCATGACCTGCGGAAATGCCAGGATTCTGCGGACGTTACTCGCGCAGGTCGCCGCAAGGGTTTTGGCACGCACGGCGCCGGTCGTGCGGCTTGTCGACGCGTTGCATCTCCAAACGGCCTGGGCGTCTTATCCGAGGGAAATACTGAGTGATTCCATCAGCTTTTGTGCAGACAGGACGGCGCCCGGCGGCTCCAGGCCTTGTTCATGCACGCCAGTGCGCTCGCTCGGCCTTCGGTCCCCAAGCATCCACCCAACCTGCGCAGACAAGCCGACGTTCACCAGCGTTTCCCTGACTCGCCGAATTTGAGCGCCGCGACGGCTTGAGGTGGTTTAGGATAGCAGCAACCGCCTTGACCGCAGAAGGTCGGCGCGAACCAGACGCCGCAGGGAGGGAGGAACATGAACGTCGATGCCAGGCAGAGGCTGCACCGACTGCTCGGTGCGCTTTCCGTGTGCCTCGCCGTTTCGTGCCTTCCCGCCTGCACGCAAGCGCAGCACCCGGCCGACAGCCCTCCCGACCCGGCGCCGCAGACAGAGCCGTCGTCCCATCCGGCGCCTCGCTGCGTTTCGCTCGCGGCCTTGAACGGGCCGCCCCTGCAGCGATGGGGCGCCGACAAACCGTTCGCAACCGCCGCGATGCCCGCCGACAACGCCTCCGAAGCGGAAACCGACACCGCCGCAACGCTCCAAACCGCCGAGGCCGACGCAACGCTGACCTCGGACGACGAAGACGGCACCGGCATTTTTCCCGAGCCTGTCGTGTACAAACAGCTGTTGTACGACACCGGCACGCTCGACATCAACGGCACGGCGGTCGAATACGTTGAAAGCCTGTACTCCAAAACGACGCCGGAAACAGGCGCGGGACTGTGGGCGGGCTCCGACGCCACGTTCGACGAAGCGCCGGGGTATTTCATCGGCCACAATCCGGGCGACTTCAGCGCGGTCATGGACCTGCAGACCGGCGACCCCGTCACCGTGAACGACCGCTTCGGGGACTCGCGCACCTATTATGTGGTGGACGACTTCGTCGTGCCGAACACCACCTGGCTTAACGAAATCGCCGAGCAGATCAGCGGATACGGCGAATCGGTCATCTTGCAGACCTGCGTGGGCGACGACGAAAGCTTCCGGATCGTGGTGGCGGCATAGCGCGAAGCGCGGCAGGGCGATTGCGAGCGCGGTGTCGTGCGGTCTGGCACGCGCTTCCCGCAGGCGGCAAGCACCCCGAAACGACGTCGACCCCGCAGACGGGCAAGCGCCTCGGAACAGCGGCGCCTCCCGCAGGGCGCAAACGCCGGGCCACCTGGGCGGCAGCGCCCGAAGCAGCACCACTTCAAGCGGGGTGCGCAGGCAGTCGCCCGAAGCAGCGCCCAACCCTTTTGCTGCAGGTGAGTAATTATGAAGAAAATGTGTATTGGAGATTTTTAGCTAGGATTTTGCCATGTTTCGCATCATTTTGCTCGATTACGGCCGCATTTTGGCTGAAAATCAACGTCGGACGGCCTTCTGAAGCGCATAGCGACCCCTTTTTACGCCAAAATAAGGTATATATGCCTGCTTTTTTATTATTCTCATAACGGATAAAAAGCGAAATGATGCGCAAGGGCTAGAAATTGGCCATGAAAATCTCCAATACACAGACTCTTCACATGTAAGCGGCCGCTCGCAAAAAGAATCGCCCTCAAAAGGGCACCGCCCGAAGCGACGCCGAGGCGCTCAGGCGCGGCCACCCCGGGCGAACTCGGCCGCACTTTGCAACCTGGGCGCTCAGGCACTGCCAACCGCAGGAAAAACCAGCCGCGCTGCGCGACCCGTAACCTCAGTCAGCCCAGGTCACAGGCGTTGTCGGCAAAACCCGCAGCCTTCGACAGGCGCTACGAAGTCCGCCCCGGCTTGTACGCCAGCATGAGCAACAGCCCGCACAGACAAAAGAAGGCCGCGACCATGAGCATCGGCCGGTAGCCGATCGCGCCCACTCCCGTCGTGATGAACGCCACATACACGGCAGGCGCAAGGGAAAGCCCGATCTGGCGCGTGAGCGTGACCGCGCTGATGGCCGACGTGCTCTCGCTTGCCTCCACGTTCTCGAGGATCATGTAGTTCACAGGAGCGCCCATGGAAAAACCCAGGCCAAGGCCCATAATTGCCAGACCGACAACCATGAGCGGCACGCTGGGGAACGCTGCCGTCAGCAGCCCAAGCACCACATAGCCCACCGCAGCGACCGCAAGACCGACCATGAGCACCGGCTTGGGCGAAAAGCGGTCGATGAGCTTGCCGCCCAAAGGAGGCCCCGCCAGCGAAAAAAGCCCGATGACCATCATGTACAGGCCGCCGCTTCCCACCGGCAGCGCCAGCGCCGCTTCGGCGAATTCAGGAACAAGCGTCATGGAATTGATCATGCAGCCGATGAAAAACGACACGCCCATCGTGACGAGAATAGAGCGGCTGCGCAAATACCGCAGGTCAAACACGGGATCTTGCGCCTTGCGCTCCACCACTGCGAACAGAGCGGCGCTTGCGGCAGCCCCGGCGAAGCACATCGCCGCGCCGACGAGGCTTGTCGAGCCCGAATCGTCGGCACTGGCCGCCTGGATGCCCAGCAGCAGCAAAAAGACCACCGCAATCATGAGCGCCGAGCCCAAAACGTCCATCCTGCCCGTGGGCCGAGGGGCGCCCTTTGCCAGCACGACCACGCCCATGCCGAGTGCGACCAGGCCAAACGGCAGGCACGCGAAAAAGAGCACCGGCCAGTTTTCTGGCCCCACCACGCCGATGACGGCGCTGCCCACGCCCGCACCCAGCACATTGGCGATGCCCGAGGCCGCCGCCGTGATGCCCAAGGCGAAGCCGCGCTTCTCGGGTGGCGCCGCCGTGCCGATTTCGGCGTTTGCAACCGGAATGATGCCGCACGCGCCGATCGCCTGCAGCACGCGCCCGCCAAGCAGCACGATGTAGCCCGCGCCGGCTTGCCCCGCGCCCGGCGACGTCATCACGCCGGAGAGGCCGCACGTCGCCGCGCCCGCGCAGAACAGCGCGATGCACGCCAAAAACACCGGTTTGCGTCCGATGCGGTCGGCCAGCTTGCCGATGACTGGGATGAACGACGCGTAGAACAGCGCGTAAATGGTGATGATCCAAATGCCTTCCGCATTCCCGATGCCGAAGTCCGCCTGAATGACGGTCCGCACCGGCGCGACCATGCCAACGTACAGCCCACCAACGACCAGACCGAGCAGATACACGGCCATGACCAGCCCAAACCGCGAAGCCGAAGGCGGTCCGGCCGGATCGGACGAAGCGACATCGGTCGAGGCGTTGCCGCAGGCGTCGGAAGCGGCAGAGCCAGCCGCCGTCGAATCCGCAGCGGCCGCCCCGCAAGCGCCCCTCGCCGGGGGCGTCGCAGATTCGGCCTGGTCGGTCGCCGGATCCGCCGAAGCCGCCGGGGCGGCCGAATCAGAAGTGTTCGCATTCGTTTCCATAACGATTCATTATAAGAGAGCCGCATCAAGCCGACAGCGCCGAAGCCGCAACCTCCCCCAAAAGCGCTGCGACTACGCACAAAACACAGCTTGCAACGGCATATCCGACCGCCAAGATCACATCTCCGCGCTCAAACATCCCCAGCGTTTCGGCGCTGAACGTGGAAAACGTGGTAAAGCCGCCGCACAGCCCGACGCGCAAAAACAGCAGCAGGTGATCGTCAAGCGACACGACGCGCGTGAACACGCCGGCGAAAAACAGGATGGCGAAGCTTCCGACCACGTTGATCATAAGCGTGACCAGCGGAAATCCCGCCGGACCCAGCTTGATGAAGCTGCACGCATACCGCAGCACCGACCCCAAGAATCCGCCGCATCCCACAAACAGGCAATTAATCAGCACGCCAAGCCCTTTCCTCCGCCAGCTTCAACAAGACGCCATTATCGCGCACAGGCTTTTCCGGAAGAAGGGCCGCACGTCCTTCTTTGCCGGAAGGCGTCACAACTTCGCCATCCGGCGTCGACGAAGAAAAACGCTCTTGTTCCCAACCGCCTTGAGGCCTGTGCGGAAACGCCCCGAAAACAAGGCCGTGTCGTCTCTCTTTCTGAAAAACGAGCAGAAAACACCAGGTCAGCTTCTTATTGACAGCTTGATCGAAAAGGCCGCCAATGGGCGCGGCACCTTTTATGCTGGTTGTCGTCGGCGCAAAACCGAGCCGGCGCACATCGATGTTCGCCACACGAAAGGAGCTCGCCATGCTGGACAAGCAAGACCGCGAACTGTACCGCGAGGACAAAAAAGAGCGCAAGGAATTGGGCAAGGACGCCATCGAAACGGCAAAGGCCATCAAAGAAGACCTGGTTGAGAACGCCAAGGAGAACATTCACGAAGCCCGCGAAGAGTTTCGCGAGTTCAAGCGCGACGTGAAAGAAGCCGTCCGCGAAGACAACAAAAGCGAGAAGGAGTTTTTGAAAGAAACGGAATAGCCGGCTCGAACCAGTGCGGGCGCCGCCTTGTCCATCCAGGCCGCTCGGACCGCATTTACCGGCCCGACCAGCCGCAACGGCTTGCTCTGACCACCCAAGCCGTCTTGGCCGGCCATAGGCCGAAGGCTCGAACGACCCCTGTTTTACGGCTCCGGCACTGCGCCGGGGTCGTTTTGTTGCAAGCGTTTGGCTACTAGTCAGAATGTCACTGCTCCAAAACCTCGGAGACGGAGATAGAGACATACAGAAGAACGGAGATTCCCATTGCCCTTCTTTGACAGACGGGGGGGTGTCTCCGCAAGCAGAGTATAGCATGTTTTCGGGAATCAAGCGCCAACGCAGGCGCTTTTTTCACGCCTCCGCAGTTTGATTACCAGTCAGAATGTCACTGCTCCAAAACCTTGCACCAGGCGTAGCCTCCGTTTTTTCGTTTGACTACCAGTCAGAATGTCACTGCTCCAAAACAGGCACGCCGACGACTGGATCGACGCCGAAGTTTGACTACCAGTCAGAATGTCACTGCTCCAAAACCCACGCCAGGCCGTACCCGAGTTCATCCAGGTTTGACTACCAGTCAGAATGTCACTGCTCCAAAACCACGAACGATAGGTGTATCTATTAACGCCTGTTTGACTACCAGTCAGAATGTCACTGCTCCAAAACCGTTGGAGCAAATTCCTCTCTGCGAAGAGGACGAACATTCCAACCGGCACGATCTTCCCGATTCAAGAAAGTGCTGGTCAACGACAAGATCATTCTCGTATCCATCATCACGGACAAAAACTGCGTTATCAAGCAGAAGGACCGGAATTTCATGATAAAAGACGCGATCATAGAACTCTTGAAGTTCAAAAGTTGACAAAAAAGCTCTTAAATTCACGAACAGCAAGGCTTCCTCGAACCGAAGATCGGAAATGCAGTCGATAAACAGTATCAAACTGTCAAGGAGCGTTTTGCCCTGCGAAACATCAACGCCAAAACCAAACGCCTTCACGTATTTCGCCATATCCCACTCTACCGCAAACGAGTGGCTTCCTTCAAGCTGCAAACTCAGTCCATGGATTCTGCTTCGCGCCGTCTCGCTCAACAGTTCCAATTCGCTGCGCAACCCCTCGTCCTCTAAAAGCAAATCGCACAACTTCCTCTGAAGCTTCCCGGCGAACCCCCTCTCATCCCACGGCAATTCAAAGGGATTGACGATCGGAAGGAAAGCAGACTCGGGCCTGACCCTTTCCCCGTCATCGCCCCAGAGCGAATAAGGCTCGACGGCATCTTCGCCAAGCCCCGACAGCAAAGACTGGCACACACGGGCAAACAACACGTTGTTTTCGATGCTCAAGCTGCCAACCCGTGTCGCACCAAACTCGACAGCATGGTCAAACCCCGAAATCACAAGCCTCATAGCACGAGAAGTTCTTCCATTGAATCGATTTCGGAACGCTCCTGCTGCGATCCGACAATGTACACCATGGTCGAATACTGCTTCTCTGAAACCTTGAGCACCTGAATGAGACCTTCCTTCGGACGTTGCTTCTTCAACCGCACCACCGCTGCCGAAAACGCCGCGTCACTCACCACCAACTTCGCATACACCGATTTCTGCAGCATAAGATAGCCGTCTTTGATAAGGAATTTCCGAAACAGCCGGTAGCTCTTCTTCTGGGCCGCCGTCAACGTCGGCAGATCAAAAAACACCATTGCCCGCATATACCTCACCCTCTGACGTCGCTCGCTCATGCTATCTCGAATTCCTCGATATCCTCCACCGAGCCCCGCTTGTTCAGCGCGTTCAAGCATTGCTGAACGTACAGCGACACAACCGAAACAAGCCGGTATGTTCCATCGCGATAGCGCATGCCTTTGTTGGAGAGGTCGCCGAGCACGCGCTTCATGTCAGAATCGAATTCCCCGGACAAGCAATCGACGACCAGCCTGTCCACCGCCGGGCGAAACGGCTCCATCAAATCGCACGCCAGGTTGAACTGGTCGTATTCGCTTCGATGGTTGATTCCCACCTGCGTCACGCATCCACGAGAAACGATTTCGCGATTCACCAGCGAAAGCAAGACCGCATACCCGTAATTCAAAGCCGCATTGACAGCACTGTCCTGCTCGCGGGAAAAATCACTCCCAAACAGCGCCGAAAAATAGAGACGCGCCGCATGGGCTTCCCGATTCGTCACGTCGCCTGAGCGAACTTCGGGAATTATGGCCTTGAGGGTTTTTGCCTCGGACTCATAGTCTCGCTCCGCAAGGAATCGCTGCTGCTCCTTTATCTTGTCGCGAACAGCATGTTGCCACACGCGCTTTTTGATCGGCTCGCCCCACGTCAACTGCTCGGCAATGCGCTTGCTCGTGTTGTGCGACCCGTACAGAGGAAGGTATTGCCCGACCGGATTCTGATTTTCGTCGCTTATCACCAGCGATATCTTGTCTTTTGCCAGTTCAGACAGAAGGTATGCGCTGATATACGCCTGGCGCGTCTGCAGAATGATCGTCGATATTTCAGAAAGGTGGACCATGGCCGTATCGTCCTCCTTGCGCACGACCAAATATCCGCTTTTGTACGACAGCCGACACGGACTTTCGATCATGACCGTTCTAAAGGCCAATGAACTCACGCCTTTCGAACATGCCGGTGACGGATTGGTCGATGAGGGTTATGCCAGTGGTTGATAGCTCTTTCGAATAGCATGGCTGGATATTCCCGCTAAGCTTTGATCCTCCAACAGCAGTTAAATCCCCCTTGTTTGTTTTCCAACTGGCAATAGACGCCAAAAAAGCCAGAACTGAAGCTTGGGTCGATTGAGCTGCCATTTTTAGAGATTCGTCCCAAATACCAATTTTCAACAACTTAGACAACCGCGGCGAATACTTCAGCAGCGAGCGTTTTTCTGCTTCAAATACTTTCATGACTTCTTCGCGTGGAACCTCATCTCCATCCACAAGAGCCTTGAAAATCGCCATCTCTTCCAAGGTAAATGCAATCTGCACGGCATTCCTTGCTTCCTTCTTGCCGGTTAGATAAAGCCTCGAGCCATCTATCTCCATCAGCTGATACTTCAAAATCTTTGGCCTTACAATGCCTTCGAATTCGACATCATTTGCCTCGGCTATGCCTTTCGCGTATTCGACCAGCGCATTTGGATCCGACGCCAACGTTGCGGCAACGCTTACCGGCACAGGCGCAAGATCCATGAACGGTTTCTTTTTCTTGACGCCCCGATAAATGAAAAAGTACGCAAATTTCTCTTCAGTGTAAAACCCATAGGTATTTGGATCAAGCCCCTTCTTGAGCGCGAGGTGTTTGTCCTTAAAGGAAGTGTTTCTGGGGGAATATATTGTTTGTTTCCAAAACGCCCCGCTCGTCTCCTCGGGCATGCGCGTGACATAGCACTGCCGATAGTTCAAAAACTTCCGAATTTTCCCCAGTTCGGCATCTGCGTTCCAGGTGTCGCGAATAATTTCTCCCGTGTCCGAATCAAAGCCCGACCGCATGAAGCTCGCAATCACAAAACTCGCAGACCCCGGCGCATGTCCGCGCTTCACCTGCCTGCTTTCCTGCTTCAGGTAATTTCTCACCGCATGCGAACACGCGAGAGGATTGTCGAACATCTTCGGATGGCGAATGCGAACAAAGCGACCGATCTCGCAAGCCAGCAACGCGTCGTGCGCATGGTGGTAATCGTTTGCTTCGCGGCACTTCACGAAGCCCGCCTGTTCACGCAGGTCGTGAGACAGCGCTGCTTTGATGGGAAGCACGTCGGTGTCAGGATATTTGTCCTGCAAAAACAGCTGGATCGTTTTGACGATCTGGCTCGTTTCGACCAATTGGCGTGCGATAAAGCCTTTCAACTGCTTTTCTGAAACCTTGTCGCGCAACAAATTCCGATATTTTTTATCGCCGATCAAACCAGCTTCGTGCAGAGCATCCCAATAACCCTTCATTTCTCGACGCATATTGGAGTCAAGCAGCATCTGATCGGACTTCCGCTGGTTTTCCGACGGCAGCACAAGCGCCTTGTTTTCCAAGCTGTCGTCTTTGATGTAGGACTGCGGAAGAATGTGGTCGACCTGATAGTTTGCCAATTCTCCCAGCACTAACGGCCTCATGGAATACAGCGACTTGCCGCCCTGCATAAAATACAGCGTCAGCCGCTCGTCAAGGTCTTTGTTGGTGAGCCCTTTGAAGTCGCGTTCGAGGTCTGCGTCCCAAAAGTGCGGCGCCTCTTCCTTGAATTTCTTCAGGGCTTCTTTGAGCGCGTCGTAGCGCTTCTTCGTCCGACTCCCGCGCTTCGACCATTCGTCCGACCGTGCCACCTCAACATAAATGGCCTCCGGAGCACGCCCGGCAACGTGCACGATTTCGTCCACGATACGAAGCGCCTGGTTGATGCCGCGGCGCAAAGCCGGAGATCCCGGCAGCTCGTCAAGCGCAATTTTGCCGCCAGCTCGCAGTCGCTCCTTGTTGATCTCGTCGATTTTTTCGCCAAATCCCAAATTTTCGTCATGAAGAATTTCCATGAGCACCATGGTTCGAGACCGCTGCCCGTTAGTGGGATTCCCTTCCCGCAAAACATCCATGATCGACATCGGCCCATTGTCAGTCGAAACTTTCACGCCAGTCAATAATTTCTCAGACAGCCGGCCCCACCCCGAAAAACGCTTGCGACAAATCGTTTTAATTTGAGCCGCATCGAGTCGATCCCCGTACTTTTCCTGCAGCTTTTCTTTCAGAATGTCACGATCTTCGAACAATGTGCTCCATAAAATAATTTCTTCGACCATGGGATAGTCTTGCTCGGACAATTCGTCAATTTTGAAAACGTCCTTGCAAAAGAAAATATACGATGACAGCTTCGACTCAAATCCCAATTCGCCCTGGCCTCCCATGACGCGCACGTGCGGATGTCCGTGCTTTTTCGACATCCAATCTGCGGCTTTCTTGTAGGTGACCCGGCCTTTCTTGAACAGTTCTTCCATCATGTCGGCACGGTCGGCATAGTCGAAGCGCGGCTCGTCATCGCCGTCGCACGACCAACGCGCCCCGTTCAATTCGTTCAGCGCACAGTATTCCTCATACAAAAGCGATGCCCGCGGCAAGACCGATTCTCCCTGCAAATACGTGCACATGCCGGTCATGCGTCGAATGAACGCTTCCGCGCTTGCATTCTTGTCGATGACTTCTTCCCAGTTCCAAGGGTAGATTTTTTCGTTTTCCTTCCCTTCCTTGCGCACCGACCAGGCAAAACGCAAGTCTCCATCCTCGGCGTCTCCCTTTCGTCGCGCGTTTTTCACTGTCAGCGGCCCAACGTAATAAGGAATGCGGAAATGCACCAACGACTCGAGCTTGTGCGCTTCTTCCTGCAAAAACGGGTAGTGTTTCGCCTGATTGGCTATGATCGCACGCATTTCTTCCAGATGAAGCTGGTACGGAATCGAACCGTTGTCGCTTGTTTTCAAACGCCGCAAGAAGCGCCCACCTGCAAAGTCTTCCATCATTTTTTGGTAGGCCGGGTCGTTTTCCGCCCCCGATCCGCTGAAGGCTTTTTCGAGTTCTTTGCGGAACTCGTCGTACGATCCTCGCCCATGTACGCTGTTGTATTTCGTGTAACCCTTCGCTGTTTCGCGATTGTAGATATGCGTGCCATCGTAAAATGCACCGCGAAACAGCTCGTCGTACCGATCGGGAATATGGTTTCTCACCAAGCGTTTCAGCGTCTCGAGGTCCTGCCCGTACCGATCGTACTCGGCAATTTTGTTCGCCGAGATGCTCCCGCCGGGGACCAGGCTCAAAATTTCCTGCAAAACGAACGAAGAATACACCCGACACATCGCTTCGAACAGGGCGATGCCGTCGTCGGGACAAATGTCCCTGAAAGCCTCGACGTGCTCGTCATTGGAAAGATAGATCGACGTCGCCGCCCCTTCGGGCACGTCCTCGAACGCGAAAAACACGTTGGCAAGCTCGGCTTTGCACCCCACGACAGCGCCCGCCAAAGCCGTACGAAGGTCCTTGGCCCGCTTTTTGTCGAGCGTGTCGCCCTCTTGAACCCCCAAAAGCGGAACGAGTTCGTTTTTCAGCGATGTTTTCGAAGCAGCCGTTTTTCGAAGAACGTCTTCAATGGGCAAAACGTTCTCCCGAACGGTGCAGTCCACGCCATGCGCGTCGCACCAGTCCAAAAGGGCGTCGCAAAGCCGTTCGACCGACGAGCTCACGTCGGCGTTTTGCGACGTCAGGTTCGGCGCATCTTGCTGCAGAAAATTTCCCCGATGTTTCACGATGTTGTGAAAGGCCAGGTAGATGAAGCGTATGTCCGCCGCCTCATCGGCGGCCATCAGCCAAGCGCGAAGATGGTAAACGGTCGGAAATCGTTGGTAGTACTCTTTTTCAGCTTCGTCGGATTCGGCGAACAGAACGTGCTTGAAGCCTCGGTCGTCCGGCACGAGCCGAGACTGGTTCAAGCGAACGAAAAAACCAGAGTCTACTTTTGCCATTTCCTCGCAGAAAAGGCCTTGCAGCAGCTCGATCCGCTGGCGGCGGCGGTCGTAACGTCTGCGCTGCCCCCGGGCAACCCGCGCATCGGCCGCTTTCTGCGCTTCGGGAAGCAGGCGACTTCCCCATGCCGGCTTTCCGTTGACATGAGGGATGTCGCCCCGGTCGTCAAGAGTCGCCCAGCCAACAGACCCCGTGCCCACATCAAGTCCGATGGAGTACTTTTCGACGTTTCGAAGGTTCATGGCTTTCCTTTCTCCGGAGCCTGTGTTACCATGCGCTTGTCTTGATACCAGTCGAGATGTCACTGCGAGTCAAAATAAAGGTTTTCCTTATCGGCCCGATTGGGCGCCACGTAGGTGGCAATTTGACTCACCAAGAGCCCGATCAGGGCTCTTTTTCTTTTGCGTCGCCTCTCGCCTTTCCATTTTTGCAGGCTTATCGGGTGCATGTTGAAGCAGCACCGACTATAGCATACGAGCCGTCGTTCAACGGAGATTATAGTGGGACATTTGTAAGGATATTTTTGTGCTATGTTGTTTGGTTTGCTCCCATCAGACCCCGCCCTGACGGATTCCTTGCGATGACTGTTTCGATCATATTTTCAGGAAGGTCGGCCGTCTTTGTTGCGCTGCCGAAAACCGCTAGCAGCTTGCGCCAATCCGCCCCGTCCGCTTTCGGCGCCGCCCCTGCCGCGATCCTTTCCAAACCCCGTGTTACAATAACTGCCCGCGAAGACGTCTTTCGGCGGTGCGTCGAAAGCCTCGCTTTCGCGGTGCCGACGGCCAGCCTTGCAACCGAAACCCCGCGACAGGAGACCTGCATGACCACAGACCCCGCCCCTCTTGATCGCGCCCGCGCGGTGCTCAAGCAGTGCTTCGGCTACGACTCCTTCCGTGCGGGGCAGCAGGCGGTCATCGGTGCCGTTCTTGCTGGTCAGGACAGCGTCGGCATCATGCCGACCGGGGCTGGCAAGTCGTTGTGCTACCAGATTCCCGCCGTCGTGCTGCCGGGGCTGACGCTGGTCGTCAGCCCGCTCGTGTCGCTGATGGGCGACCAAGTCCGCTCGCTCGTGGACGCAGGCATTCGGGGCGCCTACCTCAATTCGACGCTCACCGGCCGCCAGCAAGCGACCGTGCTCGAGCGGGCCAGCCAAGGCGCCTACGACGTCATGTACATCGCGCCGGAACGCCTGGCAGACCCGCGCTTCGCTGCCTTCGCCGAAAGCACGCCCATCCCGCTGATCGCCATCGACGAAGCCCATTGCATCTCGCAGTGGGGCCAGGATTTTCGCCCGTCCTACCTGGGCATCGGCCCGTTCATCGATTCGCTGCCCACGCGCCCGACCGTCGTCGCGCTTACCGCCACCGCCACAGGCCGCGTTCGGCGCGATATTGTGCGCCTGCTCAATTTGAACGACCCGCACGTCACCGTCACCGGCTTCGACCGCCCAAACCTCCACTTCGCCGTCGAAAAGCTCGTCCCCAAGCGAAAACTGGCCCGCGCGCTTTCGTTCGCATCGGCCCGCAGCGGCGAATCGAGCATCATCTATTGCTCGACGCGCAAGCAGGTCGAAGAGCTGCACGGCGAGCTGCTGCAAGCGGGCATCCAGGCGACGCGCTACCACGCCGGCCTGTCGAATGCGGAGCGGCTCAAAAACCAGCAGGCGTTCATCAGCGACGATGCGCCGGTCATGGTCGCGACCAACGCGTTCGGCATGGGCATCGACAAATCGAACGTGCGGGCGGTCATCCATTTCAATCTGCCCAGCTCGATGGAGGCCTATTACCAGGAAGCGGGCCGCGCAGGACGCGACGGCGAACCGGCCAACTGCCTGCTTCTGTGGAGCGACAGCGACATTGCGACCTGCAGGTACTTCATCGAGCAGGACTTCGAAAACGAAGAGTTGACCGAAGAAGAGGCGCAAACGGTCCGCGCGTCAAGGCGGCACATGCTCGACGCGATGCTGGGCTACTGCCACACGGCGGACTGCCTGCGAGCGTACATTTTGCGCTACTTCGGGGAAAACGGGCTGGCGGGGAGCGGAGGCGCGGAAGGGGCGCCAGCCGCAGGCGGTACTCGCCCCGAGTCGGGTCCCAACTGCGGGAACTGCAGCAACTGCACAGGGTCGTTCGAGGTCGTGGACGTGACGAAGGACGCCCGCGCCATCATGCGGTGCGTGAAGGAACTGCGCGGGCGCTTCGGCAAAACCGTCGTCTGCTCGGTGCTCCACGGCGACAACACGGAGCAGATTCGCACGAGGCGCCTGGACCAAAGGCAGGCCTACGGCACGACCGACACGCCGAAAACCCAGCTCAAGGAGATCATCGACATCCTGGTGGCGCAAGAATACCTCACCGTGTCCGAAGACGCCTACCCCGTCGTCGGGCTGGGGCCTCGCTGTCGAGAAGCCGCCGTGCCCGAATTCCGCCTGACGCTGAAACGGGCCGTGAAGCCTCCCAAGGAACCGCGCCCGAGCTCGACGCGTGCACAGTCGGCCGATCGCACACGCGCAACGACAAGCGGCCCGCACGTTGAAGACGGAAGCGGCACACAGCTCTTCGAGCGCCTGCGCGCGCTGCGCAAGACGCTGGCCGACGAAGCAGGAAAGCCGCCCTACGTGGTGTTTTCCGACGCCACGCTGCGCGACATGTGCGCCAAGCGTCCCGCAACCGACGACGAATTCCTCGACGTCAACGGCGTTGGCGAGACAAAGCTCGCCCGCTACGGCACAGCCTTCATGGCAGAAATCCAGGCGTTCGAAAGCGAGCAGGCAGCCGACGAGGGAAGCGCTGAGCACTTCCGCCAGCCCTGATGCCGCAGAACAGCGCCCGGCACCACTTCCCAAGCGCAAGACCAGGACCTGGCGCGTCAAGGCCGGGGCTTCGAGAGGCGGGGCTGGGACCTTGGAAGGCGAGGCACGGGTCTTCGACGCGCGAAAGCGGGGTCCAGGGCGCGAAAAGGGGCTTCATCGGCTGAAAGCGGCCTTCTCAATATGTAGAAATTGTGTGTTGGAGATTTTTGTACGTAAAATCAGCACATCGCGCATCATTTCGCCTGGACTTTCGCGCAAAACAGGCAGATTTGGGCGTATTTGAGCGAAATTCCGGCCGAAATCGGCTTTCAGAGTGACAATTCTGCTTGATATATGCCTACTTTTAACCGCTGCTTCGCGAAAATGATGCACTCGCAAGCCATTTCGCTTCCAAAAATCTCCAATACACAATTTCTTCACATACCCGCACGCCCCACCAGCACGTCGCAGAACAAAACCCGGCCTCGAAGCCACAACCACCGCCCCAGCCTGCCCGCCCGGCCAGCCGGCACCACATTCCCCGGAAAGCGCCCCTTGGCCACAAAGGCGCCGGACGAACGCCGAATCCGGAAACCTTGGGCATCCCGTGCTTGCTTCTGCACCGATTCCCCAGTTCAGCCGGGCGGCGTTACAATAGTCTTTCACCAAAACGAAAAGAGGTTGCGCATGCCCTTCACGCCGACGCCCTACACGCCCCCCGATTTCACGCTCCCGCACCTGGTCAGCGCCCCTGACGTGCGGCTCGAGCCAGCCCCCAAGGATTTTGTGGCGCCGACCGGCTACCACGCCATGTCCATCTACCCCGAATACCTGAAGCTCGACGGCCGATGGACGCTTGCCCGCGACAGCCGCATGGACTGCGTGGCCGTCGTGGAAAACGGCGAGGTCTTCGTGCGCGAATTCCGCCACATCAAGCAAGGCGACCTCATCGCGTGCGGCCGCACGGAAAACGGCGAAGACGGCATCCTCGTGTACACTGACGGCTTCCGCAGCCTAAAAGTTCCCGAAGAGATGTCGCCCCACCCCGGCAGCCACGACAATTTCGCCTTCCGCCTGGGACGATCGCGTGAAACGGCCTTCTCCCGCGACTACGACGAGCTGTACGAAATCCTGCGCCACGACCGCGAGCGCGGCTCCATCGTGTGGGTCATGGGGCCGGCGTTCACGTTCAACGGGTATTCGCGCGACGCCTTCGCAAAGATCGTCAACGCAGGGTACGCCGACGCCGTGTTCGCCGGCAACGCGCTGGCCACGCACGACCTGGAAGGCGCCCTGTTCCACACGTCGCTCGGGCAGGACATCGACACGCAGGAAAACCGCCCGTGCGGCCACTACCACCACCTGGACACCATCAACCGCGTGCGCTATTGGGGGTCGATCGAAAAGTTCATCGAGGAAGAAGGCGTGCGCGACGGCATCATGCACGCCATCGTGCAAAACGGCGTGCCTTACGTGCTGGCAGGGTCGATCCGCGACGACGGGCCGCTGCCGGAAGTATACGGAGACGCGTACGCCGCGCAAGACGCCATGCGCAACCATCTGCGGCGGGCGACGACGGTCGTCTGCATGGCCACAACGCTGCACACCATCGCGACCGGAAACATGACGCCGAGCTATCGCGTCATGGCCGACGGCACCATCCGGCCGGTGTATTTCTACTGCGTCGACATCGCAGAATTCACCGTGAACAAGCTGATCGACCGCGGCAGCCTCGTCAGCCGCGGCATCGTCACGAACGTGCAGGACTTCATCGCGAACGTCGCGAAGGGCCTGGGGCTTTTGGGGTAGGCCGCGACCGGCGTCAAGCCACGGCCGGCGCAGCAGAGGCAAGGGGCGGTGTCCTGCCGCAGCCGGTATCCCTGCCGCCGCGGGCGTCCTGCCGTCGCCCGACGCCCCATCCACGGCCGACGTCCTGCCGCAACCGGCGCAGCAGAAGCGAGGGCCGGCATCCTGCGACGGCCGGCGTCCCCGCCGCCGCAGGCGTCCTACCGCAGCCGGTATCCCCGCGACGGCCGGCGCCCCATCCGCGGCCGATGCCCTGCCGCCGCAGGCGTCCTACTGCAGCCCAAAGGCCGGTTTCTTTCGCAAAAAACGCAGTGCGCCGACGACCCGTCTGAGGGGCACCGGCTGCTTTCAATGAACCGCTGATGGGTCATCAATGGGATACTCCGGTTTTTTCCAAAAAGGGGATGAATTTCGGCGATAGCTGGGATAACATGCCTCATCATTGGTTTTTTGTTGACAAAACGTTTCACAGGAAGCGCAAACGAATGCCTGAGGGCGAGCGAATCGCCTCCGGCCGGAGAATACAAGGAGGGGCCATGTCCCTGGAATCATGCTACGCCGTGATGGGCGGAGACTTGGAAGGCGTGCGCGGGCGACTGCGCGCCGACGACCGCGTGAGGAAGATCGTCGGCATGTTCCCGCACGACGAGACGTTCGCCAACCTTGAACGCGCTTGGGAAACCCAGTCGATGCCCGAAGCGTTCCGCGCAGCCCACACGCTCAAGGGAGTAAGTCGCGACCTGGGCTTTACTCCGCTGTTCGAGGTGTCCAACGCGCTGGCGGACGTGCTGCGCCCCGCCAACGAAGGCGGCGAAATAGACACGCACGCCGTCGAGCAGCTGCTCGACGGCGTGCGGAGCGCCTATCAACTCACGCTCGACGCGATTGCAATCGTCGACGAATAGCAGAAGACGGAACCGGCTTGCGCAGCTTCGCCGCGTGCACGCGAAGCTTCTGACGCGAGGCGCAATCGGCAAGGCGGGGCAAGAGAAGAGGGCATCCCATCATGCAAAGGGACGAACGGAAAGATCTTCGCCGGCGCATCGGCGTCGCGACGGCTGCGGTCGTGTGCATCGTGGCGCTCGTCGGCGTGTTTTTGGCGATCAACTACCAGCGCACGGTCTACCAGAACCAAATGTATCTTGAGGCCAGCACGAACCAGGCGGTCGACCGTCTTGACAGCGTGTTTGAAAGTTCGCAGCAAAGCCTCTTTTTGGCGCGTCACCTCTTCGAGGCGGAACAGCCGGCCCCCAACGACATCTGCGACGAGCTGGTCCTTCTCGAGTCGGGCAC
The DNA here is from genome assembly GCF_011039175.1 of Slackia sp. ZJ119. Taxonomy (GTDB): domain Bacteria; phylum Actinomycetota; class Coriobacteriia; order Coriobacteriales; family Eggerthellaceae; genus Xiamenia. The sequence continues at coordinate 46,242 of NZ_JAAKEN010000021.1, forward strand.
GCCGTTTGAATATCTGGCGTTCGAATCCGTCGATGGCGTTGTCTACAATTCGCGCGGAAAGATCACCGAAGCGCCGCCGCGCGAAAGCCCCATCACCGAGCCGACTGTGGCCACCGTCGAAGACGACCAGATCGGCGATGGCCCGAGCATCGTGTTCATGGAGCCGGTGCACGACAAGGACGGCAAGTATCTCGGCGTGCTTGTGGGCATATGGGGCAACGAGCTGCTCGAGGACACCATTTCGGCCACGTACTTCAACGACTACGTTTCCACCTATCTGTGCGACGCCGATGGCGATACCTCCATCATCGCGTATTCGAGCAAGCTGGTGACCGGCGACCCCGAAAAACTCGACATTGCCGCTGTCGACAGCACCGAAGGCGCCACGGTTGGCGAGATGATGGCGAAGATGGACCATGGCGACAGCGTCTCGTTCGCGTACGAATCGCCGCGCGGGTTGGGCCTTGCCTATATGGTAGAGCTTGCCGACCACGAATGGATCCTTTTGCGCACGTACCCGGCCACCATCAACAGCTCCGTTGCGGAGAGCGCAAACATGCTGGGCCTTGCCGCCGTCGGGGCGATCATTGCCATATTCGTAATAGCCATCATAGTCATCACGGTGCGCAGCTCACGGCAAAACAAAGCCATCACCATAGAGAAAGAGCAGTTCAGGCGCGTGATTGGTGCGTCATCCAAGCTGTTCAAGCGCTTCGCGATCATCGATTTGGAAAAAGGCACGTACGAATACATCAAGGGTGAGGACCTTGACGAGCGCCTGCCCATGCGCGGCAAGTTCAAAACCTTCGCCGCCTTCTGGGTCAGCCAAGCCATCTACGATGACGAGCGAGAGAAAGTGCTCGCGATGATCGGCCCTTCGAACATCGCGAACAACTTCGACGACGACGTGCAGATCCTGCGCTTCGAATACCGCATCAACTACCGGGACGAGATGCGCTGGCTGCAACCGTCCATGGTGTGTCTGCGCCGCGACGAGAACGGCCGCGTGGCCAGCGTGTTGTACGCCGTGCAGGACGTGACCGAGGTGAAGGCCGAAGAAGCGCGGGCCCGCGAGGCGCTCGAAGACGCATGCCGCGCCGCCGACCAGGCGTCGCACGCGAAGAGCGACTTCTTGAGCAGCATGAGCCACGACATCCGCACGCCGATGAACTCCATCATGGGCCTGACGGCCATCGCGACCATGCACATGGACGACCCCGACCGTGTGAAGGACTGCCTGCAAAAGATCACCATGTCGAGCCGGCATCTGCTCGGCCTCATCAACGAGGTGCTCGACATGGCAAAGATCGAAAGCGGCAACATCGGCCTGTCGGAGGACGACTTCGACCTGCCCGAAGCGATAGAAAACCTGCTCACCATCATCCATCCCCAGGTGGCGGCCAGGCACCAGCACCTCAAGGTCGACATCGCCGACGTCACGCACGAACACGTGGTGGGCGACTTCATGCGCCTGCAGCAGATATTCGTGAACATCATGGGCAACTCGGTGAAATTCACGCCCGAGGAAGGCACCGTCAGCCTTTCCATCAGAGAGCTTCCCACGCGCATCAGCGGCTGCGGCCATTACGAGTTCACGTTCACCGACACGGGCTGCGGCATGAGCGAAGAGTTCGTGGAGCACATGTTCGAGCCGTTTGCGCGCGCAAACGACAACCGCATGACCAACGTCGAGGGCACGGGCCTGGGCATGTCCATCGTAAAGAGCGTGGTCAGCCTCATGAACGGCACCATCGACGTGCGCAGCAAGCTCGGCGAAGGCACCACGTTCGTGGTGACCGTGCACCTGAAGCTGCGCGACGTCGACGCCGAGGACGTCACACATCTGGCCGATCTCAACGTGCTGGTGGCCGACAACGACGTAACGGCGTGCGAAAGCGCCTGCCAGCTGCTCGAAGACATCGGCATGAAGTCCGAATACGTGACGAGCGGCGACGATGCCGTCGCCCGCGTGAAGGAGGCCTACGACGCGAACGACGAGTTCACAGCCGTTATCCTCGACTGGAAGATGCCGGGCAAAAGCGGCATCGAGACGGCACGCGAGCTGAGGACCATCCTGCCCGAGCACGTGCCGATCATCATCTTGTCGGCGTACGACTGGATGGCCGTGGAGCAGGAAGCACGCACGGCCGGCATCGACGCGTTCGTGTCAAAGCCGCTGTTCAGGTCGCGCCTGGTCCACGTGATGAACAGCCTTCTGGGAAACAAGAAGCAGGAAGACGTCAACGACACCGACCTGTTGCGCAAGTCCGACCTGTCCGGCAAGCGCATCCTGCTGGTCGAGGACAACGAGATCACGGCCACCATCGGGCTCGACCTTCTGTCGTTCACCGGGGCCAAAGCCGAACACGCCGAAAACGGCCAGGTGGCCCTGGAGATGCTGTGCGACAACCCGCCGGGCTACTTCGACCTGGTGCTCATGGACGGTCAGATGCCGGTCATGAACGGGTACGAGGCCGCGCACGCCATCCGTCAGATCGGCGAATCCGAGCGCCCTGACTTGGCGACGCTGCCCATCGTGGCGCTGACCGCCGACGCCTTTGCCGACGACGTGAAACGCGCCCTGAAGGCCGGCATGAACGCTCACCTCTCCAAGCCGCTCGAGATCGATTCGCTGGTGAAGGTGCTTGCCGAGTTCTTGGGGTAGGCGCAAGGCAGCACGCCGGCCTTGCGCCCGACCAGGGCCGGGGACTGCAGCGGAAAGCCGGCATCCCCCGGCCGACGCGGCTGGGCGGCAGCAGAAGGTTGCACGCCAACCCAACGCCCCCGCCCTAGGCCGAGAGCAGCACTCCAAGCGCGGCTGCGCGAGGGGCCGGTCCTCCGGCCGAGGGCACGACTGCGCGGAAGGCAACACGCCCAAGAAAGCCGCCTCCCTTCCCCGGTCGGGACAAGGGAGGCGGCTTTCTGCGGATTCAAAGTTGACTTAACTAATCAGCGTTTTCCGAGAAGCTGCACCCGCATTCGCCACGGGCAGAAGCACGGCGCCCTTAGGCTTCGGCGATTCTGCGAGAGAACGTTTCATGGAGATCGGGGCAGGCTTTCTTGAGCGAAACCACCTTCGATTCCGCCAAAAAGCAGTGCTTCGACGACGCCACGGCCACCTGGGCTCCGTCGGACGCTTGCGTGATTTCGTAGGCCACCTCGTAGCGCACGCCCGTGTATTTGGTGACGGCGACCGCAATGAGAAGCTCGTCGCCAAACGTCGAGGGATGGTTGTACTCGATCTGAATGCCCACCACCGGCGACGTCACGCCGCGCGACTCAAAAAGCTGAAAAGGCAGCCCGATGGACTCCAAATAGCCCACCCGCGCTTCTTCAAGGAACTTGACATAATTCGCATGATGGGTAATGCCCATTTTGTCGGTTTCATGGTAAGCGACTTTGCGATGATGCGTATACGTATACATGCTTCAACTTCTCCTGATGCGGCACTGGCACGCGGGTTGTCAGCGAATTGCGAGCTTTCGTTCAAAGCCGATTTTACTACGAGACGACAGCGCCGCCGCAAGTCTGTGACAAGGACGGACATGGCATTTCGAATTCTTGCCGAAAAAGGCGGTCTGGCTCTCCCCTAGCCTTGCGAAACCGCTTCAAGACCCTCATGCCATACCTGCGAAAAAATTTCTCCTTCATTGAATTTGTTTTCTGGACAAGTGTCCAGGTTAATTCTGCAGAAGGATGAGCCGAAGGCTCTGCCGCATGCGAGGGCCATCTGACCCGAGCATGCGGCCTTTTCTTTTTTCTAGTCTTTCC
>NZ_JAAKEN010000022.1 GCF_011039175.1 Slackia sp. ZJ119
ACGGCGACGAAACTGGTGCTCCTGCAAGATGGGGCGAGGGGTTGGTGTGGTCTGAGCTCCATCACAGCACCCCGTACCCCTACGAGGTCGACTAAATCGCAGACACACTTTTCTGCCTATATCCCCGAAATTCCCCTCGCGGGTTCGATCCCCTCTGAGTCCCTTGGGAATGAAAAAACCTCTCGGACGAGAGGTTGGTTGGTGATGGTGGAGCATAGGGGGATCGAACCCCTGACCTCAGGCTTGCAAAGCCCGCGCTCTCCCAGCTGAGCTAATGCCCCTTGCTACTTCTTCCAGGTATGACAATAAACGCTCCACCGGCAAACTCGGCTCACGGTGGAGCGTTTATTCGCAAAAATGGTGGGCCCGAATGGATTTGAACCAGCGACCTCACGCTTATCAGGCGTGCGCTCTAACCAACTGAGCTACGGGCCCTTGAAAAAGTGCTCGTCTAATTTACAACGAGACAACACCCAGGTCAAGGATTTTCTTCACCGCCGGCAAGGCTCCATATTTCCTCGACAACTAGGGTAACAGTGATCAAATCAGTCATATTCCAAGGTCCTCGATGAACGCCGCGCTGCTCTCTATGCGACCGAAGGAATCAACGTCTTCCGAACGCATGCGAGTTTTTGAATTGCCGCCAACGTTTCAAGACAAATGCCTATAATCAGAGACAGATTCCCTGCATCCTTAAAGCATTTCGCGTCGCGCTTGAGGGTCGACCGTTTCGAGAAGAACCGAGGTGACACGAAATGACACCTGTTGCCATCCAAACCCTCATCGTGTCGACGAACGGCGCGCCCTCCGTTGTCGTGCTTAGGCCGATTGAGGACTCGCCGGAAAACGGGCGCATCCGCATCGTCCCCATCTGGATCGGGCTGCACGAGGCGTCCCAGCTGGGCCTCGCTTTGGAAAACACGCGATTCGCCCGCCCGATGACGCACGATCTGTTCCTCGATGCCACGACGAACCTCGACGCCGTCATCGACCACGTGATCATCAACAAGGTGCAGGGGTCCACGTTCTTCTCGCAGCTCGTGCTGAAGCAATACGGCCGGCTCATCCCCCTCGACGCCCGCCCAAGCGACGCCATAGCGCTCGCCATCCGCCAAAAGGCGCCGATCTACATTGAAGAAAGCGTCCTTGACCAGGCATCTCTGCCGTACGTGGTAAAGAAGTCGAACACAGCGAAAGCCACCGAAAAGGAGATAGCGGACTTCCGAGACTTTGTGGCAACCCTGGCCCCTGAAGACTTCGGAGCTTAGGGGGGCACCGACCAAGGCCGTCTTGCCCCGCACAGGCAAGGCGCATGCCCAGGAGTTGAAGGCCGAGCGGACTCACGTATGTCGTTGCAAGGCTGCTTTCGCCGGCTCGTGGGCTGCCTGCGGCGCAAAAATGGAGGCATCAGCGCGAAAATGCTGCCAACGGCGCGGGGTTCGGCCGATCCTGCCCCTGTTAATATATAGAATTTGTGTACTGGAGATTTTGCGGGCAGTTTTCTGCAACTACAACATCAATTTTCAATTATTCCCAATTGGGAATAATTGAAAATGAGGTAAATATACAGCAGTTTCTTATAAAAACAGGCAATGCCGCGTAAAACAACGGTCGAGAATGATGCATTTTGACGCCAGAAAGCCAGTTTCTGCACTAAAAAGTGCGGACCGGCGCTGATTCGGCAGGAATAATCTCCAGTACACAAATCCTTCACACAAACAAACGCCCGCAGGAGCGCATCACGGGGTCCGACCCCTTCCTTCCGCCTCCCGGCGGTTTCACCAGCCCCTCTTTCCGCCCCGCGGCAGCCTTCATCAGCCCCTTTTTCCGCTTTCCGGCGGCCTTCACCTGTCCCCTCTTTCCGCCTCGCAGCGGCCTCCACCAGCGCCCTTTTGAAACCTGCTGACGAGGAAAGGGCCGCTTCAGCGGCCCTTTCCTCGCTACATCTCGTCAATGTCGGATTCGTTCAAATGCTGCGTCTCTACGGGCTGCGCCGCGGCATTTTTCGTGCTGCGCTTCTTGCCGTAGGTGGAAATGGCGACGGCGGTAATGCGGTCTTTGTCCTTCACCTTCATGACGCTGACGCCTTGAGTCGAACGGCCCAGCTCGGAAATGCCGGACACCGGCGTGCGCACGACGACGCCCTCTTCGGACATGATCATGATCTCGTCGTCTGCGCCAACGACCTTCATCGCTGCCAACAGGCCTTTCTTGTCGGTCATCGTGATGGTGAACACGCCTTGGCCGCCGCGGTGCTGCACCGGGTAGTCGTTGATGGGCGTGCGCTTGCCATAGCCTTTCTCGGTGATGACGAACAGGTCGGTGTCGGGGTGGGCGATCTCCATGCCGAGCACCTTCGCGATGGGCGGCACCTTCATGCCGCGCACGCCCTGGGTGTCGCGACCCATGGCCCGCACCTCGTCCTCGTCCCACACGATGGCCTTGCCGGCGGACGACACCATCACGACGTTTTCGCCTTTCGCCACGCGGCGCACGCTGATCAGCTCGTCGCCGTCTTTCAGGTTGATGGCGATCAGGCCGTCGCGGCGCGTGCGGTCGTACAGCTCCATCGAGGTCTTCTTCACGTTGCCGTGGCTGGTCGCGAACATGAGGTACTCGTCGGCGGGGAAGTCCTTCGTCGCGATGACGGCGCTGATCTGCTCGCCTTTTTCAAGCGGCAGCAGGTTCACGATGGCGCTGCCGCGGGCGTGGCGCGACGCTTCGGGCAGCTCGTAGACCTTCAGACGATACACCTTGCCCTTCGTGGAGAAGAACAGCATGTAGGAATGCGTCGACGCGATGAACAAGTGCTCTACGTAGTCGTTGTCCTTCAGGTTCACGCCTTGCATGCCCTTGCCGCCGCGCTTTTGTTGGCGGTACGTCGCCACGGGAAGGCGCTTCACGTAGCCGGCGCGGGTGACGGTCACGACCATCTGCTCGTCGGCGATGAGGTCTTCCACCTCGATGTCTTTCGCCTCGCCGGACAGCAGCGTCTTGCGCGGCGTGGCGTACTTCTTCTTGATCTCCAGCAGCTCTTCTTTGATGACCTGGCGCACCAGGGCCTCGTCGGACAGCACGCGATGGTAGTACTCGATGCGCTCGCGCAGTTCGGCCAGCTCGGCTTCGATCTTCTCGCGCTCCAAACCGGTCAGGCGGCGCAGGCGCATCTCAAGGATGGCCGTCGTCTGCTTTTCCGTCAAACCAAAGCGCTCGCGCAGGCGCTGACCAGCCTCTTTGTCGGTCCGCGACGAACGGATGATGGAAATGACCTCGTCGATGTTGTCGAGCGCGACGATGTAGCCGTCCAAAATATGAGCGCGTTCCTCAGCTTTTGCCAGCTCATAGCGCGTCCGGCGCACGATGACGTCTTTCTGATGCTCGACGTAGTGGTGCAGCGCCTCCTTGAGCGACAGCACGCGCGGAACCCCGTCCACCAGCGCCAGCATGATGACGCCGAATCCCACCTCGAGCTGCGTGTGCTTGAACAGCTTGTTCAACACGACCTGGGGGATCGCGTCTTTCTTCAGGTCGATGATGATGTCGATGCCGTGGCGGTCGGCGCCGTCGTGGATGTTGGAGATTTCCGGCAGCTTCTTGTCGCGCACAAGCTCGCCGAGCTTCTCAAGCAGGCGCTGGCGGTTGACCTGGTAGGGGATCTCGGTGATGACGATCTGGCTGCGGCCCTTCTTGTCCTCGACGATCTTCGACCGCGCCCGGATCTTCAGCGAGCCGCGCCCTGTTTCGTACGCGTCAACGATGCCCTTCTTGCCCATGATGATGCCGCCGGTGGGGAAGTCCGGGCCGGGCAGCGCCTGCATGAGCTCTTCGGTCGTGACCTCCGGGTCGTCAAGCATGAGGCACGTGGCGTCGATGGTTTCGCCCAAGTTGTGCGGCGGGATGTTGGTAGCCATGCCGACGGCGATGCCGTTTGAGCCGTTGACCAGCAGATTCGGGAATCGCGCAGGCAAAACCGTGGGCTCTTCGAGCGATTCGTCGTAGTTGGGCTGGAAATCGACCGTTTCCTTGTCCAAGTCGCGCAGAAGCTCCATGGCCGGCTTGTCCAGACGCGCCTCGGTGTAGCGCATGGCTGCCGCCGAGTCGCCGTCGATGGACCCGAAGTTGCCGTGGCCGTCGATGAGCGGCACGCGCATGGAAAACGGCTGGGCCAGGCGCACCATGGTGTCGTACACGGCCGAGTCGCCGTGCGGATGGTACTTGCCGATGACGTCGCCGACCGTACGGGCCGACTTCATGTGCGGGCGGCTGGGCGTGTAACCCGACTCGTTCATGGCGTACAGGATGCGACGGTGGACCGGCTTCAGGCCGTCGCGCACGTCTGGCAGGGCGCGGGCGACGATGACGCTCATGGAATATTCCAAGAACGACGCCTGCATCTCTTTGCCCAGATAAGCGCTGATGACGGTCGTGCCTTCGCCGCCGTTGGCGTCTTCGATGACCGACCCGTGCGGATTCGCTATCGTAGAAGTATCAATAAGCGCCCGCGCCTTGTTCTCGTCGGAATTGCCGATGCCCTGCACGGGGAAGCCGGGGCCGCCAGGCTCGCCTTCGTCCCCTTCGCCGCCTTCGGCCTCGAGGTCGCGCGTGTAGTCGTCCTCGGCACGGTTGAGCATTTCGCGAAACGCGTCGTCGCCCTGAGGCCCGCCGTTTTGCAGCTCGTCGTCTTCGTGATTGTCTGCCATACCTTACCTTTCTTACAAAAAGCGCGTGGCGGGCGGCGCGGCGGCCGCCCGGTCGGCGTCGTCTAGATGTCGAGGAACCGCACGTCGCGGGCGTGTTTTTGGATGAATTCCTTGCGCGGCTCGACCAAATCGCCCATCAGCTCGGACACGACGCGCTCAGCTTCGGCAGCGTCGTCTATGTTCACCTGCAAAAGCGTGCGCGTGGCCGGCTCCATCGTGGTTTCCCACAGCTGTTCCGGGTCCATCTCGCCCAGGCCCTTGTAGCGCTGCACGTCGAACTTGCCCGGATCGTCATATTCGGCAAGGATCGACCCGAGCGCCTGCTCGTCGTAGATGTAACGCTCGATCTTCGGGCTGCGCGAGTTTTTCTTCTTTAGGCCGAAGATGGGCGGCTGCGCGATGTAGACGTAGCCGCGGTTGATAAGCTCGGGCATGTAACGGTAGAAGAAGGTGAGCAGCAGGCAGCGAATGTGCGCACCGTCGACGTCGGCGTCGGTCATGATGATGATGCGGTGGTACCGCGCCTGATCGGCGTTGAAGTCCTCGCCGATGTTCGTGCCGATGGCCGTGATGAGCGAGCTGATGGTGTCGGACGAAAGCGCCCGGTGCAGGCCGGCACGCTCGACGTTCAGAATCTTGCCGCGCAAGGGAAGGATGGCCTGGTACTTGCGGTCGCGGGCCTGCTTGGCCGAGCCGCCTGCGGAATCGCCCTCGACGATGAAGATTTCGGATTCTTCCGGCCTTTTCGACGAGCAGTCGGCCAGCTTGCCCGGCAGCGCGAACGAATCGAGCACGTTTTTGCGCCGCGTCATCTCGCGAGCCTTGCGGGCGGCCTCGCGGGCCTTGAGCGCCTGGGTGGCCTTGCCGATGATGCGCTTGGCCGGCGTGGGGTTTTCCTCCAAGTATTCGGCCAGGCCCTTCGTCACGGCGTTTTGCACGAGCGGACGGATCTCGGTGTTGCCGAGCTTCGTCTTCGTCTGGCCTTCGAACTGCGGGTCGTGCAGCTTCACCGATATGATGGCCGCCAATCCTTCACGGGCGTCTTCGCCCGAAAGGTTGGGATCTTTTTCCTTGAGCAGGCCTTTTGCGCGGGCATACTCGTTGATGGTGCGGGTGACGGCCTGCTTGAAGCCGTCCAGGTGGCTGCCGCCTTCGTGCGTGTTGATGTTGTTCGCGAAGGCCATCACCGAATTGGACGAATACGACGTCGACCACTGCATGGCCACTTCCACCGTGCCGTCGCCGTTTTCCGCCTCGAAGTACACCGGCTTGTTGAGCGTCTCCCGCCCTTCGTTGAGGTATTTCACGAAGTCGACGATGCCGCCGGCGTACTGGAACGCCTCGGTGCGCGGGTTGCCGTCGGCGTCGGTCACGCGCTCGTCGTGCAGCGTGATCTTCAGGCCGCGGTTCAAAAACGCCATCTCGCGGAAGCGGGTTGCCAGCGTGTCGTAGTCATACACCGTCGTTTCGGTGAAGATGTCCGGGTCGGGCCAGAACGTGACCGTCGTGCCCGTCTTCTTCGCCGTGCCGATCACGTGCAGCTTCTCGCTCGTCTTCCCGTGGTCGAAGGCTATCTGGTATTCCTTGCCGTCGCGGCGCACCTGCACCTCGACGCGGCTCGACAGCGCGTTGACGACCGAAACGCCCACGCCGTGCAGGCCGCCGGACACCTTGTAGCCCTCGCCGCCGAACTTGCCGCCGGCGTGCAGAATGGTCAGAACCACCTCGACCGTCGGGATCTTTTCCTTCGGGTGCTTGTCCACCGGAATGCCGCGGCCGTTGTCTTCGCAGGTGATGGAGTTGTCGGGATGGATGGTCACGTCGATGTTGGTGCAATAGCCCGCCAGCGCCTCGTCCACGGCGTTGTCCACGACCTCGTAGACCAGGTGGTGCAGACCGCGCGGCCCCGTCGAGCCGATGTACATGCCCGGGCGCTTGCGAACGGCCTCAAGCCCTTCAAGGACCTGAATGTCGCTGCCGTCGTAGTGTTCAGACTTGCTTGCCACTCATTCACTCCTTCTGTTGCTGTGTTCAACGCTGCGTTTCACGTGAAACATGGAAAAGAGCAAAGGGAGCGCGTGCGACCCCCTTCGCTCCCTCAAGCGTTCGGTTTCGTCTGTACATAAGTGCTGGAAGTATACCACGCTTTTCCCGGTAAAGGGAGATTTCACGTCAAATACCCGCCATATAATGCGATCTGCGGCGCGATCTCGCCCGTCTTCGACCTAAACATCGCCAAAAAGGAATTCGGCCGTCTCTTGGCTTTTAGGCGTCGGCGGGGCAGCGACAGGCGGCTAGGAGGCGGGCGCGGCCAGGTCCACGACGCGGGCGCGGGCGAGCAGGTCGGCGTCGAAATAGGCGAGATTCGTCGTGGTGACGAACGTTTGGATGTCGTCGGCTAGAAAGTCGATGAGCGCCCGACGGCGGGCGGCGTCCAACTCGCTCATCACGTCGTCCAGCAGCAGGATCGGCTGCTGATGCAGGATCTCCTGGACGAGCGCCACCTCGGCGAGCTTCCACGCCAGCACGACGGAGCGCTGCTGACCTTGGCTGGCGAAGTCTTCTACCGCAAGGCCGGCGACGAACAGCTCCACGCGGTCGGCATGCGGGCCGACGAGCGACCTGCCCCGCCGCAGCTCTTCGGGAAGCCGGCGGGCAAGCGCCTCTTCGAAGCGGGCCTTCGCCTCGTCGCGGGCGGGCGGCTCGGCGGAAGCGGGCAGGAGCGCAGACGCCTCGCCGGATTCCCACGACGGCACGTAGCGCCCGGTCAGCGCTTCATGTCCGCCGGTCAGCTGCGCGTAGCGCTCGGCCATGGCCGCCAGCAGGCGGCAAAACAGCGCCCGCCGGTACGCCTCGAGCGTCGATCCGACCGTCGCGAGCATCTCGTTCAAGCTGGCCACGAGCACCGGGTCGGCGCCTTTTTTGAGCGCCTTGTTCTTGTGCTGCAGCAGCTTTTCGTAATCGCGCCTGATCAGGTAATGGTTCGCCGACAGCTGCGAGCCGATGTCGTCAAGGGCGCGGCGCCGCAGGCCGTGCGAGCCTTTCACCAAAAACAGGTCGTCGGGCGTGAACGCCACCGACGGCATGAGGCCGCGCAGCTCGGAAACCGGCTTGGCCTTGCCGTTCAACCGGTGGACCTTCTTGCCCTCTGCGATGGATATGTCCAGGTCAAGGCGGCGGCTTCCGCTCTCAGCCAGCGCTTTGAGGCGAGCGCACGAAGCCCCCTGCCGAACCAGCTGGCTCATCAACGGATGACGAAACGACCCCTGCGCCGTGAGCAGCGACACCCCTTCGACGACGTTCGTCTTTCCCGTGGCGTTCGGCCCGACGAGCACCGTGAGCGAACCGATGTCGTCAAGCGAAAACCGCTCGTAGTTGCGGAAATCGACGAATTCCAGGCGCCTGAGCGCAAGATTGTCCATGCGGCGTGCGGCCCCTCTTTATGAAATGCGGACCGGCATGACCAGATACAGGTACGACTCGTCGCCCTCGGCCGTGAAAATGCCCGGCTTCATGGAATCCTGCAGGTCGAGGTTCACGAACTCGGACGGCACCGCGCTCAAGCCGTCGACCAGGTACGCGCCGTTGAACGCGATCTCCATGCTTTCGCCTTCGCCTTCGCAGGCAAGGCTCTGCTGAGCGCTGCCCACGTCCTGGGCCACGGTGGAAAGCTGCACGATGGGCGCGTCCAGATCGACCGCGAAGCGGACCGGCGAGCTCGACTGGCTGAGCACCGACGTGCGCTTGACGGCGCCGAGCACGTCTTCGGTGCGCAGGCGCACGCGCGTGGCGTGGGACGAGGGCAGCAGCTGGCGGTAGTTGGGGAACACGCCGCCGATGCGGCGGTTGATGAACACGGTATTTTGGTACGTTACCACGACTTGGTTCTCAGACAGTCCCAGCCGCACGTCCTCTTCCGACTTCGGCAGCGACGCGATCTCCTGCAAGAAGGACCCGCCGATGACCGCTTCGAAGTCCTCGACGTCTTCGGCCGGCACCTGGGCCTGCGCAATGGCCAGGCGGTAAGAGTCGGTCGCCACCATCTTGAGCGTGCCGCCTTCGAGCGACAGCAAGACGCCGGTCAGGATGGCGCGGCTCTCGTCGCGCGAAACGATGCGGGCGACCTTTTTCACCATGGACGCGAACAGCGGAAACGACAGGCGAACCTCCTGGTCGGCCGCGACGTTGGGAAAGTCCGGGAAGTCCTCGGGGCTGAGCGTCTTCACGTCGTAGCTGATCGTGTCGCACGTGATGGACGCCGAATCGCCGCCGTCAGCGACGTGCACCGCGGCGTCGGGCAGGTTCTTCACGATGTCAAGCAGCAGCTTGCCGAGAAACACCGTGCGGCCCTCTTCCTCGACCAGCGCCGGCAGCGTGTATTTGATGGATTTCACCAGGTCAGTCGATTGCAGGACCAGCGAATCGCCCACCGCCTCGGCGAAGATGCCGCCGGCAAGCACCGGCAGCGTCGACGACGCCGAAACGCCTTTCAACACGACGGAAAGGGCGGTCTGCAACTCGGTGCGGTTGATGCTGAACTTCACGGCGCCACCTTCTTCAAGGGATCGGACAGTGCAACCTATTATAGTGTCCCGCCGCGAAGCCGCGCCACGTTTTTCTGGCAGGCAAGCAAGAATGCAGAAGCGCCCGCGGGCGCGACGGCTTTTCGGCTGCAAGTCGCAGGACGGCGGATTCGGCGGCAAGGGCTCCGCCTCGATGCGTCGTCGACCTGAGCCAAGGTCTCAGGCCTCCTTTGGCTTGACCTCGGCTGCGCCCTTGCCGCCGAATCCGCCTGCCGAAAGCGATCGCAGCAGGCGCTTGCGACATCCGACCAAACCCCGAACATCCCCGAATATCCGTGGTGGATTGTGGAAAAGGTGGAAAACACGGAATTCGGTGGAATACGGCGGTAAAGAGCCAGGTAAACGACTGTTTTTCAAGTTTTCCACACCCGTTTCGCCCTAAAGTTTTCAACGCGCTTCATTCAGGGCTTTCCCATCTTGTTCGATGTTTTCCACAATTTGGGGAAAAGTCGCCGAAAACTCTGGAAAACTCGACGTGAAAACGGTGGAAAGACCGTTCGGTCTGTGAGTTTTCCACAACAATCCCTTCCGTTGGCCCAGTTCGATCCACATTCGGTGGACGAAATGTTTAGAATGTCGTGGAAGAAGACCGAAACATCGGACCGAAAACCCTTTCGAGATGCGGTGGGAAGCCCATGAACGAAGCAGAAACGCAGCATGGCGAAAGCCAGCAACCCACAGACGGCGGTGCGCCCTACGACTACACCTACGTGTCGTCGGTCGCCCGCATCGCCTGCTATGACGACTTGATGAGCGCTCCGCGCATCACCGAGATCCAGCCCGCGCCCACGGCAGACTTCATCAACGCGCTGTCGTCGGCCATCTACGAGCAGGCGCACCAATGGGACAGCCACATCCCCTACACGGTCATTCGCGAGGTGGCGGAAAACTACATCCACGCGCGATTCACCGAGATGATCGTGTCCATCCTCGACCGCGGCAACACCATCCGCTTCGCCGACCAGGGACCGGGCATCCCGTTCAAGGACCGCGTGCAGATGCCGGGGTTCTCATCGGCCACCGAGCCGATGAAGCGCTATATCCGCGGCGTGGGGTCGGGGCTGCCCATGGTGAAGGAGTACCTGGAGTTCAACCACGGCACCATCACCATCGAAGACAACTTGGGCACCGGCGCGGTCGTCACCATCGGGTTCGATCGCAAAGAAGCCGAAGAAGAAGCGCGGCAGCAGGCGGCGGCAGGCGGGGGCGCGGTCGCAGAGCATGCGGGGCAAGCGTCCTTCGCCGGCGGATACCAGCAGGCCGCACAGCCGATCTACCGGCAGGTTTACCCGGCCGCAGGCGCCCAGCAGCCGTTCGCGGCGCAGCAGGGCGGCGCAGGCGGCGGCCAGGTCGCGCCGGATTTTGTGCAGCCGCACTACGTCACGCAGCAGGGCGGCGGGGCAGGGCAGCAGTTCGCGGAGCAACAGCTCGCGGCGCAGCAGTACGGGCAGCAAGCCGGCACCGCGCAGCAGGCGTTCGCGGCCCAGCAGTACGGGCAGCCATCGCCCTACCCCGCGCAGCAGGCCCAGCCGCAGCAGTTCGCAGCGGCGCAGTACGGGCGGGCCGCCGACCCGACGGCGAGCCTCCAGGGGATCGTCGCCGACCTGGCGCAGCGCGAGCGCGAGGTGCTGCCGCTGTTCCAGCCGGGCGACCCGCTGCGCGTGACCGACGTTGTCAACCTGAGCGGGCTTTCCCCGTCCACCATCTCCAACGTCTTCACCAAACTCGAGAAAAAAGGCCTGCTGCAGCGCGTCGGCAAGGAAAAGCGCGAGGTCACCTCGCTCGGCGCCCAGGTCTCGTCCGTGCTGCAGTCGCTGCCCGACCAGGCGCAATAGGGAAGCGTGACGATCTATGGAACAGCAAGACTACGACGCCATCTGGGCTTCCGTCGTCGAACAGGTCAAAACCCACGCAGACGTGAACCCTTCTCAAGCCGACGCGGTGCTGGCGCGGCTCACGCTGCAGGCCTTCAGCGACGGATTCTGCATCGTCACCGCCGACAACGCCTTCATGAAGGGCTGGGTGGAAAAGAACTTCCTCGACCACGTCTACCGAGCGCTCGAAGAGCTGCGCGGCGTGTCTTTCACCGTCGTCCTCGACGTGGACGAATCGTCCGCCCCGCCGGCGGCTCCCGCGGCCAGGCCAGCAGCGCCCGTCACGGCCGCCCCCGGCCAAGCGCCCGCTGCGACAGAAGCCGCGGCATCTGCGGCCCGCGCGGCAACGTCCGCAGACGGCTTCTTCAACATCCCCAACCCCTTCGCCCGCCAAACGAGCGAGGACGCGCCCGAACCGAAGCGGGAAGCCGCGCCGTCGCCCGCCGAGGCCGAGACGGGCGACGCCGAGCCCGACGAGGCGCCCGTCGCCGCCAGCCCCACGTCGTCCATGACGTTTTCGAACTTCGTCATCGCCGACACGAACCGCATCGCCTACGAAATGGCGGTCTCGGTGGCTGAAAAACCGGGGCGGGCGCACCTGAATCCCCTGTTCATCTACGGAAAATCAGGGCTTGGCAAGACGCACCTCATGCGTGCCATCCAAAACTACATCCAAGAAACCCAGCCGCACCTCAAAACCGTCTACGTGGACACCAACGAGCTTGTGGCCGGATACGCCGACGCCACCGCCGCACGCGACACGCAGAAAAGCAGCTACAAGAACTTCAAGGCGCCCTACGAAAGCGCCGACGTGCTGCTGGTGGACGACGTGCAGATCCTCGAGCGAAAGCCCGGCACGCTCGACATCGTCTTCCAGATTTTCAACAAGCTGACCGACAACGGCAAGCAGATCGTGCTGTCGGCCGACCGCGCCCCGAAAAACATCGACATGGACGAGCGCTACACCACCCGCTTCAACCGCGGCGGCACCTTCGACATCCAGCCGCCCAACATCGAGACGAAAGTGGCCATCATCAAAAGCTACATCGACGAGTTCCGCGCAAACGAAGGCGACGAGACGCTCGATCTGCCCGACGACGTGCAGGCCTACATCGCCGAAGTGTCCGGCTCGAACATCCGCGAGCTGAAAAGCGCCGTGACCATCTTGTTCATGCGCATGAAAGGCTTCCACACCGACACCGTCTCGCTCTCCGAGGCGAAAAGCCTGCTCGAGAACCACTTCACGGGAGGCCCGTCGCGGCGCGTCACGCCTGAAGACATCCAAAAGCAGGTCGAAGGCTACTACCGCATCAGCCACGCCGACATCATCGGCAAGAAACGCTCGCGCGACATCGTGCTGCCAAGGCAGGTCGCCATCTATCTCATCCGCGAGATGACCGACCTGTCGCTGCAGGACATAGGCCGGCTGTTCGGCGGGCGCGACCACACGACCGTCATGAACTCCATCGAAGCGACCACGAAGCGCCTGCACGAAAACACCCAGTTCAGAGAGGATTTGGACACGCTGAAAGGGCTGGTGCGCGAAGCGCTGTCCTAAAGCCTTTCCCCAAGCGGCCCAGGCCGGCGCACGGCGCAAGGCGAGACACGCCCGCGCCCGCCCGGACCGCTTGGGGAAAACGTGGGGACAACGTCTTGAAAAGCGGTATGAAACCCGGCCCCTTAGGTGGAGAGCCTAAAACGCCCAAGGCAGGCGGTGGAAGGAAGGATCACGTTGCCCCCAACCTACCGCCACGCCGCTTCCGCGCCCCACCTGGGCAGATGCGGGTTTTCCACCTTTCCACCGCCCTTATTATGAATGATGAATATAAACATATAAAAAGGAAGGGGAGGGTTGAAAAATCCCTCTGCATCGCAACCGATGCCGACGCAAACGCCGACCCGGCGCGGGTGGAAAGCGCCGCACGCGAAAAAGGATCGCGAAGCTTCGCCGCCATGCGCGTTGACCTGATATTATGTATTTGCCATGATCTTCTAAATCCATGGTATTATACGAGGGCTTTTGCAATTCTTGATATGCCAACCAACTCGGATTTCGCCGAGGGTTGCTCTGGAACGTGGAAGGGAAAAGAAATGAAGCGCACGTATCAGCCGAATAAACGTAAACGAGCCAAGTGCCACGGCTTCCGCGCCCGCATGGCAACGAAGGGCGGACGTCGCGTCCTTGCCCGTCGTCGTGCCAAGGGCCGCAAGCGTCTTTGCGTGTAGCAGATCTCTTGGAAACCATCACGTCTTCCCAGGAGATCTCGCAGGCTTTCGCCCAGGGGCGTCGGCTGCACACGCGCTATCTGACCCTCATCACGATGCCTGCTCGCCAACACGACCTGCCCGGTCGTGTTGCTTTTATTGCTGGGAAAAAGCTTGGCAATGCGGTGTGGCGCAACGGGGCGAAGCGGCGGATGCGCGAAGTGTGCCGAGCTCTCGGCGGGCCGTGCATTGGCGTTGACGTGATATTTCTTGCGAAAGGAAGCCTGCTTGCGGCTTCTTATAGTAAAGTACTGAGCGCATGCGACGAAGCGATGAAGCGTGGTGGGCTGCATCATGACACGGAGCCTGAAGGAAGCGATTAAACACATCCCCTGCGGTACGGCCATCCTCTGCATTCGGTTCTACCAGATGGCCGTTTCGCCGCTGTTTCCTTCCTGCTGCCGTTTCGTTCCCACCTGCTCGGCGTACGGGTTGCAAGCGCTACGGAAATACGGGTTTTTGAAAGGCATGAAGCTGACGGTCAAGCGGATTCTTCGCTGCCGACCGGGCGGGCCTCACGGTTTCGATCCCGTTCCCTGAGACGACGCGCGCCGACAGTGCGTGGCGGGAAGGTAAGACGCTATGTGGGACGTTTTCAAGGACTGGATATTCCAGATCATCCAGTTCTTCTATAACTTCTGCGGTGACTGGGGCATGTCCATCGTCATCGTCACCGTGATTTTCCGTCTGCTCATCAGCCCGCTTATGCACAAGCAGACGAAGTCGTCGTACGACATGCAAAAGGTCCAGCCCCTCATGGCTGAGATCCAATCCAAGTATGCCAACGATCCGCAGCGCATGCAGGAAGAGATGCAGAAGCTCTACGCCGAAGTGCATTTCAACCCGCTCGCCGGCTGCCTGCCGATGCTGCTGCAGATGCCCATCTTCATCGCGCTGTTCCAGGTGCTCAACGAAATGGGCCAGCGCACCCAAGGTTCCGCCTACGGGTTCTACAACCTCGTTCCCGACCTGGTCATGCGCCCGAGCGAGGCGTTCTCGATGGGTTTCGGCACGTTTTTGCCGTACTTGATTCTGCTCGTCGTCTTCGCCGGCGCCACGTTCCTCCCCATGGTTTTGATGCAGCGCGGACAAAAGGACAACCCGCAGCGCAACCAGACGCTCATCATGTCCGGCGTCATGAGCTTGTTCATGCTGTGGGTCGGCTGGGGCTCTCCCGGCGGCGTGCTCCTGTTCTGGGGCACCTCTTCGCTCATCGCCATCGCCCAGCAGCAGATCACGCGCGGCATGCTCAAGCGCAAGGACGAAGAAGCCGCAGCAACCATCGAGGTCAAGCCGATCGAGGTGGACGTGACCCGCAAGGTCAAAAAGCCCAAGCCTAAGAAGAAGGGCACGTCGAAAAAGCATTAGTCAGCCATCCGCTACCCCTGACTTCCTTGTTTCACGTGAAACAAGGAAGTTTTTGTCGACCGTAAGGAGTGAACCATGGAAGAGGAGTTGGAGTACGTCGACGCCGGTTTCGATGACGCCGAAGCCGCTGAGGAGGTCGTTGACGAGGCTGTCGAAGCTGTGGAGGAAGACGTCGAAGAGGACGAGATCACCGAAGAGGACCTCGACCACATCGCCGACGTGGCGATCGGCGTGTTGCAGTCGATCCTCGAATACTTCAGCGTGGGCGAGGTCACCATCGACGAATACGAAGGCGACGAAGGCGAGCTGATCCTCGACATCACCGGCGACGACCTGGCCATCCTTATCGGCCGCCATGGCAAGACGCTCGACGCGCTGCAGTTCCTCGTGTCGGCCATCACGGTGCGCACCATCGGCTATCGCTACCCGGTCGTTGTCGACGTGGAAGGCTACAAGGCCCGCCAGCGCGAGAAGCTTGAATCCATCGCTCGCTCTTCCGCGAACCGCGCCGTGCACCAGCACCGCAGCGTGAAGATGCGCCCGATGACGCCGTATGAGCGCCGCATCATCCACATCGCGCTGCGTGACGATCCGCGCGTCGAAACGGCGTCGGAAGGCGAGGGCTCCAGCCGTCACGTCGTCGTGGTTCCGCTGTAGCGAACCCTTGAAAAACCGTCAACACCCGGCCGGATTCGTCCGGCCGTTTTTATGGAAGGGGTGTCTCATGGACGCCGACGAGCTGCTCAAGCGCCACCTGGAGCTGGTTTTGGAAGCGAACAAGACCACCAACATCACCGCCATCGACAGCTGGGACGAAGGCATGAAGCTGCATGTCGAAGACTCGCTCGTCGGTCTTCCCGAGCTTGAAGCGGCTCCCGCAGGCCCGTTCGCCGACATCGGGTCCGGCGCGGGCTATCCCGGCATTCCGCTCGCCGTCATGACCGGGCGGGAGGCCCTGTTGGTCGACTCGGTGAAGAAGAAGGCGCGGCTGCTCGAATCGTTCGTGCAGGAGCTGGGCCTTGAAAACGTGGCCGTCAGCGACGAGCGCATCGAAGACGCCAGCCGTCAGTTCCGCGGACGGTTTTCCGCCGTGACCGCTCGAGCCCTTTCGAAGCTTTCGGTCCTGATGGAGCTCGCTCAACCGCTGCTGGCGACCGGAGGCTGCCTCATCTGCTACAAGGCCCGCATGGAGGAAGAAGAGCTCGCGCACGCCCTTGCCCTGCAAAAGCGCCTAGGGTATAGGGTGAAGTCCGACCGCACCATTGACGCTGATGGGCTGATGCGCCGCATAATAGTTCTGGAGAAAGTGGGGGAACCCGCGCTGAAATTGCCGCGCCATGTCGGATACGCGCAGAAGCGGCCTTTGTAGCTTCGGGTCGTGGGACGGCGCTTCCGCCGCGACGGCTTCGCCTCGACGCGTCGTCGGGGTTCCCGAAGGCCCCCGGAATAGGCAGGGGAAGGGCCCATGCTCAGACAGTCCTGAGCTCGCGCGAAACGTCCACAGGACGTTTCGGCTCGTGCGGAACTGCGCGTGGACCCTCCCCCTGCCGATTCCGGGGGTCCGGCTTCCGAACTCGATGAGCTTCGACTCGGCGTCTTTTGGACGTGCGACCGAGCAAAAAGCTAGGACACTTCTTCCTTCAGGGCTAAAAGCCCCGTATCGCCCTCGAAGCTGCCTTCTGGAAGATGGATGAGGCGCGGCGGCCTCTGAAAAAGAAACCCTCTCGCATGCCCTGATGGCGCCGGACTTGCTAGCGGCGACGAGGGTTGGTTCTACGGATGGTGTGGCGAAGCAGGCCCCCTCCTGGCATGCGCCCGAGCTTCCCCTAAATGCCCCGATCTCTTCGTTTCTTGCAACCAAGACCCCCTCTCGGCAGGCGATTTCGTCCGGATTTTCCGCCTTGTTTGCGTTTCTGCGCTGTTCAGGGGTTGAAAGGGCCGGGGAGGGGTCCACGCGCACTACTTCGCTTCGCTCAGGTCGCCACGCGACTGAAAACGTCCTGTGGACTGTCTGGTGACAACAGGAGTGGGTCCCATGAATAAGGCGGCGAAGCAGGCCCCCTCCGGGCATGCGCCCGAGCTCCCCTTAAATGCCCCCGATCTCTTCGTTTCTTACAACCAAGACCCCTCTCGGCAGGCGATTTCGTCCGGAAGGACGGAGCCGAGGTCAAGCCAAAGGAGCGCCGAGACCTTGGCTCGGCGCGACGACGCGTCGAGGTGGAGTCCTTCCGGACGAAATCGCCGTCCAACGACTAAGAGGGATTCGGAGAATTGTCAAGGGCCGAAGAAGAGATCGGGGTATACTGATCCCCATTGACGAAAGGAGGCCTGCGTGGGATTTCTTGATGGTCTTGAACGTGGTGAAATCGAAGCTGAGACTGTCGCAGGTTCCAGCGAACAGCTGGCGGCCGAACCTTCGCGCAACGCGAGAATCGTTGCCATCATCAATCAGAAGGGCGGCGTGGGAAAGTCGACGACCGCCATCAACTTGTCGGCGTCGCTCGGCGTGTTGGGCAAGAAGGTGCTGCTGGTCGACCTTGACCCGCAGGGCAATTCTTCGAGCGGCCTTGGCATCGAGAAAAGCCAGGTTGAACACTGCATCTACAACGTGTTGCTCGACGACGTGGCGCTGTCCGACGCGGTCGTCGCAGACGTGTGCGACGGCGTCGACGTGGCTCCCGCCACCATCAACTTGGCCGGCGCCGAAGTGGAGCTGGTCAGCGAGATAGCGCGGGAAAACCGCCTGAAAGACGCGCTCAAGAGCGCTCGCGGGGCGTACGACTACGTCTTCGTGGATTGTCCGCCGTCGCTCGGGCTGCTCACGGTCAATGCGCTCGTGGCGGCCGATTCGCTGCTCATTCCCATTCAGTGCGAGTTTTACGCCCTGGAAGGCGTGACAAAACTCCTTGATTCGATGAAACGTGTCAAAACCCGCCTGAATCCGTCGCTCGACATCTTCGGGGTTTTGCTGACCATGTACGACGGCCGCACGACGCTGGCGCGGCAAGTGGCCGACGAGGTGCGTTCGTTCTTCGGCGAGACGGTGTTCGACACGCTTATTCCGCGCACGGTGAAGCTGTCCGAGGCGCCGAGCTTTGGACTTCCCATCACTGAATACGATCCCTCTGGCAAGGGCGCCTTGGCGTACGGGGCGCTGGCGAAGGAAGTGGTGCAACGTGGCTAAGGCGAAAGGCAAAGGCGGCTTGGGCCGCGGACTGAATTCCTTGTTGGGCGGGTCGTTCGACGAGGGGACGCCGATGGAGGGCCGCAATGCCGGCTCGTCGGAAACCGTCGTCATCAATCCTTTGGCAGCCGAAGAAGGCATCGTGGTGTCGCGTGACCCTGGCCATCCGGCGGGGCCGCAGCGGGAGAAAGAGCCCTTCACCGGCCGCGTCGGCGAGGTGTACGCCCGCGAGACCGACGAGGTGCCGCTGGCTTCCATCGTTCCCAACCCCGACCAGCCGCGCACGAGCTTCAAGGCTGAGGAGCTGCGCGAACTGGCCGACTCCATCCGCAAAGAAGGTCTGCTGCAGCCCATTTTGGTGCGCGAGATGGGCGACGGCACGTACCAGATCATCGCCGGCGAACGCCGTTGGAAGGCGTCGCAGATGGCGGGCCTTTCCATGGTGCCGGTGCGCCTGAAGGCCGCCGACGACGAAACGGCGCTCGAGCTTGCCATGATCGAAAACATCCAGCGCTCCGACCTCAATCCCATCGAAGAAGCGTACGGATACCGCCGCATGATGGAGCGCCGGGGCATGACGCAGGCCGAAGTGGCCCAGACGGTGTCGAAGGGCCGCTCGACCATTGCGAACGCGCTGCGGCTGCTCGAGTTGCCGCAGGAAGCCCAGCAGCTGCTGTTTGAAGAAAAGATCACCGCGGGCCACGCTCGTGCCATTCTGTCGATTCCCACGCCGGAGGGCCGCCAAAAGCTCACCGACAAGCTGAAGGCCGAAAAGTTGAGCGTGCGCGAGGCTGAAGCGATCGCGCGGCTGTTGAGCGGCAAGAAGACGGAAACGCCGCCGCGCCCCGAAACGCCGCCGTCGTTCAAGAAGGTGGCGCGGGCTTTAAAGGATTCCCTGCACACGAACGTGAAAGTGCGCACGTCGGGGGGCAAGAACCGCATCGAGATAGAATTCGCCGACGAAGCGGACCTTGAGCGGCTGTTCGCGCTGCTCGGACAAGAGTGACGCGGTGCCGCAGGCCTGCGCTTTCGTCAACTGACGCCACGTCAAGAGCCGCACGTGTTGCGGCTCTTCTTGCATCCAGGCGTGCTTTTAGCGGCTCGTCGGCGCGTCGTCGACGATGTAGTTGCCCTTTCCTTGGCGTTTCACCTGGTACAGCGCGTGATCGGCGCAGGTGTACAGCTCGTCGAACGTCACGCCTGCCTTCTCGGCGCAGGCGACGCCGATGGACAGCGTCAGCTCGTCGGCGGGGTTTGCCACCTGGTCGCTGGGAAAGTCGGCGTAGGCGTCGTTCGAGATGCCTTTGATGATGTGCTCCAGCTTTTCGCCGCGTCCCACGCCTTGCAGGAACATGGCGAACTCGTCTCCGCCGAACCTCACCACGACGTCTCCTTCGCGGGCGGTCTTTTTCAGGTAGCTTGCAACCTGGGAAAGCGCCAGGTCGCCGACGGGGT
This sequence comes from Slackia sp. ZJ119, assembly GCF_011039175.1. Lineage (GTDB taxonomy): Bacteria > Actinomycetota > Coriobacteriia > Coriobacteriales > Eggerthellaceae > Xiamenia. The sequence continues at coordinate 19,430 of NZ_JAAKEN010000022.1, forward strand.
GTCCGTAGGTGTCGTTTATGGCCTTGAAGTCGTCCAAGTCGATGAACAGGAGCGAGAACGGGCCGTCGCCTTCGTTGAGGGCATTGGTCATCTTTGCGACGCCCGCCTCTCGGTTGTATGCTCCGGTCATCGCGTCGCGTTCCGCCTTTGTTTGATATAAAAGCTGTCGCATCATCATTTCGTGGGTGTCGAGCAGACGCCCGATGAACCGCCTGCTGCCGCCGTCTGGCCCGTCGGGAAACGCGACTGACTGGAAGCGGCACCAGATGGGGTCGCCTTTCGCGTTGGGAATGGTCATGTCCATGTCCAACGCTTTTTTTCCGGCCGCCGCCGTCCGGTGCGCGACGACGTTGATCACGTCTTTCGCTTTCGTCTCGAGGCCGGCCAGGTCGGCGAGGCGTTTGACGTCGTCGACGTGCATGTCGCGGCCGAATCGGCTGTAGAAGTCGCCGAACACCTCGGCTGTTTTCGCGTCGACGTCCACGTCGAGTATCAGGTCGTGCGACATCTCCGAAAGGACGCGCAGGCGGCTGTTGGACCGCATGAGTTCGCTTTGGTACAGCATCTTCTCGGTGATGTCGAGCACCACGACGTAGAACCACGCCTGCCCCGACGGATCAATGATGTAGCGCCCCCAGTCTTCGACCCACCGGATCTCGCCGTCCTTGCGGCGTATGCGGTAGGTGACTTTGTCACAGCCCGGTTCAGGGCCCGTGCGGATCTGGCGCCAGATGTCGCGTTCGGTGGCCTCAAGGTCTTCCTCGAGCACGATGCCGCGAAACGAGTTGTTCACGTATGCTCGAAGGTCGGCCTCGTTTTCGCAGCCGAACATTTTAACCAGGCCTTCGTTGGCGATGTCGAGCTCTTCGTCTCCGTCCGCCTTGTAGCGGAACAGCCCGCCCGGCATGCGTTTGAGGAACTGTTCGGCCACGTCGCGGGCGTCCTCAGCCTCTTTTCGCGCCGCTACGGCCTCTCGGTGCTCCCGTTCTGCCTGCTTGAAGGCTTGTTTCGCGATGCTATGCTGCTGCACGGCTTCGATGTGGGCCTGCTCTGTTTCCTGAAGCGCCGCTTGCAGGCGAAGCCGGGCCTCGTGCAGGCGAATGACGTTCGTGACGCGACGGTGCGCGAACTTCGTGTAAGGACGCACGATGACGTCGGTGGCGCCGGTGTCGTACCCTTCTTCGAGCGCGTCGTCTTCCAGGTCATCGACGACCAGAAACGCCGGCAGCTCTTCTTGGGTGTAGTGGCTGCGAACCAGTTTCAGCGCCGTGACGGCGTCTGCGTGGGAATCGATGAAGTCGATGAGGACGGCCCCCAGCCGATCCGGCCTGTCGTCAAGAAGAGCCTTGAAGCCTTCCAGCGTGTCTGACTGCACCACGTCGTATTGATCGCGAAAATACTCGGCCAGCTCGGCGCGATGGGCGGCGCTCGAGCTGCCGATGATGACGGTGTACCCAGACATAAGGACCCCCTCCGAAAGAGCCGTGCAAGGTACGTTTGCACGCAACTTGTCAGTATAACCGACAAGAGTCCCTTCTTTGGGACAAATACCCGCCGCGCTGAAGAAAAAGGAGCGCCGCCGGGGGGTGCGGCGACGCCCGTCGTCTGGTCGCGGCGGCGCTTGTTACAGGGCTGATCGCGTGTTTTTCAGCTGGCCGCAGGCCCCGGCGATGTCTTGGCCGCGGCTTTCGCGCACGGTGGTTTCCACGCCGGCGTCGCGCAGCGCTTTCTCCCACCGCGCGAACGTGTCTTTTGGGCTGGGCTGGAACGCCGAGTCGGGCACGGCGTTGACGGGAATGAGGTTCACATGGAACAGCAGCCCCCGGGTGAACGCGATGAGCTCGGCCAGGTCTTCCGGAGAATCGTTGACTTCGTGGATCATAATATATTCGAGCGTGACGCGACGGTTCGTCTTTTTCTGGTATGCCGCCAGCGCCGCTTTCAGTTCAGACAGCTTCTGGTGGCGCACCTTCGACATGAGCGAGTCGCGGATCTTCTGGTCGGCCGCATGCAGCGAGACCGCCAGCCCGAACTGCTCGGGCACGTCGGCGAGCGCTTCGATGCCGCTGATGATGCCGCATGTGGACACCGTCATCGACCGCGCCCCGATGCCGACGGCGTCCGGGTCGTTCAGGATGCGCAGCGCCTTCAAGACGCTGTCGAAGTTAAGGAACGGCTCGCCTTGGCCCATGAACACGACGTTGCTCGCGCGGCGTCCGCAGTCTGCCTGGGCCAACAAGACCTGCTCGACGATTTCTCCCGCGGCGAGGTTGCGAACAAGCCCTGCCAGCCCGGTCGCGCAGAACACGCAGCCCATCGCGCAGCCTGCCTGGGTGGACACGCACAAGGTCAGCCGTTTTTCGTCGTCGGAAGGGATCGCCACCGTCTCCACCGCCACGCCGTCTGAAAACGCGACGAGGTATTTTCGCGTGCCGTCGGCCGAAACCTGCGTCTCTTCGATGCGGGCGGCTCGGTAGGGCCACGTCGCGGCCAGCCTCTCTCGCAGCGCGGCCGGCAGGTTCGTCATGGCGTCGTAGTCGGCGGCGTGGTGTTTGTACAGCCACTGATACAGCTGCTTGGCGCGGAATTTCGGCTGGCCAAGATCGGCCACGAGGCCTTGCAGCTCGGCAAACGACAGGTCTTGTATGGCATTGGCGGTCATAGTTTCATCCGTTCTGTTCGGGCGGTCGGCAAATTCGTCCACTGGCTTTCATATTACCCTGACAAAACGCAGCGAAGATGGCGGATTTGCTATACTTCGGTCGCACAACCCCATGAGGAAGGAAAAAGGCGCATGGCTCTCCCCGTTATTCCCGAAAAATGCTCCGTCGCGGTGATCGCCGGAGGCAAAAGCGGCGAGCGCGAAATTTCGCTGAAGTCGGGCGAGGGCGCGTCGGAAGCGCTGCGCGAGGCAGGGTTCAACGTGACCGTGCTCGATCCGGCGCGGAAAGAAGACTTGGTCACGCTGGTGGAGCGCCCGTTCGACGTGGCGTTTTTGTGCCTGCACGGCAAAGGCGGCGAAGACGGCGTGATGCAGGGCTTCCTGGAGACCATCGGATTGCCTTACACAGGGTCCGGCGTGTGGGCCAGCGCACTTGCCATGGACAAGGCGAAGACCAAGCGCGTGTATGGCCGCCATGGCGTGCCGACGCCGCCGTCGGTGACCGTCTACCGCGGCAAGCCGTACGACCTGGACGCCATTTTGGCACAGGTCGGCCCTGACTGCGTCGTGAAAGTCACGAACGAGGGCAGCACGTTGGGCCTGTTCATGACGCATACGCCCGATTACACCGAAGCGGCCATCCAAGAGGCGCTGGCGCTTGGAGCCAGCGTGTTGGTGGAAAAGTTCGTCGCGGGCGACGAATACACGGTGGCGGTGGTGGGCAACGAAAACCCGCGGGCGCTGCCGGTCATTCAAATCATTCCGCAAAACGACTTCTATGACTTCGAATCGAAGTACGCCCCCGGCGGCTCGACGCATCTGTGCCCGGCGCCCATCGACGAGGCGCTGACCCGAAAGCTGCAGTCGCTGGCGGAGGCGGCGCACGCATGCCTGGAGTGCCGCGGCATGTCGCGCACCGACTTCATCGTGGAGAAAGACGGCACGGCCTGGGCGCTGGAGACGAACACGATCCCCGGCATGACGGGCACGTCGCTTTTGCCCGACGCGGCGCGGGCGGCGGGCATCACGTTTCCCGAGCTGTGCACGAAGCTGGTGAACTACGCGCTTGACCTGCCGCAAGAGCGTCAGACGAACCGTTAAAGAAAAGACCCGCGCTTCGTCGGGCTCGGATTCGCATGGCACGCCGGCCGCGTAAAGCTGACGAAATAAGTCAGCGTTTTTACAGCACGCCGCAGCTGCGCAGCGCGACCAAGAAGGCGAAGACGACGGCGGCGACCAAGGCCGTGTTGAAGATCCAGCCGGCCGCCAGACAGCCCTTGTTGCCGGCACGGCCGTGTTCGATGAAGTTTTCGGACGTCTTGCGCCGCTGTTTCATGACGACGGTGCCTTCTTCGCGCTCGGGCATGGGCACGCGTTCGGCCGGCGTCCAGTCGCCCTGATGCTCCAACACGGTTTCGACGCCTTGTTTTCCCAGGTCGACGGCGGGCCGTATGCCTTCTTGCAACAACTTGCCCACGCGTCCGACGAACATTTCCATCGCCGCCTCGTCGGCCGGGTCGAACGCGATGACGGCGGCTTGGCCCCAGTAAAACCCCGGCTCGGGCCGGTCGGTGAACGCAACGAACGACAGCAGGGCGACCAGTTTCCATTCCCGTGCAGACAACAGCTGCAGCTGGCGCGAAACGTGTTCGTCGAAACGGCCTGTCAGCGCCCCGAATCTGTTCTTCATCCAAGCCCGGGTGACTCCGTCCTCGGTCTCGAATACAATAGAGTATTGATCGCCAACGAGGTTGTCGGCTCCCAACAAGGCGCCGGCGTCCTTTTTGGAGCGCGTCTCGAAACGGGCGTAGGTTCCGAAATAACGATCTGCAGCCATAGGTGCTCCTCCGGGGAAATCTGCTCCGGCGCGTCGCGTCGGAATGAATCAGTGCTTCCTTTAAGGTACCTCGTTTGGCTGGAAAACGACGAAACAGATGCGACGGATGGCAGAAGCAATCTATGGATAACAAACCCGCGCCGATCCCCTCGGCCTTGATGGAATTTGTCAGCGACGGAACGCCGCAAGCGGTGTGCGAGCGGTATGCGTCGCTGAAAAGCGTGGCCGAGCTTTCGGATTTCGGCGAGCTTGACCGCAACCTGGTGGTCATCGACACGGAAACGACGGGCTTTTCGTTCAACCACGACGAACTGACGCAGATCGCCGCCGCGCGTTTGGAATGCGGTCAGATCACCGATTGGTTCGTGACGTTCGTGAACCCGGGCAAGCCCATCCCTGAGGACGTGGCGTATTTGACGAACATTCACGACGAAGACGTGAAAGACGCGCCGACGCCGCAAAAAGCCCTCGCCGACCTGGTGGAATTCGTGGGCGATGCGAAACTGGTCGCGCACAACGCCGACTTCGACCGCACGTTCGCAACGCGGCATCCGGAAGGGTATCCGCTGCTGGAAAACGTATGGATCGACTCGTTGGATCTGGCGCGCATCGCGCTGCCGCGCCTGCGGTCGCACCGCCTGCTCGATTTGGTGAGGGCGTTCGAATGCCCGCTGTCCACGCACCGCGCCGACGCCGACGTCGAGGCCACGTGCGCCATCTTCCGCATCTTGCTGGCCGCCGTCGCATCGATGCCGCCGGCGCTGACGTGCGAGATCGCCCGCATGGCTCCGGCCGACCAATGGCCGACCGTCGTGGTGTTTCAAGCGTTTGAGCAGGCCTATCGCGAAGAAGCCCAAGCAAGCGCACAGGCTGAGCCGGGCGATGGTCCGACCGCGGCGGCGCCTGCTGCCGCCGACGTGTGGGACGAAGGCGCCGCCCTCGGTGAAACGTTCAACGATGTTTCACGTGAAACGTTGGCGGCCGACGCCGAAAGCACCGCCGGCGGCGCTGCTGCGGGCGTTGCTGGGCCTGCCGCCGAATTCGCCGACGCCTTCGACGCCCCGCCCGCGCTGCACCCCGCCGACCTGCGCTTTTCGATGCGCTCGTTGCGGGCGGCCCGCCTGAAGGGCGTGGACTTCCACCCCAAGGCAGCCGATCTTGTGGACGCAGGAGGCCTGGACGCGACGCTCGACTTCCCCACTTCCGAAGACCTGGACGAGGCGTTTTCCAAAGAAGGCCTTGTCGGCGCCATGTACCCTGATTTCGAGACGCGCAGCGAACAGCTGGCGATGGCCCAGGCGGTTCGCCGCGCCTTCGAATTGAGCGAAAACCTTGCGGTCGAGGCGGGGACCGGCGTGGGCAAGTCGATGGCCTACCTGGTGCCGGCGGCGCTGACGGCGCGGAAGAACGACATCGCCGTCGGCATGGCGACGAAGACGAACGCCTTGCTCGACCAGCTGGTCTACCACGAGCTGCCTGCGCTTTCCGACGCCTTCTCGAAGCTCGACCCTGAAGGCGGTCCGCTCACGTTCGCGCCGCTGAAAGGGTTTGCGAACTACCCGTGCATCCGCAAGATCGAAAACCTCGTGCGCGACGGCGTGGGCATGCGCGTCGTGCAGAAAAAAGAGGTGTCGCAAGCCCCTGCGCTGGCGGCGCTGCTGTCGTTTGTCGAGCAGACGGCCTACGACGACATCCATTCGCTCAAGATCGACTACCGGGCGCTGCCGCGCTACCTCATCACCACGAAAAGCCAGGACTGCCTGCGACACAAGTGCCCGTTCTACGGGGCGCCGTGCTTCGTGTTCGGGTCGCGCTTGCAGGCGGAATCGGCCGACATCGTCGTCACGAACCACAGCCTGCTGTTCCGCGACGTCGCGGCCGACGGCGGCCTGCTTCCTCCCATCCGCTACTGGGTCATCGACGAGGCCCACAACGCCGAAGCTGAAGCTCGCGGGGCGCTGTCGCTCGAATTGGACGCCGAGGTCATCTCTGGCATTGCGCGGCGCGTTGCCTCGGACGAAGCGACGCGCAACGTCTTCGTCCGCGCCGAGCGCAAGGCCGCCTCGGATGCGCAGGGCGGCATGACGCCGGTCGTCGGGCTGGCGGAAAAGGCCCGCTCGATCGGCCGGGACTACGCCGAAAAAGCGGCGCGGTTCTGCGAGGCGTTGAAGATGCTGCTGTTCTTCGACGACGCGAAGCACGGCCGCAACTACGAGACCGTCGAGCTGTGGATCAACCCCGATCTTCGCACGACGGCGACGTTCGCCCACGTGAGAGCAACCGGCGCCGAGCTCATGGCGGAATCCGAGCGGCTCATCCACGCGTGCCAGGAACTGGTCGGCTGCTTGGAGGACGTTGAGGGCATGGCGGCCGTCCAGCGCGAGATCGCCTCGCTTGCCCTGACGCTGAAAGACCACGTGCAATCGGCGGACCTCATTTTGAACCAGGTGCCCGAAGGCTATGCGTACGCCGCCGTGCTGAACCGCAAGAAAGACAAGGTGGTCGACAAGCTGCAGGCCCTGCTGCTCGACGTGGGCGACAGGATGAACGAGACGTTCTTCTCGCGCACGAATTCGGTGGTCATGACGTCGGCGACGCTGACGGTCGACAACAGTTTTGAAACGTTCGGCCAGGCCGTCGGATGCAACCGCAGCGACGCGTCGCGCACGCGCACGCTGCAGCTGGAATCGAGCTACGACTTCGACAGCGCCATGACCATCTACGTGGTCGAGGACATGCCCGAGCCGACGCAACGCACCTATATGAAGGCGCTCGAAGAGCTGGTCGTGCTGCTTCACCAAGCGCAGCAAGGATCGATGCTCACGCTGTTCACGAACCGCCGCGAAATGGAGCAGTGCTATGAAGCCGTGCAGCCCGTTTTGAAACAGGACGATCTGCGGCTCGTCTGTCAGAAATGGAACGTGTCGGTGAAAGGCCTGCGCGACGATTTCATGCGCGACGAGCGGCTGTCGCTGTTTGCGTTGAAGAGCTTCTGGGAAGGCTTCGACGCGCCCGGCTCGACGCTCAAAGGCGTCATCGTGCCCAAGCTGCCGTTCTCGAAGCCGTCCGATCCGCTGTCGTGCGAGCGTGCGGCCCGCGACGACCAGGCATGGCGCCATTACGTGCTGCCGGCGGCCGTGCTTGAAACGAAGCAGGCGGCAGGCCGGCTCATCCGCAAGGCCGACGACGAGGGCATTTTGGTGTTGGCCGACAAGCGCCTGCTGACGAAAAGCTACGGGAAAGTGTTTCTGCGGTCGATGCCGAGCCGTACGGTGAAAGTGCTGCCCATGCGCAAGATCGCCGAAGAAGTGGCTCTCAAGCTGGCAGAATAGCGGACTGGACACGCCGATGAACCGCCGCCGGGACACGCCGACCAACGCCGCGCACGTCAAGCGGCACACCAAAGGAACCTCCAACGAGATTTCTTTGAGCGTGCTCGACGCGGCGAAAAACGCGGTGCGCCCGGGCCGGCGGAAGGACGACCCGAAGGTGGGGACGGTTTCGCTGTTCACCGTGCCAGGGCTGCGGAAAAAGCCCAAAGGCGCCCCGAAGAAGGACGAAAGCCTGCTCTACGACACCGGCGTCGGGCAGCGCAAGCGAGCTCGCGGCACATGGAAAAGCCGGCCTGCACCCGCGGGAGGCACGCCCGCGCCGGCTGCGCACGGCGGCATGGTTCGCTGGCTTGCCCGCTTCGGCGCGGTCGCGCTCGTCGTGGCCGCGAGCATCGGGCTGGTCGCTTTGGCGGCGAGTTTTGTGAGCAAGGACGTTTCGCAGCAGTCCTACCAGTCCGACCGCCTCGATGCGGCCATCGCCGGCCTGCAGGAGACCGACGAGGTGTTCGAAGCGCTCGACGTGCTGGTCAACGATCCGTTCGGCTCGCATCCCGAAGAGGAAGAGCTGGTGTACGCCCGCCGCTCGGCGGTTGGGGACGGCCTGGCCGAGGCCGACGCCGCAGCGCGGGAGGCGTCGGCGAACCTGCGCGACAACCGGGAAAAAGAGGTGGCCGCCAACGCCGTGGCCACCGCGGCGTCGCGCACGGACCTGTGGAACGTCGGGCTGTCGCTGGTCGACGAGGCCGCTGCGGCGCGGGCGGCGTGCGAGTGTGTGGAAGATGGCTGGCAGGCCGTGCTCGACGCCGACATGCGCCTGAAAAAGGCCGCCTCGCTCGTGTCCGACACTACCGACGACAACGTGCGCCGCGCCAACGAAGAGACGGACGCCGCTTCCGCTTCGCTGCAGCAGGCCGTCTCCTTGTTCATGGAGGCCCAAAACGCCTACCCTTCCTACGACGTGACTCCTTTCCTCGACTACGTCCAGAAGCGCATCGAGTCGTGCGGATACGCCTTGGCGTCGAACCAGGCGCTGCTCGACCGCGACAAGGAAACCGCCCAGGCCCAAAACGACGCATACAACGAAGCCGATCGGGAAGCCGTCGAGCTGGCCGAAAGCCTTCCAAGCAACCCGGTTGCCAGCGTGAAGGACGTTTTCGAGGCGCAAACGGCCGACAAGATGAAAGATTACGAGACGGCTCGTTCTCAAACGGGCAACGCGGACGCTTTTATTCGTGATTATTTGGGCGAACAAAGCAAATAGCGTATACTTTCTTTTATATGCCTTGTAACCATTTTCTGCCTGGCACGAAAGGTGTCGCTATGTCGGACATGATAGATTCGGTAACGTACCTCGCTCAAGAAATCGGGCCGCGACCTGCAGGGACCGAGGAAGAACAACAAGCTGCGCTCTACATCACGGAATCCATGCAGAAAGAGGCGCGGCTGTCGACGGTCATCGAGGATTTCCGCGGGCTTTCATCGACTGAGCTGCTGTTGGCCGTGCTGTGCCTGTGCTCGGTCGTCATGGCCGTGCTTGCGACGGCGCTGCCGGTCGTGGACGTAGCGGCCGTCGTCGTGACGGCGTTGGTCGCGGCGGTGTTCGCGAGCGAATCGCTCGGAAAGTCTGTCTTGTCGCGCCTGCTCGGGCGCGGCGTGAGCCAAAACGTCGTGGCGAAGTACGACCCCGAGCTGCCCTCTGAAACAGGATCGGCCCATCATCGCAAGGTGGTGCTCGTGGCTCGCTATGACAGCGGGAAGGTGACGCGCGAGACAACCGGCTCGCTGGTGCGCCTGCTGCCGGGGCTGCAGTGGTTCACGCTCGGCTCGGTCGTGCTGCTGCCGGTGCTGCTTTTGCTGCGTGCCGTGTTCTTCCCCGCAGGCGGCGGGCTGATGTCTTCTGTCGTGAACATCCTGATCATCGTGGCGTTGGTCGGCACCGCGCTGCCGTGCGTCCAGTGGGTCCTGCACAAGACGGCGCCGTACAACGAAGGCGCGAACTGCAACGGCGCCGGCGTGGCCATGCTGCTCGAGGTGGCGAAGCGCGTCGGCCAAGGCCGCGTGACCGAAGCCGAGATAGCCGAGCGCGAGGAAGCCGTCATCCACGGGAAGGAAGAGGCGCTGGCCGCCGGCGTGGTGCCCGAGGGCGCCGAGCTGGTGTATGAAACCGACGAGGCCGCGCCTGCCGGGGTTTCTGCTGGTCACCAGGCTGCGGCAGAAACGACGCCCGAGGGTGGCTTGGCTGCGGCGAAGGCGGCTATTGCGGCCATGACCGGCCGTCCGGTCGCCGGCGCGGCCGATTCGTACGACGTCGAAGTCGCGGCTGACGCGCCGGCGGACGCTCATTCGGTGGTGGTCGACCAGATCGCCCAGGCCGAACCGGAGATCGAGGCGGTCCCGCAGACTGCGGCGGTCGCCGCACATCCGGCAGCGGTGCAGCAGGCCATGTTCTATGCTCCCCACCTGGAGACTCGTCAAAAGCAGGCGTCGTCGGTGCCCGACTGGTACGTGAAGGCGCAAGAAAAAGCGAAGCGCCCGCGCGGGGCAGAAAAGCCGGCCCAGCGGTCGCGGTATGCAAGCGCTTTGGACGCCGCCGTGCGCGAGAGCGCGGGGCATTTCGCCGAAGCGAACCGGATCGTGGGCTATCGCCTTGAAGAGACGCTGTCCGCCGGCAAGGAAGTCATTCGCGAGGTCGAGCCGCCCGCAGCGGCTGCAGCGCGGCCGTCGGCCGGCGTCGCGGCCGGAGCCGGGGCAGGGTTTGCCGGCGGGCAGGCTTCTGTCGCCGCAGCCGCTGCAGCGCAGGCAGCGCAGGAGGCGCGGGATGCTCAGGCGGCAGCCGCGCAGGCGCGGGCAGCGCGGGAGGCGCAGGCAGCGGCCGCGCAGCCGGTGCGCGAGGCGGCTGGTGAACCGGCAGCACCGACGCGCGAGGCAGCGCCCGCGCAGGCAGCGGCGCCGACGCGCGAGGAAAACGTCGTGCTCCAGGCAACGCCTGTGCCCGAGCAGGCGCCGACCGCCGCCGAGCCTTCGGCCATGGGCACGACGGCCATGCCGCCCATCGACGTGTCGCAGCTTGTTTTCGAAGAGCCTCCCGCCACGCCCGAACCCGCCATGCCGTCGTTCTTGGATCCGGCGAAAGTCCAGGCGGAAGCCCAGGCAAACCGCCGTATGGAGGACCGCTCGTCCGATCGCGTGGTCGCGGCGAAAGCCTCCGTCGACGCAAGCGGCACCATTGCCGTGGTGACCGACGAGGCAAGTCTCGACGCTTCCGCCGACGCTTTGGAAGGACCGGCGCCCGCCCGCGCCGAAACCCCGCGCCGCCCCGAGCCGCGCAGCGTGCAAGAACACCAAGTGACCGTGCGCGACGCCGACAGCGCCCGCCCGCAGCAGGAAAGCTACGTGCAAGAAGCCACCCAGACGTTCGCCGACCGCGTGATGCAGCGCCGCCGCGCCCGCCGTCCGGTCGTGCTTCCCGAGGTGGACGAATCGGCCAAGCTCGCTCCCGTGCGCGAGGTGGCCAAACAGCGGGCGCCGCTGGCGGAGGCCGCCGAATCGGGGCAGGCCGCCGCGAAGAGCCTGCTGTCGATGCTTCCTGCCATCACTGCCGACGACATCGTTGCGAGCCATGGCAGCGTCGAAGAGGCCAAGGCCGACCCGCTGCTGGCTGCGCTGCCTTCGCTTTCCGGGTCGTTTGCCCGCGTGGGCGATTCTTCCAAAGGGACGGTCGGCACTGCGGGGTCGTTCGCCCCGGCCAGCTCGACGAGCTCCTTCGCACCCATCGGTGACGAGTTCGTCGAGGAAATGGACCCCGAGGACATCTACGTCGACGACGTCGACGATTCTGCCTACAACGAGACGTTCGCCGAGTCGGGAGCCATCGCGACGGGCGAATACCTCGACATGCCGAAATCGCGCCTGCAGCGCTTGTTCGGCCGCTTCCGCAAGGAGAAGAAAGCGCCCGAGCCCGAGGTCAGCACCCAGGAATGGCTTGACGTTGACGAGGATTTCGACGCTCGCGAAGTGGGCGCTCAGCGCGGCGGTTGGGAAAGCTTCCGCACTGCCGACGACGATGCCGCCGACCAGACGACGGCCTTCTCGCCGCTTGACGCGGACGACGACATCGATGACGGGTTTGACGACTACGACGATTCCGACGATGGCCGCTCCTCTTGGCACGGCGGCGGCTACTCCGGCGAGCGCTTGATGGAAAGCAGCGACTTGAACTCTGAGGAAATCGCTGAAGAGGCCGCCGTTGCCGCAGCTCAGCCGGTCGAAGTCGACGAGGAATTGAAGCAGATCTACGCCTTCCGCAACCCTGACGTGAACGCAGAGGTGTGGTTCGTTGCGCTCGGCGCCGAGCTTTCCACCCACGACGGCATGCGCGCCTTCCTTGACGAGCATGCGCACGAGCTGCGCGGCGCCATCGTGGTCGACCTTGACGCGCTTGGCGCGGGCGACATCACGATGATCGAGGAAGAAGGCCTGTTCCGTCCCGTGAAGACGTCTTCGCGCATGAAGCGGTACGTGAAGAAGGCTTCCCAGGCGTCCGGCGTTTCGGTGCGCTCGGCGAAGCTTCGATGGATGGACAGCGCGGCTTCGTACGCGACGCGCCGCGGCATCCAGTCGATGCACCTCGTCGGCCTGCGCGACGGCAAGCCCGCCTATTACGGCCAAGCTGACGACACCGTTGAGCACGTGAGCGAAGAGAAATTGAACAACAACGCGAAGTTCGTCATGGAAATGATCAAAAATATTTAGCAGCTGCATAAAAACACGGCTCTTTACCCCCGTAGAGCGATTTCTTCTAGCCCCCTGAATATCAGGGGGCTATTATTTGTAGGCGCGTCGCTTTGAAACAATCGAGTCGTTCTACACGAGAGAGAGTACGAATTCCCATGTCAGTTGAAGCATACTGTGTCAAATGCAAGGCCAAGAAAGTGATGGAAAACCCCGTTCCAGGAACAACGAAAAACGGCAAACCGCTGCTGAAAGGGACGTGTCCTGACTGCGGAACGACGCTGTGCCGCATCGGTGCGGTGAAGGAATCCAAGTAGCCTTCCGCCTGTCGCCCACAACTTCCCTGGTTCTTCAAAATACCCTTCAGGGTATTTTTTGTGAGGCCTTTACCAGGGGTTTCATCTGTGAGACACTGTTCTGATCATCCATCGATCTTCTAGCGCTTCTTTACTCCATTTTCGAAGATTCATGTTGCCGAGCCGTCATGCTGCGTCGTGCCGGCTTTCGCGGGAAGGGTGTCCATGGGAACCGAAAAACGCCTCGATTTGTACGAGAACTTCAATACGATCAATACCATTGCTCCGGAAAACTACGACACGTACAGCGTGAAGCGCGGGCTTCGCAATCCTGACGGCACGGGCGTGATCGCCGGCGTGACGAACATTTCGAGCGTGCATGGCTATTTGCTGTCTGACGGCGTGAAAATCCCTGATGACGGGCGTTTGAGCTATCGCGGCTACGATTTGTACGACCTGCTGTCCGACGAGTCGGGCGACCGTCGCTTCGCGTACGAGGAAATATCGTATCTGCTGATCATGGGCAAGCTGCCGACGCGGGCCGAGCTTGACTGCTACATCGCGTCCATCGACGCCGCCCGCGAGCTGCCCGACGGCTTCACCGCGTCGAAGATCATGCGCGACACGCCCCGCGACGTCATGAACCTGCTGTCGCGGTCCATCCTGCAGCTGTACGTCGACGATCCCGATGCAGAGGACCGTTCGGCAAAGCATGAGGTCACGACCGCCATCTCGCTCATTTCGCGCCTGCCGCGCATCATGGTGCTGAGCTATTACGCCGTGAGGGCTCGCTATTTCGGCGAGTCGATGATCCTGCACCGCTTCACGCCGGGCGAGTCGACGGCGGAGACCATCTTGTCGATGCTGCGCCCGGACCGCTCGTACACGCAGCAAGAGGCGCGGATGCTCGACATTATGCTGTGCCTGCATGCCGAGCACGGCGGCGGCAACAACTCCACGTTCACGACACGCGTGCTGACCTCGGCAGACACCGATCCGTACTCGACGTACGCGGCAGCCATCGGCTCGCTGAAGGGCCGCAAGCACGGCGGCGCGAACCACCAGATCATCGCGATGCAAAACGAGCTGATGGAAAACGTGGCCGACTGGGAAGACGACGGCCAGGTGGCCGACTACCTGGCGAAGATCGTGAACCGCGAGGCGTACGACCGGTCGGGGCTGGTGTACGGCATCGGGCATGCGGTGTACACGAAGTCCGACCCGCGGGCGGTCATTTTGAAGCGATTCGCGCGTGACCTGGCCGAAGGGACGGAATTCGAGGCGAAGTTCCACCTGCTGGAGTCTATCGAGCGACTGGCGCCCGAGGTCATCCTGGCCGAGAAGGGCACGAAGAAGGACATGTGCGCGAACGTGGACATGTATTCCGGGTTCGTGTATTCCATGCTGGGGATTCCGGAGGACCTGTTCACGCCGTTGTTTGCCTGCGCACGCATGTCAGGCTGGGCGGCGCACCGCTTCGAGGAGATCGTGTCCGGCAAGCGCATCATCCGCCCCGCGTACAAGAGCGCCCACCAGGGCCTTCGCCAGTGGAAGCCCATGGGCGAGCGGTAGGCCGGGTAGCAGCCCGCAGGGGGGGTAGTGGTCCCGCGAGGGCAGTGGTCCCGCGAGGGCAGCATTTGGTCGAGGGTAGTGGCAGGCCGGGTAGCAGCTGGTCAGGGGTAGCATCTGATTAAAGGTGGTGGCCGGTCGGGTAGCAGCCGGTTGGATGTAGTATCCAACCGGAGGCAGCATCCGGTCGGGTAGCAACCATACGGAGGTGGCATAAGGACGGGCGACGGCCCCGCGGATGTAGCATCCGGTCGGGTAACATCTAGTAGATGGGTAGCGGTGCCAGGTAGCAGCCACGCGAGGGCAGTGGCCCGCGGAGGCAGTGAAAGGTTGGCGGCGCTTGATCGGGAGGTGGCTTTGGATGGGTAGAAGCCGGACAAGGCTAGCGCCAGATCAGGAGGCGCCTGGTCAGAGGTAGCCTTGGTTGGGTGGCGCCTGATCGGAGATGGCCTTGGTTGGGTGGTGTCCGATCAAGGGGTGGCTTTGGCTAGGTGGCATCCGGTCGGGGCCTGCAGACGTCTTCGGTCGTGCAGTGGAGTCTGCATATGAAGAAAATATGTACTAGAGATTTTGGAGGCTCTATTCGACAGTTACCGCATCATTTTCTTATGTATGCGTGGAATATACGGTCCTATCTGCAGCAAATAGCCTCACTTTAGGACGTTTTGTTCTATTGAGCACGAGTTTTGTTGGTTATATGCCTATCGAAGACGCTTTTCAAACTGTATTGGATGGGAAAATGATGCGATAAGTGTTGAATATACGGTCAATTGCATCAAGCACACAAATTCTTCATATTTAGGAATGTATAAAACAGCCTTAAAGCTGCATATAACAGCATGAGCACGCGATTTGGCAAGACTTCCTCGGTTGAAGTGCCTGTCGACAGGCGAATGTCGGCAGATTGCGCGTTTTCTTTACGCGAATTCCCCTCGCGGGTTCGAATCCACGCGAACGAAAAGCATCCCCGGCAGCAAGTCTACCGGGGATGCAAGTGTAAACTGGCGGAGGAAGTAGGATTCGAAAAATCTGCTGCGCAGATTTTCAGGCCTCGTCGCAAGCTCCTCGGCCGAATTCGCTAAAAACGCTGCGCGTTTTCTTAACGCGAATTCCCCTCGCGGGTTCGAATCCCTGCGAACGAAAAGCATCCCCGGCAGCAAGTCTACCGGGGATGCAAGTCTACCTGGCGGAGGAAGTAGGATTCGAAAAATCTGCTGCGCAGATTTTCAGGCCTCGTCGCAAGCTCCTCGGCCGAATTCGCTAAAAACGCTGCGCGTTTTCTTGACGCGAATTCCCCTCTCGGGTTCGAATCCCTGCGAACGAAAAGCATCCCCGGCAGCAAGTCTACCGGGGATGCAAGTGTAAACTGGCGGAGGAAGTAGGATTCGAAAAATCTGCTGCGCAGATTTTCAAGGTTCGTCGCAAGCTCCTCACCTGAATTCGCTAAAAACGCTGCGCGTTTTCTTTACGCGAATTCCCCTCGCGGGTTCGAATCCCTGCGAACGAAAAGCATCCCCGGCAGCAAGTCTACCGGGGATGCAAGTGTAAACTGGCGGAGGAAGTAGGATTCGAACCCACGGAACCTTGCGGCTCAACAGTTTTCAAGACTGCCGCCTTCAACCACTCGGCCATTCCTCCTTGGTGCAGGGATACTGCTCGAACAGGATACCATATAATAGGCGTATGGATGATGATTACTACATGGGGCTGGCTGTCGAGCAGGCTCAGGCAGCGGCGCGGGAGGGCGAGGTGCCTATCGGCGCGGTGGTCGTGTATGCGCCCGTTGATCCGGCTACTCGGCGTCCGCTGGCGGAACCGCAGGTCATCGCAACGGGTCGCAATCGGCGCGAAACCACGCAAGACCCTGCCGGCCATGCCGAGTTTCTGGCGCTGAAGGAGGCTTCGGCCAAGCTCGGCGTGTGGCGGCTGACCGGCTGCCATGTGTATGTCACGCTCGAGCCCTGCATCATGTGCGCCGGCCTCATGCATCAGTCGCGCATCGACCGTTGCGTCTTCGCCGCTCCTGATCCCAAGGCTGGAGCATTGGGCACGTTGTATGCCATTCATGCAGACGAGCGCTTGAACCACCGCTTTCAGGTAGAATCGGGCGTGCGGGAAAAGGAATGCGTCGCGATGCTTCGGGATTTCTTTCGGCAGCGCCGCGACGACAAAAAGCGTGCGCGGTCGTGACAGCTTTCCCTTCCGATCTCATGTAATCCTTTCTGACTCCTGAGACAAGGGGCCTCAATGATAGACAGGCTTTCATCGGTTGACATGATGGCGCTTGCGCGTGACGCTCAAGACGCCGATGCGCGGAAATTTCGTCGGCCCGGCGCGGTGCGCGTCATGGCGCCTGCGAAGGTGAACCTGTTTCTGGCGATCGGCGACAAGCTGCCCGACGGCTATCATGCTGCGACGAGCATAATGCACGCATTGTTGCTTCATGACGTTCTGTGGATGAAAACGGAGCCACAGAATGCGTTTTGGGACGAGAATTCATCCGTCCTTGATGAAGATGTCGTTGGAACCGAAAACGATGCCTTAGCGAGCGAATCGTTGCGTGTGAGCCTTTCAGTGCGGAATTTTGACGGCTTGGAGCCGCTCGAAGTGGCTCCTGAGGACAACATTGTCGTGCGGGCGGTGCGCCTGCTGCATCGCGAGCTTGGTCGTTCGGCGGGGGATCGGCTGGCGATGCACCTTGAGAAACACATCCCCGTGCAAGCCGGTTTGGGCGGCGGGTCGTCGGATGCGGCGGCGGCGCTCGTCGGCGCGGCGCGGCTGTGGGGCGTCGAGACGGACGATCCGCGGCTTGAAGCGGTCGCTCAGCGCCTTGGTGCCGACGTGCCGTTTTTCTTGCGCGGCGGGTGTGCGTGTCTGACGGGCAAGGGCGACGTGTTCGACCATGCGCTCAAGCCGATGAAAAAGCCGGTGGTGCTGGTGAAGCCGTCGACGGGCGTGTCGACGGCCGCTGCATACCGGGCGTTCGACGCCTCGCCCTGTCCGATTGACGCCGCCACGGTGAAGCGTGCCGTTTCCGCGGCAGCGGCCGAGGACGTGCCGCTCGCCAACAACCTCATGCCGGCCTCGGAAGGGCTGCTTCCGGAATTGGCGGCCGTGGCGGAGTGGTTGGGCGCCCAGTTGGGGATCGAATCGGTCTTGATGTCGGGAAGCGGGTCTGCCTTTTTCGGCGTGTGCCGCACGTTTGCCGCAGCGGCCGCAGCAGCGGGCGCTGCCAAGGCGGCTGGCTGGTGGGCGCGTGCGACGACGTTCAGCCCGGCGGCCGCGATGCTCGTACCTCTTCGGTAGTTCGGCGCGAAAGGATTCCCTATGGCCGCTCGTCTTGTGCGCATGATCCCGGTGCTGGTGGTTTTGGCTTTGCTGGCGGCGGGCGTGTACCTCTACATTTCATATCGCCATTCGCCGTTGCGGGCGAAAGAGGTGCTCATCAAGATGTTCCTCGTGCTGACGATCGCGCTGTCGGCGTTTTTCGGCCTCGTGACGCTGTATGCGCTCTTCGAGGCGAACGCCGGCGTGTTCGACTTGTTTTTCAGCTTCCTGCTGGCCGCGCTCATAGGGCTGGTCATCACGCTCGTGTGCCGCTGGCGCTTCCTGAAGCACCATCCCGCATTCAAAGACAAGGCCTTTCGCGCCAAAATCATCCCGAAAGAACCCGAATGGCTGCAACTGCTGAAGCAGATCCTCGGCATGATAGGGAAGCGGTAGAAGGTTTCGAATCCATGAAAGGACCTTGGTGACGTGGAGTTTTCCATTGTAGAAAGGGTTAGCGAAAATGGCGGAGAGCTGGGGATTCGGTAAATCTTCCTTCGGAAGATTTACAGGGTTCGTCGCAAGCTCCTCACCCGAATTCGCTAAAAACGCTTCGCGTTTTCTTGACGCGAATTCCCCTCACGGGTTCGAATCCTCTGAAATGGCCCTGGTGACGTGGAGTTTTCCATTGTAGAAAGGATCAAAAAAATGGCGGAGAGCTGGGGATTCGAAAAATCTGCTTCGCAGATTTTTAGGCCTCCTCGCAAGCTCGTCGGCCGAATTCGCTAAAAACGCTTCGCGTTTTCTTAACGCGAATTCCCCTTGCGGGTTCGAATCTATGAAATAGCCTCAGCAATGCAAAGGTTTCGGTTGAAGAAGGGATCAATAGAAATGGCGGAGAGCTGGGGATTCGAACCCCAGATACCCTTGTGGGGTATACTCGCTTAGCAGGCGAGCACCTTCGGCCTCTCGGTCAGCTCTCCGCGGCAAATCATGCAGTTTGCTATGATACCGCGAGTAGAAAAAAGTTGCAAGGAAAAAGGACCTGCGAACATGGGCGCTTTTCAATTTCCCTTCAAAACAATGCCGTGCGGCGGTGCCGGCGACCTGCGCGGCGCGGATCGGACGGCGCTTGGAGTCGGGCGGTTGGCGCTTGTTTTCGCGGTTCTTGCGTTGGCGGCCTGTGTTCTGGCGTTTCCGCAGGCGGCGTGGGCGAAGTCGTACAGCATGCCGCGCGTGGACATGGAGGCCCAGGTGAAGCCGAACGGCGACTTGCAGGTGACCGAGCGGCGCACGTTTGATTTCGACGGCGAATTCACGGCGGTGTGGTGGGACTTTGGGAAGCTTCCCGATGGGTCTGACCTGGTCGTCGACTCGGTGACGTACGCGGGCGGCGACCAGGGCTCGCAGACGCGTGCCGTGGTCGAGGTGCCGTTTGCCTTCGAATGGCGCGAAGAGGGCGGTCCGGGCGGCGAGGCGTTCTCGTACGACGAGGCGCAAACGACGCTGTACGCCTTCTTCGAGGCCGAGGACGAAGCTTTGACCGTCGGCTTGTCGTACACGATCATGAATTTCACGCAGGTTTACGACGACGTGGCCGAGGTGTACTGGCAGTTTGTCGGGCCGAAATGGGGTGAGGACTCAGACAACGTGTCTTTGACGATCGCGCTGCCAGAGCAGGCGGGCGGCAAAACCGGGGCGGTCGAAGAATTGGCCAAGGCGTGGGCGCATGGGCCTTTGGATGGAACGGTTTCTATCGGGCCAGGTCAGAAGGTTGTTTTTAAGGTTCCGCATCTTCTGGCGGGCGATTTCGCCGAGGCCCGCATTCTGTTTCCGCCCGCTTGGCTGACAGACCTTCCCGAAGACAGCCCGGCTCGGCTGGAAGGCCGCGAGGCCCTGCCGCGCATTTTGGCGGAAGAACAGCAGTGGGCCGAGGCCGCCAACCAAAAACGCCTGCTGGCGGTGGGGCTGCTGGGCGGTCTGACGGCGGCGTGCGTGCTGCTGCTGGCATGGGCGCTCGTGGCGTTTTTGCGTCACGGCCGCGAATATGCGCCGGACTTTACCGGCGAGTTTACGTCGCAGCTGCCGGATTCTCGCGTGCCGGTGGCGGCGATCGGCCGGCTGTGGCGTTGGAACCGCGAAAGCATGGACGATTTCGTCGCGTCGGTCATCGCGCTTGGGCAGCGCGGACTCATTCGGGTCGACGAAGGCGAATACCGCACAGAAACACCAGGCCAGAACCGTGAAAAAGTTCGTTCGTACTACGTGACGCGCGTGCAGGACGCTGTGGCGGCGCCCAACGCCGTCGAGCAGGCGACGCTTGACGTGCTGTTCGGAACCATCGCGCACGGCTCGCCGTCGTTGTGGCTGGAAAGCATTCAATTGTTTGCCAAAGAAAACCCTGAGTCGTTTGCTAAGGCAATGAAGGCCTGGCAGAAAACGCTGAGCGCTGACGTGGCGGCACGGGGCTATTTCGAACCGAAAGGCAAGCGCTACCAGGTGATCTTTGTGACGTTGGGCGTTTTGTCCCTGGTGGCGGGCATCTTCGTGCCGCTGATGCTTGAAAACCTGCTTCCGGCGGCAATCCTTGTGCCCACGGGCATCGCGCTGGTGGTGATCGGCAACTACATGCCGCGCCGCAGCAAGGAAGGCAACAACCTGACGGCGCGGTGCAAAGCGCTGCGGAACTGGCTGCAATCGCTGGCTGACCAGCCGATTCAGCGCGACTTGCCCGAGGACTACTGGCGGCAGTGCATGGTGTACGCCTACGTGTTCGGCGTGTCGAAGCAGGCGATGGAAGCGCTGGTGTCCATGAGGCCCGACCTGTTTGAGCCGGGGAACACGGCACCGTTGCGCCAGGACGCCGGCGATGGGTACGGGACGGTGCCGTGGTGGTGCTGGTATGCGGGCGCACGGGCGAATCCCGGGTCGTCGCAGGCGGCGCTGCCGTCCATCAGCGACGCGTTTGGGGCGTCGCTATCGAAGGCCCAGGCCACGGTGTCGGCGGCGCTTTCGAGTTCGTCCGACGCCGGCGGTGGAGGCGGCGGCTTCTCGGGCGGCGGCGGAGGCGGCTTCGGCGGCGGAGGCGGAGGCGCTCGGTAGGGGCGGCCCGGCGAGCCGGTGCGAAACTTCTCGAAAGGAACCTGCATGAGAGGTGAAACGACCAGGTGGGAGGGCGTGTTTCCTCCTTCGTCTGGCTTCCTCCTCCTTGGCCTGCTACACTCTAGGGAAACACCGATCAATTCCGCCAGCCCTGCACTGGCGGGCCGGCGTCTGGCGGCTTCAGATCTCGCTTGCGCACGTCGGTGCGCTCGCTCGATCTTCAGCTCCCAGACATCCACCTCGCCAGCGCAGGACAAGACGGCTTTAATCGGTGTTTCCCTAGGCGTTTGCGATTTTTCACGGAAGGAGGCACCGCTTCATGGCTGCGCAAGCGCTGCCCGCGTGGGCGTACAAGCTGCTCATTTTGGTGGCGACTGCCATTTGGGGCATGTCGTTCATCGTGATGAAGGACACGGTGGACGTGCTGCCGCCGGCGTTTCTCATCGGGTTTCGGTTCGCGGCGGCGGGCGTCGTTTTGATGCTGGCGTTCTGGAAGCGCTTTCAGGCTTCGCTGACGCGCGGCTGCATTTGGCGCGGCGCGGTGGTCGGCCTGCTCATTTTTCTAGCGTTCTGGATACAAACCATCGGGCTTACCGGCACGACGCCGGGCAAAAACGCGTTTCTGACCGCGACGTACTGCGTTATCGTGCCGTTTGCGTGGTGGGTCGTTGCGCGGCGGCGTCCGAGCGCTTGCAACGTCGTTGCGGCGTTTCTGTGCGTTGCAGGCATCGGACTCGTGTCGCTGAAAGGCTCGCTGGCTGACTTGACCATGGGCTACGGCGACTTCATGACGCTGGTGAGCGCGTTTTTCTTCGCGTTCCACATCATTGCGGTGTCGCGGTTCACAGAAGACTGCGACGCCATCGTGCTGACGGTCCACCAGTTTCTCTGGGGCGGGCTGTGCGGCATGGTTCTGGGGTTCGCGACCGAAACCCTGCCGCCGCCCGCCGCTCTGATGGCGCCCGACTTTTTGTGGAACATGGTGTTTCTCGTCGTGTTTTCGTCGTGCGTGACCTATGCCATCCAGAACGTCGCGCTGGCACACGTGCCGCCCGCGCAGGCGTCCATTCTGCTGAGCACCGAGTCGGTCTTTGGGGTGGCGTTCAGCGTGTTGCTGTACGGCGAGGCGCTCAGCCTGCGTTTGACCTTGGGTTTCGTGCTGATCTTCATCGCCATTGCCGTGAGCGAAGCGCTGCCGATGTGGTTGGCTTCGCGCAGGGAATCGGCGCGGGCGGGTTCTGTCGACGAGGAAATTGCGGCAAGCGACGCGCAAGCATGATGTTCTTGTTTCATGCGCCGCCCCTGCGTTTCACGTGAAACACGCGGTTGCTATACTGGTTGTTGAAAAGTTGGGATTTGAAACACGCTTGCAAGGAGCAATATGGCTGAAAAAGACAACATCGTGCTGATCGGCATGCCGGGAGCGGGAAAATCGACGCTCGGCATCGTGCTGGCGAAGATCATGAACATGAATTTCGTTGACGCTGATCTGCTGATCCAGGGACAGTGTGACCGCACGCTGCAGAAGATCATCGACGCCTGCGGCCCAGCCGGGTTCATCGAGGTGGAGAACCAGATTTTGAGCGACATCCAAGAGACGAACACGATCATCTCGACGGGCGGCTCGGCGGTGTACTCCGATGCGGCCATGCAGCATTTGACGAACATCGGCCTGGTCGTGTACCTGGAGATCACGCTGGACGAGCTGAAGGAGCGCTTGTCCGACTTGCAGGGCCGCGGCGTGGTGCTGAAGGGCGGCATGTCGATGAGCCTGGACGAGCTGTACGCCGAGCGCGAGCCGCTGTACCAGCGCTATGCCGAATTGACCGTGGACGTGAACGGGTTGAGCCTTACCGACGCGGCGCGGAAGGTCGCAGCGGCGATCATCGACCGGCGGGCCGAGAACCTGTAGCGGCTGCCTAAGGCGGTTTGAGGCGCGGCGGCGAAAGGCGGCAGCGGCTTGAATGCCGCCAGGAGCTCGCTCGCGAGGGCAGGCATGAAAAAGCGGCCGGCAACGGGACCGAGAGGGGTTTCCGTTGTCGGCCGCTTTGCGCAGGGCGGCCGTTTTTGCAGCCTCCTTCGCGCATCGGCCGCCGTCGTGGCTTTGAGCTTGCGAAGGCTGTTGCCGCCCTTGCGCCTCGACCGGCGCTGCGGCTTCCGCCGCCGTTTTGCGGTCGCTACGGCCGCAGCTTCCACTTCTGCTGAGGCCGTAGCTTCCTTCATGCCTTCGCCGCAGCCGCGCTCTTCCGCTTGCGTTACGCCAGGTTCGGCTCCTGGTCAAGCCAGTCTTCTTTGACGCTGCGCGGGGCCATGGATTCTTCGGTGCCGGCAGCCTTCAGGCGGGCGAAGTAGTCGTTCGTTTCCTTCACGACCACGCCCGACAGCGCCACCAGCGCGATGATGTTCGGCAGCGCCATGAGGCCGTTGAAGATGTCGGCGATGGTCCACACGGCCGCGACGGTCATGTAGGGGCCGATGAACACGGCAGCGATGTAGAGCCAGCGGTACGTCTTCACCGCGCCTTGCGAGCCGTTGCTGAAATACTCCAGGCAGCGCTCGCCGTAGTAGTCCCAGCCGAGGATGGTCGTGAAGCCGAACAGCACCAGGCACACCATCAGGATGAACGCCACCATTCCCGCCGGCAGGAAGGGAAGGCCCGCTTGGAAGGCCGCCGTGGTGACGGCCGCCCCTTCAAGCCCTTCGATCTGATAGGCGCCGGTCATGACGAGCGCGAGGCCGGTCATGGAGCACACGATGATGGTGTCGAGAAACGTGCCGGTCATAGACACGAGGCCTTGGCGCACCGGCTCTTTCGTCTGGGCGGCCGCAGCGGCGATGGGGGCGGATCCCAGGCCGGCTTCGTTGGAGAAGATGCCGCGTGCGATGCCCATTTGCATGGCGATCAGGATGGCGCCGAGCATGCCGCCGCCGAAGGCTCGCAGGCCGAACGCGCCTTCAAAGATGGCGACGAACGCGCCGGGGATCTTGTCGATGTTCGTCAGCAGCAAAACAATCGAAAAGCCCACGTAGATGACGACCATGGCAGGAATGACGCGCTCGGACACCTTCGCGATGCGCTTTAGTCCGCCGATGACCACCAGCCCCACGAGCACGGCCAGCACCAGCGACGAGATGACCGTGACGATCGAGTAATCCATGCCCAGGATGCTGACGCTCATGGCCGTGTTGGGGTCGAAAAAGCCCTTGACGGCGCCGGTGATGGAGTTGACCTGCGTAAACGTGCCGATGCCGAACAGGCCGACGCACATGCCGAAAAAGGCGAACATCTTCGCGAGCCAGCGCCATTGCGGACCCATGCCGCGCTCGATGTAGTAGAACGGGCCGCCGAGCACGTGCCCGTCTTTGCCGACGCTGCGGAATTTGACGGCCAGCAGGCCTTCGGCGTATTTTGTGGCCATTCCGAACAGCGCGGCGAGCCACATCCAGAACATGGCGCCCGGGCCGCCCGCCACGATGGCCGTGCCGACGCCGACGATGTTGCCGGTGCCGATGGTGGCCGACAGCGCCGTGCACAACGCGCCGAAGCTGGTCACTTCGCCGGTGCCGTCTTTCTCGTTGCGCACCATGTAGCGCAACGCCTGTCCCAGATGGCGGAACTGCAGGCCGCGCAGGCGCACCGTCAGCAGGATGCCGCCGAACAAGATGAGCACCATGAGGGGAACGCCCCAGATGAAGCCGTCGATTGCGACGAGAATCTCGTCGGCGGTCGCAAAGAACTCTTCCATGTCTTCCTTCTCCTTCGTCGTGTCGTGACGCGTGGGACGCACGACGACGAAAAGGGGAGAAGCCAAGGGAGACGGGACGCGGGCGAAAAGGCGCGAAGGCCGATTTGCTCGTGCGCGAGCCGTTGCGAGACGGCTCTGCTCTGTCCTTTTGCCTGAGAGTTTCAGCGGCTTCTTGCCGCCTTGCCCCTTCGGCACCTGCGCGGGCAGGATTCTCCAGAGGCCCCTTCCGTGTCCTGTTTTGCCGGGCGTGCCGAGCGATCCAGGACCTATCATCGGGGTGCGCTGTGCATTATGGCGCTCATTGTAGCGCTGGTTTGCGCGTTTGCAAGGCTCAATACGTGCAAATTTTCGCCAATGCCGCGAGTACGGCCCGTGCGGCGCTGGCGTGCAGGTTGTCGGGCGCCGTTTGTTATAATCCGTCGCAGCGAGAAGGCTGTCGTGGCGTTTTGGCCGATGAGACGCGTCTGACGTGGGACAACGCTTCTTAGACGCGGCTTTTGCTTCGCGGGCGTTTCTGGCTGCGGCGCCGTTGGCTGTGTCGCAGCTGCAAGAAATATTACATAAGCAAACTATAAGCTGTTTGCTTATAAAAGGAAGGGCGTGCGTCATGCGATTCACCGTTGTCGCCGTGGGAAAGCTGAAAGAGCGCTTCTGGACCGAGGCGTGCGCGGAATACTTGAAGCGGCTGCAACCGTATGGCCGCACCGACGTGCGCGAGATCCCTGACGTCGACCCCCGCCGCGTCGGGGGCGAGGCTGCAGCGTGCGAACGCGAGGGGGAGGCGATTCTGACCGCGCTCGACGGGCTGCCGGCGCAGACGCGCGTGGTGCTGCTGGCCATCGACGGCAAGGAGCGATCGAGTGTCGGCTTCTCAAAACACCTTGATGACCTGGCCTTGCAGGGGACAAGCGACGTGGCGTTCGTCATCGGCGGTTCGACGGGCGCAAGCTCGCAGGTTCGCGCCCGCGCCGACGAGACGCTGTCGTTCGGTCCCATCACGCTGCCGCACAACCTCGCCCGCGTCGTGCTGCTCGAACAGCTCTACCGGGCCCAGCGCATCTCGCGCGGCGAGCCTTACCACAAGTGAGGGCCTGTTTGCTGCCGTCGGGCCGAGGCGAAGTTGACCGATTTGGTCACCGTAAGCGCCAACCGGCAGGCCCCGCCCGCTGCCGTGAAACTGATGTTGCAGGTCAACGTAGAGGCTCCGCGAGCGCAGGCTCGGGTCCGGGTTGCGACGCCGCGCCGGTGCATTCGCCCGCGTCTGCACCGGCAGGCCCCGCCCGCCCCTTCGGTTTCTCGGCGAACAAGTGCATGACGATTGCGTGTGAGCGCCGTCGGGCGGGTAGAATGGTCCTTCAATATGCGACAAGAGTGAAAGGTGCGCCCCATGCGCTTTGTTTCGTGGAACGTCAACGGCTTGCGGGCCGTGCAAAAGAAGGGGTTCGAAGACATCGTGAGCCAGCTCGGCGCCGACGTGATCGCGCTGCAGGAGACGAAGCTGCAGGCGGGGCAGGCGACCGTCGATCTGCCGGAATACCGCGAGTATTGGAGCTACGCGGAAAAAAAGGGCTATTCGGGCACGGCGGTGTTCTCGCGCGAAGAGCCGCTGCAGGTGCTGCACGGGCTGGGCAACGACTATCTTGACACGGAAGGCCGCGTGACGGCGCTGGAGTTTCCGAAGCTTTGGCTTGTGGACGTGTACACGCCGAACTCGCAGGACCAGTTGGCGCGGATTGCGCACCGCCTGGAATGGGACGAGGCGTTCCGCGACTTCTGCAAAGGGTTGGAAATCGGCGTTTTGCCTGGTAACGTGCCGTTCGAGAAGCCGGCACCGGGCGAGGGGCACCCGGACGTTGCCGCGCTGCCGCGCACGGAGGGCGGCCCTGCGTGCGACCCGAAGCCGGTGGTGATGTGCGGCGACTTCAACGTGGCGCATCAAGAGATCGACCTGAAGAACCCCAAGCCAAACGTGGGCAATCCCGGGTTTTCGGCCGAAGAGCGCGACAGCTTCCAAGCGCTGCTCGACGCGGGGTTCGTCGACACGTTCCGCAGCCTGCACCCGGACGTGACGGGCGCCTACACGTGGTGGAGCTACCGGTTCAAGGCGCGGCAGAACAACGCGGGGTGGCGCATCGACTATTTCCTGGTCAGCGAGGCGCTGCGCGACCGCGTGACGAGCGCGTGCATCTACGACGAGGTGATGGGCAGCGACCATTGTCCCGTCGCCCTCGAGCTTGACCTGGACTGAG
>NZ_JAAKEN010000023.1 GCF_011039175.1 Slackia sp. ZJ119
ATGAACATAGACCATAGAGTCAAGGCTGTGTTTTGGTTTTGTTATATGGAGTCAGAAGAGCCTGTTTCCTACGCAAGAATGGCCAAAGAATTCCCAACTGATGAAGACATCACTAGATGCCATCGCCAAGCTGCAAGACAGCTTGGCGATGGCAGCGGATCCCCGGCGAGATGGGGAGAAGGCCTGGTTTGGTCGGAATTCCATAACAGCACTCCCTACCCCTTTGCGATGGACTGAGTCTTACACACTTTTTTGCCTATATGCCGACCTCGAGGGGTTCGAACCCTTGCGTCTTCGTGTCCCCCGGTTCGTCTCGTGCTATAGTCGGGATCAGGCACCGGTCGGTCCGACGCGGGCGGCGCTTCTTGAAGAAGGAGTGGTGCCCTATGTTCGACTCGATCCTCTCCACCTTGGCAGCTGCTGCTGCCATTGCCACGTTCCTGCTGGAGGCGTGGCTCGCTTGGAAGGAATACCGGCCAGGCAGAAAACGATCGGATGGCGACGGGAATGATGCTAATGAAAAGTAATGGGCGGCAGTAGCAGCTGCCACCCATTCTAAAACCCCGCGCCGCCCGTAGAACGTTAACGACGAACGGGCCGTGCCGGTGCCTTGATTATAGCAGCCTGCGCTGTCTCTTGCCATATCTGCAATGCGAGTGATTTCTGACGGGCGACGACAAAGCGCCGCCAGATGGGTGGCGGCGCTTGTGGTTCGGTCTGCTGTTTCGTGCCGAAGGCGGCCTTATTCGGCGTCTTCCTTCTTGCCGGCGGCCTCGATCTTGTCGACGATCGCGTCGAGCGCGTCTTTCACGTCGTACTCTTCGACCTTGCCCTCGTCGCACAGGCGTGCGAAGTTCGGGTCGAGGGGCAGCGTGGCGTAGGCCGGAATCTCGTATTTCGCGGCAACGGCCTCGCCCTGGGGTTCGCCGAAGATGTGGTGGCGCTTGCCGCATTCGTCGCATTCGTAGTAGGCCATGTTCTCGACGAGGCCCAGCACATCGACGTCCATGGAATGTGCCAGGTTCACAGCCTTGCCGACGATCATGGCCACGAGCTCCTGCGGGGCCGACACGGTGACGATGCCGTCGACGGGCAGCGACTGGAAGACGGTGAGCAGCACGTCGGAGGTTCCCGGAGGCATGTCGACGAACATGTAGTCAACATCGCCCCAGTTCACTTCGTTGAAGAACTGCTTGACAACGTTGGAGACGACCGGGCCGCGCCAGGCGACGGGCGTGTCGGCTTCGCGCAGCATCAAATTGGTGGAAACCACCTTCACGCCGCCTTGCGACTGGGAAGGGATGATGGCGCCGGTGGACATGTCGGCGGTCAGCGGATTGGAAATGCCGAACGCCTTCGGGATGGACGGGCCGGTCACGTCGGCGTCCAAAATGGCGGTCTTGAAGCCGCGCTTGGACATTTCGCTGGCAAGCAAGCTTGTGACCAGGGATTTTCCCACGCCGCCCTTGCCGGACACCACGCCGATGACGTGCTTGATGTTCGACTGCTCGTTCGGTTCGATGGTGGCAGGGCCTGCTTGGGTGCGGTCGCCGCAGCCTTCGACGCTGCAGCTTCCGCAATTGGAATTGCATTCAGCCATGACATTCTCCTCCTCGTCTAAGCGCATGCCGTCTGCCGGATGCAACCGCTCGATCCGTCTGCGCGGCAAAGTCGACTGGCGCAGGACCGGCGTCGAAAGAGGTGCGAAAAAGGGACTGTCACATGCGCGTGGCTCTGGTTTTCCTGCCTTTGGTGCGAGGCAGGAAGTCTCTTCTCGGCGCGCATGATACCATAGATGCTCCTTTGTCGAGAAGAATGAAAGGAACAAACATGCTCTTCGCCAACATCGCGCTCGTCGACGACTCCTTCCAGTATCGCGAAGGACAGTGGGTCGGCGTGCGGGACGGCATGATCGCCTACGTTGGCGACGAGGCGCCCGAGTGCGGGACGGCGGCGTTCGGCGAAGTGTACGACGGCGCGGACCGGCTGCTCATGCCGGCGTTCTACAACGCCCATGCCCACGCGCCCATGACGCTTTTGCGCGGCTATGCCGAAAACCTGCCGCTGCAGGCCTGGCTCAACGACGCGGTGTTCCCGTTCGAGGCGAAGATCACGCCCGAGGACTGCTATTGGGCGACGATGCTCGCGTGCGCCGAAATGGCCCGTTTCGGCGTCGTCAGCTTTTCGGACATGTACTACCACACGGAGATGGGCGCCCGCGCCGTGCTTGAGGCGGGCATGAAGGCGAACCTGTCCGACACGCTCATCGCGACCGGCGGCGAGAGACTGGCCGACCTGCCGCTGTACGAGCAGAACGAGATGCTGCTTGCGAAATGGCACGGAGCGGGGCAGGGCCGCGTTTTGATCGACTGCAACATTCATGCGGAATACACGACCAACCCGGGCGCCATCCGAGACATCGTGTTCTTTGCGAAGGAGCACGGGCTGCGCATCCAGGTGCACGTGTCCGAGACGAAGCTCGAGCACGAAGAGTGCCGGCAGCGCCGCGGCGGCATGACGCCGGCGGCCTACCTCGACTCGCTCGGCGTGTTCGACGTGCCGTGCACGGCCGCCCATTGCGTGTGGGTCGACGGGCCCGACATCGAGACGCTGGCCGAAAAAGGCGTGTTCGTCGCTGCGAACCCGGCGTCGAACATGAAGCTGGGAAGCGGGTTTGCGCCCTATGGCGCGATGCTGGACGCCGGCGTGCGCCTGTGCTTGGGCACCGACGGCATGGCCTCGAACAACAGCCACGACCTGATGCAGGACATGTATCTGATGGCGCTCGCAGGCAAGGGCGCGGCGCTTGACCCGGCGGCCGTGACGCCGCAGCAGGCGCTTCGGGCCGCTACGCGCGAGGGGGCGCTGTCGCAGGGGCGTTCCGACTGCGGGCTGGTGAAGGAAGGCATGCGGGCGGACCTGTGCGTGCTCGACGTGTCCGGCCCGTCGTGGGCGCCGATGACGAACCCGCTCGTGAACCTGGTGTATTCGGGCCACGGCAGCGACGTGGCGCTGACGATGTGCGACGGCGAAGTCGTCTACCGCGACGGCGCGTGGCCGACCATCGACGTTGCGGGGGCGAAGGCGGAAGTCTCGGCGCGAACCCGGCGCATCCAGGCCGAGTTGGCAGGCTGACGGCGCCGCGTTCGGGGCGTTTGTGCGCCGATTCGTGAAGGCAAAGGGCGTTTTGCGGCCGATCTTGGCGAAAACGGTCGCGGCAATCTGGCATTCTGGTTCGTTTCGCCGTCGACTTTGCGTTACACTCTTCTAGAGAAACACCGACCAAAGCCGGCTCGCCTGAGCAAGGCTGGCGGAATCGGTCAGCGTTTCCCTAGGGTAAGGACATGGGTGTTCGGCGCTGCGCGAAGCAAGGCGCCCCCCGTGAGGGAAAGCTTGTGGCGGCATCGCGAGCCGCTGCGGGCCCAACAAGGAAAGATGGTGGTTCTATGGCAGCTCCTGCTACCGAACACGTGCGAAACATCGTGCTCGTAGGCCAAGACGGCGCCGGCAAGACATCGCTCGCCGAGGCGATGCTGCACGTCTCTGGGCGTACCGCTCGCATGGGAACGACCCATGACGGGAAATCCTATCTCGATTACGACGAGGAGGAGATCCGGCGCAGGTTCACCATCGGCACCTCTATCGCCCCCATTCCGTACAAGGACTACAAGATCAACCTCCTTGACACGTCGGGCCATCCGGACTTCATCGGCGACACGCTGGCTACCATGCAGGCGGCCGAAATGGCCATGTTCGTGGTCGACGCCGTGGCCGGTCCCCAGGTCATGACGACGAAGCTGTGGCGCGAGGCCGAGGGCATGCGTCTTTCTCGCTGCGTGTTCATCAACCACATCGACCGCGAGAACGCCAATTTCGACATGGCTATGGCGCAGCTCCATGCCCGTTTCGGCTCTCGTCTGGGCGCGGTCACCATTCCCATCGGCGAGGATGCCGACTTCCGCGGCGTCATCGACATCATCCGCATGAAGGCCCGCTACTTCGATCAGGACGGCACGTCCGAGCGCATCGAAGACATTCCGGCCGATTTCGCCGACACGGCGCAGGACGCCCGCGACAAGCTGTGCGACCTCGTTGCCGAAGCCGACGACGAGCTGATGATGAAGTACCTGGAAGGCGAAGAGCAGCTGACGCAGGAAGAGCTTGAAAGCCTGCTTGACAAGGCCATCGCCCAAGAGCTGTTCATCCCGGTCTTCGTGGGATCGACCATCATCGAGCAGGGCATCCAGGGCATCATGGAAGACATCGCCTCCTACTTCCCGCATCCGCGCCACCACGGCCGCTTCCGCCTGGCCAACGGCGAAGAGACGCTGGTGAACGAGCACGGTGAGCCGGCCGGCTTCGTGTTCAAGACCGCGGCGGACCCCTATGTGGGCCGCTTGAGCTTCATCAAGGTCATCTCCGGCGTTCTTGAGCCGGGCATGGAGCTCATCAACGCGCGTACGGGCAAGAAGGACCGCATTGGGCACATCTACGTTATGATGGGCAAGGAAACCAACGACGTGAAGAGCGCCAAGGCCGGCGACATCGTCGTTGTCCCGAAGCTTACCGAGGTCAAGACCGGCGACACGCTTTCCAAGTCGGGCGAGGTGGCCATCGATCCGCTGCCGCTGCCGACGCCGCAGTATCCGGTCGCCATCGAGGCCGTCAACAAGAAGGACGAGGACAAGCTCGGCACGTTCCTGTCGCGCGTGGTGGACACCGACCCCACGGTGAAGGTGACCCGCAGCGAAGAGACGCACCAGACGCTCGTCACGGCCATGGGCGAGACCCAGGTGGAAACGCTGCTTGCCCGCTTGAAGGAGCAGACCGGCGTCGAGGCCAAGCTTGTTCCGGTGCGCATTCCGTATCGCGAGACCATTCGCAAGCAGGCCGAGGCGCAGGGTCGCCACAAGAAGCAGACCGGCGGCTCCGGCCAGTTCGGCGACTGCTTCTTGCGCCTTGTCCCGAACCCGGGCATGGGCTATGAGTTCATTGACGAGATCAAGGGCGGCGCCATTCCCAACGGCCTCATTCCGGCCGTCGACAAGGGCGTGCAGGACGCCATGAAGGAAGGCTTCTTGGCGGGATACCCCATGGTCGACATCAAGTGCACGGTGTTCGACGGCTCCTACCATGCGGTCGACTCCAACGAAATGGCGTTCAAGACCGCGGCCCGCATCGGCTTCCGCGCGTGCTGCGAAAAGGCCGACCCGGTCATCTTGGAGCCCATGGCGAACCTGGCCGTCACGGTGACGGAGGACTACGCCGGCCCGGTCATGGGCGACATCTCCACGCGTCGCGGCCGCATCGTCGGCACCGACTCCAACGACGCCGGCGAAACCATCATCAAGGTGCGCGTGCCGTACGCCGAGGTGGTGTCCTACACCAAGGATTTGCGCTCCATCACGCGCGGTTCCGGCTCGTACGTCATCGAGCTTGAAGGTTACGAGCAGGCGCCTGGCGACGTGCAGAAGAAGCTCGTCGACGCCTACCAGGCGGCGCGTGCGGCGAACTAGCGGTTCGATCTGGCATAGAGCTGCTGCAGGCGGGGTCGTCCAGGGGGCGGCCCCGCTTTTTCGTCGGCGACGCGTCAGCGGGATCGTTCCTGCTCAGAGCAGAAGACCGTGCACCGCTCGTCTTCGGGGTTGTAGAGGTAGGAGCACGTGACGAGCGTGACGGCGTGCTCGGGCACGGCGGCTGCGGGTTCAAGCGCCACGTCGGCGCCTTCGAGCGCGTCGTGCCACCACGCCGCAAAAGCCTCGTCGCTTGAAAACGCCGTGACTTTTGCGGCCTTGTGCCCGGCCACCACGTCGGCGGCGCGCACGAACAGGCGCATCTTCGCATCCGGCGTCTGTATCCAGACTTGTCGATGGACGCTTGCCCAAACGGGATCGGCGAAGGAGGCTATCGGCGTGAACATGGACCCGTCGAAGCGCAGCGAATGGCCGGAGACGACGGCGTTTTTCGAGCGGAAGCCGCCGCGGGCGCAGGCGGCGTCCAGGTAGGGGCAGCCGAAGACCGACCAGTTGCCGTACACGTCGTGGGAGAGGTAGTAGGTCGGGTCGTCGGCCGGAGCCTGCACGATGGGCAGGTCGATCGAGGTTCCCGGGACGGTCACCCACCCGACGACGGCAGGGTTCACGCCTTGCCAGAATCGCCAGTCGACCTCGGGAAAATCGGCATACGGGTCGAGCGGCGTCGGTGAGGTGCGGGTCAGCGCGGCGGCGGAAGGGCGCAAAGAGGGAGCGGGGTTCGCCGCGAGTTCGCGGCAGGAGCACAGCCACAGGACAGCTGCTCCGGCGGCGGCGAACAGCACGGCCGAAAGCGCCACGAGCAGCGCTCCGGCCAGCTTTGACGACGTTGGGCGCTGCGAGCGCACGGCGTTTCTCCTTTCAGGTCGTCTTGAAGCCTCGGCTTGAAACGCGCGGAGGCGTTTTACCGGGTGCGGTCGAGGAGGCGCTTGATGCCGTCTCGGCAGGAGAGCGCGGCGCTTGTGGCCAGCAGCATCGTCAGCATGGCTGTCGCCAGGGCGGCGGCGCCCGTCTTGTCGTAGGGGGTGGCCTGCGCCGGTTCCGGGGCGCCGGCGCCTGGGCCGGCCGGCACGTCAGGGCTTTTGCCCGGCCTGCCCGGTTCCGGCACGCAGGTTTCGCCCAGCACGTCTTGCACCGAGACGGTCTGGGCTTCGTCGTTTACGTCTGCGTGCGCGGCGACGATTCGGCCGTCAAGCGAAAGGGCTTCGAACGCGACCAGGTCGTGCCCGTCAAGCCCGGCGGTCGACAGCGCCATTTCCACGTCGACGGTCCCGCTTGGCTGGTTGGGGACGAACGATTTGCGTGCGGCGACCTCGATGCCGTTTGAGACGACGGGATGCCCGGTCTCCTTGTCGACGAGCGTGCCGGCAAGCACGTATTCGCGTCCGGGCACGACGTTTTCATAGCTCACCTCGTCAACGACGCGGACCCATTCGTTCCTGGCGAGGAACTGGTCGCTGTCGGAAGCGTCTTTCGCGTTGGTGAAGATCGCGGGGGCCATCACCGTGACGGTTTGGGCCTGGTCGTCCAGGTCTTCGTGGGCGGCGACGACGGCGCCTTCGCGCAGCAGCTTTTCGAAGACGACGATCTGCCGGTCGTTTTGGCCCGAGCAGTCGAACTCGAAGGCGACCTCGACGGAGCCGGCCGCTTTTGCGGGGATGAAGGCGACGTCGGCCGTCACGGCGTTGCCTGCGGCGTCGGCGTAGGGCTTGCCGGTCTCCTTGTCCATGAGCAGGCCCGATGCCGTGTATTCCTTGCCTGGCACGAGTCCTTCGTAAGACAGCGTGTCGATAATCTTCGCCTTGGAGTCCGCTGCTGCCTGCTTGTCGTTGTCGGCGGCGTCTTTGGCGCTCGTTGCGATCCGGGGCGATGCGACCGTGACGGTCTGCCCTTCGTCTTCGAGGTCTTCGTGACTTGCGATGACCTTTTCGGTCAATAAAAGCTTTTCGCAGGCGACGAGCGCCGCCTCGCCCAACATGCTGGCGTCGAAGTGGAATTCGATCCGCTCGGTGCCTGAGGGCACGTGCGGCCTGAAGGTCTTGGTCGCGCCCACGGGCTTGCCGTCCGCCCCGATGAGCGGCTCGCCGGTCGACTGGTGCACGAGCAGGCCCGATATCGTGTATTCCTTGTCGGGCACGAGCCCGTCGTAGGCCACGGTGTCGACGACGACGGCCTCGGGGTCGGCGGCAACGAGCTTGTCTCCGTCTGCGCCGTCGGCCGCCGTCGTTTTGATTTTCAGCGCCGCCACCTCGACCGTCTGTCCCGCGTCGTCAAGGTCGGCGTGCGTTGCCACTTCGACGCCGTCTTTTGCGAGCGACTCGAACGCCACGACCTCCTGGCCGCCCAAAGCCGTTGCGTCGAAGCCCAGGTCGAGCTGCACTTCCCCTTCAGGAAACACCGGCTTGAAGGTCTTGGTCGCGCGGACGGGGTTGCCCTCGTCGTTGGCGAGGGGCTCGCCGGTCGATTTCAACACGAGCGTGCCGATGAGCGCGTACTGGGCGCCCGGCACGAGGCCGGCATAGGCCACCGTGTCGGTCACCAGGGCGTTTGTGCCGGGCGATACCGTCTTGTTGCCATCCAGCGCGTCGACGGCGGTCGTGGCGATGGACGGTTCTTCCACCTCGACCGTCTGTCCTGCGTCGTCGAGGTCGGCATGAGCCGCCACTTCGACGCCGTCTTGGAGCATCGTTTCGAAGACGACGAGGCGCTCGCCGGCGAGCTCTGTCGCGTCGAAGTCGAACGCAAGCTCCATCTCGCCGCTCGGCAGCTGGGGCGTGAAGGACCGTCCGGCTGCGACGGGGCTTCCTTCGGCGTCGAGCAGCGGCTTTCCGGTGGATTTGACCATCACCTGGCCGCGGACGACGTATTCGGCGCCCGGCACGAGGCCGGCGTACGACACCTGGTCGACGATGGACGCCCCCGGTCCGGCCGAGACGGTCTTGTCTCCGTCGGCCGCATCGGTCGCAGATGTGCCCACCTCGGCGTTTGCAACGACGACCGTCTGGCTTTCGTTGTCGAGCTCGGCGTGCGTCGCCACTTCGGCGCCGTCGCGCAAAAGCGTTTCGAAGACGACCACGCTGTCGGAGGCAAGCTCTGTCGCGTCGAAGGGAATCTCGACGTCGACGGACCCCTTGCTTTCGTCGGGTGTGAAGTCCTTGCGTGCGCGAATCGTCTTGCCGGCGGCGTCTTCGACCGGCTTTCCGCTTGACTTGACGGCGAGCGTCGCTTCGAGGCGGTATTCCTTGTCTGGCACGAGGCCTTTGTAAGACACCGTGTCGACGACGGTCGCCGCAGGCCCCGCCGCCACCAGCTTGTCCTCGTCGGCGCCGTCGCGGGCGGTCGTCTCTATGGCGACGCCGGTGACGACGACGGTCTGGGCCTTGTCGTTGATGTCTGCGTGCGCCGCCAGCTCAATGCCGTCCTGTGACAGCGCTTCAAACGCGACGATCTCTTCTCCGGCAAGCGTGCTCGCGTCGAAAGCGAAGAGCAGGTCCACTTCTCCGGATTCGTCCTCGGCGACGAACTCCGTTTTGGCCGTGACGGCAAGGCCGCTTTCGTCGCGCACCGGCTCTCCGGTCGACTTGCACATGAGCGTGCCGGCCATCGCATAGGTTTTGCCGGGAACGAGGTTTCTGTACGACACCGTGTCGAGCACTTCGGCCTGCGCGTCGGCGGCGATCTTCTTGTCGCCGTCGGCGGCGTCGGTCGCCTTGGTGCCGATTCTGGGCGCGTCGACGCGCACGGTTTGGGCGCCGTCTTCGATGTCCTTGTGCTCGGCCAGGGGCTTTGCGCCGGGCTTGGGGTTGCCCTCGGCGTCGACGTCGCTCGCCAGGTAGAGCTCTTCGAAGACGGTCGTCTGCGCTTTGGCGATCACGGTCGAGTCGAAGGTGAAAGCCACGTTCACGAGCCCGTTTTTCGAGGCAGGCGTGAAGCGTGCGGAAGACGTGCCCTTCGAGGCTTCCTCGCCGTCGAAGACCGGGACGGCGGCGCCGTCGTCTCCTTTTTTCATGAGCGTGCCGACGAGCGCGTATTCGCGCCCAGGGACAAGCGACGTGTGGCTCACCGTGTCGATGATGCCGCCCGTCGCGTCGGCGTGCATGACCTTGTTGCCGTCGGCGGCGTCGGCGGCCTGCGTGCCGATCTCGGGGGTCCCGTCGCCGTTTTCCGCGTCTTCGAGCGTGCCGAGGTTGATGTAGTGCTTGTCGCGGTAGATGTGGATGTTCTTGACGGTTATCAGGTCGTATCCGACGGTCGCCTCGCAGGGCAGCTCTTCGAGCGTGTACCAGTCGTAGGGAAGGGCGCCCGCGCCGTCGACGACCGGCACGCTCCAGCCCTCGCTTGTCAGTCCGAACCACGTGCCGCGATGGGACCGGTATCCCGTTGTCGTGTCGTCGTTGGCGTTGGTTTCGAAGGAGTGCGCCGCCCATTCGGCATGGGTGGAAGCCTCGCCGTTGGCGTCGGTGACGAGGATGTGGCGCTCGCCGGTCGTCTGGCTGATGAGTGCGAAGGGCACGCCCGCAAGCCGCCTCATGTCGGGCGCTCCCACCTTCACGAGCTGCAAGTCGCCGCGCATGACCTGGTTGCGCCAGGACTTCGTGTTGTCCGAGGCTGCTTGGTCGTAGGTCTCGTCGCTCCAGGTGGCGTCCACCTCGCCTTCGGTGCGGATGCGGAAGCGGCGCTGCGCCCCGTCGAGCATCAGATACCCTTCTCCTGGCGCGACCTCGGCGATGTCGTAGGTGCCGTAGGGCAGCGCCTTGCCTTCGGTCTTTGCGATGCCGTCGGCGCCGGCGTATATCGTGGCGCACACCTCGCCCGGCTCGTAGGGCACGCCGCCCACGATGACGCGGTTTTCGCTGCGGTTCGTGATCTCGAAGGCCGTTTTCTCCAGCTTCGCGCCGCCGAGCGGGGTGAGCAGGTACGATTCGTTGTCGCGCTTGTGGACGAGCACGTCTCCGCGCACGACCATGTTCTTGTAGCGCTCGCCGTCGACGGTGCCGTCTTTGTGGAAAGGCTGGTAGACGACGCCGTCTTGGCGCACCTCGACCGTGCGCACGGATGTGTCGGTGAGGTTGTAGGTGTCGTTGGTCGCCGATTCGTACACCTCGTAGGTGCCGAAGGGCAGGCAGTCGGCCGCCGTTTTCGCATAGCCGTCTTTGTTCGTGGTGATCTGCTTGACCACTTCTCCCGGCTGGCAGAGGCGTCCTTCGACGAACACCGGGGCTGCCGAGACGTTCTTGATGTCGAAGACGATGCCGGAGAGCCACGCGTCGCCCTGGGGCAGGTTGTCGTCGCTTTCGACGTCCACCTTCCACAGCTCGACCCCGCCGCGCCACACCTTGTTGAAAAACGAGCTGCTGCCGGAAAACGGCGTGACGATCTTTTTGTCCTCGCGGATCGTGAACGTGCGTGCCGCGCCGTCGGTCAGGTGGTAGCCTGGGCTTGCGGCGGTTTCTTGGATGTCGTAGGTGCCGAACGGCAGCGTCTGAGTCCCGGTCGAGGCGTTGCCGTCCTTGTCGGTCGCAATCGTCGCCACGACGCGGCCGGGCGCGTATTCCACGCCGTCGACGACGACGCTTCGGGCGGACCGGTTCGTGATGCGAAACACCGTGCCGGCGAGCGTCGCATCGCCTTGCGGGGCGTTGTGCCGGGTGTCGAAATCGCGCTTCTGCACGGCAACGCCGCCGCGCACGACCTGGTTTCGGTAGTCGCCGCCCGCGTCGCACGGGGCTGCGATCTGGCCGTCGGCGGTGATCGAGAACGTGAGCGCCTTGCCGTCGGTCAGCCGGTAGCTGCCGTTCGTCGCCGACTCGCGTATCTCGTACGTGCCGATGGGCAGCGATTCGTCGCCGGTCGTCGCCGTGCCGGACGCGTCGGTCTCGATCGTCTTGACGTCTTCGTCGACGGAAAACTCGACCCCGTCCACCACCACGCTGTGCGTTGATTTGTTAGTTATGGTGAACTCTATGCCGGCAAGGCTCGCGTCGCCCTGCGGTTCGCGCCGCTTGGTCTGCGCGTCGGCCTTGCGGACTTCGACGCCTCCGCGCTCCACCTTGTTGAAGAAGGCGTCGTCATCGGCGAAAGG
Source organism: Slackia sp. ZJ119 (assembly GCF_011039175.1). Taxonomy (GTDB): domain Bacteria; phylum Actinomycetota; class Coriobacteriia; order Coriobacteriales; family Eggerthellaceae; genus Xiamenia. Next base: position 11,614 of record NZ_JAAKEN010000023.1, read on the forward strand.
CTTGACGATTGCCAGGTCTTCGGCGATGGAAAAGGAGCGGGGCGCTCCGTCGGTCAGGCGGTAGCCTGCGGGCGCCTCCACTTCGCGGATCTCGTAGGCGCCGCAGGGCAGCAGGTTTTCGGCGGTGGCGGCGGCTCCGGCCTCGTCGGTCGTCATCGTGGCGACGACCTGCCCTGGAGCGTATTCGACGCCTTCGACGACGACGCTTTGGGCGGACCGGTTCGTGATCGTGAAGACGGTGCCTTCCAAGACGGCGTTGCCCTGCGGCTCGCTGCGGTGCGTGTCGAAGTCCCGCTTCTCAAGCGCCACGCCGCCGCGCACGACCTCGTCTTTGAACGGGCCCGCGCCTCCTGCGCGGGGCGTGCTTTCCGCTTTGCCGCCTTCGGACGCCGGGGCGGCGCTGGCGGCTTCGGTCTCGGTCGCAGCCGCTGCAACCGCCGCCGCGTTCGGCGAGCAGGCGTCGACCACCGCTCCCGGAGTGCGGATCGAGACGGTGCGCGTCGTGGCGTCGGTGGGGCGGTACGTGTCGTTTGAGGCGGACTCGCTGATTTCGTAGGTGCCGTAAGGCAGGCAGTTCGCCGGGGTCGCGGCGACTCCTGACGCGTCGGTGGCGATGGTCTTCACGACGGCGCCGACCGGGCATTCCGTCCCTTCGACCGTGACCGGATGTTTTGATACGTTTTTGATCTCAAACTTGATGCCGGCGAGGCTTGCCTGGCCCTGCGGAACGGGCCGCCCCGTTTCGGCGTCGGTTTTCAGCACCGACACGCCGCCGGTGATCGGCGCATCGGCGAAATCGAGCCTGAGGGCGGCGCTCGCGCTGCCGAACTGGGCCGTGGCTTTTGCGCCTGCCGTCTGCATGCCGTTGGCCGCCACCTTTATAAGCTTCTTGCCCGTGGCACGGACGTAGCCGGCCGGCGCCTTCGTCTCTTCGACGACATAGCAGCCGATCGGCCAGTACGCCTTCGATCCGTGCAGGTACAGCGGGCTGCCGGACGCCGGCTTGCCCGCGTCGATGCGCCCGCCGGCGTCGGTGGCGAAGACCCATGACGCGGCCAGGTGCCTGCTTTCAACCTGCGCGATCGTCGCTGCGTCGAACCCTGCGAACAGCGCGGGGCTGACGTCGTAGTAGGAGATGCGGAATTCGCCGCCTTCGAGCGTCGCGTCGCCTGCGGCCTGCGGCTTGCCGGTCGGCTGGTCGATCTTTTGCAGCACGGCCTGCGGCTCGAAGTACTGCACCTGGTCGGAGAACGTCGCGGCGTTGTCGCGGTCGGCCCGTGCGTCGATGCGCTTTGCCTCGGAGCTCGCATTGAAGCCGGCCGGCGCTTTGATCTCCTTGACCCAGTAGGTGCCTGCGGGCAGCCACTTGCTTTCGGCGATGGCTCGTTCGCGGTAGTCGTAGGCCTGGTCGGCGGGCCGATAGGCCCCGCGCGGGTCTTTCGTGACCATCTCGTCGACCTTGTTCGTGCAGGCCGCGTCCGTGTAGACGCCGAAGGTTGCGCCTCCGAGCGCATAGGCGCCGTTGTTGTTCGTCCATGCCTCGGCCGAGGTCTTCCACGCCTTCACGTAGGTTTCGGGCTCGTTGAAAAACGACAGGTAGCCCGAGCGGTCTTCGTCGTCGCGGACGGTGATCGACTTGACGCCGGTCGACAGGGAGTATCCCTTGGGCGCTTGGATCTCTTTGACGTAGTAGGTTCCGGGATCGAGCCAGGCGGTTTCGGCAAGCGACCAGGCTTGCGGGTCCTCGTGGCGGCTCGGCTCGTGCGTGGCGTTCGCGAAGTTGCTCGTCGTCGTGAGCGTCTGCACGAGGTTTGTGCAGGCCGCGTCGGAATAAACGCCGAACTTCGCTTTGGCCAGGCTGTAGTGGGCGTCGACGGTGACCGCCTTGTCTCGCGTCGACCCCTTCCACACCTCGAACCAGCCGCGCGGCTCGTGGAGGCGCCAGGTGGCGTAGACCTTCTGCTTGCCGATGGAGGCCTGGTCCCAGTCGCCGTAGGCGCCGCCGTTGTTGACCAGCAGAAAGAACGTCGCGGTGTAGTACTGCCCGTCGTCGCTCCAGTACGACTCGTTTTCCAGCAGGCAGAGCCGGGCGGGGCGTGGATTGGCATAGTCTCTCACCGTGTAGTTGTTGCCTTGGCAGCAGTGCGTCCTGCCCGTCGAGCTGAGGCCCGTGTACGTAAGGCCTCGGGAATTCGTCTCGCTCGTCAGTTCGTAGCGATAGTCCGAAATGCCCCAGCCGGGGAAGTTGCCGCCGGTGCTCGGGTCGTTCACGAACATGTAGTAGGCGTCGGTGAGGTTGGGCGGATAGGAGAACGGCGGGCTTCCGGAAAGCTCGGCGGTGAGGGTCACCCGCAGCGTCATGCCCGCCAGCTTGTAGGATTGGGTGTTGGGGTCCCACGTGAGGTCGCCGTTTTCGAAGGGGTTGCCGATGTTGTAGTTGAGCGCATAGACCGACGGGCTGCTGTACGCCCGGGGGCTTCGCAGGGCGACGGCCAGGTTTTCCTTGAAGGGGTTTTCCATGCCCTCGAGGGGGTCTGCGGGGCCGTCGGGGGAGGTGTGCTGGGAAAACGCGGGTGCGCTTGCCCGCATCGGGTCGGCGCCGCCCTCGGCCCATGCCGGCGCGTCGCCGAACGGGTTGAAGGGCAAAACCGACGCGTCGTCGGTCCTCAAGTACTCGGCCCACAGCTCGTCTATGTCGGCGGGCGCCTCGGCTGCGGCGTCGGCGCGAGCGTCGGCGGCCTGTGCGGCGTCGGCGGCCGATCCTGCCGCGGGCGCATCTGCGAACGCCGCCGCTATGACCGGCTCTGCGAAAAGCGTCGCCGCTGCAAGCGCTGTTGCCGCGAGCGCCGTCGCGATTGCGCTTGCAAGCCTGCGCGTGGTCTTTCTCATGTCCGTCTCCTGTCCTTGCGCCGCTCTGCCCGCCACGTCCGCCTTTTTGCGTCGGCGGGGCGTCGATGGCCGCATCGCGGGCTGCGGCCAGTCTAGCGCGGGGACCTTTCACGGATTTCACTCAGACCTTGCAAAACGTGCCATCGAATCTCACGCGCTTCGACGCGGTTTCTTGCCGAAACCTCGTCGCGCTGCCGCCAAAACGTGCCAAAACCTCTCGCCGGCCTTGCCGGAACGGGCCAAAAACCTTGCCAACTTCGACGTCGTTGCTTGTTCGGCCCGCGTCGCGGCCGTGCGCGAAACCGGCGCGTGTAACCTATCTTTAACAGGGGCGTTTCGTGCAGCGGCCCCCGAGCGGCCCCCGTTTCGGCTACCATGGCACGATGTCTGCAACGAACGCGGCTTCGACCAGGGATGTTGCGGGCATGCAAGCAAAGACGGACCCCGGGGGAGAAAGGTGCGCGTATGTGCGGAATCGTGGGCTATACCGGAAGCAGGCCGGTGAAAGACATTTTGGTCGGCGGCTTGTCCCGGCTCGAATATCGCGGCTACGACTCTGCCGGCGTGGCCATCGAGCAGGACGGCGGGCTTGCGGTCGTGCATCGCAAGGGCAAGGTTTCCAGCCTCTCGCACACGCTCGAGCATTTCGACTTCACGGGCACGTGCGGCATCGGGCACACGCGCTGGGCGACCCATGGCCGTCCGAGCGAGGCGAACGCCCATCCCCACACGTCCTGCGACGGACGCGTGGCCGTCGTGCACAACGGCATCATCGAAAACTTCGCCGAGCTGCGCGAAGACCTTGTCGCCGAAGGCCACGCGTTTTCGAGCGAGACCGACACCGAAGTGGTGGCGCACCTGGTCGAGCGGGCCCTGGCGGGTGGAAAAGGCCTGCTGGAAGCCGTGCACGAGGCGACCGACTATTTGGTGGGCGCCTACGCGCTCGCGGTCGTCAGCGTCGAGGAGCCGGGCGTCATCGTGGCCGCCCGCAAGGACTCGCCGCTGGTGGTGGGGCTTGCGCAGGACGGCTTCTACGTGGCGAGCGACATCATCGCGATGATCGAGGCCACGCGCGATGTGGTGGTTCTCGGCGACGGAGAGTTCGCCCGCCTCGCCCCGGCGGGCGCGGAGTTCTTCACGGCCTCCGGCTCCTTCGAGCCGGCCGTCACCCGCGTGGACTGGGATTTGGACGTGGCCGAAAAGGGCGGCTACCCCGACTTCATGCTGAAAGAGATCCACGAGCAGCCGCGCGTCATTCGCGACACGCTGGCCGGGCGCCTGGTGGGCGGGGCGCTTTCCATTGACGAGCTGGACCTTACCGTCGAAGAGCTCAACCTGATAGACCGGGTGTACATCATCGCCTGCGGCACGTCGTACCACGCCGGCCTCATCGCGAAGAACCTCATCGAAGGGTGGGCCCGCATTCCTTGCGAAGTGGAGGTGGCGAGCGAATTCCGCTACCGCAACCCCATCATCACGCCGACGACGCTCGTGGTGGCGGTGTCGCAGTCGGGCGAGACGGCCGACACGCTGGCCGCCATCCGCGACGCGCGGGTGAAAGGGGCGCGGGTCTTCGGCATCACGAACGTGCTGGGCAGCCCCGTGGCCCGCGAGTCCGACGGCGTCATCTACACGAAGGCGAACAAGGAGATCGCCGTGGCCTCCACGAAGTCCTTCTTGGGCCAAGTGGTGTCGCTCACGTTGTTGGCGCTGCTTTTGGCCCAGGTCAAGGGCAAACTAAAAACGAACCAAGTACGGCTTTTGTTCCGCGAGCTGGCCGACACGGCCGAGCAGGTCGAGCGCATCTTGTCCGACACGTCGGCCATCAAGGAGGCGGCGCGGGCCTGCGTCGACGCGAAAAGCGCCCTGTTCGTCGGACGTGGCATGGGGTCGGCCATCGCCTGCGAAGGGGCGCTCAAGCTCAAGGAGATCAGCTACCTGCACGCCGAGGCGTACCCTGCCGGCGAGATGAAGCACGGCCCCATCGCGCTGATCGACGAAGGGTTCCCCGTCATCGCGGTCGCGACGAAAAGCCCGGTGTACGACAAGGTCATCTCCAACTTGCAGGAAAGCCGCGCACGCGGGGCGACCGTCGTGGCCGTGGCGACCGAAGGCGACGAAGAGATCCGCAAGCACGCCGACCATGTCATCTACATCCCGAAGGTGCGCGACGCGTTCTCGGCCATCACGGCGAGCGTGCCGTTGCAGTTGTTCGCCCGCGCCATCGCCGTCGAGCGCGGCTGCGACGTCGACCAGCCGCGCAACCTGGCAAAATCGGTCACGGTGGAATAGGGGAGGCCGCAATGGGCGACAAGGCTTCGGAAGCGGAAGGGCGCTTGGGCGCGACGGCGGCCGGGGAGGCCGGGCGCATCGACGGCGAGGCGGCGGCCGACGCGGCTGCCCGAGACGGCTTGTCCGATGCGCTCGCGTCGGTGAAAGGCCTGGTGGGCGTCGGCGTGGACATCGTCGACATCGATCGGATGCGTGCCATCCTTGAGCGTTCCCCGATGTTTTCCCGCAAGGTGTTTTCCTGCGAAGAGTGCTGCTATTGCGACGAGCGCTCCGATCCGGCCGTCCACTACGCCTGCCGGTTCGCTGCGAAAGAGGCGGTCATGAAGGCGCTTGGCACGGGGCTGTTCCAGGGCGTGGGCGTGCGCGACGTCGAAGTGGTGCGCAACGCCAAGGGCCGCCCTTCGGTGAGGCTTTCGGGCGGCGCGGCGCGCATCGCGCGGGCCCAAGGCGTTCGCGAGCTGCCGCTGTCGCTTTCCTACACCCACACCGAAGCCGTGGCTTTCGCGCTCGCCATCACCGACGATTCGGTCCGCGCGAAAGAAGAGCGTACCGACCAAAAGGCCGAGCTGGCCAAACGCTTCAAAGAAGTGCGCGGCATGCTCGACGCTATCTAATTATATATAAAGGAGCAAGCCATGGAGGCCGTTTCGTACAGCATGTCCCGCCTTGCCGCGTTGGCGCCGTATCCGTCTCGCGACGCGAACAAGTACACGCGCGGGCGGCTCGTGTGCGCCGTGGGGTGTGACCGCTATCCGGGGGCCGCGGTGCTGGCATCGCGCAGCGCGGAGGTCACGGGGGCGGGATACACCCAGGTGATCACGGACGCGTCGGTCGCCGATCACGTCCGTGCGGCGAATCCGTCCGTCGTCGCGGCCGTCTGGCCCGACGTCGACCCGGCCCAGCTGCCGCCGGCGCGGGAGGGCCATCCGTGCGCCTACGTTGTCGGCAGCGGCTACGACGCCAGCGATTCCATGACGAAGATCCGCACGCGGCTCGTCCTGGAAAACGCGCAGGCTCCGGTGCTGCTCGACGCCGGCTCGCTCGATGCGGCGACCTCTCAGAAGCTGCGCGACATCCTCGAGCGCCGCGCACGCGACGGGCTTGCGAACGTTTTCACGCCGCACGGGGGAGAGGCGGCCCGCATGGCGCGGCCGCTCGGCATCGAGACCGACGACGCCCCTGAGCTGGCGCGTCAGCTCGCACGCGCCTACTGCGGCACCGTCATGCTGAAAGGGCCGGTCACCTATGTCTGCGACGGAGAGGCGGTCGTGCGCATGGACGAGGGCACTGCGGCGCTTGCGAAGGCCGGCACGGGGGACGTGCTTGCCGGCATGACGGGGGCGCTGCTCGCCCAGGGGCTCTCGCCGCTCGACGCCTGCGTGCTCGGGGCGACGCTCCACGCGCTTGCCGGCCAAGAAGCGGCGGCGCGTCTGACGGAGATCTGCGTGCGGGCCGAAGACGTGGTCGCATCCATCCCGCAGGCGCTCATGAGGCTTGCGCAGGAAGGCTAGCCGCTTGCGCGAAAGCACGCCGCCGTACGGCGAATTCCCCGGTCGATATACCCCCAGGGGGTATTACAGCATCTTGCAAGCGCTTTCCGGCGGCTTCTTTCGCTTGTGCGGCAGGCGTCTGCCGCCGCCTCAGTCCCCGTAGAGCGCCCCTAGCACGTCTTCGAACACCTGGGCGGGTGTCCATGCGCCGGCATCCGACGGCATTCCCACGCCGATGTCGTAGCGTGCCGCGTCGGAAAGCCGCACGCGCAAAAGCTCGCCGGTCATGGCCTCTGTGGCGTCGAGCAGGTTCGTGGGACAGAACACGCAGCCGACCGCGCTGGCGCACAATTCGAGCAGCGTCATCATGTTGTTCGACTCTACCAGGCCTTTTGCTTTGATTTGGGCGCGGCGCAGCTCGATGCGGGCTATGCGTCCCGAAATGTCGTCGATGCTCTCCAGCAGAAACGGCAGGTCGCGCAAGCCTTCCAGTCCCCGCGCAAGCGCCAGGCTGCACGCCGTGTCCGACGGCAGGCTCCACGTCTGCGCGAGCAGCTTGGGGTGCACCGCGCACACCACCTCTTCGCGGAAGATGCGCCGCACCGTCACGCCGGGATGCGCGTTGTCGAACAGGGCCACGGCCAGGTCCACCTCGCCGCGCTCGGCCATGCGCACCAGCTCTTCGTTCGTGCCTTCGAGCAGCCGCACCGCCACGCCGGGGAGGCTGCGGTGGAACTGCGTCATGACGTGCGGCATGAGCACCTGCCCGCGCATGTTGGAAATGCCCACCTTCAGCACGCCCGACCCGCCGCCGGCCACTTCTCCCAGCTGGCGCAGCATCGCCGTGCGCTCGTTGTCGACCTTGCGGGCGTACTCCAGAAACACTTCGCCCGCGCGGGTGAGCACAAGCGGCGTCGTGCGCACCACAAGCCGGCACCCCAGCCCGCGCTCAAGTGCCGCCAGCCTCGAGCTGAGCGTTTGCTGGGAGATCTGCAGCTCTTCGGACGCGCGGGTGAACGACCCGCTCTCCGTCAGCTGGACGAGCCATTTCCACGATTCCAGCGCCATGCTGCTCCCCTCCGCGCCATTGTGCGCCCGTTTTGATTTGATGCGGCTCCGATATGCTTTGTGACCGATGAAGATTGTAGACCTACCGAAAATATTTGTCGATTGCCGAATTATGGGATTCTTCTTCCACTTGTGCAAATATTATGGTATGGCAACGTGCGCCTGACAGGAGGCCTCCCTCTCGGAGTTTTGGCGCGGATGGACGGGCCAAGACCGGCCCTGAAAGGAAGGGGACTTTATGAAGAAGAAGATCAAGGCGTTTGCAGCCGTCGCTCTTGCGGGCGTTTTGGCTCTCGGCATTGCGGGCTGCAGCAGCGGCGGCGGCGATGCTGCCAGCGGCGACGGCGGGGCGGCTCCTGCGGCCAGCAGCTCGCTGCGCTTCATGACCGGCGGCGAATCGGGCACGTACTACGCTTACGGCAACGTGCTGGCCCAGTACGCCACCAACGGCGACTACGGCCTGGACGTGACGGCGCTTGCCGGCAACGGCTCGCAGGCCAACATCGAGGCGCTGCAGGACGGCGACTCCGACATCGCGTTCTGCCAGTCCGACGTGCTCGCCTACGCCTATGACGGCACGAACCTCTTCGAAGGCGCTCCCTACAAAGACTTCTCCGTCGTCGCCGACCTGTATCAGGAGCAGGTCCAGATCGTGACGTGCGATCCTTCCATCAAGTCCGTCGAGGACTTGAAGGGCAAGACGGTGTCGGTCGGCGCCGCGAACTCGGGCGTGTACTTCAACGCCGTTGACATTCTGGGCGTTTACGGCATCGAGCTTTCCGCGGAAGGCTCCGCCGACTTCGAGCCGGTGTACCAGAGCTTCGCCGATTCGGCCGACTCGCTGAAGGACGGCAAGATCGACGCGGCCTTCATCGTGGCCGGCGCTCCCACCACCGCCATCACCGACCTGTCCACCACGAAGGACACCTACCTGGTCTCGCTTGACCAGGCCCACATCGAAGAGCTGCTCTCTTCCAACCCGTACTATTCCGAAGCGACGATTCCGGCCGAAACCTATGGCACGGAAGGCCCGGTGGAGACTGTGTCCGTCGGTGCGGTCGTCATCGCGAACAACTCGGTTTCCGAGGACGCCGTCTACAACCTGACGAAGTCGTTCTTCGACGGCCAGCAGGACAACGCCGATGCGCACGCGAAGTACAACGAGCTGGTGCTTGAGGACGCCGCCGCCATCACGTCGGTGCCGTATCATCCCGGCGCCGCCAAGTACTACGAGGAACAAGGCGTCACGGCCGGCGAATAGGTCGAAGCTTTTCTGACAGGGCAGCGCGGTTGCAGGGCGACCGCGCTGCCGGCTTGGTTCTGCGAGCGCCTTCCGGCCGGTGTGCGGGAAGGCGCTCGCAGAGGTAAGCGCTGAATGTGAGCATGGCGCGTTCCTTGAAGGAAAGAAGGTGTGGCAATGTTTGGAAAGAAGAAACGCGAGGCAGGCCCGAAAGAAGTGCTCGACGGCGACCGGGAATTGGCGGCGGGCGCAGACGGGGCGCCCGTCGACATCGACGCCGACGAGGTGATGCGCAAATACGACAAGGAGTCGAACACGCGCATTTGGGAAGGCATTCCTAAGGTCGTCGTCACCACGCTGCTCGTCGCGTTCTCGGTCTACTGCATGGCCATGACGCTTCTGTCCACCGAACAGGCCGAGGCGCGTCTGGCCCGCTTCCTTGCTTTCGTCATCGTCATCGGCTTCATCATGTACCCGGCCCGCAAGAAGGGCCATCGGGTGAACCACATTCCGTGGTACGACGTCGTCCTTATGCTTGCCGGCTTCGGGTCGTTCATGTACTTCGCGCTGAACTGCACCGAGATTCTGCTCATGGGCGCACGCATCGAGCCTCTGCAGGTGGTGCTCGGCATCGTGGGCATCGTCGTTTTGGTGGAGCTGTGCCGGCGTTGCGTGGGCCTGCCCATCATCATCGTGTGCGGGTGCCTCGTGATCTACGCCTTCTACTGGCAGCTCACCTCGGGCAGCACGATGGACGTGTACGCGTCGCTGCGCAAGGTGGTCCAGAAGCTGTTCTACACGACTTCCGGCGTCATCGGCACGCCTATCAATGTGTGCTACACCTACATCGTGTTGTTCGTCATCTTCGGCGCTTTTCTGGAGCGCACCGGCATCTCGAACTTCTTCATCAGCTTCGCCAACCGCATCGCCGGCTGGTCGAGCGGCGGCGCGGCGAAGGTGGCCGTCATCGCGTCGGGGCTGTGCGGCATGGTGTCGGGCTCGTCGGTGGGCAACACCGTGACCACCGGGTCGGTCACCATCCCCATGATGAAGAAGACCGGCTACAAGCCCGAATTCGCCGGCGCCGTGGAAGCCGCGTCGTCTTCCGGCGGCCAGATCATGCCCCCCATCATGGGCGCGGCCGCCTTCCTCATGGCCGAGTACATGGGCATTCCGTATCTGGAGGTCGCCACGAAGGCCATCATCCCGGCCATCCTGTACTTCGCCGGCATCTTCATCGCCGTCCACTTGGAAGCGAAGAAGCTCGGCTTGAAGGGCGTGCCGAAAGACGAGCTGCCCAAGTGGTGGGAGCTTGCGCGTGACTGCTACCTGGTCATTCCGCTCGTGCTGCTCGTGTGGCTCGTGGCCAGCGGTGCCCGCACGATGGCCGCCAGCGCCGCCATCTCCATCGGGTGCGCGTTCATCATCGGCTTCATCAACTTCGTGCTGTCCAACTGGCGCAACCGCGAAGAGGGCGAAGGCTTTACAGGCGTGCTGAAGGAGTCGGCCAGCGTGGCCCTGTTCGCCGCCGTCGACGCGTTCGCCGCCGGCGCGAAAAGCGTCATCTCCGTGGCCGTCGCCTGCGCGATGGCCGGCATGATCGCCGGATGCATCACCGTGACGGGCCTGGCCTCCACCATCATCAACGTCATCGTGCTCATGGCCGGCGACATGATCATCGTGGGGCTCGTGTTCACCATGGTGTGCTGCCTCATCTTGGGCATGGGCGTGCCGACGACCGCCAACTACTGCATCATGGCGTCCACCTGTGCGCCCATTCTCATGCAGCTCGGCGTCGACCCCATCTGCGCCCATTTCTTCGTGTTCTACTTCGGCATCGCCGCCGACATCACGCCGCCGGTCGCGCTTGCCGCCTATGCTGCCAGCGCCATCGCCAAGTCGCGTCCGATGGCCACCGCCGTCAACGCCACCAAGCTCGGCATCGCGAAGTTTGTCGTGCCTTACATTTTCGTCTTCAGCCCGGCGCTTCTGCTCGTGGGCGACAATCTCAGCCTGGTCACCGTGGTGCTCAACACGATCACGGCCTTGATCGGCGTGTTCGGTTTGCAGTGTGCGCTCACGAACACCCTGTTCGGACATCACCTCAGCCCGATCATCCGCATCGCGTTCGCGGCGGGAGGCCTGTGCATGATGGTCCCTGGCGCGGCGACCGACGTGGTCGGCCTGGTCGTCATCGCCGCGCTGTGTGCGCTGCAGATCGGCATTTCGCGCCGCCATGCGCCGAAAGAGGCGGACGCGGCCGTCTTGCCGCTTGACGTCGACGACGCCAAGGCGCAACAATAGCGTTCGCCGCACAGCCAGACCGAAAGGGGAACCATGGAAAACAACCAGATCGCGTGGGTGACGGGCGCGAGCGGCTTTGTCGGCAGGGCCATCTGCGAGCATTTGGAAGCATGCGGCTACACCGTGGTCGGCACGGGCTCGGAGCTGTCGGTGTGCGAGCCGGAACGCCTGGAATCGTTCGCCGAAGAAGTCATGCCGGGGCTCGTCGTGAACTGCGCCGGCATCCGTCGCGAGGCGGCGGGGCTTTCCAACCGCGTGAAGGCCTATGAGGTCAACGCGCTGGGCGCCCGCAACATGGCGCTCGTCGCCAACACCATCGGGGCGACCGTCGTGCAGGTGTCTTCCGACGACGTGTACTCGTCGCGCCTCGACGAGCCGGTGAACGAGTTCGACAACCCGCATCCGGACACGCCGTACGGCAAGTCCAAGCGCGCCGGCGAAACGATGGTGCGCAACACCACGCCGAACCACCTGATCGTCCGCTCGTCGTGGCTGTACAACGTCACGGGACGCAGCATGAAAGACGTGCTGTCCGCCGCACGCGAAGGCAGGCACATCGAGGCCCGCACCGACCAGTTCGCCGCCCCCACAAGCCTTGCCACCTACGTCGACTTCATCGTCCGCGCCGTCAGGCACGGGGCGAACGGCACGTTCCACATCGCGACGAAGGGCAGGGCGAGCCGCTACGACTTCGCCGCGAAGATGCTCGAGCTTACCGGGCATGATCCGCAGGACGTGCTTGTTCCCGCGAGCGACCCGAAAACCGCCGAAAACGTCGTGCTCGAGTCGATGATGCTCGAAATGGCCGGCATCGAACTGCCGACGTGGGAAGAAGACCTGCGGGCCTATCTGGCTTCAGAAGGGCTGTTGGCGGCAGGGAAGTAGCCGGGACAAGCCGGCGCCGGCGCCGCTTGGTCGAGCAAGCATGAGGAAGGGACGTAGCTTTGTTCGCGTCCCTTCTTTTCGTGTTACGATCTGAAAAGAATGCGAACATTCTTCCGAAAGGAACGAATCATGGCGGAAAACGAACGGCGTCCGGGCGACTGGCAGCACAAAGAGCAGCGCAGGCGCAGCGCCAACGACATCGTGGGCGCTGATTCTGGCAAGAAGTGGTACCAGGACACGTTTTGGATCATCTTCTTCCTCGTGGTGTTCTGGCCGGTCGGCATCGTGCTGTGCTGGCGCAGCTCGTGGCCGGTGTGGGGCAAGGCGACGGCGTCGGTGCTGCTGGCCGGCGTGATCTACGTGGCGTGGTCGATGCAGCAGGCCGTCTCCGGCATGATGTAGAGCCTCCGTGCGCCGTTTGCCAATCCGCCGTCACTTTACCACTCTACTGTGCTAAAGTACCCACGTGCAGCCGGCCTCTGCGCCGCGCACGCACCCCTGAACCACCGATTTTGCAAGGATCCAAACCATGAACCTCATCACACCAGCCGGCTTCCGCGACGTGCTGCCCGAAGAGGCGCTGCGCCGCGAAGCGCTTTCGCGGGCCGTGCAAGACTGCTTTGCCGCCCACGGCTACCTGCCGATAGAAACTCCCACGCTCGAAGTCATGGACGTGGTGCAGGCGAGCGGCCGGGCGCCTGCGTCGCCGTTCAAGCTCTTCGACGCGCGGGGGGACCTGCTGGCGCTCAGGCCCGACGTGACGCTGCAGGTCGCCCGCATGTGCGCGTCTCGGCTGAACGACGCTGCCGGTCCGCTGCGCTTCCGCTACACCCAGCGCATCTTCCGCGAGGCCGACGGGCCCTTGCAGGCGAAAGCCCGCGAGATGACCCAGATGGGCATCGAGTGCGTGGGCGGCTGGGGCGCGAACATCGACGCGGAGATCGTGTCGCTCATGGCCGAGGCGATGGAGCTCGTCGGCGTGCATGACTACTGCATCGCCATCGCCACCGTCGGCGTGCTGCGGGCCGTGCTGGAGGCCAGCGGGGCGCCGCAGGCGTGGCGGGCCGCGGTGCTCGAGGCCTACCACAGCTCGAACTACGTGGAGCTTGACGCGTTGTGCGGGCCGGACGCGCCGGTCGCAAGCGCCCTCTACGCCGAGGCGGTCTGCCGGCTGCGGTCCATCCGCGGCGGCCGCGAAGCCGTCGAAGAGGTGCGCCGGCTCATCGAGCCGCTCGGCTGCCCGTGCGACATCGACACGTTCGAGCAGACCTACGACGCGCTTGCCGCCCGCGGCCTGGCCGACCGCGTGCTCGTGGACTTTTCCGTCATGAGCTCGTTCGACTATTACACGGGCATGGTGTTCGAGGTGTATGCGCCGCGCTACGGGGCGGCGCTCGGCAGCGGCGGGCGCTATGACCGGATGATCGGCGTCTACGGGCAAAACCGCGTGGCCGCAGGGTTTGCGTTCTGCCTGGAATCGGTCATGGCGGCCGCCGAGCAGCAGGCGCGGGAAGCAAGCGCCGCAGATGCCGGCGCGGACGCAAGCGCTGGTGCGGCTGCCGGCGTTGAAGGCACTGAAAGCGAAGCAGGTACGGTAAGCGAACTTTCCGACGCCGTCTCTGCTGACGCCGCCGCGCCCGCCCCCGAAGCTCTGCCGCCTTTGCGCGTCGCGGTCCCGAAAGGCTCGCTCAACAAAGACGCCGTTGCGGCGCTTGCGGGCGCGGGGCTCGACACTGCCAACCTCGACTGCCCCGGACGCGCCCTCATCATTCACGGGCGCGGCGTCGACTACATCATCGTGCGGCCTTCCGACGCGCCCGCCTTCGTGGCGCTTGGCGCGGCCGACTGCGGCATCTGCGGGGAAGACTCGCTGCTTGAAGCCGACGTGGACGTGGTGAAACTGGCCGACCTGCGCTTCGGCGCGTGTCGCTTCGTCGTCGCCGAGCCGGCGGGCAGCGACGCCGCCATTCAGGAGCACTACCGCCGCCTCGGCTCCATCCGCGTCGCCACGAAATACCCGCGCATCACCCAGGCCCACTACGACGAGAGCGGCATGCAGGTGGAGATCGTCGCGCTGCACGGCAACATCGAGCTGGCGCCGCTCACCGGCCTTGCCGAACGCATCGTCGACATCACGGCCACCGGCACCACGCTCAGGGAAAACGACCTGGTCATCGTTGACGAAGTGATGCGCTCCACCGCCCGCTTCTTCGCGAACGCGGGCTCGCTGCGAACCGACGAGCGCGTGGGGGACTTGGCCCGCCGCCTGGCCGAGTTCACCGCGGCCCAAGACTACGAACCCATCGCCGGCGCCGTGACGCCTGCCTTATAGAGAAAGGAACCTTCCATGCGACGCATCGAGCTGAACCCGGGAGAGGCGTTCTCCCAAAGCCACCTGAAGCGCAAGAGCGCCTTCAACGCTGCGGCCCTTGAGGCGGCCACGGCCATCATCGAAGACGTGCGCGAGAGGGGCGACGCGGCCTTGCGCGAATACACGAGCCGCTTCGACGGCGTGGACGTCGCCGACTTCCGTGTGCCCTATAGCGCCATCGCCGACGCGACGTCCCAGGTCAGCGACGAGGTTGCTGCGGCGCTGCGCCAGGCGGCCGACCAGATCCGCGACTTCCACGAGCGTCAGCGGCAGCAAAGCTGGTTTGCCGTGCGCGAAGACGGGGCGCTCGTGGGCAGCAAGGTGGTGCCGCTCGATTCGGTGGGCATCTACGTGCCGGGCGGCCGGGCGCTCTATCCTTCGACGGTGCTCATGAACGCCATTCCCGCTGCGGTGGCCGGCGTGCCGCGCATCGTGTGCACCACGCCGCCGACGAAGGACGGCACGGTCGATGCGGCTATTTTGGAAGCCTGCCGCATCGCCGGCGTCACCGAGGTCTACACGGTCGGAGGCGCCCAGGCCATCGGGGCGCTTGCCTATGGCACCGAATCGATCGAGCCGGTCGCGAAGATCACTGGCCCGGGCAACGCGTACGTGGCCGCGGCGAAGAAGGTCGTCTCGGGCGACGTGGGCATCGACATGATCGCCGGCCCGTCGGAGGTCTGCGTCGTCGCCGACGCCACGGCCGATCCGGCGCTGGTGGCCATCGACCTGATGGCCCAGGCCGAGCACGACCCGCTGGCCACATGCTACCTCGTGTGCTTCGACGCCGCCTATGCCGACGCGGTCGAGGCCATGACGGCCCGCCACCTGCTCGCCTCCACCCGCGCCGACATCACGAAGGCGTCGCTTTCCGACCAGGGCGTCATCGTCGTGTGCAACGACCTCGCCCAGGCCGTCGAAGCGGTGAACGTCATCGCGCCCGAGCACTTGGAGCTGCACGTCGACCACGCCCTCGACCTGCTCGGCGCCATCCGCCACGCCGGCGCCATCTTCTTGGGCGCCTGGACGCCCGAGGCCGTCGGCGACTACGTGGCCGGCCCGAACCACACCCTTCCCACCGGCGGCACGGCCCGCTACGCCTCGCCGTTGTCCGTCGACGAGTTCGTGAAAAAGTCGAGCGTCATCCAGTATTCGTCTCAGGCGCTTGCCCGCGACGCGGAAACCGTCATGAGCATCGCCCGCCACGAGGGCCTGTGGGCGCACGCGATGAGCGTGGAGATGCGCAAGAACCTGCTGGACACCGGCAGCATCTACGGCATGGACGGCGACGATCTCCCGGTCGTGGCGGCGCAGTCGGAAGGAGAGGCGGATGCGTAGCGTGCGGCCGGCGAACCCGGCGCTCGAGACGCTGGAGCCCTACGACCCTAAGTACCTGCCGGCAAACGCGTTTCTGTCGGCGAACGAAAACCCGCTCGACGTGCCGGCCGACGTGCGCCTCGCCGTCAAGCGCGAAGTCAGAAGCGTCGCGCTCAACCGCTATCCCGACCCGCTTGCCAACGACCTGCGCGACCTTATCGCCGAGGCGAACGGGCTTGACCGCGACTGCGTGCTGGCGGGCAACGGCGGAGACGAACTTTTGTTCGATATCGCGTTGGCGTGGGGCGGGCCGGGCCGCACGTTTCTCAACCTGCCGCCGACGTTTTCCGTCTATGAGATCAACGCGCAGCTGACCAGCACCAACGTCGTGCGCATCCCGCGCCTGGCCGACTATTCCATCGACGAGGAAGCCGTGCTCGCCCGCGTGGAGGCCGGCGGCATCGACTACGTCATCGTGACCAGCCCCAACAACCCGACCGGCCAGCTGGCCGACGAAGCGTTTCTGCTGCGCCTGCTCGACGCGACCGACGCGCTCGTGGTGGTGGACGAGGCCTACTTCGAATTCTCGCGCCGCACGATGCGGCCCTGGCTTGAGCGGCACGCCAACCTGGCCATTCTGCGCACGTTCTCCAAAGCGTTCAGCCTGGCCGGCGTGCGCATGGGCTATGTGCTCGCCAGCCCGCACGTCATCCGCGAGCTGGCGAAGGTGCGCCAGCCGTATTCGGTCGACGCGGTGTCCCAGATCGTCGCGCGGGTGGTGTTCGAGAACCGCGCGAAGTTCGAGCCGGGCATCAAGGCCATCATCGCCGAGCGCGGCCGCCTCATCGAAGAGCTGGGCGCGATGGAAGGAGTGCGGCCGTATCCGTCAGATGCGAACTACGTACTGTTTCAGGTATCTGGGGCCGATGCGGTCTGGGAGCGTTTGTACGAGCAAGGCGTGCTCGTGCGCGACTTCTCGCACGCCCCGCTGCTGGAGGGCTGCCTGCGCGTGAGCGTGGGGACGCGCGAGCAGAACGACGCGTTTCTGGCGGCGCTCAGGGCCGCGAGAGAGGAATAAGCCATGGCGCAAAGACGCGCGACCATTCGTCGCACCACGAACGAAACCGACATCGAAATCACGCTTGACCTGGACGGACGCGGCATCGTCGACGTGGACACGGGCATCGGGTTTTTCGACCACATGCTTTCTGCGTTCGGCCGCCACGGCCTGTTCGACCTGACGGTGCGGGCGACGGGCGACGTGCACGTCGACGGCCACCACACGGTCGAGGACGCGGGCATCGTGCTGGGACAGGCGTTTTTGCAGGCCGCGGGCGACAAGCGCGGCATCCGGCGTTTCGGCTCCATCGCGCTGCCCATGGACGAGGCGCTCGTGCTGGCGGCGTGCGACCTGTCGGGCCGCGGACAGCTGCATTGGGCGGTCGACGTGCCGCCGGTCATGCTCGGCGCCTTTGACGCTGCGCTTGCAAAAGAGTTCTTCATCGCCTTCGCATCCAACGCGGCGCTGACGCTGCACGTGCGCGAGCTGGCAGGCGAAAACGCGCACCACGTCATCGAAGGCGCGTTCAAGGCGGCGGCCCGGGCGCTGCGCCAGGCCGTCGAGGCCGATGAGCGCATGGCCGGCGAGCTGCCCACGACGAAAGGCGCCCTATGATCGCCGTCGTCGACTACCACAAAGGAAACCTGCTGTCGGTCCAGCGCGGGCTTGAGGCGCTTGGCGCGAGCGTGCTCGTGACCGACGACGCGGCCGCCATCGCGCGGGCAGACGCCATCGTGCTGCCGGGCGTGGGCGCGTTCGCCGACGCGGCGGAATCGATGCGGGCGCTCGGGCAGCTGACGGCCGTTCGCGAGCGCATCGCGCTCGGCGTGCCGTTTCTCGGTATCTGCCTGGGAATGCACCTCATGTTCGAGGAAGGCACCGAAGGGGCGCCGCAGGAAGACGACGAGGAATCGTCGCACAACGCGCAAGGGCTGGCCGTGCTGCCCGGCGTCGTGGACCGCATGCCGCGCAGAGACGCGCAAGGCCGCGCCCACAAGGTGCCGCACGTCGGCTGGAACCAGGTGGTGCCGCCGGCAGACGGCAAGAACGCAGCCGGCCGTCCGGCCGAAGCCGCCTTCGCATCGCCCCTGTTCGCGGGCATCGATCCAGGCGAGTTCTTCTATTTCACGCACAGCTACGTGGTGCCCGACGGGCCGTTTTCCATCGCGGAAACCACCCACGCGACGGCGTTTCCCTGCGCCGTGCAGTACGGCGACGCGGCCTTCGGCGTGCAGTTCCATCCCGAGAAAAGCTCAGACGCGGGATCGAAGCTTCTCGGCAACTTCATTGCGATTGCGAAAGGGGCGTAAAGACTCATGTATCTGCTTCCTGCCATTGACATTTTGGGCGGCAAGGCCGTGCGGCTTGCGAAAGGTGACTACAATGCCGTGACGGTCTACAACGACGACCCGGTCGACCAGGCGTTTCAGTTCGTCGACGAGGGAGCGTCGTGGGTGCACGTCGTCGATCTGGACGGCGCACGCTCGGGCCTGCCGGAAAACATCTCCATCATCGAGACCATCATCCACGACACGGGGCTCAAGGTCGAAGTGGGCGGCGGCATTCGCAGCCTGGCGACCGTGCGGCGTCTGGCCGACGCGGGCGTGTCGCGCATCGTGCTGGGAACGGTGCTCGTGACCGACCCGGCTTTCGCGAAAGACGCGCTCTACGAATTCGGCGACCTGCTGTCGGCCGGCATCGACGCGCGTGACGGCGAAGTGGCCGTTTCCGGCTGGCGCGAAGGGTCGGGCGTGAATGCGTTCGACCTGGCGCGGCAGATGTCTGACGTGGGCTTCAAGCACATGGTCTACACCGACATTTCGCGCGACGGCATGCGCACAGGCGTCGACGCGGCGGCCTACGTCGCCATGGCAGAAGCGTTCGGGCATCCGGTCACGGCGTCCGGCGGCGTGGCGAGCATCGCCGACATCGAGGCGTTGGCCCAGGTGGCGGACTCGATCGAAGGCGTCATTGCGGGCCGGGCGGTCTATGAGGGCAACCTGTCGGTGGCGAAGGGCGTGGCGGTGTGCCGTGCGGCGACGGGGGCGTCATGCTAGCGAAGCGCGTCATTCCCTGCATGGACGTGAAGGACGGCCGGGTCGTCAAAGGCGTCAACTTCGTGAACCTGCGCGACGCGGGCGATCCCATCGAGCTGGCGTCGGCCTACGACGAGCAGAAGGCCGACGAGGTCATCTTTCTCGACATCACGGCCACCAGCGACGACCGCGCCACCACGGTGGAGCTGGCCAGCCACGCCAGCGCCAGCCTGCATCTGCCGTACTGCGTGGGCGGCGGCTTTCGCAGCGTGGCCGACATCCGCCGCATGATAGCCGTTGGGGCCGACAAGGTGTCGGTGAACTCGGCCGCCGTGGCGAATCCCGCGCTCATTGCCGAGGCGGCGCGGGCGTTCGGCACGCAGGCCATCGTGTGCGCCATCGACGCGAAAGCGGTCGCGGGAAACCCCAACAAGTGGGAGGTCTACGTGGCGGGCGGACGCAAGGCCACGGGCATCGACGCGGTGGCCTGGGCGCAGGAGGCGGCGCGGCTCGGCGCGGGCGAGATCCTGCTCACGTCGATGGACCGCGACGGCAGCCGCGACGGGTTCGACTGTGCGCTCACCCGCGCGGTGGCCCGGGCCGTGGACATCCCGGTCATCGCATCGGGCGGCGTGGGGAAGCTCGAGCACTTCGCCGAGGGCATCATCGAAGGGGAGGCCGACGCCGTGCTCGCCGCGAGCGTCTTCCACTTCGGCGAGCTGACGGTGCGCCAGGTGAAGGAGCACATGCGCTCCTGCGGCATCCCCGTGCGGCTGTAGGGAAACGCTGATGAAAGCCGTCTTGCCATGCGTTTGCAGGGCGGATGGCTGGGAGCCGAAAACCGAGCGAGCGCACCGGCGTGCGTACATGAGGCTTGAGGCCTCCGGGCGCCGCCCTGCAGACGCAGGGCTGGCGGAATGCAGCCGTCCAGGCCTCTTTTTGTTGCGAGTCGTTGGACGGCGGGTTCGGTGGCAAGGGCTTCGCCTCGATGCGTCATCGACCTGAGCCAAGGTCTCAGGTCTTCTTTGGCTTGACCTCGGCTGCGCCCTTGCCGCCGAATCCGCCTGCCGAAATCGTGCGTGGGCAGAAGCACATTGGTCTGTTTCGGGCGGCTGTGTTCCGCCGTCGCTTGAGGCTCGGTCTTCTTGGGAAGGATTTTGCTATGGCTGACATTTCTGACGTGCGCTTCAACGAGGCGGGCTTGATCCCGTGCATCGTACAGGACGCCGACACGCTCGAAGTGCTCATGATGGCGTGGATGAACGCCGAATCGCTTGCACTGACGTTGGAGCGCCGCGAGACCGTCTTCTGGTCGCGCAGCCGCCAGGAGATCTGGCACAAGGGCGCTACCAGCGGAAACACGCAGAAGCTGGCAGACCTGCGCTACGACTGCGACGCCGACTGCCTGCTCGCCCTCGTCCATCCCGCCGGCCCCGCCTGCCACACCGGCAACCGCACCTGCTTCTACCGTTCGCTGCTGTAGGTTGGGGCAGCTGACGAATACCCCGTCCCTCTGTCAGCTGCAGCTGGGATGATTTTGGTTCATATATGTTAGAATATGCCCGTCAACGGATGTAAGTCCTGTACGCCGGGCGGCACCTTCTTCAAAGGAAGGAGGTGATACTGTCATGGACGTTATCGCATCTGCCGTGAAGCTGGCGGCCTCGGTCGTGGCTCTTGCGCGTGAGATCGCGGCGCTCGTCAAGGCGTACGGTCGGCACAAAGAAGAGGATCGCTAGCTGCAACTAGCGATCCAACTACCAAACGGTGCCGCCCGCCACAAACTACAGGCCTTCCGTTGGCTGCATTATAGCACACGGCGTGCAATAATGCCCTCTTCTGAAAAACTGTGCATCATTTGCTTGCGCTGACGAGCTCAGCCGCTTTTTGAAGGCATTTGAGACGTCGATTTCAAAACGATTTCATTTGTATATAAAGACCCAATTATGGTTCATCTGTTGCGCCGAAGGGGCTGCTTGGCAATGCGGCGGCTTGCCGATATGGTGTGCCCTGTGGTTCTTTTGATGTGCCTTTGTCGCGCCTGAGGTTTGTCAGCGCAGCTGTTTGCGCCGAGTTTTTCCTTGTTATCGCGGTGTTTTTCCGCCGGTGCCGTTGGCTTGAAATCCTTGCACTACAACAAACGAACACAATTGTCAGGGCGAATCACCTGGTCGAAAGCGTTTCGATGCGGCGCGGTATAAAAAGCTTTTGCAAGATCGTTAATGTATGGCACAATGGTTACGTCCTATGTTGTAAACCATATGAAGAAAGGTCAACATATGTCCAAAATAAAACCTCTTGCCTCCAAAACCTATGCGGGAGGGGGCAAGGTTCTCAGCGTGATCCTTGCTGGAACCCTCGCTCTTGGCATGACCCCGGCCGCCGCCCTGTCCCAGGCGGCGCTGGATGCGACTCCTGCGTACGCGACCGAGACGGCTGACGCTCAGTCTTTGACGACTTGGGATGGCTTTAATGCCAGCGATGCCGATACGATTGAGCTTACGGCTGTACCGGCGACTTCTTTTACCTACGATGGCGAATCGCACGTTTTGGCGACGACCGATTTCACGGTCCGACTCGTTGTTACCGGTGGCGCTGCGGCAGGCACGTACACCTTGGCGAATGGTGCCGCTGAAGGGGTTGAGGCGCTGTACGAGGTGACTTCTGTCGCCGATTCCGATAGCTCTCTCGTCTCCGAAAAGTCGGTGGAAAACGGCGGTGACTACACTGTCGAAATCACTGCGACCACTGGTGCGCCCAAAGTAGACGGCAATGGTGAATATGATGAAGGTTCGGGAAGCGAACCTTCGTGTGACGCCACCCTCACTGTCGCTCCGTACTTGCTGGGGACTTCGCCGGTCACTCCGGCCAACGCTGTCGTGGGCGTCACGACGGGCGAAAAGCTGGTCGAGACCACGCTGGCCACTGCAGGAACGACCTCTTTCGGCGTCGATATCAAAGACCTGCTGGAGGTTGCGTATACCGGCTCGACGGGCGACCAAACCAAGCCTGCCTACAATGTGGCTGGCGAGGTGGACGTTACCGTTGAGGTCAAGGACCAGGACGAAAACAAGAGCAACTATGCCTTCGCTGAAGGCGCCACGCCGGAAAATTACGTGCAAACTTTGAACAAAAAGGCTCAAGCCGAGGTCAAAGGCACTTATAACTTGGTGTTCGGCACTGCAAACCCAGACATCGTTGCCGATCCTGCGGTTTCGAAGACCAAGAATTTTCCAATTTCGCCGTTTCCGGACATAGCTGTGACTACGATGTTCCCTGGGAACCAGCCGGGCGATCCTGACGTCGAGAAGGCCATCCCTGCTGACGCCTATGAAGACGGCGTTGTTTGGAGGAAGAGCGGCGTCGTAGCAGATCCGGTCTTCCCTGGCGTGTACACGGGCAGCGCTCAGATTGGCGGTGCGAACGGCAAACAGGCCAACAACACCATTAGCCTGAAGATCGTCGGTCAGCTCGGCGACGTGACCGATGACAACAAAGAACAGATCTCGGCTACCGTTGGGGGGCAGCCTGTTTCCGGCACGGTTAAAATTGCCGGCGCTGCCACCAAGGAGGCCATCGAACAGCAGATCCTTGGTGCGCTGAAGGTGGAACTGTCTGATGGAGAATCTAAGCCCACGACGATGGTCGTGCCTCAGGAATGCTTGAAGGTCTCCGTTCCCGGCACGGCTACGAGCGGCACGGCCGTCGTCATGGCGACCGAGGCTGCCGGCGGCCTGTACGAGGGCTCCTTCAATATCGCCTACGAATTCGGCCAGGCGTTCCCGAAGGCCGAGTTGACCTTCGATGGTGGCGAATTGCCGTACTTCGGCACCGAAGGCTACGATTTCGATAAGCTCGTGAAATTCGTCGATGACGAGGGCGAAACGATCAGCGATCGCGCTCCCCAAAAAGACACGGACTACGAGGTGAAGATCACCCGCAAGGACGCCGAAGGCGAATTCGTCGAGGTCGAAGGCGTTGAAGACGTTGGCGAGTACAACATCGCCATCACCCCGAAGGGTACCACCTACTTCGGCGCCGTCCAAAACATCGGCGTCACGATCACGCCCGTCGAGGTGACTACGGCCAACTCGACGGCGACGTGGGACGGTCTGACCGGCGCCAGCACGAACTACACCACCGTGTTCACCGGCTCCGAAGTGGCTCCGCTTCCCACGTACACGGTGAAGCTCGTGAATCCGTTCGATGAGGACGCCGATCCTGAGTTCTTCACGGTAAATGTTGTCAAGAAAACCGACGCTACCCCCGCCGACGCCACTGTTGTGACCTATCAGAACAACAAGAACGTCGGCGACGCCACGGCCACCGTCGAATTCAACGGCAACTTCACCGGCGAGCTTTCGACGAACTTCGAGATCACGCAGGCCAACATCGCCAATGCGAGCGTCTCCGCTCAGTCGCAGCTCTACGTCGAGGGTGCCGACGTGACGGTCGAGAAGCCCATCGTCACCTACGGCGAAGCCACGTTGGTCGAAGGCGAGGACTATACGGTCGATCCCAAGAGCATTAAAAAGGATAGTGATGACGGGCCAGGCGTTGCCACTTACAGCTTCACCGTTGAAGGCATCGGCAACTACGCTGGCACGAAGACGGGCACCTTCAAGGTGACGAACAAGGACATCGCCGAGCTGTGGGCCATCACGGCTGACGATGGTCCGCACTTCTACAACATGGGTGAAGAAGTGCTTGCGCCGCTCACCATCAAGGATGCTAGCGCTGCTGCTGAGGTTCATGCGCTCTATGAGAACGTCACGGCTAACGATCCCGATGGCGCCTTCATCGTGGAATACGCCAACGACACCCAGGCCGGCACCGCTACGGTGACCGTCACGGGCACGGGCGACTATGCCGGCTCGCAGACGCTCACCTACGACATCCAGGCGTTGGAGCTCACCGACGCCTCTAACGCTGACGGCTCCGTGAAACTGGGCGGCGCGGACGACCTGGTCTACACGGGCAAGCAGCAAGTGCCGCGTGTGCTGACCGAGTCCGAGCTCACCCCGGTGAACGAGGGCTACGAGGACGGGCCGATTTCCTACATGGATTTCTGGGACGAGATGACGGCTGCTCCTGAGTCTGACGACTCCGGCATCAATGCTGGCACGTCGTACCTGGTCCTCACCCCGACAACCGACAACTTCACCGGCTCGGTGAAGGTTCCCTACGAGATCGCGCCTGCCGAGCTGACGTCCGAAAACGTGTCCTTTGCTGAGTCCATCGCCCCCGGCGCCTCTGCGTCTGACGCGGTGAAGGTCACGTTCGGCGACGCCATCCTCGTCGCCGGCACGGACTACACCGTCGAGGCTGCAGGCGAGCTTCCCGGCACGGTCGAGGCGACCGTCACGGGCAAGGGCAACTTCTCCGGCACGGTCGAGAAGGTGACGGCCAAGGTCCTCTACGACCTGTCGAAGGCCGACGTCTCGGTCGAGCCCGCCGTTTACAGCGGCGAGGCCCAGGAGCCCAAGGTCGAGGTCAGCTACGAGGCCGGCGGCGAGAAGGTCGTCGTCGACCCGGGCGCCTACGGCGTGACGGTCGAAGGCGAGGCCACCGACGCCGGCTCCTACCGGGTGACGGTGGCGGGCAACGAGGACGCCGGCTGGACGGGCGAGAAGCAGGCCGACTTCGTCATCAACCCGGCGACGGTCTCCGCCAAGCCGCAGGTGTCCTACGACGCGGCCGGCCTGCCGGTCGTGACGGTGCCCGGCCTGACCGCGAGCGACTTCGACTACAAGGCGGACCCGGCGACCAAGACCATCACGGTCACCTACAAGGGCAACTACACGGGCACGGCCACGGTCGACTACAAGCCCGCGCCCGCGCCTACGCCCGTCCCGGCCAAGGACGGCTGGGTCGGCTCCGGCGACGACTGGGCCTACTACGAGAACGGCCAGGCCGTCAAGGGCCAGTGGAAGTGGATCGACAACGCCTGGTACCACTTCGAGAAGAGCGGCCAGATGACGAACACCCAGTGGTTCCAGGACGCGGACGGCACGTGGTACCTCCTGAACCAGTCCCACAAGGGAAGCTACGGCGCCATGCTCACCGGCTGGCAGAAGGTCGGCGGCGAGTGGTACTACATGAACAAGTCCGGCGCCATGCTCTCCGGCTGGTTGAAGGACGGCGGCGAGTGGTACTACCTCAACGCCAAGCACGACGGCTCCTTCGGCCGCATGCTCACCGGCTGGGCGAAGGTCGGAGGCGACTGGTACTACCTGGACGCCTCGGGCGCCATGCTCACCGGCTGGCAGCTCGTCGGCGGCAAGTGGTACTACCTGGAAGCCTCCGGCGCCATGGCCGCAAGCGAGTGGGTCGGCCCCTACTGGGTCAACGCCTCCGGCGTGTGGACGGCCACCCGCTAAACGGCGGCTCGTCAGTAGTTGACGCTTCTCCGAGGCCAAGGTTCGGGGCTTCCGCCCCGGCCTTAGGCCCCGGCGGCCGTGACCTGGGCTTCCGCCCGCGTCCCGACCGCCGGGCCCCTTGGGGGAGCCGCCTTCCTGGGGCTGGGGCCTGGGCTTCTGCTCAGGTCCCCGGCTCCGGGGTCGAGGGTTCGGCCTGGCCTGGGCTTTCGCCCATCCTCCGCCCGCCTTTTCGATCCCGCCGACGACGTGCGGGGGCCTGCGCTCGCCCGAGCGCGAGCCCCCGCGGGCCGTCGGCCCGCGCCCGCCGCCGAGTTCGCGGCGGACCTCTTCGCGCCTTTGCCCGGGGCAACCTTTCTCATTCGACCCGCGGCGCGGCGCTGCGCGTCGGGCGACCTTTCACTTCAGCCGGACGCCGACAGAAGGGCCGGGGGCCCACGGACAGCCTTTCTTCACAAGCCCGCCCCCGGCTCCCTTTTCGCCTCGTTCGCCGACTTCGCTCTTTACGACCGCAATCCACGCTGGCCGGCGTCAATCCGGGATTCAAGGGTCAAGCTGGCGGTCCAGTTATGCAGCCTGTGGCAACACGTGGCATTGGAGGCAGCGGTTTTGTGCAGTTGTGCAGGCTGTGGCAACGCTCAATGGCGAACGCTGCGGTTTTGTGCAGTTATGCAGTCTGTGGCAACGCACTGCGGGGGAAAGACCGGGATTTCGTCCAGTTATGCAGCCTGTGGCAGCGTTTGACAACGGAAGCGGGAATTCTGTGCAGTTATGCAGGCTGTGGCAATCCCCGTTTAAGCGGTGAATTCCCCCATGCTTCTGACCAGGCCTTTTGGAAACCAATAAGTTGGTATAGGGTAACTTTTTGGGGTAAATACGGAAATCCGCTGCCATACCCTGCATAACTGCACAAAAAACGAGAGTCCGTTGTCAAACGCTGCCACAGCTTGTAAATTTGCACAAGCGGCGGCGTTCTGCCTCGCCTAAGGCTTCTGTCGCTGCCGGGTTCCACTCGTCTGGAGTCTCGCCCATCCGTGATCAGGCCCCTTCCGGACCAACGCCCGCTCGGAGTTTTCCCTCAGCCGGCCCCCTGCCTGTGCCGGCATAGTGCCCATCCGCGGTTTCGACCAACGCCAGCCCCGTTCGCCGACCCTTCATTGAATTTGTTTTCTGGACAAGTGTCCAGGTTAATTCTGCAGAAGGATGAGCCGAAGGCTCTGCCGCATGCGAGGGCCATCTGACCCGAGCATGCGGCCTTTTCTTTTTTCTAGTCTTTCC
>NZ_JAAKEN010000024.1 GCF_011039175.1 Slackia sp. ZJ119
TATCCTGTAAAGTGTCCATGGCGGCCGTTGCCTTTCTGATGAATCGGTTACTCTTACAAAACTGATTCTAGGCAATGGCCGCTTCTATCTCAAAGCGACTCCTGACACCAACTTTCGGCACACGATCAGCAAAAACGGCAAAGAGCGAGACGAAGCGCGATTCTTTGGCAAGGAGCAAGGGAGTGCGCGCCGAGAAGCGCTGCGATCTTCCAGGGTCAGCCCGTTGTCGGGCGCTTCGACGGGGAAAACCTCGGCCGATCGCCTGCCTGCGCCGCGTTATGCAGTTTCAAGGCGGTTTTATGCATTCCTAAATGTGAAGGTTTTATGTGCCTGAGACGATTGGCCGCCGATTTGGTGCTTCTTGCATCATTTTTCCTGTGGCACGGCCTGACAGGCACCTTGGTGGACGTGCAGCCGGCAAAATCCGCGCCAAACAGAGCAAAAACGCCCCAAAAAGAGGCGTTTTTGCTGCAAATAGGAGTGTATTTTTTTGCATTCGCCAGAAAAAGATGCGCAGGCCGTCGAATTTTGCCTCTAGCGTCTCTAACACACACTTTCTCCATATACGGACTTGCCGCACGGGCCCTGCCGCCTGCAACCCGCCGCCCAGCCCCCACTAGGGGCCGACCCTGCCAACCGCCGCCCAGCCCCCGACCAGGCGCCGGCCAGCCTGCTGCCGCCCAACCCCCCGCCAGCCCCGAGTCCGCATGGCGGCGGCCCGCGGATTCAGGGCTGACGGAATTGGTCAGCGCTTCCCTAGGGAAGCAGGCACACGGGCTTGAGACACTCGCGCTCTTTTTTGGCCCACAGGCATTTTTCCATTTCCTCGACTCCGTGGAAGATATGCGTCGCCAAAGGAGTGGGATCGAACTTGCCCAAAGAGATCATTTCCAAGTAGCGCGTGAAAAGATGGCGTCCGCCGGTGCACTGCCAAGCTTTTATCGTCTGGGTCTTCATTCCTGAATTCCAAGCAGACGGCGGGATCACCACGTTGTCGTAATAAGCATTCAAGCTGCAAACCTGTCCGCCTCCGCGGGTCAGCTCTAGAGCCTGCGCCACAGCGCTGGCAGGGCCGCCCCCGATAATGCTCACGTCAACGGCGCCGCCGTTCAGCTCCATGATCTGCTCTACGACGTTGCCGTCTTTGTAGCTGACGATGTCAGTGGCGCCCCATTGTTTTGCGATCTCGATTCCAATCGGGTTGGTTCCTATGGCATATATCTTGCCGGCACCCTTCAGCGCAGCGGCAGCGATCGCGCACAGGCCGATAGGGCCGATGCCGAACACGACAACAGACTGCCCAAGCTTGATCTCGGTGTTCTCAACGCCATGCCAGGCGGTAGACACCATGTCGGTAACCATTGCGGCCTGAACGTCGGTCACGTTGTCGGGAATCTTCGCGCAATTCATGTCGGCATCTCTCACGCGGATGTATTCGCCGTAGACGCCATCGCGATCCAAGCACCAGTCGAACGCCATTCCTCCACGGCTGAACTGAGCAACTCCCTGCTGAGCCTCGATCGACCTCCACGACGGCGTTACCGGCGGAATGCAAATGCGGTCTCCCGGCTTGAAAAACTCAACGCCCTCGCCAACGCGCTCGACAACGCCCACGCCTTCATGGCCGACGAAACGCCCGACGGCAGGAGGCATAATGAGGTTCTCGATGATCTCATAATCGGTTTCGCACACAGAAACAGCGGTCGTTTTGACGAGCACCTCGTAAAGGCCGGGTTCCTCAACAGGTCGCTCCCCAAGCTCGACAACGCCCTTTTCCTTGAGAATCAAACCCTTCATCATGTCTGCCATAATGGTCTTCCTCTCTTTCAATCGGATCCTTTTAGACCTCGTATTCCAAATCCCCAACGCTTGCGAATCGGTCCTTTTGCCCTACTTGTTCTTGGCAAGCTTCGTGCCAGGGAAGATGAGAACCGCGGCAGTGATCGTGAGTATGATGTACACGATCAAAGCGGTATTGAAATCGCCCGTTGATGTGGCGCTTGGAGACAAAATGCCGATGATGGCCGGTCCAAAAGCAACGCCTGCAAGCATAAAGCCCGTTACGATAGGAACTTTCTGCGCGTAATCCCGTGTGCCCAATCCCTCGCGAACCGAAACGACGACCGGGACGTTGAGGGAGACGTATGCGATGCCGATGAAGACCGCCGCCACGTTGATCAGCATCAAAGAATCGCTGTTCATCATCAATATTCCCATGGCGACGATAAGGCATGCGGCGCAGAGCACGATAAACCATTTGCTCCCTATTTTGTCACATATTGCGCCGCCGGGAACCATGGCGATGGCAGTGGCCGCAAAGATGATCGACAAGACCCCTGCGGCGGCAGTCGAATCGATCCCGGGAACGTGGGTGAGCGCATAGGTGTTCATGATGCTGACAATGGAATAGAAGGAAATGCCGACGAGAAGATAGGCTATGCACAAGAACCAAAACTGCGGCGTGCCGAAAATCTTTTTATAGGCAGGCCCCGTCTCTTCCGCAGCCACGACGTCGGCTGCGCCTTCCGATGCGGGCTCGATCTCCTCGTCTGCCCACATGGGCGTTTCGCCGACCTTTTCTGGACTGTCGGTGTAAAGCAGAAACATCACCACCGAAAGAACGGCTGTGATGGCGGCGGTGATCTGGAAAGACGTGCGCCATCCGCTTCCATCAGAACCGATCCACTGCGCAACCACGAGCGGGAAAACAATGCCTGCAACCCCGCCGCACATGGTCACGATGCCTTGCATTTTGCCGATGTTTCGGGCAAACCACGTATTGATTCCGACGCCGGTCGAACTGACCGCCAAGAACGTGATTCCGACCCCGAAACTGACGCCGCCGACATACATGACGATTTCATTTTCCATAATGCTGAAAAGCACCAACGCGACAATGATGAAGATTGCCGCAACCCCCAGAGTCTTTTTCAGACCCAATTTGCCTACCACGGCCCCATATGCGAAAAGCGTCAGCACCGCGCTTACGATTCCGATAACCGAAATCATATTCAGATACGACGCGAACGGCACCGTGCCATCGGCATCAACCCAAAAGGCATACAGGGAGATCGTGTTGAAAACCAATCCGGTAAAGACCACATACATGATGCACAATGACAAAAGCGACATGATCGCATGGCGATGGCTTGACATAAGCTATCCACCCCTTCCTTGATGCTCCATCCCCTTGGCTTACACAGAGCCCATGTTGAACCCGTCGTCAACTGAAAGCGCGGCGCCCATGATGTGCTTCGATTCATCAGAAGCCAAGAACAACGCCGCATAGGCGACTGCCTCGGGAGGCGTAAAGCTTCCGCTGGGGATGTTCGTAAGAAAAGCTTCGTACAGATCCGTGCCCTTGAGCGAAGGATCGGTTATCGCCGCCGTCATAGGAGTGACGATAACGCCAGGATGGATCTTGTTGATGCGGATCCCCTTTGGCGCATACGTCGCGGCAAGGTCCATCATCATCGCGCGGATGGCTCCCTTCGAAGCCGCATAGGACGGATAGTGGCACGGGCGCAACGAGCTTGCAGAATTGTTGGAAATGATCGAGCCGTATCCTTGCTGTTCCATCAGGGGCAGCAGTTTTTTCATCTGGTACCAGACGCCGTACACGTTCGTCTTCATGCATCTGTCGAAGTTCTCAAAATCCCACATTGCCGCCAAATCGCTGTCGCCTGAGAATCCTGCGTTTGCGAAATAGAAGTCGATCCTGCCGTATTTGTTCCATACGTAATCGATGGCCTTGTTGCAATCGTCTTCCAACCTAACGTCGCAGTGCACGTATTCGCACGCATAGCCTTTGTCTTGCATGTCCTTTTCGACTTGCTTGTTGCGTTCATCCGAGTACCCAAAGAAAATGACCGTTGCGCCTTCTTCACAGAAAAGCTTCGTGGATGCCAAACCGATTCCGCTTCCGCCGCCGGTGATGATGCCGATTTTGTTTTCGAGCCTTTTTCCCATTTCCCGTCTCCTTTGTGTTCGATTCGACAGATTGCCAATCGCCTGATCGACCAAGATCTGCCTTGCTCTTTGCCCTCAGACGAGGTCCAAAGCTGTTCTCAACTCCTGCTCTCTTCTCAACTTCTCTTTGTGTTTTCGCTGCGTCGCTGCCCTCCTTTCAAATCCAAGCATCTCTCCTATGCCCCGGCGCAAAGCCCCCGCATCAGCGGAGATGCCTTGTCAGCCCGCAAAGCCTCGCCACACATCGCCTGAGACACCTCGTCCATGTGGGAGTCTATGGAGAGGAAGAACGCCAGATCGATGTCAACCGCTTTGATGTGGGCGACCTCTTCGATCTTGTCCAACCGGTAGGACAGCGTGTTGCGGTGGATATAGAGGTTCTCTGCCGTTGCCTTCTTGTCGAATCCCGAGCTGGCGTACACGTAAAGCGTTTTCAAAAGGTCGCAGGAATTGTTCCTGTCATACTCCCTCAACGTCACAAGAGGAGGGTATTCAAGGTTCTCCGCAGGAATGCACCGCATTATCACGTCTAAAATGATGTCCATCAGGTAATCGTCGTACCTGAAGATGTGTTTTTGAGATTTGAGCTTGCCGCCTACCCTGAGCGCCGCGTCCGCCTGCCATCTATAGTTCAAGATCGGATACGCCGAATCAAACCGACGGCTGAATCCCCCGATGAGCTGGTTCGTTTCTAGATCGAGTTCGATCAGGCTCATACGCTCTCTCGTTTTGCTCTCCGCATCGGCATTCCCCAAAAGGACGTAGAGCGTCTCCCCGTATACCGTTTGGGCTACGTTCTCCAGCCGTCTTTCAAGCTCGAACCCAAAATAGGCTTCCATCGGCGTGTTGTAGGGGTCTTTTGGCTGTATGGCGCCCAAGATGTACGGCGGATGCAGGGCATCGCTGAAAACCGATTCGATTGCCGCAATGTTTTCATCCTTGAGCGTCGTCCCTCGCAACAGGCACAGAAGATAGCCGGAAAGCGTGTCGGACACGGCGTTTCGGTACTGCTGGTTCAGCCCGAAAAGAATCGAATACGCCTCTGCAATGACTTCAATGTCTCTGTAGTATTCCGGTTTGTCGTCTTTTCCCGTTGCAAGAGCAGAGACAAATCCGGAAAACATGCCTCCGATTTTGATGACGGCAGTAAGACGGGGCGTGTACTCATAATGACCCCAGTTGATGAGAATGGGGTGTTTTGCTTTGGTATGGGCAGCGAAATGATTGTCTTCGACAAACGTTTCCAGAAAACGCGGTTCGATTTGCAGATCGACGGTGTTTGCATCCCACTGCTCGTCCCCCAGCGCCTCAAGAGGATGCTTTGCAACCACCACGAACGCGGCATCTGAAACAACGATGGGCATATCCATGATCGTATAAGCGGCCTTCGTCATATCGACGAGGCTCCTTTTTGAAAGAGCATCAAACAAAAGGCGATATTTTCCTGAAAGCTCCATACCGCCGCCCTTCTCCCCAAGCAGTTACGGCCAGCTTTTTGTACGCCCACTTTTCGTGCCACCTGAACCATATAAATTCAAGGCTCCCGAGACCATGGAATAATGCACAAAATTGGGGGTTTTCGGTTGTACGATTTGGCGGGACTTCTGTGAACTTGAAGAGAATTCTTCTGCAGGGAAAAGGCGGCACACCTGTGAATCACGAGAGTTGACCCCTCCGCCAGGTTGGCCCGGTGTTCCAGTTGTTTGCAACCATGGGGCGTTCTTCGTTTTCGCAGATTCGAACCGGGAGGTTCACGCCGAGAAGCGCTGCGATCTTCCAGGGTCAGCCCGTTGTCGGGCGCTTCGACGGGGAAAACCTCGGCTGATCGCCTGCCTGCGCCGCGTTATGCAGTTTCAAGTCGGTTTTATGCATTCCTAAATGTGAAGGTTTTGTGTGCCTGAGACGATTAGAGGCCGATTTGGCACCTTTTGCATCATTTTGCCGTTCGGCGCAGCTTGGGAGGCGGCCTTGACGGGCGTGCGACCGGCGAAATCCGCGCCCAACAGAGCAAAACGCCCCGAAAAGAGGCGTTTTTGCTGCAACTAGGAGTGTATTTTTCTTGCATTCGCCAGAAAAAGATGCGAAGGCCGTCGAATTTTGCCTCTAGCGTCTCTAACACACATTTTCTCCATATATGGACTTGCCGCACGGGCCCTGCCGCCTGCGACCTGCCGCCCAGCCCCCGACCAGGCGCCGACCCCCGTCGGAAGCCGCCCAGTCCCCCGTCGGACGCCGGCCAGCCTGCTGCCGCCCAGCCTGCCGCCCAGGCGCCGGCACGGCAGCTGCGGCCCATGCTTCCGCGGCGGAAGGCGCGTCAAGGCGCCTCAGAGATTTGCGCCCCTTCTTCCGTTCGCTACAGCGCTTGGTATTCTTCGTCGGCGACCGGCTCGAGCCATTCGTTCGACGTGCCCTCGCCTTCTATCTCAAACGCCAGGTGCGAAAACCAGCTGTCTGCGGCCGCGCCGTGCCAGTGCTTCACGTTCGCGGGGATGTGCACGACGTCGCCGGGGCGCATCTCCTGTGCTGGCTTGCCCCACTCCTGGTACCAGCCGCGGCCGGCCACGCACACGAGCATCTGGCCGCCGCCGGACGTTGCGCGGTGCACGTGCCAGTTGTTGCGGCACCCCGGCTCGAACGTCACGTTGAAGAAGGGCGCCTGCTCGGTCGAGACGGGCGCCAGGTAGCTCTGGCCGACGAAGTACTGCGCGTACGCGTCGTTGGGCTCGCCGATCGGGAAGATGCACTCCCGCTCATGGGCGGCCCGACGCGCCTCCGGCGCCGCGCCGGCCTCTGGCGCGGCCGCCTCGTCGCCCCACACGTCCTTCGCCAGGCGAAACGCCGCCCACGCCTTGGGCCAGCCTACATAGAACGCCGCATGCGTGATGATCTCGGCGATCTGCTCGCGAGTGATGCCGTTCGCCTTCGCCGCCTGCAGATGGTACGAAAACGACGAATCGGTCAGCCCCTGCGCCAGCAGCGACACCACCGTCACCAGGCTGCGGTCGCGCAAGGACAGCTCGCTTTCGCGGCTCCATACTTCTCCGAACAGCACGTCGTCGTTCAAGCGGGCGAATTCGGGGGCGAAATCGCCCAGCTGGTCGCGGCCCGCCGTCTGCTTCACTGCCATAGATCGGCTCCTTTCAATAGACTCTTGCCGCATTGTAGCGCAGGGTAAAATGCATGCCGCATGCTTATATGGCATGCATTGCTATGCTGACCAGGCATGCAATTTGCCTGGCGCGGCAGGCGGCCCGTCGAAGCGGCCCGCGAAATCGCTCGTAAATTGTTGATTGTTTGCATCATCGTTGACCAGCGCCCCACGCACCCCATAAAAAGGGGCGCCTCATGCGAAGCGCCCCTCGGTAACACGAGATCGGTCGGTCGGCTACGAAAGCACCGTTTCGGTCGGCAGCGGATCGAGCACGCCGAGCGCGGGCTCTTCGGGAATGAAGGGCTCGAACAGCGGCTCGCCGTTTTGCGACAGCTCGACCATGCCGGTCAGCACATCGACGTATTGGTACGATTGGCGAGCTTTCGCGCCGCGCTTGCGGTCGACTTCCATGATGAACAGCTGGGGATGAACCTGCATCAAAACGCCTTCGGACTCGATGATTTTCGAACGGCCCATGTTGGCGCGAACTTTCAGTCGTTGACCAATGAAATCGTTTAACGTATCATGAATGGAGTCTACGATTTTCGCCTGCTTAGCTAAATCCATGCCATGTCTTCCTTGCAATGCTCGGGTACAGTTACATCTGGGTGACATTGTATCACGGCTGTCAATACCCGATTTCCGCGTCTTCCAATTTTTGCAAATACGCCAGTTCTCGCCAGAATGCGCAAAAAGGCCAGGTCAACTGCTGGTTCTTACAGACGGTCCCTGCCGGGGTCCTGAAGAAATCTGGCGTTGAAACCTGCAAGACGGGGGCGGCGGGCCTTTCTGCCGCGCTCCCGTCCGGGTGATTTTGCCTGCAAAATCAGTTACAATCGTGAAAGCTGCGAACGAGTTTCTCGCGGCTGCGCATCATCTTGCTTCTCCCCTTGCTTCGCCCCTTGTTCTGCCGCTGGCCCTGCCCCTTGTTCTGCCCTGTGCTCGCAACGAATACGCGCAAGGAGTCCCGATGAAAATGCAGCCCCTTCCCCTCGGCAGCCGTCTCGCCCGCGGCGCGTTTGCCTTTCTGCTCGCCTTCGCCCTTGCGCCGCTGGCGCCGGGCGTCGCCCTCGCCGACCCCTCAGACGCAGGCACGACCGACGACAGCGCGGCAGTCGAGCGCTTCTTGAGCACATTCGACGAGGTCAACGACGGAATGCGCCAGAAGTACAACACGACGGGCAACCCGGACGACCTCCTCACCAACCGCGCAAACAACGGATTCGGCGCGACGGACGGCATCGCGCCGACATCGCAGGCCGCGTTCCCTGAGAAATACGATCTGCGCACCCTGGGCAAGGTGACCCCGGTCAAGTTCCAGAACCCTTGGGGCACCTGCTGGAGCTTCGGCGCCATCGCCGCGTCGGAGACGAGCATCTTGAACGAGCTGGGCATGTCGGCCTCCCAAGGGCTTGACCTGTCGGAGCTTCACCTCGGATGGCTCGCCTACACCCCGCTTTCCCAGAAAGCCATCGACGCCGCGGGTTCCGCCAACTACCAAAGCCAGGTCGGGGAGGGCTACTATACGGTCGATGCTGACGGAAACCACAGCCTTGACCCGAGCATCGTCCTTGACCAGGGCGGATCGCCTCCCACCATCACGTCGGTGCTGTCGTCGGGCATCGGGCCCGTTCCCGAGTACTTTGCGCCCTACCGCAACAAGGAAGGCATCACCGTCAACGACAAGGACGGCGTTCCAGTCTACTACAGCCCCGAGGGCGATTGGTCGGTTGACGAAAGCCGGCGCTTCACGTCTGCCCTTCAGCTCGAGCATTCCAACCTGCTGCCGTCGTCTGCCGACATCGACGAGAACGGCAGCTACCGCTTCAACCAAGACGGCGTCGACGCCATAAAAAGCGAAGTGCTCCAAGGCCGCGCGGTGAGCATCAACTTCTGCGCCGACCAGTCCATGCCCGGCGTGCCGGTCGACCCCAAGTACATCAACTCCAACACGTGGGCGCACTATACCTACGAAGTCGTCCCGATAACCCATGCCGTCACCATCGTCGGATGGGACGACGACTACGCGGTGGAGAACTTCCTCACGTCAAAGCAAGTGGAAGGCGCCACGCCGCCGCCCGGCCCCGGCGCCTGGATCGCCAAGAACAGCTGGGGGTCGCAGACAGAAACGTTCCCCAACAAGTTCGACTGGGGCCTGGACGGCTACTTCTACCTGTCCTATTACGACCAGAGCATCAACAACATCGAGACGTTCGACTACGACACGACCACGCTGGGCAACCAGGGGGATTACCGCATCATCGACCAATACGACTTCATGCCTTCGCCCAGCCCGATGACGCTGCAATACCCCATACCGACGAGCACGGCGAACGTCTTCACGGCGAACGAGCGCCAAACCGTCACCTCGGTGTCGTGCGAGACCTCCTATCCTGGCACGACGGCAACCTACGAGGTGTACCTCTTGGACGAAGACGCGACGGGGCCCAAGGACGGCACGCTCGAAGCAACCGTGACGGAGACGTACGAATACGGCGGCTACCACCTTGTCCACCTCCCGCAGAGCGTGATCGTGGAAAAGGGGCAGCAATACGCAGTCGTGGTGACGCAGGAGATCGACGGACCAGACGGACAGACCATCTACCCCTTCCAGTTCGACAGCGGCGTCAATAAAACCGGCTGGGAAAAGCTGACCCGGGAGCAGCCCGAGTTGAAGGGGGCTCTTACCAAGTATGCGCTTGGCATCGTCAACCGCGGCGAGAGTTTTTTGATCTCGGCCGAGGACGACGGGGAAGAAACGGTGGACTTCTTTGATTATGTGGCAGTGCTGAAGGAGTCCAATCCCGACGGCGAAGACACGATGGACTTCGACAACTTCCCGATCAAGGCATACGCAAATCCGGTGCCCGAGCCGGAATACGTCGAGGATTCCGCCTCCGCCTCCTTCGGCAAGGGCGACGAGACCGTCACGGTGAGCGCAACCGGCGAGTTTCCGGAAGGGACCGACGTGGAGCTGCTGCTGGCTGCGGTCGACAAGGAAACCGAAAGCGCCCTCGCACAGCTCGCAGGCAAGGGGAAGAAGCGGATCGTCGCCCTCGACGTGGACCTGCGCGACAAGAACACCAAGGACTCCGTCGACTTCAAGGGGCCGCTGACGCTGACGTTCGACGTCGGGAAGCGCTACGAGGGATGGGCCGTGAACGTGGCGCACCTGCCTGCCGGCGCAAAGGGCGAAACTTTCGCGTGCGTCGTCACGAACGGCAAGGCGACGGTGAAGGTCGACTCGCTCTCGCCGTTCGGCGTGTACGGCGAGGCCCCGGCGCCAACTCCTGTGCCGACGCCGACGCCTGCGTCGGAGCCGGCACCGACGCCAACGCCGGCTCCAACCCCGACGCCCTCGTCTGCTTCCACGCCCGCCCCCGCTTCGACGGTGAACACGAAGACGACGCCGCTGGCTGCCACGGGCGATGCGCTGGGGCTGCTCGCAGCGACTGCGGTGGGCGTGGCTGCACTCGCGGCCGTCGCCTGCGCGGCCGTCGTCGTGCGCATGCGCCGTCGCCGCAGCGAGGAAGACGCCAAATAAAGCCGATCGGCCCCGGTTACGCAGGGCGGCGCCAGACGGACGTACGCCAGCCCCAAGGCCGCAAGGCGGCTCGTCTGAGTGATGTCTGACGGCCTTGCGTCGGCTCTGGGGCCGCAGGACGCACGCCCGGGGCTGCGGGCACAAACGCTGACTACACCAGTCAGCGTTTCACGGTTCCGCGGCGAGCCGCCCCAGGTTGGTCAGCGTTGCTCGGCACGCCGCCCCGGGCGTGCGCAGGCTGCGGTCACGCTTCGACGATGGCGCGATAGGCTTGGCCGAGGCGCAGGAATTCTTCGCAGCCAAGCGTCTCTCCGCGGCGGCGCGGATCGATGGCAGCGGCCTCGAAAACGTCGGAGAGCAGGGCGGCTGCATGCTTGCCCGCCGTGCCGCGGCCGCTGAAGAACGTCTTGCACGAGTTCGCAAGCGTTTTGCGGCGGCTGGCGAACGCCGCGTCGGCCATGAGAGCGGCGGCCCGCACGTCCTCAGGCGACGCCGGTGTCCCTTTTTCGTCGCACAGCTGGCGCCGGACGAGGCGGACGACAGCGGAATCGACGTGCGGGGCGGGCATGAAGTTTCCAGGTCCTACCAAAAACTTCCCTTCTACCTGGGCATACAGGCGCAGCTTCACCGTATAGGCGCCGTAGTTCTTCGTGCCTGGCGCCGCAGCGATGCGATCGGCCACCTCCTTTTGCACCATGACCGTGGCCGACGTCACAAAGTCGAAGCGCTCGAAGTAGTCCAAAATGAGCGTCGCCGCCACGCCGTAGGGCAGGTTGGCGACGAACTTCGACGGCAGGGCGCGGTCTTCGGAAGGCGGCAGTGCGCCGGCAGCTTCGCAAGGTTCGGCATCCGTCGAGCGCGGCGTATTGGCCCCAGCGACCCGGCGCAGCTGGTCGTCCGTGAGATCGAGGGCATCGCCGCTGATGAGCGTGAAGCGGTCGGCGAACGAGCCGCACGTCTGCGCAAGCACCGGCACGAGGTCGTCGTCGCGCTCGACCGCCACGACGCGGGCGCCGGCCCGCAGAAGGCCCAGCGCAAGCGTGCCGATGCCGGGGCCGACCTCCAACACCACGTCGCCCGGGCAGACGTCGGCAAGCGCGAGGATCTTCTTGACGACGTCGTTGTTGACCAGGAAGTTTTGCCCCAGGGCATACTTTGCGGAAAGCCCGAACGCCTCAAGCACAGCGCGGGTCGTCTTCGGGTTCGCCAGCGGAGACCCCAAAGGCGCACCGCCCTCGCCGGCCTGCGCCGCCGCGGCGACGCCCGCCTCGCACGCTTCGCCACGCACGGCGCCCCCTTGACGCCGTGCGGCGCCCAAGTCCGCGCCGCTTGTCTCGCTCCCGTTCAAAACCACACGCTGATCAGCCATGATGCGCCTCTCGCCCGCCGCGCAGGTACGTGGGATGCAGGCCGCTCGGCGTTTCGTTGAAGTAAGCGGACGCCGCTGCGGTGCGGCCGCCTTCCAAGACGGGACGGTCATCGTCGAGCCGGCCGTCTTCGCGCACGAGCCCCACCCAGTCATGCACGCGCTCCAGGCGAAAGCCCGCCACGGCCAGCGCCGACCGCGTCTCGCTGACAAGCGGCTCGAAGCCGTGCGGATCGCCCCCCTCGCCGACGACGAAGAGGTCGGCAGGGCGTTTGGTACTTTTTTCGTACTTGCTCCAATAATAGGGTTGCAAGCGGTCGTAAAACGCTTTGAGCTGGGCCGGAACGCCGGAAAAATACACCGGAGACACGACCGTGAGCGCGTCGCAGTCGTTGAGCCGGCGGCGAACCCTCGCCATCGAATCAGCGATGACGCAGTACAGATCGTCGCGCGTCGGCATCGTTGCGTTGTGCCTGCATGCGTTGCAGCCGGTGCATGGCGCGATGACGGCCTCGGCAAGCAGCACAAGGCCCGCCTCGTCGCCGGCCTGCTCGTACGCTTCGACCGCCCGCAGCGCCAAAGCGGCCGCGCGGCCCCGGGCGCGAGGCGAGCCGCACAGCACAAGCCGCCTCATGGACGCGCCTCGCAGACAGACGTCGCGTGCGCAAGCTGCCAGGCGGTCGGCCGCCGGTCAAGCAGGTCGTGCGCGTTTTTCCACAATCGCTCGAGAAACGCCTCCCGGTCGGCGCCAAAAGCGCAGCCGAACACCTCGGCCAGACGGGCGGCGGTGAAGACGGTGTGCGCCGGCCCGCAGATCATGCCGCGCATGGGCTCGGGCGTCATGTAGGGCGAATCCGTTTCGGTGAGCAGCCGGTCAAGCGGCACCAGGCGGGCCGCCTCGCGCACCTCGTCGGCGGCCTTGAACGTGACCGGGCCTCCGAACGCGATGAAGCAGCCGGCCTCCAAAAACGGCGCGAGCACCTGTTTGTCCAGGTTGAAGCAGTGCAGCAGGGTTCCGGCGGGCGGAAAGCCCTCGTCGCAAAGAATGCGGTAGGCGTCGTCGTGGGCCTCCCGCAGATGCAGCGACACCGGCAGGCCGCACTCTCGCGCAAGGCGCAGCTGGCGGCGGAAGACGTCTTTTTGCACGTCGCGCGGCGAGAAGTCGTAGTGGTAGTCCAGGCCGATCTCGCCGAGGGCTGCCACGCGGGGATCGGCCAGACGGGCAAGCAGCGCCGCTTCGGCCGCATCGTCGTAGTCCTTCGCGTTGTGGGGGTGGCACCCGGCGATGAAGCGAACGGCCGGTGCGGCCAAAGCCGCAGACGGGCCGCCTGCGCCCTGGCAGGTCGAACCCGCCGAAGCGCCCGGCTTGGCGGCGCCGAGGTTCCGAGGCAGCGCCGCCGCCCCGTAGGTTTCGGCCGCCGCCTGCGCATAGGCCGCCAGGCGCTCGGCCGCCTGCGCACGCCAGCCGTCCATGGCGTCCCACACCGCCGGATCGTCTTCCACGGTGTCCACCACGTCGCAGACAAAGCCCACGTTCCACACGCCCGCGCACGCCAGCGCTCCGACCGGGTCCCACAACAGGTGCACGTGGGCGTGCGTGTCGGCAACCGGCGCCTCAAGCGGCGGCGCGGGCGGCTGCGCCAGGGAATACTTCCCCTTCTTGCGCTTCTTGCGAAACAGCGCGTCCGAAAACACCGGCACGTGGTCCGCGTCCGGCGCTGCCGCGTCCGCCACGGCGGCTTCCGCTGCGCCGGCAACACCCGCGCCGGCCTCAGCGGCTTTCGCCGCGCCCGCCGCTCCGGCGGCGTCCTGCCCCATCGCGTTCGCCTCTGCTGCCTTGCCGGTCATCTGCGCTCCTTCTCGATCCGCCCCAACGCCGCTGCGCCGGCACGCCTGCTACTCCATGTCGAAATCGATCGCGTCGGTGTCCAAGCGCGGGAACAGCGGATCGCCCACGCTCACCGGCCCGCCCGCCGGCAGCTGGCCCCACGCCGTGGCGGCCTCGATGTCGACGACCTCCGTCACGTCGCCCAGCCCCAGGCGCCGAAACACCTCGGCCGACGTGTTCGGCGCGAACGGCGCCAGGTAAAGCGCACAGATGCGGATGGCCTCCAGCAGGTTGTACATCACAAACGCCAGCTCATCGGCGCGTTCCGGGTCCTTCGCCAGGCGGAACGGCTCGGTTTCTTCGATGTAGCGGTTCGCGCGTTCGGCAAGCGCCATCACCTCGCGTGCCGCCGCCGTGAAGTCCACGCGCGCCATCGCCTCGTCGTAGGCGGCATACAGCCCCGCGCTCATCTCCCGCAGCGGATTTTCTGCGCCGCGCTCCCCTTCGCCAAACGACGGCGCCACCTCAGGCACGTGCGCGTCGAAGTACTTCTTCGTCATGTTCGTCACGCGGCTGAACAGGTTTCCCCAGGTGTTCGCCAGATCGGCGTTGTACACCTGCACCATGCGCTCGAGCGAGATGGACCCGTCGTGGCCGAACTGCACGTCGCTCATGAAATAGTAGCGATACGCGTCCACCCCGAACACGCCCACCAGGTCGGCCGGGCGCAGCGCGTTGCCCTTCGACTTCGACATCTTCTCGCCCTTGGTCAGCAAAAAGCCGTGGCCGAACACCGTGTGCGTGATGGGCAGCCCCGCCGCCATGAGCATGGCGGGCCAGATGACGCAGTGGAAGCGCGTGATGTCCTTGCCCACGAAGTGGTACTGCATGGGCCAGTTGGCGTCGAACTCGCCGGGACGGTCGGGGTCGGCGTACCCGATGCCGGTCAGGTAGGCCAGCAGCGCGTCGGCCCACACGTAGGCGACGTGCCCCTTGTCGAACGGCAGCGGCACGCCCCAGTCGAACGTCGAACGGCTGATGGAGAGGTCTTTCAGGCCGCCTTTCACGAACGCAACGATCTCGTTTCGACGCGTTTCGGGACGGATGAAGTCGGGGTGCTCCTCGTAAAAATCAAGCAGCGGACGTTGGAACTCGGAAAGCTTGAAGAACCAGTTCTCTTCCCCGCCGGCCTGCTGAACAGGGCGTTTGCAGTCGGGGCACACATATGCGCCTTCCTCGTTCTTCTCCAGGTCGCTCTCGGCGTAATACGTTTCCTCGTGCACGCAATACCAGCCCTCGTAAGAGCCTTTGTAGCAAAAGCCCTTGTCGTAGAGGTCCTGCCAAAACGTGCGCACCGTGCGGGCCTGGCGATCCTCGCTCGTGCGCACGAAGTCGGTGTAGGTGATGTCCAGCATGTCCCACGCCTCGCGGAAGGCCGGCTCCATCGAGTCGCACCATGCCTGCGGCGTCATGCCGTGTTCGGCGGCCACGTCGGCGACCTTCTGGCCGTGCTCGTCCATGCCGGTGACGAAAGCCACGTCGTAGCCGTTCATGCGCTGGTAACGCGCGACCGTGTCGGCGGCGATGGTGGTGTACGCCGTTCCCAGATGCGGCGCTGCGTTGACATAGTAAATAGGCGTCGTGAACGAGTAGGTTCCCTTTGACATGGCACGTCCTTCTATGGTCGGGTCCTCTCCGCGCGGATTGGACGCAATGTGTGCATATGAACAAATCATTGTAGCACGAGAAGCCGGCGACGGGCC
The DNA here is from genome assembly GCF_011039175.1 of Slackia sp. ZJ119. Lineage (GTDB taxonomy): Bacteria > Actinomycetota > Coriobacteriia > Coriobacteriales > Eggerthellaceae > Xiamenia. The sequence continues at coordinate 15,622 of NZ_JAAKEN010000024.1, forward strand.
TCAAAGCGGCCCGTCGTCGGCAGATTTCCCGCCAAGACGCCGTATTTCGCCGCCCGTCCGCGCCTGCCGTCTTGTCCTTTACGGGGCTGCGACAATCTGCCATAATATGCAGCATATTCACTGCGAATACGCTGCGAGGTGATTGTATGCCCGCCATCAAACCCCTGACCGAGTTCAACCGCAACCAAAACGCCCTGATCGCCGAAATAACCCAAAGCCAAGAGCCGCTTTACCTGACGCGGAACGGATCGGCCTGCGTCGTCGTCATGGACGCGCACGCCTTCGACGAGGCGATGCAGTTTCGCAACGACCTGCTCGAACAGGAAATGCGCACGTATCGAAGCATTTTGCAAGGCGCCGAGCAGATCGCCAACGGCGAAAGCCTCGACGCCGGCGAGGCCGATGCGATGATTCGCGCCGCCAAGGGGTGGTAACGCATGGAACCGTATACGGTGGTATACGCCCAGGCGGTCGTCGATTTTTTGCTGAACGAGGTCACCAGCAAGCGCGTGTACGAGCGCATCGACCGCTATCGAACCATCCTTGCAAGCTTTCCCGACCTGGGCGCTTTGTACGACCCCGTCTACGAAGCAGCCAGGCCGCCGTTTCCCTGTCGAGCCATCGCAGTCCCTGACACGCCGTTCACGCTGCACTACGCCGTCGACGAGCAGCTGCGCCGCGTCAGCGTTTTCGCCATCGAGCATTGGCGCATAAACCCGCAAACGCGCTTTGAGGCCTGAAAACCCCTGATAAACCGCCTGCGAGCGTGCGCTGAACGGATGATGCGGGTTGCGCGGGGCAGTGGTTTTCGAAGCGCCGTCCCGCGCTGCCCGCACGGCCCGCCGGCTTACAGGTCGCGGGCGTAGAGGTCTTCGTAGGTTTCGCGGCGGGTGGTCACGCGGGCCTGTCCGTCGCGCACGAACACGATGGCCGGACGCGGCTGGCCGTTGTAGTTGCTCGACATCGAGTAGCAGTAGGCGCCCGTGCCGAACACCGCCACGATGTCGCCGAGCTCGGGCGTTTGCAGCGGCATGTCGATGACCACGGCGTCGCCGCTTTCGCAGTGCTTGCCGCACAGCGTGACGATCTCGGTGCGCGGACGGCCCGCCTTGTTCGCGATGGTCGGCTCGTAGTCGGCGTGGTAGAGCGCCGTGCGGATGTTGTCGGACATGCCGCCGTCGACGGCCACGTACTTGCGAATGTTGGGCAGCGTCTTCAGGATGCCGACGGTGTAGAGCGTGATTCCTGCGTTGGCCACGAGGCTGCGGCCGGGCTCGACCAGCAACCTCGGCAGGTCAAGGCCGTATTTTTCGCAGCTTTCCTTCACGGCCGACGTGGTGCATTCGGCGAATTCGTCAATGGAGGACGGCTTGTCGTCGGCCAGATACGCGATGCCCAAGCCTCCGCCCAGGTCGAGCTCTTCGATGGTGCAGCCGTAACGGTCGCGGATGCGTGCCATGAACGACACCATCACGTCGGCAGCCTCGCGGAAACTGTGCAGCGCGAACACCTGCGAGCCGATATGGCAGTGCAGGCCCGCCAGCCGCACGTTGGGCGCCGCCAGCGCGTCTTCCACGCAGCGGAAAGCGAAGTCGTCAAGCATCGTGAAGCCGAACTTGCTGTCTTCGCAGCCCGTCTTGATGTATTCGTGCGTGTCGGCTTCCACGCCCGGCGTGATGCGCATGTAAATGTCCTGCGTCACGCCCAGCTCGCCGGCGATGCGGGACACGCGGCCCAGTTCGATGCGGCTGTCCACGACGATGCGGCCCACGCCGGCAGAAACAGCCTCGCGCAGCTCCTGCGGGGTCTTGTTGTTGCCGTGGACGAACACGCGCTCGGCCGGGAAGCCGGCCGCCAGCGCACAGGCCAGCTCGCCGCCGCCGGACACGTCCAAGCACAGGCCCTCCTGGTTGGCGATGCGGGCGACCTCCTTGTTGAGAAACGCCTTCGACGCATAGATGACGTCGGAGCTCTCGTAGCGGCTGCGGAAAGCGCCGACGTAGGATTCCATGCGGTGGCGCAGGTCGGCCTCGTCGATGACGTACAGCGCCGTGCCCTGTTCGTGGGCCAGATCCACCATGTCGACGCCGCCGACGAACAGGTGGTCGTCTTTCACCTCGGCCGTTTCAGGCAGCACGGCGCCCAGTTCCATGGTCGTGCGGTTGTCGGCTTTTTTCGTCCGGTCGGATGCGGGCAGTGACATGGGCGGCTCCTTGTCTCGCGGAAGTTTTGGCTGCGTATTGTACCAAGACGCAGCCGCGTTCGTGTGTCCGACGTGTTACTTCTCGGCCAAACGCCAACGACACCGCACGCGTTTTTGCAGGGCGATCCGCAGCCGCTCGCGCCCGCGCACCCGGCGCTTTCGCCGCCGCTTTTGCTCCTGCTGTGTATTTCGTAGCAATTTCGTAGCAAACTAGTAGGAATTACAGCCTGCTTCTCCTATCATTCGCATCTGAGGATAAGCAACGCGAGAAAGGACGCCCCATGGCCCTCACCGAACCGTCCATCGACCAGTGGCTCGCCGAGGCGAAGCTCGACCCGGCCGCCGCGCAGTGCGGCATGTACCTGACGCATAACGGCGTCGTGCGCATCACGCCAAAAGCCCAGGTCCGCGAAGGGGTTGAAGGGCTCGGCGACGTTGTGCGCGTCGACTTTTCCTACGACCGGGAAGGCGTGGACGCCGCCGTGGCCGAAGCGCTCACGTGGCCGGGCGTCTATTACGTGCGCGTGTGGCTCAACGAAGGCGAGCTTTCCGTGGGCGATTCGATCATGTACGTGCTCATCGGCGCCGACATCCGCCCGAACTGCGTCGACGCCCTGCAGCGTTTGGTCGGCAAGATCAAAAACGACCTGGTCGTGGAAAAAGAGATCTACGCCTAGGGAAACGCTGATTAAGGCCGTCTTGCCCTGCGCCTTAATGCTGACTTAATCGATCAGCTTTCCCGAGCGCCGCAGCACAAGGGGGATGGACGAGGCCTTTCGTTACCGTTGCCCATCCCCCTTTTGAAAGTCCGGTGACGCTTGGCGGTTCCCAAGCGCAAACCGAGGCGGGTCACCTATAGTTGTCCCCAGTTGTGCCTGTGCGGGACGCCCGCCCCAGACTGCCGAAAGGTGTGACGCCATGGGAAAGCTCAAACGGTTCTGCCTGATCGCGTTCGCCCTCGCCCTCATCGTCGGCGTGGGATTTTTGGCGGTCGAATACGTCGCCTACGCCCCGCTTTTGCCCTACACCCGCGCCATTGCCTCGATGAGCTGGTTTTTCGTGCTGTACAACGCCGTGCTTGGCGTCATTGCGCTGGGAACCGTCGTGCTGCTGGCCGTCGGCCTGTTCTCGCCCGGACGCGGCAAGCGGCTGGAAGTGAAGCGCGACCAGGGCAGCGTCATCATCACCCGCACCGCCATTTCCTCGACGGTGCGCCACGCCATTGAAAGCCATCCGCCGCTGAAGGTTGAAAAGACCAGCGTGCGCATCAAAAACGGGCGCAATCCGGCCATTTCGGTGTCCGCGCGGGTCGACCCCGGCAGCCGCGGCGACCTAAGCTCGCTCGGCCAGACGCTGCAGCGCCAGGTCAGCGAGCGGCTGAACGTCTTTTCGGGCGCACGCGTGAAGCGGGTCGACATCGTGTTCGCCGGCGAAGGCGCAGCGGAAGTCTCAACGATGGAAGCCGCCCGCATGGCCGAAGAGCCCGTCCTTGCGGCCGAAAAACCCGCCCGCGAAAGCAAGAAGAAGCGCCGGCGCGACCGCAAGGCCGCAGGCGGCGAGAACGAGCCGCAAATGATGACCGTGGCCGTCGAGCGGGGAGCCGCGCCAAGCGAGCCCGCCCCCGCCGCGCTGCCTGGTGCGGCGCCCGATGCAACGGAGGCGCCGCACCAGGCGCCGGCGCCCCTCGTGCCCGCAGCCGCCGACGAGCCCGCCTCCGACGCCGAGGCTGAAGCCGGCACAGGCGGCGCCAAGCCCGTCGTCCACATCACCATGTCGACCGAAGGGAGCCAGCAATGAGCGACGTTTCGCCGTCCCCGTCCCCTGACCGCGACGCAGCGTCCGTCCCGGCCGAGCTGGCAAGCCCGGCGAAGCCCAGCGTCTGGCCTGCGTTGCGCACGGCCGTCTCCCGCATGGCCCAAGGCCGCTTCCATACGCTGCTGTATGCGGCGTTCGGCCTGGTCGCAGCCTTGGCAATCCTGCTTGTCGGGTTTTGGCAGACGCTGCTCGCCGCCGGACTGGTCGCCATCGGCGCCGCCATCGGGCTGTACCAGGACGGCAACGCGTTTCTGCGCACGCTCGTCGCGCGGCTGTTGAAACGCCTGAGCTAAGCACCACTCCGCAAGCAAGGCTTGCGGCCCACCCCACCGCACGAAGAAAGGACGATCATGACCGAAGAGCTGAAAACGACCGAGCCCGACGTGACCGCCATCGAACCGGTCGGCGCCGACGCAGAGGCGAACGCCCCCGAGCCGCTGACGCCCGTCTACAAGCTGACCATCGCCGACAACGTCGTCGAGAAGATCGCCGCCCGCGCCGCCGCCCGCATCGACGGCATCGTGGCCATGAAGGGCAACCTCTTCTCCACCATCCAGGAAGGCTTCGGCGCGAACACGCTGACGAAGGGCGTGTCGGCCGACCTGCTCGACGACAACACCGCACGGGTGGAGCTCGACGTCATCCTCGAGTACGGCAAGTCGGCCGTCGACGTGTTCGACCAGGTGAAAGACGTGGTCGTCGGCGACCTGCAAGCGATGACGGGCCTGCTGGTGTCCGAGCTGGACGTGAACGTCGTCGACGTCATGAGCCGCGAGGAATACGGCCACAAGAAGGGCGAAGACAAGAAGGCGAAAGACGTCGCGCCCGCAGCGAACGAGGCGGCCGAAGCCGACGCGCCGTCCGCCGAGCCGCAGAAGACAAGCGCCACCGTGGTGAGCACGGGCCTGTAAGGAAGCGCCTCGAAACCCGCACGCACCCAAAGCGCCCGCCAGCCAGCCGCTGGCGGGCGCTTCGCGTTCCCTGGCCTCCCGCCAGCCAGCCGAAAGCATGCCCCCTAAAAAGCAGGACCGGAAACGCACGTCTCCGGTCTTGCTTGCTTTTCGGAGTCTGGCCCGCCCCTCCGGCGGGCGTTTCCTTTTCCGGCCGATCCGCCCTAGGCGTTTCCCTAGTCGCGCTCGTCGGGGCGGCGGACGGTGATCTCTTGCTCTTTCACCGACACGCGCGAATGCGGCGGCACGCTGAACGTCACGAACGTCGAGCCTGCGATGACCGACCCTTCCCCGATGACCGTCTCGCCGCCGAGCACGCTCGCGTTGGAGTAGATGGTCACGTTGTCCTCGATGGTGGGATGGCGCTTCACGCCGGCGAGGCGCTGGCCGCCGCGCGTCGACAGAGCGCCGAGTGTTACGCCCTGGTAGATCTTCACATTGTTGCCAATGACCGTGGTCTCGCCGATGACGACGCCGGTGCCGTGGTCGATGAAGAAGTATTCGCCGATCTGTGCGCCCGCGCCGATGTCGATGCCCGTGTCGGAATGCGCCAGCTCGGTCATGACGCGCGGAATGATGGGAACGCCCTGCTCATACAGCACATGCGCGATGCGGTGGACGTAGATGGCATACAGGCCGGGGTAGGTGAAGATGACCTCTTCCTTCGAGCCGGCGGCCGGGTCGCCTTCGAACAGCGCCTGCACGTCGGTGAGCAACACGCGCTGGATGTCGGGCAGCGCGTCGAAGAACACGGCGCACACCTCGCTCGCCCGCTCGCACACGCCCGGCGGCATGACGCCGTCGCACGGATCGCCCTGCGCCAGGTCGCGCTCGGGGGCGGTGTAGGCCAAAGCGAGGATCAGCTGGTCGCGCAGCACGCGCTCTATCTGCATCAACGTTTCGCCGATGAAGTACGCGGGGCTCGTTTGCGGCGAGAGCATCTCTTCGCCGAAATAGCCCGGGAACATCACGCGCCGCAGCTCCTTGATGACCCATTCGATGGACCGGCGGCTCGGGAAGCGGCGCCCCGGCTTCGTGAAGAAGATCTCGTCGGCCTCGTAGTTTTTCTCGATGTCGCGCACGATGCGCTCGAGGTTGTCTCCAAACATGTCGGCTCCCTTCGGCCGGTTCGGCCACGTCGGGCCGTCTTGCTGCAATGACGCTCCATTATACGGAAAGCCGCCCGCAACGGCCGAAAAATCCGAGTATTTCCGTCGGAAAAACGCGCAAGAGCGAGCGTGCGGCAAAACGCAGAAGGACCGCATGGCGGCGGCCCCTTGCAGGCCCCGAAACGGACCTGGTTTTGCCCCTATGAGGCAATGCTGACTTGTCCAGTCAGCATTACCCTACCCTTCGTAAACCTGGTCGCACTTCAGCATGCCGCGCATGGAGTGCAGAATCTGATGCGGGCCCTGCTGGTTTTTGCGAGGGCGCATCTCGTGGCGCTCGACGACGCCGCGCAGCAGGTCAACCGCGAACACCTCGTCGGAGACGGAAATGGCGCCAGGCGGGCAAATGTCTTCGCACACGCGGCACTTCACGCATTTTGACGGCGCATGGCCCACGCCGAACGTGCCGTCTGCCTCGGAAAACTTTCGCAGCGCCCCGGTCGGGCAGAACGTCGCGCACATCTGGCACGAAGTGCACGCGTCGGCGTCGATGATCACGTGGCCCCACAGCCGCGTGCCGATCATCTCGTCGTCGGGCTCGCCCAGCATCTTCAGCGCACGCAGCAGCTGCCCGCGCCGTCCCGGCACGTGGTGCGGCAGCGTGCCGTCGGCGCCCACCTTCACGTAGCGCGGAGGCGCCGCCTCTTCCACGCCCAGAGCGTCTTTCACTGCAAATTCGGCCGTGGTCTGGGCCGCCGCCTTCGTTTCTTCCTTCACGTTCGTGAAAAACTCGCGCCGGCCGACGTCGTAGCCCGCATCCGCCCGGTCCAGCTTCACCGCACGGGGCAGCTTCGCGGCCAGCTTCAGCTCCATCGGGCTGTGCCACACGTCCAGCAGCACCTGGGCGTTTTCGGCCACCCATTCCGCCGTCACCCGCCCGCTGTCATGCTCGCAGCCGTCGCACAAGGCGTCGACGAGCACGACCGCTTCCACCTCGAACGCCGCCATCGACACGAGCAGCGCCTCTTCCACGCGCCCGAGGCACGTCACGCTTGCCACCTTGCCGGGGTCGTAAAGCCCTGCCGCCTGCTGCAGCAGCCGCTCGCAGGCGACGACCACGCGCCCGCCCGCCGCCTGCGCGACGTTCAAACATTCGGTCAAAAGCTCTTTGTCGGTGGGGTTGTGCGCCTCTAAGGCGCAGGTCGGACACACGGTCGCGCACGTTCCGCAGCCAATGCAGCGCTCAGGCGCGATGCGAATCCCCTCGTCGTCGTCATAGCTGATGCACTCCGACGTGCACGCCTCGGCGCACCGCATGCAGCTGGCGTTGCGATGCCGCACGACGGCGCAGCGCTGCTGGTTGACGGAAATGTCGGCGCTCTGAAGCTGTTCGAGAAGGCCGAGAAAACGGTCGATCGAAGGCATATGCGCCCCTCACTTTCTCCTCTTCCCCTTGCGACGCCCGAGTATAGCCCACCTTCCCGCCCGCGCACAACCCTCCTGCCTGCACCGCTCGCGCAGGCGCCGTTGCACAAAGTCTTACTTACGAGTAATATACCCATGAGAAAGACTTCTGCAAAGGAGGCGCCATGTTCGTCGGTCGCGAAAACGAGCTGGAAGCCATGGAAAGGCTTTACCGCAAGGGCGGCTTCCAGATGCTTGTCCTCTACGGTCGCCGCCGCATCGGCAAGACGACCCTGCTCAAAAGGTTTTCTGCCAACAAACCCACCATCTTCTTCACGGCCAAGGAGCAAAGCTCGTCGCTCAATTTGAAGGAGTTCTCTCAGACGCTGTTTCAGTTCTTCAACCCTGCATCCGCCTTGACGGCATTCGGTTCATGGGCTGCGGCCTTTACGTTTTTGGCGGAGCAAACGCGCAACGTCGACCGGCCGGTGCTGCTCGTGTTCGACGAGTTTCCTTACGCCGCGACCACCGACCCATCGCTGCCGTCAACCCTGCAGGTCGCCATCGACCACGAGCTTCTGCTCTCGAACGTGCTGGTCGTGCTCAGCGGCAGCAACGAAGGTTTCATGGAAAGCAAGGTGCTGGGAAGCAAAAGCCCGCTGTACGGCCGGCGCACCGCGCAAATGAAGCTTCAGCCGTTTGACTACTGCGAGGCCGCCGCCATGGTTTCTGCGGAAAACCATCCGGACGAGTTGCTGCGCTACTATGCGACGTTCGGCGGAACTCCGTATTATCTGGCGCAGATCGATTCGTCGGCCTCTTACACAGAAAACGTGGAAGAGCTGCTCTTCTCGAAATCGGGAATCCTCTACGAAGAACCGCTCATGCTGTCGCGCCAAGAATTGCGCGAACCTTCGCTGTACAACTCGATCCTCTACGCCGTTGCAGCCGGCGCCACGAAACCCAAACGCATCGCAGAGGCATCAGGAGTAGAGGCGTCGACGGCAGGAAAGTACCTGAAAACCCTGGAAGACCTGGGGCTTGTGATACGCGACGTGCCCTTTGGCGACGATCCGCAACGGTCGAAGAAAGGACTGTATCGGATCAACGACCCGTTCTTCGCCTATTGGTACCGTTTTGTGGGGCCGAACATGGGCGCCATCGAAGCCGGAGCCGGCCCAGCCGTGGCCCGGAAGAGGGCCCAGGGCGAGGCATTGTCCGCTTACGAGGGCAAACTGTTCGAATCGGTCTGCCTGCAGTGGCTCCAGCGGGTCAACCGTCGGGAAGGCTTGCCGTTTCTGGCAACGGCTTTCGGCAGCTGGTGGGGCGCAAATCCCGCCAAGCGCGAACAGACCGACATCGACGTCGTTGCAGCAGACGCACAGGACAAGGCAATCCTGCTCGGCGAGTGCAAGTGGCGCAACGACTTCGACGAATCGGCGGCGCTGCAAAGCCTATCCGAGAGAGAAGGCCTGATCAAAGGCTACGAACACAGCTGGCTGTACCTGTTCACGAAAAGGCCGACGTCGAAGGGGACGCAGGCGAAAGCAGGCGGGCGGGTGCGCCTCGTTGACGCAGAAGCCATCTACGAGGGATGATCTTTGGCGGTCGGTTTGGCGCTTTTCCGAAGGAAGGCATGAGCAGGAACCCCTCTCTCTTGCCTTCCCCGCGAGCCGTTTTGTCGCCAAGGCGGCGCAACCTCCCTATAATAAGGTAAAGGCGCATTATGCCCGTCATGAAAGGATCTGTTGCCATGGCCGCCCCCTCACCTGCTTTGAAAGCGACGCGCATCGTCGGTGCGCCCGGATGCGGAAAGACGGAACACCTGGTCAAGCGCGTCGCCAGCCTGCTTGAAGCCGGCGTCGACCCAACAAGCGTGCTGGCGGTCTGCGCCACGCCGACCGCAGCCGCCGCCTTTTCACGCCGCCTTGCCGCCACCGGCGCCCCGCACGCCGACGCCGTGGCCGCAACGACTGCCCGCGCCCTGGCGCTGCGCGTGCTGGCGCCGCCCGAAGCCGAGGCCTTCACAGGGCGCCGCGCCCGCCTGCTCGTCGCCTTCGAAGAGTCCTTCCTGATGGAGGACATGAAGGTGAGCGGGCTGCGCCCGAGGCGTCTGCGCGAAATGCTCAAGTTCTTCTACCGGTCCTGGACCGAAATGGCCGACGACGACCCCGCGTGGCTGCTCGCCGGCGAAGAGACCGAAGTCCACACCCTGCTGAAAGAAAACCTTGCATACTGCCAGGGCATGCTTGAACCGGAAGCGGCAAATTTCGCCGTGCGGTTCCTGCGCACGGCGCCGGACGCCGCGCCAAGGTATGCCCACGTGCTGGTCGACGACTACCAAGACCTGAGCCGCGCGTCGCAGCTGCTCGCAGAAGCGGTGGCGGCCGAATCGATCACGGTGGCCGGCTGCGAGGACGCCTGCGTCGAAGCGTTCGATTCGTACCCATATGCGAAAGGACTGGAAGAGTTCTTGGAGCGCTTCCCCGAAGCCGACGCCAGAGAGCTTGGCGCATGCCGCCGCGCAACGGCGGTTTGCGATGCGCTTGCCCGTCTGAACAGCGACGATGCGCTTGCAACCGCGCACGCGCACTCAGCCGGCGAAGCGCCGGCCGGCACGGTCGAGGCGCTGGCGTGCGACGACCCGCTGGCCGAGTTTTCCGCCGTGGCCGACCGCGTCGTTGCCGCCCTGGACGCAGGGGTCGCGCCGGAGTCCATCGTCGTGGCCACGCCCAACGCCCTGTGGACCCGAGCGATTGCCCGTGCGCTTGACGAGCGAAGCGTCGCAACCGCAGCGCTGCCGCACGCCCAGCCGGTCAAAGGCGACGTCCGCGACTTCGCCCGCAGCGAGGCCGCCCGCATGGTCACGCTGCTGAACCTGGTCGCCGACCCGACCGATGCCGTGGCCTGGCGCTGCTGGTGCGGCTTTGGCGACCACCTGGCAAACAGCGCGGCGTTCGCAGCGATGCGGGAATCGTCCGCGTCCGCAGGAATCGTCGACGACGTGGCGGCGCTTGCAACGCTTGTGGCAGACCCGTCGCGCAGCGAACAGGCCTTCGTGGGAGCCCAGCGCGTGGCAGAAGCCTACGGCCAGGCCCAAGCGCTGTTGTCGCAGCTGGCAGGGCTCAAAGGCGAAGCGCTGCTGGACGCCATAGCCGCCGCCGTCACCGGACGCGACGAGGCCGCGCCGGCCGTTTTGCGCGGGCTGTGCCTGGCTGCAGACGACGTCGACGCGCCGTCCATGGCCGCACGCGCCCGCACGCGCACCCTCGAGCCCGCCATCGACGCCAGGTCGGCCGTCGCCCTGGTGCCGTTCGACCAGGCGGCAGGCCTGTCGCCCGACGTGCTGGTCATCGCCGGATTCGTGAACGGCTTCGTCCCGGTGCGCGAATACTTCGACCTGGCCGAAATGCCGCTCGACAAACAGGAGCGCACCCGCGCGACCGACCTGCGCCGCATGTACGCGCTGGCGGGCAAAGCAGGCCGTGACCTGGTGCTTTCCTACTTCACCAGCGCCGACTTGGAAACCGCCGGCCGCCTGAAGCTGAAAATCGACCGCATCCGCCTGAAAGGCGGCCAGCGCATCTGCGCCGTCTCGCGCAGCATCTACGCCGACGCCCTGCTGGAAGGCTAGAAGGGCTCGCTTCTCCCCTTCGCGCCGCTCAACCGCAAACCTGTTTGAAGCGCCGCTGAATCACCCTGGGTTGGTTGCCTGGGGGGACGGGAGCACGAAGTCGGCGGCGAAAGTGCCGCCCAGAGCCGTCGGACGGCGCTTTCGCCGTGGCGGCTTCGCCTCGACGCGTCGTCGGCCTGAGCCAAGGTCTCAGGCCTCCTTTGGCTTGACCTCGGCTGCGCCGCCGCGGCGGAACCGCCTGATGCGGGGCGAACTCCAGCTTGAGGGCCGCGGTCCCGAAATCGGCAGGAGAAGAGGCTGAGACGCGAAGGGGGGAGAGCGTCGAGGCCCCTTCGGGCGGAAGGGGCCGAGAATGCAAGGATGCCCGGGGAGGGGGCGGTTGTCCAGGCCGTCCCCTGCTCCCGGGCGCTTTGGGCCGCGGCGCGAAGGAATGTTGTGAAGAAAGGTCGTCGCGCGGCGGCGTCTTCCGGCGCCGGCGGTGTGTGAAAGGAGCCGGCGTCCGGGCCCCGCCCCGGGCGAATCAGAAAGGTTGTCCCTGGGCGAGGGCGGTGCGTCGGGCCGTCCGGGGTCCCGCCCGGCGGCCTCGTCTCGTCCGTGGGCCGGCGGCCCACGGGGGCGGCTGCTCGAAAGCGCCAGCAGGCGCCCCCGCGGGCCGCCTCGCGGCGGCGCCTCCCCGGGCGGCCGGGAACGGGGCCGAAGGCCCGGTCCCGGCCGCAGAAGCCGAGAGTCGAAGCCGAGCCCCGACTCCGGCATCAAGGCCGAGGGCGTAGAGCAAAGCCCAGGTCCCCGGCTCCCAGGGAGGCGGCTCCCCCGAGGGGCCCGGCGGCAGGGCGCGGGAAGAATCCCGGACCCCTGCCGCCGGGCCTGGGGCCGGGGCGGAAGCCCCGGACCTCGGCCTCGGGGAGGCGTCAGGCGGTCGGCCTAGCGGCTGCCTAGCGGGTGGCCGTCCACACGCCGGAGCCGTTGACCCAGTAGCGGCCGACCCACTCGTTTTCGGCCATGGCGCCGGAGGCGTCCATGTAGTACCACTTGCCGCCGACCTGCTGCCAGCCGGTGAGCATCTTTCCGAAGGTGCCGTCGTGGGAGGTGTTGAGCAGGTACCACTCGCCCTTGACCTTGGCCCAGCCGGACTGCATGGCGCCGGACTTGTCCATGTAGTACCAGTCGCCTCCGACCTTCTGCCAGCCGGTGAGCATGGCCCCGTACTGGCCCTTGTGGGACTGGTTCAAGAGGTACCACTCGCCGCCGTCCTGGAGCCACCGGGTGTTGGTCATCTTGCCGTTCGCCTCGAAGTGGTACCAGGCGCCGTCGATGAACTTCCACTGGCCCTTGACGGCCTGGCCGTCCTCGTAGTAGGCCCAGTCGTTGCCGGAGCCGACCCAGCCGGTCTTGCCGGCGGCGGGCTTGGCGGGAGCCACGGGCTTCGCGGTCGGCGCGTAGGCGACGGTCGCCGTGCCGGCGTAGTTGCCCTTGTAGGTGACCGTGATGGTCTTGGTCGCCGGGTCGGCCTTGTACGTGAAGTCGTTGGAGGACAGGCCCGGGACCGTGACGACCGGCAGGCCGGCGGCGTCGTAGGACACCTGCGGCTTGGCGGTCACGGCGGCCGGCTTGATCACGAAGTCGACCGTCTTCTCGCCCGTCCAGCCCTCGGAGGCCTTGCCCGTCACCGTCACCTGGTAGGTGCCGGCGTTCGAGGCGCCGCCCGGGACCGACACGGCGTAGGCGTCCGCCGGAACGACGACCTTCTTGCCGTCTGCCGTGTAGCCGACCTCGACCTTGGGCGTCTGGGCCTTGCCGTTGTAGACGGCGTCGGCGGCCGAGACGTCGGCCTTGGCGACGTCGTAGAGGACCGCCGCCTCCTTCTCGACCGTGCCGGTGAAGTTGCCCGTGCCGGTGACGGTGGCCTTGACCTTGCCCGGAAGCGTGCCTTCCGTGGCCACCGTGTAGTCGGTGCCGGCGGCGAGCGCAGCGTCGCCGAACGTCACGGACACGGCCGCGTCGGCGCCGGGGGCCGTGGACGCGGCGACGGCCACGTTGTCGGCCTTCAGCTCGGCCGGGGCGATCTCGTAGGGGACCTTCACCTGGCCGGTGAAGTTGCCGTTCTTGGGCACGATGGTCACGTAGGACGTGCCGGCGTTGACGCCGCCCTCATGGCCGAACGTGACGTCGTCGGCGATCTCCTTCAGGTCGATCGCGCCGTCATCGTAGCCCTTGTTGACCGGCGTGATCGCAGAGTCCTTGATGGAGACGGTCGGTACCTGCTCCTTGCCGTTGTACACCAGACCCTCGGCGCCGGTGAGCTTCACGGAGCCCTTCACGTTCGAGGCGTCGGAGAGCTCGAGCGGCGCGATCTGGAACGGAACCTTGATCTGGCCGGCGTACTGGCCCGCGCCGTTGATCACGAGGTAGGCCGGAGCGTCCTCGGTCGTGGCGTTCTCGTTGTTCTCCCAGCTGAACGAGTAGTTCGAAGCGGGCGCCTCATCCGTCGTGCTGCCCTTGAGGTAAACCTTAAAATCGGGCGTCGCAGGCTCGTCCGAATCGTACACGCTGCCCTCTTTGACAACGACGTCGTACATGCCCTCAATGGTCTTGTCCGTCACCAGGAACTCGCCCGGAACCACGGCAGAGGCCGCGTCGGAGTAGTTGCCCATGCCCTTGACAGTGAAGGCGTAGCGCGTGCCGTCGGCGACGCCGTTCTGGTTGCCGGACTTCGTCGGGCCGACGATGGTGTAGTCGACGCCTTCGACCAGGTTGACGGTCTTGGCGCCCGGACCGCTGCCGACGGTGTAGCTGACCTTCGGGTCAACCACGGTGTTCTTGAACTCGGACTCCAGCTGGTTGGCAGCTTTCACCGTCGCGCGCAGGTCGAGCAGGGAGGCCGGCGTGATGGAGAACGGGACCGTGAATTCGCCGGAGTAGTTGCCCGAGAAGGTGTAGGTGATGGTGCCGCCCTGTGCGACGTTGGTGTTCTCGCCGTAGGCGACGGTGTAGTCCTTCGGGTCCTTAGGATCGGTCGTCTCAGCAACCGAAACATTAGCGGTGCCGATCTTCACCTCAACGGTGGCGTCGGGCTCGATAGACCCGCCGGTGAAGGTAGCGGAGTAGCTCTTGTCAGCCGCCTGGGTCAGCTCGCTACCGTAGCTGAGCGTGACGTTGCTGGTCTTGCCGCCATAGCTCACCGGCAGCGGGTCGATGGTGAAGGTCATCGGCTCGGACTTGCCGACGAACGTGGTGCCCGCAGAGGCCACCTCGATCTTGTAGGTGCCGGCCTCGGTGATCCTATCGTCGTTCGTTGCAACGATAGGGTCCCCGTCGGCGTCGAGCGCGGGCTCGCCGCCGTTCATGAGCGTCGCAGTGACGTTGCAATCCGTCCCGACAGTCGGCTTCGTGGACGACGCGAACTTGATCAGCTCTTTGACCACATAGCCGTTGCTTGCACCGCTGCCGTTGTAGGTCTCGCTCGCCTTGTTCAGCGAGACGGCGGGCAGGTCGGCGCCGTAGGAGTACTTGATGGGAAGGCTGCCGCGGTAGATGGTGCTGTCGGAGGCGGGCTGCAGCGTCGCCACGTTGTTGGCCTGGTCGCCGGCGGTGAACTCGCTGCTGCGCAGCACGAAGTTGCCCGTGAAGGCGACAGGCGCGTCCTTGCCGTCGGCGTCCTTGAGGGTGATGGTCATGCCGTCCTCGATGGCGGCGAGGGCCTTGTCGGCGTTCATGCCCTCTTCGTAGGCGATCTTGACCCAGTCAGGATAGCGGCCGTCGACCAGGACGGTCATGATCTTCTCGGTCACTTCACCGCCAGTCGTAGCCTGCGAGGAGACCATCGTGGACAGGTCCACGTACACCGTCACCGGGACGGTCCCGACCACCTTGTCGCCGATCTTGACCTGGGCCTCGTACTTGCCGGGGGCCGTCGGCGCGGCCGGCTCGCCCTTCGAGTCGACGAGGGCGCTGCCCTTGTCGTCCAGGTACTTGACCGTCCAGGAGTTAACCGGAGTGGTGCCGTTTTGGACCGAAATGCCGCTCTTCACATCGGCGTCGATGCCAGTAGCCGAGTACGGCACGTCGAGAGCGGTATTGCCTAAAGTGGGCTTTACGCCAGTGTTGCCGCTCTTCGTAGCTACTGCGTACGTCGAATCCTTGATGGCCGCCTGGGCGATGTAGTTCGTCTTGCCAGTGTCGCCAGGCGTGCCGGCGAGCGGGGTCGTGCTGTTGCCGACGAAGAGGTCGTAGTTGTCCTTCTCGTTCGCGACGGTGATGGTGACCGGCACCACGCCGGCGGTCACGTAGATCGTGCCAGTGGCGGAGTCGACGAGAGAGACATTGTCGGAGTTCTTCGTGCCGTATGCGAAGGCGTAGTTATCGGTAACAGCCTCACCAACGGCAGGTGTCACCGTGTTCGCCTGGTTGCCCTCGCTCAGGCTGGCCACCGTGCTCACGCCGACGATGCCCTCAGCAAGGGTGACCGTCGCCTTGGCTTTTTGGATCTCGAAGGTCGTAGAAGGGGCACCCTCCGTTGCCACAAGCGCGTCCTGGACCGCTTTCAACCCAATATACGCCGAGTTGGTTTCAGTGCTTGAAGTGCCTAATTTTTCATCAGCGAGCGTATAGCTCAACGTATAAGTCCCGGCATTCTTAGGATCATCTATAGGCGCGGTGCCAAGCTTATAGACAGGAGTCAAATCCCTGCCCGCAACCTCATACCACCGAGTCTTTTCAGTGTTATCTTCATAGTAGGTGTACTTGACATACGCAACGGCATTAGTGCTCGTCGGAACCTGAGAAGAAGCAGTTGAGGAATAGGTGAAAGTGCGATCAGTTGGAAACTTAACGGAAACGTCGCTCCAGCCACCATCAGTGCCACCTTCGGGAACGGTTCCCACTTCGGGAATCCCGATCGTTGATGAAGTGAGAGGGATGGCGTTTTCTTTAGAAGATCCGTCTGCAGCACCCGACGCATAAGCGGGAGTAACATCCAGCGCCGCTTGAGACAGGGCGGCGGCCGGGGTCATGCCTAACGCAAGGGTTCCAGCAAGGATCAGGCTAAGAACCTTGCCCCCCCCCCGTAGGTCTTTTTCGAAAGAGTGATCTTCGACATATCTGACCTTTCTTAGTGGGTTCACAATACAGTGCGCCTGCCAGTGTCGCAGACGTTTCGCAACCAGCAACGGATCTTTACGCTTTCTCCACAACCTGCCGCAGCCCCGACGGCCCCGCGGCAGGCGCTCCCGCCGGCGACCTTCCGCGCTTCTCGGGCTTTCGCCAGGCGACAGGCGGGACGGGGTCTCCGGCACGCCGGCAGGCCTGTTCCGCCCCGCGGCAGGCGGTTCCGCCGCGCCGGCGCAGCCGCGTCTGGAAGCCGGACCCCCGGAATCGGCAGGGGGAGGGTCCACGCGCAGTTCCACAGCGAACGGAAATGTCCAGTGGACATTTCCGCCGAGCGAGGACTGTTTGAGCATGGGCCCTCCCCCTGCCTATTCCGGGCCCTTCGGGGACCCGCCGACGCGTCGAGGCGAAGCCGTCGCGGCGAAAGCGCCGTCCAACGACTTCGCGACGACGGCCTCCGAAAGAAGCCGAGGCCCAGCCAAAGGCCCCCGGACCCATTGGCTCGAGAAGCCGACGCGTCAAAGCGGGGCCGCCGCGGCGAAAGCGCCGTCCAACGACTTCGGGCGGCGGCTTCCAAAGGCAATGGTCAAACGGCCCTGGTTGGACCGAGTTTTCAGGGGGCCGTGGTCAAAACGCCCAAGTTGGACCGAGGCGTTTCCGGCAAATCGGGGCAAAACCGGGCCCGCACGTCCGCACGTCCAGCGCCAGCCTCGCAAAACCCCTGGTCGGCGGAACGCAACGCTAAGGTTTCCGCACGAGCGGGCGGAAACGCCTCGGTCCAATCGACCCTTTTTGACCAAGAGGGGCCAAGAATTCGGTCCAACTTGGGTGTTTTGACCACGTGCAGCCCCAAGCGACCCCGCGGCAGGCGGTTTCGCCGCGGCGGCGCAGCCGAGGTCAAGCCAAAGGAGGCCTGAGACCTTGGCTCAGGCCGACGACGCGTCGAGGCGAAGCCGCCGCGGCGGAACCGCCGTCCCACAACTTCGCAGCAACGACTAAAAGTATTAGCGTTCTAATCATATATAACTCCCAACCTCCCCACAGCATGGGTGAAGCCAGGAGTCAGGCGCTGCGTCGGTTCTTCAACCCTGCAGGACGCCGTTTCTGGCAGCTTCTCCCTGCAATCGGGGGAGGCCCGAGTCGTCTTCCGATCGGATGCGCAGATGCGGCCTTGTTGGAGTCATGCGGTGAGCGTGGCGAGCGGCAGCACGTAGACGCCGTCTTCCTTTCGTTGCCGCGCATAGGGCGCAGCGCCCACGAGCACGGCCATGAACTCCGGGGCCCTGTTGCGTGCGACAGGGTTGGCGGCGACTTTCGATTTGAGCCTGCCGAGGTTTTTCGCCGCGCTGGCGACCTTCGATTCCCCGAGCTTGATCTCCAGCGCGGCCCATCTGCCGTCGCGAAGCTCGATGATCAGGTCCACCTCCAAACCGTCCGCATCGGCGTAATAGCTCACAGGCGACGCGCCCGCTCCGGGCAAGAGACTTGCGTACACGGCGACGTCGTGATAGCAGAGAGACTCGAAGAGAGCGCCGAACAGCTGCCCTTCCTGAAGCAGGCGTTGAGGGCTCAGCGAAAGAAGCGAAACGGCCATCGAGGGGTCGTCGAGGTATCGCTTCGGCTTCGTGCGGACCCGCGAGCGCGACTTCACGGGGGCATCCCATCCGGGAAGCTCGTCCAAGAAGAAGTTCTGAGAGAAGCCTGAGAGGTACTTCGAGACGGTTTCCTCGGCAGGTGCGACGTCTCCGGCCGCGGCGTCTGCGCAGAGCGTTTTGAGCGTCGCGCTCGTGCCGAGGTTCCGCGCGAGCGCGACGGCGATGCGCCGTGAGAGAACCGGGTCCCGGCCGAGCTTTCGCATGCTCTCGCTGAAAAGAAGGTCGAGGTATTCGTCGACGGTCTCCTGCGCACGCTCGTCGGACGCTTCGAGCAAGGCGGGCCATCCTCCGCGGCAGATGGCGCGAGCGTAGTCGACGAGGCCGAATTCGGAGGCGCACGGCTCGAAGTCGCCGTCGAACAATCGGGCAAGGGACACGGTCTGCGCAGAAAGCCCTTGCTCGGCCAAGGTCATGGTCCTCATGCGTATTCGCGATATTCTTCCGGCACCGCTGTGCCTTTCCTTGGAGCCGCCGGGCGAAGACGAGCCGGTGAGGATGTACTGTCCGGGCCTGTTTCCCGAATCGTCCACGTCGTGGCGAACGCGATTCCAGATGGCGGGCACGTCCTGCCATTCGTCGATAGCGTGCGGCTGTTGGCCCAGCATGGCCAGCCTCGGATCCTCTTCGTACAAGTCGACGCCCTCGTCGACGCGGGTGATGCTTTCGGCGAAGGCAGACGCCGTCCACGACTTCCCCGACCACCGCGTGCCTTGGATCTCGACGGCCCCGAAGGCCTTGAGCCGCCGCTCCACCAAAGCGTCGACATGACGCGGCCGGTATCCTTCTGGACGGAGATGGGTGTAAGCAGCCATGGGCATCCTTCCGCTAGGCGGTTTACGAGGGCGAATATATTGAACCGTGTTTTTCGAGGAAGTTCAACCGTGTTTTTCGAAAACTGGCTGAAGCGGCCGAAGCGGCTGCACTGGTCAAGCTTCGTGGACACTTTTTTCATCTTCCCTGCCACAACGGTGGACGCCAGAGCTGTTTTTGTGCGCAGGAACGTAGACGGCTGCATCGAAGCAGAGCGTCTCGCTCGTTCTGTACCAGGCCTTTCTGCGAAAGTGCCGCTAACTCAACCAAGATCATATGCCAGGATGCCGCTAACTCAACCGTGAAAGCAGCCTGCAGTGCCGCTGAATCAACCTGGTTTGGCCGTCTGGGAGGGCGGTATGAAGCCGCCACGGCGAAAGCGCCGTCCCACGACCTGCGACGGCGGTTCCCGCAAGCCCCTTCGCACGAAAGGCCCCAAGACGCAAGGATGCCCGGGGAGGGGCGGTTGTCCAGGCCGTCCCCTGCTCCCGGGCGCTTCGGGCCGCGGCGCGGAGAAGTATTGTGAAGAAAGGTCGTCGCGCAGCGGCCCCGCTCCGGCGC